>CAZBRO010000005.1:0-152158 GCA_964494505.1 uncultured Bordetella sp.
ATGATGATGACCTTGCCCGCGTCCATTTCTTTGCCGATGTCGATCCGGGTCTTCTTCGCCCGGAACATGCCCCGAAGAAGCGGCACCCGGGTGGTCAGGTCACGGATGCGCCAGGTCAGCTCTTCCCGCGTCTTCTTGTAGGTCTGGCTGTCAAATTCGCCGCCGGCAAAGAATAAGGCGTCCTCACGGTCGAGCGTGCGGACGTAACCCTCATAGGGCCTCCACCCGCCGAGGAGGATGTCCCTGAAGGTGAAGAAGTTTGCGTTCGGAATCGCCTTGCAAAGGATCAACACGGCACGGAACAACGTGCCCTGAAGCGGCGTCATTTGGCTCTCAAGGAGAGAGCTGAAAACATACTCAAGGAGCGCTATTGTGTGTCCGGTGGAGGCGCCCAGGTCGAGCGGGTTTATGGCTAGAGTTTCCCACGGCTCGATGAGCACTAACTTGCCGTGCAGTTTCCCGCCCGGCGCAAACATCTGAAGGCGCTTCGCTTCGCCCACAAGGTCGCCCTTGCTGTCCATGAGGATCACCGACGCCTTGCCCTCGGCGACGGCGTCGAGGTCGCTTTCAAGCAGGTTAGACAAAAGCGTCGTCTTCCCTCGACCGGGAGGTGCGACCACCCACATGCCTGAGAAGCGGATATCGCCTTTGATTTCAAACGGAAGCTGGGTGTCGAAGAGCATCAAAAGCGGCGTGCCCTCGACGAAGTCCAACGGATTGCCGTCATGGTTTGACGGCAATATGAGCTTGCCCGAATGGCGGTTCTGCACGTCGAAGGGGACGTGGGAAACGCGGTGCTGAAGGGCGTCCAGGCTTTCCCGGAGGTCATGGAATAGGGGGCCGAGATCGCTCCGGTAAAACGGCATGATCGTGTCTTCGACTGCCTGCCCTAAGTCGTCGATGCAATCGGTCGTCCGGATCGAGAATTGCGAGACCAAGGTTTCGGCCTTGGCCGAGATTAGGAGCTCATCCACCTTCTGAAACGCGAAGGCGGGCAGGTGCTCGCAAAACCCGATGACGGAATTGGCTATCGCGTCTCGTACCAAGTCGGCGACTTTGGGAATCGCAAGTTTGCGATGGATGCCCGAAATGTGGTCCCGCTATTTCGCCTCTTCGATCTCACTCAGTTGGGGCGGCTCTACAACGTCCACCATGAGCCCTTCGTACGCATAGAGCGCTCGCCCCATGCTCATGATTTTGCTCGCAAGGTCGAAGCTCGGAAGATCGGGCGATCTTCTCTTTGCTACCTCGTCCCAGACAGCGCCCCCGAAGTCGTCAGGAGCGGGGAGTTTGGCGGCTTCCTGCGCTCGCTTCAAAGCGGCATATAGTTCATGCGCCCGCTCGCGTCCCTTGCGTAAGCGCACATGGGGCTGGTTGGTATACCACTTGTAGCCCATCCATCCGGCGCCCACGGCCGCAAACGGCAGAGCTATCACCATGGCATAAGCCAGAAGCACCGCGACGGCCGCCATAAAGGCGGCCATCGCGATGACCTTTACCGGATCGTCATAGTTCAAAGGACTTGTTCTCGGCGAGTTCAGCGTTGCCCTGGAGGTGCTCTTTGAGGATTTTCAAGCCGTCAATGACTTGGGCTTCGTATTGCTTCGCCGCAACTGGCGTTTCGCATTCGTAGCTGTCGGGGCCTTTGAGCAGTTTGCTTACCGACAGCTCAAAGCCGCTGAGGGATGCGAGATAGTCTTGCTTGTTCTTGAACCGCTCGCGCGCCACGGCGTCTGGCCCGCGCTCAAGAAGGACGGATTTCTCCATCTTGCGCTTGCGAATGACGGCCATTTCTTCTTCGTTGAAGGTCACGGATACCGTCACGGCATAGTAGGTTTTCTTGAACACCAAGCCGTGTTGCGTCTCACTGTGATTGATCGAGACTTTCACTGCACCCCTCCCTAAAGATGATCGAGAAATCTGGGTTTTCTTGTCGACGTTTGCTCCCTCTCCACCTCATGGCCCGCACGGGAGCGGTTGCGAACTATTCCGTTTGGCGAAAACTAAGATGACCGAAACGCGTCGTCCGTCGCGGTCGATAGAATGGAATCGGGTTGGATCGCATCGTTCGGCCGGCGTGCGGATCGAATCAGGGCCGGCTCGGTGTCGAGCAGATGTGCCAGGCGGAAGGAAGCCGCGGTCGCGGCGAGCTGCACTTGGCCCCGAATAGTCGCACGCCATCACCGCCTGCCCCCGCCGACGAGAATACGTGTTGTACGGTAACTTCCGATTCAGAGTGGTTCTATCGGCAAAGAAACTTAGGATAAGCCACTTACGAATACGTAGTGAGTTCGATCTTCGTAAGGAAATTCTCGTACTGCAAACGAGGACATCTGTCTTTCCTCGAAGCGTGCCCAGAGGGCGTACGCGAGAGGTCTGCGGATTGCAGAGCAATACGCAAAGACAGATGAAGTCGCGCTAAATCACCCGGAAAATGTGCAGCTCAATGAGGAAGTCTGAGGCCTTATAAGCAGCACGCTGGCACCGTCGGTGACTCCTATACGGAAAAGGTGGGGGTAAAGGGCGTAGTAAAGGGAGCCGGTTTGGACGCCGGCTCCCTGCTCCCATTACTGGGAGGTCACGGGGGCTCTGCGAAGTGCCATTTTGGCCTGAATCCAGTCCTCTATCTCTTGCTCCACCCAGCCGCATCGACCATTGCCAAGCCGCACTCTTAAAGGGAACAGCCCAGCCCGTTCGAGACGATCAATGTGCGCAAAGCTATAGACGACCCGCTCCTTGACCTGCTTCTTCGACAATAACCGCGTCATGTAACTCTCCAGGGTTGGAGAGCGTCATGACGCCCTTCGGGTTGACGCCTTCAGGCGACGCAAGTTTTATCACGTGCGCTTCCCACTTTTCGATGGCGGCGCGCATTTCCGGCATGAAGTCGTAGCGTTGATACACGCCCACGATCCCACCAAAGCTTCCTGAAATATGATTAAGCAATTTTTCGATAACCGGCAGCGCAACGCCTAATGACGCGAGCCCGGAAGCAAACGTTCGTCTCAGATCGTGAATGGTCCAGTCCGTGACAGTACTCCGCTTGTCGAGTGCAGCCTTTGATTTTGACCATCCGCTGAATGGCTCGCGCGATTTCCCTTTGGCGGGAAAGAAGCGTCCGTCTGGTGCAGTCTGACGGCCTCTCAAAAGCTCCGCGGCAGCCTCTGGGAGCGGGATCGTATGCGCGCGGCCGTTTTTGGTGAGCCAGGCGGGCAGAGTAAGGGAGCGCTCGCCAACCATGTCATGCCGCAGTTTCGAAATTTCGCCTACACGCTGGCCGGTAAGAATTAAGAGCTTCACGATGACGGCGAACGTATCCTCCCCGCAGGCATTCCAAACCTTCGCCAATTCCTCGTTCGAAAGCACACGATCTCGCGCTCTCGAACCACGTGGCGCCCTCATTCTTTCCATCGGGTTTCGGTCGACGTAGTGTCGACGGTGCGCCCAGCGGATGAATGCCCGCAACGAGGTGAAAGCGTGGTGTCGTTCTGCCTGCCGATCATTCAGCTTATCGAGAGCCCGCTGGATTGTCTGAGGTGTTACGTCTTCCATCCGCGTCTCGCCGAACCTGAAATGTTTGCGGAGATGGCGGTCGTAGCTCTTGAAAGTGCTTTCTCTGTTCTTCGCTTTGACCGCCTCCAGGTATTCGTCGACTGCGGCGCGCCATGACTTTGTTTGGGGCCGCTGCTTGCCGAGCGTATATTCCGCAAGACGCCTCTTTGCCTCGGCACGAGCCTCTGCAAGGCTAACCATGCCTGTTCTGCCAATCGTCTCGCGTGACCGGGTACGACCGTGGGTAAGAATGAAGGATTTCACGCCGGTTGACGTGACGCGAACGCCGAAACCCGGCAGGCTCTTATCCGGGTAGATTTTCTCGCCCTTTTTGGGCGCCTGAAGGGCCTTAATCTGTACCTCCGTGAGCATTTCCAAATCTCCGATAAATCTCCGCCAAGGGCAGAGCTGGGGTGATCTTCCGTGTACGTCTATGAGGACGTAAAACTCGGAAAATTCAACGGAGACAGAGACTTAGGAGGATGTATGAGTAAGCATGGGAATCGATCAAATTAGGGTCTAGCCCAAATCATAATCCCTTGGTCGGGGGTTCAAATCCCTCCGCTGCTACCAATGATACACGGTCAAACGCCACAACGCTGGCCGCTCTCGCTTGGCGGGGTCAGGCACTGGCACCCTCCTTCGCGGCCGGCGCTCGGGCGCACACCATCCAGCAGGCGGCGGTAAAGCGAACTTCGGTTCCGTGCACATAGGGATCAAAGGCCGCGCGTACCTTTTCGATGACCTGATGACGCGTCCCATCGTCCAATTCGTGCATGACCAGGCCGAGAGGTCCGAGCCGGGTCAGATAAGGGACCAACTCTTTCTCGGGCAGGGTGCAGGCAACATCGAGCGGCCGAATGTCGATCCCGGCCCAGCCGCTCTCCTCCAGGATGCACTGGACCCGTTGCCGGTCGGCGAAAGCGAATTGCCCCGGCGCGTCCGGCCGGCGAGCGGGCATGTTCGGAAGCAGCGGCGCGGCCGCGCGCTCGGCCGTTGTCATGAACGGATTTTCCGCGGCACTCCGCCACGCGACGAACCGGAATTCGGCGCCGTTCCATGCGGCGCGCCGCAGGTTCGCAAAAGCCCCGGCGAAATCGTCGAAGAACATTACGCCGAAGCGCGAAATGATCGTGTCGAAGCTTGCAGGCTCGAAGGCGTGGACTTGCGCGTTGGCGCGGATGAACCTTGCCGGCGTGCCTTCCTGTTCGGCGCGGGCTTGGGCGGCCGCGATCATGGGCTCCGAAATGTCGATGCCGACGCAGCGGCCCTTCGCTCCGAGGAGCCGTGCGGCGGCGAGCGTTGTCGCGCCCGTGCCGCAGCCGACGTCGAGCACCCGGCCCCCATTTCCGGCGGCGACCGAGTCGACGAGCAGGTCTTCGAACGGCTTGAACATCCGGTCGAGCAGCGCCTGCGCCTCGACCCAGGCGCGTCCGGCGGGGCCGTTCCAAAGCGCTTTCTGTTTGTCGTCGGTCTCGTGCGCCGTACCCATTTTCGTGTCCTTTCGTTTGCCTAGAAGAAGCCGATGCCCCACTGTGCCAGTTCAAGTCGACTTGAGGTCAAGAGGGTGCGGGACTTAGACATAACGGAGGTGGCGCAGCGGTCCGGCGTCCCTGCCTCGGCTCTGCGCTTCTACGAGGAGAAGGGGTTGATCGCCTCGATCGGCAGGCGCGGCTTGCGCCGTTTGTTCGATCCGGGCGTGCTGGAACGGCTGGCGCTTATCGCGGTGGGGCGCGCCGCCGGATTCTCGCTCGAAGAGATCGCGGGCATGTTCGCACCGGACGGGCGCCCGCGCATCGACCGGCAGATGCTCGCAGCCAAGGCAGACGAACTGGATAGGACGATCCGCCAACTGAGCGCCATGCGCGACGGATTGCGGCACGCCGCTGCCTGCCCGGCGCCGCGCCATACGGAATGCCCCACCTTTCGCCGCATTCTGCGGGCGGCTGCGTCCGGAGCTATTGGTGCGCGAAGGAAGAAGTCTTCGCGGCCGCCACGGGACTGTTGAGAGTTGGTGATGGAACCGGGGCCCGATGGCGGAGCTTCAATGGTGTTCGTGCGGCCGGCTGCTAAAAGGGGCGCATGAAGGACGATCTTTCATCGGCGGCTTTGCTGCAGGGGCTCAGCGAAAAGGACGCTCAGGCCAGACTCAAGATCGAAGGATATAACGAACTGCCGCGCCGGGACCGGCGCACGGCGTTTCGCATCGTACTGGAAGTTGTTCGCGAACCGATGCTGGCTCTGCTGCTGGGCGGGGGCGTCATCTATCTGGCGCTGGGAGACCTTCAGGGTGCGCTGATCCTGCTCGCTTTCGCCACGCTGTCGATCGTGATCACCGTCGTGCAGGAAACGCGGACGGAACACGTGCTGGAAGCCTTGCGCGATCTCACCAGTCCGCGGGCGCTTGTCATCCGCGATGGGGTGCGCAGACGGATTGCCGGCCGGGAGGTGGTGCGCGGCGATGTTGTCGTGCTGTCGGAGGGCGACCGCGTTCCGGCCGATGCCGTGCTTTGGCAAGGCAATGACGTTCAGGCCGATGAATCGCTGCTGACGGGCGAGTCGGTGCCTGTGCGCAAAATTGCGAAGACAGCCGGTGGTTCCGATGCGCCCGCCCATTCCGGCGGCGACGATCTCTCCTATGTGTTTTCCGGCGCCTTGATCGTCAGGGGAAGCGGCATCGCTGAAGCGATCGCGACAGGCCCGCGCAGCGAAATCGGCCGAATCGGTCAGGCACTCGCCACCACGGAAGCGGCGCCGGCGCGCTTGCAGGTAGAGACCCGGCGGCTGGTCCGGATTTTCGGGGTCGTCGGCGGAATGCTGAGCCTCCTCGCCGTGATTCTGTACGGCCTGTTTCGCGGCGGCTGGCTCGATGCGGTACTCGCCGGCATCACGCTCGGCATGTCGATGCTGCCGGAGGAATTTCCGGTGGTCCTCACTGTGTTCATGGCGATGGGCGCCTGGCGCATTTCGCGTGCGCGGGTTCTCACCCGGCGCGCGAGCGCCATCGAAACGCTCGGCTCGGCAACTGTTCTGTGTACGGATAAGACCGGCACGTTGACCGAGAACCGCATGAGGATCGCGGAATTGCGGCTGAAGGACGGGGATATTTTCCGGGTCGGGAATTCACCCGGCGAAGAGGTCCCGCCTGTCTTCGACGATCTTGTCGGGTTCGGAGTTCTTGCGAGCGCGCCCGAGCCCTTCGATCCCATGGAAAAGGCGTTTCACGATTTTCGCGGGACAATCGGTAAAGGCGCGCGGGGCTCGTGGGCTCTCATCCGCGCCTATGGCATTCGCCCCGATCTGCTGGCCGTGACGCAGGTCTGGGAAACCAAATCCGGCCGGGAACTCGTGGTCGCCGCAAAGGGGGCGCCCGAGGCCATCGGCCGGTTATGCCGGTTTTCCGCCGAAGAACTGCGCCGCGTGAAGGAGGCCGGCGACGCCATGGCGGCAGACGGTCTGCGCGTGCTGGGCGTTGCCCGCGCGCGCGTCGCCGACCAAGAGCTGCCGCAGACACCGCACGATTTTGCGTTCGAGTATTTGGGCCTTGTCGGTCTCGCCGATCCGCTGCGCCCGAGCGTGCGAGCGGCAATCGATGAATGCCGCTCGGCCGGAATCCGAGTCGTCATGATCACCGGCGATTATCCGGCAACGGCCAAGGCAATCGCGCGGCAGGCGGGGCTCGACACCACCCATGTCCTGACGGGCGAGAATCTCCTCCCTCTTTCCGATGCAGAACTCGCTGCGCGTGTGCAGACCGCGACCGTGTTCGCCCGCATCATGCCGGAGCAGAAGCTCAGGATCGTCAACGCGTTGAAGGCGAACGGCGAAATCGTCGCCATGACCGGCGACGGCGTCAACGACGCGCCCTCCTTGAAGGCCGCTCATATCGGTATCGCCATGGGCGGGCGCGGCACCGACGTCGCGCGGGAAGCCTCTTCCATGGTGCTGTTGGACGACGATTTCGGTTCGATCGTCGACGCCGTCCGGCTGGGGCGCCGGATCTACGACAATCTGCGCAAGGCTATGGCGTTCATTTTTGCCGTGCATGTGCCCATCGCGGGCCTCGCCTTGCTGCCTTTGATGTTCGGGCTCCCGATCATCTTCAGCCCCATCCACATCGCCTTCCTGGAGATGGTGATCGACCCCGTGTGTTCGCTCGTCTTCGAGGCCGAGACGGAAGAGGACGACATCATGTGCCGCCCGCCGCGGGCCCCGGACGAACCTCTGTTTTCGGGCCGCTCGATTGTCTGGGGCCTGCTGCAAGGAACCCTGGCCTTCGTGCTGGTCGCCGCGATTTATGTGATCGGCCATCGAAGGGGAATGCCCGACAACGAGGTCCGGGCGCTTTCGTTCTTTTCGCTGGTCACCGCCATCGTCGCCCTCATCTTCGTCAACCGTTCGTTCAGCACCTCGCTCCTCACCGCGATAACGCGGCCGAATCCCGCCCTCAAGATCGTGCTCCTGGCGGTTGCCGGAATTTTGAGCCTGACCCTGTTGTGGCCGGTGGCAAGAGATTTGTTCCGCTTCGGGCCGCTGCACGCGGACGACCTCGGCTTGACGCTTGGCGCGGGTATCCTGGTGCTGGTCGTTCTCGAAGCTCTGAAGCCCTTCTGGAGGGTGCGGCTGAACGCTTAGCGGAAGCTGCGAAATCGGGCATCGGCGCGAAACCGTCCGTTATGGTACGCCCGCGCTGCGTCATGGCGCGCGCGATTGTCAGGAAACTCCGCTCGCGCCGGTGGCGTAACGCGAGGGGCCCCGGTATTGTTGCGCAGTTGCGAAGAGGAGGAGGGTGCGATGAACATCATTCATGCCGCGCAAGCCGGGCAAGGCGGCACCGTCAATATCGCCTGCATCAACATGGCTACCGTCGATCTCGGAGTGCCGTTCGATGCGCTCACTGCGGCCCTCCAAAAATGCTTCGACCAGCACTTTCTTCCGATCTGGGGTTATCCGGTAAAGCTCTACAATACCAAGACCGCAAAACCCTCCGATTGGCAGTTCATATACTTCGATGACGCCGATACGGCCGGCGCACTGGGCTATCACGATCTGACCAAGGACGGTCAGCCCGTCTCGAAGATTTTCGTGAAAACGACGCTTCAAGACAATGAACTCGTCAGCGTCACGGCCTGCCACGAATTGTTCGAAATGACCATCGACCCGGTCGCGAATCTGTGGGCGGAAGCCGACGACGGCACGGAATACGCCTATGAAATGTGCGATCCGGTGGAAGAGGATACCTTCCTGGTCGATGGCATCCAGATGTCCAATTTCCTGCACCCCTCCTGGTTCGAACCTTTCAAGCATCCGCCCGGAACGAAATTCGATCATCTCGGACTCTTGAAGAAGCCCTTCACCATGACGAAGGGCGGCTACATGATCGTCAAGAAGAAGGGCAAGGTAAGTCAGGTCTTCGGCTCGAAGGCCAAGGAAAAGCGTTTCGCCAAGGAAGTCCGGCTCGGCCATCGCAGCGAATACCGCAAGCCCAACGGACTGCGCATCGTTCCGAAAAAGAAGAAGCGCTGATCCCGAAAGCCGGTACCCGCCAACACTCTTTTCGTGCGGGGCTCGTCCGCGTGCCCAGAATGGCGTAAATTATTGACCTCAACCGATCAGGGGAACCGACGATGAGCACCAGGAGAGCATCCATTGCCATGCTGAGTGCGTGCGCCGCTGCGTTGTCGTTTGCGGCATGTCCGACAGCCGCCTTCGCGCAGGTGCGCCTGGATGCCGACGACATCGGTGGTGTCGTTACCAGCGCAAAGGGACCCGAAGCCGGTGTGTGGGTGATCGCCGAAACCCGCGACCTGCCGACGAAATATGTGAAGATCGTCGTCACCGATGACCAGGGCCGCTATGTGCTGCCCGATCTTCCCAAAGGCAATTACGACATCTGGGTGCGCGGCTATGGGCTGGTGGATTCGCCCAAGGTGAAAGCCGCGCCCGGAAAGCAGCTGGACTTGAAGGCGTTGACCGCCCCCAACCGCACCGCGGCGGCGCAATATTATCCGGCGATCTATTGGTACTCGATGGTCAAGGTGCCGGATAAGAGTCTGTTCCCCGGCACCGGACCTTCGGGCAACAACATGTCGCAAACCATGCCCGACCAGGCGCTGTGGCTCAGATATCTGAAGACCGATGGCTGCGTCGCCTGCCATCAATTGGGCGACAAGGCGACCCGCACCATTCCCCAGCAGCTCGGCCATTTCGATACCGGCCAGGCCGCGTGGGAACGGCGCATCCAGTCCGGCCAGGCGAGCGGCAACATGGTCAACGCCATCGGCCGCTTCGACACCCAGCGCGCGCTCGCCGCGTTCGGCGATTGGACGGACCGCGTGGCCAAGGGCGAATTGCCGAAATCCGATCCCTCGCGCCCGCAAGGCAAGGAACGCAACATCGTCGTCACCGAATGGGACTGGAACACGCCCCAGGCCTATCTGCATGACGAGATTTCCACCGACCGGCGCAATCCGACCGTGAATGCGCACGGCATCATCTATGGCTCGCCTGAAGAAAGCTCGGACTTCATCCCCTGGCTCGATCCGGTCGACAACAAGTCCGGGCTGATCAAATCGGAATATCGCGATCCCAAGACGCCCACGACCAAGAACGATCCCATCTTCAACGAATCGCCCTATTGGGGCACGGAGCAGATCTGGGACAGCCACACCTCCATCCACAACCCGATGTTCGACGAGAAAGGCCGCCTGTGGGTGACGGCGCGTATCCGTCCGGCCGCCAATCCGGCGTTCTGCAAGGAGGGTTCCAATCATCCTTCCGCCAAGGTGTTCCCGCTCGGGCGCTCCGGGCGGCAGGCGGAGCTTTACGATCCGCAGACGCGCAAGATCACCATGATCGATCTCTGCTTCTCCACGCATCATCTCCAGTTCGACAGCAACGGCGTGCTGTGGTTCAGCGGCAGCGCGCAAAATCAGGCCGTGGGCTGGTTCGATGCGAAGAAATACGAACAGACCCATGACGAGCAGGCAGCCCAAGGCTGGTCGCCTTTCATCATCGACACCAACGCCAACGGCAAGCGCGACATCGGCTGGACCGAACCGAACCAGCCCGTCGCCCCCGGCAAGGACAAGCGCGTCAACACCGGCTTCTATGGCGTTGCGCCCAATCCCGCGGACGGCACCATCTGGGGCTCGGCGACAGGCTTCCCCGGCGCCGTCGTGCGTTACGACCCGAAAACCCAGCTCGCCGAATATTATGAAGTGCCGTTCAAGACCAGCAAGGTGCCGACGTCCGGCCAGGGCTTCTCTCCGCGCGGCATGGACATCACGACGGACGGCGTGGTGTGGACGGTGCTCGCGAGCGGCCATCTCGCGAGCTTCGACCGCAGGCTGTGCAAAGGGCCCTTGAACGGACCCGCCGCGGCCGATCCGCAGAATTGCGCGGAAGGCTGGCGGCTTTATCAGATGCCGGGGCCGGAATTCGACGGCCTGCCCAAGGGGACGGTTGGGGCATCCGCCGAAGCGCCCTATTACAACTGGGTCGATCAGTACGACACTTCGGGCCTCGGCAAGAACACGCCGATTGCGACGGGCAATGAGTCCGATTCATTGGACGCCTTGGTCGACGGCAAATGGGTCGTGATGCGCGTGCCCTATCCGATCGGCTATTTCGCGAAGGGCATGGACGGCCGCATCGACGACGCCAATGCCGGCTGGAAAGGCCGCGGCCTGTGGTCAACCTATTCCGACCGCGCGCCGACCCACATCGAAGGCGGCAAGGGCCAGACCAGCAAAGTGGTGCATTTCCAGGTGCGCCCCGATCCGCTGGCGAAGTAAGGCGCGATTTGTCCGTATACGGACGGGTGTGGAATCGGGAAGCGTTTCTCGACAGGCTCGGGATGAGGAAAATAAACGTCCGCACCCTGAGCCTGTCGAAGGGTGAGCTTGTCGAAGGGTGTGCTTGTCTGCTGAATGCAAACTCGGCTAATCCACCATTCCTGCCAGAGGCGAGCGGAAGTCGGCCCAGATGCGGTTGAGGAATCCGAGTTCGGCCGGAACCTCGCCCTCGAGATCGATCGCGCGCAGGAATTTCAGCCCGAAATCCGTCGCCTTGATCCAGGCGACACGCGCCTCATAGGCCACACCCGTCCGCCGCTCTATCAGGAACAGACGCGTCGGTACGCATTCGCCGCGCGAGAGCGTAATCCGCGCCCCGCCGGCCGACAGATCGCGGATGCGGCAATCCTTTGACTGCGGCGGCTCGCCATAGACGCAGCGACCTGCCAGCAGCGTGCGTTTGCGGGGGGATTTCCTGTCCTGCACCACACGCGGCGGCAGATCGGAAGGGGAAAGCGCGACCACAACAATACCTCCGGGTTCAACGTCCCATCATGCCCGCACCCGCTTAACCGAAGGTTTCGCACGCGGCGCCGGCGCATCCCCGCTTGCGCGCGGACGCCTAAGACCCCAGGCTTGGCCCGACAATTCGGGCCGATCGCGTATGACAGCATCCTTCCCCGTGACGTTTGCCGACATCGAAGCCGCCGCGCGGGCAATCGCGGGCGCGGTCGAAATCACGCCGGCGCGGCATTCGCGCACGCTTTCGGCAATCGCGGGCTGCGAGATTTTCCTCAAATTCGAGAACCTGCAATTCACCGCGTCGTTCAAGGAAAGGGGCGCGCTGAACAAGCTGCTGTCGCTCTCCGCCGACGAGCGCAAACGCGGCGTCATCGCCATGTCGGCCGGCAATCATGCGCAAGGCGTTGCCTATCATGCGGGGCGCCTGGGCGTGCCTGCCACCATCGTGATGCCCGAAGGCACGCCCTTCACCAAGGTCAAGCACACACGCGATTTCGGCGCCGACGTCGTGATCGAAGGGGCGGGCCTTTCCGAATCCTATGCGCGGGCGAAAGAGCTCGCCGCCGAGCGCGGATTGACGCTGGTGCATCCTTACGACGATCCGCTGGTGATCGCGGGGCAGGGGACGACGGCGCTCGAATTCCTCGGCCAAACGCCAGAGATCGAAATGCTGGTCGTGCCCATCGGCGGCGGCGGGCTGATTTCCGGTATGGCGATTGCGGCCCACGCGCTTCGCCCCGACATCCGCATCTATGGCGCGGAATCGGAGGCCTATCCGGCCATGCACAATGCGCTGACCGGAGACGGGTTGCCCTGCGCGGGCCAGACCATCGCCGAAGGCATCGCGGTGAAGGAGCCGGGCGCAATCGCGAAGCCGGTGATCGCGGCACTTGTCGCCGACGTTCTGCTCGCGAGCGAAGCCGGCATCGAAACCGCCATCGTGAAGCTGCTCGAGATCGAGAAGACCGTGGCCGAGGGCGCAGGTGCTGCCGCTCTTGCGGCTGTACTTGCCAACCCCGCGCTGTTTGCGGGCCGCAAAGTCGGCGTGGTGGTTTCGGGCGGCAATATCGACATGCGGCTGTTGTCGAACGTGATCCTGCGCGAGCTTGCGCGCGAAGGCCGCATCCGTTCGCTGCTGGTGACCATCGAGGATCGTCCCGGCTGGCTCGCGCGCATTGCGAGCATCGTAGGCGATGCGGGCGGCAACATTCTGGAAGTGTCGCACAACCGGCTGATGACGGGCCTTTCGGCGAAATCGGCCGATCTCGGCCTCGTCATCGAAGCCCGCGATTCGACACACGCGGACGAGATAAAGGCGAGCCTGGAATCGGCGGGCTTCACCGTGCGCGAACCTTCGCGGTGATCAGCCGCCCGGCTGCGTGGCTTGCCCGCCCTCAAGCGTGCTTTCGCCGGACGGATGCTGACCGGTTTCGTGCTTTCCGGCCAGGTCCGCCGCAGCCTTGAGAGCCTCTTCCGCCTTCTTGGCCCGTTCCTCGGCCTGTTTGACTTTGTCTTCGGCCTGCTTGATGCCGTCGTCTCCCTTCCGTTCCAGAAGGTCGGGGACCAGCCGCTCCAGGAACCCGGCGAGAAACCCGATCAAGAGCGTGATTTCGACGGTGGCCTTGGTTCCGGTGAGCGCTTGATCACCGATCTGAAAATTCGGGAGCAGGTTGGCCCGCAGCATGAGAACGAGCACCCAGGCGCCGATGAGGCCTACGATGACGCGCAGGGCAGCATCGGCGAGATTGTCTCTGGGGTTGAGACTCGTAGCCACCGTCCGCTGCATCGTGCCCAGTGCGATGGAGAAAAAAGCGCCTCCCACCCCGCCTATTCCCCCGATCCAGATGCTCATGCCGAGCGAGAGCGGCATTTGGGAAAAATCGTGCGGGCTTGGGCAGGAAGCAACCACCCACACCGCCGCCCCGAGAAGCAGCACGACAAGGCCGGTCGTGAGAGATGCGAGGATCAGTCCGCGGCGCTGGAGCCACGCCCACGCAGCTGATTTCGCAGACCCGAACGCGATTGCAAATCCCAGTACGCCGCCGATGAAGCCCAGGACAGTGCCGAGAACGATGTACCAGAGGCCCGTCAAAAGCGGGAAGAGCAAGGGATGCCCGGTCGCGATGGCTGGCGGGCCGCTGCACGCAAAATCGACCGACGCGGCCCAGGCAAGCGCAAGCACGGCAGCAATGGCGAGGGCGACAAGACTGGCGGACAGCAGATATTGCAGCCTGCCCCAGGAATTCCGCTCGGCCAGAACATCGTTCTTGATGTCCGTCAGGCTCGCCTGGGCGCTGTTGACGTCATCCTCCAGGCACAGGATCAGCGCCGCGGCGACACGCGAATCATAGCCTTTCGCTTTGTCGAGGCGGCTCTTCCGCCAGCCGTCGACCAGCGCATCGATCTGGGCACGGAGGACATTGAGGGGCGCCATCGATTTGCGCTGCGCGGAGGCAAGCGTGTCTTCATTGCCGTATTGGACCGAGGCCCGCGCCTCGGTCTGGTAAACGGCGTAGCGGGGGATCCGCCGGGCGTAGACCCTTACAATGGGAATTCCCGTCGAATCGAGTTTTCCGGGTTGGATATCCTCGACCTTTTGCGCGAAGGCCGTTACGGAGGGCGGCACGGACCCCGGCGTACCGGGCAACGGGTCCGGCGGCGTGCCCTTCGGTACGGGGGCGGAGGCCCCTTGAGTCTGGGTCGTATCGCTCATGCATGCCCCCCGCGAGATGACACACGCCATCGGACCGCCGCCGCGTTCCCCCCCGAAAAAGGACAGCGAAAGACGGGACGAACGCTAACTCAGATTGGCGAGTCGCGCGAGCGGGCGACCGCGGGTGCCGCCCCGCGATTAGATAAAAAAGTGAGGGCGCGGCCCTTGCGGGAACGGGCACCGCCCCCTACGTTTCCGGTTCCGCAACGTAACGAAAGGAGGTGATCCAGTGTCTCATTGTCTATTCCCATGGGTTTCCGTGGCGGCTCGCTGGATCGTCGCCTGTGCCGGGATTTCCGGCGCATAACTCGACGATAAAGCGGGTCTTACCGGACCCGCGGTCTGACAATGGAAGGGCCCTCGGCACGCCGCGGGCCCTTCTTTTTTCTAAAACAAGCCTCCCCTCAAGGGGCGGATGGAGTTACTTTTAAAAATCCGTTTTGTCGGCTTGCGGAATCGGAAACAGGTTCTGGTGGAAGAAATCCTCGTTGTTCTCGGGGCACACCGTTTCCAGCATCGGCAGGTCCACCTTGAACCACTCCTTCCCCATGGTGATCGGTCCGTTGAATGTATCGGGGTCCTCGACGGTCGCGACGGCGGTCATCCCGCGCCCATCCGGATGGATGGTGAATCGCTCGACCACGTGCATCTTGTCGGTATGCGGCGTGCGGAAATTGTCGATGAAGCGGTTGTGGCCGCCGGCGACCCCGACGGTGTCGATTACCAGCGTGTCCCCGTTCTCGTAATGGCCGATGGATTCGCCGAACCAGGACGGCGTGACCTTGGCGGAATGGCGATCGGTCAGGAACACGCGGCGCACGACGTGATCGCGCTGCCAGATCATCCAGACCTCCTTCGGCGTCTGGACGAAATAGACCGGCTCGAACGGATAGAGCGATTGCGCCGGCGTGCCCCCCGGCCAGCAGCGCGATTGCGCCGTGAACGGGATGGGGTGTTCACCGCGCAGGATTTCCTCATTGGTCTTTTGTATCTCTGCCGCCGCCCAGGGCTTCAGGATCGGGTCCTGGGTGTTGGTGACGCGCACCGTGACCTGGGTGCGGGTGCGATTGCCGTCGGCGTTGTTGACGAAGGGATAGGCCGGATCGTTCCGGATCGGCCCGTGATTGGGACTGTCCGCGACCGGCTGCCAGTCTTCTTCATTGGTCTGCCAGCCGAAATTTATCGAGGCGAAATCGGGAATCGTCTCGGCAGTCCGTGCGGATGCGGCCGTCATAAGCACCGACGCGGCAATGAGGGCCGCCCCGGCGATAAAGTTGCGAGGCAAAAAAGCGGACATTGCTTCTCCCGGAGCTCGGGCCCTTCCATTGTGCCCATTGTAGTGTAGCCATGCCCAGGGCCTACCGAAAGTGCCCGGGTGGCCTCCACACGACCCAACGATCCTTCCCCTTTTGCGCGGGAGCGGGGGGGGGGCGATTTCATTGCCTCCCCGGGCTGCTTACCTCCGGCCCTTGCGTCGAAGCCGTCGCAAACGTCTGATATATTGATGCCGCGGGAATAGGATTTGCGCCGAAATGATAAGAGCCGGCAAGGTCATTTTCGCGGCAACATGCGTCGCGATAACGGCCAGTCCCGCGATGACGGCCGCTCCGGCGATAACCGGTGCGTGGGGCTTTCGGCCGGGCCTCTACGATTTCGCCGGCGAGTCCCAATTAATGGTCGCGACATTGCCGGCCAATCTTGTTGAGGAGGGAAAGAAGTATAGCGAGAGCCATCCTTCTCCCGACCGTCAGGAGCGGCAATTGTGCATCCGCGACCCCAACTGGGGCTATCATCTCGTGGCGTTGCTCGATCCGGCAGGGCATCCGGCCGGCGCTTGCACAGAGACGGTCGTGTCCGAAACGTCGTCGGATCGCGAGGTCGAAATTGTTTGCTCCGTTCCCGCGCCGGTGCAGGGGATGCCCATGCAAGCGGTGCATGGACGCTATCATCTGGTTCTGACGGGATCGGGCCCCGCATTGGCGGACAGCGTCGATGTAGACTGGACGTTTCCGGGCCTCACCATGAAAGAACAATATCACTGGCACAATGCCGATTGCGGCGACGTCCGATAGTGGCTGCAATCGCGGGCCCGATTTTGAAACGCCTCTCCCCCCTTTTAACCCTTTCTTAAGCATCGGCTTCGCGCGGGCGGCGGCGGGCGTTAGCCTCGCTTGCGGGAAAACGGGGAAGCTTCATGCGGTTCAATCTGGCGCAATGGACGGGATTATGCGTGACCGTCATCGTGGTCGCGGGCTCGGACATGGACGTGGTCTATGCCGTTCCGCTGGGCGTGCTCGCCGGGGCGCTCGCGACGTTCTTTTCAGCCGCCGCCCATGGGGCGATCGAAAAGACTACGACGCGTCGGCCGGGATGGCGTTGAGGGCTTCTTCCAGCTGCTGGAAGGTCGGCTGCGACGTCGAAGGCACGCTGCCGCGCCCGATTTCCACCGACACCTGCGCCGAATTCCCATGCAGGTGCGCGACCAGAATATCGCGGATGACGTGATAGAACTGTGCGTCCTCGTCCACGATGCCTTTAAGGCGCGTGGAGATCGGACCGACCAGGCCATACGCTAAGAACACCCCCATGAAGGTGCCGACGAGGGCGCCGCCGATCATGCCGCCGAGGATTTCCGGCGGCTCGGTGATCGAGCCCATGGTCTTGATGACGCCCAACACGGCGGCGACGATGCCGAGCGCGGGCAGGCCGTCCGCCATGGTCTGAAGCGCGGTCGAGGACACCAGCGCCTCGTGATGGTGCTTTTCGAGCTGCTTCTCCATGGCGTCTTCGACCTGATGGGGGTCTTCCAGGCTCATGGTCATCATGCGCAGCGTGTCGCAGATGAAATCGAGCGCGAAATGGTCCTTCTCGATGCGCGGATAGCGCTTGAAGATCGAGGATTCCTTCGGCTTCTCGATATGGGCTTCGAGCGCGATCATGCCCTTCATCTTCATCGTCTTGGTCAGCAGGAACAGAAGACACAGAAGATCGCGGTAGTCGGCCTGCTTCCATTTGGGGCCGGCGAAGGCCTTACCCATTTCGGTGACCGTCTTCTTTACGTCGCCGATGGAATTGCCGAGCAGAAGAGCCGCCACCGCCGCTCCGCCGATGGTCATCATTTCGTGCGGGAGCGATTCGATGATGACTTCAAAATGTCCGCCCGACCAGACATAGCCGCCGAATACCATGGCGAACAGAAGCACGATGCCAATGATCTGGAACATGGGCGCGTTTGTTTCCCGGCGAGCGTCGGTCACTATTAAGCCGGGAGCTTAAGGAGCCATGAAAAGCCGCATGTACGTGGAGCGTACGCGCTTAACGGCTGCGAAACACGCTTAACAAAGGGCAAACGGATGGCGTGGGAAGCCGCCTATTCGGCCGCGGACTCGACCGAAACCATCTCGCGGCCTTTGTCGGCGTCGTCCTTGCGCCGCCAGGGGCCGATGAAGTCGGGATTGTTGTGCCGGCGCCGGGAGGGACCGCAATAATTCGGCGTGCGCACGAATGGACGCGGCCTCAGCACGATTTCCTCGATGCGCGAAAACAAGCCCGCCGCCGTCACCGGCTTGGCGAGAATCTCGGTCACGCCCGCATCGCGGGCGGCTTCGACCCGTTTCATCTCGGTGTAGCCCGTCACCATGATGATCGGCAGCACGCAATCGGCCCGGTCGGGAAGCGCACGCACGGCCTTGGTGAACCTGATCCCATCCATCGGCGCCATTGCGAAATCGGTCAGCACGAAATCGGGCCTTCTCACCTTCAGAAAGGCAAGGGCTTCGCTGCCTTCCTGGGCCTCGTGGATTTCGCGGATGCCGAAGGCTTTCAGCAGTGTACGGAGCAATATGCGCATATGCTCATTGTCCTCGACAATGAGGGCGCACAAGGGACCTAATCCGGTTGGGTTGATCCTGAGCCGCATCCGCCTACGTGTTCACGGTCAAATTGCGCCTTAAGGTGCGCTCCCGGTCACGCTTGTAGGGCCTCTTTGGTTAGCAAAGGGTGAAGGAGGGAAGAAGGGCAAGCGGAAAATCGGCAAGCGGAACGCCGATTTTCGGCCAAATCGCCCATAAGCGGACAGTGGAACGCCGCCGCGTCTTTGGGCTATAGGGGGCTCCATGTGGACGATCAGGGCCGAACGGGAAGAGGATGGCGAGGGCGTCGAACGTCTGGTCGACCTTGGTTTTGGCCCCGGGCGCTTTGCGAAGACAGCCTATCGCTTGCGCGAGGGGGTTTTCCCCGAAGGGCTCCTTTCGTTCGTCGCCGAAGACAAGGAATCGCACCGGCTGCTCGGCTCGGTCCGGTTTTGGCCCATCTCCGTGGGCAGCCGTCCGGCGTTGCTGCTGGGGCCGCTCGCCGTCGAACCCCAACTCAGAGGCCGCGGTATCGGCATAGCCTTGATGCAGCATGGCATCGACGAGGCGCGGAAGCTCGATTACGACGCGGTCGTCCTGGTCGGCGACGAGCCCTATTACGTCAGGGTCGGATTTGCCCGGCTGCCGAAAGGCCGCGTCCGCTTTCCGGGGCCCGTCGATCCCAACCGCGTGCTCGGGCTCGCGCTCAAACCGAACGCGCTGATCACGCTCTCGGGCGAAGTGAAGCGCGCCCGCATCGATTGCGCAGTCTCCGCCCCATCGGCAAAGCTGGGCTGAGATTTCCGCTATTTGAACGTGAAGGCTTTGATCTGCGTGCCGCAGCCCTCGATGTTCGGCGGAACGCCGCCGGCCTCATCGGACAGGCGCGTCAGATTGAACAGCAGCGACTCCACGAAGCGCGAGCCGTTGGGCGAGCCGTAATCGCCATTGGCCGGAAGAATCTGCACCGACTGTTCATAGAGATGGCCGTCGCGGAAATAGAACGTCGTTAGATTGCGCCCGCCATTGTTGGGAAGGTCCATGGTGATGCGCCGGCCATAGGTCGCGCCGCGAACCACCGGCTCGATGCGGGATATGTCGTTGCCCACGATCTTGCCGTTGCGCAGGCCGTGGTCGTCGGCCTCCGTGTGCTGGAACATCGCCTCTTCCAGGATGCTGGCGCCGTCCATCGCGCGGTCCGAATAATCGGCCACCGTCATCTTGTAGATGATGTTGTCCACCGTCGCCGTATAGGTATGCGCCGAGAGCGCCAGGCCGTGACGCGGCATGGAGAAGCGGAAATCGGCCCGTACCGGCTTATCGGGAAATTGCGAGGCAAAATTGTCGCCCGGGCAGGCGTAATACGACCAGGCAGCCTGGGCCGGCGCGGCCGCCATGCCCGAAACCAGAAGTGCTGCAACCGTTAAGGCAAATCGACGCATCGTCTCCTCCGCAGGTGTCGCGCGATCTATATTCACCTGCTATTATAGCGGTTACCAAGATTATGTCATGCCTTAGGGAGGCGCCTCGATGAAAGTGAAAGCCCTGGCACTGTCAGCGGCATTGGGTGGACTGTTGCTGCCGCTCCTCGCCGGTCACGCCAACGCCCATCATTCCTTCGCCATGTTCGATCCGGACAAGACCATCACCAAGGTGGGCACGGTGAAGGAATTGGAATGGACCAATCCCCATGTCTGGCTGCACGTGATGGCGCTCGACGATGCCGGCAAGGTTGTCGAATATGCGTTCGAGATGCAGGCGGTCGCGCAGGCCACCTCCGGCGGCTGGCGTCCCGACATCGTCAAACCGGGCGACAAGATTTCGGTCAATTACCATCCGCTGCGGGACGGCTCCCGCGGCGGCGAACTTCTGACCGCGACATTGGCCGACGGGCGTTCGCTCCAGGCCCAGGCCGCGCGTCTGCCGGTGCCCAAGGCGCCCTGAAAAACCATAAAGCCGGGAGGACTTGCGATGACCATGAAGACCCTTGCGTTGGCCGGGATCGCTCTTTGCATCGCCGCGCCCGCTTTCGCCCATCACTCCTTCTCCATGTTCGACCGCGAGAAATCGGTCACCATGGCCGGCACGGTGAAGGAGTATGAGTGGACCAATCCCCATGTGTGGATTCATGTGATGGCCGCCGATGCGAGCGGCACGCCCCGCGAATGGGGCTTCGAGATGCAGGCCATCGCAGCCGACATGGCCGGCGGCTGGCGAGCCGATTCGGTCAAGCCCGGCGACAAGATCTCCATCGAATTCCATCCGCTGAAGGACGGTTCGCGCGGCGGCCAGCTGGTCTCCGCGGTGCTGTCCAATGGGACCAAGCTCGGCGGTCCGGTTCGCCGCCCGGGCGCGCAGGATTGATTGGTTTGCAAATCGGAGGCTCACCATGAAGGTCAAGACGATGGTTTTGGCTGGCGCCTTGCTCTCGTTTGCGGCGCCCGCCCTCGCGCACCATTCCTTTTCCATGTTCGACCGCGACAAGGTGGTGAACATCACCGGCACGGTGAAAGAATATGAATGGGCCAACCCCCATGTCTGGATTCATGTGGTGGCGGCCGATTCCGCCGGTGCGCCGCGCGAATGGGGCTTCGAGATGCAGTCCATCGCGCAGGACGCGGCGGTAGGCTGGAAACCCGATTCGGTCAAGCCGGGCGACAAGATTTCGATCGAATTCCATCCGCTCAAGGACGGCAGCAGAGGCGGTCAGCTGATGAGCGCCAATCTCGCCAGCGGCCAGCATCTGGGCCCGCCGGCCAATCCCGCCGCCGTCTTCCCGGAAGCCCGCGCGGCGCGCGCCCGTGCCGCCGCCCAGGCGCAAAGCGCCCAGCAGCAGCCGGGCCAGTAAGGTTTTGCAAAGACCGTTTGGAGACTGCCGATGATGTTCAAGACGCTGGTGTTGGCGGGTGCGGCGCTGTGTTTGGCGGTCCCTGCGTTCGCCCATCATTCCTTTGCCATGTTCGACCGCGACAAGTTCGCGACCGTCACCGGCACGGTGAAGGAATATGAATGGACCAACCCGCATGTCTGGATCCACATCATGGCGATGGACGACAAGGGAACGCCGCGCGAATGGGGCTTCGAGATGCAGTCCATCGCGCAGGACAGCCGTGCGGGCTGGCGCGCCGACACCGTCAAGCCGGGCGACAAGATCACCATCGAATTCCATCCGCTGAAGGACGGTACGCGCGGCGGACAATTGACGGCCGGCGTGCTCGCGAACGGGACGCGGCTTGGGCCTCCACCGCCGGACGGATTCCTCTCCGTCAAACCCGGCGACGGCGGAATCTGAGAAACGTTACCTTCCGAAAAACAAAAGGGGCTGTCCCGTCGGACAGCCCCTTTGCGTATGCGTTTGCTATCCGGCTTACGCAGCGCGTTTGCGTAGCATCGCGAAACCAAACAGCGACAACAGACCCGCCCCGAAAAGAGCAAGCGAGGACGGTTCCGGCACTGTCACCGCATCGGACGTGAAGGACCAGTTCAGAATGTCCTGACTCCCGAAAGCCCCGCCATTACCGGCGCTGAAGCCGACATGGGCGTGGGAATTCAGCTCGCCGAATAGATCCAGGCTTGCTTCCATCACCGCAGCGCCCGGTTTGACCGACGTCGTTGACAGATAGACATCCAGCAGATGGGTGCCGGCGTCATAATCGATCCAGGCGAATTCGTTCTGCTCATAGAACGCACCGTCGGTGCCGAAGCTCGTCGAACCAGGCGGATCGAAGGGATTCGACAGATTTGCCGGATCGGTTCCGCCCGTGATGACCCCAATGAAAGAGGGGCCTCGTCCGCGGAAGACCACCGCCACGCTTGGCGAAAGTCCGACATAACCAAGCCCCTGGCCGCCGGCCCCCAGCGCATGGGCCCCCGCGGCATCGCGCTGCAAGAGGAACGCAAATCCGTCCGGTACGCCAAGCCCGCTGCTGGGGTCTGTCGTGACCAGGAATTCAAACGAGGTGCTGAAGCTGGTTGAGGCGTTCAAGGGCACCGCGGTGCTGGAATAGGCAGTGCCTGCCTGGGTGTCGGCGCTCGGCACGACGCGCAGGACCGATCCCGCCTGCGCCGCATCCCCGTTCAACGTCAATCCGGCGACGCTGGAGAAATCGCTGTAGTTGATGGTCGTCGCATTCGCAGCAGAGGCGATGCTTGTGACCAGCGCAGCAGCGAGAAGGACCCTCACTGGATTCATGACCATACCACTAGTACTCCCATGTGTTTACGCGGCGACCGAGAGCCACCCCAGGATGTCCCGCAACGTCGTGAAAATTTCTCCGCCAGAACGGCGGGTTTGGCCCTACACAGCCTGTAAGGCAAGGTCTGTGCCACTGCCAAAAACTGAATACATTCAAGGCAATGGATTCTCTCGAGGAAGGAACTGTAAAGAATGCCGACGCATTAACCTTAACATTGATCGATTCCATCCGCTGAAGGATGGTACACGCGGCGGGCAATTGACGGCCGGCGTGCTCGCGAACGGGACGCGGCTTGGGCCTCCACCGCCGGACGGATTCCTCTCCGTCAAACCCGGCGACGGCGGCATTTAGTAACCTCGCGCTTCTGGCGCAAGCTCGTCCGTTATCGCATCTGACTCTCAGGCCGCATGCGCGAGGCTTAATCGCCGCCGTGGCCAAACGCGGCCGCGCCGGCACACGCAACCCAGAACCGAAATAATTTCGGCGCGTTGTGTAAAAGCGAAAGGCGCGGGTGCCGTTACGTCAAGGCCAAGCATGGCTGCATCCGCAGAAGGTGCACAATGAGAAAGATGCATAGGAAGGGTGCTTTAACCTGCACGGTCCTCATGCTGAGTTTATTGAGTGCCAGCGCATATGCCCTTGAAGACAAGGGACATGACCGGGATGGGCTCGGCAAGAAAGGCGTGGATGCCCTCGTCCAAGGGAATATTGCCGAGGCCGATAAGCAATTCTACGACGACTACCAGGATCATCCCGGCAATCCTCTGGCGCAATTCAATATGGCCGATTCCTTGCGGCAGCACGGTCAGGTCGAGCAAGCCGATATGCTCTACCGTCAGGCTGCTGCAGGCGGCAAGGGATACATTCCGGATCACCTCCTGGAAGCGCACGATTCCACAACCACCGTCAGGGATGTGGCGTGCAGACATCTTGCGGAAGATCGTCAGGCCGACCCGAACTGTCCGAGCCTGAGGGCCGAGCTGACGGCGCCGCCGCCTCCTGTGCCGCCAGAACAGCCGCCTCCTCCGATGGTCGCCGAAGCGGCGCCTGCGCCCGCACCGGCTCCCGCGCCCGTGATCGTGCGCAACTTCATGGTGTTCTTCGATTTCGACAAATCGGACATCACGCCCGAAGCGCGCAATGTCATCGCGGCTGCCGTGGATACCGCCAAGAAGAACGGCGCGGCGCGCATCACGGTCACCGGACACACCGATACGGTGGGCTCGCATCATTATAACCAAGCTCTGTCCGAACGCCGCGCGGCAGCGGTGAAGAACCAGATGGTGCAACTCGGCATGAACGCGACGGATATCATGACGGTCGGCCGCAGCTTCGATGACCCGCTGATCCCAACCGGACCGGGCGTGCGGGAGCCTGAAAACCGGCGCGCCGTGATCGATCTCGGCACGCCCAAAGTTGCCGGAAATTTCTGACGGAATCGTCTAGCCGGTCCCAGCGGCAAGGCGGGGACCGGCTGATGTCACTGACGCTACCATCCAAAGCCGCGCTTCCGGCCGCCCCCGGAAATCCCCACGTTTTGGCCTTGCGGCGGCTGGAAGAGGGTGAGGCCCCCCTTCCGAGCCGTTGCGCTGCTCGACCTCTGCAGAAGAGAGAGGTAAGAAATGCTGCGCGCCAAGGGAGCAATAGTCATGCGTTTTGGACAATTTCCGATGGTTTCGTTTTTCGCCATCGCGGCCACTCTTGCCGCGAGCACGGCGGCCAACGCTCAGGCCAAACCCGATTTCGTCCAGTTGGGACGCGTCAGCGCGACCGTCTGGAAACCCGATTCCGGCGCAGCGCCCCACATCGCGTTCCTGATCGCGCACCGCTCGGCGAACATGCTGAACAATGTCGCCTGCCGCGAATTCGCCAAGCGCGGTTTCGCGGCAGTTTGTTTCAACACGCGTTACGAAAACAATGATTCGATCGTCGACTGGGAACCCATCGCGCTCGATGTGAAGCGCGCCGTCGATTATGCGCGCACGCTGCCCGGCATCACCAAGGTGATCCTGGTCGGCCATTCGGGTGGTTCGGCGCTGATGAGCTATTATCAGGCGGTGGCCGAGAACGGCGTCTCCTACTGCCAGGGGCCGAACAAGATCACGCAATGCGGGCCGGAACTCGCCGGCATGAAACCGGCCGACGGCATCGTCTTTCCCGAGGCCCATCCCGGCGATGGCGTGCAGGCGCTGCGCGGCATCAATCCGTCGCTTTCGATTCAGAACGGCAAGGTGGCGGTCGATTCCTCGCTCGATCCGTTCGACGTGAAGAACGGATACAATCCGAACGGCCCCTCGCATTACGCGCCGGAATTCCGCACCCGCTATTACGCGGCGCAATCCAAGGTGATGAACGAGCAGCTCACCCATGTGCTGGCGCTGCGCGATCGCATCAAATCGGGCGAGGGCGTCTATCCCGACGACGACGCCGTGCTGGTGCCGTTCAGCGATCAGGCCGGCGCCGCCCGGCTCGACCAGATGGACCCCTCCATCCCGGAAATCATGAGCACGCGGCGGCCGGAGAAGCTCCTGAAAAACGACGGCACCATCGTCATGCAGGTGGTGAAAAGCTTGGAACCGGCGCATCCGCAGCAGGCCAAGCGCAACCGCACCTTCGATGACGGCACGAAGATGCTGACCGTCACGTCCTATCTTTCCACCAATGCCGTCCGCTCGACCAATTCGGTCGACGGCATCGACCATTGCTCGAACAACAACTCGACCGTGTGCGGGGTGCAGCACATCAAGGCGCCGACGCTGATCGCGGCGATGGGCGCCTATCACATGCTGCGCGACGAAGAGATGATGTACGACACCTCTCCGGCCGCGGATAAGGACTATGTCGTCATCGAAGGGGCGAACCTGAACTATGACGGCTGCAAGCCCTGCGAAACGACCCCCGGCCAATATGGCAATTCGCTGAAGAACCTGTTCGACTACATCGCCAAATGGGCCAACGCCCGGTTCTGAGTTCACTCATGCTTCAATACAATTCTTCACCCTGAGCTTGTCGAAGGGTGAGCTTGTCGAAGGATGAACCGGCCCGAAGACGCACAGGGGGACAGCTTATGACCGACGATGCCGTCTTTGCCAAATGCGTCCGGCGGCTGATCCCGTTCATCTTCCTGCTGTATCTGTTCAACTTCATCGATCGGGTGAATGTCGGATTTGCCGCGCTCACCATGAATGCCGATCTGAATTTCACGCCGGCGGTGTTTGGGCTCGGCGGAGGAATTTTCTTCTTCGGCTACTCGCTGTTCCAGATTCCCGCCAATCTCATCTTGGACCGCATCGGCGCGCGGCGCTGGATCTTCTGCATCCTGCTGGTGTGGGGCGCGGTGTCGGCGTGCAACGCGCTGGTCACGGCGCCAGCCAATTTCTATGCCGTGCGCATTCTGCTCGGCATTGCCGAAGCCGGGTTCTTTCCGGGGATGGTGCTGTATCTGACCTATTGGTTCCCAAAGGCGTACCGCGCGCGGCTGGTGTCCTATTTCATGCTCGCCATTCCGTTCGCCAACATCGTCGGCGGCCCGGTGTCGAGCCTGATCCTTGCAATGGACGGGATCGCGGGGCTCCACGGCTGGCAATGGTTGTTCCTGCTCGAAGGCGCTCCGACCTCGTTTCTCGCCTTCGCCGTCCTTGCCCTTCTGCCGAGCGGGCCGAAGGAAGCGTCATGGCTCACGGACGGCGATAAATCCGTCATCGCCGCGCGGCTCGCCATCGAAGACAAACCGCAGCATCGCGATTTTTTGGCCGCGCTTGCCGATGTGCGCGTCTGGGCGCTTGGCGTGGTCTACATGTGTTATGCGATCAGTTATTACGGCGTGCAATTGTGGCTGCCTCAGATCGTGCACGGGATGGGTTTCTCGAATCTCGCCACGGGCTTCATGGTCGCCCTCTCATTCATGGTCACCATGATCGCGATGTTCCTGTGGGGCCGTTCGAGCGACCGCAGCGGGGAGCGCATCTGGCACGTTGTGGCGCCGGCGTTCGTCGCGATGGCGGCCCTGCTGGTGGCGAGCCTCACAGGCTCCGATCTTGTGGTGTTTCTGGCGCTGACAGCGGCGCTCGCGAGCCTGATGGCGCTCCAGGGGCCGTTCTGGTCGCTCCCACAATCCTATCTCGGGGGTGTGGCGGCGGCGGGCGGCATCGCCTTGATCAATACGGTGGGGACCGGCACGGGCGGATTTATCGGTCCGTATCTCACGGGACTGCTCAAGGAGGCGACCGGCAGCTTTTCGGTGGGCATGGCGGTGCTGGCGCTCGCGCCCGCAATCATGGCAATCCTCGCGCTCTCGCTGAAGCGCGGGGTTGCGCCCCAGGCGGCGTGAAGCGGGCGGTCACACCGACTCGCGGCGCCAGGCGAACAGGATCGCGGTCAGCACCAGTATCAGCGCAAGCCAGGGCGGCATCAGCTGGTCGGAATCCACGCTCGTCACCCGGTAGGCCCCGCGTCGTTCGATTCCGAACCACCCCGATCCGCGCGTGGTCGAGCCCTGATCGACGCCGCGCAAATCCGGTATCCCGTCGGAGAGCCATTGCACGCCGCCGCCCGTCGCGTCGGCATAGGGCTTGAGGATCGCATCGGTCGCGCGCATGTCGGCCACCTCGCGCGGGTTCAGCGGGCCCGCCGCGGCGACCGCGTTCTGCGAGCCGTCGTTCATGCGATAGAGGCCCAGCTCTTCCGCCTTCACATGGCCGGTGAACTTCCCGGGGCTGGTGGCCGCAAGCGGCACAGTCTCGGTCTTCCCGGTCGGCGTTATGACGTTCACATTCGCCGCATGATCGCCCATGGTCTGGCGCGTGACACGCAGTTCGCCGCCGGCGACTTCGGCCGTCAGCCGCTCCTCTTCAAGCTCGGGCTCCTTCATCAGCCAATGGGCGAGACGCCGGAGCAGCTCGGCTTGCGGGCCGCCATTCTCATAGCCCCGCGCCCACAGCCAGATCTGGTCGGACAGAAGCTGCGCCACGCGGCCTTTCTGCACGCGGTCGAGCACGAGAAGCGGCCGGTCGCCCGGACCGGACATCACCGTGTTGCCGGAAAGCTTTTGCGCCGCGATGACGCGGAACCAGCGGCCCCAATCGGGCTGCTTGGGCGGGCCGCTTACGGCGGCCGGAGGCAGACCGGGAGCCGCGGCAGGAGCCGGCGCGGGCCGTGCGGCAGGTGCGGGCGGAACGGGCGCGGCAGAGGCCGTCTGTCCCGGTAGCGTAGCCCCGTCGTCGGCTTTGATGCCGGGAACGGGTTCGGAGAACAGCTCGGTCGATTCATTGCCCTGGGGCAGATCGCGCGTCACTGGATGGGCAAAGCCTGCCTTGGTGATGAGCGGCTTGAACGGCTGGCTGATCACCTCGCCGGTCGGCTGCGCGGGCAAAACCGCGGCCAGCGGCGTGCGATAGATGCTGGTCTCGTCGGCGAATTCCGGCCCCGACGCCAGCAGCAGCGCGCCGCCATTTTCGACATAGCGTGCGAGATTGTCGAAATAGGCGAGCGGAAGGATGTCGCGGTTCTGATAGCGGTCCAGAATCACCAGATCGAACTCGCTGAGCTTTTCCGCGAACAGCTCGCGCGTCGGGAATTGGATCAGGGCAAGTTCGTTGATCGGGGTGCTGTCCTGCTTGTCCGGCGGCCTCAGAATCGTGAAGTGCACCAGATCGACGGAAGGATCGGCCTTGAGCAGGTTGCGCCAGACGCGCTCGCCGGCATGGGGTTCGCCCGAGACCAGCAGCACGCGCAAGCGGTCGCGCACGCCGTTTATGATGACAGCGGCGCGGTTGTTCTGCAGCGTCTGTTCGGCCGGGCCGGGGGCGGCTTCGAGCTCCACCACGTTCTCGCCACCATGGGCGACAATCACTTTGATGGTGGTGTCCTTGCCTACGGGCACGGTGCGCTTGCCGGCGTCCAGGCCGTCGATGCGCATCGAAAGCTGGGCGTTGGCCGCAGCCGAACCGCCGAAATCGTCGATGCGGAAGGTGATCTCGGCCTCTTTGCCGACGATGTTGAAGCGGGTCGCGCGCACCACGGTCAGCTTGCGGTCGCGCTCGTTGGGGGCGCCCGTGACGAGCACATGGAACGGTGCGCCGGGATGGAAGGTCTTGGGATCGGGCGCGTCGTGCACCTCGCCGTCCGTGATGACGATGGCGCCCGCCACGCGGTCGGGCGGTGCATCCGACAAAGCCGCGTTCAGCGCCGAAAACAGCGCCGTGCCGCCTGCATCGCCCGCATCCGCATTGGTGCGGACTTCGGCCTCGCGCACCTCGACATTCAGCGCCTTCAGCTTGTCGCGCATCGCGGCTAGCGCCTTGTCGGCGTCGGCCTTGCGGGTGCCGATCTCCATGCTCTGGGAGCGATCGATGACAAGGGCCACGATGTTGGACAGGCCCTCGCGCGTCTCCTTGACGATGAGCGGATTGGCAAGAGCCAGCATGATGACGACGAAGGCGAACAGCCGCGCCCAGGCCCCGTGGGCCTGCCGGTAGACGGAATAGGCGAGGATCAGAAGAGCCAGACCGCCGAATACGCCCAGCAGCCACAAGGGCAGATGCGGTGCAAAGGCGATGCCGAAAGACGACATGGCGCTCCTATTTCCCCAGCCGTTCCAGCAAGGCCGGGACGTGAACCTGGTCGGTCTTATAATTGCCGGTCATAGCATAGATCACGACGTTGATCCCGAAGCGAATCGCCATTTCGCGTTGCGCCTCGCCCCCCGGCACGACCGCCGCGAGCGGATTGCCCCGTTCGTCCCGGGCCCAGGCGGCCGCCCAGTCATTGCCGCCCATGATGATCGGCGAAACGCCGTCGCCGCCGCGCGCCGCAACCGGCTGCGAGGGCGGGTTCTTCGGATCGACCGGCGGCAGGGCCTCGACCCAGACCTGGCCACCGCTCCAGCGGCCGGGGAACTCCTTGAGCAGGTAGAAGGTGCGGGTGAGCACATGATCCTGAGGCGCGGGCTCAAGCGGGGGGATGTCCAGCTTGGAAAGGAGGCGCCTGAGAACAGCTTCGCCCGGCGAGGCGGTCGAGCCCAAGCCGCCAATCGGCGAATCGCGGGTGTCGAACAGGATGGTGCCGCCTTCGCGCATGAACTGGTCGACCTTGGCGACCGCGGCCGGCGACAGGTCCTTTTCGGTCGGCGCCATCGGCCAGTAGAGCAGCGGATAAAAGGCGAGATTGTCCTTATCCAGGTCCACGCCCACGGGATCGGCCGGTTCATAGGCAGTGCGCGCCTTGAGCTCGAGGCCAAGCCCGAAAAGCCCGGCCTTGCTCATCGCGTCCACCTCGGAATCGCCGGTGACGACATAGGCGAGCCTGGTGTCGAGCGCGGATTCGATGGCCTTGTCGCCGAAATTGGGCGCCTGGGCCGCTGCTGCGTGGGCCGGTATCGCCGATAGCAACAGCGCAGCCGGAGCCAGCATCAGCACGATTGCGGTTGCCGCCCTCACCGCCGTCTTGCGGAAGCGATGGCCGGTCACCGTGATATAGCCGCGAAGCGCGAGCGAAATCAGGGAATCGACGAGCAGCAGGATAAGGGCGATCTCAAGCATGGGCCATTTCAACTCCTGCGCCGCGGTGCCCGCATAGGGGAAGATCGTGCGCCCAACTTCGAGCGGACGCAGTACCGAACGCGATCCAAACGCATTCAGCGCCACCAGAGCCCCTTGAACGCCGTAAAGCCCTGGGGGATGCAATGGGCCGACGGTTGCGGTTTCCATTTCGGAGGCACGCAGCGGGGTCGCCTCGGGATAGGGCTTCTCCAGATGGCCGAAACCGTCGAGCGTCTGAAACGGCGGGAAGGTCCCCGTCTTGGCCGCGGCCGCGCCGCCGCGCACGCCTTCGGAGAGTTCGACCACGCGGCGCAGCATATCCACATAAAGGCCGGACAGCGGTAGCGACGACCAGCCCGGACTCGCCGCGACATGGAAGAGCACGATCCAGCCGCGCCCCTTGGCCGTGCCGGTCACGAGCGGGGTGCCGTCCGTCAGCCGCGCCCAGGTGTGATCGGCAAGCTCGACGGAGGGCTCCGCCAGCACCTGGCGCGTAACGGTGACTTCATTGGCGATGGTGAGGCCGCGGAACGGGCTTTCGTCCCCGAACGGCGTGAGACGCTGCGGCGAAGCCCAGGTCATCGAGCTGCCCATGAGGCGCTCGCCCGCGCGCAGGCGGACCGGCACGAGATCGTCGGATTGCGCCGCGAGCCGCGGCCCGCCGAAACGCAGCAGTACGCCGCCGTCCTCGACGAATTTGGCGATGCGGTCGTGCTCTTCCTGCGACAGCCGGCCGATATCGGAGATCGCGATCACCGCGACGCCGCTATCGAGCACCTGATCCACCGTACCCTTGTGAATCTCCGCATAAGGCGTCAGCGCGCGTTCGATGTAATAAACATCCGACAGCAGCGGTTGCGCCGTATCGGCAGCCGAGCCCGAAACGATGCCGACGGGACGGCGGCGGAAGCGCGCATCGACGAGCTGCACCGCGCCTGCCGATTCATGCGCCATCACTGCGATGCGGACGGTGTCGTTGCGCAGCTCCAGCGGCAGCGCGATGACGGTCTTCGCCTCGGTGGCGCGCAGGCCGAAATGATAGGGCGCGGTCTCCAGCACCTGGCCGCGCGCATCCAGCGCCGCCACGCGGCCGTCGCGCTGATTGTCCGCCTGCAGGCGCACGAGCGTGATGCCGAAGCCGGTGTTGGCGTTGTCCGGCGGCCGCATGGCAAGCGGCATCTTGTCCGCTTCGTCCTGGAACACGCCCAAGCTGCCGATTTTGGCGAGCCCGTCGGAGAACTGGCGCGCATTGCCGTGGTCCAGCCCGTCCGACATCCACATGATCTGGGGCGTGCCGGTCGTGAACTTCATCTGCTGCAATTGAGCGAGCGTCTTCATGCGGTCCGGAAGCCAGGGCCGGGGCACCATGTCCTCGACCGCCTTCAGCGCCTTGCCGGGGTCCAGAAACTGAGTGATCACCGGCGCGGTCTCTGCGGTGGCGACGATCAGCACCGGCCGGCGGTCGCGCGTGGCGCCGGTCAACGCCCGGTTCATGGCGGCCTGCCGCGTCTGCCAGCCCGCCGCCGACGGCCACCCATTGTCGACCACGAGCACCAGCGGACCGTTGCCGCGCGCCACCGGCGTGGGGTCGTAAAGCGGCTCGGCCAGCGCCAGGATCACGATGGCTGCCGCGACCAGCCGCATCAGCAAGAGCCACCATGGCGTGCGCGCGGGGGTCTCTTCGGAGGCCTTCAGGCCGAACAGCAGCCGCAGAGGCGGGAAGACGATGCGCTTGGGCGCGGGCGGGGTGACCCGCAACAGCCAATAGATCACAGGCAAAGCCGCCAGCGCCCAGATCACATAGGGCGCTCCGAAAGTCAGGCCGGCGATCAGACCAGAGAACATGGCTCAGAATCCCCGTTGGGCACGCGCTCCGCCAATCGCGCCATAGAGCGCGATCAAGGCGGTCGCGGGCGAATGATCGGTGCGGTGGCGCAGGAAGCTCCACCCCATCCGGCGCGCGAATTGGCCGACGGCTTCGGAATGGGCATCATAACGGCGGCGGTAATTGGCCTTCACCGTTTCGGCGCGGCCAAGGATCTGCGTGTCCCGGATGTTGCGAGCCTCGAAACGCGCCCGTCCCGTGAACGGGAAATCCTCCTCCGCCGGATCGATGATCTGCAGCAGGTAGCCATGCGCGCCGCTATAGGCGAGCCCCTTCATCGCGGACTCGATGGAATCGAGCGGCTGCAGGAAATCGGAGATCCACACCACCTCGCATTGCCGTTTGATGTGCAGCTCGGGCGGCAGATCGGATTCCTCTTCGGCGGGCTTGGAGAGCCTCATCGCCATGCGGCGAAGCGCAAGCCGCCCCGAAGAGGGCGGCGCACCGCTGCCGAGCAGGCCGATGCGCTCGCCCCCGCGCACCAGCAGCGACGACAGCGCGAGCGCAATCACGGTGGCGCGTTCCCATTTCTCAGGCACCGCCTTCAGCGAGGCATAGCGCATGCTGGCCGAGGCATCGCGCCAGAACCAGACGGTTTCGGCCGCCTCCCATTCGCGCTCGCGCACGAACACGTGCTGGGATTTTGCCGATTGCCGCCAATCGATGGCCGAGGAAGGGTCCTCGTGGCGATAGCGGCGGAACTGCCAGAAGGTCTCGCCGATGCCCGCTTTGCGGCGGCCATGCACGCCGAGCCAGATGCCCGAGGTCAGCCGTTCGGCGTCCACCAGCAAGGGCGGCAGCGCGCTTCCGAGTTTCTCGGCTTCCTCGCGCGGACGGTCCCACCGTTCGGGCTGGCGGGTGTCAAAAGGCTGAAATGCCGTGCTCGCCATGGCTGCCGTGCTGTTGCTCCCCCTAAGGGGAGAGGGTCATCACATATAGGCTTGGCACAGGCCGTCGATCACTTGACCGATGGTGGCGCCCTCGGCGCGGGCCGAGAAGTTGAGCGCCATGCGGTGCCGGAGGATCGGGTGCGCCAGTGCGACGACATCGTCGATGGAAGGCGCAAAGCGCCCTTCGAGCAGTGCACGTGCGCGGATCGCCAGCATGAAGGCCTGGCTTGCGCGAGGGCTTGGACCCCAGGCGACGAAATTGCGCACGGTTTCGCTCGCGCCATCGTCGGGACGGCCGGAACGCACCAGACTGAGGATCGCCTGCACGACCTTCTCGCCCACCGGCAACCGGCGCACCAACGCCTGCGCTTTCATCAGAGTCTCGGGGTCGATCACCTTTTGCGGCGGACGCTCGTCGCCGACCGTGGTCGCCATCAGCATCTTCTGTTCGGCTTCGCGGTCGGGGTAGCCGACATCGACCTGCAACAGAAAGCGGTCAAGCTGGGCTTCGGGGAGCGGATAGGTGCCTTCCTGCTCCAGCGGGTTTTGGGTCGCGAGCACATGAAAGGGCTTGGGCAGATCGTAGCGCTGGCCCGCGATGGTGACGTGGCGTTCCTGCATCGCCTGCAGCAGCGCGGATTGCGTACGCGGGGAGGCGCGGTTGATTTCATCGGCCATCAGCAACTGACAGAACACCGGGCCCTTGATAAAGCGGAAGGTGCGGCGGCCGTGCTCGTCTTCCTCCAGCACTTCCGAACCGACGATGTCGCCCGGCATCAAATCGGGCGTGAACTGGATGCGCTTGGTGTCCATGCCGAGCACGGTGCCGAGCGTATCGACAAGGCGCGTCTTGGCGAGTCCGGGCACGCCGATCAAGAGCGTGTTGCCCCCCGCGAGCAGCGAGATGAGGACCTGGTCCACCACCGCTTTCTGGCCAAAGATGAAACTCGAAATCCCTTCGCGGGCGGCCGAGAAACGGGACCCCAACTCATCGGCGAGAGCTTCGGCGTCAATGGCCTCAGCGCCAGGGGCAAAACCTTTGAACGACGCCGTATCGGCGCCCGTAACTGTGCTCATGTCCATGGTCCCGTTAGCTTGTCCGTTCCGGTGTTGGGCTTTCTGACAGAGATCGCGTCCTTCGGCTCGTTTTGGGGCATTCCCGGGCCCGAAGTCCGGCCGCCGACCCCCGCCATGTTGCACCCTTGCGGGGCTCATGCAACAGCCTAGGGGGGACGGGCAGGGCGTCATAGGACCGGCTTGACAAGCCCTGCACAAAAGGACGTGAACCTGGAAAGGAGGACGCGCACGCATGACACAGGAGCGGATCGTCGAAACGGGTTTCCCCGGCGGACCGCTGACGCGCGCGCGCATCGCGGAAAGTCTGCGCAAGGGCCCGCCGGAATTGCCGGAAGGGCGGCGCGCCACGCGTCCAGCCGCGGTGCTGTTCCCCATCGTCGAGCGCGAGGAGCTTTGCGCATTGTTCACGCGGCGGACGGAGCATCTTTCCTCTCACGCCGGACAAATATGCTTTCCCGGCGGGCGCTTTCATGTCGACGACGAGAGCCTGATCCGCACGGCATTGCGGGAAATGGAAGAGGAGATCGGGCTTTCGCCCGCCAAGGTGGAGATCGCCGGATTCCTCGATCCGCATGAGACACAGAACACCGGCTTCATGATCCTGCCGGTGGTGGGTTTCGTGCCGCCGGATCTGCAGCTCACCATCAATCCCGGCGAAGTGGCCGAAGTGTTCGAGGCGCCGCTCTCCTATATTCTGGAGCCTCGTCATCAGGTGCTGAAAACCGCGGAGCGAGGCGGCGTGGTCCGCGAGTTCTATGCCATCGACTATGGCGGCCATACGATCTGGGGAGCGACGGCGGCGATGATCGTCAATCTGTCGGAGAGGCTGGGATTGAGATGACGTTCTCAATTGTCCTGGCCCGGCTTGACCGGGCCACCCAGCCGGCGCACGGACGTGCGCCGCAGGAATCTTGCGGCCGTCTGGATGGGCCGCTGTTGCGGGCCATGACACGCATTGTTTGGAGCAGGGTGTCCTAATGATCCGGCGGCTCGCTTTCGAGACCCTGCTGTTCCTGCTGCCCTTCGCGCTCTACGGCATGTATTGGCGTATCGCGAGGCGCGACCAAACCGCACCTGCGCCCGCCCATCCCTGGACCATTCTTTTCGCGTCGGGGCTGGCGCTGGTGGCGGTGAGCTTCCTTCTCTGGGGCATTACCGAAGGCTCGGGCGAGCAGGGCGTCTATGTGCCGCCGCATGTGGAAAACGGCAGCGTGGTGCCGGGTCACGTCGAGCCGGGCGCGCCCAAGTGAATGTGAAGCTCGATCCGGACGCTCATCCCTGGATGAAGGCTCCGGAGACGCGCGCAGTGATGGCGGCGCTGACATCGGGAGGGGGCGATGCCCGCTTTGTCGGCGGCGCCATCCGGAACGCGCTTCTGGGGGAGCCCGTCGGCGACGTTGACATTGCGACGCCGCTCACGCCCGACATCGTGATGCAGCGTTTGCAGGCGGTGGGCCTCGGCGCCGTGCCGACCGGACTCGAGCACGGCACCGTGACGGCGATTTCCGGGGGCAAGCCGTTCGAGGTGACGACACTGAGGCGCGATGTCGAAACCGACGGGCGGCGCGCGGTGATCGCCTTTACGCTCGATTGGCGCGAGGACGCGATGCGGCGCGACTTCACCATCAACGCGCTTTATGCCGCCGAAGACGGCACGCTCTATGATTATTTCGGAGGGCTGGACGATCTTGAGGCGCGTCGCGTGCGCTTCGTGGGCGATGCGGTCACGCGCATCCGTGAGGATTATCTCCGAATCCTGCGGCTGTTCCGCTTTCACGCCTGGTACGGCAAAGGCGCGCTCGACGGCGAAGCGCTGGCCGCGGCGCGTGCCGAACGCGCCGGGCTGAAACGGCTTTCCGGCGAACGGGTGCAGAAGGAAGTCTTAAGGCTGCTGGAAGCGCACGATCCGTCGCCGACGCTGGCCGTCATGCAGGATGCGGGAATCCTCGCCGAAATCCTGCCCTCGAATGGCGATGTGGCGCGGCTTGGGCGCTTGATCGCGATCGAAGACGCGAAGGAGCGCAAGCCCGACCCGCTGCTGCGTTTGGCGGCGCTGCTGGAAGACGGCGCAGCGGCGGCGCGTTCATTGGCCGGCCAACTGAAGCTCTCGAATGCCGCGCGTGACCGCCTTGTTCAAGCCATGGATAAGGATGCCCGCATCGGCGCCACGCTCGCCCCTGCCGAAGCGCGGAAGCTCATCTATCGTCTGGGCGCGCAATGCTTCGAGGATCAGATTCTCCTGAACTGGGCGGCGACGGGCGCGGTCGCGCAGGATCCGGCCTGGGGCGCGCTTCTGAAGCTTGCGAGAGAATGGAAGCCCCCTGTGTTTGCGCTGGACGGAAACGATGTGATGGCGCTCGGGCTGGAGGAAGGCCCGGAAATAGGCGCAATTTTGCGCGATGTCGAAGGCTGGTGGGCGGACAAGGACTTCGCACCCGGCAGGCAGGCTCTGTTGGAACGGCTGAAGGATGCGGTGAGCAAGCGACATGCACCTTGAGCTGATCGACAGTCTGACGCTGCCGGGCGACCCGGCAAAACCCAATGAGGACAGTTTTGCCTTTGCCGCCAATGCGGCTTGCGTGTTCGACGGCGCAACCGGCTTGGGCGAGCGGCTGATGCCGGGCGGGTCGGACGCGCAATGGATTGCCCAATTCGGCGCCCGGCGCTTCCGGGCCTATGCCGAAGATGGCGAGGGCGGTTTGCGCGATTGGCTGCGGTCCGCCGCCGCCGATACCGAGAAAAGCTTCAAGGCGTTGCGCAGGCGCCCCCCGGCCGAGAATTACGAGATCGCCTATGCCTCGGCGGTGATGGTGACGCCTCTGGACGGGGAATTGCACGTGCTCTGGTTCGGCGATTGCGCGGCGCTGCTGCGCCGGCCGGACGGCAGCCTCGCCTTCCTCGGCGATACGCTCGACAAACGAGAGAGCGAACGCGCGCGGGTGGAGCGGCTGGTAAAGCCCGGGGGCCGCGGGCCGGCTGCCACCGGCGTGCGCGACGAATTTCTCCCCGCCCTGCGCGCCTCGCGCAACGCCGTCAACACGGGCGAGGAATGGCTGTTCGCGCCGGATGTTCGTTGCGCCGATCACGCCAAGGACGCGCGGGTGGCGATTACGCCCGGCTCGGCGGTGCTGCTCGCCAGCGACGGCTTTCTGGCGCTTACCAGCGACTACGGGCGCTACACGCCCGAGGCACTGTTCGAAGCCGCCCAGACAGGCGGCCTTGGCGTGCTGGGCGAAGAGTTGCGCGCCATCGAAGCGGCCGATCCGGACGGCATCAATTACCCGCGCTTCAAGCGCAGCGACGACGCCACCGCCTTGCTGCTGATCTCACGGGGTTAACCAGCCGCTGTCCCTCATCTGGTGGCTGCAATGAGTGGCCTGTATGTTGAGGGCCGGAAAATAGAGGCTTGCGATGAAACGCGCGACCGTTCTGATCGCTTCGGTTCTGTTGGCCGCAAATTCGTTTCCGGTGTCGGCGGCCGATGCCCCGGCGGCCAAACTCGTCCCCAAGGATATCCCGCCCGCAGCCATTTCGGAGATGGTGGATCTTTACACGTCTTTTTGCCTGAACGCGTTTCCGGACCGCGCGGCGATTGAAAGGCTTGCCGCCGCCAAAGCCGCGACGGCGCTCACGCGGGAACAGAACGCGGCCTACGTCAACGAGAATCCCGCCCGTGGGTGGTCTTTCCGGACCCCGAACGCGCTTTACGCCCTCACGATCGTCGATGCCCCGGACGCAAGTTGCACCCTGCGGCGCATAACCCCCGGCGGGATCACCACCATCGAGCCCTATTTGGCGGCACAGCAGGCATATGCCGCGCGGAAGAAGGGAACTCTGGTCAAAGCGGGGCTCCAGTCCGCTGCGCCCCGCCAGACAAACGCGCGCAACCGATCCCGATCGCGGCAGCAGACGCAGCTGTCTTCCGGGCCAAGAACCACCGCCGTTCAGTATTTGATGTATCCCGCGGAGGGCAAAGGGGAAGCAGAAAGCCTGATCCTCTTTTTCGTCAGCTACAATTATCATATCCCTCCGGACTGGCGGGCCGAGGTCGAAGGCTACCCCGGCGTCGAAGTGCGGATGGTGCACCAGTTGTCCGGCGCGGCCCCCTCCTGATCCCCGCAATCGCCGTGTGAGACGAAGGACGATCTTCCTGCACGCCGGGCAAAATCCGGCGGCGCTTTACGGATTTGCGAGAGCCTGAGCGGGCGCGCGATCCGCGTCGAAGATGCCCTTCCAAAGCCGCCTGCCGGTTTTGTGCAACCGTCTGTGTCAGCGGATGGAGCGTAATACATTTACCTACAATTTAGAAATATTGTAAGGCCAAGCCTGATGACATGCTAGGTTCGAGCGTAACATACACGTCATTCAGGTTGCATGCCGACATCGAGCCCTTCTTCCGAGACCCAATCGCTGTTTGAGCGCGCCGCCGGTTTGCATCGCGCCGGCAAGCTTCCCGAAGCCGTTCGCCTGTATCACAAGGTGCTGCGCGCGCAGCCCTTCGATTTCGACGTGCTCTATGCGCTTGGCGTCGCCCGCCTCCAGAACGGGGAGCTTGAGGAGGCGCTCGGCATCATCGAGCGCGCGATGAAGCAGAAATCGGACTTTGCCGAGGGCTGGTTCGTCCAGGCCAAAGTGCTGGTGGGGCTGAACCGCCCCAAGGAAGCGCTGCGCTGCTTCGACTCGGCGCTGGGCCTGAAGCCGGATTTTCCGGAGGCGCTCTCGGGGCGGGCCGGCGCCTTGATGCAGCTGGACAGAGCCGCGGAGGCGCTCAAGACCCTCAACGCCTTGTTGCGGTTGAAGCCTGGGGACGCTGCGGTTTGGAACAATCGCGGCGGAATCCTGGTGTCGATGGGCCGTCTGGAAGACGCACGGGAAAGTTTCGACAGGGCGATTGTCATCGATCCCAAATCCGTCGAATCGCTCGCCAATCGCGCTGCCATTTGCATCGACACGGAACGGCTGGATGAGGCGCTGGCCGATTGCGACGCGGCGCTCAGGCTCGACTTCAACAATGCCGCCGTCTGGAACACCCGCGGCAACACGCTCTCCGCCATGAAGCGCTACGACGATGCAATCTTAAGCTTCGACAAAGCGCTCGCGATCGATCCCGGTCTTTCGGTGGCGGCCGACAATCGCGACATCGTGCTGCTCGAACTCAAACAGGTTCGGCGCTGTCCCGCGAGCTACATCCGCACGCTGTTCGATGAATTCGCGCCCGGCTACGACAGCCGGATGATCCAGACGCTCGGTTATCGCGCGCACCGTCACTTGCGCACACTTGCCGAACGCGTCCTGCCGGAAGGCGCGCGCGGTTTGCGGATTCTCGATCTCGGGTCGGGTACGGGGCTTGTGGGGTTGGCGTTCGCCGATCTTGCGAAAGGCGGGCGGCTCGACGGGATCGATCTTTCGCCCCGGATGATCGAAACGGCGCGCGCACGCGGCCTCTATGACGATCTCATCCTCGGCGACATAGAGCAGGCGCTTGGCGGGCTGGAACGAACCTACGATCTCGTTCTTGCCGCCGATACGATGATCTATTTCGGCGAGCTTGGGCCGACATTGTCCGGAGTTGCCGGCAGGCTCGGTCCCGGCGCGTTCTATCTCCTGGCGGTCGAGGCCAAAGAGGGCGAAGGATGGGAGCTGACGGACGTCAAACGCTTCCGCCATAGCGAATCCTATTTGCGGGAGGCCGCGGCGAAAGCGGGCCTGTACGTCGCCGATCTGACGCGTTGCGTGCTGCGCCACGAGAACAACGAACCCGTGCATGGCTTCGCGGCCGCGCTGCAACGGCCCTCCTAGAACGGATTGCAATCAGACGAGATCAAAGGCCCATGCTTCGACAAGCTCAGCATGAGGATACTTGCCTGTGCTAAGCTTGACGCCGTTCAACGGGGCGGACTGTCATGGATGGGATCGGGCGGCGGACTTTCGTCGGGATCGCGAGCGTCGCGGCGCTGGCTGCGGGGATGGGCAAAATGGGCGAGGCCGAGGCACAGATCGCCGTTTCCAATTCGACGGGCACCCAATCGCCCAAGCTGAAGGCGCCGGCGAACGCTGCCGATTGCCATATGCACATCTACAATCCGGCGCAATTTCCGATGCTGCCCAGTCCGCGCGTGGCGCCCTCCAACGCCGCGGCCGATCAGTACAAATTGCTGCAGAAGCGCATCGGCACCACCCGCGTCGTGATCGTCACGCCGAGGAACTACTTCACCGACAATCGCGCCACCGTTGATGCGATCGCAAAACTCGGCAATGCGCGCGGCGTCGCCGTGCTGCACGACGACGTGTCCGATGCCGAATTGAAGCGGCTGAACGATGCCGGCATCCGCGGCACGCGCTTCAGCCTCGGCGATCCCGCCACCTCCGTGGTGAAGCCCGAAATGATCGAGCCGCTGGCGAAGAAGATCGCTCCGCTCGGCTGGCATATCCAGTTCAATATGCAGGGCGAGCAGATTGTCGCGCTTGCCGATGTGCTCAGGCGGCTGCCCGTGCCGATGGTGTTCGATCATCTCGGCAATCCGCCGCTGCCGGCGGGCGCCTCGCATCCCTCGCACGCGATCATCCGTGAACTGATCGATAAGAACCGCGCCTGGGTGAAGCTCTCGGGCGCCTATCTCAACAGCAAGATCGGGCCGCCATACCCCGAAGCCACGGCCATCGCGGTGGCATTCGTCAAAGCGGCGCCCGAGCGAATGGTGTGGGGCAGCGATTGGCCGCATCCCACCTCGCCGGGTCCAACCAAACCGGACGATGCGCTGCTGTTCGATCTGCTCGCCGAATGGGCGCCCACGGACGGGCTGCGCCATCGGATTCTGGTCGAGAACCCGGAAACCTTCTACGGCTTCGCGCGGGCGTGAATTTCGCTCATTCGTCCTGCGACAGGATCACGGCCGTATAAGGCCCCACGCCGACACTCCCGGCATAGGGCATTCCGTCGGCGCCGCTATCCGATGCCCAGGTGTCGAAACTGGAAGCATTTGTGAAGGCGGGACTATAGCCGCTCCAATCTCCGTTGAAGCGCACGCGCCACGATCCCCCGCGCGGGAAGCCGATTGTGTAATTCGCGTAGGAGCGGTCCGAAAAATTCGCCAGCACCACGACGTCGTCGCGCGCTCCGCCTTTATCCCAACGGTGGAACGCCAGCAGCTTGTCCGGCTGATTGACGTGATGGACGTTGACGTTGTGCCCCTTCAGCCCGCGCGTGGTGTCGTACCAATTGCGGCGGAGCCGGATCAGGTCGCGATAGAGATCGCGGATCCCGGCGAAGCGTTCGGCCTTCGACCAATCGAGCGGATTGGCGTCGGACCACGAACCCCATTCCAGGAATTCCTGCCCCATGAAAATCATCGGAATGCCGGGCGCGGTGAACACCAGCGCAGCCGCGAGCGTCGATTTCTTCTGCGAGACGAAGCTGTCAGCATTGCCGGGCCAGATCAGTTCCGGCACGCGGGCCTGTCCGGCCGATGCCGCCACCTCGTCATGGGATTCGGTATAGACGACGCGCTGGAACGCATTGCTGTTGAAGCGCTGTGAGATGACGCCGCAAATCGCGCCCATGTCCCGGCCGGTATCGTCCGGCGGAACAATCGCGTTGCGGACGGCATGCATGAAGCCCGCGCCCCATTGCGTGCCGAATCCGGCGCCGCCGGAATCGGGATCGCGCGTGATCCATTCATTGTCCTGCATGTCTTCCGCGATGGAGATCTTCCAGGGCTGGCGGTCGCGGATTTCCGAATTGATCCGGCACATCAGCGACCAGCCATCGGGAATATCCGCGCCCGAATCGCTGCCGCTTCCCCAGACATTGCGAATCCAGCCCGTCGCGTCCCAGCGCAACCCGTCGCAGCGATGGTCTTCGAGCCAGGTGAGCGCGTTGTCCCGGATGTATTGCCGGACTTCAGTGCGTCCATAATCGGGCCGCGTATCGCCCCACGGCGTCTGCCGCCGCCAATCATTGTAGAAATAGATGCCGCCTTGCCCGTTCTCGCTCCAGCCATCGAACTGCCACAGATCGAGGTCGCTTGGTCCGAAATGGTTGTAGACGACGTCGTAGATGATCGCGATGCCGCGGGAATGGGCGGCGTCGATCAGACTGCGCAGCCCGTTGGGGCCGCCATAGCTTTCCTCGATGGCAAAGATCGCCGCGGGGTTGTAGCCCCAGGATGTGTCGCCTGCGAACTCGTCGGAGGGCATCAGCTGGATCGCGTTGATGCCCAGATCGTCCAGGTAATCCAGCTTGCCGATGACGGTATTGAAATCGCCGCGGCCGCTTTGCGTGCCGGGATCGAACGCGAAGCTTCCCACGTGCAGCTCATAGATGACGAGTTCGTTCCAGGGCGGTGTCGAATAGCCTTCCGCCGACCAGAGAAACTCCGTTTCGGCGACGATGCTGTTGCCGACCGAATTGGTCATCGACCGCGCGTAAGGATCGTTCTTCCACAGCGGCTCAGCGGCGGCAGGATTGGCGATGACGAATTTGTATTGATCGCCGATGGCAGCACCCGGAATGTCCACCGACCAATAGCCGCCGCCATCTTGCGCCATTGCCGCGGCATGATCGTCCCAGCCATTGAAGCCGCCGGGCACCGTTACGCTCGAGGCGGACGGTGCCCAGACGCGGAAGGTTACGCCCCCGGCATAGGATATGGCGCCCATTCCGGGACGGACCGACGCGACCATTTCATCCTCCTAAAGCCCCCCGCCAGTGTGGCAAATGCGAAATTCGCAGGAACTTCAAATCCACCACATTAGCGGTGGATTACGTTCCGAAGATTTCCTTGAAGAAGCGCTGGATCGCGACCTTGTATTCGCGGTCGGCGCGTTCGTCAGAGGCATTCGCCGGCGTCGTGAAGCCGTGCTGGGCGCCGGAAAAGACCTGCAGCTCCCATGGCACCTTGGCCGCGCGCAGATCGGCCACCAGTTTGTTCACTTCGCTCAGCGGCGCGACTTCGTCTTCGGCGCCGTGCAGGATCAGCACACGTCCTTTGATGTTCTTGGCGGCGTCCGGCTGGAAGTCGCGGAACGAGCCGTGGACAGCCACGACGCCCAGCGCCGGAACGCCGGTTTCACCAAGCTCGACGGCAACCGTGCCCCCGAAGCAATAACCGATGACGGCAACCTTCGCCGGATCGACCATCGCGTTCTTGGCCAGCACGTCATATCCGGCGCGTGAGCGGTTGCGCATCAGCGGGCGGTTCTTGTTGTAGACGTCGGTCAGTGCTGTCATTTCGGGGACGGTCTTGGGCGGCGTTGCCACGCCGAAAATATCCTCGGCAAAGACGACATAGCCCATGCCCGCGATCATCTCGGCGTCCTTCAGCGTCTCGCCCTGCAGGCCGCCGCGATAGTGCACCAGCAGCACGCCCGGACGCTTTCCGGCCTTGCTGTCGTCATAGGCGAGATAGCCCTTCAGCGTCTGATCGCCGTCCTTGTAATCGACATATTGGGTCTTGATGGCCGCTTGCGCGAGACCGCTTTGGAGCACGGCCGTCAGCACAAAGGCGAAAATCGCGGAAGTGACACGCATGATGGCACCCTCCCTGGGCTTGCGTGCTGCAAGCTTTGCGCAGGCGCGCGCCTAAGTCCACAAGGAGCGCCCGCCCTGTCTAGAACAAATAGCGCAGTATCTCCGGGACATCGTCGCTTCCGTTCCAGATCATTTGGCCAGCGACATAGACGATCAGCACCACGCCGACATAGGAAAACGCGGGGTAACGCTGGAGCAGCTTGGCGATAAAGGTTGCCGCCACGCCCATCAGCGCAACCGAGACGATCAGCCCGATCACCAGAACCGGTACGTTCTGATTGGCGGCGCCCGCAACCGCGAGCACGTTGTCCACGGACATGGAAATATCGGCGATAGCGATCTGTCCGACGGCGCGGCCCAACGGAATGGCGGCGCGTGCGGCCGGCCCGGCATGTCCGGGTTGGAATTTCGTCGCGACGGCTTCGAGCCCCGCCCTCTCCTCGGCCTGCTCGCGAATGTCGCGGTAAAGCCGCCAGGCCACCCACATCAGGATGATGCCGCCCGCGAGCGTAAGACCCAGAATGTAGAGCAGGTCGACCGCCACCAGAGCCAGGAGGATCCGCAGCAATACGGCCGCGCCCATGCCCCAGAGAATGACCTTGCGCCGTCTCTCCGGCTCGACGCGTGCTGCAACCATGCCGATGACCACCGCATTGTCGCCCGACAATACGATGTTGATCATCAGCACCTGCACCAGCGCAATCAGCGCAGATGAGGAAAACAAATCCACCACAACCCCCTAAGAAGTGCCCCCCGCGAAATTACGGCCAACGTACTTCTGGCGGCAGCGACATCAGGATCGCCTCGGTATTGCCGCCGGTCATCAGTCCGAACCTCGTGCCGCGATCATAGACGAGATTGAACTCCGCATAACGGCCGCGGCGGATCAGCTGCTCGTCTTTTTCTTCCTTCGTCCAGGCTTCGTTCATGGTGGCCCGCACGATGGCCGGGTATGCGGCCAGGAAAGCGCGGCCGACGTCCTGGGTGAAGGCGAAATCCCTGGCCCAATCGCCATCCAGATAATCGTAGAAGATGCCGCCGACGCCGCGCGTTTCGCCGCGATGCTTGAGGAAGAAATATTCGTCGCACCATTTCGAAAAGCGCTCGTAATAATCGGCGCCATGCGCGTCGCAGGCGCGGCGGAATTCGGCGTGGAAAGCGCGCGTGTTGGGATGCTCCTGGGTGCGCTGTTCCTGGATCATGGGGGTCAGATCGCCGCCGCCGCCGAACCAGGATTTCGCCGTCACGATATGGCGGGTGTTGAAATGGGCGGTCGGCACGCGTGGGGAATGCATGTGCGCGACCAGCGAGATGCCGCTTGCCCAATAACGCGGGTCCTCGCCGGCGCCGGGGATTTCCTTGGCGAATTGCGGCTCGAATTGCCCGAACACCGTGGAGATGTTGACCCCCACCTTCTCGAACACGCGCCCGCGCATCACGGCCATGGTTCCTCCGCCGCCGTCGCTGCCGTCCTGGGTCGGGCGCTTCCAGTCCCTGCGCTGAAACCTGCCGGGGGCCTGGTCGGGCGCGCCTCGATAATCGTTCTCGATGGCTTCGAAGGCCGCGCACAGGCGGTCGCGCAGCGAGGCGAACCATTCCGCGGCTTCAGCCTTACGCTGGTCGGGCGAGAGAACGGGATTGGCCGGCGCGTTCATCTGGGAAACCCTTCCGTCTGGCGTAGCGCTTCGCCCAGTACCATTGCGCCGGTCTGCGCCACATTGATCGAGCGCAAACCCGCCCGCATGGGAATACGCAGCCGGACGCCCGCGGCCTCATGCACATAGTCCGGCACCCCGGCACTCTCACGTCCAAGCAAAAGAACGTCATCGGCCCGAAAGGTGAAGGCCGTGTAATTCAGGGCCGCTTTTGTCGTCAAGAGAACCAGCCGGCCCAAGGCCGCGGCGCGGAAGGCATCCCAGGATGAGTGCCGCACGATCTCGGCCAGGTTTAGGTAGTCCATGCCGGCCCGGCGGAAACCGGCCTCGCTGAAAAGGAACCCGCAGGGCTCGATCACGTCCACAGGCACACCGAAACAGGCGCAGGTCCGGATGATGGAGGCTGCGTTCTGCGGGATATCGGGCTCGAACAGGGCAACTCGCATGATCATCCCGAATCGGTCTTGATGCGAACTATTATCCATGTTATGTTACTATATAACAGTAACATTCGGGCCGCACCATGGGCAAATACGAACCTCTGTCGCAATTTCTGGACGCGCAAACGACCGCGCAGCTTCCGATGACATTCCAGGAAATTGAGCAAATACTAGGGTTTAAGCTTCCGCCCTCAGCCTATCATCATCGCCCCTGGTGGGCCAACGAAGCCTCGAACCATGTCCATGCGAAAGCATGGCTCAAAGCCGGGTTCGAAACCGAGCAGGTCGACATGGCGGGTCGGAAGTTGGTGTTCAAACGCATAAACGCGCCGTCGCAGGCAGGCCTCGCCGAGGCGCAGCGCGATTTCCGCCACGAAACCAAGACGCTTCCGCCGCGCCGCCATCCCCTGTTCGGGGCCTTGAAGGGCACATTCACGATCGAGCCGGGATACGATTTGACGCAACCGGCCATGCCGGAATGGGCGGACATGCTCGATGAGCAATACGGTCCGGAGAAGACGAAATGAACCCGGCACTCCTTCTCGACACCTGCGCGGCGATCTGGATCATCGAAAATGCCGCGCTGAGCGAGGCTGCGGTTGCGGCGATCGACCAGGCCTATGATTCCGGGCACGCCGTCTATGTCTCGCCGATCACGGCTTGGGAAATCGGCATGCTGGCGGCACGCGGACGCTTCAAGACGACCCTGCCGCCGCACCGCTGGTTTCGCCGCTTGCTGGAGGTTCGAGGCGTCCGTCTTGCCGAGATGTCCCACGAGACGCTGATTTCCTCCTCCTTCCTGCCGGGTAATCTGCATCGCGATCCTGCCGATCGCATCTTGGCCGCCACGGCGCGCGAAAATGACTACGCCCTCGTCACACGGGACCGCGCGTTACTCGGTTACGCCGAACAAGGCCATATTCGCGCGATTGCCTGCTGACGCGACAGTCAGTGCAACCGGGACGCTTTGTCCTGGCATTCCTGAAGGGTTTGGATTTCCGAATCCTTGCCGCTTCATGCGGGCGACGGAGATTGCCGCCCTTGGTCCCCCGTTCGGCCACGGTGGGTGCGGTTCGGTCGGATCCGCGCGCGCGGCTTTCGCGCCCGAGAGGGGAACTTTCAGATCCGGCAATTTCCGTCACACCCATTCTTGTATTCGCGCTCCGGAATGAGCGCAGAGCAACGTCACTGCCTCCGATTTGCGCAGTTTCCCGTTTGATTAATGCGGCATCGTGCCGCAAACCGGCGCCAAACGACTCCCTCTATATGGTTCCGTTAAGCAGACGCGGCCCATTGGTTGGCCGCAAAACCGCACTATCGGCGTTGGCTGCGAACGGCGTCGGCAAGCGTTTAACACTTGCACCCGAAGAGCAGCAGCCGGACTTCAAAGGGAATTCATCGTGGCTCAATCGCAAACGGCCGAACCGACGCGACGCGACTTTCTGTATATCGCCACGGCCGCGGTGAGCGCGGTTGGCGCGGCGGCCTGTCTCGTTCCACTGATCGATCAGATGAACCCGTCGGCCGACGTGCTCGCGCTCTCCTCTATCGAGATCGATCTGGCGCCCATCATGCCGGGCCAATCGGTGACCTTCACCTGGCGCAGCCATCCTCTGTTCGTGCGCCGCCGGACGCCCGATGAAATCGCAGCCGCGCGCGCGGTTCCCATCGCCAACCTGATCGATCCGGTGGCGCGCAATGCGAGCCTTCCCGAGAATGCGCCCGCCAGCGACGAGAACCGTATCCGGCCGGCCCAAGGCATGGCCAAGCCGGAATGGCTGGTGCTGGTTGGCGTCTGCACCCATCTCGGCTGCACGCCCGAAGCGAGCACGCCCCAATCCAAGCAGGGCGATTACGGCGGCTGGCTCTGCCATTGCCACGGCTCGCAATACGACACCGCGGGCCGCGTCCGCGTCGGCCCCGCGCCGCGCAATCTCGACGTGCCGTCTTACGCGTTTTTGTCCGATACCCGCATTCGAGTCGGCTGAGGAATCACATGCAGGGCACGAGCTACACCCCGAAATCCGGTTTCGCACGCTGGCTGGATTCCCGCCTTCCGATCATCCGGTTCTCGCAAGAGCACCTGATGAATTACCCGACGCCGCGGAATCTGAACGTCTGGTACACCTTCGGTGGCATTCTGACCTTCTGCCTCGGCGTGCAGATTGCGACCGGAATCGTGCTCGCGATGCACTACACGCCCGATTCCCAGCTCGCTTTCGATTCGGTCGAGCACATCATGCGCGACGTGAATGGCGGCTGGCTCCTGCGCTATCTGCATTCCAACGGCGCCTCGATGTTCTTCCTCGCCGTCTATATCCATATGTTCCGCGGGCTGTATTACGGCTCGTACAAGGCGCCGCGCGAGATCATCTGGATTCTCGGCGTCATCCTCTATGTGCTGATGATGGCGACGGCCTTCCTTGGCTACACGCTGCCCTGGGGCCAGATGTCGTTCTGGGGTGCGACCGTCATCACCAATTTCTTCAGCGCCTTCGATTCGCTGGTTCCGGGTTTCGGCACCGCCATCGTGACCTGGCTGTGGGGCGGGTTCGGCGTCGACAATGCGACGCTCCACCGCTTCTTCAGCCTGCACTATCTGCTGCCCTTCGCGATTGCGGGCGTGGTCGGCTTGCACATCTGGGCGCTGCACGTGCCGGGGAACAACAACCCGCTCGGCATCGACGTGAAGGGCCCGCAGGACACGCTGCCCTTCCATCCCTATTACACGGTGAAGGATTTCTTCTATCTCTCCTGCTTCCTGATCGTTTACGCCTGGTTTGTGTTCTTCGCGCCGAACACGCTTGGGCACCCGATCAATTATGCGCCCGCCAATCCGATACAGACGCCCGAAGACATCGTGCCGGAATGGTACTTCCTGCCCTTCTACGCGATCCTGCGCTCGATCCCGAACAAGCTGATCGGCGTGCTTGCGCTGTTCGGATCGCTGATTGTGCTGTTCTTCGTGTCATGGCTCGACACGTCGGCGGTGCGTTCGACGCGGTTTCGCCCATTGTACAAGCAGTTCTTCTGGATTCTGGTCGTCGACGCGGTGATCCTCGGCTATGTCGGATCGCGTCCGGTGGATGCGTTCCTGTTCAACACGCCGATCCCGCTGGTTTGGATCGGGCGCATCGGGACGGTGTATTATTTCCTGCATTTCCTGGTCGTGATGCCGCTCGTCGGCCTGATCGAGACGCCCAAGCCCGTGCCGGACAGCATCGCCAAGGCGGTGCTCGCCACCACGCCGGCCGAGTAGAGGGACCCCCGCGATGCGCCGTGTCATGAAACGCTCTCTGCTCGCCGCTTCGGTGTTTGGCGTCATCGCCTTGCCCGTGCTGGCGCAGGACAATGCCGCTCCCGCCGCTCCGGAACCTGCACCCGCAGCCGCGCCCGCGCAGGAAGCCGCGCCGCCGGCTGTCGCGCCGGCCGCCCCCCCTGCTGCCGCACCGCCTGCTGCCGCACCATCGCCGGCTGCACCTGCGCCCTCGACCGACGCCCTGCCGCCCAAAGAGGTGAACTGGTCCTTCAACGGGCCCTTCGGCGTCTACGACCGGGCAGCGCTGCAGCGGGGCTTCCAGGTCTACAAGGAGGTCTGTTCGGCCTGTCATGCGCTGACCCATGTCGCGATCCGCAATCTTGGCGACAAGGGCGGCCCGGAGTTCTCGCAAGCCGAAGTCGCGGCCATCGCGGCCGGCTACAAGGTTCCCGCCGGCCCCGACGAGCAGGGCAAGACCGTCGATGCCAGCGGCCAGCCGCTGATGCGGGCGGCCGTCCCGTCCGATTATTTCCCGCCGCCCTTCCCGAACGAGAAGGCGACGCGGGCGGCGATGAACGGGGCGCTGCCGCCGGATTTGTCGCTGATCGTCAAAGCGCGCGAGGGCCACGAGGATTACGTCTATTCCATTCTCACCGGGTTCGGGCAAAAGCCGCCCGCCAACGAGAAGATGGCATCGGGAATGAATTACAATCCCTATTTCCCGCGCCATCAGATCGCGATGCCGCCGCCGCTGGCGATGGGTTCGGTCACCTTTGCCGACGGTACGCCCAACACGGTCGATCAGGAGGCCCGCGACGTGGTGACGTTCCTCTCCTGGGCTGCGGAGCCCAAGATGGAGGAGCGCAAGCGCATGGGCTTCAATGTGATGCTGTTTCTCATCGCGATGACCGGGCTTCTATATCTCAGCTACCGCAAGCTCTGGCACGGGCAGCACTGACGCCGATTCACCGGCGAGGGGCTTGACAACACGGCGCCAAAGCCAAGCCTATGCTGCCCGTGTCTATTCGATGAGCAAGGTAGGCCCGTATGTCGAATTCCGCTCCGGCGGGTAAGCCCGCGATCGTTATCCTCACCTATAGCGCGCCGTCCGAAATCCTGTCGGGCAAGATCGGCGATGCAACTTTCCACATGAAAGCCTATTCCGGTGGCGGCCGGGGCAGCACCCACCCCAAACAGTGGGAGCACAGCATCCAGAGCTATCAGGCCACCACGAAGAAGCATGGATCGCGGCGCGGCGGCACGCTTCCGCCGGGACATTACCTCTGCCATTACATCGCCAATCACCCCAAATTCCACGAATGCATCTGGCTTCAGCGCACGGCCGATGCTCTTCAGATCCATTCTCCGTTCTCGGCGCAGCCGATCGTCCATCACCGCGGCGATGACTTTTTTATCCATGGCAGGGGCGAGCATGGCAGCGATGGCTGCATCGTCCCCGCGGATTCCCATAAGCGGCTGCGGCTCAACAAGGCGATCAAGAATTTCCCGGGGCGCGTTTATGTCCATGTCGTCGGAACGGCGTACATGCTTCCTGCGGAGGTGGGAGGCATGATCGCCTGACGGCCTTGCGTGCCTCAAAGAGAGAAGGCTTTCCATGACCAAAACCGTTCTCGGCGTGATCGGCGGCTCCGGCGTCTATGACATGTCCGGGCTGGAAAACGCGCGCTGGCAGCGCGTGGAATCGCCCTGGGGCGAACCTTCCGACGACCTTCTGCTGGGCAGGCTTTCCGGCGTCGATGTGGCATTCCTGCCCCGCCACGGACGGGGCCATGTCCATTCGCCGACCTCCATCAATTATCGCGCCAATATCGATGCGCTGAAGCGGGCGGGCTGCACCGACATCGTCTCGGTTTCGGCTTGCGGCTCCTTCCGCGAGGAGCTGCCGCCCGGCCATTTCGTGCTGGCCGACCAATTCATCGACCGCACGCATGCGCGCGAGAAAAGCTTCTTCGGGCGCGGCTTCGTCGCCCATGTCTCCATGGCCCATCCCGTCTGTCCAAGGCTGGTTACGGCGCTTGCGGAAGCGGCCACCGAAGAAGGCCTCGCCTGCAGGATAGGCGGCACCTATCTCGCCATGGAGGGCCCGCAATTTTCGACGCTGGCCGAATCCAACCTCTACCGCTCCTGGGGCTGCGACGTGATCGGCATGACCGCGATGCCCGAAGCAAAGCTCGCGCGCGAGGCGGAGATGCCCTATGCCGTTGTCGCCATGGTTACCGACTTCGATTGCTGGCATCCGAGCCACGACCATGTGACCGTGGAGCAGGTGGTACGCGTCCTCTTCGCCAACGCCGACAAGGCACGCGCGCTGTTGAAGCGCGTGGTGCCCAAACTCGGACCGGAGCGCACGCCCTCCCCGCTCGGCATCGAGCATGTGCTGGACACCGCCCTCATCACCGCGCCCGAAAAACGCGATCCCGAGCTGTTCAAGAAGCTCGACGCGGTGGCCGGCCGCGTGCTGAAACCGCATACTTGACTTCCTCTCCCCCAGCGGGGGAGAGGGCAGGGTGAGGGGGCGGTCTCGCCGATCCCCAAAGTCAGCGAGGGCACGCCATGGATTACGCTTCCACCATCCGCACCATTCCCGATTATCCCAAACCGGGCATCATGTTCCGCGACATCACCACGCTGCTCGGCAATCCGCGCGCCTTCCGCAGCGCCGTGGACGAGCTGGTGCAGCCCTATGCCGGCGTCCGCATCGACAAGGTGGCCGGCATCGAAGCGCGCGGATTCATTTTGGGCGGAGCGGTGGCCCATCAGCTCTCGACCGGCTTCGTGCCGGTGCGCAAAAAGGGAAAACTGCCCTGGAAGACCATGGGCGAGGATTACGCGCTGGAATACGGCACCGACCGGGTGGAGATCCACGAAGACGCCGTCGCCAAAGGCGAGAATGTCATCGTGGTGGACGACCTCATCGCCACCGGCGGCACGGCGTTTGCGGCGATCAAGCTGCTCGAACGTGCGGGCGCCAAGGTGGTCGGCTGCTGCTTCGTGATTGATCTTCCCGACCTGTGCGGCGCCGACAGGATCCGCGCGCTGGGCAAGGAAGTGACCACGCTCGTCGCTTTCGGGGGGCACTGACGTGCAGCTCTTTTTCTCCCCCAATTCACCGTACGCGCGAAAAGCCCGCATCATTGTCCGCGAACTCAATCTGACCTCGCGCGTGCAGGAAGTGGCTGTCACGCTGCCGGCCGATGCGAAGCTGCGCGCCGTCAATCCGCTGGGCAAGATCCCTGCGCTGCTGCTGGACGACAAATCGGTCATCTATGATTCGCCGGTGATCTGCGAATATCTGGACCAGCTTGGCGGCGGCAAATTCTTTCCACGGGCTACGTTGTTCAAGGACGCGCAGGGGCGCTGGCGCGCGCTCACCTTGCAGGCGCTTGGCGATGGCCTCGCCGACGCAGTGGTGCGCCGGACGCAGGAATTGCGCTTGCCCGCCGAGAAGCAGAACCCGGAAGTGATTCAGCGCCAGACGGCCGCCATCGAGGCCGCGTTTGCGGTCGCCGACCGCGCGGCGGCGAAATTCCCCGAAGCGCCCACGATCGGCGAGATCGCGATTGCCTGCGCCATCGGCTATCTCGATCTGCGCAGCCCCCAAGACGGCTGGCGCGACCGCTACCCGCAATTGGCGCGCTGGCTTGAAACGTTTTCCCGTTTCCCATCGGTCCAGGCGACCAAGCCCCCACAATGACCGTGCGTTTGCTTATACAGGTTCGCTCGAACCCAACCTCCCCCAACGTGGGGAGGTCGAACCGCTTGAGCCTCGCGAAAGCGGTTCGGGTGGGGGAAGTGTCTGAAACGCCCCCCACCCGGCTCACTATCGCTCGCCGACCTCCCCGCGTTGGGGGAGGTGGTCTTGTGCGATGAAGATCGACGGCAAGCCCTATCGCACCATCTGGCCGGTGGAAGACGGCAACGCCGTCGAGGTCATCGACCAGACCAGGCTGCCGCACCGCTTTGAGACGCAGCGCCTCTCCACCATGGAGGAGGCGGCCCACGCCATCCGCGCCATGATTGTGCGCGGCGCGCCGCTGATCGGGGCTACTGCCGCTTACGGCATGGCGTTCGCATTGCGCGACGATGCTTCCGACGAGGCGCTCGACCGCGCCCACGACACGCTCAACGCCACGCGCCCGACGGCGGTGAATCTGCGTTGGGCGTTGAAGCGCGTCCGCGATGCCGTGCGCAACCGGCCGCGCGAGGTGCGTGCGGCCGCGGCGCTCGCCGAAGCTGCCGCCATTTGCGACGAGGATGTCGAGACCTGCCGCCGCATCGGCGAGCACGGGCTCAAAATCCTTCGCGAGGCGGCAGCCCGAAAAGCGGGCGCGCCCCTCAACGTGCTCACCCATTGCAATGCCGGTTGGCTCGCCTGTGTGGATTGGGGCACCGCGCTCGCGCCGATCTACATGGCCCATGACGAAGGGATTCCGCTCAGTGTCTGGGTCGACGAAACGCGGCCGCGCAATCAAGGCGCCTCGCTGACGGCGTTCGAGCTGGGTTCCCACGGTGTGCCGCATGCCGTCATCGCCGACAATGCCGGCGGTCATCTGATGCAGGCCGGACGCGTCGATCTCGCCATTGTCGGAACCGACCGTGTGACGCGCAACGGCGATGTCGCGAACAAGATCGGCACATACCTCAAAGCGCTCGCGGCCAAGGATAACAACGTCCCGTTCTATGTCGCGCTGCCGTCTTCGACCATCGATTGGACGCTCGCTTCGGGCGATCTCATCCCCATCGAAGAACGCAGCCAGAGCGAAGTTACGCAGATGACCGGCCGCCTGCCGGACGGAACCATCGCCACGGTCGAGATCACGCCGCCGGGTTCGCCCGCCGCCAATCCCGCATTCGATGTGACGCCTGCGCGCCTCGTCACCGGCTTCATCACAGAACGCGGCTTCGCGCCTGCGACTGAGAATGGCTTGCGTTCGCTGTTTCCCGAATTTTCCAAGACCTAGAAATGCAACAGCTTCAGATGCGGTGCGCTATGCTAGATTGTTTGCGCAAGCTGCCGTCGCACGGGGAAACATGCATCGCATTGTCATCGGTGTCGTAGCGGCCGGATTCACCGCGATCGCCTCGGCCTATGCCGCAGAGCCCGATCCCGCCAAGACCAATTTCGTCGATCTGACCGCGAACAGGCCGGCGCAAGCCGCACCCGAGCCCTCTCCCTATGTGGCGGGCTCATCCGCGGCGCAAACCATGTTCATGGACCTTTCCACCGGCGCGGTCGCGGTGCCTGTGCAGCAGCGCGAGCTTGCGCCCAGCGAAACCCCGCATGTGCGCCATTTCGATCTCAGCAATGGGGACATGCGCGAAATGGCGGAGCCGAACCCGCCCCTGCCGATCGATACCATCACCATCACGGCCGACAGGCTCAACGATCCCTTCGAGGACACCAATCGCGGCCGCTTCAACACCCACGTCAAGCTGCATCGCTATGTCATCGATCCGGTCGAGCGGGCCTATTTCTGGACGGTGCCGAGCCCCGCGCGCGGCGGCCTGCACAATTTCCTCACCAATCTGGAAACCCCCGCGGTGCTGGCCAACGATGTGTTTCAGGGCGATCTCGACCGCGCAGGCACGACGCTGGAGCGCTTTGTGGTCAATTCGACGGTTGGCGTGGTGGGCTTGATCGACGTGGCCGGACGGGCCGGCATTCCATATCGCGACAATGATTTCGGCGCGACGCTCGCCACCTACGGGGTGAGCGATTATCCCTATCTGCTGGTGCCGGTGATCGGGCCGTCCAACCCGCGCGACCTTGGGGGCAAGGTGGTCGATTTTCTCCTCGACCCGTTGCATTTTGTGACGTTGCCCGGCGGGATTCTGACCTCGGCGGGACATGCGGGCCTGCACGAACTCGACAAGCGTTCCATCGACGCGGGCCAACTGGATGCGCTGAGCAAGAGCTCGCCCGACGCCTATGCCGAAGAACGCAAGAATGCGCGCGCCAAGCGCGCCGCCGAATTGGGCAACACGCCGCATTAGCAGGAATGGCAGGCCTATGGCGCGTCCGCAGCCGGACGCGCCATCTCACCGAAGGATGCCAGCCGTTCCAGCATCTCGGCTGCCTGGCTCGCCGCTGGAGAATCGGCGAGGCCCCATTCGTAACCGGCGCTGAGCAACTCGCGCACGCCGTCGAAATCGCGGTCGCGAACGCGCCTGCGCAAGGCGGCAGTCAGGATGAGCCCGGTAAGGGAATCGCGTTCGGGTTCCGTCAGCCGATCCAACTCCTCGCGCCAATGCGCCGCTCCGGCACCGAGCCGTGTGAGGATTGCCTTCGCCGAACCGGGCTGTGCCTTTCGGGTTGGAATTGCGACGGGCGGCGCGCATCCAGGACGAAGCGATGCCGCGCAGAGGAGCCCCATCACATAGGCGGTATGGTACGCGCTCGCCATCAGATAATTGGTGCGCTCGTCGCCCTGCAATTTGTTGAGCCGTTCGACCCGGGTTCCCGCGGAGGGAAGAAATCCCACGACGTCTTCGACGCGCGCAAGAACGCGGAATCCGAAGGCGGCCGCCGGACTCCAGGGGCTGCCCGTCAGGGGCCAGGCAAGAAGGACCTCGCCGCCGAGGTCGTAATCGCTTTCGTCCAGGCACCACGCCAGCACCGCTTCGGCTTCGGAGAGGATCGCGGATCGCCGGCGCGGCAATGGCCGGGGAGGAAGATCGCCGCCGGCCACGAACATCAGCGCGTGGGTAAGGGCGTAGACGTCCTCGCGCCCGCCGCTCAGGAGATCGAGCGGATTTCCCAGCACTGAGGCTGCAGCGGCGGAACCATTGTGTTTGCGCAAGCCTGCGGGCGAAATTCCCAAGAGGCCGGCGATCCATTGCTGCTCCAGCACCCGGTGGGGCGGCCGTTCCCGTCCGGAACGCGCCTGCGAGAGCTGGCTCTGCTCGAGGAGCTTGTCGAAGGCGGGATCGGGATAGCCCAACCGGCTGAGGCAGGCATGGGCTTGCGCGTAATCGAGCGAGAGCGCGGGTTCGAGGCACACACCCAAGCGCATCCGGTCGCTGCGTGCGTGGACCATCAGGAGTTCGGCCAGAGTCTTGGTGCGGGTCTCTATCTCGGGTTCCTGACGCGCGGCCGATGCCGCGAGCAACAGGACAGCGGTCTCGGAAATCACCTTTTCCGGACGGACGCTCAGTGACGGCTCTACGGAATCGGTGTAGCCGGCGGGAGCCAGCCGCGTGAGGGCTTTCTTCGCGACGTCCAATACGCGCGCAAGCCTGCGGACGAGGTCGCCGCGGTCCCACTTGCCCCGATCTGTGTGCATGTCTGCTAAAGGCCGGCGGCACGGAGGTTACGGGACACATCACGGTCTTTCTTCCGTGCGTGCTCCGAAACCTCCGTCCCGGATCTGTTGGCGTTGTGCGCCGAAGCGATTGCGCGGGCCGGCGCGATCAGTCGGAGAGTTCCTTGGCGGCGGCCGAAAGCTGGCCAAGATTTTCGACCGGATTGCCGAACGGGCCGGGGCCGCGAATGATGAAAATGCGGATGAAGATGCGCATGGTCCCGCAAAACCCCTCCCAGGGTTCGTCGGCCAAAGCCATCGCCGGGCCGAGTTCGGCGAACGTCTTGCCGATCGCCCCGAAATCCACGGCCTTGCTCTCCAGCAATCTTCTGACGACGTCCTGATGATGCACGCGATTTGTCATCTCTGTCTCCTCTTTCGACAAGAATTAAGGGGATCAACCCAGTTTGCGTTACAAATAAAATGAGCCCCATTCGACAGTCGATGCGCCATGAACGCGGCGGATTGTCCGGGACAATGTCTGCCTCGTCAAGCAGCGCAGCTAAGGGTAGGCGCGCCGTGAAGCATTTGTCACAAAACCGGATTTAAGCGCGGGCGGAATTCCTCCGCCTGCCCTTTTTCCAACGCCCTCTTTGTGCGAAGCATCGGGCGCTTTCGCGATTCCCGAACCGGCCGGAGGAGGAACAGCATGCCCTTGAAGGTGATCGGTGCAGGACTTGGACGCACGGGCACGATGTCTCTGAAACTCGCGCTCGAACAATTGGGTTTCGGCCCCTGTTACCACATGGTCGAAGCGATCAACCGTCCGGGCGCGTTTCGCCTGTGGGCAAAGGCCGGGCGCGGCGAGCCGGTCGATTGGGAAGAGATATTCCGGGGGTTCGCCTCCGGCGTCGATTTCCCGCCTTGCGCGTTCTACCGCGAGCTTGCGCGGATCTATCCCGGCGCGAAGGTGATTTTGACCGAGCGCGATCCCGATTCCTGGTTCGACAGCACGCAGGCGACGATCTTCAATCCGGCGACGTCCGAGCGCATCGCCGCGGTGCCCGACATGGGAGAGATGATGCGGGCGGTGGCCGGACGGGTCTTCACTGCGCCTGTCAGCGACCGCGCGCAAACGATCGCGGCCTTTCACCGCCACAACGAAGCGGTCAAGCGCGACATCCCGCCGGGAAGGCTGCTCGTCTACGATGTGGCGCAAGGGTGGGAGCCGCTCTGCGCCTTTCTTGGCGTGAGCGTGCCGGACGGGCCGTTCCCGAAAGCGAACCGGCGCGAGGATTTCGGCAAGATGGCGCACGGCCTGCTCGAAGAGCGCGGGCGGATCTAGTGCGGACAAGGAGAACCGATGAAATCGCGCTGGTCCGATAGAGAAGCCCAATCCTTCATCGCCCGCTATGGCGAGAAAGGCGTCGCGCCCGATCTGGCGTTGCGCGTCTACACCACGCGGCTGTTGGGCAGCGACCCCGCGCTTGTGCTCCATGGCGGCGGCAACACCAGCGTGAAGACGCAAGTGCCCGATCTGCTCGGCGAGCCGGTCGAGGTCATATGCGTCAAGGGCTCGGGCTGGGACATGGGCGACATCGAGCCCGCCGGTTTGCCGGCGGTGAAGCTCGCGCCGCTTCGCCGGCTGATGGCGCTGCCGAAGCTTTCCGACGAAGACATGGTGAATTACCAGCGGATCAATCTGCTGGATTCATCGGCGCCGAACCCGTCGGTCGAGACGCTGTTGCACGCCTTCCTGCCGCACAAATTCGTCGATCATACCCATTCGACCGCGGTGCTCGCGCTCACCGATCAGCCCGAAGGCGAGGCAATCGCGCGCGAAACCTTCGGCGGGTGCATGGCCTATGTGCCCTATACGATTCCCGGATTCGCGCTCGCCAAAAGCGTGGCCGAGATTTATGCCGCCAATCCGAAGGTCGAGGGGCTCATCCTGCTCCGCCACGGCATTTTCACCTTCGCCGAAGACGCGCGCACCGCTTACGAACTGATGATCGAGGTGGTCACGCTCGCCGAAGAACGCATCGCGCGAGGGACAAAACCTATCGCGCCTTCCGTGTTGCCGCCTCAGCTTGCGAAACTTGCCGAGATCGCGCCGATCCTGCGCGGCTGCGTGGCGCTCGAAAATTCGCCGCGCGAAGGCACGGCCAAACGCCAGATATTGTGTTTCCGCAGCAACGCGAAGATCCTCGATTACGTCAACGGCGACGCGCTTTCGCGCTATTCGCAAGTGGGCGTGGCGACGCCCGATCACACCATCCGCACCAAAAACTGGCCGCTGATCGTGCCCGCGCCCGAAGCGGGCGAGCTCGATGCGTGGGCGTCTTCCGTGCGCGAAGCGGTGAACGGATTCGTCGCGCGCTATCACGATTATTTCGCCCGCAACAATGCGAGGGTGAACGGGATCAAAAAGGAACTCGATCCCTATCCACGCGTGGTGCTGGTGCCGGGCGCCGGTTTGTTCGGTCTCGGCGGTTCGGCGAAAGACGCGGCAATCGCCGCCGACATCGCAGAGAACACGGTCGAAGTGATCGGGGCGGCCGAGCGCATGAGTTCCTATCGATCCATCTCGGAAGCCGATCAGTTCGACGTTGAATATTGGTCGCTGGAGCAGGCGAAGCTCGGCAAGGGGGCCGAGAAGCCGTTCGCGCGTCAGGTGGCGGTGATCACCGGCGGCGGCTCGGGCATCGGTGCGGCCACCGCCAAGGCGTTTGCGAGACAAGGTGCTGAAGTCGCCGTGCTCGACCGCGACGAAGAGGCGGCCAAACGTGTCGCGAAATCCATCGGCGGCGCGGCGTTGGGGCTCGCCTGCGATGTCACCGACGCAGCCGCCGTGACGCACGCTTTTGAAAGGATTGCCGAAACATTCGGCGGCGTGGACATCGTCGTCTCCAATGCAGGCGCGGCTTGGCAGGGCCGCATCGGCGAGGTGGACGAGGCGACGCTTCGCCGCTCCTTCGAGTTGAATTTTTTCGCCCATCAACGGATCGCGCAGCACGCGGTGCGCATCATGAAGACGCAAGGCACCGGCGGCTGCCTGTTGTTCAACACCTCCAAGCAGGCGGTGAATCCGGGCAAGGACTTCGGGCCCTATGGCCTGCCCAAAGCCGCAACCCTGTTCCTGGTCAAGCAATATGCGCTCGACCACGGCAAAGACGGTATCCGCTCGAACGCCGTCAACGCAGACCGCATCCGCACTGGGCTCCTCACCGGCGACATGGTGGCCGCGCGTGCGAAGGCCCGTGGCGTTTCCGAAGCCGATTACATGAGCGGCAATCTTCTGGGCCGCGAAGTCACGGCCGAAGACGTTGCGGACGCGTTTGTGTTTTTGGCGCTCGCGAAGAAGACCACGGCCGCAATCGTCACTGTCGACGGCGGCAATATCGAAGCAAGTTTGCGCTGAGACGGAGCAATGGAACACGAGATCGAAGTCGAGCACCCCCACACCAATCCCACCAACCGCCGCATCGGCATCCTGATCGCGGTGATGGCGGCCGCGCTCGCCTTCAGCGAAATGGCGGCGCGCAATGCCGACACCGATGTCGTGCGCGACACCGTGGAAGCCTCCGATACCTGGGCGTTCTATCAGGCGAAGACGATCCGCGCGGCGATGCTGCGCGCCGATGAACGCGCGCTGCAGGTCCAGTCGATGGGACGTACCGACAATGCGACGGAAGTGGCAACCACGCTGCACGATTGGGAAGCCGAAGCCAAGCACGAGGATTCCGACCCCAAGGAGCAGGACGGGCGCAAAGAGCTGATGGCCAAGGCGCAAGGCATCGAGAAGCATCGCGACGAGCGGGCCGCGGCGAAGGAGTCCTACGAATATGCCAGCGGCGCCCTGGAATTGGGGATATTGCTCGCGTCTTCAGCCATCGTGACGGGCTTCACCGCGCTTGCCTTTATCGGCGGCGGGTTTGGCGTCATTGGTGTGGTGGCGGGCCTGCTTGGCATGTTCGCTCCGCATATTCTGGGCGGGTGATGCGCGCGCAGCTTCGCCGCTTGGCCGGGATGACAGTTTATTGCGACGGCCGGCGCGCGATCAGCACGCGGTTGACGAACGAATAGACCACCGTGCCGTCTTCGCTCAGCGCTTCGTTGTTGCCTTCGAGCAGGCCGTATGCCGGCAGCGACGGCCAATCGAGTTTCTGGGACGCCTGGTTGGTATAGGTCAGAGTCATTCCGGGCCTGACCGGCTTCAGCCATTTCAAATCGCGCAAGCCCGGCGAGACGTAGTTCTCCTGCGTCCGCGTCGCGCCGGCGGCGACCTGCGCCTGCCGGTAGGCCATCATCAGCTTCATCCAGACGAGCGCGGTGTGCCAGCCGCTCGCGATCAGCCCGCCGTAGGGCGAATGTGCGGCGGCTGCCGCATCGATGTGAAACGGCTGCGGATCGTATTTCCGCGCGAAGGCGACGATATTCTCCTCGGTGAACGTATAGGAGCCGATGACGGTCTTCTCGCCGAGCGGCACATCCTCGAACCACATCGTGTTCTATCCTGCTCTCATGCTTCGACGGGCTCATGCTTCGACAAGCTCAGCATGAGGAACAAATAAGAAGTCCTCACCCTGGGCCTGTCGAAGGGTGAGCCTCCGTGGCACGGCGGCGGAACATCACCGAACAGGTCCAGAACATCACGCGCTCGTCCTTGCGCCACATGCTGCAGCGCAGCTGCACGAAGCCGCGATCGGGCCGCGACGAGGACGCACGCGTGCCGAGGACCTCGACCTTTACGCTCAAGGAATCGCCCGCGCGCACGGGCTTGCGCCACTGCACCTCGTCGAGCCCCGGAGCCCCCATGCTGGTCGAGCGGTTGAACAGACCGTCCACGATCATGCGCATGGCGAGCGCGCAGAGATGCCAGCCGCTCGCGGCATAGCCGCCGAGAATTTCGGATGATGCTTCCGGATCGAGATGCTGCGGCTGCGGATCGAACTCGCGGGCGAACTCGGCGATTTCCCCGGCGGTCAGCACATGGGTTCCGCACGGATATTCCTGCCCGGCTTGGAAATCCTCGAAATGCAATAATTCGTCCGCCATCTCACCTCCCCCTTGTGGGGAGGTCGTCCGCCGCCGCGCGTAGCGCAAAGGCGGACGGGTGGGGGAAGCGGCTGGGGAAAGCCCCCCACCCGCTCACGCTTGGCGTTCGCGGCCTCCCCACGAGGGGGAGGCAATGACTTTGTGCGGGCTCGCTACGCATTGACGCGGAAATGCATAACATCGCCATCCTGCACCACATAATCCTTGCCTTCGAGCCGGAACTTTCCGGCTTCGCGCGCGCCGGCTTCGCCGCCGAATGCGACATAATCCTCATATTTGATGACTTCAGCGCGAATGAAGCCCTTCTCGAAGTCGGTGTGGATCACGGCTGCGGCCTGCGGCGCGCGCGTGCCCTTCGCGACCGTCCAGGCGCGCGCTTCCTTCGGGCCTGCGGTGAAATAGGTGATGAGCCCCAGAAGGTCGTAACCGGCGCGGATCAGCCGGTTGAGGCCCGGCTCGTCGAGCCCCAGGCTCGCCAGATAATCGCCGCGCTCTGCCGGCGGCAATTGGGCCAGTTCCTCTTCGATGCGCGCGGAAATCGCGATTCCGCCCGCGCCCTGACGCTTTGCCATCGCGAACACGCGTTCCGATTCCGCATTGCCCGTAGCCGCCGACGCCTCGTCGACGTTGCAGACATACAGCACCGGCTTCTCCGTCAGCAATTGAAGCTGGCGGTAGGGTTCGCGCTCCTCCGGGGTGATCTCCGCGTAGCGCGCCGGCTTGCCTTCGCGCAGCAGCGCGAGCGCCCTCGCCATCAGCGAATAGGAGAACGCCGCTTCCTTGTCGCCCGTCTTGGCGCGCTTCTCGATGGGCACGATGCGGCGCTCCAGGCTGTCGAGGTCTGAGAGCATCAGTTCGGTTTCAACCGTCTCGGCATCGGCCACCGGATCGATGCGGCCCTCGACATGGGTGACGTCGCCGCCGGAAAAACAGCGCACCACATGCAGCACCGCATCCACTTCGCGGATGTTGGCGAGGAACTGGTTGCCCAGACCTTCGCCCTTGGACGCGCCGCGCACCAGCCCCGCGATGTCGACAAAAGTGATGCGCGTCGGGATTTCCTGTGCGGATTTGGCAATCACGGAGAGTTTGTCGAGGCGCGCATCGGGCACCGCGACATCGCCGACATTCGGTTCGATGGTGCAGAACGGATAGTTCGCCGCTTGTGCTGCCGCCGTCTGGGTCAGCGCGTTGAACAGCGTCGATTTCCCGACATTGGGCAGGCCGACAATGCCGCACTTAAATCCCATCGGGGGCGTCCTTCGCTGTTTTCTCTTTGGGCTCTTTGGGCACTTTGGGCGGCTTGGGCGGTTTCGGCGGCTGTGTCGCCAACGCCACGCGATTCATGAAGCCAGCATCGTCGTCCGCGGCAAGATAGGGCGCGGCGTCCGCGATGGCATCCAGCAGCGGCATGAGCCACTCCTTGTCGGCTTTGGAGAAATCGTGCAGCGCATAGGCGAGCACCGCGGGCTTGCCGGGGTGTCCGATGCCGATACGCAAGCGCCTGTAATCCGGGCCCAACGTGGCGGTGATCGAGCGCAAGCCATTGTGGCCGGCATCGCCGCCGCCGGATTTGGCCCGCAATTTCCCCGGCGCCAGATCGAGTTCGTCGTGGATCACCACAACGGCCTCAAGCGGGAGCTTCAGATAGCGCACCGCCTCGCCGACCGCCCGCCCGCTCTCATTCATATAGGTCATGGGCTTGAGTAGCAGGGTCTTGCGCCCGCCGAGCGTCCCTTCCGCCACCAGTCCTTGATAGCGCGGCCTGAAGCCTCCGAATTTATGGCGCGCGGCTATCGCGTCCACGGCCATGAAGCCGGCATTGTGCCGGTGGCGCGCATAGGTTTCGCCGGGATTGCCGAGCCCGGCGATGAGGAGGGGGCTGTCAGTCATGCTGCGCGATAAATTCGGGACCCTCATGCTGCGACAAGCGAATGCCATGAGGGCTGAAGGTACCCCTCACCCTCAGCTTGTCGAAGGGTGAGGAGCGCGATAGCGCCAAGCAAAGGCGCGTTACTTCTTCTCCCCGCCCTTGCCCTTTTCGGCGGCGGCAGGAGCCGCGGCAGCACCTGCGGCAGGTGTGGCGCCTTCCGCACCTTCGGCCGCAGCCGCACCCTCTTCGCCCGTTGCCGCAGCCGCCGTGGTCGTCACCTCTTCGGTGTAGGTGGTCGGCGGCGCGATGGTCGCAACCGTGAAGTCGCGTCCCCGGATCATGGGCCTGACGCCTTCGGGCAATGCGAAAGCCGAGATGTGGATGGAATCGCCGATGTCGAGTTCGGAGAGGTCGCCCTCGATATATTCCGGAATGTTGTCCACCGGACAGAGCAGAGCCACTTCATGGCGCACGATGTTCAAGACGCCGCCCTTCTTGATGCCGGGCGAACTTTCCTGGCCGCGAAAATGGACAGGGATGTCGAGCGAAATCTTGCCGCCCGGCGTCAGCCGCAGGAAATCCACGTGCACGACCCGGTCGGACACGGGGTCGAGCTGCACCGCCCGGGGGATCACCCGGGTCTTCTTGCCGCCCGTCTCCAGCATGACCAGCGTCTGCAGAAAGGCGCCGGTGCCATACATTTTGGTCAGCGTGCGCTCGTCCACGTCCACCGTTTCGGGGGCCGCCTCGCCGCCATAGATCACGCCCGGAATGCGCCCGGTCTTCCGCGCCCGATAGGCCGCGCCCTTGCCGAGCCCGGTGCGGGTTTCGGCGGTCAGTTCCAATGTTTCGCGCATGGCGGAAATCCTTGCATTTTCGGCGGCAATGGCTTGGAGAGCGGAGGCTTTTAGCGGATGGGCCGAAGGAAGGCAACCGCCAGGGCCCAAGCCGTCGAAAACATGCTAAGTTCCGCCAAAATGAGGAAGGGGAGGGGGATATGCCGGACATTAACTATATCGGGGTTGCCTTGGCGGGGCTCGCCGGCTGGCTGGTGGGTGCCGTCTGGTACGGGGTGCTGGGGCGGCCCTGGATGGCGGCGGCCGGGATAACCCCGCCCGACGGGCGGCGGCAGATGCTGATGGGCCCGATGGTGCTGGCGCTGGTAGCACTCCTGGTCATGGCGCTGATGCTGGCGGGGCTGGTTGGCCATATGGGGGCGCCGACCGTGATGAACGGGGTGATTTCGGGGGCTCTCGTCTGGCTCGGATTCGTCATCACCACCATTGCCGTCAACAACGCCTTCCAGGGCAGGAAACCGATGCTGACCGTGATCGACGGCGGCCACTGGCTGGCCGTGCTGGTCGTGGAAGGGATCGTTCTGGGCCTTATCGGGTGACGCCCTTCGATCAGGCCTTCGACTGGTTCGAGCACACCGGCTTGAGCGAGTGGGTGCGAAGCGATTCCCTGATCGCCTTCCCGCTGATCCTGACCGTGCACACCATCGGCATGGGGTTCCTGGCCGGCACGAGTTGGGCGATCGATCTGAGGATTCTGGGGGTCGCGCCCCGCGTGCCGCTGCCGGCGCTGGACAAGTTCTATCCCGTCATCTGGACGGCGCTGGCGGCAAACGTCGCCTCAGGCGTGCTGCTGCTGGCGGGCTATCCCTACAAGGCGTTCACCAATCCGGACTTCTACATCAAGCTTTCGCTGATCGCACTCGCGGTCGTCCTTATACTGAAGATCCGGCGCGAGGTCTTGCGCGCGCCTGGCGATATGTCGCGCGACAGCCTCTTCGCGCGCCGGGCGAAGCGGCTTGCGGCGCTGTCGATCGTCTCCTGGGCGGGCGTCATCACGTCGGGGCGGCTTCTGGCCTACACCTTCACCTGGCTGCGCGTCGGGATTCCCGGCGGCTTCTGAGCCTTTCTAGGAGCGCGGCGAAAACGGACGGCTGAGGAAGCGCGAGCCTTTCAGGCCGAAGCGCCATTCGAGGTCGATCCCCCGCGTGATGCCGATTCTCTTTCCCGTCGCGATTTCGTGCGTTTGCGTGCGCGGCTTGAGCGTAAAGGGCGGCGCGTCGAGCGCCCTGCCGTCGAGCGCGGCCGTGATGCCGAGCGCCTCGGTCAACCGCCCGGGTCCCGCGCACAACAGCCGTGGCGCGAGGCCGCCGCGCTGCTCGGCCATGACATCGAGCCCGTGCAGCGGTTCGAGCGCCCGGATAAGAACCGCGCTGCCCAGCGGTTCCGGTCCACAGACGAAGTTCAGGCACCAATGCACACCGTATGAGCGATAGACATAGGCGATGCCCGCAGGACCGAACATGGACTTGTTCCGCTTCGTGCGGCGGCCCTCATAGCAGTGCGAAGCCGGATCGGTCCGATCGTAGGCTTCCGTTTCGACAATCAGACCGCCCGCGCCATTCACCAACAGCGTCGCGCCGATCAGGTCGCGCGCCACCGTGACCGCATCGCGGGCAAAGAAGCGTCTGTCCAATGTGGCGGCCGATGTGCGGGCTTTCACCATGTCGATTTACAGCAGCTGGATCGGATAGCTGCGTATCACGATCGATTGCTGCCGCAAGCGCTTTTCCAGCCGTTCGCGATAATTGGCCCACCAGGCCTCGTCGATTTCGGCGACCATGACTTCGAACACGGCGATGTCGTCGCGCTTGGCTTGCCGCCCGGGAGGCACCCACAGCCCTTCGGCCGGCGCGCGCGTAAACGCGGTCAGGCCCTTGAAGCGCTTAACCAGCTCGTCCCCGATGGCGCGGTAGAGCTCGTGAGGGAATTCGTGTCCTTCATTGTCGTAGATCGGCAGGAGAATCTGAATCAGGTGCATCGGGGCGTCCGTCATAGAAAGCGGCCAAGTCTCATCGCGCTCAAATCGAAATGGCTTTTGCCATCTATCGCGAGTTCGGCCAGCGCCTCGCCGATTGCCGCAGAATGCTTGAAACCATGGCCGGAACAGGGCGAAGCAATGACGATGCGGTCCGATTGGGGATGGAAATCGATGATGAAACCTTCATCGGGTGTATTGGTATAAAGACACACGGACCCCTTGACGCAATTCCGGTCCAGACCCGGCAGATAGGGCGCGACATACTCCTCGTACATCTGCGCGATTTCCGCATCTTTCACCGTGCGATCGACGGAGTCCGGCGTCGTGATGCGGCCGAACCCGTGGGTGGTGACTTTCACGCCGTCACGTGGGTCCCCGCTCAAGGGAAAACCGTAGATGCCGCGTTCCGGACCCTGAAGCTCCCAAATGAAGACCGGGAAGGTGCCGGGAAGAAACGGCGCGGCCGGTCCTTTCACGGCAAACCAGTAAAGCACCTGACGCCGGATGGTGAGCAGCTTCGCAAAACGCGCCGGCATCAATTCCGGCAGCCACGCACCCGCCGTGACGATGAGCCGTTCGGCCTCGTACCGCGCGCGGTCGGTCGAAATAATCACGCCGCCCGGCGAGACATCGAAGCCGAGGACTTTCTCATCGCTGCGAATCGCCGCGCCGTAACGCTTCGCAAGATCGAGCTGCGCCAGGACGCAATTTTCGGGACGCAGGAATCCGGCCGCCGGTTCGTAATAGCCGGCCTCGTCGTCGCGCACATGGAATTGCGGGAAACGCCGCCTTATGTCCGCGGCCGTCAGAATCTCATGCGCAATCCCGTGCGCCTTCGCCGCCGCGACCGTGGTGGCGAAGAAATCCTCGACCGGCAGCACGGAGGTTTTGGCTGGGCTCCACAGGATCAGCCCGCCGGTCTGAGTCATCAGGTCGGCCCCGGTCTCGCTCTCGATCTCGCGCCAGATTTCGTGTGAGCGCATCGCGAGCGGCGTGTAGTGCGCGCCTTCGCCGATGGCGAGGCGGGTGATCCGCGTGTCACCATGGGATGAGCCCAGCCCGTGCGGCGGCGCGAACCGGTCGAGGCCCAGCACGCGGGCACCCCGCCTGGCGAGCTGATAGGCCGCGGCGCTTCCCATCGCGCCCAAGCCCAAAATCACGACATCGTATTTGTCCATGCCCGGATTGTAACCCGTTTCGCGAAAAGGCAATCTGGCCAGTGTCGAGGTTTCGAAGTTCGCTTCATTGTCGAAATCGGGCTTCGGGCGAACTTCGAAGCCGAAACGACACCAGAATCAAGAGTCGCTGGTGTCCCCGCGATTCCGAAATTCGCATGAGGCTGATATCGAGATGTGGCGAATTTCGGAATCGGGACACTAGGTGGAGGAAAGTCGCCTGATGATCGTGAACGAAACCGCCAAGATCGAGGTGGAGCCGACCGGGGCTGCGCTGGGCGCCGAAATAAAGGGCGTGGACCTTCGCCATGTGGACGATGCGGCATTCGCCGTCATCCATCGCGCCTGGGTGGATCATCTGGTGCTGCTGTTTCGGGGACAGCGTCTGACCGACGACGATCTGATCGCGTTTTCCCGCCGCTTCGGTGCGCTCGACTGGGCGCCGATTCAGGAAACCGGCCGCCGTTTCGTGGACGGCAAGCCCGAAATCTATGTCGTCTCCAACGTGATCGAGAACGGCGTCCCTATCGGCAGCTTGGGTGCCGGCGAGGCCGTCTGGCACACCGACATGTCCTATATCGAGGACCCGCCCAAGGCGAGCATGCTCTACGCGCTGGAAGTGCCGCCGTCGGGCGGCGACACCGGCTTCGTCAACATGTATTCCGGCTACGAGGCGCTTCCTGCGGCGCTGAAGCGGCGTATCGAAGGGCTGATGCTCAAGCATGACGGCACCTACAACAGCGGCGGCTATGTGCGGCTCGGCGTGGAGGCGGTGGACGATCCCGTGCATTCGCCGGGCGCGGTGCATCCTTTGGTGTGCACCCACCCGGACTCGGGACGGCGCGTGCTTTATTTGGGGCGCCGCCGCAACGGCTACATCATGGGATTGCCGTTGGCCCAATCGGAGGCGCTGCTGGACGAACTCTGGTCCTACGCCGCCCGTGACGAATACACCTGGTACAACCAGTGGCGCGCGGGCGATCTCGTGATGTGGGACAATCGCTGCACCATGCACCGGCGCGATGCCTTCGATTCCAGCGCTCGCCGCATCATGCACAGGACCCAGATCAAGGGCGAAGCGCGGCCCAGCGCATGAACATTCGCGTCCGGCCGCCCACCATTGTGCTCGCGCTGCTCTGCGGGATGTATTTCCTGCTGTTCGTCAACCGCACCAATCTCGCGATTGCCGGGCCGATGATGCAGTCCGACCTGAAGCTCTCCAACACCGATCTCGGGCTTGCATTCACCGCCTTCGGGATTCCCTACGCGCTGTTTCAACTGTTCGGCGGCCTGATCGGCGATTATTTCGGTCCGCGCCGGACGCTCACGGCGTCGGTATTTCTGGTGTTCGTCGCGACCGTCTGGACGGGTGCGGTCGGCGGACTGATGTCGCTTTTCCTGGCGCGCATTCTGCTCGGCATCGGAGAGGGTGCGGCGTTCCCGACCGCTACGCGCGCCATGTCGGCATGGACGCCGCGCGGGCGCTGGGGCTTCGCGCAAGGAATTACGCACACCTTTTCGCGCATCGGCAATGCCGGCACCGCGCTGATCGTGGCGCCGCTGATCTTATGGCTCACGTGGCGCGGCTCGTTTTATTGGCTGGCGCCGGTCAACCTCGTCTGGGCCGCGGCGTGGTTTTGGTATTTCCGCGACGATCCGCGCGCTCATCCCGGCGTAACGCCCGAAATCGCCGCGCGCCTGCCTGAGCGACGCGGCGGAACCGCGAAGCGCGGCATTCCGTGGCTGAAGCTCGCGCGGCGCATCGCGCCCGTCACCGCGGTCGATTTCTGCTATGGCTGGTTTCTGGTGCTGTTCCAGACCTGGATACCCTCGTTCTTCGTGCAGAATTACGGGCTCAATCTCAACCGCACGGCGCTGTATTCGGCGGGCGTGCTTTTTGCCGGCGTCATCGGCGACACCCTGGGCGGCGTCTTGAGCGATTTGATCCTGCACAGGACCGGCAAACTGGCGCTGGCGCGCTCAAGCGTGATCGTGGTGGGTTTCATCGGGGCTGCGCTCTTCACGGTGCCTGTCGTGCTGGTCCACGATCTGACGACCGCCGCGATTTGCCTGTCGCTCGCGTTCCTCTTCGCGGAATTGATCGTCGGCCCGATCTGGGCGGTGCCGATGGACATCGCCCCCCATTACGCGGGCACGGCGAGCGGCATGATGAATTTCGGCTTCGGCGCAGCCAGCATCTTCATGCCGGTCTTCTTCGGGACGATGATCGATCTGACCGGCACCTGGACGGTGCCGTTCCTGGTCTCCATCGCGCTGCTGCTCCTGGGCGCGGTGCTTGCGTATTATCTCCGCCCCGACAAGCCCTTCATCGACGACGACGCCCCGCCATCGGCGGCCTTGGCGATGGAAGCGCGCGCGGCCTGATCAAAACACCCAGGGCGTGCCGTTCGGTTGGATTTTGGCTTTGTGATTTTCCATGAACCGCCCGAACTCTTCGCCGAAAATGTGTTTTTCCGCCCAAAAAACGTCTTTGTACGGCGGCTGCTTCATCACTTCGAGGATATAGCGCTGCCATGCCGCCAATTCGATCTTTGCGGCCTCGTCATGCCGCTCCTGGTAGGTGGAAACAATCTCGTCGAACAGACTGAGATGCATGTAAATGAGCACCTTCATCTGCACGAAGAGTTCATCCTTGGGCAGGCCGAGAAATGGCGGACTTCCAGGCGCCCGCAGGTTTTCCAGTGCCACCTGAATTTCCGGATTGGCGATGTGCTGTTTGTCGATTTCGAAAAGCTGATCGGCAAGGTGCTTTGCGCGTAGATCGTTGGCATATTGCACCTGCTCGCGCATATCGCGCGATTGCAGATAGGCAAACCAGGCGAGAACGCCAGTTGCAATCGTCAGTCCGAAAGTCGCAAGCGCCAACAGCTCGGTAAAGAAGACAAGGCCGCTTTCCGTGGCAGCCTGAGCCTCGCTCGAAGACAGTCGTTCCGCGGCAATCTGCTGAACGGGCTGAACGGGAGGACGCGTTTCCTGAGCCTGAACACAGGTTGCCGACAGAGCGAAACAGGCAACCGCCACGAGTCGAACAAAAGCAAAGCGCGCCATGAGTGCCGTCTTCGATTGGCCGCCGGGCTGCCCCCCTTCGACCAGGCGCCTTGTGGGGGTGTTTTCCTCAGTTCCGCGGGAACGGGAATTTCGGCACGGCGAAGGGGCGGAGATCGTCCGGGTACGGAGAAGACGGATCGGAATCGCCGGCCAGCAGCACCTTGGTCTCGCCGTTCACGATCGGATTGCGCTGGTTCTCCAGGCTCGAAACGTTCTCCATCCGCGGATATTCCTCACGCCGCTTGGTGTAGCGCCGCGTTACTTTCCAGGGGGCCGTGAACGCGACCGGGTCATCGATGGCGATGTCCGATTGCAGCGTCTTGTCGTCGGTCTTCCGGATACGTTCGATCACCGTTGCGGCGTCGGACAAGCACGCGCCGGTGCGGTCGATGGGAATGCCGCCGCGGATGCTGCGCGTCTCCACCACCAGCGTGTCGCCTTCCCAACGGCCGATGGAATAGCCCTCGAAGGTCGGCCACAACTCGTCCTTGGGCGGGAAGGGGCGCCCGTCGGTGTAGATGTAGCGCACGTCGGGCCGCTCATAGACGATCCACACCTGTTCCGGGCGCAGCACGAATTGCAGCCCGCGGGCGGGCGACATCATGCGCATCATGCCGCCCGGGTAGCCGAGCGAGAGCGGATCGGAAAACTTCTCCTTCTTGACGACATCGGTGAGGAATTTGTCATAGGCCGCTTGCCAGTCGGGCTTGTAGGGCGGGAAGTCGCGGGCGTCCGGACTGTTGGCGTTGACGCGGGCTCCGGGTCTTTGGTCGAAAAGGGTCGTCCCCACCCCCATCCAGATGCCGGTCCAATCGGGAAGGGCGGCGAATTTCTTCACCATTTCGTCGTGCGTCGGCGCGGCCGCGCGGGCACCAGAAGCCGCGAGCGCGCCTGCCGCGATCAGCCCCGCACCCACGGCGCGGCGGCTCGGAAAATCGTCTTTGCTCATGACAAACTCCATAGAAATCTCCCTCTCCCACTCTGGGGGAGAGGGTCGGGGTGAGGGGGCAGTGCCGGATAGAGCCCCCCTCCCCCTTGCCCTCTCCCCCGACAGGGGAGAGGGGATCATTTTCAATATGCGCCGGGACCCTTCAGGCTCAGCGTCGAGCCGTCTTCTTTCTTGATGTCGATCAGCGAACCGCCCGCGGTGCCGTCCTTCAAGGGATGCGCGCGGAGCGTGATCCGGTCGCCGGGCTGCAGCGCGGTGGGCTTGATCCCGGCGCGCAGCAGCACGATGGGGGCTGCCGTCTCGATGCTCCATTCGATCGGCTGGGCGCCGGCTTCCTTGGCGACTATCAGCTGAATCCAGCTATGCGGGTTGGTGTATTCGAACTGCTTCACGGTGCCGTTCAGCACAACTTCCTTGCCGGAATCGAACATGGCATCGGAATGATGCGCGAAGGCCGGCACGATGGCGGCGATTGCGATGGCAAGCGCCGGAATTGCGGTTTTGAGCACGGGCGTCCCTCCAATGGTCGTGACGGCAAAATAGAGCAAAATCGCGCCCCGTTACACTGGTGTCCCCAGGCGTTTATAGCGTTCGATGATGTCGGGTGTGGAGAGCACGACCAGATCCTTCATCATGGTCTGGAGGTCCGCGCCCCCCACCGGATTGCCGATCGGCAGGTCCGTTTTCCGGGCGTCGGCATGGTAGTCCTTGTCCCGGCACATCGCCATGAAGGCGTTGCGCAGTATGTCCACCCGGTCGGCCGGAATGCCCGGCGGCCCGATCACCGGCAAGCCGAACGTCTCCAGCGCCATCACCACGGTCAGCAGCGGGCCGTCGCTTTTCGGCAGCACATCGCGGATCAGCGGCAACCCCGGATGGAGCGGTTTGTTCTGCAGGATCGGCACGATCACGTTCTTCTCGACCAGATCCTGCCTCAGCCCGAACGTCTCCTCCACCGTGAAATAGCCGTCTATCTCCCCTTGTTCCAGGGCGACGATGATGCGCGCGCTCGACACATAGCCGACCACGACTCTGATCGGCAGGCCTTGGGCTGCCAGCATGGACGGCACCATGGCGGTCGGCGTCAGATTGCCAAGCGCGCCGAAAGTGAGCGTCTTCTTGGAAGCCTTCAGGTCGGCGAAACTCTTCACGCCGGTGCTGGTGCGGACATAAACCACCGAGTTCACCGCACCCGGACTGCCGATGTAGGAAAAGCGGCTGGGATCGAACCGCACACCGGTCACGCGGATGGCGCCTTCGACGAACCAGGAGCGGCCGGGCACGCCGATGGTCAACCCGTCCGCGGCAACCCGCTGATAAAGATAGTTGGCGGAAACGATGCCAGCGGCGCCTTCCATATTCTGCACCAGAACGCGCGGTGAGCCCGGAATGAAGCGCACGAGATGGTGGGCAATGACGCGCGAGTTGGTATCGACGCCGCCGCCCGGCGCAAAGCCGACGATCACGTTCAGGGTCTTGCCGCTGTAGTAATCGGCCGCCGCGGCGCGCGCGCGCGCGCCCACGGCCATCGCGCTCCCGGCGATGCCCGCGATGATGCTTCTGCGTGTGGGCTGCGGGTTCATGGGAAACGGGCTATTCGGCCGCTTGCATGACGGTGCCGGAGGTCTTCCACGCCGCGGCCAGGTCCGACAAATCGGGCAGGCCGTAATGAAGAATCGCCGTTTCCTCAGCCGCCGTCAGAACCGCGCGCTCGCCGTAATCGAGAAACAATGTCGTGTATTGTTTCAGCGGCGCAGCCTCGCAAAGGCCTGCGCCCGACAGCACGCAATAGACCCCGCGCCCGCGCACTTCGTGGCTGGCGCCCGCGTCGAGTTTCAGCAGCCCCGCTTCCGTCCGCCGTTCGGTCCACACCCCGAACAATTTTTCCGCCACGCCGCCGGCAATCCGGACCCAATCGTAATGCGCTGAATCCATGAAGATCGGGGCGCCGTAGCGCCCTTTCGGGTAGACCATTTCGCGCCCGTGCACATGTTCCCAGATCGCCTGATAGGCATCCATGTTGCGCTTGCCCGGAACGCCTTCGTTGCGCCGGAAAATGCCGTCCGCGAACGTGCCGAATTGCTTCAGCACCTCCATCCCGGCCTTCACTTCGCGCGGCAGCAGATAGCCGCTTCCGCTCGCACCCGCGAATTGCAGCACCGCGCCGTAAATCTCGGTTTTGTTGACCTGCGGCCCATACGGCACCCCTTCGGGGTAATAGCCGAGCATGCCGGGCCCGAGCGAGCCGTCGCCGTAATCGGATTCGCCCTCGATCATGTAGCGGAACTGATCGAAATTGTGCCTGTGGCGGGGCCCGGAATAATCCGTACCCAGCCGGCTCAGCGAGAACTTGAAATTGTCGGGCGAGCCGGGCGTGCCCTCCACCAGCGTCTTAGCGTGAAAGGTGCCGCCCCGGTGCTCAAGCCCGCGAACCGAGGGAACATCCTCTATTTGTACGATCTTCATGGTGTCCTCCGGCGGGTATTTTCCCGGTCTTTGCGGCAATCATAGCGAGTGTTGCGCTTCCGAACCATCGGCCTCAAACTGCCGCTTGAGGAAATGAACAAGGCAGGCCCCCCATGTCGCAGCAGAAAATCATGCAGGGCATGCGTTCCGGAGCTGCCTCGGCTGTCATGGCCGCTTGCCTCGGCCTCATCGCTCAGCCCTCATTCGCGCAGCCGAACGCCGCTCAAGGTGCGGCCGCGCCCGCCGCACGCACGGGCGATATCAGCGGCACGGTTACTGGGCCAAACGGACCCGAAGCCGGCGTGTGGGTGATTGCTGAAACGGCAGGCCTTCCGACCAAATACACCAAGATCGTCGTCACCGACGACCGCGGGCGCTATCTCATTCCCGATCTGCCGCGCGCGAATTTTCTGGTCTGGGTTCGCGGCTATGGGCTGGTGGATTCGCCCAAGATTTCCGCGCAGCCGGGCAAGATGCTGAACCTCACCGCGGTGCCGGCACCGGATGCCAAGACGGCGGCCGAATATTATCCGCCGATCTATTGGTTCTCGATGCTGCGTGTGCCGGCCAAGACGGAGTTCCCGGTCGGCCGTGTGGCGTCGCAAGGCGCCTGGCTGAATACGCTGAAGACGGGCGGCTGCGTGGGCTGTCACGGCCTCGGCACGCCGTGGACGCGTCAGGTACCCAAGCAATTCGCCACCGAATTCCCCGATCACGCCGACGCCTGGACGCGGCGCATCCAATCGGGCGGCGCGCAGATGCAGATGGCGCGCGACATCGGCAGCCTGGAGCCCGGGCGCGCTCTGACGCTGTTCGCCGATTGGACGGATCGCATCGGTAAGGGCGAGCTTCCCTTCGCGAAGCCCGAGCGCCCCACCGGCATCGCCCGCAATGTCGTCATCACCGAATGGGATTGGGGCCGCACCACGGCCTATTTGCACGACGAGATTTCGACCGACCGCCGCAACCCGCGTGTCAATGCGAATGGACGCCTTTTCGGCTCGCCCGAGGACAGCAGCGATTTCATCCCCATCCTCGATCCCATCGATGCGGTGGCGAGCGAAGTGAAGCATCCCGTGCGCGACCCCAAGACGCCATCCACCAAGACGAGCCTGTTCGCGCCGTCCGCAGTTTGGGGCGACAAGCCGATCTGGGATTCCCAGGCCATCATGCACAACCCGATGATGGACGAGAAAGGCCATGTCTGGTTCACAGCCCGCATACGTCCGGCAAAGAATCCCGATTTCTGCAAGGCCGGATCGAGTCAGCCTTCCGCCAAGGCGTTCCCGCTCGACACGTCGGGCCGCCAGCTTTCGATGTACGACCCCCAGAGCGGCAAATTCACGCTCATCGACACGTGCTTCTCGACGCATCATCTCAATTTTGCGCCGGACGCGAACAACACGCTGTGGCTTTCCGGCGGCATCGGCGGGCCGGGCGTGATCGGCTGGTTCAACCGCAAAATGTACGAGCAGACCGGCGACGAAGCGAAATCCCAGGGCTGGACGCCGTTCATCGTCGACACCAACGGCAACGGCAAGCGCGACGCCTATGTCGAGCCGAACCAGACCATCGATCCGAAGAAAGACAAGCGCATCCTGATCACGCCCTATGCCGTTGCGGTCAGCCCGTCGGACGGCGCGGTGTGGGGGACGGAAGTCGCCTATCCGGGCCGCATCATGCGGGTGATGCCGGGGCCGAACCCAAGCGAAACCGCGCTCGCCGAAATTTATGAGGTGCCCGCACCCGGCTTCGGGCCGCGCGGGGGCGACGTCGATTCCAAGGGCGTTTATTGGGTGGCGCTGTCGAGCGGGCATCTGGGCTCCTTCGACCGCAGCAAGTGCAAGGTGGTGAACGGGCCGCTGGCTGCCACCGGCACGCATTGCCTGGAAGGCTGGACGTTCTATCAATTGCCGGGTCCCCAGTTGCGCGACGTGAAGGATCCGGGAAGTGCGGAGGCCAGCTATTACGCCTGGGTCGACCGCTTCGACACCTTCGGGCTCGGCAAGGATGTGCCGATCGCGATGGGCAACGAAAACAGCGGGATATTTGCGCTGGTGAACGGCAAGTTCATCAGCATCACGGTGCCCTATCCGATGGGTTTCTTCGCCAAGAATGTCGATGGACGCATCGATGACCCGAACGCCGGCTGGAAGGGCAAGGCGCTATGGTCGACCTATGGCCAGCGCACGATGTTCCATCTCGAGGGCGGCAAGGCGAACAAGCCTAAAGCCGTGCGATTCCAGCTCCGCCCCGATCCGCTGGCGCATTGACCGGCGCGCGGGTCATCGCCCATGGTCTCTGCGGCCCGTCATGCCCGAATCTGCCGCGCCGCCATCGCGGCGGCGCTGGCCGGGGCGATGGTATGGGCCGCATGTGCTGCGGCTGCGCCCGGCGATGACGGGATCGCGATGCCCGAAATCATCTTCCGCTCGCCGGCGCAGAGTTTCTGTGTCTCGCGCGTGGCGCTGGCCGCCGATGCTCCGGAACAAAGGCGCGACGCATTCCTGAAATTCGTGGACGCTGCCGATAGCGAAACGGGCCGCTGGAAGGCGGGATTCGTCATCGCGGGCGCCGACTACGCCGACTACAAATATTTCTACGTGATCTCCTACAACACTTGCGCGGACAACGAGGCCGCCACGAGCGCCGTGAATCGCCTAGGGGGACGGGGCAATTTCGGACACATCGAAACGGTGGCGGATTCCGGCGTTACGGGTTTCCGGGCGCAGCTCGGGACCGAGGCCGGCCCCGTTCAGCGGTTCCTGCATTACCGCACGCGAGAGGAGATCGCGCCGTGTCTCGTGGCGCTCACCGCGCTCAATCCGGCCGATGCCGGCGGCATAGAGAGCGTGCTGCTCGCGCTGATGGACAAATACCGGATTTTCATCGTCGATGTGACGCGGCAAAGCGGCGAGGTCTATGTCCTGTTCGGCCGCCAATGCGACCGCAGGCAGGACGTGCTGAAACAGGTGGAGTTCCTCGCATCGCGCGAAGGGTTCGAGATGACGCAAAAAGTGAAATACACAGACTTTCCCGCGCGGCCCGACGCGTATCTCCGTGCAGCCCAGCAAGGCGCGATTATCGTCCCGCAGCAATGACCCTCTCCCCCATGGCGGGAGACTGAGGCGCGGTTCCTCTGAACGCGGCTCGCCGATTACATCGTTTTGCGCCAAGGGAAGAACATCGAGACGCGCTGCCGATAGCGCCGGTACTCCTCGCCGAACGGCCTGGATTAGCTCCGGCCGGCGGCTTTGCCTCTTCGCCCCACAAAATGCTATTGTGGCGCTTCTGGGGCCGTTGAGCATCGGATACCAGCAAGAATGCGCGGGCCCCCGCGACTCGTACAGCGTTGATGTATCGATTGTCTTCACGCGTTCGAATCCAAGCGCCGGGAGGGCCGTTCAATGACAGCCAAGAGACTCGCCATCTTCAGCGGTTTGCTGATGCTGCCCGTCCTGTACGTGGTGTTCATTTCGCTTCACGTCATGACCCAGGGCGACACGATCGAGCGCTGGCTGCCGAAATGGGACCGGCTGCTGCTCCTGGTCGCGATCCTCGGGCTGGAACGGCTCTACACCTACCGCTATGCGGGCTCGCAGCGCTATGTCCTGACCCGGGACGTCATCTCGAACATCGTCAACCTGTACATCACGGGCGCGGTTGCGGCGTTCATCCTGTTGCCGATCCTGAGCTACATTCCGGAGCATTATCTGGGGCGCAAATTCTTCTTTGCGTCGCCGGATCAGTTGGGCCCGTTTTGGCTTCAGGTCCCGTTCCTGCTCGTGACGGTCAGCTTCTTCCGGTACTGGATGCATCGCTGGCAGCATTCGAACGAATTCCTGTGGAGCCTGCACTCCTATCATCACCGCGTGACCGATCTGCGGGCCACGAATGCGGAGGTGTCCAACCCGATCGATTTCGCGTTTCGGAACATCGTCGTGTTCGTGGCGCTCGGCGTGATCGGCTTTAATCCGTTCGCGGCTCTGGTGGCTTTCAGCATCACGAATATCACCGCCGTCTTCTCTCATTGCGGCGGCGATGTCAGGGCCGGCTTCCTGAATTATCTGTTCGTGACGCCGGAGGTGCATCGCTGGCACCATTCGGCGGAAACGCCGGCGGGACATAAATATTCCTGCAATTACGGCGTCGAGTTTTCGTTCTGGGATGTCATTTTCGGGACCTATCACCTCCCCCAAAAGGACGGAGAATCCGTGCAGCCCGAGCGGATCGGGCATCCGGGAGGATTGGCGGACGAAGGCAATTATTTGAAGATTTTGCTGGAGCCCATCGGGCTGTACCGGCCTTGGGCGAAGCGCGGGGGGCCGCAGCCCGCCGAATGACCGGCAACCGCCCGCATCCCGTTCGCCGCCGGCCTGAGCAGACGGCGTGTCTCTGGCATTGGGTGAATCCCACACCCATATTGAGCGGGCGCTCTTTGGCAAGTCCGGTTTTCAGCGTCTGACCGTGCCCTGTTCAGCAGGGCCGCGGGGGCGCTTTCCGGTGCCGAATGGCACCCTATTGCACCGATAAACACCCCTTATTCGCCCTGAAAAAATCGCTGAAACAGGAGCGAAAATCCAGTCTTTTGCTGCCTTTTTGACACGCTCCGGCCCCAAAAGGCGGGGGAGGGGGGGTGCGGGCCGGCGCGGTCCCCTTTCAGACGTGCTGGCCCTCGCTCAAGGGGATGTCGCGCAAGGTGCTCGGCGCGAAGAGGTCCTCTATCCGGAGCCGGCGGTCCGACAATCCGTGTTCCTCCGTATACTGAAGCAACGCCTCTATGGTCGGGCGGTTGGCCTCGATGCCGTAGGGATACCAGTCCTTCCCGATGATGCGCTGTTCCTCCTCGATCATCGGCTGCAGCCAGGCGAACGACGCCTTCGGCGATCCCGTTTCCAGGAGCAGCCGGAACGACGCCTCCTTGGCGCGCAGGAACGCCTTGTACAGGCTCAGCGCCACCCAGGGATCACGGTCATAGATGTCGCGCCTGATCACCACCGTATGCATGATCGGATAGATTTTGGTGCGGCGGTAATAATCCTTCTCCAGCTCCATATAGTTCGGGAACAGCCGCTTCACGTTGGGCGAGCCGCGCCTGAACGACAGCGGATTGTTCGCCGTCATCAGGAAATCGATCTCGCCTTTGTCCAAGAGATCGCCCAATTCAGTGCCGGCCGGCGCCTGGGTTAACCTGATGTCCTTCGGCAGTTTGCGGCCCAGCCGGTCGGCGCGCCCCTGTACCCATTCGACATCGGTGGGTTTCACGCCGTATTCGTGCTGCAGCAGCCCGCGCATATAGACGGCCGCCGTCATGCTGTATTCGGGCACGCCGCCGCGCTTGCCCTTGAGGTCCTCGGCGCCGCGAATCCCCTCGTTCGCATTGATGAAGAAATAGCCGTGCCGGAAGACGCGCGACGGGAAAACGGGAATCGCGATGAAGGGCGAATTGCCGCCGCTCACCAGGCTCGTGTAATTGGAGAGCGACATCTCGGAAATGTCGAACTCCCTGTATTGCAGCATCCGCCAGAAGATTTCCGCGGGCTGTAGCGTGAGATAGGTGAGTTCTATCCCCTCGGGCTTGATGCTGCCGTCGCGCAATCCTTGCGTGCGGTCATAGGGCCCGCATGCGATGGTAAGCCGCAAGTCCGCCATTTCGTCCCCCAAGAATTTCCGCGCGCGAGAACCTGTCGGTCGCGCTATAGACTGTCAACCGGCCTCATGGTTCGACAAGCTCGCCATGAAGAATGGAAGGTATCCTCATCCTGAGCGTGTCGAAGGATGAGGGCGCAATGGGGGGCGCATGATCGCGCAAATTCCGATTACGATTGCCTGCGGCGGTTACGACCGAACGCGCGCGATAAAGGACGGCCGCGTGCCCGTGGAAGGCTGTGCGGTCACCTACATCCCGCTCGAGCCGGAGGAGGCTTTCCACCGCGCCTTCAAGCATCAGGAATTCGACGTCAGCGAGCTTTCCTTCAGCTCGTATTTGCGCACGGTCGATGCGGGCAATCCGCCCTATATCGGCATTCCGGCCTTCGTCTCGCGCCTCTTCCGGCATGCCTGCATCTATGTCCGCACCGACCGCGGCATCCGCGAACCGGCCGATTTGAAGGGCAAGCTCGTAGGCCTGCCGGAATATCAGATCACGGCCGTGGTCTGGCTTCGCGGCATCCTGCAGGACGAATACGGGGTGGCGCCCTCCGACATACGCTGGCGCCAGGGCGGCATCGAGGAGGCGGGACGCAGCGAGCGCACGCCGCTGAAGGCCATTCCGGGAATTGAACTGAAATCCATCCCGTCGGATAAGACGCTCTCCGGCATGCTGGAATCGGGCGAGTTGGATGCGTTGTTCACGGCGCGCGCGCCATCCTGCTTCCTGCGGCGGACACCCCATGTGGCGCGGCTCTTCCCCGATTTCCGCGACGTCGAAAAGGCCTATTACCGCAAGACCGGCCTGTTTCCATTGATGCACCTGATCGGGATCAAGCGGTCCCTCGTGGATCGCTACCCTTGGTTGCCGGCGAGCCTCTACAAGGCTTTCGTGGAAGCCAAGGCACGCGCGATGCGCGACGTGCGCGACATCAATGCACTCCTGGTGACGCTTCCCTGGCTGATCGCGGAAGCCGAGGAGACGGCCGCGCTGATGGGCGAAGATTTCTGGAAATATGGCGCGGAAGAGAACCGGAAGGAAATCGAGACGCTCACCCGCTATGCCTATGAGCAGGGTCTGGTGAGCCGGAAATTGGGTCTCGAAGAACTGTTCGCAGCATCCTCCGTTGACGTCAGCAAGATTTGAGACGGCGTGCTATACGCGTGAGCGTTCGTCACCGAGGCCGCAAATTTGAGAACCACGAACCGCCTCATCGGTAGCCCCGTCAAGCGCGTGGAGGACCTGCGCTTCCTGCGCGGGCGCGGCGAATTCGTGGACGACATCAGGCGCGAAGGCCAATTGTGCGCCTATATTCTCAGAAGCCCGGTCGCGCATGGTCTGCTCAAAGCGGTCGGCACGCAGGCCGCGCGTCGCATGCCTGGCGTGTATGTCGTCATCACTGCAGCCGACTTGCCGCGCCCGATACCCACCGTGAACATCCGCTTGCAACCCATGCCGTCGCTGGTGCCGTTCCATCAGCCGGTGCTCGCGCAGGAAAAGGTTCGCTACGTCGGAGAGCCCGTCGCCGTGGTCCTCGCGGAGAATGCTGCGCTTGCCGAAGACGCGGCGGGAATGATCGATCTCGACATCGAGCCGCTGCGGCCTGTCCTCGACCGTTACGATTCATGCACCGGCAAGACGCTGCTATACGAGGCGCATGGCAGCAATCTTGCGGTCAAATACACCGCCTTTCTTGGCGATGCCGAAGCGGCATTCGCGGCCGCGCCTTATACGCGCCGTGAAAAATTCCGCGTCCATCGTCATGCCGCCGTGCCGATGGAGCCCCGCGGGCTGTTGGCCGTGTGGGATGCGGGCAAGGGAAAGCTCACCGTCAGCGGCGCGGCAAAGGTTGCCTTCTTCAACCGGCGCATGCTGGCCGAGAAACTGGGCCTCCCGGAAGATGCGGTCGATCTGATCGAGAACGATGTCGGCGGCGGCTTCGGCGCGCGCGGGGAATTCTATCCGGAAGATTTTCTGATTCCGTTTGCCGCGCGCCTCACGGGCCGGCCCGTGAAATGGACGGAAGACCGGCGCGAAAATCTGATGGCGACACAGCATGCCCGCGACGCCGATTGCGAGATCGAAATCGCATGTGCGCGCGATGGAACCATCCTGGGTTTGCGCGGATCGGCCTGGTGCGATGTCGGCGCCTATATCCGCACCAACGGCCTGGTCGCGCCGCGCAACATTGCGCAATTCATGTCCGGGCCGTACCGCATTCCGAATATCCATCTTGAATCGCATGTCCAGTTCACCAACAAGACGCCGTCGGGCACGTATCGCGGGCCCGGACGCTACGAGACGGATTTCTTTCGCGAACGGTTGCTCGACCTCGCGGCAGGGGACCTCGGCATCGGCCGCGTGGAATTCCGCCGCCGCAATCTCGTGACCAAAGCGGAGATGCCGTACCATATCGCGCACATCACGCCCTATGAAGCCGACACCGAATATGACAGCGGCAATTACGCGAGCGCGCTGAGACGCTGCCTCGATGAATTCGATTGGGCCAAGAAATCCGCTGTTGAAGGGCGCCGGATCGATGGGCTCTATCATGGCATCGCGGTCGGTTGCTTCATCGAAGGCGGTGCCGCCGGTCCCAAGGAGAACGCGAAAATGGCGGTGGAGCCGGACGGTTCGGTCACCGTCACGGTGGGCTCGTCCGCAATCGGGCAGGGGCTCGAAACCGTATTCGCCCAGATTGCGGCCGACGCGCTCGAGATTTCGTTCGACCGCGTGCGCGTGTTGCATGGTTCGACCACGCTGCTAAAGGAAGGCTACGGCTCCTATCATTCGCGTGCCGTGGTGATGGGCGGTTCGGCCGCGCTGGCCGCGGCCGATTCGTTGCGCGAAAAGATCCGTGCGGCGGCGGCGAAACGGTTCGATTGCCCGGCCGCCGAAATCACCCTTGACGGCGAAACCATTCTCGGCCCGGGCGGCCTGTCGGTGAAGCTGGCCGAACTTGCCTCCGGGGGGCTCACTTCGGAGGGCAGTTTCTCGAACCATCATCACACCTACAGTTATGGCGCGCATGCCGCCCATGTCGCGGTCGATCCGAAGACGGGCCACGTGGCGATCCTCGATTATGTCGCCGTCGAGGATGTGGGCCGCATCATCAACCCCGCGACATTGCGCGGACAGGTGACGGGCGCGCTGGTCCAGGGTTTGGGGGGCACGTTCCTCGAACGCTTTGCCTATGATGCAAGCGGCCAGCCCTTAAGCACGAGCTTTGCCGATTATTTGATGCCGGCCGCGACCGACTTCCCCAACATTCGCGTGTTCCTCATGGAGGAGGAGCCCTCGCCGATCAATCCGCTGGGCGCCAAAGGGGCCGGTGAAGGAGGCATCATTCCGGTCGGAGGCGTGATCGCGAACGCCGTGGCCAATGCCCTGAAATCATTCGACGTCATGCCGCATGCACTGCCGCTGTCGCCGTCCAATGTGTGGCAACTCATCCGCGATGCGCAGCCCGAAGCACGCGCGGCGGAATGATGGGGATGGCGCCAGAAATTCCGCTTTCGCTCCGTACACTGATGGCCGAAATCGGGCCGCGTTGGGGGGTAAGCGTGTCTGCCCACGTGAAGCTGATGGTCGAGGAATTCAGTGCCGTCCACCGCCTTGATCCGCGAAGCGACATCGAGGTCAGACGCGACATCGCCTATGGCGCCCATCCGCGCCAGCAGCTCGATGTCTATCTGCCGCGGGATCACGCGAAAGACCGTCCGGCGGCGATTTTTGTGCATGGCGGGGCGTTCGTGGATGGCCACCGCAACCGGACGGGCGAAATCTATTCCAACATTCCGGTCTATTTTGCGCGCCATGGAATTGCCGGCATCAATGTCGGTTACCGCTTGGCGCCGGAAGCGCAGTTTCCCTCGGCCAGCCGCGATATCGGTGCGGCGCTCGCCTGGGTGCGGGACCACGCGTCCGAATTCGGTATTGATCCGGCGCGGTTGTTCCTGATGGGCCATTCGGCAGGTGGTGCCCATGCCGGCACATACGCCTATGATTCGCGGGTTCATTCGCAGGCTGGGCCGGGTATCGCCGGCCTGATAATCGTCAGCGGCCGCGTGCGCGCCGACAATCTCGCTGAGAACCCCAACGCGCGGAAAGTCGAAACCTATTATGGAACCGACGCGGCGCGCTTCGACGAATGCTCGCCGGTAACCCATGTGAGCGCCCAAAGCGTGCCGACCTTCGTTGCGTGGGGCGAATATGAAAACCCGCTGATCGACGTCTATTGCGCGGAGCTGGTCTATCGGCTTGCCGCCGCAAAGCGGCGCGGACCGCCGATGGTCTGGCTCAAAGGCCATAACCATACCTCGACGATCGGTCACATCGGCACCACGGAGGACACGCTTGGCGCGGCGATCCGCGCCTTCATTTGGGACCCGCGGTGACTCGCCCTCGCCCGATCCCCTCGATTCGTTTGGCATTTGAAAGGTGAAACAATGTCCGTTGCGCGTCACGCAAGACCTCCGGAGCTCGAGAACATGCCGTTGGAGGAGATCATGTCCACCCATGTCGGGCGCTTCGCGGAGAAGCGGGGCGATTGGGCGGCGTTCGAAGACGCGAAAGTCGAGGGCTACAGACGCGCGCAGCACCGGTTCATCGGTGCCGGCGGGTCGGGCAAGCATGGCGATCCCAATGTGATTCCGGCGCGCGGCTTCACCCTCAGCATCATGTTCGTGCCGCCGGGGCAGGGGAACGCTCCGCATACGCATGAAGTGGAGGAGGTGTTCTTCGTCCTGCGCGGCTATCTCACGGTTTTCGTCGAAGACGAAAGCGGGCGGCGGCTGAGCCAGACTCTGGGGCCGTGGGAATGCATATCCTGCCCGCCCGGGGTGATACACGGCTACCAAAACGAAAGTCTGGAGCCGGTCTATTTCCAGGTCATGCTCGGACGGGCCAAACCTGAAACCATGGGTTATGCGGACGAGGAACTCTACAAACGCCGTGACGCGCATCTGAAGGCGTGATGGAACGGACCAACCGCTATATCGGCGCCGCGATCCCGCGTCTGGAAGATGAAAGATTCCTGACGGGGCACGGGCGATTTGTCGGCGATGCGACGCCGAGTGGGGTGTTGCACGCGGCGATCCTGCGCAGCCCCGTGGCGCACGGCCGGATTCGCACAATCGATGTTTCGGCGGCCCGCGCCCGTCCCGGAGTCCATGCGGCGATCACGGCGTCCGATATCGGCGACGTGCCGCGCATTCCGATGCGCCAGGAGCCGATGCCGGAACTCACGCCCTTTGAGCAGCCGGCAATCGCGATCGGGAAGGTCCGCTATGCGGGCGAGCCGGTCGCATTTGTCGTGGCCGATTCGCCGGACATCGCGGAGGATGCATTGGCGTTCATCGGGCTCGATATCGAGCCGCTTCAGGCGGTGATGGAGCGTGGCCAAGATACGCTCCTGTTCGAGCAAAGCGGCAGCAATGTTGCGGCCAGGCTTTCCGCCGTGCGGGGCGATGCGGATGCCGCCTTCGCATCCCATCGGGGCTACGTCCGCAGGGAGACGTTCCGCGTGCATCGGCATACCGCCGTTGCCATGGAGGGCCGCGGCCTACTCGCGCAATGGGACGAAGCGCGCGCGCATATGACTCTTCACGGTGCCGTCAAAGTCCCGTTCACCAATCGCCGCATTCTCGCGAAATTCCTCGGCCTTTCTGAATCCGCGGTGACGCTGATCGAGAACGATGTCGGCGGCGCGTTCGGCGCGCGCGGCGAATTCTATCCGGAAGATTTCCTCATCCCGTTCGCTGCGCGGCATCTGAACCGGCCCGTCAAATGGATCGAGGATCGGCGCGAGAATCTCCTCACCACCAATCATGCGCGCGAAGCCGAATGCGAGCTTGAGATCGCGTGCGACCCGGACGGGCGTATCGTGGCGCTACGGGGGAACGCGTATTCCGACATTGGCGCCTATATCCGAACAGTGGGCGTCACGCCGGCGCGCAACATCATCTCGGTGCTCTCGGGGCCATACCGCATCCCGCATATCGATATGCGTGTGTCGCTCTTGCTCAGCAACAAGACGCCGGCCGGCACCTATCGCGGGCCGGGCCGCTACGAGGCGGATTTCTTTCGCGAGCGCCTGTTCGACATCGCCGCGGACGAACTTGGCATCGACCGCGTCGCCTTCCGGCGGATGAACCTGATCGGCGCGGACGAGCATCCCTATCGGCTTTCGACGGTGATGCCGTTGAAGATCGAGAGCGAGACCGACAGCGGCGACTACGCTGCAACGCTCGACAGGTGTCTTGAGGAAATCGGCTGGCAGAAGAAGCGCGCGCTGAACGGGAAGCTGATAGGGGGGCGCTATCAGGGCCTTGGAATCGGCTGTTACTTCGAGGGCGGCGCTTCCGGTCCGCGCGAGAATGCGCGTCTGGTGCTGGAGGCTGACGGCCGCATCGCGGTGTTCGTTGGCTCGTCGGGTGTGGGGCAGGGGATCGAGACCGTATTCGCACAGATTGCCGCCGATGCGCTGGAGCTGCCTATGGCGCGCATCAAAGGCGTGTTCCACGGTTCGACCGATTTCGTCGCGGAAGGTTTCGGCTCCTACAGCTCGCGCTCGGTCGTGATGGGCGGTTCGGCCATCCTCGCCGCGGCGGCGAAATTGCGGGAGGCGATGCGCGCCGCGGCAGCGGCACGGTTCGGCTGCGATGCGGTCGCGGTGGAAATCGGAGATGGCGCCGTCACCGGGTTGGGGCGCCAGAGTATGGGCTTTGCCGAATTGGCCGTGGACGGATTATCGGCCGAGGGCACCTATGCGAGCAGCAAGCGCACCTACAGCTATGGCGCGCACGCGGCCCATGTTGCCGTCGATCACGAGACCGGCGATGTCGCGGTCGTCGATTACGTCGCGGTCGAGGATGTGGGCCGCGTCATCAACCCGCGCACACTGCATGGTCAGACGCTCGGCGCCATCGTGCAAGGGCTCGGGGGAACGCTGCTCGAGCATCTGGTTTATGACGGCAACGGACAATTGCTCAGCACCTCCTTGGCCGATTATCTGTTGCCGAGCGCCACCGACTTCGCGTCAATCCATGTCTTCGCGACTGGAGACCACCCGGCACCGCACAATCCGCTTGGCGCGAAGGGCGCGGGCGAAGGCGGCATCATTCCGGTCGGCGGTGTGATCGCCAATGCGGCTGCCGCCGCGCTTGCCGATTTTGGCGTACAGCCGAACGCGCTTCCGCTCACCCCCCCGCGCCTGTGGCGGATGATCCACGCCGCCCGGAGGCCGATCACATTTTGAGAATCCGCTTGGCGTTGCCGGAGAGCAACTTCTGCTTGTCCTCGTCGCACAGCGGGATCGTATCGACCCACTGCGTGCCCAGCGTATTTTCCACGAACGGATAATCGACCGAGAACATCACCCGGTCGATGCCCATCTCCATGACCGTGCAGAGAAGTGCCGGATTGGAGAAGAAGCCGCTGGTCGTCACGTAGAAATGCTCGCAGAAATAATCGCGGAACGAACGCACGCCGCCACCTTGCCGCTTGAGCGAATGATTGATGCGCCACAGCAGGAAGGGCAGCCCTTCGCCGAGGTGCCCCATGATGATCCTGGTCTTGGGGTATTGGTCCAGCACGCCGGAAAGGACGAGCCGGATTCCTTGCGTCGCCGTTTCCGCGGTGAAGCCCCAGCCCGCGCGGATGAACATGGGCCATTCCTTGGCGTAGTCTTTGTAATAGGCCTCGATCACCGCGGGATGCGGAATGGCGGGATGGATATAGAGCGGCACGTCGAGCTCCTGCGCGCGCTCGAAAATCGGCCAGAACATCTTGTCGTCGAAAAAGCGCCCGCCGGTCAGCCCATGCACCATGGCGCCCTTGAAGCCGTATTGGGTCACGGTGCGCTCGAGTTCGTCCGCAGCGGCCTTGGGATCGGGCGTGGGCAGCGTCGCGAACCCTGCGAAGCGCGCCGGATGCGCGCGTACCGTCTCGTTCAGCCGGTCATTGGCAAGCCGCGCCATGCGAACCGATGTTTCGGGATCGAGCTTCTGGACGCCGGGATTGGTGTGCGACAGGACCTGAATATCGATTCCCGCCTCGTCCATCTCCTTGAGGCGCAGCGCGCCGACATCGTCGAGCCGTTCGCCGATCGGCGGCGGCTTCATGGCGTCGAGGCCGGTGAACATCGCCTCCACGTCCAGGTCTGCGTAATGTTCTTCCAGCGCAATGATCAGCGGCTTCTTGGCCATTCGTTTCTCGCCAATGTTGGATGTCTTGGGCCGCGCAATCTAGGGAAGAAGGCGTGCCGGCGCAAAGCGGCCTGACGCGGTATTTCGGGGCAAGCACGGGGACCTAGCTCTTCAGCGTGAACGTGATCGCCCCGTCCGGATTATAGACGCTGAACATCACCGGTATGCCCGTTCCATCCAGCCAGACTTCGTAGCGTTTGGAACCGTCGAGCCGGTCGATTTCGTAGCGTTTGACTTGCATGTTGTGTCCGTTGATCGCGACCGCCCCTGCTTCGCCCTTTTTCACGGTCACGTTTTCCATGCGGCCGCGGTCGGGCGTCAACAGCGTGGTCCCGCGCAGCACGGCGGGCGACCAGGGGTTGGCGAGCTTCACGCTTGCCGGCGCCACAACGTCGCCCTGCGGCGTCATCATCACGAAGCTGTCGCCTTCCGCGGCGCCGGTCATTTCGAGGGTACGGCCGTTCACCGTGGTAACGCCGTGGAACGACATCAGCCGGTCGCCACTCCAATGCTCTTGGCGCGAGACATCCTGGCGATAGAGCACGACGCCCAGAATGGACACCAGGAAATGGGCGTCCGTGGTGACGGTCGTGGCATCGCCGCTCTTCTGCAGCGCGTTGGCATAGGTGCCGATATCGCCGTAGCGGGAGTGGTGGACGGTGTAGACCAGCCGCTGGGCCGGTTCTTGGGCGCCAGAAGGTGCGGCCAGCAGGGCCGTTGCTGCGAAACCGAACAGCAAGGCAATGAAGCTGGTGCTACGCAGCATCGGCAAGCTCCGATCTGGTATCCCCCTCCCGCTTATACGGCAACGCGGCGCCGCGCGGAACGGCGAGCGGGATTACACCGGGTTCACTCAGCCGTGATCGTGCGGATAGGCGCACCCCTGAGCCAAGCTTCAATGTCTTCCAGGGCTTGCGGAAAATAAACGCCATAGGTTTCGCGCGTGACGTACCCCAGATGCGGTGTCAGAACCGTGTTGGGCGCGCTCAGGATGGGGGCATCGGGCGGCAGCGGCTCCCGGCTGTACACGTCCAGGCCCGCGCCGGCAATCTGCCCGGCCTTCAATGCCGCGATCAGCGCCGTCTCGTCCACGATGGCCGCGCGTGCGGTGTTGACCAGAATGGCGGTCTTCTTCATCAGCGCGATTTCGCCCGCGCCGACGATCCCGCGCGTCCGTTGGCTGAGGAGAAGATGAACCGTCAGCACATCGGAGCGGCCGAACAGGTCCTCCTTTTCGACGCGCACAGCACCCGCGTCGCGCGCCCGTTCGGCGGTGAGATTCTCGCTCCAGGCGATGATGTTCATGCCGAAGGCGTTGCCGATGCGCGCCATCTGCGAGCCCAACCGCCCAAGGCCGAGAATACCCAGCGTCTTGCCTTCGAGCGCGATGCCGATGGTCGATTGCCACCGCCCCGACCTCAATGCGGCGTCTTCCTTGGCGATATGGCGCGCGCAGGAAAGGATCAGGCCCCATGCGAGTTCGGCGGTCGGCGAGCTTCCCGCCTCGGTGCCGCAGACGAGGATGCCATGATCGCGGCAGGCCGCCATGTCGATGCCGAGATTGCGCCATCCCGCGGTGACAAGCAGCTTCAGATGGGGGAGGCGCTCGACGAGGGCGCGCGGGAAGGGCGTGCGTTCGCGGGTGATCACCAGCACGTCGAACGGCGCGATTCGCGCGATCAGCTCCTCGCCCTCGAAATGCTCGTTGAACACCGTGACAGAGACATGGGGCGGCAATCGGCTCCAATCGGCGATATCGCGCGTGACGTTCTGGAAATCGTCGAGAATTCCGACCTTCACCGGGTTCATGGGCGGCTCCGTTCCAAGGCGTCCAATATTTCGCGCGTATGTTGTCCGGCTTGCGGCGGATCGCTGCGCAGCTCGAACGGATCGCCATCGATGCGGATGGGAAGCTTGGGCAGCTTCGCGTGGATGCCGCCGGTCAGCACCGTATCGGCGAGGCTGCCATTGGCGTTCAATTGCGGATCGTCGAACAAATCTTCGGGCCGCGCGATGGGTGCGAAAGGAAGGCCCGCGCCGAGACATCGTTGTTCCACCTCGGCAGCGGGGAGGCTTTTGAACAGCGCCACCAATTCGGGGATCAGCCGGCTCCGCCCTTCGACCCGCATTTCGTTCGTGGCGAGAGACGCGTCGGCCAAAAGATCGGGGCGATTGAATTCGCGGCAGAAGCTTTCCCAATGACGGTCGCTGGTGATGCCGATGAAGACGCGAGTGCCATCGGCGGTTTCGAACAGTTCATAGACCGCCCAGGCGCTGACGCGCGCGGGCATCGGGGGTATGGGCTTGCCGGTGAGCGCGCTCGCGGCCATGAACTGGCCCATCAGGAAGGCGGCCGTTTCGAACAGCGCGCTTTCCACCACGGCGCCTCCCGAACCCCGGTCGCGGTCGCGCAAGGCGGCAAGGATTCCAATCGCGCCGAAAATGCCGCCCAGCATGTCGGAAATCGAGGTGCCCGCGCGCAGCGGCATACCCGGCGGGCCGGTCATATAGGCAAGGCCGCTCATCATCTGAACCACTTCGTCCAGCGCCGCGCGGCCGGCATAGGGGCCGTCGAGGAAACCCTTCAGCGAGCAATAGATCAGTTGCGGGTTCAGGCGGCGCACATCCTCCGCCCCGAGCCCGGCACGTTCGAGCGCGTTCGGCGCCATGTTCTCGATCAGCACATCGGCGGTGGCGGTCAGCGCGCGCGCCGTCGCCAGGCCCTCCGGCGTCTTGTAATCCAGGATCGCGCTTTTCTTGTTGCGGTTGAAGAACGCGAAATAGCCGGCGCCAAAGCCTTTCAGCCGCCGTGTGCGCTCGCCGCCCGGCGGCTCGATCTTGATCACCTCCGCACCGAGATCGGCCAGCACCATGCCGCAGCAGGGTCCGAGAATCGTATGCCCGAATTCGAGCACGCGGAGTCCGGCGAGCGGCAGGGTCTTCGGCGGCGTATCGGCCATCAGGGAATCTCTTCCCCTTCGTCCGGCAGATCGCGCGGCGGGACGCCGGTGTAGCGGAAGCCGAATTGCGGCGGGACCGGGCCTTTGATGCGTTCGCCGCGCTGTGATTGTTCATAGGCGTGCGCGCAAATGCCGACGCTGCGAGACAGAATGAAAATGCCGCGTCCCATCGCGGCCGGAAATCCGAGTTCCAGCAGCAGCACCGCGGTGATGCCGTCGACATTCATCGGCGGCCCCGCTTTGTGTCCGCGGGAGAGGTGCTTCTGAACGGCGTCCCCGATGGAAAGGAAGCGCCCGGCGATCATGCCGTCGCGCGCGGCTTCGCGGATCAGCTCGGAAAGCCGCGCCGCGCGCGGATCGATAGCGTGGAAGCGATGGCCGAAACCGGGAATGAAGCGTCCATGTTCGGCGCGAAAGGCATCGAGACCGGCTGTGACCGCGTCGTCGAAGGAGGCCCCGCCGGTTTCGCGCGCGCCGATATCGGCGAGCAGCTCCATGCATTGCTGGCCCGCGCCGCCATGCACATCGCCCAGCGCATTGACCGCGCTCGCCATCGCGCCATTCAGTCCGACGCCGCAGGTCGTCACCATGCGCGCAATCGCGATGGAGGGCGCCTGAGGGCCGTGGTCGACTCCGGCAACCAGGATGGCGCCGAACAGATCGGCCTGCCGTTTGGTGGGAAGCTCGCCGCGGAGCACCAGCCAGATCATGGCGGGAAAGCTGATGCGGCCGATCAGATCTTCGATGGCGTAGCCGCGCACGCGAATGGATCCGGGCGCGATGTCGGTGATGGCGCTTTCCCACCATCCGGACACCGCATCGGGGGAAAGATTGGTTGCACTCTCCGAGTCGCTCATCGGCCGATCCTGACATCAAACGCCGCACGAGAATGTGCCGGAATGGGAGGCTGGCTCAAGGACACCCCCTCCCCCCGCTTTTCGAAGCAAGACAAGTGGAATTCTACAGTATTATCAAATAGATATATCGATAAGCACAGGGACTTTTTGAGCCGAATAGAGGTGCAATAAAGGTACATTAACGGTGCAATAGCGCAGGATTGCAGCCTGCTGTGCTTGGCTTTCCGAGTCTGCCCAACGGAACGCGTTCTCATCCCCCTCATATAAGAGCGCGCGGGCGCGAAACGGACGGAAGCGAGTCGCTGTTAGCCGCGGGCCGCGATGGCTTCGAGTTCGACCAACGCGCCGTAGTGCAACCCCGGAACCGGCACCACCGAACGGGCAGGCCGCGCATCGCCGAACGCCTCGGCATAGATCGCGTTGAACTTCGGCCAGTATTCCACGCCCGCGATGAAGACGGTGACTTTCAGCACGCGCTCCGGACTGCTGCCCGCCGCCTTGACGATTGCGAGCAGATTGGCGAGCGCGAGGCGTGCCTGATCTTCGAAGCTCGCATCGGCGATGATCTTGCCTTCGAGCGTCACCGGCAATTGCCCGGAGACGAAGACGAGATCGCCGTGACAGACGGCTTGCGAATAATGGCCCGCGGGCTTGGGCGCATCTTCGGTGAAAATGCGGTCGATGGCGGTCATGCGTTCTCCGTTGTTTCAAAGTCCAAGCGCGAAGCCTTCGCGGCGGTAATCGGCGCCGCCGGCGAGTGCGCCCGACGGCAGCAGCTCGACCGCCTTGGCCGAGCCGTAGAAATAACCGTCGTCGCGGCGCTTCGCTTTGTGGCCCATGGCGGCCAATTGCGCGACGAGGCTTTCGGGGAATTCGCGCTCCATCAGGAAATCGCCGGTCTTGGTGTTGCACCAGCGGGGATATTCCACCGCCTGCTGCACGTCGAGGCCGAGGTCGAGAAGATGCGTCAGCACCTGCACATTGGTGAGAGTCTGCGACAGGCCGCCCGGCGTCGCAAGCGCGAAGCGCATGTGGCGATCGCGCAGCACCATCACCGGACAGAGCGTGTGCGCCGGGCGTTTTCCTGGGGCAACCGAATTGGGCTTGCCCGGTTTGTGGGTAAAGCTCTGCATGCGGTTGTTGAACAGGATGCCGGTTTCGGGATCGCGCAAGACCGCACCGAACACGTTGAAGATGCTTTGGACCAGCGCAACGGCATTGCCGTCCGCATCGGCGAAGACGAGGCAGGAGGTGCCGCCGCTGTCGCGCGTCGGCTTCGCGTTGGCGAGCCCGAGCGTGGCATCGCGCATATGCGCTTTCATGTCCGGCGAGAGCAGGTGCGTGGCCGCATCGGGTACGGCCGCGGGGTCGGCGATTGACGAAACGCCCGCGGCGAAGGCAGCCTTCATCGCGCTCATCTGATGGCCCAGGCGGCGCGCGGGATCGGCAAGGGCCGCGCTTTCGACCGCCGCGAGGCCGTCGAGCTGCATCAGCAGCAGAAGCCCGCAGGAATTGGGCGGCATCGCAAGAACGCGGTGACGGCGATAGTCCGTGGCGATGGGGTCCACCCATAGGGGCTCGTAATTCGCAAGATCGGGGCCGCGGATCAGGCCGTCATGGGCGCGGAAGAACGCGTCGATGCTTTGTCCGATGGCGCCGCGATAGAACGCGTCCGCGCCGTCCTCAGCAATCGCGCGCAGCGTGTCCGCGAGCGCCGGCTGGCGCAGGATTTCGCCCACTCCGATAGGCGCGCCGCCAGGCAGGTAAAGCGCGGCGCAGCCGGGATCGCGCGCAAATTCATCGCGCTGGGCGGCGGCGCGCGTGGCGGCGACCTGCGACACCGGATGGGCGTCGGCCAGATCGATGGGCGTGTCGAACAGTCCGCGCCATTCGAGCTTGCCGAAGCGGCGGTGCATCGCCTCCCAGGCGCGAACCAGTCCCGGCACCACGGAGGCGCGCGGCCCATGCGATGTCATGCCATCGGCGAAACGCGCGGAATCGGCCAGCGCGGGCGCGGTGCCCGACGCGTTCAGGCCGTAGGTGCGGCCCGTTGCGGCCTCGTGATAGAGGAGGAAACAATCCCCGCCAATGCCGGCCGCGTGATGCAGCACAACGGCGGTCGCTGCGGAGCCTGCGATCATCGCATCCACGACATTGCCGCCCTGTTCGAAAACACGGACGGCTGCAAGGGACGCCAGCGAATGGCCCGTCACCGCCATTGCGCGCCGTCCATACACGGGCGAACGGGCAGCGCGCGTGTCCGGCTCCCCCGTCACGGGCCTTCGAATTCCAGAATGTCGAGGCCGTTGTCGCGGTCGAGCAGATAGACGATCCCGTTCTCGTCCACTTCGACATCGTTGGATTGGGGCGCCTTGAAGCCGGCCGCCGGCTCCGGAACGAAAGACCCCACTTCTTTCGGCGCCAGCGGATTGGCGATGTCGAGGATACGAAGGCCCGCACTGAACCAGGTGCAGAAGACGAGACTGCCGTCGAGATGCTCCTGGAATTGATGCGCGCCGGGGCCATAGAGGTCGTGGCCGTAATTGCCGTTCTCGTCGAGATGGGCCCGCGCGTAGGGCGAATCCCAATCGGTGACATGGAACGTCGAGAGCGGCTTGATGTTGGAATAATCCGCCACATCGAACACCCAGAAGAAGGCATGCGGCTGGCCGTTGGGATGGGGATGCTCTTCGTCCGTGCCGATGGCGATGGCGCGCCCGCCGATTTTGTCGGTCACGTGCATGATGGTGTGCGTTGGTTCCGGGAAGGGCGGGTGGTAATTGTGGTGGCCGATGGTTTTCGGGCGGCTGATGTCGCTCACATCGATGATGTAGAAGCCGCCATACCAGCACGCGGCCCAGATCTCGTTCTTCCAGCGCAGGCCGTGATGCAGCCGCTTGCGCACGCCCGTCCAATCGGGCACCTCGCCGCCGGCGATATGCTGGCCCGGCTGCCACCAGCGCGAGACTTCCTGGGGCCGCGTCGGATCGGCGAGATCGTATATGACCAGGATGTTGCCCTGGAACCCATCCATCTCCGTCGAGATATAGGCGTAGTTCGCATCCGAATCGAAACGGTGCACGCCGATGCCGCCGGTCCGCTGGAACGCGATCTCGCGAGGGGCAGTGCGGTCTTTGATGTCGTAAATCCTGAAGCCGCCTTCGCGATAGCCGTTGCGCGCGACCTCCTTTAATTCCGGCAGGCGCTCGATGGGCGCCTTCAGTAGCGTCGCCAATTCGGCGTCGCTGGGCGGGCGCTTGTGCTCGGCCTCGAACTTCGTGACCACACCCGGCATTTCGAGGCCTTTGCGCATGAAATGGCGGTCGTGCATCTCGCTGTTGACGATCAGAAGATCGTCGCCCGCAAGGCGCGCCTTGTGCGAATGAGAGCGGAAATCCGGCAGATTTATCTGCGACAGGATGCGCGGGTGCTTGGGGTCCTTCACGTCGAGAATGGTGGTCCCGTGCGGCGGCAATATGTGGCCGACATAGCAGATGCCGTTCTTGACCGTGACCTGTCCGCCGCCGGGGAGATCGAGATGCGCGATTTGCTTGACGCGGTGCGCGAGAGGGCCGCTGACATTGCGTGCCGCGATGTTCATGCGAGCCCCTATGGAATGGTTGCGGCTTCGCGCACGCTGGTGATGAGCGAGCTCTTCAGCAGGAATTGGCGTGCGAGTTTCGGGTCTTCGGCCTGCCGCCGCAACTCCTCGTGATTCTTCCGGCGCACGGCCGGGTCTTTTTCGGCGAGCAGCTTCTTGTTGCGGATGGTCTGCAATTGCGTGTGCTGGACCGCGATATGACGCCGCTGGCGGGCGTAGAGATCGAGCACCGATTCATCGGCCTCGCCGCGCCAGATGCGACCCAATTTTTCAGCGAGGTTGAACGCGTCATGCACGCCGCTGTTCAAACCCATGCCGCCGATAGGGCTGTTCACATGTGCGGAATCGCCTGCGAGTATCGCGCGTCCCTTGCGGAACGTCTCCGCCACGCGCTGATGCACCGTGTAGAGATTGCATCCCACGATATTGAACGGCTTGCCGGTGGGAAGAAATCGCTGCAGCCGCGCCTGCATCGCCTCGGGCGCCATCAGCGCATCGGGATCTTCGTCCGGTCCGGTCGGAAAATGCACGCGCCAGCGTTCCGGCGGACCTTTCCAGTGAAACACGTTCGACCATTCTTCCGGATCGGAGATGTAATTGCGGTCGGTGTAGCCGTGCTGCTTGAAATCATAGGCGACTTCGATGTTCAGCGTGCGATCGGGATAGGTGAAACCTTCGAATTCGATGCCGCATTCCTTGCGCACGATGCTGCGGGCGCCTTCGCCCGACACAATGTAGCGCCCGCGAAGGGCCTCCGCTTCGCCGCTTTCGTTCTCGACGAAGCCGGTCACGCCGTTCTCATCCTGCGCGAAGCCGGTGAAGCTCGTGCCCATCCGCACCTCTATCAGCGGATTGTCCTTCGCCATACGAAGGGCTTCTTCCACGATCTTGATGCGTTCGCACTGCAGCGCGAAAGGAAACGCCGTGTCGTCTTTCAGGGCGGCGTGGTCGAATTCGGCGATGCGCTCGCCTTTTTCGCGGTCCCAGTAATGGAACAGCGGTGCGATGATGCCGCGCGGCTCGAGCTTTTTGTACAGCCCGATCTCGTCATACATTTCCAGCGTCGCGGGATGGTTGGTGCCGGCGCGCGGCACCTGATCGAGAAAGTTCTCGTCTTTGAGCTGTTCGATGACGGTCGAGGGCACGCCTTCCTTGGCGAGCTTCAGGGCGAGCGTAAGCCCCACCGGCCCCGCGCCGATAATCAGCACGCGATTGTCAGATGAATTCATCTCATTTCCCTGTCATCTCCGGCGAGCGCGAGCGCTTGCTCGCGCGAGGGAAGGGGACCCATTTGGTGAAAGTGAGCCCGACCGGAGACAAATAGTTTCCCTTCCCCTCGCGATGCTCGCGTATCGCTCGGCCGGGAATGACAATATTGTGTTTCACAGTGAGGCACGAAACGGTCGGTCACGCGTCCGCTTTTTCCTTGGCGGGGACGACCTCTTTCACCGCGCCGACCCAGCCATTGTGGGTAATGTCGAACACGATGCCGTCGGGGTCGCGATATTTGCACTCGTAGAACGAATTGGGGGACGTCGGCCGGCCGGCGAGATAAGTGGCGCCTGCGTCTGCGGCTTTCTTTTCCCCTTCGGCAAGATCGTCCACCCAGGCGCCGAAATGATAGACGCCGGGCTTCTCATTGCCCTCGATCTTCAGCAGCGCCAGATTGACCGTGCCGTCCGACAAATAGATGCCGCGGCGGGCGCGGCCGACGACCTTCAGGTCGAACGCCTGCTCATAGAATTTCGCGGATGCTTCCGGATCGGTGACGATCAGGGCGATGTGGCGAAGCTTGGCCATGGTTTTGGCTCCCATATCGATGGCGATGGTTTCCTATATTCGAGTTTGGACGGCCGGGCAAAACGGCCTCAGACGTGGCCGAATTTCTCCAGCGCCTGCGCCAGCGTCAGGCCCTTGGCGATCTCGTCGCGGATCAGCACTTCCTTGCCTGTCAGGTGCTCGGCCTCGGCAAGCACCGCCACCGCAAGCGCCGCCGGCACGACGATGGCGCCGTCTTCATCGGCCAGAATGAAGTCCCCGGGACTGACCGCGACCCGCTTTACCGTCGCGCCCGGAAGATAGACCCGCGTCTGGCACGCAGTGACCTTCCACCGTCCGATGGATTGCACGGGCGTGCGATAGCGTGCGTAGACCGGGAATTTGTGCTCTCCGATCCAGCGCACATCGCGGATGCCGCCCGAAACCAGCGCGCCCGTGCAGCCGCGCTCCTTCATGCCCAGCGCGATCAGTTCGCCGAAATAGCAGATGCCCTCGCCGTCGCCGCTCCACACGCTGACCTCGCCGGGCGAGAGGCCCTGGCAGGCTTTCATCTTGGCGGGGTCGCCGGACCCTTCGTAGGGCGCCATCTGACCCATGATGGTGTAAGCCCAGCCGGCAAGCTTGCCTGCGGCCGCTGGGTAGGGTGCAAATTCCGGCGCCAGGCCCTGGTCGGGCATGCCCATTTTGTCCAGCACGTCGGCGACGTTGGAGGCATCCACCGCGAGATAGCGCTGGCGGATGGATTCGTTCTCATCGGCGGTCATGGTTCTTCCCTCTGTTCGGCCGGCTTTTGGTAGGACGCAAGCGGGGGGCGGCACAACCGGCTTTCCTTGTGCGGCAATCCGGGGTCGGGCAAACTCAAGCCCAAAAGAGGCCGAGAGGGCCGGGGGATCCGAGGAAACGGTTTTGGCAAGCGCACTCGAGGAACGGACGATTGCCCGCGTTTATTGGCGGCTCGTCCCCATGCTCTTCATTCTGATGTTCTTCAATTATGTCGACCGGGTGAATGTCGGTTTTGCGGCCTTGCGCATGAACCAGGAACTTGGATTTTCGGCGACTGTCTATGGGTTCGGCGCGACCATCTTCTTCCTGGGCTACGTGCTGTTGCAGATTCCAAGCAACATGATGGTGCATCGGCTGGGCGCGCGCATCTGGCTCACCGTCATTCTCTTCGCCTGGGGCGCCATCTCCACGGCGACGGCGTTCATCCGGGACGCGAACAGCTTCTACGCCTTGCGGTTTGCGCTGGGGCTGGCCGAGGCGGGCTTTCTCCCGTGCGCCGCGCTCTACGTCACCTATTGGTTTCCCGAAAGCCATCGGGCGCGCGCCATTGCGGGCTACATCATCGCGACCTCGTGCTCGACCATCATAGGGGGACCGATTGCCGGCGCCATCATCACCTATATGAACAGCGCCTTCGGACTTTCGGGGTGGCAGTGGATGTTCATCATGGAAGGGGCGCCGACCATTCTTCTGGGTTTCGTGGTGTTCAACTGGCTAACCGACCGGCCGAGCGATGCCAAATGGCTGGACCCCGACGCGCGTGCATGGCTGATCGCGAAACTTGCCGCCGAAAAGGCCGCGCTGGGCCGGCAGGGCGAAGTCGGGATTGCGACCGTCATCAAGGACCCGCGGGTGTGGAGTCTGGGCCTGCTGTTCGGTTCGGGACTGGTCGGGCTTTACGGGCTGATCCTGTGGCTGCCGCAGATCATCAAGGAGATGGGCGGCCTGACCGACCTTCAGGTGGGCTTCCTCTCCGCCGTGCCGCCGATCATCGGGGTGATCGGCGCGCTGTTCGTGAGCTGGCGCTCGGACAAAGTGGGCGACCGCAAAGGCCACATGGCCGGATGCTACATCGTGGCGGGTGTTGGGCTTCTGGCAAGCGCGCTGGTCAGCGATCCGGTGCTGGCCTATGTGCTGCTGTGCTTCGGCAATGGCGCGGTGCTGGCGGCATCGCCTTTGTTCTGGACCATTGCGGGCTCGTTCTTTACGGGCGCGGCCGCCGCGACGGCCATCGCTTTCGTCAACATCGTGGCGCAGGTCGGCGGCATCGGCCCGTGGCTGATCGGGGTGGTGCGCGACAAGACCGGCAGCTTCACCATCGCGCTGATGACGCTGGCGGCGTTCTTCTTCATCGCGGCGGCGATTGCGATTGTGATGAAGGCCGAACCCAAGCGGGCTCCTGCGCCGGTGTTGGCCGAATGAGCGGCGAGCGCTATCGCGCGCTGAAGCGCGAAGACCTTACCCCCGAACAGCAAGCCGTGTTCGATGTGATCGGTGCGCCGCGCGCGGGCGTGGTGCCGGCGCCGTTTCATGTGCTGCTGGAAAGCCCGGAGCTTGCCTCGCTGACGCAGGCCTTGGGCGCGTTCTGCCGCTACCGCACCGGCTTTCCGCCGAAGCAGTCGGAGCTTCTGGTGCTGATAACGGCTGCGCATTGGAAGGCCGAATTCGAATTCGCGGTGCATTCGCGCGAGGCAGCCAAGGCGGGGATTTCAGCGGCTGTCATTGACGCGTTGCGCGACGGAAGACGTCCGGATTTCGAGGATGGGGAGTCCGCGCTGCTCTACGATTTCGCGACGTCGTTTTTTGCAACGCGCGACATTCCCGATGATCTGTTCGACCGTGCGGTCGCGGCGTTTGGGCGGCGCCGCGTGGTCGAGCTGACGGGGCTGCTCGGTTATTATTCGAGTCTGGCGATCCTCTTGCGCATCTTCCGCGTCCCGGCGGACGCCTAGCCCGGAACTCCGATATCAGCGATCTTCGCGCGTGTGCCAGATTCGCAGGACAAAGATCGTGGAATCGCGAATTTCGTACCGCATCTCGTATTTTCCGATCAGAATTCGCCTGACCTCGCGCGGCTCATATTGTTCGAGTCTCTCGCCGATACGGGGATGTTCGATCAAGCGTCCACCCGCCCGGACAAGCGCCTGAACCGCCTTTGCCGCCGCCCGCGGATTCACCGGCGCCAGAAACTCGTGCAGTCGCGTCAGGTCCGATACGCTGCTTTCGGTCCATTGGACCTTCATCGGCGTGAAACTGGCCGTTCCTTGCGAGTGCCGAGGCGGTCGGCCCAGGCCTGCACGGCCTGGTGGTCGATAACGCGTCCCGCGTCTACGTCCGCCAGGGCTTCGAGCGTCAAGCGGTGGCGCTCTTCTTCCTGATCCACCCAGGCGGTGAGCGCCTGTTTCACGATCCAGCCGCGGGACCGCTCAAGCCGCTCAGCCAGCTTATCGATCTTCTTGGCCAAGGTAAGAGGAACATGGGCGGTAAGGACTTTGGTTTCCATGCTACACCTTCTAATCGTTCTTAATCATAATGATTACAAAGCCATTTTCAATGGCTGGGGAATGAACTATGTCATCTCACCGAGCTTCATCAGGCCGAGGGCATTCGCGTAATAGATCTTGCGTTCGATCTCGGGCGATAGTTTCAGATCGGCGACCGACCGGATGCCCTCGCGGATGAACATCGCGCCGCCTTCGGGATCGAACGGGCAATCGCTCGCGAACACCACATGATCGGGCCCGAAGAAATCGAGCCCGCAGCGCAGTGCCGAGGCCGAACCGCCCAGCACCGTGTCGCCGTAGAACATCCGGAAATAATCCATCAGCGGCTTGTTCATGCGCTTCAAGACCTGGCTGTAATCCTCATCCGCCGTGCGCGAGCCCAATTGCGCCCACAGCGTCTCCGCCCGTCCCGAAAAATAGGGCAGCATGCCGCCGCAATGATGGGTGACGATGCGCAGATTCGGCAACTTGTCGAACAGGCCGGAGAACACGATGCGCGCCATGGCCGCACTTGTCTCATAGGGCCAGCCCAGCACCTGCCATATCTCGAAACGCGATTTCGGCTCGCTGCGGTAATCGGCGAAGGTCTGCTGGCGCAGCGGATGCATCCATACCGGCAGGCCGTGACGATTGGCGATGCGCTCGAACACGGGGAAAAATTCGGGGTCGTCCAACGCGCGCCCCAGTATGTTCGTGCCGACCTGAATCCCGCGCGCGCCGAGCGTCAGGATCGCGCGGTCCATCTCTTCGAGCGCGGAGGGCACATCGTTCATCGGCAGCGATGCCGCGAAGGTGGGATAGAGATTGGGGTATCGCCGGCACGCATCGGCCAGGCCGTCGTTCACCGCGCGCGCGGCCGGCACCGAGATTTCCGGCCCCCCGAGCGCCTCGGGGTGGGGCAAGCCCAGCGTCAAGACCTGCCGCAACTCCGGCCATTGCTTCAGCAGTTCGACGCGCGCTTCCAGATCGGTCAGCACCGGAATGCTCGACATGCGCTTGACGATTCCAACGTCCTTGGAATGCTGTTTCAGCATGTCGAGATAGGCGGGCGGAATGAAATGATTATAGGCGTCGATCTTGATGGCGTTCATGGCCGGTCCCCTTGAGGGCGCCAGTCTCGCACCGGTTATGACCCTCACCAAGTCCTTCGGAACAGCCCTCGGCCGTCCATCGCCATGGCGTCTTAAGAGGGATTGACCAGCCGGGTCCCGAACGCCTTTTCGATGAAGTGGCCGATCAGAATCATGTTTACGATGCGTCCGTCATCGGAAAGCGGCAAGCAGATCCGTTCGTATTCCAAATAGCGGCCATCCCGCTTCGTGAAGCTGTCGCGATGCACGCTGACGCAGCCCTCGCGGACCACTTTTTCCACCTGCCGAAGGACTGCAAGGCTGATGTGATCGAGATCGACTTCATCGAGGAAGCGGCCGGTGAGGTCCTGGCCATAGGCCTCGGCCAAAGCCGTCCCAAACAACCGGTAAGAAAAACGCGGCGGATCGCCGGTCACATTGATGATCGCAATGGTGGGGAGGTGCCGCACAATGTCGGCGGGATTGATCGCCGATCTGGGCGGCGCCATCCGCTCGCCCTTCTTGGACAGCCAATAGGCCAGCAAGTCCTTCAAGGACTGATGCAGGGGTTCGGAGAGTTCCTCCGTACTGCCCGTCTGCAAAGTGCCGCCTGATCCTTCCGCGGTCACCCCGCATCCTTCTTTGCTGCCAACATTCCCGATCTATTTCTCGCGCATGCCGTTCTGGATCACGTCCATAACCGGCGACAGGAAATAATCCATCATCGTGCGCGTGCCGGTGGCAATGGCCACATCGGCGGGCAATCCCGGAATGAGGCGCACCGCGGAATAATCCTTGAGCGCATCGGAATTCACGGTGACCAGCACGTTGAAGTAAGGCTGCCCGGTGCGCTGGTCGGTCAGGCGGTCGGCCGAGATCGTATCGACCTTGCCCGTCAGCTGCGGCAGACGCCGCTGCTTGTATGAGTTGAAGCTGATATGGGCCTCCATGCCCGGCTGGATGGTGTCAGCCTCGTCCGGCCGCACATGGGCTTCCAGTTCGAGCGCGTCGTCGTCGGGTACGATCTCCATCACGGTGTCGCCGGGCTTGATGACGGCGCCCTGGGTGTGGATGGCGAGATTCACGATCTTGCCGGCAACGGGTGCGACGAGGTCGAGCCGGGTCATCACGTCCTTCGCCGCGTTCAGGCGCGACAGGACGTCGAATTTCTTGGTCTCGACGTCTCTCAAATCGGTGGCGACGCTGGTCAGCTGCTGGTTGCGCAGATTCTGCGCCTGCAGATTGTTTTCCTCCGAGTTGAGTTCGATCTGGGCCATGTGTTCGGCGATCTGGCCGTTCTGGCCGGTCAGGTCGGCGGCCTGCCGGCGCAGCGCCAGCACGCGCGGCAAGGTCGAGAGCCCTTGCTTGTAGAGGTCCTCGACGCCGGTGGCTTCCTGGTCGATCAGCGTGCCCTGCTGCTTGACCGCGTCCTGCTGGCTCTGGAGCCCCGCGATCTGGCTTTTGTTTTCGCTATTGCGCTGGTTCAAGATATCGAGCTGCTTGGTGAGCGCGGCGGTGCGCGTGGCGAAGGCGTTCTCTTCCCCGGCGATGACCTGGGCGACCTTGGGATTGTCGCGCTGGGCGAGCAGTTCGGGCGGGAAGGTGATCCTGGACGCGCCGTCGCGTTCGGCGATCAGGCGCGCTTCCTGGGCGATCAGCCCGTTCGCCTGGTCCTGAAGCAGGTTGTAATTGCTTTCGGCTTGAGTCTCCTCGAGGCGCAGCAGGGGTTGGCCCTGTTTGACGGTCTGGCCTTCGGTGACGAGCACGTCTTTGACGATGCCCCCTTCGAGATGCTGGATGGTCTTGCGATGGCTCTCGACCACGATGACGCCTGGGGCGTTCACGGCACTTTCGAGCTGGGCGAACGACGCCCAGGCGATGAACCCGCCCACAAAGACGATGATCACGAACGCCCCCCGGCGGATCATCGGGCCCGGGTTCATGAAGCCGGTCTCGACCTCCGGTACGGCGGGAGAATATTGGGTGAGCGCGCCCGTGCCTTTCAGGGCCGCCATCGCGCTTGCGTTTTCGCCTGCGCTCACATCCGAGGGGTCGCGGGGCGCAATCGAGCCCAGCGAAGGTTCGCGGTTGTTGCCGGTCGGTTCGTTGCTCACGAATTCGCACTCCCAGTCGATTCCAAAGCGGCGCCGTGAACGGATGCCAGCGGCACCACGTTGGGCGGAGTCTGCGGACGGGCTTGAGGGGACCTGGAATATTGCGCCAGCACCTCGGCCTTGCTGCCGAACGCGGCGACAGTGCCGTTGGCCTGGAGCACCAGCATCTTGTCCATGTCGGCAAGCACGCTCGGACGGTGGGCGATGACGATCACGGTCACCCCCATTTTCTTCAGATCGGTAATCGTCTGGATCAGGGCTTCCTCGCCCGGTCCGTCGAGATTGGAGTTGGGCTCGTCCAGCACGATCAGGCGCGGCTCGCCATAAAGCGCACGTGCAAGTCCCACGCGCTGGCTCTGGCCGGCCGAGAGGCGGTAGCCGCTCTCGCCGATCTCCGTGTCATAGCCTTTGGGCAGGCCGAGGATCATCTGATGGGCGTGGGCAAGTTCGGCAGCGCGCACCACGCGGGCCGGATCGCCGTCGTCCATTCGCGCGATGTTGTCCTTGATGGTGCCCGAGAACAGCTCCACGTCCTGCGGCAGATAGCCGATGTAATGGGCAAGCTCGGCCCGCGGCCATTGATAGATGTTGGCGCCGTCCAGCCGCACCACGCCGCCCGAGGGCGGCCAGGCCCCGATCAGGAGCCGCGCAAGCGTCGATTTGCCCGACGCCGACGGACCGATGACGCCAAGCGCCTCGCCCGCCGTAAGCTCGAAATTGATGTTGGTGAGGATCGGCTTGCGCGACCCTTGCGGCAGGTAATGGACGCTGTTCACCTGCAGATGGCCTGCCGGCGCGGGCAACCTCATGCCCTCCTCGCGCTTGGGCGCATTGACGAGAAGATCGGTCAACCGCATCCGGGCAAGCCGCACCGCGATGACGTTCTTCCACATGCCTACGGCCTGCTCGAAAGGCTGCACCGCGCGCGAGCCGATGATGGTCGCACCCAGCATGATGCCGCCCGTCGCCTTGAAATCGAGGATCAGTACGGCGCCCGTCGCCATCAGGGCGACCTGGATCAGAAGGCGTATCGACTTGGAGGCGGCTGAAAGGCGCGCATCGCGATCGCTGGCGCGCGAGGCCAGCTTGAGATTGCCGACCCATTGCTGCCGCCAACGGTCGACAAAGGTCGACGACATGCCCATGCCTTCGAGCACGTCGGAATTGCGCAGGCCGTCCTCGGCGAAATTGTGGGTCCGCATGGTCTTGCCGATGGCTTCGGTCGTCAGCTTCCCGGTCACGCGGTTGTTGACCATGGCAAGCCCGATCAGGGTGAAACCCCCGATCAGCACGATCAGAAGATAAAGCGGATGCAGGAACCAGAGCGCGGCCAGCAGGATGATGGCAAAGGGCATGTCGATGAGCGTGGCGAAACCCTGGCTGCCGACGAAATTGCGGATCGTGTCGATGTCGCGCAGGCCCGAACGGGCGGACATTGCGCCGGTCTGCGAATTGGTCGCGACCATGGCCCTCAACGTGCGGGCGGCGAGCGCGTCCCCGATCCGCATCCCGATACGCGACAGGATGCGCAGCCGAAGCGAATCCAGCATGCCCATGATGATGAGCGCGCAGACCGCGATCAACGTCAGCAGGATCAGCGTCTCCTGACTGCGGCTGGTCAGCACGCGGTCATAGACCTCGAGCATGTAGAACGACGTGGTAAGCGTCAGCACGCTCATGGCTGCGCTGAAGCCGAAGATGGAACTCAACAGCCGTCCATTGGCGACGAAAGCTTCCCTTACGGGATCGGGCCTCGTCACAGGACGACCTACAGGGCCTAAGCCAGCCAAGCGTACCTCCCCTCGCGGAAGAATCTCATATAATTGCCGAATTACCGGGTCAACGCGCCGGGACGGCAGGCCCCTGGGGACGCGAACCTTGTCTCAATTAATACAAGCTTGAGTAGGTATGCGCCATCGCGGGTTAATACTTAATGCATTCTTGCGATGAAACCCTGACTTTCACGTGAGCGAAATTTCATCTTCGTCGCAACAGCTTGAGCGTTACGGGTCGATCCCGAGCCAGGCCGAACCGTCCTTGTTGTAATGATCCAGCGGATCGTAAAGCCTGACGTCGAGGGCGAGCGATTTGGCGGTGAGCTGCCCGGTGGAGGCCACCAACTGGAAGGCGGCGACGGTGGCGTCGTGCTGGGCATTGGCGAGCCCGATCTGAGCCGAAAGCAGTTCCTGCTGCGCGTTCAGGATATCCAGGATGGCCCGTTCGCCCGCGCGCTGCTCTTCGATCACGCCCATGACGGCGCTCTGATTGGCCTGGACGGCGAGCTCGTTCGAGGCGATGGAGGCCTGAGCGCTCATGAAGGTGCCCCAGGCCGATTGGGTGGTTTCGCGCACCTGCCGGTCGGCATCGGCGACATTGGCAAGGGCTTGGCTGCGCTGTTCTTTAGCCTGTCGGATGCCGGCATATTCCGCGCCGCCTTGGTAAATCGGGATGGTGACCTGCACGAAGGCCGAGGTATCGTTTTGGGTCACGCCGGGGCTAACCACACCAATGATGGTGGAGTTCTTGGCATATTGCCATTGGAGCTGGAGCGACACCTGCGGCAACAATGAACTCGTGGCGGCATCGATGGCGTAGTCCGCCGCGCGGGAGTTTTCCTGGGCCGCGATCAGTGCTGGCGCCGTATTGACCGCCCGGTTCACCGCATCGTCGAGATTGCCCGGCAGCACCGCAGGCAAGCCCGGCACCTCCAGCGTCTCGGCGGGACGGCCGATCACGCGCTCGAAACGCGCACGGCTGGCGGCTAGCTGGCCTTCCGCCACGGAGAGTCCGGCGCGTGCGCCCTGAAGGCGGGCCTGGGTCTGCTGCACGTCGGTCTGGGTGACGGCGCCCGCGTTGAGCTGGATGTTGGTTGCGTTGAGCTGATCCTCCAGAACCTGGACGTTGCTGCGCCGGTATTCGAGGTTTTCACCATCGCGCACCACGTCCATATAGGCGGTGACAGCGTCCAGAAGCACGGTCTGCTCGGTATTGGTGAGCTGGGCTTCGCTGGCGCGGATCAACGATTTGGCGCGGCGAATCTCGGCCACCGTCCGGCCGCCGCGGAACAGGGGTTCGCTCAGCGTCGCGGTGCCGTTGATCAGGTTGCGGTCGTCGTCGGAATGGGTGGGCGCCTGGGTGACGATATGCTGGAAGCCTTGCGAGCCGCTGAGGCTGATGCTCGGACGGAAGCCGGCATTGGCCTTTGCAAGCTCCTCGTCGGTGCCGCGAAGACTGGCGCGCGCGGCTTCGATCTGAGGGTTGGTGGCGTAGGCAGTGGCGAGCGCCTCCTTGAGCGACATCGCTTGGGCCGTAACCGGAAAGGCCACGAGGGACACCAAGGCCGATCCAAGCAACAGCGTACGCGCAGAATTCATGATAAGCCCTCGAAAGGTTAATACGCTAAGAGTCCCATGAGACGGATGGCTTCGCAATCCGAACGACGTATTATTTCGCACGGGAACCTTAATCTTCTTCCACAGAAGGCCGCCCGGAGCGGAGGGAGGCATCGGAATGGCGTTAAGACATATGCCGGCCTTGAGTCTGCCGCTGCTCGCCGGAGCAGCGACGGGCTCGTCCGCCCAGCCCGAAACGCCGTTGCAGCTGGAGCTTCCGCTCGCCTGCCGCTTGGGCGAAACCTGCTTCATCCAGCAATATTTCGACCACGATCCCGGGCCGGGGGCTAAGGACTATCGCTGCGGTGTGATGGTCTATGACGGCCATGACGGGACCGATCTCAGGGTTCCCACACTCGCCGCGCAGAAGAAAGGGGTGGCCGTGCTGGCCGCGGCCCCCGGCACCATCAAAGGCATGCGCGACGGCATGGATGACGTGAATGTGCGAATCGCCGGGCCGGAGAGCGTCAAGGGGCGCGAATGCGGAAACGGCGTGGTCGTCGCGCATCCGGGCGGCTGGGAGACCCAATATTGCCACATGGAAAAGGGCTCGGTCCGGGTGAGGAACGGGCAGGCGGTCGCGGCCGGCGCGATGCTTGGACTGGTCGGCATGTCGGGGGACGCGGAATTTCCGCATCTGCATCTTTCCGTGCGCCACAACAACGAAAAGATCGATCCCTTCGCGCCCGATGCGCAGGCCGGTACCTGTGGCGGGGGCGTGCCGCTGTGGTCGAAGGAGGCCATGACGGCGCTCGCCTACCATTCGCCCAGCGTCATCAATGTCGGGTTCGCCGAGGCGCCCGTCACGATGGACGATGTGGAATCGGGACGCGCGGCCGAAGGCCCCGTCGCGACCGATAGTCCCGAGCTCATCGCTTATGTGCGGGCCATCGGGCTTAAAGCGGGCGACATCCAGACGCTGACCTTTCGCGATCCTAAAGGGACGCTGGTCGCACGCGGGCTGGGCCAGCCGCTGGACGCCAACAAGGCGCAATGGCTTTCCTATGTCGGCAAGAAGCGGACGATGGTCTCGTGGCCTGCCGGGACGTATCAGGCGCAATACGAGGTCAAGCGCGACGGCGCGACGATATTAATCAAGCGCTTCGATTTTGCCCTCAGGTGAGTTGCGGCGCGCGGCCGATTCGGTGACATTGCGCCCCGCGATTTAACAACAGGGGACCAACATGGCGCAAAAGGCCGACAAGACGCAGACCACCGACAACAAACCGCCCATCATTGAAGACGCGGGTGTGAAGGAAACATTCGCAGACGATTTCGTCGGGTTGTATGGCGTCGGTCCCAATTTCCACCTCACCTTTGCGACGCGGCGTCCGGTACGCCAGGAGCCGGGTGCTGCGCGGTTCGTTTGCTCGCGTCTGGTGCTGCCGCTGGAAGCCGCCGTCGAACTGTATGCTGCATTGAACAATGCGGTCGCCAATCTGGAATCGCGCGGCGTCGTCAAGCGGCGTCAGGTTCCGGCGAAGGGCGAAAAAGCGGAGTAGTTTGCTTACAGACGGAATAGCGGCCCTCACTCTTCGACAAGCTCGGGGTGAAGACTTGGGCAAGAATCCTCATGTTGAGCCGAGCTTGTCGAGGGACGAAGCATGAGGCCGTCTGATCGCAATCCGCTCCGATCCGAAGCCCGCCCTGTCCTGGCGCCAATCGCGCCGGTCAGGGGGTGCCCGGTTCCATGTCCGGGTCCTTTGCCTCCGCGTCCGGAAATATTTCCGTCAAGGATGGGACCGGCACGTTGCCGGACTGATTCACGGGAAGGCTCAGATGCGGCGCCGCGGTGGGCTTCCGGTTCACCAGGTTAAGGCTGCCGCCGAGAGTGATGCCCCTTGTCTTGTCGAACGCCTCCCGCGGAGCGATCCAGGGCGTTTGCGTGGGACCCGCCGCCGTCAGGCCGGTGGCGGCCGCATCCCATAGCCACGGCACCGAGCCATAAGAAAGCCATGCGCTCGCGGGATCGGACGGGCTGGCACGCCACATCAGGAACAGCTCAAATTCGTCCTTGATGCGGATGCTTGCGCGGCCGAGATTGTTCGCATCCGACAGCCGGCTGTCCCCTTGTCCGGGCGTATCGGTTTCCGTCATGCCGGTGACGCCGCCGGGGATCACCGCCATGGTGGTCGTCTTGTACATCTGGCCGCCGTCGAGCAGGTCCTTGATCGTTTCGGTGCTGCCCATCTTTCCCATGCGAAGGCGGCGTTCGGAATTGCGGATCACCTGTGAAAAGAAGATCTCGCCGCCGATATTGTTGCCCCCGGTGACGGCGCCGCCGAAATTCACACCCGACGTCACGCCCTTGTCGCCAAGATGGAGGTGGGGGGTAATGGCGCTGCTGGCTTCGGCTTTGACGGGGCCGACGACATCGACGCTGATCCCTTTGAGAATGGGCGGCTCGACGGTTTTGCCGGGACCTTGCGGGATGGCCTGATCGGCGCCCGAAGGCTCGCCGAACGCGGATTCATTGGCCGCCACGACGGGAGCACGCCCGCCCGCGGACAGCGGAATCGTGCTGTAACCATGACGGGCCACCGCCGCCTCTTCCGCGTAATCCCGCCACCGTCCGGCGCCGGCATGCGGCGATTTGCGTGCGCGAACAGATCCGGTCTGAGAACCAGACTTCGCCGCTGCCACTTTGATCGAGGGAGCAAACATCGGATTCCCCATCCCCGGACCGGGGCAGTCTCATAAAGAAGGAGGAAGGACTATTGGGCGGATCGCTTTCCGGTGCCAGCCGAAAGATTCGGCGAGCCGCTCTTCGAGCGTGTGCACCGGCGTGAAGCCCGCTTCGCGCGTCAGGCGTGAAACATCGGCAACCAGTGAAGCGGGTTCGCCTTCGCGGTCGGGAAGCGCGCCGAATTGCAGCAGGGCCTCGGGCCGGCCGGCGATCTTTGCAAGCATACGGGCCACGTCCCCGATCGAGACTGCGCGGCCCGAAGCCACGTTCACCGGCCCCGTCACCGTTTCGGCGGAGAGCAGTGCGCCAAGCCCTGCACCGATATCGCGCGTGTCGAGGAAATCGCGGATCTGCCGCCCCGAGCTCAGCGCCACGGGCTCGTTGTTCATCAGTCCACGGACGATAGACGGGATCAGGCGGCGTGTGTCTTCGCCTTCGCCGAACATCAGGAAGAACCGCGCCCAGGCGAAGGAAACCCCGCTGCTCGCGGCTAAAAGGGCGCCTTGCTCCAGCAGCGCAAGCTTCGCCCGTCCGTATGGTGTCGAGGGGCGGCACGGGTCCGTCTCGCGATAAGGTTCGCTGCCGCCGCGGCTCCAATCATATTCGGCGCAGGAGCCGGTGAAGACTGCGCGTCTTCCGCCATGCGCCGCGAACAGGCGCAAGAGGTCGAGACTTGCCGGCACCCAATCGGCGTTCTCCGGCGCGGTCCAGAATTTGCCGTGCTCCACATACCAGGCGAGGTGCAGAAGGTGGGTGGGCTTGGTCTGTTCGACAAGCGCGTGGCGCTGGCTCGCTTCGAGCAGATCGGCTGCGTGCCAGGTCACGCCGGAGGGAATCATGGGCGGCACGTGACGCGAGGCGGCATGAACGCGAAAGCCTCGCGCCAGCAGCGCCGCGACCGACGGCCGCCCGATGAAGCCCGAAGCACCGGTGACAAGAACGGTGTGCGTCTCGTCCGTCATGGGACGAAATCGGGCCAGGTGCGGTCGCGCTCGCTCATGGCGAGGGGCTGCGCGGGCCAGGCGATGCCGAATTTGGGATCGTTCCAGCGCACCCCGCGGGCAAGCGCCGGCGCGTAATCGGCGTCCATTGTGTATTCGACCGTGCAATCGTCTTCGAGCGTGAGAAAGCCGTGCGCGCAACCCGGCGGGATCAGCAGCGCGTTATGCACCGCCGCGTCCAGCGTGATGCCGAACCATTGCAGATAGGTCGCCGAATCGCGGCGCAAATCGACGATGCAATCGAAGATGCGGCCGGAAATGGCGCGCACGATCTTGCCTTCGGGTGCGGGCTCGGCCTGCCAGTGCATTCCGCGCAGCGTGCCGCGCTCCTTGTTGAAGGAGATGCTGGTTTGCCGGATGGTGCGGAATTCCGCCCCCGCGGCGCGCAGCGTTTCATGACAATAAATGCGGGCAAAGAATCCGCGCTCGTCGCGGTTGGGCGCAATGTCGATAGTGAACGCGCCCGGTATCTTCGCCGGCGCGAGCTTCACGCCACGAACACCGAGAGTTCGGGAATCGGCACCGCGAATTTGCCGCCCCAAGCCGCGATGGGCTTCAATTGCTGCACGATCTCCTCCTTCAGATTCCAGGGAAGGATCAGAACATAATCGGGCCGCGTCTCGGCGATTTTCTCGGGCGCGTAAACGGGAAGATGCGTGCCCGGCAGGAACAGCCCTTGCTTGTGCGGATTGCGGTCCACCGCATAGGCGATGTCGGCGCGCGTGGCGCCGCAAGCGTTGAGCAGGGTGTTGCCCTTGGCGGCCGCGCCATAGGCGACGATGGTCTTTGCTTCCGCATGGGCCTGCTTCAGGAATGCCCGCACCGATTCGATGGTTGCCGCCACACGCCGGGTGAAGCCGTCGTAATAGTCTTTCCGCTGCACACCGGCATCGCGTTCGGCTGCGCGCAACTGACGAAGCGCGTCGCTTTCACCGCGCGGTGTCCGATTGTCCGCGCGCTCGGCGAAGATGCGGAGCGAGCCGCCATGGGTCGAAAGCCGCTCCACGTCGAACGCGCGCAAACCGTGCGCGGCGAACACGCGTTCGATGGCCGCGAGCGAAAAATAGAAGAAGTGCTCGTGATAGATGGTATCGAACTGCACGTCCTGGATAAGCCGCAAGAGGTGAGGGGCTTCGATCGTCAGCACGCCGTCAGGAGCAAGCAGCTCGCGCAGGCCCGCGACGAAATCGTTGATGTTGGGCACATGGGCCAGCACGTTGTTGGCGGCGACGAGATTGGCCGCGCCGAATTTTGCCGCGGTTTGGCGCGCGGTCTCCTCGCCCAGGAAAATCGCGTCCGTCGGCACGCCGGCTGCGCGCGCCACCTCGGCCACGTTTTCGGCCGGTTCGATGCCGAGGCAGGGAATGCCGCGCGCGACGAAATTCTTCAGGAGATAGCCGTCATTGCTCGCGACCTCGACGACCCGGCTCTGCGGCCCAAGAGCAAAGCGCGCGATCATCGCCTCCGAATAAGCCTTGGCGTGCGCGAGCCAGGCATTCGAATAGGACGAAAAATAGACGTAGTCCGAAAAAATGGTTTCCGGCGGCACGACGGTGTCGGTCTGCACCAGCAGGCAGTTGTCGCAGACTCGCACGCGCAGGCGGAATTTGGGTTCGGCGCGCGCGAGATCGGATTCCTTGAGAAAGCTGTTCGCAAGCGGCTGCTCGCCCAAATCCAGCACGATGTGGTCCAGATTTGCGCCGCAGAATCGGCAAAGGGGCGTTGTCGTCATGGCGGATACGGGGCCGGAGTGTCGTCGCATCTGTTCCCCCTCCCTTGAAAAGGGAGGGTCGAAGCCGTCCTTCCCCCGGAATTATTTCGGAGGAAGGAAGGCTTCGGGGAGGGATCCTGCCACGGGAGGCCGCCAGTGACCCCCACCCGAGCCGCTTGTGCGGCTCGTCCTTCCCCTTTCAGGGGGAGGTGCACACAACGATTGCCCGTGCTGGTCATTCGGCCGCCACCCGGTTGGCCGGGAGGGCTTCGAACGCGGCGATATCGGCAAGCGACACCTCCCGCATGTTGCGGCCGTCGAGATGGGCGCGATGCCAGCGCACGATCCAGGCGAGCGCATCGGGGGCCGAGAATTTCGTCCGCCAGCCGAGGGTCTTCGCGGCCAGCTCCGGATCGAGCGAAAGCTGTGTCTTCTCCGGCAGAATCTCGCCGGGCTGGAGCGTCCAGCCTTGCGCCGCGCCGAAGCCCGTTTGCAGGCGCTCGACGATCTCGCGCACGGTCAGCCGCGGTTCGTCCGGCGACGGCCCGAAATTCAGCGCTTTGGGTGCGCCGGCCGGATTGCGCGTCAGATGCTCCGTGTACGCCAGATAGCCCGACACAACATCCAGCACGTGCTGCCAGGGCCGCGTGGCGCCAGGGTAGCGCAGCGTCACGGGCTCCCCCTCTATGCTGGCGCGAATGATGTCGGGGATCAGGCGGTCGTTCGCCCAATCGCCGCCGCCGATCACATTGCCGCCGCGCGCGACGCCGAGAACGGGACTTCCGGCATCGCGCAGAAAACTCTTGCGCCAGCTGCGCGCCACCATTTCGGTCGCGGCCTTGGACGCGCTGTAGGGATCGTCGCCCGCGAGCGCATCGTCCTCGCGGAAGGCGCGCCCCGAATCGTTGTTGTCGTAGACCTTGTCGCTGGTGATCACGAGTATGGTGCGCAGGCTGGGGCGTTTGGCCACTGCCGACAGCAGGTTCACCGTTCCCATCACATTGCTGGCGAAGGTCTCGACCGGATCGGCATAGGAGCGCTTGACCAGCGCCTGCGCCGCCATGTGGATCACGATCTCCGGATCGGATTGTTCGGCCGCGTTCGCAACCGCGGACGCATCGCGCAAATCGCCGATGATGGAATGAAGCTTCGGCCACGGCGCGGCCAGGGTGAAGACGCAATCGCGGTCATCGGGCGGGGCGAGCGCGAAGCCGGTCACATCGGCGCCGAGCCGCTCCAGCCACAGCGCCATCCACGCGCCCTTGAATCCGGTATGCCCGGTCAGGAGCACGCGCTTCCCGCGCCAGAATTCCGCGCCCGTCATTCCCACGGCCTTCTGTAACACCAACGCTTGTCATGGCGCTGCTTGACAGGGCCAACCAGCCGGCGCGCGTCTGCGCGCCGAATGAATACGTCATCGCCTGGATGGCCTGCTTTGGCGGGCCATGACATGCCGTACGGGCCAAAGTGCAGTTTCATTCCCAAATCTTCCACGGCGCGTTGCCGGTCGCCCAGGCCGCTTCGAGTTGTTCTTTTTCGCGCAGCGTATCCATCGGCTGCCAGAAACCGTCGTGCCGGAACGCGACCAGTTGGCCGGTCCTGGCGAGATGCTCCAGCGGTTCGCGCTCCCAGATGGTGCGGTCGCTGTCGATCAGATCGAGCACGCGAGGGCTGAGCACGAAGAAGCCGCCATTGATGAAGCCGGTTTCGACGTTGGGCTTCTCCTGGAACTCCACCGCCTGATCGCCCTGCAGGTCCACCACGCCGAAACGGCCGGGCGGGTGCACGACCGTCATGCTTGCGAGTTTCTTATGGCCGCGGTGGAAGGCAAGGAGCTTGGTGATGTCGACATTGCCGAGACCGTCGCCATAGGTCAGGCAGAACGCCTCCTCGCCTTCGAGATGGGATTTGAGCCGCCGCACGCGGCCCCCCGTCTCGGTGGAAAGGCCGGTATCGACCAGTGTGACGCGCCAAGGCTCGCGGCCGTTCGCGCCGAGGAATTCCATCCGCCCCTTGGCGAGGTCGAACGTCACATCATCCGTATGCAGAAGATAATTGGCGAAATATTCCTTGATGACGTAGCCCTGGTAGCCCAGGCACACGAGAAAATCGGTGACGCCGTGGGTCGCGTAGATCTTCATGATGTGCCACAGGATCGGCTTGCCGCCGATCTCGATCATGGGCTTGGGGCGCAGATGCGTCTCTTCCGATATCCGCGAGCCGCGTCCGCCGGCGAGGATGACCGCCTTCATGTCGTCACCGTCCGAGGGTTTTGTCGACAGTCGCCTCGAAATTCTTCACCCAGCGCTTGGCGTCGCCGAGCGGCGAGGTCCGAAGGCGTGTGCGCAGGTTCTGGCGCAGATCGCGCAGGCGCGCTTTGTCCTTGGCGAGTTCGACGGAGATGTCGACATAGTTCTCCCGCGTGAAGGCGCAAAGATCGCCAAGTCCCGCATTGTTGAGGTTGCTGTAGCTCAAGCGTTCGAAGAACGCCTCCCCCACCAGCGTCACGGTGGGACAGCCCATCCACAGCGTCTCGCAGGTGGTGGTGCCCCCTGTGTGCGGCGCCGAATCGAGCGCGATGTCGATGCGGTTGTAATGGCGCAGATGCTTGCCGCGCACGCTCTCGTACATCAGCCGGTCATCGGTCACCCCCCATTTGGCGAATTCGCCCGCCGTGTTGGCGCGGAACGAGGGCGCGCCCGCTTCCGGCCGCACGAACAGGAAGCGCGAATCCGGGACCTTGTTCATCACCTCCGCCCACAGACGGAACAGCTCGGGCGTGTATTTGTAGGGGTTGTTCATGGTGCCGAAGGTGACGAAACCGTTCTTGTCGGCGGCAAGCTCGGGCTCGATGGGCTCGTCGCGGAAACCCAGCCGCCCCAGCACCACCCAGCTTTCCGGCATGATGAAGGGCTTTTCGACCAGCAGCGCGGGATCGTCCGGTTTGATGAAGGGATCGACCAGGATGTAGTCGATCTCGGCGATGCCGGCGGAATGGGGATAGCCGAGCCAGCTCACCTGCTGGGGTGCGGCGTGATAGGCCATCACTTCGAGCCGGTTGTACCGGGTCGAGCCGCCGAGCTCGAACAGGATGTCGAGGTCGTCGTCGTTGATGCGCTGGGCGATTTCTTGGTCGGTCGCTTCCAGCATGGAATGGAAGTTCAGCACGCGCTGCTGGATGAAGGACTGCACGCGGTCGGCGGGTGCGGGATAAAACGAATAGCAGACGAACTCGAAGCGATCGCGGTCGTAATGCTCGATGATCGGCATGGCGAAATAGGCCACCGGATGATCGCGCAGGTCCGACGACATCAGGCCGATGCGGATCTTCGAGCGCAAGGCCGTGCGCCGCGGACGGTGCCTGATCGGCGTCTTGTCCGCCTGCTCGGCCACTCTGCGGCCCCATTCGCGGTGCCAATAGACGAGTTCGCGGCGGTCTTCGGGGGTCACCACGCGTCCCAATTGATTGTGCAGCGAGCCGACATTCATGCGGTCGACCCAGAAAGCCATCAGCTTGGAGCGGTCGCCGAGCGCGTCGAGCCCTGGATAATCGGCGAGCCGCAGGAAAACCCCGGACAGGTTGGCGGCATGGGGGGTGAGGTCGACGCCCGTCTCGATGAGCTGATGGGCGACCTTGCCCGCTTCCTCGATATGGTCGGATTCGACGCCGTAGCGGCTGTCGAGCAGGCTCTTGCAGAGGCCGGACAGGCAGCGCGGATCGTTGGGCTTCAGTTCGAGCGCGCGCCTGAGAAAGGTGTTCGCCTCCTCGTAGCGGCGGAGCGAATAGCCCAGCAGATGGCCGAGCCTGAGCAGGGTCTCGACATCGGCCGGGTCCTTGGCCAGCAATTCCTTGTGCACGGCTTCGGCTTCGGCGAACCGGCTGCGGCGCTGGTAATAGGCGGCTTTCGCACGCATGTGCTCGGGGTTGTTCGGTTCGGCCGCGATTGCCTTGTCGATTTCGGCCAGCACTTCGGCATCGTCCGCGCCCATACGCTGGAGTGCGATGGCGCGGCTGGTGAAGATGCGGTGATTTTTGGGGTCGAGATCCTGGGCCCGCGAAAACGCCCCCAAAGCGAGCGCGAACTCGTCCTTGCCCATGAGGGCCTGGCCGAGCAGCCGCATGGTTTCCGAATCCTTGGGCTTGAGCTCGGCGGCGCGCTTCATCGCATCCACCGCCGGTCCGAAGTCTCCCATCCCAAGCAGCGTGTTGCCGAGATTGTACCAGGGCGAATGGTTCTTGGGCTCGACCTCGGTTCCCTTGCGGAAGCAGGCGAGCGCGTCGTTGAGCCGCCCGCGCCGCTTCTGCACGACGCCCAGCAAATTGAGGACCGCGACGTCGTTGGGGCGGTGTTCGAGGATTTTCAGCGCGTGCTCTTCGGCCTCTGCAAGCTCGCCCGTCTGCAGCAAAGCTCCGATCAGCCGCTCCCGCAGCGGATCGCGCTCGGGGTCGATCTTCACCGCCGCGGCGAGATGCTCGGCCGCCGCCTTGGGGTCGCCGGTGAGCGTCGCCGTACGGGCAGCAGCTTCCAGGGCGGGAAGGTCGTCGGGGTTTATTTTGAGCAGCGCGAGATAGATCTGCCGGGCTTCAAAGAAGCGCCGCCCCTGTTCCAGGGCTGCGGCCGCCCGCAACTGCTTGCTATGTTCGTCCGCCGGTCTGGCCGCGGCGCCGGAGGGTTTGGTACGAACGTTCATCGATAATCCTTATGCGGGAAGCGGGTCTTCCTAGCCTATTTGCCCGAGCGAGCGAAGAACCCAATCGTAAAGTGGTTTCCGCAAGCGGCTTTCCCCGTACACCACGTGAAGCGAAGCTGTCGCAATTAACCCTTGGAACAGATTGCGAGGGCCGGGTCTGTCCTCGAATGCGTCCGGGGTGTTAAGAGTTTGATAATCATATACAGGGAGCCTGACGCGGCATCCGGCTGCCAGGGCTCCCGTTCGATTGCGGCTGGCTGGCGCCTTCGGTCCTGGACCGGAAGGCGGAAATCCGATGGGGAAAAGGATTGAATTCGATGCAGGGCGCTTGGGAAAATCTGTCCGATCCGGTCTTCGATCAGGCGAGCGCGCGCGGAGACGCGATAGCGCTGACCCAGGGCAAACGGACGGTGAATTACCGCGAATTTGCCGAAAAGGTCGCCAAGGCCAGCGTTTTCATGCGCGACCTCGGCGTGAAGCCTGGAGAGGTCGTGGGCGTCGCGATGGCGACCAGCATCGACCACGCCATTGTCTCCTTCGGCCTGATGCGCGCGGGTGCCATCCCGCTGGATTTGCCGCCCAAGCCCATGCCGGGCGCCATCATCAATCCGGTCCAGCTTTTCGGCGTGGGCCGCCTGATCCGCGAGAGCTCGGCCTTTGCGGCACCGGCGGGCGTCACCGTGCACGAGGCCGACGCCGCTTTTCTTTCCGAACTTGACGCCAAGCGCGGCGATTTCCGCGAGGTGCGCGATGCCGACGAGGTGCACAATTTCAGCATGACATCGGGAAGCACGGGCTTTCCGAAAGGCGTGCTGACCACGCGCCGGCAGTGGCTCGCCCGCTTCGACACCGCGTTGAAGCTTTTCCCGGACATCCTCACGCCCGACCACCCGCCGACTTTGCTGGTCATCGGCGGCATGAGTTTTTCGGCGTTCTTCTTTTTCCTGGCCAATCAGCTTTTCATCGGCGGGCCGGTCGTGTTGATGGCAGAAAACCCCAATGAGAAATTCCTGCGCGACGAGATCAACAATTGGGACGATGCGGTCAGCCTGATCACGCCGCCGCTGGCGCGGAAATTTCTCGCGCTTCCCGTCGAAGACGGCGTCCTGTTCCCCAAGCTCAGGGCGCTCTTTATCGGCGCTGCGCCGCTCTATCCGGATGAAAAAGCGGCCGTGCTGAAAAAGCTCACCCCGAATTTTCGCGAGGTTTATGGGAGTGCGGCCTGCGGCTTCATTTCGAGCCTCAACACGGAGGAAATCTCCACGCACGGCGATAGCGTCGGACGGCCGGCTCCCGGTGTGGAGGTCGAGGCTGTGGATGCGAACGGGACTCCCGTTCCTGCCGGCAGCTTTGGGCATTTGCGCATCCGCGGGCCCGGAATCTCGAAAGGCTTCGTGAGCGAGAAGGGCACGGATGCCGACAAGGCGGAGGGCTTTCGCGACGGCTGGTATTACCCGGGCGACCTCGGAGGCTTCGACGCGAACGGATATATTCAGCTCAAGGGACGGCTTTCGGACGTGATCTACCGGCGCGGCGCCGAGATCATGCCGCTCGAACTGGAGCAGATTTTCGCCGGCCATGAATCGGTTGCCGACGCCGCCGTCGTGGGCGCGCCCAGCGAGGACAAGACCAGCAAGGATCAGCGCGTCATCGTCTTCATCGTACCGCGCGGGGAGCCGGACAAGGCGGCGCTCGCGCAATATTGCCGCGCCCGCATCCCGGAGGCGAAATTTCCCGACCGCGTTTTCTTCGTGAAGAGCCTGCCCAAGAACGCCAATGGAAAGACCGATCGCGCCAAGCTCAAGGCCCTGGCAAGGCGCGGCCCGGAGAAGAAGCCTGCCGAGGCGCCAAAGACCCAGCCCGTCCAAACGCCAGCCGATCAGCAGAAGAAACGCGAAGCGCGCGCGAAGGAACAGCCGCTTCGATTTCCCGGCGGCCGTCCCGATATCGGAGCGGCGCAAACCATCCTGGCTGTGGAAGGTCAGCTCAACGGGCTGAGCAATGAACTGTTCGTCAAGCCGCAGCCCAATTGCTCGCTGTCGCGCGGCGAGCGCGAGCTGCTTGCCGTTGCCGCCGCGGCGGCCAATGGCTGCTTCCGGTCCATGGATGTTCATGGTGCCTGTGTGATCGAACTGCTCGGGAAGGAGGGGGCGGACATCGCAAGCCTGGTCGAAGACGTAAAGCGCGGAGTATTTGCGCGGCTGGATCCAAAGATGCGCGCGCTCGCCGAATTGGCCCGGACCGTCGCAGTCACGCCGCGGCAAATGGCGCAGTCTTTCATCGATGCCGCGGCCAAGGCCGGAGCCAAGGACACCGATATCGCACTTGCCGTTGCGATTGCGTCCGCCGATGCGATGTACTCAAGCCGCATGGAAGCGATGCGCGCGCCAACCAGCGCCAATCCGAAGGACTATGTGCCTATGGCTCGCGAAATCGCCAAGAAGGGCTATGCAATAGGCGCTCCTCCGCCATCGGCGATGGCCGGCGCGGCGCCCAAAGTAATTCGGACGCAGAGGTCGAAATGAATTCCGGGATCCTGGCGCGCGGGGAAAGGACCAGCCCGCTTGCATTCTGGCTTGGCGCCATCGCGGTTACGGTGGGCGTTGCTCTGCATCTGCCGATGTTCTTCGAATCCGCCAGCATGGGCTACATGATGGCCGGGATGCCCATGGACTGGGGGATGATCATCGGCATGGGCCTGATCGTCGCCGGCTGTGCAGCGGCCGCTTACGGGCTGCTGCCCAAAGCGGCGCAGGACCTTCAGCCCGCGAGCCCCGAAGACCTGCTCCTTCCGGAGGGCGAAGCGCAGGACCAGCTCACGCCCGCGCATTGGCATCTGATGCTGACGCTCACCTTTGCGCTCATCATCGACACCATGAAGCCGGCATCCTTGGGTTTCGTCGTTCCCGGCATGGCGAAAGAATACAACATCTCGCGTGCGACGGTTGCCTTGCTGCCGTTTTTCGCCCTCTTCGGCACTACGGTGGGCTCGCTGGGCTGGGGCTTCCTTGCCGACCGTCTGGGCCGGCGGGCGGCGATCCTGCTGGCCGCGATCATGTTCATCGGAACGGCGATTTGCGGCGCCATGCCGTCATTCTATTGGAATCTCTTCATGTGCTTCCTGATGGGCGCCGCAGCCGGGGGCATGATGCCGATCACCTTCACGCTCCTGGCCGAGCTGGTACCGACGCGCCATCGCGGCTGGTTTCTGGTGGCCTTGGGCGGGTTTGGCCTTTCGGCCGGCTATCTCGGGGCCTCGACCGCGGCGGCTTTGCTGGAGCCGCATTTCGGCTGGCGCATCATGTGGTTCCTCGGCCTTCCCACCGGAATCCTGCTGATACTGCTCAATGGATTTATTCCGGAATCGCCGAAATTCCTGATGCTCCGCGGGCGGACGCAAGAGGCGCTGGCGATCATGCGCCGCTTCAAGGCCCATCTTGCGATCCAGCAATGGAGCTGCGCGCTGGGCGTCGAGGAAACCGGTGCGGCCGATACGTCGTCTTTGTTCAAGCGGCCCTTCGCCGGCATCTCGGCCAGCGTGAACCTGGCGGCGCTGGCGTGGAGCCTGGTGAATTTCGGACTCGTCTTATGGCTGCCGGCCGACCTTCGCGCACGCGGCTTCGATGTGCAGGCGTCCGATGCGCTGCTGGCGCAATCTTCCCTCGCCGCGCTCCCCACAGCCGCGCTGACGGCGTGGCTCTATGCGCAGTGGAGCACGAAGTGGACGGTGGTGCTGCTCGGGCTCGTGACCGCGGGCGGGCTTGCAGGCGTCTCGCTCATGGGCACCGGCGTCTTCGGCGACAATCCGCTGCCGCTGATTGCCATCCTCCTGGTCGGCAGCAACGGACTGATTGCAGCGCTTTTGCCCTATACTGCGGAGATCTATCCGCTCATGGTGCGAGGCCGCGGCACCGGCTTCGTCGCCGGAAGCAGCAAGATCGGGGGAATGGCCGGACAGATATTGGCGCTCGCCGGCGTGGTGCCGGGTCTGACGGCCGCGGCCCTGGTCCTTACCGCTCCGATGGTGGCCGCCGCGGGCATGATTGCGCGCTTTGGGCCGGAAACCCGCGAGCGCAGCCTGGACGAGGTGGATTGCCAGCGGCCGACCGAAGTCAATTTGGGTTGAGGCTTCCTGGACAGAAGTCGGCACCCTGGTCATTATTCTTCGTGCGAGTGGGGTTTGTGTAAAATGACGGATACGATCTCCATCGAAGAAGCGGTGCTCGACTGGCTGCGCGAATACAGCGAGCCAAAACCGGCATCAATGGACAGCGAAACAAGGCTGCTCGATCTGGAAGTGCTGGACTCCTTGAGCATCCTGCAGCTGGTCGGCTATCTCGAGCAGCGCTTCGACGTCAACATGCCGCTCGAAGAATTCGTGCCCGATAATTTTGCGACGCCCAAGACGGTCGCCGAAATGGTCGCCCGCCAGTTCGATCCGGCGGCCTGAGCCTTAACGAAAGCAACGCGCAATGGCAGAGATCAAAACCCCGGTCGTGATCGTGGGCGGCGGCCCCGCAGGCGCCGCAAGCGCCATGTTCCTGGCCGCCCACGGGATCAAATCCGTCATCGTCGAAAAGGAACGCTTTCCCCGCTACCACATCGGCGAATCCATGTCGGGGGAATGCGGCGCGATGGTGCGCATGCTGGGCCTCGAAGCCGAGATGGGCCGCCACGATTTTCCCATCAAGCGCGGGCTGACCGTTTACGGCACCAAGGGCAGGAATTCCTGGTTCGTGCCGGTGATGGGCCGCGATGACGATTGGAAACTGTTTCCGCAGCACACCTGGCAGGTGCGGCGCGCGGTGTTCGACAAGATCATGCTCGATGCCGCGGTGGCGCGGGGCGCAACGCTGCTGCGCGGCGAAGCGGTCCGTCCGATCCGCGGCGACGACGGCTCGGTCCGGGGCGTTGTGGTGCGCGATTCCGAGGGCGCGCTTTTGACCGTCGAGTCGGAGCTGGTGCTCGATTGCAGCGGGCAGGCGACATTCCTCGCCAATGCCGGGGTGACGGGTCCGAAATATACCGGCAATTACGACAAGCAGATCGCGATCTTCTCGCAGGTGGAAGGCGCCATCCGCAACGAGGATGGTCCCAACCGCGACGACACGCTGATCTTCTACCAGAAGAAATACCACTGGAGCTGGTTCATCCCGATCGACAGCCAAGCGGTCAGCGTCGGTGTCGTGATTCCGGCGGCCTATTTCAAGGAGAAGAAGGAAACCAAGGCTCAGTTCCTCGCGCGCGAACTGCACGAGTTGAACCCCGAGATGAAGCGGCGAATCCCGGAGGTGAAGCTGATCGAGGAGACGCGCTCGATCCCGAATTACTCCTTCCAGGTGCGCCGCTTCGGCGGCAAGGGCTTCCTTTGCGTCGGCGATTCGCATCGCTTCATCGATCCGATTTTCTCGTTCGGCCTTTATGTTTCCATCCGCGAAGCGAGGGAGACCGCCAATGCGGCGAAGGCCTATCTCGAAGGCGTGGGCCGCGATTGCGCCAATCCTTTTGCCGCGCACGAAGTCCAGATCGAAAAGGGCATCGATATCCTCGAAGACATGATGGACACGTTCTGGGAATATCCCCTCGCCTTCGCGCAGATGCTTCATCGCGTGCATTACGAGGAGACCTTGGACATTTTCGCGGGCCGGCTTTACGAGCGCCAGCCGTCCAATTGCGTCAAGGCCATGCGCGGCCTCCTGAAGCGCGAACGCACCTACGACAGCGACGATTATTCGGTTCCCATCGGTTCGCGCTATCATCCCGAGCGGGCGAACATCTGGGTCGCGAACGCTTGATGGATTTTGCGCTGCCGGCGGAATTGCGGGATCGGGCGGAACGGGCGCGGCGCTTTGCGGAAGGCCGCGCAACGGCAAAGGCGGGCGGCGCGCTCGATCTCGACACCTGGCGGGCGGCTGCATCTTTCGGATTGTTCGGATCGGCATCGGACCTCGCCGCGGGCGGGAAAAGCGCACTCGCCGCGTTCGTTCTGTTCGAAGCGATGGGACGCGGCGGGCTTGACCGCAGCCTGCTGTTCGCGATGGGCGCCCATCTCTTCGGCTGCGCCATTCCGATTGCCGCGCACGGCACCGAGGCGCAACGCGGGAAGTGGCTCGCAGGCCTCGTGGATGGCAGCATCGTGGGCGCGCTTGCGATTACCGAGCCCCAAGGCGGGTCCTCGCTCGATCTGATTCAAACCGGGGCGGGCGAAGCGCCGGGCGGTGTCGTGCTGAACGGTGAGAAGACGCTGGTCTGCAATGCGCCCGACGCAGGAGTGTTCGTGCTCCTCGCGCGGCAGAACGCGATCAAGGGTCCGCTGGGCTTGAGCGCGTTCCTGGTGCCGCGGGGTGCGGAGGGGCTTTCGGTCGCGCGCATCGACTCGACGCTCGGACTGAAGGCCGCGCCGATGGGGCGGCTGACGCTGAAGGATTGTTTCGTTCCGGCGGACGCCATGCTCGGGCGCGCCGGCAGCGGGTTGCGCGTCTTCGCAACCGCCATGCAGTGGGAGCGGACATGCCTGCTCGCCGGTTTCCTCGGCGCGGCCGAACGCGATCTCGCGGCATGCGTGGGGGCGCTTCGGGCGCGGCGGGACGCGGACGGGCCGCTGATGCGGCATCAGGGGGTCTCGCACGCCCTTGCCCGCCTGAAGCTGACGCTCGAAGCCGCGCGCCTTGTGGGTCAGCGCGGCGCCTGGGCCATCGACCGGGGCACTGCCGATACGACGACCGCCGCGATGGCAAAGCTCGCGCTCAGCGAGGCGGTCGCCGAATGCGCGGAAAAGACGCTGAAGCTGATGGCGGGTTCGGCCTGGCAGGGGCGGCCGCTCGATTTCGGCGCCGCGCTCGCCGACGCGCTGGGCGGGCTGTTCGCGTCCGGCACGTCCGAAATCCAGCTCGACATCATCGCGCGCTCGCTCTCCTCCGAGCCGCGGCCGAAATGAATAGCGCTTCGCCCTTGGTCGCGAGCCTCTTCGACGAACGGGGCGCGGGCGCCGATCAACTCGCGCTCGCCATGGGCACGGTGCGCGTGACCTATGGTGCGCTGAAGCGCGATGCCGTGGAGATTGCGGACTGGCTGCGGCGTGCCGGCGTGGAAGAGGGCGACCGCGTGGCGCTGGTCCTGCCGAAAAGTGTCGCGGCGGTGGAGGTGGTGCTGGGCATTCTGGCGATGGGTGCGGTCTATGTGCCGCTGAACCCGAAACTGCCGCCGCTCGCGCTGAAGCAAATCCTGCGCGATCTGGGCCCGCGCCTCGCAATCGCGGACGACCCCCTTGCGCGGGCGCTGCTTCGCGATGCCGATGTTCCGGGCCTTCGGGTGGCCGTGCTCGGGCCGGGCCCGGCCCTGGGGTTGACGATCGTGGGCGCGGCCGAGGGCGGAGCGCCGTCGGAATCCTCGCCCGATCTCGCGGCCATCCTCTACACCTCCGGCTCCACCGGCGAGCCCAAAGGCATCATGCTCAGCCACACGAACATCAAGAGCTTCGTGGATTGGGCGGCGGACACCTTCGCGCTTTCGAGCGCGGACCGGGTCGCCAATCATGCGCCGCTTCATTTCGATCTTTCGACCTTCGACATTTTCGCCACGCTCTCGCGCCACGGCACCGTGCATCTGATCGGCGAGACGACGGCGCAATTCCCCGGCGCGATCCGTACACTGATCGATTCGATGCGCCTCACCGTCTGGTATTCGGTGCCGACCGCGCTGGTCCGGCTCGAAGAGCGGCACGCGCTGAAGGGCGTCTCCTCGCTCAGGCTGATCCTCTTTGCCGGCGAGGTCTTCCCGATGCCGGCGCTCCGGCGTTTGATGGAAGAGCTTCCCGCACCCGAATACGTCAATCTTTATGGTCCGACCGAGACCAATGTCTGCACCTATTACCGCCTTCCCGGCCGCCCGGCGTCCGACGCCGAGGCGCTTCCCATCGGCCGGCCCTGTGAGCATCTGGAGGTAAGTCTCTGCGACGCCGAGGGCGTGCCGGTCGCGCAAGGCGAGACCGGGGAAATCTGCGTTACCGGCCCTTCCGTGATGAGCGGCTATTGGTGCCGGCCCGATCTCACGCGCGTCTCGCGGCTCGGCACACGCGCCAAATCCTATCGCACCGGCGATTATGGTTACTTGCGCGGCGACGGCCTTCTGATGCTGACGGGACGGCGCGATCAGCAGGCCAAGCTGCGTGGACACCGGATCGAGCTTCTGGCATTGGAGGCCGCGCTCAATACGCATCCCGGTTTGCGCGAGGCGGCGGCGTTGGTCGTTCCCGACGAAAGAACGGGGGGACGTCTCCTTATATATGCAGTGGCGCGCGAGGAGGCCCTTCCCCTGTCCGAGATTCGCAATTTTGTCGGGGCCAAGCTCGCCCCAAGCTATCAGCCGGATGGAATCGAGTGGCTGCAAGAGATGCCCAGAACCGCGAACGGCAAAACCGACCGCGCCAGCTTGCGGATGATGGCCGAACGGAGCCGGTGAGGACGCGCGTGGAATCGACCGTTGAAGCCGTTTTGGAATGGGTGAGGAAATCGGCGGCCCCGCGTTTTCCCGATCTTGACGTGCGCGCCGATACGCTCCTGATCGATAGCGGCGTGCTCGATTCCATCGAAATCCTGAATCTCGTCGGGTTTCTGGAGGAGCGCTTCGGCATCGCTCTTCCGGTCGAGGAGTTCGTGCCGGAAAATTTCCGCGACCCCGAAACGGTGGCAAGGCTGGTCCTCCGGCTTGCCGCCGCGAAAGCCGGCTGAAGACGATGCTGCCCCGCAAAGCCGATGTGCTGGTGATTGGCGGCGGCCCGGCGGGAAGCTCGGCTGCGGCCGAGCTTGGGCGCCGCGGCTACGACGTCGTGCTGATCGACAAGCAGCATCACCCCCGTGAAACGGTCGGCGAAAGCGTGCTGCCGTCGGCGTGGAAATATTTCGACCTCCTGGGCGTGAGCGATGAGGTCGAACGCCGCTTCGTCAAAAAGGCGGGCGGCGTGGTGGTATGGGGCGGCGAAATCACCGAGATCGCCTTCCGCGATTTCTCCTACAACCGTCCCGGCCTGCACGTCGAACGCGCCGAACTCGATCATCTGCTGCTCGAGAATGCGAAGGCCAAAGGCGCGCGCATTTTCGAAGGCGTGAAGGCGGAAAGCTTCGCAGCTTTGCCCGGCGGAGGAGCCGAGATCGCGACGGTTGCGGAATCGGGCGCGCGCGAGCCCATCACCTGCCGCTATTTCGTCGATGCGACCGGTCAGGCGTCGTTCGTGGCGCAGCAGACGGGCGGCCGCCGGCTCGACGACGATTTCCGCTTCGTCTCGCTCTGGGGTTATTTCAAGGATTCGCGCTACGTCTCGCCGGGCGGGATCGTGCGCAATTTCGAAGAGATTCCCAATCATCCGCCGATGACCTTCGTGACCAAGCTGGGAGGCTGGGGCTGGGCCTGGCACATACCTTTGAAGCGCGACACCAGCGTCGGCATCGTCGTGCCGGTGGAGGATTACAAGACCGGGCTCGCGCGCCATGGTTCGCTGGAGGCCTATTTCCTCGCCACCGCGCGGGCGACCGAGCATTTGGGCGCGCTGATCGGGGACGCCGTACTGACCGATGGCCGCGTGCGGATCATGCGGGATTTTTCCTATCTGCCCGATCGCGTCACGGGGGCGGATTACTACGTCACCGGGGACGCGGCCGGTTTCGTCGATCCGATCTTTTCCATTGGCGTGGTGATGGCGCTTTATTCCGGTTATCTCGCGGCCTGGGCCATCGACCGCTCGCTGCGGCTGCCATCCGAAGCGGAAGCGAACCGGAAGTTGTTCGAGGCCCAGATGCGCGGGCGCTACGAACTCGCGCGCACCATGGCGCTGCCGGGCGTGGAGAGCGAGGCGCCGGAGGGCGCCAAGACCTATTTCAATTTCTTCTCCCAAGCCGAGAAGGAGCTGATGTGGTCGGCCGCCTCCATGACCACGCGCTCGGGCAATCTGGTCCGCGCATCGAGCGCGAACGACAGAGGCCCGCAAGCGCTGAAGCGGCGCGAACTCGACGGGCTGAAGTTTTAGAACAAATTGCTTCCAGAAAGACGCCAGCCTTCACCCTTCGCCGGGCTCGGGGTGAGGAAGCGGGCGCCGCCGCTTTCGCTTAGGCTTGAGGAAATCCAGAATGGTTTGCGCGAACAGCGCGGGCGCGGTCTTCATCGCGCTGTGCTGCTGGCCTTCAAGCACGCCGATGCGGCTTCCCGGCAGCGCGGCATGGAGCGCCTCTATGGTCGCGCGATATTGCGGCGGGCTTTCGCTCCCCAATAGAAGCAGCGTGGGCGTGTTCCAGCCGCGATACTCTTCCGGCTTCAGCACGAAATTATCAACGGTCTTGAGCTCGCGCAGGATGCGGGGCGACGTCCGCGCCATCTGCTGCCACATCACGAGCTTCTTCATGTCCGCGATTTCCTCGTCGGAATTTCCGAACACGCCTTTCGCGAATGCCACCATCGCGCCGTCGCGGTCATCGGCCGCGAGCGCCTGAGTCATTTTTTCGATCAGGTCGGCCGGGTAATAGGCTTCCGGATAGGTCGGTATCGGCGGCTCGAACAGGATCAGCCTGCGAACCTTCCCGCCGGCTCGTGCCGCGCCAAGCGCGCAAAGTCCGCCATAGGAATGGCCGGCAACATCCACCGGATCGCCGCCGGCCGAATCGATGCAGGCGATGACGTCTTCATATTCGCGCGCGATCGAATACGTCTGCGCGTCGCTGCTGCGCCCATGCCCGCGGCGATCCATTGCGATGACCGTGAACGCCGAAACGAGCGACGGCAGGACCGGATTCCAGCTTCCGCCGTCGGTCCCGCTGCCATGGACCAACACCAGAGGAGGCCCCTTGCCTTCGCTCCTGCACGCAATGCGCGTCCCATCGCGCGAGAAGATATCAGCCATGTAAGAAAATGCGCTTTCGGGCGAATGGGTGGAAGGAAGGTGTCCGGTTCTTAGCATGAGCGTATGGGAATTGTTGATGCAAAGCACAAAGGCTGGGATAGAGTCCGCAATAGTACAGATGAAGCTTTGGAGAAATTGCGCTTCAGCAGTGTGACGGTCATATTAACCATAATGTTCGTCTGGCCGCCAAAACCGAAGGTTTTCCGAACGTAAACCCTACAATTTTATTGATTCCGTTTAATTGAAAATGCAATCATCCGCCCTAGCCGCGGACGCGCGGCTAAATGAGGGGGAATACCGACACTGTCCTGACTGCAAGGCGATGATGCGCTCGCAATGCGCATACGCGTGACGCCTGTCCCCAGCAGATCCGGAATGTGTCGTCCAATTCCTCCCGCCTGAAGTGCCACGGCGGATCAACGCCGGGCAGCGTGAGTGGGGTCTGGGGTGATGGCTTTTGCCATTTTCGGTTTGCGTTGCATTTCCGCTGCGCCGGACCCGGCTATCTGCGCCTTCCGCACATCTGCATCAGTGCTTGTCGAAACGAGAGCCGCTCGCTTCGAAGTCGCAACCGTAGCGGAGCCGCTCCTCGCGGCTTCCGTCAGTGGGGTTTGATATGTCGAAGATTTTCATCGTGTCCAATTCGGGGTCGCTCACTTGGATCGATGCCGAAACCCAAGCCGAAGCGCTCGGCGGGACGCTTGCCAGCATTCAGTCTCAGGCCGAGAACGATCTTGTGTTCAGCCTGATGCACGGAACCGACGCCTGGCTCGGTGGCTATCAATTCGACAATGCGGCCGAGCCCGACGGCGACTGGGCATGGCAGGATGGTTCGACCTGGGGCGTGTACCTCAATTGGAACGACGGCGAGCCGAACGACTTCAACGCTCTTCACGAGGACAATCTCGAGATCCTCGCTGACGCCGGCAAATGGAACGACATCCACAGCGGTGACGGCTGGGTCCAGAACGCGTTCGTTGCGGAACTCATCACCGACACCTACACCGGCACGAGCGGTGACGACGCCTTCGGCGCCAGCAGCGCGACCGGAGTGACGCTCGACGGCGGCGACGGAAACGACACCGAAATCGGCGGCGACGGAAACGACTCGATCTACAGCGGCGATGCGGCGGTCGGAACGTATGATGTCGTGAACGGCGGCGCCGGCGACGACACCCTCGTCGCCGGGGGAAACTCTTGGACCCAGTTTATCGGCGGACCGGGCAACGATGTGCTCGATGCGTCGAACGGGACCGGCACGGCCGATTACAGCGGCGATCCGGGGCCGGTCAGCGTCGACCTCTCGGCCGGCGAGGCCACGGACGGCACCGGCGGCTTCGACACGCTCATCAACATCAGTTTCGTCATCGGCTCCCAGTTCGACGACAGCCTCGTCGGCAATACCGGCAACGAATTTCTCAACGGCGCGGGCGGCGATGACACGCTGGTGAACGGCGTCGCCGATTACAGCGGCGCGCCAAACGGAGTGAATGTCGATCTCGGCGCAGGTACGGCTTCGGACGGAACCGGCGGCACCGATTTGCTGGTGAACATCACCAAGGTCTTCGCCTCCCTCAACGACGATACGATCAATGGCAGCGCCGGCGACGACACGGTGTACGGCAACAACGGCAACGATTCGATATCGGGTGGAGACGGCAACGATACGCTCGACGGCGGCTCTGGCAACGATACGATCGATGCCGGCAATGGCGACAATTTCGTTAATGGCGGCGACGATAACGATCTGATCCTCGCCGGCGGCGCAGGCGGCAACACCTTCGACGGCGGCCCCGGGTTCAATTATCTTGACTATTCCGCCGCTGGCGGCTCCGTGGACGTCGATCTCCAGGCGGGCGAGGCGACGGTCCCAGGCGGCGTCGACCAACTCGACAACATCAATAACGTCGCAGGCTCCTCCTTCGACGACACCATGGTCGGCAGTGATTCGACATTCTCCGAATTCCTGGGCCGGGGGGGCAACGATTCGCTGGTCGGCGGCGCCGGAGGCGCAGCAGCCTCCTACATCGATTACACCGGGCCGGTGAACGTCGACCTCGCAGACCAGACCTCCGATGACGGCTTTGGCGGCATCGATACGCTGATCGGCATCCAGGAGGTCGTGGGATCGGCCCACGACGACACGCTCGCCGGCGATAGCAACGACAACACCTTCATCGGCAATGCCGGCAACGATTCCATGGATGGCGGCGGCGGCGGTAACGACCGGGTCGTCTATTACTTCGATCCCGACTCCGTCACCGTCGATTTGAACGCCGGCGAGGCGAGCGACGGCTTCGGTGGCACGGACACGCTCTCCGGCATCGAGAACGTCGAAGGCTCGAACTTCGACGACAGCATCATCGGCGATGCCAACGCGAATACTCTCATCGGCTGGTCGGGCGACGACACGATCCTGACCAATGGCGGCGATGACAGCGTTGACGGGGTGGACGGCAACGACAGCGTCTATGGTGACTTTGGCGGTTCTGCCACGCTCTACGGCGGCGACGGCAACGACAGCATCGAATCGGAAAACTCCGACAACTCGCTCGACGGCGGCGCAGGCGATGATTCGCTCTACTCCTGCAGCGGCGGCGTGGCCATATTTGGTGGCGATGGAAACGATAGCATCGACGCCGAGCAGAATACAGGCAGCACATCGCTCGACGGCGGCGCCGGGGACGACTCGATCTACTCCTGTTCGAGCAACGGCAGCTATTCCGATTACGGTGGGGACGGCAACGACACGATCGTCGGCGATGAAGGCACCACTTCGCTCGATGGCGGCTCCGGCGACGATTCGCTCCTGTCTTACGGCAACGCGCTGATGTACGGCGGCGACGGCAACGATACCATCGAGTCCGATGGCAGTTACGACACCGTCGATGGCGGCACCGGCGCCGATTCGATCTTTTCCTACGGTTACGGTGACAGCGTTTCAGGCGGCGACGACAACGATTCGATTCAGGGGAATGATGGGAACAGCACGCTCGACGGCGGCGCCGGAGACGATTCTGTCTATCTCAATTCCAATAACAATTACGCGACCGGCGGCGACGGCAACGACACCTTCGACAACCTGGATTCGTACAATTCCCTGTCAGGCGATGGCGGCGACGATTCCTTCCTGGATGTCGCTTACGCCTATAGCGGCAATTCGAACACGCTCGACGGCGGCGGCGGGATTAATACGTTCTCGCTCAATCCGATAGTCTCGTACTCGGTCGGCTCGGCCGACGGAGTGCACAGCGGATTCGACGAGATCGACAATTTCCAGGCCGGTGACGGCGGCGACGTCTTCGACCTCACGCAGCTTGACGCGAATCTCTCGACCTATCTCGGAACGGCTGAAACCAGCCCGTTCGCAGACGGCTATCTCCAGCTCGTGGACGATGGCTTCGGCAATACGCTTCTCCAGCTCGATCTGAATGGCGATGGCACCAACTGGCAAACCATCGTTGAACTCACCGGCCACGCGGCCGCCGACTTCACGCCGTATAATTTCGGCGGGATTCCTCTGGTCGCAACGGCCTTCGACACCGTTTTGGGCGATGGCGGCGAGACGTTCACCGGCGGCGTCCTCAACGACACGGTTGTTGGCGGCGCGGGCGACGATTCGATTCAGGGCCGTGGCGGCGACGACACCATCGACGGCGGCGCCGGGAACGACACGCTGGACGGCGGCGTCGGAAACGACCGCATCGAGGGCGCCAGCGGCACCGGCAACGATTCGATTGTCGGCGGCGCCGGCGACGATACGCTGGTGGCGGGCGCAGGCGGCGGCGACGACACGATTCTCGGGCAGGATGGCAACGATTCCATCGACGCATCGGGCAGTGTCGGCAACACGTCGCTCGATGGCGGCGGGGGCAACGACATCATCGTCGGCAGCGCAGGCAACGATACGATCGCCAGCGGTGGAGGGGCCGATTCCGTCAGCGCAGGTGACGGGGACGACCTCGTCACGGTGGGATCGGGCGCGACAGTGGACGGCGGAGCCGGCGACGATACGTTCGACGGCGGCGGCATCGCTCAGGGCTATCTGACGACCGGTGGAATCCTCATCAATGGCCTCGGCGGCCCTTCGGGTTTTGGCGAGAACTCGGAATTCCGCAATGATGACAGCTCAATTTCCATCGGCAGCATCGATTCGGTGTTCGGTTCCGGAGGCCTGAATCTCAACGGTCACATCGTCCATAACCTCAATATCAATACGAACGGCTATGTCTATTTCGACGGTGCCACTAGCAACCTTGCGCCGTACAATGCGGATTTGGCGACCTATTACGGCCCGCTGCCAACCACGCCTGGCGGCAATTCCGATGGCCAAAGCCTGGTCTGGTACGATTTCGATACGGCAAATCACGTCGTAACCGTCACCTGGGACGATGTCGGGCACTATGGTTATAGCTCCTCGAACACGCCGGAATATGCGTTCCAGCTGCAATTGATCGGCGATGGCTCCAACACGGGCGCCTTCGATCTCGTCTACCGCTACGAATACATCGGGGATAATTCCGGCAGCGGTTACTATGACGACGGCAACAGCTTCCACTCATTGCCCACGCCCGACGGCGGCTGGGTGAACGCGCCGACGGCGCTTGGCAATACCGGTGTTGCCGGGCTTGATGTGTTCCAGTTCGGGACGATCGCGACGGGCGCGGCTAACAGCGTGCTTTCCGGCGGCGACGGCAATGACCTGTTCCAGAACGTCGGCAGCGGGAACAATACGCTGACCGGCGGCGATGGCACGGACACCTACGCGCTCGCAGCTGGAGCCTCCCCGACGCCGGACGTGGTGATGGACTTTGCGTTTGGTCCAGGCGGCGACCAGATCGACCTCGCCAATGTTCTCCCGACGCTGGTCGGCTTCACCCCCGGCGATAATCCGTTTGCGGACGGTTATGCCGTGCTGGTGCAGGACGGCAGCGATGCGCTGCTCGAGATCGACCGCGACGGCGACGGCTCGGCTTACGATTTCCAGACGGTGTTGCGCCTTCATAACACGGCGCCCGGCACCCTGACGCAGGACAATTTCACGCAAGGTTATTCGCCGACCAGCGTCGGCGCCGTCGAGACCACGTTGGGCGATGGCGGCGAGACCTTCGTCGGCGGCATCAGCAACGATACGGTCCATGGCGGGGCCGGAAACGATTCCGTCGCCGGCGGCGGCGGCAATGATTGCATCGACGGCAGTGGCGGCAGCGATACGCTGAGCGGCGGGCCGGGCGATGACAGCATGGAAGGCGCAAGCGGCTCGGGCGACGATTCCATGCTCGGCGGCTCGGGCAACGACACGCTGATCGCGGGCATCGGCGGCGGCAACGACACCATCCTCGGCCAGGACGGCAACGATTCCATCGACGCATCCGGCAGCGTCGGCAACGATTCGCTCGACGGCGGCGCGGGCAACGACATCGTCATCGGCAGCCCGCAGGCCGACACCATCCTTGGCGAAGACGGCAACGATTCGCTTTACGGCGGCGATGGGCCTGACTCCCTCGCCGGCGGCAACGGCAACGATTACCTGAATGCCGGCGACAGCCTCGGCGGAAATTCGCTCGACGGCGGCTCAGGCCACGACACCTTTGTCGGCAACGCCAATCTCGACAGCTTCGCGCGCAGCGATTCCGGCAGCGCCAGTACCGGCGATTCCTACGTCTTCGGCGACGAGGGCGACAACTGGACGATGAACGGCGTCTACTACGACACGGTCGACGGCGGCGGCGGCAACGATTCGATCTATAGCGGCTATAACGCCTGCGACGACGCGATTTCGGGCGGTTCCGGCGATGACACAGTCGCGCTCTACAGCTCCTATTACAACACCGTCAATCTTGGCGACGGCAACGATTCGTTCTACTCCGATTCAAGCAGCGAAACGGTCGATGGCGGCGCCGGCAACGACGTCATCTTCATCGCCGGGGGCAGCAACTCGGTGCACGGCGGCGACGGCAACGATTCGATTTCGTTCAACAACAACAACGGCAATGAGACGGTGCTGGGCGACGCCGGCGACGATACGCTTGCCGCCAATATGTACAACAGCAGCTTCGCCGGCGGGGACGGCAACGACCTCTTCACCGATGTCGACTACTTCAGCGCCAGCGGCAACGATTCGTTCACCGGCGGGGACGGCGTCGACACCTACGTCCTCAACAATTTCTATTCGGTGAGCTGCGGCGTAGGCCACGTCGACGGCGTTTTCGGCGGCTCCACGTCCACCATCACCGATTTTTCGGTAGGCGCCGGAGGCGACATCGTCGATCTTTCGACCTTGATGCCCAATCTCAACTATTTCACGGGCACCACGGTCAGCAATCCATTCGTCGACTTCTTGCGTCTGATCGACGACGGCAGCGGCAACGCCGTCCTGCAGTTCGATTATACGCAAAACGACGCCTGGCAGACGCTGTTGACGTTCACGGGCAAGGCAGCGAGCAATTTCACCGCCGACAATTTCGGCGGCTTCCAGCCGAACCCGCCAAATGGGGAAAATATCAGCCTGACGGGCGGCCCCGATTCGCATGACGGTACCCCCGTTGGCGACACCATCGACGGATTGGGCGGCAACGACACGATTTACGGTCATGGCGGGAACGACAGCCTGTTCGGCAATGACGGCAACGATTTGCTGAACGGCCAGGCCGGCAACGACACTCTCGAGGGCGGCGCCGGCAGCGACACGCTGATCGGCGGTTTGGGCAACGACTCCATGGAAGGTGCGTCCGGGTCGGGCGACGATTCGCTGGAAGGAGATTCCGGCAATGACACGCTGGTCGCGGGCGCAGGCGGCGGTCCCGATACGTTAGACGGCGGCGCGGGCAGCGATTCGCTCGATGCCTCGGGCGCGCTTGGCGACAATTCGCTGACCGGTGGCGCCGGCCAGGATACGATGATCGGCAGCGCCGGCAACGACACGTTGGTCGATCTCGACAATGAAGGTGCCTACCCTGGCAATTCCATCGACGGCGGCGCGGGCAATGACAGCATCGACACCGCGTCCCATTACAATCATCTCTCCGGCGGAACCGGCGACGACAGCATCTTCATCAACAATTATTCCTACGACACGATCAGCGGCGGCGACGGCAACGATTCGATCTGGGCCAATGCCAACAGCTCCGGCCATTTGATCGACGCGGGGGCCGGCAACGACACCGTCGAGTCGTATTACTACAGCAGCACGGTCGCCGGCGGCGACGGCAACGACGTCTTCACCGATGTCGACTTCTACAACAGCAGCGGCAACGATTCGTATATTGGCGGCAACGGCGTCGACACCTACGTCCTGAACAATTTCCTTTCGAACACCTGCGGCGCAGGTCATGTCGACGGCAATTTCGGCGGCAGCACGGCCACCATCGGCGATTTCGCGACAGGCGCGGGCGGCGACATTGTCGATCTTTCGACCTTGATGCCGAGCCTCGATTATTTCACGGGCGCCACGGTCAGTAATCCGTTCATCGACTTTTTACGTCTGGTCGACGACGGCAGCGGCAACGCCGTCCTGCAGTTCGATTATACGCAAAACGACGCCTGGCAGACGCTGCTGGTATTCACCGGCAAAGCGGCGGGCGATTTCACCGCCGACAATTTCGGCGGCTTCCAGCCGAATCCGCCCACCGGGGAAAATGTCGTGCTCGGCGGGGGCGATGACACCCATGACGCCACCCCGCTCGCCGACACGGTCGATGGCGGGGCCGGCAATGACACGATTTACGGGCATGGCGGGAACGACAGCCTGTTCGGCAATGACGGCAACGATCTGCTGTACGGCCAGGCCGGCAACGATACGCTGGACGGCGCGGGCGACAACGACACGCTGGTCGGCGGCAACGGCAATGACAGCCTCGAAGGGGCGAGCGGCGCAGGTCTGGATTCGCTGGAAGGCGATGCCGGGAACGATACGCTGGTTGCTGGCGCAGGCGGCGGTCCCGATACGTTCGACGGCGGCGCGGGCAACGATTCGCTCGATGCTTCGGGTAGCACCGGCGGCAATTACCTGACCGGCGGCGCGGGCCAGGACACCGTGCTCGGCAGCGACGGCGCCGACACCATCTACGATCACGACAACGAAGGCGCGAACCCCGGAAATTTCATCGATGGCGGCGCCGGCAACGACAGCATCGACACGGCCTCGCACTACAACCATCTCTCCGGCGGAACCGGCGACGACAGCATCTTCATCAACAATTATTCCTACGACACGATCAGCGGCGGCGACGGCAACGATTCGATCTGGGCCAATGCCAACAGCTCCGGCCATTTGATCGACGCGGGGGCCGGCAACGACACCGTCGAGTCGTATTACTACAGCAGCACGGTCGCCGGCGGCGACGGCAACGACGTCTTCACCGATGTCGACTTCTACAACAGCAGCGGCAACGATTCGTACACCGGCGGCAACGGCGTCGACACCTACGTCCTGAACAATTTCCTTTCGAACACTTGCGGCGCAGGCCACGTCGATGGCAATTTCGGCGGCAGTACGGCCACCATCGGCGATTTTGCAGTGGGCGCCGGCGGCGACATCGTCGATCTTTCGACCTTGATCCCCAATCTCGCCTATTATTCCGGGCACGCAGTCACCGATCCCTACGAAGAGGGTTTCCTGCGTCTTGTTAACGTGGGCACCGATGCGCATCTGCAGTTCTCAAGGGATGCCAACGACACCTGGCAGGACCTCATCGTCTTCTCGAATGTGGATGCGGCTAATTTCACCGCCGATAATTTCGGCGGCTATATCCCGAGCTCCAGCACGGCGATTACCGAAACGCTCACCGGCAATGACGATACCGAGCATGGTTCGTCCTTCAACGACGTCATCGACGGGGCCGACGGCAATGATTGCCTGTTCGGCAATGCCGGCAACGACACCCTCATCGGCGAGAACGGCAACGACATTCTCAACGGCGAAGGCGGCAATGACAGCCTGGAAGGCGGTGCCGGCGCCGATACGCTGATCGGCGGCTTCGGCGACGACCAGATCGAAGGCGCCAGCGGTTCGGGCGACGATTCGCTCGAAGGCGATTCCGGCAACGATACGCTGGTCGCGGGCGCAGGCGGCGGTCACGATACGCTCGCCGGCAATGACGGCAACGACTCGCTCGATGCTTCGGGCAGTGTCGATACCAATTCCCTCGACGGCGGCAACGGCAACGACAACATGCTGGGCAGCGCCTTTGCCGACACGATGGTCGGCGGCGCCGGTCAGGACACGATGCTCGGCGGCGACGGCAACGACACGATCTACGATCACGACGGCGAAGGTGCCAGCCCCGGAAACTCCATCGACGGCGGCGCGGGCGACGACAGCATCGACACGGCCTCGCACTACAACCACATCTCCGGCGGCGCCGGCAACGACAGCATCTTCATCAACAATTATTCCTACGACACGGTCAGCGGCGGCGACGGCAACGATACGATCTGGACCAACGCCAACAGCGTCGGCCATTCGATCGACATGGGCGCCGGCAACGACACCGTCGATGCCTATTTCTACAACAGCACGGTCGCCGGCGGTGACGGCAACGACCTCTTTACCGATGTCGACTTCTACAGCAGCAACGGCGGCAACCAGTTCAGCGGCGGGACCGGGGTGGACACCTATGTCCTCAACGATTTCCTATCCGACGGCAATGCCGGCGCACATTGTGTGCACGCCAATTTCTCCAGCACCGCGTCCACCATCAGCGATTTTGGCACCGGCGCGGGCGGGGACGTCGTCGATCTGTCGACGCTCGTCACCAATCTCAGCCACTATGCCTTCGGCGGCAATGGCGTGGTGAACAATGGCGACATCGGCGATCCGTTCGAACACGGATTCCTGCAGGTCGTCGACAGCGGATCGGACGCGATCCTGCAGCTCTCCATCGACGCGAACGACACGTGGCAGACCCTTCTGGTCTTCACCGGCCGCTCCGCTTCGCAATTCACGTCGGACAATTTCGGAGGCTTCAACCCCAATACCGGCAATGCGGGCGAGAACACGGTCGGAACGCCCGCCGGCGACAACATCGCGGGTACCGCCTTCAACGATACGATCGACGGGCTTGCGGGCGATGACCAGATCCAGGGCCTGGGTGGAAACGACACCATCCAAGGCGGCGACGGCAACGATCACCTCTTCGGCGATGACGGCAACGACACTCTCGAAGGCAGCGACGGCAACGACACCCTGGAAGGCGGCTCCGGCGCCGACAGTCTGCTCGGCGATTCCGGCAGCGGCAATGATTGCCTGATCGGCGGCGACGACAACGACACGCTGGATGGCGGCCCCGGCAACGATTCCGAATATGGCGGCAATGGCGACGATTCGATCCTCGGCGGCGCCGGCAACAACTACCTGAACGGCCAGGCCGGCAACGATTCTATCGTCGGCGGTTCCGACCGCGAGACCCTCATCGGCGAGGACGGCAACGACACGCTCGTCACCGGCGACGGCACCTATCACGAGGTCTATGGCGGCAACGGCAACGATCTGCTCGACGGCACGGGTTCGACCGGGGGCAGCTATCTCATCGGCAATGCCGGCAGCAACACGGTCGAGGGCGGGTCGGGCGCCGACACCATCGATGCGAGCCAAGGCAGCGATGTGGTCTCCGGCAATGGCGGCAACGACGTCTTCCAGAACGTCGCTTACAGCACCGGTCCGGACACCTATACGGGCGGTACGGGCGATGACACCTATCAGCTCTATTCCTATGCCGGATCTCCCGCCAACGGTTCGGAAATCACCGATTTCGCGGCCGGCGCGGGCGGCGATACCATCGACTTCAGCGGGATGCTCAACACGGGCTATCTCGCCGGCTACACCACCGGCACCAATCCGTTCACCTCGGGCTATATGCAGTTGGTGGACGACGGCAGCGGCCACAACACGCTGCTCGAGATCGATTACAACGGAGCGGCGGGCGGTGCGTCCTGGACGGTCGCGCTGAAGCTCGACGGCGTCCATCCGGCCGACCTGACGCGCGACAATTTCAGCCCCGATTTCTCGCCCGACGGACAGGGCCTCGTCTTCCACGGCACGGCCGGGAACGACACCTTTGACGCCGCGCACAACAACATCACGGCCGACGGCGACACCATCGACGGCCAGGATGGCAACGATTCCATCGACGGCGGCTATGGCAGCGATTCGCTGGAAGGCGATTCGGGCAACGGCAACGACACGATCTTTGGTGACTACGGCAACGACACGATCGACGGCGGCGCGGGGAACGATTCCCTCGACGGCCAGGAAGGCAACGACCAGATCACCGGCGGACCGGGCAACGATCAGGTCCTCGGCGAGAACGGCGACGATTCGCTCTCGAGCGGCGGTGGGGCCGATTCCCTCTATGGCGGCAACGGCAACGATACGCTCGACGCCAGCGCCAGCACGGTCGGGTCGTATCTGCAGGCCGATGCCGGCAACGATATCGCCACCGGCGGATCGGGCAACGACACGTTCTATGACCTCAGCGGCAGCGATTCCATGTCGGGCGGCGACGGCAACGATTTCTTCGATTATGTCGCCTATACCCCCGACGGCGGCGCCGACACCTTTACGGGCGGCGCGGGCATCGACACCTATGCGCTGAAATCCTATTACGGCTACCCGCAGGTCGCCTCGCACATCACCGATTTCGCCACGGGTGCAGGCGGGGATGTGGTCGATCTCAGCTACACGATCAACAACTGGCTGATCGGCTTCCCGTCCGGCGACAATCCCTTCACCAATGGCTACATGGCGCTGGTGCCTGTCGTTGGCGGCACGGCGTTGCAGATCGATGCCGACGGTCCGGGCTCGAGCTATTCCCTCCAGACCGTGCTGGTGTTCGACGGCACGACGCCGAGCGCGTTCACCATCGCCAACTTCAACGGCTACAGCCCGTCCGGCGAAGGCCTCATCATCGACGACAACGACAACGGCAATAGCATCTCCGGCTCGGCGAGCCGCGACACGATCAACGGCCATGGCGGCGACGACACCATCCATGCCGGAGGCGGCGCGGACCTCGTCCAAGGCGGCGACGGCAACGATCAGCTCTTCGGCGAACTCGGCGACGACACGATCGACGGCGGCGCCGGCAATGACAGCATAGACGGCGGGGCCGGCAACGATTCGCTGGCGGGCGGCGACGGCAACGACACCTTCGTCGACTACACCGGCACCAATACGTTCGACGGCGGCCCGGGCGACGATTACTTCCAGTACGTCTCTTATGGCGCTGGGTTCGATTCGTTCACCGGCGGCACAGGCCACGACACCTATCAGGTGGTGTGGACGCCGGGCTCGACGGCCGACGAAATCGCCGACTTCCAGGGCGCGACCGGCACGGAGCCGGGCGGCAATGGCGACGTGCTCGACCTGAGCTACGTCATCAACGAAATGTCGAACCGCAATTACTACGACAATCCGTTCCTCGACGGCCACCTCCAGGCGGTCTCCAACGGCAGCGGCGGCACGCTCCTGCAGGTCGACCTCAACGGCGCCTCGGGCGGAGCCACTTGGACGACGATCCTCACGCTCGACAGTGTCGATCCCGCCAGCCTCACGGCGGACGATTTCACGCCGGGCAATTATGCGTTCTCGCCGACCGACACCGGCATTCTGCTCCTGGGCACGACCGGCAACGACAACCTCACCGGCACCGGCAGCAGGGATACGATTGCCGCCGATACCGGCAACGACACCGTTTCGGGCGGTTATGGAAACGACAGCCTGTCTGGCTTTGACGGCAGCGACGCCCTTTACGGCAACGAGGGCAACGACACGATCGACGGCGGCCACGACAACAACACGATGGTGGGCGGCGCCGGCGACGATTCGCTCCAGGGCTCGACGGAGAACGACTATCTCGAAGGCGACGACGGCAACGACACGCTGAGCGGCGGTTCGGGCAACAACAGCTATTATGGCGGCACCGGCAACGATCTGCTCAACGGCAGCGGCAGCATTTTCGGGGCCTCCTATTTCGACGGCCAGGCCGGCAACGACACGATGAATGGCGGGTCGGGTAACGACACCTTCGACGATTATCAGGGCGACAACGTCTTCAATGGCGGCGGCGGCAGCGACCGCTTCCTGGATGTCGCCTACAGCGGCAGCGAGACCTTCTCGGGCGGCTCGGGCGGGGACGTCGATACCTATTCCCTGAATTGGCACACCGGCGGCGGCTTCGCCGAAATTACCGATTTCGACACCGGCGCGGTCAACGACGTCATCGACATCAACCAGGTGCTGAGCAGCGCGCTGATCGGCTACACGCCCAGCGCCAATCCGTTCACCACCGGCTTCATGCAGCTGGTCCAGGACGGGTCGGACGTCGACCTTCAGATCGATGTCCACGGGACCAATACGGCTTGGACGACGGTGCTTGTCATCGACAACCACGTCGTTTCCGACTTCACCTTCGCCAATTTCAGCCCGACCGATTCGCCCTCCGGCGAAGGCCAGAACAAGCTCCTCGGCAGCGGCAACGACACCTTTGTCGCCTCCGCAAGCAACGACACGATCGACGGCCAGCAGGGCAACGACGTCATCTATGGCGGCAGCGGCGACGATTGCCTGATCGGCGGCGACGGCGGGGCCAACGACGGCAACGACACGATCTATGGCCAGGACGGCAACGACACGATCCTGGGCGGAGACGGCAACGATTACCTCGATGGCGGCAACGGCAACGATACGATCGACGGCCAGGGCGACAACGACACGCTGGTCGGCGGCGACGGCAATGACCACCTCGAAGGCGATTCCGGCAACGGCCCGGATTCGCTGGTTGGCGGAACGGGCAACGACACGCTCGACGGCCAGGGCGGCAATGACAGCCTCAACGACTATGAGGGCAACAACAACCAGAGCGGCGGGGCAGGCAACGACGTCTTCTACAATGTCGGTTACGGAACGGGCACCGATATCCTGTCGGGCGGACCGGGAGGTGCGGGCGATCAGGATACCTATGTCCTGAATTGGAGCGGCCCAAGTGCTGCCACCGACGAGATCACCGATTTCGACACCAGCGCGGGCGGCGACCTTTGGGACATCACGAATCTGTTCGGCTCGATGTCGGGTTATGTCGGCGGCGACAATCCGTTCGTCAGCCAGGTCGTCCTCGGAGACGGCAGCCATGGCGCGTATCTGCAGCTCGTCGATGACGGCTCGGGCAATACGCTCCTGCAGATCAGCCCCAACGGGGATTCAACCTGGTACTCGATCGTCAAGGTCGACGCTGTCGCCCCGGCTCAGCTGACCAATTTCGGCGGCTATTCGCCGACCGGCGCGGGCGAGGACACGTTCGGTTCCTCCGACGGCGATGTCATGCACGGCACGTCGAATGCCGACACACTCGACGGCAGGGATGGCTTCGATACGATCTATGGCAGCAACGGCAACGATCTGCTGTTGGGCGGCCACCAGAGCGATCTGCTGTTCGGCGAGAACGGCAACGACTCGATCTACGGCGACTCGACCATCCCGGGCGACACCGCCGCAGGCGATGACACGATTTCCGATTCCCAGGGCAGCGAAAACTATCTGGACGGCCAGGGCGGCGACGACAACATCTCCGGCACCGGCACGCTGGTCGGCGGCGAGGGCCAGGACACCCTCTCCGGTACGGGCGTGATCTACGGCGATTCCACCGATCCGTCGGCGAATGCGGTCGATTCGCTCGTCAGCTTTGCCGACGACGATGTGATCTCGGGCACCGGCACGATCCATGGCGGCACCGGCGACGACATCATCTCGGGCTCCGGCGACCTCTACGGCGACGCCGGCAACGACACCATCAGCGGCCACGGCCATATCTATGGCGGCGACGGCCACGACAGCCTGTCCGATCCCGGCACCGGCTCGACGCTCGACGGCGGCACCGGCGACGACACCTTCAACGGCAGCAGCGTGTCCTTCGGCGGCACCATGAGCATCGATGGCGGCGCCAACGAAACGCTCAGCGGTCCGAGCGAAACCGTGGGCGGCGGCTACGATGTCGTCAATTTCAGCGGCAATTCGAGCGACTACGATCTGAGCGGCGTCGGCACCGACCCCGCCGGCACCTACACGATCCACGACAACATCAACGATGCCGACATCACGATCACCAACATCGAGATGCTGGTGTTCGCCGACACGGAAGTCGCGATCCTGCAGCCGACGGCGGGCGTTGTTTGGGACGACGCGACCGACGACACGCCGGACAGCGCGCCCGGCCTGCATGATGGCGAAATCGACAACCGCATCAATTTTCCGGACCAGTATGACGTCGACGTCAACACCGGGCGGCTGATCTTCACCGGCGACGTGCCCAATCATTCCTCCAACGACTTCACCGTCGGGGCGGACCCGACGCTCGTTCCGGTGCCCTTCAGCGACACCTATGAGCGCGACCTCATCAACAACGACACGCTGCACGGCGAAGCGGGCAGCGATCGGCTGAATGCAGGCCCGGGCAACGACAGCATCACGGGCGATGGCGGCAACGACGTACTGCACGGCAGCTATGGCAACGACACCGCCGACGGCGGCAACGGCAACGACACGGTCGAAGGCGATTCGGGCAACGATTCGCTGATCGGCTGGAACGACGCCGATTCGATGGAAGGCGGTCTCGGCAACGACACCGTCTACGGCGACGGCTTCATCATCAGCGGCGCCCAAACCATCTATGCCAACATTGCGGGCAACGACACCCTGGTCGATACCTCGGGCGAGAATTCGCTGTCGGGCGATGCCGGCAACGATTCCATCATCGGCGTCGGTACGCTGCACGGCGGCACCGGCAACGACTCTGTCGTGGGCGATGGCCAGCTCTACGGCGACGACGGCGACGACGCGCTCAACAGCGGCACAAATACCGATGCCTTGCAGCTTGGCGGTCTCGGCAACGATGCGCTGTACGGCAACGGCACGCTCTATGGCGATTACCAGCTCACCGACGCCGACTCGGCCGATCCGAATTTCGCCAAGGGCGGCAATGACGTCATCAACACCACCAACGATTCAGCCTATGGCGGCGCCGGAAACGACACCCTCATCGGCATCATGTATACGATCTTCGGGACGCCCTATTCCGGCAACGAATACCTCGAAGGCAATCTCGGCAACGACTCGATCGTCGGCGATACCGGGAACGACACGCTCTCCGGCGGGTTCGGCGACGACACGCTGTCCGGCGGCTCGGGCAACGACATCCTGCTGGGCGGCGCGGGCGCCGACACCGAGCAGGGCAGCTACGGCAACGACACCATCGACGGCGGCACCGGCGACAACGTCGCCGACTATCTCGACCAGGCGAGCGTGCGTGCCCACTTCTCGGTCATCCAGGACGGCGTTGGCGGCTACATCGTTCGCGACAATTTCGGCAACGAAGGTCAGGACAGCGTCACCAACGTGCAGATCCTGCGCTTCCAGGATCAGGATTTCGAGCCGATCACCTCGGCGCCGAACACCAACACCGGCCAGATCTTCACCGCCGACGCGAGCCATCATTCACTCACCGGCACCGCGTTCGACGACAGCCTCGCAGGCACTGCAGACGGCGACACGCTGATCGGCGATCCCAGCACTCTTGCGGGCGGCAACGATCTCATCGACGGCGGCGCAGGCGACGATTCCATCGATGCGGGGCTCGGCGACAACGTCGTCTGGGGCGGCGACGGCAACGACACCATCGTGTCGTCCGACGGAACCGCGCTTGGCTTTGTCTACGCCGACCAGCTGCATGGCGGCGCGGGAGACAATTCGATTTCCGGCGGTTCGGGCAACGACACCATCGATGCGGGCGACGGCAACAACCACATCACCGGCGGCACCAACGACGACGTCATCACCGTCGGCAACGGCAATAACGACATTCAAGGCAATGACGGCGCGGATCACATCGTCGCCGGCAACGGCCAAAACACGATCGACGGCGGCGCCGATGACGACATCATCTCGTCGGGCGGCACCGGCCACCTGATCGGCAATGACGGCAACGACACCATCAGCGGCAACGGCTTGGTCGAAGGCGATGCCGGCAACGACGACGTGGTGGGCAACGGTACGATTTCGGGCGGCATTGGCGACGACATCGTCGGCGGCATCGGCGTCCTTTCCGGCGATGAGGGCAACGACGCCGTCTCAGGCTCGGGCACGCTCGATGGCGGCGACGGCAACGACGCGATCATTCTGTTTGGCGGTATCGGCGGCTCCGGCACCCCAGGCGGAGTCGGACTTGGCGATGGCGGCAACGACACGATCTCCATGGGGTCGAGCGCCGATGGCTATCTCAGCGGCGGCGAGGGCAACGATTCGCTGCAAGGCGGCGGCGGCGAAGACACCATGCTCGGCGGCCCGGGCGACGACGATTTCCGCGGCAATGGCGGCAACGATCTGCTGTTCGGCGGCTCGGGCTACGATGTCGCGCATTTCTCCGGCCGCAAGAAGGATTACCTGATCGACGACAGCAATCATGACGGCACGGCAATCGTCACTGACCTGCGCCCCGGTTCGCCGGACGGCACCGACAGCCTCATCGGCGTCGAACATCTGGTGTTCGACCTGGGCGGTTCCTACGACGTGTCGGGAGCGGTCGATGTTCAGGGTGCGCTGCTGTTCGGCACGCAGAATGACGACATCCTGTCGGGCGATTTCGGTCCCGATACGATCTTCGGCGGCCCGGAAGATCCGGCGGGCAGCCACACGATCGCGCTCAATTCCGGCGACGACACCGGCAACGACATCCTGTCGGGCTTCAACGGCGATGACCTGATCTACGGCGATCTCGGCAATGACGTCATCTATGGCGGCTCGGGCAACGACCAGATGTATGGCGGCGGCGGCCAGGATCACATCTATGCCGGCGACGGCGAGGATTACGCCGACGGCGGCGCCCAGAACGACACCGTCGACGGCGGCGAAGGCAACGACACGCTGCTGGGCGGTTCGGGGAACGACTCCATCACCGATAGCGTCGACGACAACCTGGTCTTCGGCAATGACGGCAACGATACGATTGCCGCCACCGGCACGATCTACGGCGACAACTCGATTGCGGGCGACACCGGCGACGATACGATTCTCGGCCTCGGCGCGACCGATCACCTGATCGGCGGCGACGGCAACGACAACCTCGCCGGTCTCAACTCGCTGGAAGGCGACGCCGGCAACGATACGCTGTCGAAGCCGTGGTATTACAACAACGACCCGGTCACGCTCGACGGCGGCACGGGCAACGACGCACTGAACAGCGCCACCGACATGAATGCGAGCCTGATTGGCGGCGCCGGCGACGACACGCTTTACGGCAACGGCACGCTGTACGGCGATTCCACGCTCCCGGGCGATCTCGGGGTTGTCGGCAACGACTTCATCCAGACCACGGGCGATACCGCCTATGGCGGCGGCGGCAACGACACCCTCGAAGGGGTCATGTTCGATTCGCTCGGCACGCCCTATTCGGGCAGCGAATCGCTGGAAGGCGATGCCGGCAGCAACGTGCTCTGGGGCTGGTACGGCAACGACACGCTCAGCGGCGGGGAGGGCAGCGATACGCTGATCGGCGGCACGTCGACGCTTCCCGGATACGGTTATGGGATGGCCGGCGGGTCGGACAACGATTCGCTGGATGGCCTCGGCGGCAACGATCTTGCCTATTACAACTCGCTCAGGACCTATTCCTCGATCATCCAGGACAACACCGGAGGCTTCTGGGTCGTCGATAACAGGCTCTTCTCGTCGGAAAACCAGGGCCAGGATACGATCGTCAACATCGAAACGCTGCGCTTCGACGATCTCGGCCTCTACGACTTCGCTCCGAGCGCGGCCAATACCGGCACCATCCTCGACCATAGCGCCGATGTGACGGCGGCTCATGTGGTTGGCGGCGGCTACGACGACAGCATCATCGGCAGCAGCTTCGGCGATTCGCTCGAAGGCGGGCCGAGCGCCGATCCGGCGATCGGGGTTCAGGCGCCGACTCCGGTTGGCAACGACATCATCTCGGCCGGCGCGGGCGACGACACGGTCTATGGCGATGCCGGCAACGACGTGCTGCACGGCGGCGACGGCAACGATCTGGTCGTGGGCGACGATGGAGACACCAACGTCTCCAACGGCAACGACGTTCTCTATGGCGATGCCGGCGACGACACGCTGTACGGCGATTCCACCGATCTCTCCGATACGTCGGGCGGTGCGGACACGGTGTATGGCGGCGACGGCAACGACCACGCCTTCGGCGGCCAGGGCAATGACCTGATGTTCTTCAACGACGGCAACAACGTCGTCTTCGGGAATGAGGGCGACGACACGGTCAATGCCGGCGTGGGCAACAACACCATCGACGGCGATGTCGGCAATGACGTGCTGTCGGCCTCCGGCTATTTCGTCAGCGGGCACAATTTGATCACCGGCGATGCCGGCAATGACACCCTCTCGGGCGGCGGCACGCTGATCGGCGGCCTCGACAACGATGCGTTGAGCAGCGGCACCGTGTTCGATTCGCTCCTCATCGGCGACGGCGCTGGCGTGTCCCCGCCGGGCGACGACACCCTCTATGGCAACGGCACGCTTTACGGCGACTACACCGATCCCAACGATGCGGCGGGCGGCAACGACCTCATCAACACAACCAACGACACGGCCTGGGGCGGCGCCGGCAACGACACCCTCATCGGCATCATGTACACGCTGTTCGGGCAGCCCTATTCCGGCAACGAATCGCTGGTCGGAAACACCGGCAACGATTCCATCTTTGGTTCGGACGGCCGCGATTCGCTCGAAGGCGACGATGGCAACGATACGCTGGATGGCGGCAACGGCAGCGACCTTCTGCTGGGCGGCTCCGGCGACGACAACTTCATCGGCGGTGGCGGCAACGACACGCTCCGCGGCCAAGGCCATATCGTCAACGACACCGCAATCTATGACGGGTTCCGCGACGAATACACGGTCACCCAGGTCGTCTCCAATCCGGATGGCAGCACCAGCGTCGTCACATTGTCGCCCGACAATATCGCGAGCTTCTCGGAGAGCGCGCCGGTGTTCGTCACCGACAACCGTCCGGGCTCGCCGGACGGCACCGACGAACTGATCGGCATCAGCAACCTGCAATTCGCCGACGGCAATTACGTCGCCGCCGCGAACCCGGGTCATTTGATCGACGACAGCCTCAGCGTGAGCAACGATTACATCGGCGATCCGGCGCTCACACATTATCTCGGCTTTGGCTCGCCCGCGCCGGACGGGTCCAACTACCCCGGTTCGGGCGACGACACGGTCCTCGGCGGCTCCGGCAACGATACGCTGGACGGGCGCTCGGGCGGCGATTCGGTGGCCGGCAATGCCGGCAACGACTCCATCCTCGGCGGCAGCGAGAACGACATCATCTACGGCGACAGCAGTGATGCGGGCTCGACGATTTCCGGCAACGACACCATCGATGCCGGGTCCTTCGACGACGAAGTCTATGGCGGCAACGGCAATGACTGCATCCTCGGCGGCAGCGGCGTCGACTTCCTCTACGGCGACAACAGCGACAGCCCGACCGATCCCAATGGCGGCAACGACACCATCTTCGGCGGCGACGGCAACGACTTCATCTATGGCAGCTCCGGCTTCAACGTGTTGTCCGGCGACGCTGGCGACGACTATGTCGTCGGCGGCAATGACGGCAACACGATCGGTGGCGGGGACGGCAGCGATACGCTGTTGGGCGGCACCAGCGCCGATCTCATCGACGGCGGCAGCGGCAATGATTCGATCGATGCCAGCGACGGCAACGACACGGTCACCGGCGACGACGGCAACGACACCATCGTCGGCGGCCCCGGAAACGACTACATCGACGGTGGCACCGGCAACGACTCCATGGAAGGCGATTCCGGTTCCGGCAACGACACCTTCGTCGCGGGCAGCGGCAACGACACCATCGACGGCGGTGCGGCGGGCGGCGATTCCGACAGGGTCGATTACAGCGGCCTGCGCAGCCAATACACCTTCGCGGAAAATGCGGACGGGCACATCACGTCCATCGATCATTTCGGGATCACGGTGCTCGATTCGGGCGCCGATCATGTGATCCTGGACCGCGACGGAGAGGATCAGCTCTACAACATCGAGCTGCTCAATTTCCCGACCGATCTGGTGCCCAATCCGGCCTATCCGCCGACCTTGCCGATCGAAATTCCGCTCGAACTCGACACCTCCAGCGTGGCGGCGGGCATTGGACGCGTGATCGACCACAGCACCGATCTGTCCGACATTAATATTACGGTCGGCGGCGGCCCCGACAATTCGACCCCGTATGACGACATCATTCTGGGCGGCGACGGCGACAGCAACACCACCGACGGCGCCTTCGGCGACGGCGATACGATCAATGGCGGCGACGGCAACAACTACATCGACGGCGGCAGCGGCGACGATTCCATCATCGCCACCGGCACCGGCAACAACGTTCTGCTGGGCGGCGCCGGCCACGACACGGTCGTGGGCAGCCATGGCAGCGATGTGATCGACGGCTATGACGGGCCGGATTGCCTGTTCGGCGACTCCAACGATCCCAACGACATCACCGGCGGCGCCGACACCATCTATGGCGGCTTCGGCGACGATACCGTCTACGGCAATGGCGGCAACGACGTCATCTATGGCGGCAAGGACGCCAACGAGCTGCATGGCGGTTCGGGCGACGACAGCGTCACGGCCATCGACGGCGCAAATACGCTGTTCGGCGACGGCGGCGACGACACTCTCGACAGCGGCAGCGGCGCGTTCGGCGTCAGCAAGGTCGACGGCGGCGACGGCAATGACAGCATCACCGGCCACGGCACGCTCAACGGCGACTTCGACGCCTCGGACGATCCCAATGGCGGCAACGACACGCTCGTTGGAAGCGGCACGATGCATGGCGGCTTCGGCGACGATGTCGTCAACGGTTCGGGTGCGCTGTTCGGCGATGCCGGCAACGACACGATCTCCGGTCAGTCGGTCAGCGTCACGACCGCGGGTTATCTGCAGGTGGTCGGCGATGGCATCGGCGACACGCTGATCCAGGTCGATTTGGATGGACCGGACGGCCCGCAAGGCTGGACCACGATTCTGAAGCTGCTCAACGTGGCTCCGGGCTCGCTGTCCGGCGGCGGCTCGATCGGGCCGGGCCATTCCGGCCTGTTCCTGCCTGGCAACAGCGGCGACAACGCACTCGTCGGTACGACCGGCGACGACACCTTCAATGACGACCAGGGCACCAACAGCTTCCTCGGCCATGGCGGCTATGACCTGTTCCTGAACGTCTCCCTTGGAACCGGTTCGGACCAGTACACGGCCGGGCCCGAACCTCATGCTTCGACCTATCATGTGGCATGGCAGCCGGGCTCGACCGCGGACACCATCACCGACTTCGCGCCGGGTCTGGACATCATCGATTTGAGTCAGGTGCTGCTCAATCCGAGCGGGCTGCACGGCGGCGACGGCAACGATCAGGTTTCTGGCGTTGGCGTTCTGACCGGCGATGCAGGCAACGATACGCTGAACGGCGAGGGCAATCTCGACGGCGGCGCCGGCGCCGACAGCCTGATTAGCGGCATGGGCGACTCGACGCTCATCGGCGGCGATACCAGTGCGGCCGACGGCAACGACACGCTCTATGGCGGCGGCGGCAACGATTCGCTCGAAGGCGGCGCCGGTACGAACACCGCCATCTATGACGGTCCGCGCAGCCACTACACGGTTGCGCTGTTCTCCGGTGCGGACACGCCGGCCGACACCTCCGACGACACCTACATCATTGTCGACAATTTCGCCGATACGGGCGGCGCGGAAGGCGACACCGACTTCCTGCATAACATAAACGACGCCCTGTTCCTCGGCGGCGACGGCACCAACCCGGGGACGTTCGATCTCCTCCTGACGCCGGCCGTCGGGGGCAGCGTCTATGACGCCTCGACCGCGCCCGACACGCTGATCGGCGACGGCAGCGACAACGGTCCGGCGGACTTCATTCCGTACAATCCGGGCCATTTCGAAGGCTTCGGCGGCAGCGACTGCATGGTCGGCAATGGCGGCAACGACAACCTGGTCGGCGACAGCGGCGACGACACGCTCTACGGCGACAGCACCGATCCCAGTTCGACCGTCTCGGGCAACGACACGCTCAACGGCGGCGACGGCAACGACTCCATGATCGGCGGCCCTGGTGACGATCTCTATTCCGTCAGCAATGTCGGCGATCAGGTGGTGGAAGCCCTCGGCGGCGGTAACGACACGGTCGATTCGTTCCTCGCCAATTACACGCTGGGTTCGAACGTCGAAGATCTCGTCTTCGATCACCTTGCCGCGGCGCCTTCGGCGGGTACCGGCTTCACCGGCTATGGCAACGACCTCGACAACAGCATCACCGGCGGCGATACCGTCGATAATGGCAGCGGCGGAACCTATGGCGGCAACGACACGCTGGAAGGCTTCGGCGGCAATGACACGCTGATCGGCCTCTCGGGCAACGATTCGCTGGAAGGCGATTCGGGCTCGGGCAACGATTGCCTCCTCGGCGGCAGTGACAACGACACGCTGATTGGAAACGACGGCAACGACACGCTCGATGGCGGCACCGGCAATGACAGCATGATCGGCGGCAATGGCGACGACACCTATGTCGTCGACAGCTTGAGCGATGTGCTGGTTGAAGGGGCGGGCGGCGGAACCGATACCGTCAAGACGACTCTGAATGCCTTCACGTTGGCGGCCAATTTCGAAAACCTGACCTTCATCGGGTCGGGCGATTTCACCGGCGTCGGCAACACCTCGGACAACAGCATCGTCGGTGGCGCCGGCAACGATTCGCTCTCGGGCCTCAGCGGCAACGATACGCTGGATGGCGGCACGGGCGCGGACAGGATGGCCGGCAGCACCGGCAACGACGATTACCATGTCGATAACGCCGGCGATGTCGTGACCGAAGCCGCGAATTCCGGCACGGATCACGTCTACACGACGTTGAACGTCTATACGCTGCCCACCAATGTCGAGAACCTGACCTTCACCGGAACGGGCGACTTCGCCGGCACCGGCAATGCAGGATCCAACCTCATCGAAGGCGGCGCCGGCAACGATACGCTGAACGGCGGCACTGGCGCCGACACTATGGCCGGCGGCCTCGGCAACGACACCTATGTCGTCGACAACGCAAGCGATACAGTAAATGAGACCGGCGGCAATGGTATCGACACCATCAAGACGGGGCTCGCTACCTACTCGCTCGTCTCGCTGCCCGACATCGAAAATCTCACCTATACCGGCACGGGGACTTTCTCCGGCACCGGCAATGCCGCCAACAACGCCATCACCGGCGGTGCAAATGGCGACACGCTGAGCGGCGGTATCGGCAACGATACGCTGAACGGCGGCGGTGGCGTCGATCAACTCACCGGCGGCGTCGGCGACGACACCTATGTCGTCGACAATGCGTCCGACTCGGTCGTGGAGAATCCCGGCGAGGGCACCGACACCATTATGACCGGGCTCGGCGCCTACTCGCTGGCCTTGCTGCCGAACGTCGAGAACCTGGTCTACACCGGTACCAAGACGTTTGCCGGCACCGGCAACGACACCGCAAACGCAATCACGGGCGGCGCAGGCAACGACACGCTGGATGGCGGAGCCGGGGACGATACCCTCACCGGCGGTGTCGGCAAC
>CAZBRO010000005.1:152258-268088 GCA_964494505.1 uncultured Bordetella sp.
CGACACGCTGGATGGCGGAGCCGGGGACGATACCCTCACCGGCGGTGTCGGCAACGACACCTACATCGTCGATTCGCTGAACGATCAGGTGGTCGAGAATGCCGGCGAAGGCACCGACACCATCAAGACGTCGGTCCTAAGCAGCTACAGCCTGGCCGCTTTGGCCAATGTCGAGAATCTCACCTACACCGGCGCGGGCAATTTTGCCGGCACCGGCAATGACGGCAACAACACCATCACCGGCGCGGCAGGCAACGATACGTTGGATGGCGGCCTCGGCGCGGACAAACTCGTCGGCGGCGCAGGCGACGACGAATACCACGTCGACAACGCCGGGGACGTGGTGACGGAAGGCGTGTCTGCGGGCACCGATCACGTCTACACGACGCTGAACGTCTATACGCTGCCCATCAATGTGGAGAACCTGACCTTCACCGGCGTGGGCGATTTCAGCGCGGTCGGCAATGCAAGCGCCAACCTCATCGAGGGCGGCGCGGGCAACGACACGCTGGACGGCGGCGGCGGTGCCGACATCCTGTCCGGTGGTTTCGGCAACGACACCTACATCGTCGGCAGCGCGTCCGACACGGTGGATGAGACCGGCGGCAACGGCATCGACACCATCATGACGGCTCTTGCCACCTACTCGCTGGCCTTGCTGCCGGACATCGAGAATCTGGTCTACACCGGCACGATGACGTTTGCCGGCACCGGCAATGGTGCTGCCAATGCGATCACGGGCGGCGCGGGCGCCGACACGCTGGATGGCGGAACCGGGGACGACACCCTCACCGGCGGTCTCGGCAACGACACCTACGTCGTCGATACGCTGAACGATCAGGTGGTCGAGAATTCCGGCGAAGGCACCGACACCATCAAGACGTCGGCGCTGACCAGCTACAGCCTGGTCGGGTTGGATAATGTCGAGAACCTCACCTACACCGGCGCGGGCAATTTTGCCGGCACCGGCAATGACGGCAACAACACCATCACCGGCGCTGGAGGCAACGACACGCTGGACGGCGGTCTCGGTGCGGACAGACTCGTCGGCGGCGCCGGCGACGACGAATACCATGTCGACGATGCAGGCGACGTGGTGGTGGAAGGCGTGTCTGCGGGCACCGATCAGGTCTACACGACGCTGAACGTCTATACGCTGCCGACCAACGTCGAGAACCTGACCTTCACGGGGGCTGGTGATTTCAGTGCGGTCGGCAATGCAAGCGCCAATCTCATCGAGGGCGGCGCGGGCAACGATACGCTGAATGGTGGCGGCGGCGCTGACATCCTGTCCGGCGGCATCGGCAACGACACCTATATCGTCGACAACGCAGGCGATACGGTGGACGAGACCGGCGGCAATGGCATCGACACCATCATGACGGCTCTGGCCACCTACTCGCTGGCCTTGCTGCCGGACATCGAGAATCTGGTCTACACCGGCGCGGCTGCTTTTGCCGGCACCGGCAATGGTGCTGGCAATGCGATCACCGGCGGCACAGGTAACGACACGCTGGATGGCGGAACCGGGGACGACACCCTGACGGGCGGTCTCGGCAACGACACCTACGTCGTCGATACGCTGAACGATCAGGTAATCGAGAATTCCGGCGAAGGCACCGACACCATCAAGACGTCGGCGCTGACCAGCTACAGCCTGGTCGGGTTGGATAATGTCGAGAACCTCACCTACACCGGCGCGGGCAATTTTGCCGGCACCGGCAATGACGGCAACAACACCATCACCGGCGCTGGAGGCAACGACACGCTGGACGGCGGTCTCGGTGCGGACAGACTCGTCGGCGGCGCCGGCAACGACGAATACCATGTCAACGATGCCGGCGACGTGGTGGTGGAAGGCGTAGGCGGCGGCACCGATACGGTCTACGCGTCGATCAATTCCTACACATTGGCGGCCAATGTAGAGGCGCTCACCTTCACGGGAGCGGGCGGCTTTACGGGCACCGGCAATGCGGGGGCCAACACCATCATCGGCAGCAGCACGGACGCCAACACCCTCGACGGCGGCGCCGGCGCGGATTCGCTGGTCGGCGGCGGCGGCAACGACATCTACGTCGTCGACAATCTCGGCGACCAGATCTCCGACAGCGGAGGCACCGACACGGTGCAGACGACGCTGACGGCGTATACGTTGGCAGCCAATGTGGAAAACCTGACCTACACCGGCGCGACGAAGATAAGTGCCACCGGCAACGGTCTCGACAACCTCATCACCGGCGGCAGCGGCAACGACACGCTGAATGGCGCCGGCGGTGTCGATACGCTGACCGGCGGCGGCGGCGCGGACCGCTTCGTGTTCAAGCCGGGCGAGATCGTGGCAGGCGACAATATCGCCGACTTCAGCCACGCGGACGGCGACAAGATCGATGTCTCCGCGATCGACGCCAATACCAGCGTGGCGGGCGATCAGGCGTTCACTTACATCGACGGGGGGGCGTTTACCGGGGTCAAGGGCCAGCTGCACACGGTCCTGATCGGCGGCGTGCTCACGCTTCAGGGCGACACCAACGGCGATGGCACGGCCGATTTCAGCATCATCATTCACGGCGATACGCCGGTGGTCGGAGACTTCATCCTCTAGACGTTCCGGTTACCCTTCCAAACTCCCGCGGGCCACGCCGGTTCGCGGGAGTTTTCTTTTGGGGCAGGGGACGGATCGGCTGGTCCGCAGAGATCGGGCCGGGCCGCTGCGGCATGGATTCGCGCAGGCGCCGCCCTGCCTTGACTTGGTCGATCTGAGGACTACTTTGTGCATTATAGAGAAATTATGTGCGCATTGCGCACAAAGTGAGGCCCCATGCTGGTCAAGGAACAGAACGATTACGTCACGCAGACCGGCCCCGGAACGCCGATGGGCCAATTGTTCCGCAGCTATTGGGTACCGGCGCTACTGGCATCGGAACTTGCCGAGCCCGATTGTCCGCCGGTGCGGGTGCGGCTGCTGTCGGAGAAACTGATCGCCTTCCGCGACAGCGAAGGCCGCCTCGGATTGATCGAGGAATTCTGCGCCCATCGTCGCGTCTCGCTGTGGTTCGGCCGCAACGAAGAGAACGGTCTGCGCTGCCCCTATCACGGCTGGAAATTCGACGTACACGGACAATGCGTCGATATCCCCTCGGAGCCGGCCGGCAGCACGCACTGCCAGCGCATCCGCATGACGAATTATCCGCTGATCGAGAAGGGCGGAATTCTCTGGACCTATATGGGCCCGGCCGAACGCACGCCGCCGCTGCCGGATTGGGAATTCACCAGCGTGCCGGAATCGCACCGTTACGTCTCGAAGCGCTGGCAGGAGTGCAACTGGCTCCAGGCGCTGGAAGGCGGCATCGATTCGAGCCATGTGTCCTTTCTTCATCGCGGCGATCTCGAAACCGATCCGGTCTTCAAGGGCGCGAAGGGCAACAAATACAACATGGGCGATCTGATGCCCGTGTTCGACGTGGTCGAAAGCCCGGGCGGCCTCTATATCGGCGCGCGCCGCAACGCCGAGAACGGCAATTACTACTGGCGCATCACGCAATGGGTGATGCCGTCCTTCACCATGATACCGCCGCGCGGCGATCACCCGGTGCACGGCCATTTCTGGATTCCGATGGACGACGAGAACTGCATGGCCTGGAGCTTCGACTACCGTGTGAAGACGCCGCTGGAGCCCGAGCTGGTGCAGCAGATGCGCGAGGGCGCCGGCATCCACACGCCCGTCGACCCGCGGAATTTCCGCCCCTTCGCCAACAAGGAGAACGACTATCTGATGGACCGCGACGCGCAGAAGCGCGGCCGGACCTATGGCGGCATCTCGGGTTTCGCGATGCAGGACGCCTCGATCCAGGAGAGCATGGGGCCGATTGTCGACCGCTCCAGGGAAAATCTCGTCGGCACCGATAAGGGCATCGTGATGGCGCGGCGCCGCCTGATGCGTTCGGCCAAGGCGCTCATCGAATCGGGCACGGCGCCGCCGGGCGTGGACCCTTCCCATCAGCGCGTGCGTTCGGCCGCGGTCGTGCTGCCGCCGGAGAAATCCTTCGCGGAAGCCGTCGGCGACGCGCTGGCCGCGAAGGCCGGCGCGGAGCACGTATCGGTTTAGGCTCGGTTTGTCAGCCGCGTTTCGGCTTCGCGCTTCAACTCCGCGCGGTCGAGCTTGTTGGTGGACGACAGCGGCAGGCGCTCGACGAACCAGACGTGCCTGGGATGCTGATAGGCCGGCGCATGCGCCAGCGCGTATTGTTTCACATCGTCTTCGCTCAATCGCGCGCCCGCCCGCGCCACCACGAACGCCACCGGCTTCTCGCCTTTGATCTCGTCCGGAATCGGCACCACGGCGGCCTGCGCGATGTTCGGGTGGCGTTCCAGCATGCGCTCCACATCGCCCGGATAGATGTTCTCGCCGCCGGAGACGAACATGTCGTCCACGCGCCCCACGAAGAAATGGAATCCGTTCTCATCGCGGCGGAACACGTCGCCGGTCCGATAGAATCCGTCCGCCGTGATGGGCGAGGGGATGTCGGGCCGGTTGTGATAGCCGTTCATCAGCGCGGGGCTTTTCATTTCCAGTTCGCCGTGGTCCGCGCCGCTCTGCCCGTCCGCCACCAGCCGGGTCTGAACCTCCTTATGCGGATAACCGACCGACAACTCCGGCTGCGGCAGTCCCTCCGGATGCGGCCCGAACACCACGGGCCCACCCTCCGTCGTGCCGTAGGCATTGGTAATCGCCGCCTTGGGCAATGTCCGCTTCAGCGCCGCCATCAGCGCTTCGCTCACCGGCGCAGACCCCATGCGCACGAATTCGACGCTCGACAGATCGGCGCGCGCAAGACGTTCGCCTTCGCGCAGCATCATCGCGATCATCGGCGGCACGGCGGTGAGCCAGGTGCAGCGGTAATGCTCCGCCGCGTCGATATAGGCGGCCGCCGTGAATTGCGGCAGCAGCACCAAGGTGGCGTGCCCGGCGCATACGAGCTGCGACACGGCGAGCCCGTTCATGTGATAGAGCGGGGCCGCGACCAGAAAACGATGGCGCGAGATATCCTGCGTCAACCGTGCTTTCACTACCCACAAATGGCTCTGATGCGACAGCACCACGCCTTTGGGAATGCCGGTCGAGCCCGAGGTGTAGAGGAACATCGCCGGTTCGCGCGTGACCGGCCGCACGGCGTCGAACGGCCCGGCGTCGAGAAACGCGTCGAATTCTTCGCCAAACGAAATGGCCGAAAATCCGTCGGGGCAATCGGCGCGGCGCTGGGCGTCGCAAAACACAAGATCGGCGCCGGAATCGCGCAGGATGAACTGAACGGTCTCGCGCGGAAATTTGAAGTTCACGGGCACGGCCACGAGTCCGGCTCGCATGATGCCTTGTACCGCCGCGAGATATTCGGCGCGATTGGCGGAAAGAATCGCGACGCGGTCGCCGCGCGAGAGCCCACGTTTGAGGAGCCCGCGCGCCACACCCCGCGCCATCTCGTCGACTTGACGAAACGTGAACTCCCGTGGGCCCGCGTCGCCGCCGAGATCGACAATCGCAGTTTTATCCAGATCGCGGTCGCGCTGGATCAGATCGCCGAGATTGGTGAATTCAGGCATCGGTCTCCCCGGTTTACGGAGGAGGTGGCGCAACGCGCCGGAGGGGGCGGGGGCTGTGCGATATGCCACGCATGCACTAGGCCTTGGGTGGCGGCGGCGGCGCGGTGAAATAGGTGCCGCGGCCGCTCGCGAGCAATTTCCCGGTCTCGTCGTACACATGGGCTTCGGCGGTCGAGAATTGTCCCCCTGCGCGCACCACGCGGCCCTTCACATAGAGATCGCCCGGCATGGCGGGCGCGTGATAATCCACCCGCATGTCGATGGTCGGCACGCCGCGGCCGGTCTTTTTCACCAGCGCCCAATCGGCCGCAAGATCGACCAGCGCCGCCAGGATTCCGCCATGGGTGTAGCCGCGGTCCGGATTCACCACCCATTCCTCGCGCCATTTGGCTTTGATCTCGATGCCGTCGTCGGAGACCGCCAGCACCTGCAGACCCAGCCACTGATGAAACGCCCCGCGCGCGATCAGCCCCTGGACTTTCTCGATCGTGATGTCTTCGCTCATGGCGTCACCACGACTTTGCCGATCACCTGCCGGTCCTGGATCAGGCGCAAACCCTCAGCCGCGCCTTCCAGCGGCACGACCTTGTCGATCATCGGTTTCATGTGGCCGGCCTCGATCATCTGCATCAGCGCGATCAGGTTCTCGTCGTAGAACGAATTCGAGCCGATGATCTGCAGCTCGAAGCTCCAGATGTAGCGCAAATCTTCCTTCGGGTCGTAACCGGCGGTCGCCCCGCACACCAGCACCTTGCCGCCGCGCTTCAGACAGCGGAGCGACGGCAGCCAGGTGTCGCCGCCGGTGAAATTGATCACCACATCGACGCCGCCCTCATAGGTGCGCCGCTGCGGCTTGCCGTATTTCTCGACCGCCCATTTGGAGAAATCGGTCTTCGTGTAATCGAGCGTCTCGTCGGCGCCCATCTCGCGCAGTTTCGCCATCTTCTCTTCGCTCGACGCACAGGCGATCACGTGCGCACCGATATGCTTGCACAGCGCGACGCAGCCTGTGCCCACACCACCCGACGCGCCCAGGATCACCACCTTGTCGCCCGCTTTCACGGTGTTGTGCGTGATCAGCATGCGGTGCGCCGTGCCATAGGCCACCGGCAGCGATGCCGCGTCTTCGAAGCTCACGCGATCGGGCACCCGGATCAGCTGATCGGCCGCGACCAGGCAATATTCCGCCATGCCGCCGTCCAGCATTTCGCCCATCAGGCCTTTCTTCTTGTTCAGCGGGTTCACCAGGACGCGCTCGCCCACGCGCCAGCCCTCGACGCCGGGGCCCAGTTCGGCGATCTCGCCCGCCATGTCGAGCCCGATCACCACGGGCAGCGGCACCTTGATCCCCGGCATCCCCTTCACCGTGAACACGTCGTGATAATTGAAGGAGGACGCCCGCACGCGGATCACCACATGGCCTTCGCTCGCGCTGGGCTTGGGATGATCGTCCACCAGCTCGAGATTTTCGAGGCCGCCATGCTGGCGGAGCACCAAAGCCTTCATTCGCCGGACCTCATTTTCAGCTGCCGCCTATCTAGCCCGCTGCGTGCGGATTGGCTAGGAAAAGGACGGATTTCCCGATGTGAAATATGGGCGGGCGCGTGGACCCGCGGAGAAGCGCGATGCAGGAGAATTTCAGGCAGTTTCTGGGCCGCCTGCGCGACGCGGGCGAACTGATCGATATTCGCCAGCCGGTCGACATCCGCCACATCGCCACCCTGGTCGATCAGTCGGACAAGGCTCTGCTGTTCCACAATGTCATCGGTTACGCCATGCCGGTCGTCTCGGGCATCATCCGCTCACGCGAGCGCGCGATCATGTCCATGGGCGCCAAGACCTATGGCGAGATCGAGACGAGGCTTAGGAAAGGCATCGACAACCCGATACCGCCGATCATGGTCAACACCTCGCCCACCCGCGAGGTGACGATGACGGGCGACGATGTGGACCTGTTCAAGCTGCCGATCCCAATGTCGTCGATCTACGATGGCGGCCCGATGATCACGGCGGGAGTCGTGATCGCGCGCGACCCCGAACTCGGCATGAACAGCGGCATCTACCGCTTCATCGTCAAGGAGAAGGCGCTCACCGGCATCGACATCGTGACGCCCAACAATATGCGGCTGTTCGCGGACCGCGCCTACAAGGCGGGCCGGCCGTTGCCGATTTCCATCAGCATCGGCACGCATCCCTTGGAGATCATGGCGTCGGGTTATCGCGCGCCCTTGGGCGTGGACGAGATGCACATCGCGGGCGGATTGCGCGGGCAGGCGATCGAGCTTGCGCCCTGCAGCACCATCGATGTGCCCTATATCGCGGATGCGGAAATCGTCATCGAAGGCGAAATCCTGCCCACGGGGTGGACGTGGCCGGAAGGGCGCTTCGGCGAATTCACGCGCCTGATGGGAGGCCTGCACTGGAATCCGCTGGTGAAGATCAAGGCGATCTCGCACCGGAAGGACGCGATCTATTATTCGCTGCACATGCCGTGGGAGAACACCTGGCTCGCTGCGCCCACGCGCTATGCCGCCATCCGTCAGGCGCTGAAGACGGCGGGCGTGACGGTGAAGGACATCAACGTCACGCTGGGGGGGTGCGCCTTCTGGCACGCGGTGATCTCGATCAAGAAACAGGCGGGCGAGGGCAAGAACGCAATTCTTGCCGCGCTCTCGGTGATGGATTTGAAACATGTGGTGGTGGTCGACGACGACATCGACGTGTTCAATCCGATGGATGTGGAATGGGCCATTGCCACGCGCGTGCAGGGCGACAAGGACATCCTGATCGTGACGAATGCGCGCGGGAAGCCGCTCGATCCGAGCCTGCCGCCGACGCCGCCGGGCCAGGTCCCGACCACAGCGAAGGTCGGCATCGACGCGACCATCGGTGAAGGAATCCCGAAGGAACGCTACGAACGCATCGCCTACGCCTATGCGGATACGGCGAAGATCGCGGATTACGTGAAGGGCAAGAGCGATGCGGCGGGCGAGGCCGGCGATGAAGGCGCGGTTGCGGCCCTGGCCGAAGACATCCTCTCCGCCATCCGCGAGAAGCCGCTGTATTACACAGAGATCGCCGAACGGTTCGGCAGTCACGATTTCCAGACGGTCGCGCGCGCGCTGGGGTCTCTGCACACGAGCGGACGGCTGTGGCAGGACCCGGAGGGGCGCATGTGCGAGCGCGGCTCGAAATTCGCCGCAAAGCCGCCGGGATAACCCGGAGAGGGCTGCGTCCGCCCTTCCGTCCGGCTTCGCGCTATGCGCTGCGCCGGACACCTTCCCCCTCAAGGGGCGAAGGAACCGCTCGCTACTCGCTATTCGCTATTCGCCACTCGCGTCTTCAAAAATCCGGCTTCCCGGCTTCGGGAATCGGAACGAGGCCCTGGTTGAAGCGGTCGCCATTGTTCTCGGAGCAGACGACTTCTTCCATCGCATGGTCCGCCTTGAACCAGGTGCGCATCATGGTGATGGGCGCGTTATAGGCGTTGGGGTCTTCGACCCGCGCAATCGCGGTCAGGCTGCCGCCGTCGGGGCTTATCGTGAACCGCTCGACCACATGTTCCTTGTCGGAATGCGGCGTACGGAAATTGTCGATGTAGCTGAACTTGTTCGCGGAGAGACCGATGGTATCCACCACCAGCGTGTCGCCGCCCTCGTAATGACCGACGGATTCGCCGAACCAGGATGGCTTCGGATTTGCCGAATGCTCGCGATTGAGGAAGACGCGGCGCACCATGTGGTCGCGCTGCCAGATCATCCACACTTCGTCGAGCTTCTGAATGAAATAGAGCGGCTCGAACGGATAGATGAGCTGGCCCGGAACGCCGCCGGGCCAGCAGCGCGATTGCGCGACAAAGGGCACCTGCCGTTTGCCCTGGAGAATCTCGTCGTTGGTCGCTTGCACCGCGGCGGCAACCCAGGGTTTGAGGATCGGGTCCTTGCTGTTGGCGATGCGAACGGTAGGCTGGCGGCCGTTGATCTTGACGAAAGCGGTGTCCTGGCTTTTGGCGAGATCGTTTTCGGGCGCGTCGACGACCGAATTGTTGACGAAGGGATAGGCCGGGTCATTCGCCATCGGACCGTGGCCGTTGCCGGGCGGAGGGTCCTGCCAATCCTCGAAATTGGTTTGCCACCCGAAATCCTTGGAGGCGAGATCGGGGATCGATGCCTTCCGGGCTTCCTGTGCGAATACGGCGGGTATCAAAATGGTGGCAAGACTGGCGGCAATGACGAGCCGGCGCATATCGGTGACCTCGTGCGCTGCGAACCATAATTTATAGCACTCGGAGCGGGCCTTCTACAGCGGGAATGGAGCATTCAATCGCGCGGGAGGGTTGATTGGCCGCGACCGCCGCCTAAATTATCTTTTGACATAGAGAGATCCCATGCCCGATGGAACCCGCCACATCGTCTGTCCGCTTTGCGCGGCCGTGAACCGCGTGCCGGCGGCCAAGGACGCGAGCGCGGCGAAATGCGGCAAATGCCACAAGCTGCTGTTCAGCGGCCATCCGTTTCCCGCAACCGCCGCGACCTTTGCCCAGCAGGTCCAGCAGAACGACATTCCCGTCGTGGTCGATTTCTGGGCGACCTGGTGCGGGCCGTGCCGTGCGATGGCGCCTGTGTTCGAGAAAGCGGCCGCCGAATTCGAGCCCGATTTCCGCTTTCTCAAGGTGGACACGGATGCGGAACAGGCATTGGCCGCGCAGTTCGGCATTCGCAGCATCCCGACGCTGATGATTTTCCGCCGCGGCGCTGTCGTGGCGCAGCGTGCTGGCGCGGTGGATGCGAACACATTGCGCGCCTGGCTCAGGCAGCACGCGGGTCTTCAACCCTCCCCTTAAGGGTCGAGGGGAGGGTGAATTAAACATCACCGTCCCGCGGCGTAGCCTTGCATGCCGCGGGGGTTGGCGGCGGCGCGGCGGCGGATGCCATCTTGCGAAGCCGCGGTCAGCCGCCCCTCCGACCAGAGCGGCCCCACTTCCACCGTGTGGCCACGGCGGCGCAGTTCCTTCACCGTCGCTTCGGGGATGCGGCCCTCCACCACCACCACGCCGGGGCGCGCCACGCGCGGCCAGAACGAGCTTGGGAAATGCTCCGTATGCCACGCGGGCGCATCGATCGCCTGTTGCAGATTGTGCTTGGCGTGGATGTGGCGGAGCAGGAACTGGCACGACCATTGGTCCTGCTGATCGCCGCCGGGTGTGCCCCAGGCGAGATAAGGCGCGCCGTCGCGCAACGCGAGCGTCGGCGACAAGGTCGTGCGCGGCCGTTTGCCGGGTGCGAGTGCTGCCGGATGCGCCTCGTCCAGCCAGAACATCTGCGCCCGGGTCCCTAAGCAGAATCCCAATTCCGGAATCACCGGAGAAGATTGCAGCCAGCCTCCGGAGGGTGTGGAGGAGATCATGTTGCCCCAGCGGTCGACGATGTCGAAATGCACCGTGTCGCCGCGCGTGCCTCCGAGCGGTCCGGCGGTCGGTTCGCCCGCAGCCGCGACCGGAGCCATACGGCCCGCCGTCGGTTCGCCTGCACCTGCGACCGCGCCCACGGCTTCGCCGATATGCACCTTGCCGCCGAAGCCCGGAATCGAACCGGGCCGCTGTTCCATACTGGCGCGTTCGCCGATCAGTCTGCGGCGTTCGTCATTGTACGGATCGCTCAACAATACATCGCCCGGAATGGGCGAGAATTTGGCATCGCCGTAGAACGCGTCCCGGTCGGCGAAGGCAAGCTTCGCGCATTCGACCTGAAGGTGGATGAAATCGGGTCCCGCCGGATCGAGGCCGTCGAGATCGAACCCTTTCAACAGCGCAAGCTGCTGCAGCAGCGCCGGCCCCTGACTCCACCAGCCGGCCTTGCACACGGTATGACCACGGTAATCATAGGTGACCGGGGCTTCGGTATGCGGCGTCCATGCGGCGATATCCTCGCCCGTCAAGAGGCCCCGATGCGGCGTGCCGCTGGTGTCCATGGCTTCGGTGTTGCGGCAGAATTTGTCGATGGCCTCGGCGACGAAACCGCGCGACCACACCTCGCGTGCGCGTTCGATCTGACGTACACGGTCGCCGCCGGCGCGTTCGGCCTCGGACAGAATGCGCTCATAGGTCGCCGCGAGTACCGGATTCTTCAGAAGCGTCCCGCGCTCCGGCACCGCGCCGCCCGGCATGAACACCGCGGCAGACGTCGGCCAATGATCGCGGAACAGCGCCTCTACGCTGGCGATGGTTTCGACTTCGCGGTCGACCAGCGGATGACCCTCGCGGGCATAGAAGATCGCGGGCGCCAGCACGTCGCGCAAAGTCACCGTGCCGAAATCGCGCAGCAGCATCATCCAGGTTTCGAACGTGCCCGGCACGCAAGCCGCGAGCAGGCCAGAGCCCGGCACCTTGTCCAGGCCCATCCCGCGATACCGCGCGATGGTTGCCGCCTTGGGCGCCGTTCCCTGGCCGCAGATGACAATCGGCTTCCCGCTGCGCGCATCCCACAGGATGACCGGAACGTCGCCGCCCGGGCCATTCAGATGCGGCTCGACCAGCTGCAGCGTGAAGGCGGCGGCGACGCCTGCATCGAACGCATTGCCGCCGCGTTCGAGCATGCCCATGGCGACGGCAGTTGCGATCCAATGCGTGGAGGCGACAACGCCGAACAGGCCCTCGATCTCGGGCCGCGTGGTGAAAGGAAGGGGAGGGAGCATTTCGGACCGTCAATGTGCGTGACGGCCGGCACAATTCACGACTTCGCCCGCCACGGCAAGTCGGCTGCGTTCTCCACAAAAATCCACGCGCCGGTGCCGAGCGCGGGCGGAAAGGGCGCGAACAGCATGCGGTCGCGCTGTTCGAAGCGAGCGGCGCGCGCGCGCAACACATTGGCAGTGGCGATGAGCGAATCCACGCGCAACGCATAGGCCCCGATGAAGGGGAGGCCCGGCACAGGCACGCCGGGCACCAGCCGCGTGAACGCGGCGGCGGTCATGAGCTGCACGCCGCCGCGGTCGAGAAGGAAGCTGCGCCCCATATTGGTCGCCACGCCCGCCCGCCCGAGGAAGCGCGCATACCGCGCTTCTGCCTCGTCTACATCGGCAACCGCGGCCACCGCATCGATGAGTTGCTTGGCACCGTTCGGATGGGCGAGCCAGCGCTTTTGCCACACCGCGTCTTCGGTGTGATGGGTCAGGTATTGTATGCGCCCTTCGGCCATCTCGCCCGGCACGATGCGTGCGACCGTGAAGGCGGCTTCCGCCGTTCCCGTTTCCGTGCCCACCGGCCGGCGCAATGCGACGAGAGGCGCGGTGCGAAAACCCGCGGCGGTGAGCCGTGTCGATGCTCCCTGCGCATCGGCGACCGAAAACGCCATCAGATGCAGGCCCGCATAACGCGCAAGTCCCTCATCGAATTCGCGCGTCAGCGGCGTTTCGGACGTCTTGAACAGAACCTCGATATAGCCCGCCGGCAGCATCGCGGTGATGTTGCCCGTGCCTGCCGGGAAGCTCGTGCCGTTCGGGCCGGGATTGGTCTGGACGGACACCGGCGTCGGCGCGAAGCCCGCCTGAATCATCCCTTTCGCGGCTGCTGCCGAATCGGGCACCCAATGCGCCACATGGTCGAGGAAGATCTCGTTCCCGACCGGCAATTGGCGCGTGGCATCCATCTACGTGCCCACCCGCAAGGGCGCCGTCATCTTGCGCAAGGCCGCAATCGCCGACAGCGCCGTGATGCGCCCGGTCTTCGGATTTTCGCTCGGGACGTTCTCGATGCTCATTTCGAAGCGCGCGGAATCGGCTTCCACGGTCACGCGATGGATGTTGCGCGTGACGTTCGGGTCGGCCCAGATTTCGATGGTGGTGCGATCCGGCCCGATGCCCGCAAGCGAAAGGGCGGCCGCAACATTGACGTTTTCCGGAAAACCGGCGGCCGCTTCGCGGGCGCTGCCCTGGAAGACGCGTTTGGCCTCGGTGATGCCTTCGATGTCGATGGCGTTGCGCGTGAGATAGGGCGCGCCGATCAGCCCCTTCACCGGTTTGCGCGTCACCATGGTCACCGATTGAATCGCGCCCTCGGCCGCGGCCGACACGGCATCGAAGCCGATCAGCGCGCCCGTCGGCACGATGATCTGGCCGCCATGCTCCTTGGCCAGCGCCAGCAGCTCCGGATGGCTGAGCAGCATCCCTGCGCTCAGCACCATCAATTTCTTCCCCGCGCCCAGAACCGGCGCCGCGATGGCGGGGAGCACGGCGGCGGGCGCGCATTCGATCACCACATCGGAGCGTTCCGCCAATTCGGCGATCTCGAGAATGGGCGCCGTTGCGCCGATCTCGTTCAGGAAAGCTTCCGCCTTGGCGCGGTCGCGCACGCAAATGCCCGCCAGCACGATGTTCGGAATTCCGCCCTGATTAATTTTGCGCAGCACTGCGCGCCCGATGGCGCCCAGGCCCGCGATGCCGACCCGCAATGCGGCGCTCATGTCGATTCCAGCGGCTTCTTCCGCGACGGCGGCGGGAAGGCGGCGTCGAGCGCCGCCATGTCCTTCGCATCGAGATTGACCGCCAGCGCGCCGTAATTCTCGCGCACATGGGCTTGGCTGCCGGCCTTCGGGATCACCATCGTCTGTCCCTGCTTCAGCAGCCAGGCGAGCGCCACTTGCGCGTTGGTCGCGCTGTGCCGTGCGGCGATCTCGGCCAATTCGCGCGAACGCAGCAGCTTGCCCTGATCCAGCGGCGAATAGGCCATGATGGGAATGCGCCGCTCAGCGCACCACGGGATGAGATCGTATTCGATGCCCCGGCGCCTGAGATTGTACATCACCTGATTGGACGCGACAGCGCCGCCATCGGGGAGCGAGATCACCTCATCCATTTCATCGACGTCGAAATTGCTCACGCCCCAGTGGCGGATTTTGCCGGCGTGTTTCAGCGTGGTGAACGCCTCGACCGTGTCGGCGATGGGGTGCGGGCCGGGCCAGTGGAGCAGATACAGATCGATGCGATCGGTGTTGAGCCGTTTCAGAGACTTCTCGCACGCGGAAATCGTGCCGCGGCGCGAGGCGTTTCCCGGCATCACCTTGCTCACGATGAAAATCTCGTCGCGCCGGTCCGCGACGGCCTCGCCGACCACCTCTTCGGCGCCGCCGCTCGCATACATCTCCGCCGTGTCGACCAGCGTCATGCCAAGGTCGAACCCTAGCCGAAGCGCCACGACCTCCTCTTTCCGGCGGCGCGGCGAATCGCCCATGGTCCATGTGCCTTGGCCGAGGGCCGGCACGGTTTCGCCGGTCGGAAGCGTCACGAGGGGCATAATGCTCATGGGCCGAAGATAGCCGCCCGCGCGGGGTTTTGGAAACGATGCCGGCGCGGGTAAAAAGGAACCCATGTGGATTTTGCGATTCCTCACCTCTGTGATGGGACTGTTCGGCCGGGGACGCTCGCCCGCCGTAATGCTCAACCTGACGGTGCCGCGCTCGACCTATAGGGTGAAGCGCGACATCGCATATGGCGAGGGGCCGCGGCACCGTTTCGATCTCTATCTGCCCAAGTTGCCCCGCGGGCCGGCCCCGGTGGTGCTGTTCTTCTATGGGGGTGCGTTCCGCGCGGGCCGCAAAAGCGAATACCGCGTGGTGGGCGAGGCGCTCGCGACCAAGGGGATCATCGTCGCGGTCGCCGATTACAGGATTTATCCCGACGCGCGATTCCCGGATTTTCTGGAGGACGGCGCGCGGGCGCTCGCGGCCGTGCATGCCGGCGTGGCGGAATTCGGCGGCGACCCGAACCGCATCTTCGTCGCGGGGCATTCGGCGGGGGCCTATATCACGGCGATGCTGGCAGCGAACCCGGCCTACATCCGCACGGCCGGCGGCGATCCATCCTTCATCCGGGGGGCGATCGCGATTGCCGGGCGGTTTCACGAATTCCCGATGGGCGGCGATGCAATATTCCGCGAGATTTTCAAAGGGCCTGCGCGCACCGAAACGCGGCCCGCGACCTACATCGACGGCGCCCGCCCGCCCATGCTGCTTGCGGCGGGATCGGCCGAGAGCCCGGAGGTTCTCGAAAGCCATCGCCTGCTTGCCGCACATTTGCGGGAGCACGGAAGCCAGGTCGAGGAACGCATCTACCCCGGCGTCGGCCACATGGGGATCATGCTCGCGCTCGCGCCGGGATTTCGCGGCCGTGCTCCGTTGCGTGAGGACATTGCGCGCTTCGTGACGGGCGCGGCGCCGTCAGGGAGGTGAAGCGTCACAGAATTGAATCGCGATTGTCTTAAGCTCACGCTTCGTATTTCGCCCAGACGCGAAAGGATCAGCCATAAGCCCCCCTGAAACCGTCGTCCGATTCGGGCGAATGCTTGCCGTTTTGGCGGCCGGCGCCGCACTTGTTCTTGTCCCCCCGCGCGCCCAAGCCCAGAAGGTGAGCTTCGAAGGAGCAACCTTCGTCAACAAGGGGCTCGTCGGGGTCGCGCGCGTCCCCTCGAACGCCGTCGATCAACTGGGCGACACGCTCGGCGGTTTCGGCTCGGGCATGGCGCTGGTGCCGGGGACCTGGCGCAAGAACGCCGACGGCAGCTTTGGGGGGAGCCTCGTCATGGTGCCGGACCGCGGCTGGAACGGCCGCGGCACCACCGATTACGCCGGGCGGCTGCAGAATTTCGATGTCACGCTGCGTCCCTTTTATGGCGCTGCCGCTGAGACGCAGGACCAGCTCGCGATGACCTACCGGGGAACCACCCGGCTTCGGGACGCGAATGGCAATTCGACGACGGGTCTCGATGCCGCCACCGTCCGCCCGGCCGGGGGAGGATTTCCCGCCCTTCCCATCGGACCCAACGGCAGGCTCAGCGTCGATGACGAAGCCGTGGCCTTTGCCGGCGACGGCACCATCTGGGTCAGCGACGAATACGGCCCCTATATCTACCATTATTCCCCGGGGGGCGCGTTGATCGGGGCAATCCGCCCGCCCGACGCGTTCATTCCAAAGCGGATGAGCGCGGGCGGCTCAGCGGACGATTTCTCGTCCAACAGCCCGCCCGAGGGAACCTCCTATAAGAAGGGCAACCCGGTTTCGGGCCGCCAGAACAATCAGGGCTTCGAAGGCATGAGCATCAGCCCCGATAAGACGCGGCTGTTTGTGCTGCTGCAAAGCGCGCTGATCCAGGACACGAATCCCAAGGCCATCCGGGATAGCCGCCGCGACACGAGGCTGCTCGCCTATGACATCACGGGCCCCGCGCCGTCGCTGGTTGGCGAATATGTGGTGCAGCTGCCGCAATATGGGGAATCGCTGAGCGCGGCCGAGAGCGAGCTTCTGGCGCTCAACGATCATCAGCTTTTGGTCCTCGCTCGCGACAGCAACGCCGGCTTCTCCGCGAAGGACCCCTTATCCCGCTATCGCAGCGTCGATCTCATCGACGTCGCCGACGTGGCGCACCCGGCGAGCAACATCGCGAACGGGCCTTACGATTCGCCCGATCGTTCCGTTGCGCCGAACGGCGTGCTCGATCCCTCCATTGTGCCGGTTGCCTATCGGAAATTCCTCGACATCAACGACAACGCCGAGCTCAACCGGCTCGGGCTGCACAATGGCGCGCCAAACGACAGGAACGACCTTTACGAAAAATGGGAAAGCATGACGCTGGCGCCGGCTCTGGACGCCGCGAATCCCGACGATTTTTTCCTGTTCGTCGACAGCGACAATGATTTCGCCACCCAGGACGGTCACATGGCGGGGAAACCGTATCGCGACAAATCGGGCGCCGATGTCGATACGCTGGTGCTGGTGTATCGGGTGACTCTGCCGGGCTATGGCGGCCCACGGAAATAAGCGCATCCTCCGGAACGGTCCTTCAGGCTCGCAAGGGCGGTGAAGCGAGCTTTCGAGGCCGGCCGCGCGGCCGCCGCACAGCCGGACGATAATAGGCCGCCAGGATCGCCGGATCGTTGCGCATTGTGCGCAGCATGTGGGCAACCGTCCTCGGAAGATGGCTGCTCCGCCGATAGCTCACCACCGTTCGAGGAGCAACGTCGAGAATCTCCGCGGTCTCTGCCGTAGTAAGACCTTTTTCCCGCTCGAAGGCGACAAGTTCGGCGCCCGTCATGGCGCGCTGCTCGTCGGCGAGGATTCGCAAAGACCGCGCGGAATAATCGAGTTCGCCGTCCCAGCCGATGCCGAGCCCATCGGCAATGACATGCGCTTTCCGGAAGGCAGCAGGATTGCGCAGCGGCGCAAAGGCGGGCAGGCGGTGAACGACGCCCGTCATATCCACCGTATCCACGCTGCCGTCCTGCCAGACAATGCGCAAGATGTGAGCCTTGCCGCGCACGGCGGAGACGGTTTTGAGTTTCCTCAGCTCTTCCAAATCGGCCACTCCTCAACGCCCCTTATAGGTTTGCCACATTCCCATAAGTTCACTTTCGTGGCCCGCTATCCAGGCGAAGACGCGCTTGCGAATGCGCGGGGGCAAGGAACCGCTGAGAAACTCCCGCTCCTCGATGCGGATGAGAGCCGCGTGGCCTCCGCCGTAGACATGAACATGCGGCGGGTTGTGATCGCCATAGAACATCTGAATCTTGACCACGCCAATCGTGGCGATCGTCGGCATCCATACGCCCTGCCTGGAAAATATAGCGCAGAATCTGCCTTGATTTCAAGATTATCGCGCAGATTTTGCGTTCAATTCTCGCAGCTCAATTCCAGAGCTGCTTTGAGGCAAGGCGCGCGCCTTCGGCCAGCGCTTCCAGCTTCGCCCACATGATCGAGGGATGCACCCGCCGGTGGAACGGCCCTTGCGCAAAGCCGCAATCGGTGCCGGCGATCACGTTCTCCCGGCCGAGGTAGTTCGCGTAACGCCCGATGCGCTGCGCCACCAATTCGGGATGCTCGACGATATTGGTCGCGTGGCTGATGACGCCGGGGATGAGGATTTTCCCGTCCGGCAGCTTTGCCTCTTTCCATACTTCCCATTCGTGCTCGTGGCGCGGATTGGCACCTTCGATCAGGAATGCGCCCACATTGGCGCGCATCAGGATATCCACGATGTCCTTCAGCGGCACGTCGGTGGTGTGGGGGCCGGGCCAGCTTCCCCAGCAGACGTGATAGCGGATGCGCTCGGCCGGAATGCCCTCTACGGCATGGTTCAGCACCTCGATCTGATGGGCGAGCCAGGCGCGGTAATCGGCGAAGCTCTTGGGCGGCACCATGCGGTCATAGGTGACGGCGGCGCGCGCATCGTCCAACTGCAGCAGCAAGCCGGATTCCGCGATCGTGCGATATTCCGTGCGCATCGCCTCGGCCAAGGCGACGAACATCTCCTCGTCGTCTTTGTAATAGGCATTCTTGCGGTCGGGGATGACGCTTGCGGGGGCTGCCACCGGCAGGAAGGCCTCGGTCACATCGACGCCCGAAAGCGCGGTCTTGATGTCGGCGATGTCGCGTTCCAGCGCCGCTTTGCCGGTATAGGCAATCGGCCCCACGCACACCGATTCCCAATCCGATGAAGGCCCCTGGGCCGCATCCATCTCGGCGTAGAATTCCCCGAACCGCGCGCGGTCCGCACCCGCCACGAACGGGTTCTTCTCGAGCGGCACTTTCCTCCGCTCGAACCCGGAAAGCCGCTCCAGCGCATATTGCGACCAGGAGATGTTCTTGCCGAATTCGCCGTCGTCCACGATGTCGATGCCGGCCTCGGCCTGCCGGCGAACCACCCAGGCGACGCTCTCCTTCAGACAGGTCTCATAGGCCCGCTCGTCGCCCCCGCCCGCCTGTTGGGCGCGCAAGAGGTCCTGAAGTTCCTTAGGCCGGATCAGGCTTCCGACATGGGTCGTGAGAATACGGTCCGTGCTGCGTTTCATGGCCGAGGTCCAAAATCTTTCCGGCCTACGGTTAGAAGAAATTCACCCCCGCGACAACCGCTGGCGGAGCCTTCATTTGGCAGTCGCGGGTCGCGGAATTTTCGACTAAAACGCGCCAAACAAGAGGGCTCTTATGATCGTCGATATTCATCCCCACGTCATTTCCAGCGATGAATCGCGTTATCCGCGCGCGCCCTTGGGCGGGCATCAATCCGATTGGTCGCGCGAGCGCCCCGTCGGCATGGAACAGATGATCGAAGCCATGGATGCGGCGGGCATCGCCAAATCCGCGCTGGTCCAGGCTTCGACCTGCTACGGTCACGACAATTCCTATGTCGCGGACGCAGTGGCAGCCCATCCCGACCGCTTCACCGGCGTGTTTTCCACCGATGTGCTGGCCGGCGATGCGCGCGACAAGATGCGCTATTGGATGGGGCAGGGGCTCACGGGGATGCGCCTCTTCACGACCGGAAGCACCATGCCGGGCCAGGCCGATTGGCTCGACGATCCGCGTTCGTTTCCGGCCTGGGAATTGGCGGAGGAAATGAACCTTCCCGTCTGCCTGCAGATGACGGCCAAGGGAATTCCGGCGCTGACCAATGTGCTGAAGCGGTTTCCGAAGCTTCGCGTGATTCTCGACCATCTGGCGCGCCCGGTTCAGGAAGACGGTCCGCCATACAAGGGCGCCGACAGCCTGTGGGGCCTCGCGGAATTCCCGGGGGTTCACCTGAAGGTGACGGAGCGCAATCTTGTGGGCGCGCGGGCCGGCAAGGCGACGCCCGAAAGTTTCTTCGCCCGGCTGGTATCGGATTTCGGCGCCGACCGGATCGCCTGGGGTTCGAATTTTCCGGCATCCGAACGCACGCTTCCCGATCTCGTAAAGCTGGCGCAGGAGACGCTGGCCTTCCTGCCGGCTTCCGATCGCGACTGGATTTTCGCAGGCACCGCGCTGGCGCTCTACCCCGCATTGAACACATAGGCGCGAACCCATGGCCACCGAGAGCGTCGTCCTGCATTCCCTGCTCGGAAATCACCCCAACACGAAGGCGCTCAAGAGCGGCCAGGTGTCTTCGCCGCTCGTGACCTTCGATTATTTCGAGGTCAAGGTCGCGAACACCCAATTCAAGGCGATGGTGCGCGATCTCAAATACGATTTCGGCGAGCTTGCGATTGTGAGCTTCCTGCAGGCGAAGCATTACGGAAAACCCTATGTGCTGCTGCCCGCGACCATCGTCGGCCGCAATCAGCACCACACCATCTTCTACAACGCCGATAAGGGGCCGCTCTCTCCGCGCGACTTGAACGGGAAGCGCATCGGCGTGCGCGCCTATACGCAGACCACCGGCTGCTGGGTGCGCGGCTTCCTCGCGGAAGATTACGGCAACGATCTGGACGGCCTTCAGATCGTGACGTTCGAGGCCCCGCATCTCGCCGAATACAGCGATCCGCCGAATGTGCAGCGCGCGGCCGAGGGCAAGGTGCTGAAACAGATGCTGCTCGACGGTGAAATCGATGCGGCGATCCTCGGCGATGTGGCGGAGGAAGGGCCGATCCGGCACCTGATCCCCGACCACGAAGAGGCAGGACGCGCCTGGGCGGCGCGCCATGGCGGGGTGCCGATTAACCATCTGGCCGTTATACGCGAGGAAATCGTGAAATCGCGCCCCGATGTCGTGCGGGAGGTCTATCGCGTGCTGAAGGAATCGCGCGCCGCTGCAGCCGGCATTCCCACCGGTGCCGCCGATCCCTTGCGCTTCGGCATCGCCGCCATCCGGCAATCGCTGGCGCAGATCAATGCCTATGCCGCAGCCCAAAAGCTGATCCCGCGGGCCTTTTCACCGGACGAGCTGTTCGAGGACGCCGCCCGCATCCTGGGCGATGCAACCTGAATGCGTGTCGGTAAACTTTACATAGTTACAAACGGCTTTTGAAAAAGCCTTGCCCGATGGGTCTTTTCAACCCGGTATGAAATTTGCTCTGATGTACCCGGGTCGTTGTCGTCGGGGAGGGGTACATGCGTTGGACGCATAGCGTCTTATTGGCCGCGGGTCTCGCGCTCATGGGCGCATCTTCGGCCCAAGCGGGATTCACCTACACCATTCTGGATTTTCCCGGGTCGATCTACACGGATGCGACCGACATCAACCATAGCGGCACAGTCGTCGGCGCCTATCAGGACGCGAGCGGTTTCTATCACGGATATACCTACGACAGCGGCACCGGCACCTATACCTCTCTGGATTATCCGGGGGCGGTCAATACATACGGCGACCACATCAATGCCAGCGGCCAGGTCTCCAGCACCTGGGATGATGGTTTGGTAAGCCAAGGCTATCGCTACGACGGCTCGTATAATCAGGTAAACGCCTCGTCATTGGGCGCCGTGGCGACCGGCAGTCCGGACGACTACCTTTCCATCAACGATGCGGGAAATGTGGCCGGCACGTACTTTGATGGCGTGGGGGACCGGCACGGCTTCTATTACGACGCCGGCACGAACAGCTATCTCAATATCGATCCCGCGGGTTCAACCGACACGAGCGTCTCGGGCCTCGATGCGCTGGGAAATGTGGCCGGTACTTATGAAGATGGATTGGGTGTGCACGGCTTTGTGTATGACGCCGCCACAGCCACGTACACGACGCTGGATGTTCCGGGTGCGGTCATCACCGTTGTCAACGATATCGATAATGCGGGCGATGTTGCGGGATACTATTTCGATTCGTTCGGCATTCATGGCTTCGCGTACGATGGAACGTTCACGGATATCATACCCCCCAACTTCTTCGACGAGTCGGTCGTCACCGGTATAGACAGCATGCAGGGTATGGTAGGCATCTATCCCGGCTTCTTCGGCGACCGCGGTTTCTACTTTGACGGCGTCAAATATTACAAATTCAGCGCGCCAGGAGCTTTTGAGACAGACCCCAACGCGATCAACGATGTGGGCTTGATTGTCGGAAACCTTGACGATGGGTTTACCGATCACGGCTTCATCGCGGAGCATACCTCCACCGTCCCCGAGCCATCGAGCGTGAGCCTGTTCGGCGCAGCGATCCTCGCCCTTTTTGGTTTCGGCTGGGTGCGCAAGCGCAGAGCGGCATAACATTCCTCACCGTGAGCTTGCCGAAGGGGGAGGCGCGTCCTAACCCTTTGCCAAACCCGCCTCGATGCTGTCGCGGTTGAGGATCGCGTGCATGACGATGAGCGGAATGCCGCCCGTCACCACGGCCTGCTTCAGCAGCAGCCGCACCAATAGCGGCAGCGCGTTATAGGCGTCGCCCGCGACGAACAGCCCGCCCAAGCCCAGCAGCAGCGAAAACCCCGCGATGATGACGTTCTTATCGCTCCATTCGACCTGCGCCAGATGCTGGATCGCGTGCACCATGACGATGCCGAACAGCAGTGTCGCCACCGCTGCGAGCACCGGCGTCGGCACGATGACGAGCAGCATGTCGAACTTGATGCAGGAGCCGAGCGCCATCAGAAGTATCCCGCACATCAGCACGGGATAGCGCGAGCCCACGCGGGTCGAACGCAGCAGCCCCATATTGTCGGGATAGATTTGCGTCGTGTAGGTGCCGAGTACGGAGGCGATTATGCCGCCCAGCGCGACGCTCATCAGCCCGCCGGACATGCGCGCCGGGCTGAGCTTCTCGTGGCCCCATTTGCCGACCACGGTGTAAAGCGCCATGGAGCCGATATTCGCCGGCACCACGACCAGCAGATACAACAGCACGATGTCGGACCTGACCGCGAAACCGTAAGGGAAGAATTGCGGCGTCACCAGCCAGGGCGAAGCGATTACCCGGCCGAACGGAATGGCGATCAGGCTCGCATAGAACAGCGTCCCCAGAATCGCGCCCAGCAGCATTGCGACCCGGCGGAAGCGTTTTCCTCCCCAGAGCGTGATCGCGATCATCGTCAGCACCGAAATGCATCCGGCGATGAAATTGATGCTCGGGAATCCCGGACTGTTGCGGTCGCCAAGCCAGGCGGGAAGCGTGTTGTTCCCGAGCTGCACCATCGCGAGCAGCACCATCACGCCGGAAATCAGCGGACTGTGCATGTAACGCGCGAACACGCCCGCGACACTCCAGCCGCGGATGGGGATCGTCAGCAGAAGCCAGATAATGCAGGCGACAAAGCACGACCCGAACGCAAGCGCCAAACCGCCATCCGGCATCGCCCCAAGCGCAAGCAGTGCGGTGAAGCTGCCGACGAAGGGCCCGTGCACGATGGGCAGCTTCAATATCAGCATCGCCTGGCAGGCGGTGACGAAGCCTGAAACCAGGAACGTCATCCCGTAGAGATGCGCAGTCTGCTCGACCGTCAGATGCAGCACCGCCCCTGTGATGCCGGGAAACACGAACATCCCGATCATGCCGAAAATGTTCTGGAAGCCCTGGGCCAGCAATTGTCCGAACGGCAGCGTCTCGTTGATGCCGACATCGAAGACGGCCGCATCCGCAGAATGGCGCGTTCCTGCGGTCGCCGGCGTGCTTGCGTTCACGGCAACGTCCGTCACGCTCTGCTCTCCCCCTCCGCCTCGCACAAAAATTGTGCTCGGCACCTCCCCCGCTCGCGGGGAAGGAAAAGAGCGCGGTCCTGTTTTTTTCCTCCCCCGTTTACGGGGGAGGTGCGCGCGAAGCGAGCGGAGGGGGGATTGGCCGGCGCCATTACTTCTCCACCGACTTGACCGGCGTTTCGGGCTTCAGCCCCTTGCGGATGCGCGCAAGCGTCTCCTTCCCCGATTCCTCCCAATCCCCGCGCGTGGCGCGGGCGGCGAACACATGCCAGCTCTGGCTCCAATCGCCCAGCGTGTAACCGTGCCAGGGCGGCGTGACGGTCAGCGCCGGCAGGCCCAGCTCCTCCCAGATCGCGCGCGCGCGTTCCATGTATTCGCGCGCGGGCAACGCCAGCGGCGGCATCGGTCCTTTCAGCGTCGCATCGATCAGCAAGGTGGAATCGGTGGTCTTCCCGCCATATTGCGAGCCCTGCAGGCTGGTGTGGTAGGGCGCGATGTGCGCGTCTTCCATCGGATTGGACCGATAGGCGAGCGACCACAGCACGCCATCCACGTTCTCCGGATCGATGTCTTCGCTGACCGCGATCACGATTTTGCCGCAGCCGCCCTGGAAATTGGCGCATCCGTGAAGGCCGCGCCACACTTCGGTCTTGGGTGCGCCCGCCGCGAATTGCAGGAAGATCACCGGGCGCAGATTGGTCAGCCGCTCATGCATGACCACGCGCTTGATGCCCTTGATGCCGAGGTGGTCGCGCAAATGCGCGAGGAAGAACGGCTCGTAGGCGACTTTTTTGATGACGCTGGATTCCGACGGGGTCACCTGGCTGATGATGGCGCAAAATACCGGCGTCTTTTTCATGGTGATCGCCGTCACCTGCATCTTCATGTTGAAGGCTTCGAGCGCGACATAGCCGTTGCTCTCGCCGAAGGGGGCTTCCGGCTCCAGCCATTCCGGATCGATCAGCCCTTCGATCACGATTTCCGAATCCGCCGGCACGTCCAGATCGACGCTGACGCATTTCGCCATACGGATCGGCGCCCCCGCCAGCGCGCCGGCGACGCCCATCTCATCCATGTCGATGGCGAATTTCTGCGGACCGGTAAAGCACACGATGGGTGCGGCGCCGATGACGATGGCAATCGGCATCGGTTCTTTGCGGGCATTGTATTTCTGCCAATGCACGTAGCCGCCGGCGCCGCCGGGGCGGGCGACCATGCGCACGCCGAGCCGATCGGTGGCTTTGAGCGCTGCGCGATAGGTGCCCATGTTCTGGATACCGCTGTCGGGATCGCGCGTGATGCAGAGCGTCGCGGTGAGATAGGGCGCGGAATCGAAGCCCGGTGTGGACACCGGCACCGGCAGCGCGGCGAGGCCGCCGCCCGGCCGCGTCAGCGCTTCGCCCTCGATGACCACCTCCTGGCACGGCGCATCGTCAACCAGCACCGGCGGGATCGGATGGGCGATGGCCACATCCCAGGCGGGACCGATCTCCTCCACCGCCCGCCCCATGCCGAGGGCATAAATGCGCGGGCTCGCGGCGAGCGCGCCGACCGCCACAGGGATGTCGTAGCGGCGGCCCTTGGAATCCACCACATTGGTGAACAGGAAGCCGCGCCGCTCGTCTTCGGCCACGCCGCCCAGGAACTGCCAGCGCACCAGGGGATGCAGCTCTGTGTCCTTGTCGATGGCCCGGTCCACCCGCACCAGGAGGCCCGCACGTTCCAGCGCCTCAAGATGGGCCTGGAAATCGAGGGCCGGGTGCGCCTTCGCCGCCGCGGCGCGGCCGAATGTGTCCGAACGATCGGTCATTACCGGTCCCGTACTCCCCCCAAAAGCTCGTGAATTTTGCGGGCTACAATGGAGCGATCTGTCCTCTTTGCAAAGGGCGGCGGGAGCGTTTATTCCATCGCTCCGGCCGGCGGCATTTGCAGGACCGCGGGGTCCTGCTTCAGGAGATTTTCATGGCAGTCAAAAGCGACGATTCGACCGGACAGACCCGGTACAATCGGCCGAAATTCTTCGGCGCGGCCGTCAAGCGCACGGAAGACCCCGCACTCGTCACCGGCCGCGGCCATTATGTCGACGACATACGTTTTCCCGGCACGCTGCACGCCTGCTTCGTGCGAAGCGCCCACGCGCACGCGCGCATCCGCAGCATCGATTCATCGGCCGCGCTCGCCCTTCCCGGCGTGCATCTGGTGCTGACTCATGCCGACCTGCCCGCGCCGTTGCAGAAGCCGCTGTCGCTGCTGGTGCCCAATCCGCAGATCACGCAATTGTTCTCGCCCCAGGTGCTGGTGAAGGAAGAAGCCTGTTATGTCGGCGAACCCATCGCGGTGGTGATAGCCGACACGCGCTATATCGCCGAAGACGCGGCGGCGCTGGTGGAGGTGGATTACGACACCCTGCCGGCGATTTCCGATTGCCTGGATGCGATTGCGCCGGACGCGCCGCTCGCCCATGTCGGCACCCCGTCCAATATCGCCGCGCGTGTACCCTTCAGCCATGGCGACAACGATGCGGCCTTCGCCGGCGCGCCGCATGTCTTCAAGGAGAGCCTGCACACCCATCGCGGCGGTCCGTTCTTCATGGAATGCCGCGGGCTGGTGGCGAGTTACGACCTCATCAGCGATTCCTATACGATCTACATCTCCTCGCAGAGTTCGCACCGCATCAAGCGGCAGTTCCTCGATGCGCTCGAACTGAACGACAACCAGCTTCGCGTCATCACGCCCGATGTCGGCGGCGGCTTCGGCCCCAAGGGCGTGGTCTATCCGGAATATCCGTGCGTGGCCGTGGCGGCCAAGCAGTTGGGCCGCCCCGTGAAATGGATCGAGGACCGGCGCGAGAACTTCGTCGCGACCCATCAGGAGCGCGACGAATATTGGGACATGGAAATCGCGGTCGATGAAAACGCCAAGATCCGGGGCGTGCGGGGACGCATGGTGCATGACGAAGGCGCGTATCTGCCGTGGGGCCTGACCGTGCCGTGGATTGCCGCGACGACCGTGCCCGGGCCGTATGTGCTCCCGAGCTTCAAGATGGAAGTCGTGGTCGCCTTCACCAACAAGATCTCCACCACGCCGGTGCGTGGCGCCGGGCGTCCGGCGGGCGTGTTCGTGATGGAGCGGCTGATGGATCGCGTGGCGCGCGAGCTAAACCTCGATCCTGCCGAGGTGCGGCGGCGGAATTTCATCCAGCCGGAGCAGATGCCGTACAAGGTCGGCATCGTGTTCCGCGATGGACGCCCCGTCACCTATGACAGCGGCGATTATCCGACCTGCCAGGCGACCGCGCTCGATGCCGCCGATTATGCCGGCTTCGCGCAGCGCCAGAAGGAGGCCCGCGCCAAAGGCCGCTACATCGGCATCGGCATGGGCAACGCGGTGGAGGCGACGGGGCTGGGTCCGTACGAAGGTGTCACCGTGCGCATTTCCACCACCGGCAAGATCAGCATGTACACGGGCGCCACCCCGCACGGCCAATCGCACAAGACGATTCTGGCCCAGATCGCCGCCGACGAATTGGGCGTCGATTACGAAGACATCGCGGTGGTGACCGGCGACACCGCCGGCATCGCCTTCGGCATGGGCACGTTTGCCGCGCGCACCGCGGTCAATGCCGGATCGTCGGCGCATCTGGCGGCCAAGGAAGTGGCGAAGAAGCTCAAGTCCATTGCCGCCGACATGCTGCAATGTTCGCCCGACGACATCGATCTCAACAACGGCTTCGCGCAAATGCGCAACGCGCCGGAAAAGCGCAAGCATTTCCGCGAGCTTTCGTTCAAGGCGGCCGGCATGCCGGGCGTTTCGATGGCGGGCGGCCTGACGCCGGGGCTCGAGCACACGGCCTATTTCACGCCCGACCAATCGACCTATTCCAACGGCACGCATGTCGTAGAAGTCGAGGTCGATATCGAAACCGGCGGCGTCGAAATCCTGCGCTACATCGTGATGCACGATTGCGGCAATGTCATCAATCCGATGGTGGTGCGGGGCCAGGTCGAGGGCGGCGTCGCCCACGGCGTCGGCAATGCGCTGTTCGAGAAGATGCTCTACGATTCCAACGCGCAGCCTTTGAACGTGAATTTCGGCGAATATCTGCTGCCGGGCTCGACCGATGTGCCTCATGTCGAACTGCATCACATGGAGACGCCGTCGCCGCTCAACCCAATCGGCGTGAAGGGCGCGGGCGAAGGCGGCACCATTCCGGCGATTGCCGCGATCGTGGGGGCCATCGAGAATGCGCTTGTTCCCTTCGGCGTGAAGCTCAGCGAGGCGCCGATCACGCCGGGCCGTCTGGTCGGGATGATTCAGGCATCGCAGGGCCTCGCCGCCGCGGAATAGCGCGCGTCTAGTCTAAGGCGAAATCTCCTCCAGCACGCGGCCCTTGGTCTCGATGGCAAAGAGGCCGACGATAAGAGAAGCTGCGGCGGCCACCAGCCCGAAAGACAGGAACACCGTTTTCAGCCCGCCATCGGCGACCAGCATGCCCACCACGTTGGGGCCGATGATGGAGGCAAGCCGAAGCCACGCCGTCGCGGTGCCGACGCCGAGCGCGCGGCTGCGCGTGGGATACAATTCGGGCGTATACAGATAAACCGCAAGCGACATGGTGCCGGTGAACATGTTGCTGACCGTGCCCAGCATGAGCACGCGCAAAGGCGTCGTCGGGCCGATATACCATAGCGCGATCAGAGCGAGCGCCGAACCCGCAAAGGCGCCCACGAACCACGCCCGCCGGCCGGTCAAATCGATCAGCATCGCGCACGCCGCGCTCGCAAACAGCGTCAGCACATTGGTGATGAGCTGATAGCGCAGTGCCGTGTCCAGCGGCAGATGAAACACCGTACGGTAGAGCGTCGGCATCCAGGTGGCGAGCCCGTAATTCACGAAATAGGTCGCGAACCACATCACCCAGACGACCAGCGTGCGCCGCAGATAATGGGGTCCGAAAATATCGGCCCAGGAAGCGCGTTTCACCGGAGCCGCGACTCGGCGCACGGGCGGCGGCAGTTTGCGTCCGAGTGCGCGCTCGGTCCCGGTTTCGATCACGCGCAGCGCGGCTTCGGCCTCCGCATAGCGGCCGCGCGACGCGAGCCAGCGAGGCGATTCCGGCAGCAAGCGTTGCAGGAACAGCACCAGCACGGAAGGGATGGCGCCGATGATGAAGATCGATTGCCACCCGAACGCCGGCACCAGCCACAGCCCGAGCACGGACGCCGCAAGAATGCCCGAAGGGAACACCAGTTCGAACAGCAGCACGAAACGGCCGCGGCCCTTCGCCTTTGCTAATTCGTTGATGTAGGTGGCCGCGACCGGCACCTCGCCGCCGAGGCCGAAACCTTGCAGCGTGCGCAAAAGCAGCAGCGATGTGTAATCCCACGAGAACGCGCAGGCGAAACTCAACACCCCGAACGTGGCGATGGAGGCGACGAGCGCGTTCATCCGTCCGAAACGCTCCGCAACCCAGCCGAAGAACAGCGCCCCGAACAATTGCCCGAAGAATCCCGCCGAGATGAGAAACCCCACCTCCGGCGGCGTCAGCTTCCACAACGGCGCAATCACCGGAAGGATGTAAGCGATGGCGAGCGCGTCGAATGCGTCGAAGAACGTGGCGGTGCCGACGACGATGCGCGCTTTCACCTGCCATGCCGAAAGCGGCAGCCGCTCGATGCGCGCGGCCACGTCGCCGGCATAGGCCGCGCGCCTTTCGTCATCGCTTTCGTTCAGAACCGCGACCATGCCCCTCCCGCCTTGCCGCAATTATGAGACGTCATCCTCCTCCAGAAACGCGAACGACGCCATGCCGCAGCATGAGATGCGCAGGCAGGGGACGGCCGGGTGCTGCGGCGGTTTCTCGGATAATTCTGCCGCGGTCAGCCGGCGCACCGGGGCGGTGCCTTGGTTTTCCACCCGCGCGCGGTGCACGGGCGCGAGGGCGGCGCGTTCGGCGGCGGTCGCTTCCGCATCCACAGCCAAAGAATCGGGATCGAGCACCACGCCGTAATAATCGCGCGCGCTGGCAAGCGAGACGTAACCCTGGCGCACATCGTGAGCCACGGCCTCGGGCGCACGTTCGAGCGGCGAGCCGTATCCGCCGCCGCCGCCGGACCGTAGCGCATAGGCATCGCCCCGCTTCAATTGCGCGGTCAGCACCTTCGCGTTGACGCGTTCCTTGTCCCATTCGCCGCCACGCCTCAGCAGCACCTGATTGCCCGTCGCCTCCAGCCCCCCCATCAGTCCCCACGGCAAACAATGCGCGCGGTCGATGCTCGCGTTCAGCGTCACATCGGTCAGCGCCTGCACCACTGTCTCGCAGCCCAAGCCGCCGCGATGCCTGCCCGGGCCGCCGGAATCCGGAATCAGGGCATAGCGTTCGACCAGCAGCGGATATTTCGTTTCGATCTGCTCGCGCGGGGAATTGTGCGTGTCGCCGTCATTGATGCACACCGTGCCGGAGACGCCGTCCTCGCCGCGTTTTGCGCCCCATCCGCCGCCGAGCGGTCCCATATGGGCGAGGAAGAATTTGCCGTCGCGCGGATCGATGCCGTGCACCAGCGAGACGCACAAATCCGCGTGGTGCCCGGCGATCACGCGATCCGGAATGGCATTGGCCATGGCCCTGAACACGGTGTCGATCACCGTCATCGGGAACGTCATCCACCAGCGCATCGGCGCGGGCCGCGTGGCCGAGATTACGCGTCCGGGCGGCACGATCACTTTCAGATTGCGGAACGAACCGTCATTGATCGGATAGTCGGTGGGCGAGGTCAGGCATTTGAATGCCACTTGCGCGCAGGCCGTGCCCGTGGTGATGCCGGAATTGTAGAAGCCGCGTACCTGTTTCGACACGTCGGTCAGATCGACAACCATCTCGTCGTCCTTGACCTCGACGCGGACCTTGATCGGAATGGGCACTCCGATGGTCACGCCGTCGTCGTCCATGAAGGATTCGGCTTCGTACACGCCGTCGGGAATGGCACGGGTGCGGGCGCGCGCGGCGGCTTCGGATTGGTCCATGATGACCGCAATGGCGCCCATCACCTCGCCGCTTCCATAGCGGTTGAGGAGTTCCAGGAACCGCCGCTCGCCGGTTTTCACCGCGGTGATCTGGGCGCGCAGATCGCCCATGGCGCGCTCGGGGATGCGCACATTCATGCGGATGATGTCGATGAGGTCCTGATTGATCGCCCCGCGCTTTGCGTATTTGACGATGGGGATCTGGATGCCTTCGGAATAGATGTCCGTCGTCACGCCGCCCAACTGGCCGCCCACATCCTGCCAATGCGCCATGCAGCAGGCGAACGCGATCAGTCGGCCGTCATGGAAGATCGGCAGGCTGAAGGTGAAATGATTGAGATGGCTGCCGGTGATATAGGCATCGTTGGTCAGCAGGATGTCGCCGGGTTCGATCCCGTCGCGCCCGAAATGTTTCAGCTTCGCCTTGATGGTCTCGGCCATGCCGCGGATGAAGGTGGGAAGACCGAGGCTGATCGACACCGTCTCGCCATCGGCGGTGAAGAGGCCAACGGTGAAGTCGAGCGCCTCATAGATGATCATGTTGTAGGCCGTGCGCATGAGATTGGTCTTCATCTCTTCGGTCACGGCGATGACGCCGTTGCGCACGATTTCGACCAGCACAGGCGTGATGCGGGGTTCGCTCATGCCGCCCCTCCCGCGTCGATGCAAAGATTGCCGAACGCGTCGACGGTCAGCCCATCGCCCGGCATCAGCACGGTGGTGGACGCATGTTCCTCGATCAGCGCGGGGCCCGCGATTGTGTTGCCGGCAAGCAGCGCGTCGCGATGGAAGGTCGGCGTATCGATGAAACGCCCGCCGAAGCACGCTTGCCGGAACCCGCGCTTGGCCGCATCCGGCGGCGTTTCTTTTCCGCGCGCGATGCGCTCGAATTCGGGCTTTGTCAGCACGCCCGTCACCGCGGTGCGCAAGGAGGCGATTTCCGCGGCCTCGGAGGGCGCGGCGGTACCATAACGCTGTTCGTGTTCCGCATCGAACAGCCGCTTGATGGCGGCGCGATCGGCACGCGCAAAGCATTCCATCGGCACGTCGATGGTGACGAGATGCTCCTGGCCGACATAGCGCATGTCGAGCGCACGCGCGATTTCCACATCGGCCACGCGGACGCCGGCTTCTGCGACGGCGCGCCGGCCCTCCGTCTCGAGTTCGGCGAAAATCTCCTCGAACATCGCGAAATCGAGATCAGCCAATTTCGTGAATCGCGTGCGCACATAGTCGTAGCGCAAATCGGAATAGAGCATGCCGACGGCCGAAAAATGCCCCGGCGCGCGCGGGATCAGAACCCGCGTGATGCCGAGTTCGCGCGCCACCGCGGTCGCGTGCAGCGGCCCCGCGCCGCCATAGGCCACGAGCACGAAATTTCCCACATCCAGGCCGCGCTGCGTGGTGACGCCCTTGACCGCGTAGGACATCTTCGTAACCGCGATGTCGATAATGCCGCTCGCGGCCTCCACGATGCTCATGCCGAGCGGTTGCGCTACGCCCGCATAGAGCGCGCGCTCGGCGGCCTTCATTTCGAGCTGCATTTCGCCGCCGAGGAACCGGTCGGGGCCCAGCCGGCCCAGCACCAGATTGGCGTCAGTGACGGTCGGCTCGCGCCCGCCGAGGCCATAGCAGGCGGGCCCCGGTGCGGCGCCGGCACTTTCCGGACCGACATGCAGCGCGCCCCCTTCGACCACGCGGGCAATCGATCCCCCGCCTGTGCCGACCTCGAAAATGTCGATCATGGGAATCTGGATCGGCAGCGCCCGCTCGTAGCCCCCGACGAGGGCCGCTCCGGTGGTCAGCACGTGACCGTTGGAAATCACGCCGGCCTTCGCGGTGGTGCCCCCCATGTCGAAGGCAATCGCGTTCGCGATGCCGGTCTCGCGGCACACGGCCTGCGTTGCGATCACGCCGGAGGCGGGACCGGACTCCAGCATGCGCACGCATTGCGCGCGGGCCTGATGCATCTCGAACAAACCGCCGGTCGATTGCACGACCAGGAACGCGCCGCCGAACCCCGCCGCCGTCAGATGCTCGCCGATTTCGGAGAGATAGCGCGCCACCTTCGGCCCGATATAGGCGTTGGCCGCAACCGTCGATGAGCGTTCGAATTCGCGATATTCCTGGGAAAGCTCGTGCGAGGTGGTGACGAACAGTCCCGGCAGCATCTGCTCCAGAATGGCTTTCGCGCGCAGTTCGTGCGTAGGGTTGCGGTAGCAGTGCAGGAACAGCACCGCGACCGCTTCCATGCCCTCACGCTTCAGCGTGTCCGCCAACGCGGCGATTTCGGCATCGTCCAGCGGCTTCAGCACCTCGCCCGTCGCCAGCATGCGCTCATGTACTTCGTAGCGGTGTTCGCGCGGCACCAGCGGCCGGTGCTTCTTGAAGAACAAATTATAGGAATCGGGCCGGTTCACGCGGCCGATCTCGTAGATGTCGCGGAAGCCTTCGGTGATCAGCAGGGCTGTCTTCGCGCCGGTCCGTTCCAGGATGGTGTTGATCGCAACCGTCGAGCCGTGCAGGAAAAGCTCCGCCTCGGCGAACGCGGCGCCAGCCTTGTCCGCGCCCGCTTCGATGCCGTCGACCAGCCGGCCCGGCGTGGACAGCGCCTTGCCCAGCAGCAGCCTTCCGCCCGCCTCGTCGAACGCGGCAATATCGGTGAACGTGCCGCCGATATCGGCGGCCAGGCGCACATGGGATTGCAATGGATCAGATTTCCGCATTGACCGGCAGTGCCTTGCGCCCTCGCGAGAGGACTAGCAGGTTCCCGAGAAGACACAACGCAATGCCGGCCACCATCTCGATCTGCCAATGCAGGTCCTCGAACAGGGTGGAAAGCATCAGCGCCACCACGGGAATGGCGACGGAGGAATAGGCCGCGCGCCCCGCGCCGATGCGGGCCATCAGCGTGACATAGGCGCCGAACGCAATCACCGAACCGAACAGCGCGAGGTACAGAAGCGAGCCGATATAGGGCAGGGTGCGTTCGAACACGAACGAATCACCCGCGACGACAGCGTAAAGCGCAACCGACGCGGCCCCGTACAGCATGGCCCAGCCATGCACCTGCACGATGCCCAAGCCGGCGCGGGAATTGCGCACGGCCACCATGTTGCCCAGTGCCGCGATCAGCGTTGCCGCAACGCCGTAAGCCACGCCAGTCCATTCCGCGCCCGTGGCCGAAAACCGCGCCACCTCCGGCCAGAACACCAACACCACGCCCACGATGCCGATAGCCGTGCCCGCGGCATCGCGCGCACCGATGGGCGTGCCGTAGACCAGGCGCATCAGCGCGAGGTTGAGAAACGCCATCAGAGAAAAGATCACCGCGACCAGACCCGAGGTCAGCTGCTCCTCGGCGATATAGACGGCGAGATAATTGATGCCGAACATGGTGAGGCCTTCCAGCGCCAGCCACGGATGCTGGCGCCGGGCGAAATTGAGCGGCAGACCCTTCCACAGCGCATAGCCAAGCAGAATCAGCGCCGCCAGCGCGAACCGCCACACCACCGAAACCGCGGCGGGAACCGGCCCAAGCTGGAACTTGATCGCGAGCCATGTCGAGCCCCAGATCAGCACCGCCGTGGCGTAGAGATGAAGATTGCTGAGGCCCGCGGGCTCTTCATGCCGCATGCAGCACGACATCCACATGGATGGTGTCGAACGGAAACTCCACGCGGCCCTCGTCAGTCTTGGTCAGAATGCCGCAATCGAGCAGCGCATGGATGTCGCCATGCACAGCTTTGACATCGCGGTTGATCCGGCGCGCCACCTCGCGGATCGCCAGAGGCCCTGCGCCGGCCATTACACGCACCAATTCCCAGCGTTTCATGGTGAGAAGCTTGAACAGGAGTTCCGGCGTCTCGAAGCTGATATGCGCCCCTTGGCGACGGCCTTTGAAGCCTTCGAGCGCGCGCCGGTTCACCGTATCGCGATTGGAGACTTCCAGTGTCACTGTCTTCACGTCAGCGTCTCCTTGCCTCAACGTCGCGCCAAAAATCATCGAGCAATGCTTCCGGGCTCGTGAAGTCATAGGCCTCCTCGGCATCGCCGATGTGGCGATGGTCGCCTTTTCCTGCCTCAGGACGACTTCTCCGCGCTCGCGGCCAGTTTCACCACGGCGGGAGGCGAGGCGTAAATCTCCCGTATCAGCTTTTCGACCTCGACGCCGGAAACCGGCCGCACTTCGAGGTCCAGCCGCTTGGCCTCGGCGAGGAACGCCGGGTCCTTCATCGTTGCGTCGAAGGCGGCACGCAACGCGGCCGCGCGATCGGCCGGCACGCCCGGCGGCGCCGCGAAGGGCCGCGCAATCGACTGACGCGAGACGATCAGCTTCAGCGCCGCCTTGTTCTCCGGCGTCGTCGGCAAATCCATCACCAGCGGGACGTTGGGCAAATCCTCGTGCTTTTCGAGCGCCAGCTGCAGCACGATGTTGATCTTCTTGCCGTCGAGCAAGGGCTTGCTCTGCGAGACAAGGCTCGACCATGACCAGCCGCAGCGTCCGGCGATCTCGCCGCGCTCCATGCCGAGATTGATGGAGGCGCCGCCGTCCGCGTAGCCCGTCACCACCCTCGTCGGCAGGTGAAACAGATTGCGCAGCACCGTCGGGAAGATTTCCGAATCCGCGCCCGCGGCCGATGCGCCGATGGTGGTGGGTTTCTTCTGAACGTCGTCCCAGGTCTTGATGCCGCTGGTGGACCAGAAGGCGCAGACCGAGACCTCGTTGGAGACGCTGCCGATCCAGGTGTATTTCGCCGCCTCGAATTGGGTGCCCTGGGCATGGCCGAGCAGAGGCTCCACCACGAGGCCGCGCGCGAAAGTGCCGATGACGGTGCCGTCTTTGCGCGCGACATTGTAGAGATAGTTCATCGCCTTGACGCCGCCGGCGCCGGGCATGTTCTGCGGCACCATCGTCGGGTTGCCGGGGATGTGCTTGCCCATATAGCGCGCGAGCGTGCGGGCATAGAGATCGTAGCCGCCACCGGGTCCGAACCCGACCAGGACCTGGATGGTCTTGCCCTTGTAGAAATTCTCGACGGCGTCGGCCGCGCGGGCGGAAGCCGCCGTGCCCAAAACCAGCGCACCCGTCACCAGTGAAGCAACAACGCGCTTCATCATTTCCGCAATTCCTTCCCGTGCCGGCCTTATCGCCGCCCTTTCTCGACGCATAGCATTTTTCGCAAGACCTCAGAAGCCGCAGGCAGCAACCTTACCGCGATGGAAATTGCCGGGACGGGTGCGATTGGCTAGGCTTCGTGTCCGGGACGGGTTTCAACCTTTGGCTGTCCCGGCTGGGAGGAAGCCGATGCGCATGCGTTGGTTGGCATTTGCCGCTTGTTTAGGCTTCATCCCGGCGCAGGCGTCCGCCGCCGAATCCCAGATGTTCGACGGCAAGACCATCACCTACATCGTCGCCACGACTCCGGGCGGCGGCTACGACACCTATGGCCGGCTGATCGCGCGCTACCTGCAGCGCCATCTGCCGGGCTCGCGCGTGCTGGTGAAGAATGTGCCGGGTGCCGGCAACATCATCGGCGCAAACGAGATCTATGCCGCGCGGCCCGATGGGCTGACCATGGGCATGTTCAACACCGGCCTGATCTACGATCAGCTGCTCGGCCGTGACGGCGTGAAGTTCGATCTCGCCAAATTTTCCTGGATCGGCAAGGCGGCGTCCGAAGGCCGGGGCGTGCTGGTCTCGAACGCGTCGGGGATCAAGACCTTCGACGATATGCTGAAAGCCAAGACGCCGATCAAGTTCGCGGCCTCCGGCATCGGCGCGGCGTCGTACAACGACACGCGCATCCTGGCCGACGCGCTGCATCTGAATGTCCAGATCATCAACGGCTTCACCGGCAATGAAGGCGAGATGAGCATGCTCCGCGGCGAAGTCGCGGCCCAGGTCGGCACCGTCGATTCGCTGGAACAATTCGCCAAACAAGGCCACGCCTTCTGGGTGTTGTCGCTGTCGGGGACCGAGCTTCCTCCCGAGGTGCCGCGCGCGGCGGCGTATGTGAAGGACGACAAGGGCCGGAAGATGCTGGCGCTGTTGGCGGCGCTCTCCGAAATGGGACGGCTGACGGCGGGCCCGCCGGGGATTCCGGCAAACGTGCTGACGACGGAGCGCGATGCACTGACCGCGGTGATGAAGGACCCGGCATTTCTGGCGGACGCGAAAAAGCTGAACCTGCCGATCACGTATCTGCCGGGCGATGTGGTGGAGGCGCGGATCAAGGCCGCGCTGAATCAGCCGCCGGAAACGATCGCCACTCTGAAGCACGCGGCCGGCGGCGGCTAGAGATTGCAATCAGACGAGATCAAAGTCCTCATGCTTCGTCCCTCGACAAGCTCGGGATGAAGAAGCTCAGCATGAGGATTCTCGCTTAGATCCTCACCCTGAGCTTGTCGAAGGGTGAGCAAACTGTTCTAGTTCTGATAGGTCATACGGGCCGTGACGGGTTTCTGGCCGGCCATAAGATTGCGATTTAAGACGTCTTCAACCCGCACCGTCGCCACGATCTCCCGCATTCCCTCCGGGCTGAACGTCCGCTCGTTGAAGACGTGTTCGGACAGAAGCGGATTGGTCAGGGCCTGCGAGAAGGCGTCCAGGCCGACCATGCGGCCGATCAGCGGCGGCACAGCGGCACGCGGCGGAACGTCTTCGGCAAAAAGCCCCACGAAAAATTCGATTCCGTCGGGATCGTCCCCATAGAGGCCACGAAGTACCTCGATCTTCCTTGGATCGCCGGTGATCTGTTCGAACCGCGTGACGCGCGGATAGCCGACCGCCTCGCGATAATCGTTGTAGCAGCCGACCTGATGAATGCGGCTCTGTTCGATGGCTCTGAGTTCGGCGTCAACCAGGAAGGGCGCGGTGTTCAGCAGGCCGACTTCCCAGGCGCGGCTTCCACTAGCCGAAACGGCGAGCGGCGCGATGCCCGATTGCAGGAGATGGGAATTGTCGAAAAGAATATCCTTGGTCGGAACGGGCTTGCCGCCGATGACGACTTCATCGGGCACCAGGCTGTGCCAGCGATAGAGCAGGTTGAACTCGACCGGAATCCAGTTCGGCTTGTTCCAATATTCCCGCCAGCACACTTCAGGGTTGGCCGACAACTGAAAATAATACGGCGAGATGTGGTTGATGTATTCCTCGACCACGATCTTGATGAGTTCGACAACCACGATATTGCGGGCGGTCTGGAAAACCCGTTCGTCGTCCCAGGCGGGATAGGCCTTTTCCAGCATGCCCGCCAGACGATTGTGCTCGCGCAGGAACAAATTGTTCAGCATCGCGGTGAACGGCGTCAGGTTGGCGCGCTCGCCGCCAAAGGCGAAAATGTTCTTGCGCAGTTCGGCTGCGCGCGACGGCTCAAGGTTCGCGAGGTAACTCTCCAGCCCAAGCGGTTTTCGCAGAACCGCGTATTCCGGTTTTATCTGCCCGTCCGCGCCATAGAGCTTCGGCGCATAGATTTCGCCGTCGATCTCCTCGCATTTGAGGCGGCCTTTTTGTCCGGGTGCTTCCGACATCAGACGCAGGGCTTGGGTTTGCTCGCGCGTCAGGCCGTAGAGCGGATTGAGATCGATCTGGTGACTGGTGTGCGTGCGGCGGCGATCGACCGCGTCCGTCATCAGAAACCCGTCCGTGAACCACTGGGCGAAAGACAGGAACAGAACCGTCGAATCTTCCGAGATGATTGGGCCTTGGGGCCGTACCTGGAAGAGTTGCGCCATATCGGCGAGCTTGGGATAGGCCGGCAGCACCTTGACCGGAAGATGGCGCGAGAACCAATCGCGGTCGGTCAAGGACTCCCAAGACGTATAGCAGGCCATGGCGGCATTCGAGTCGCCCTTGACGGGCATCGAGCTGTACTCATGCGGCCGGCACGGAGCGCGCCGCGCGGCAAGTCCGATGATCTGTTTGTTGGCCCAGCGTCTCAAAGCCGGGACCGCCATGATGAAACCCCAAAGGCGCGGGAAATGCGTAAGGACGTAGGTTTCGAGGCGATTGGTCAGGCCATCGCGGCTCTTGTCGTGCAGGGCCCGTTGCGTCATCTCGCATTTCCCCTCGACACGACGGCGAAGACCCAAGACCATACGCCGGATCGGAGCTCGCGTGTAGCCGGAGGGACGCGATTCTCCACAGCCGCTGTATCGCGCGCGGCTGCTTCTCTCAAAGGCGCCGCTGGCGGAGACGCGAATTGACCCGGTATTTATGAATGCGCGTGCACGGGGTGGTTTTGGACATAGCGCCCGTTCTCCGTTAGCGTATGGTTATGAAACCCTCCGACGCCCTTGCAACTCATCGTGCGGCGTTGCGCCAGCTCGTCAGCCGCCACAACGTCGCCCGCCCGCGCGTCTTCGGCTCGGTACTCACCGGTACTGACACGGAGGAAAGCGACCTCGATTTGCTCGTCGACTCTACGGCGTCAACAACATTGTTCACACTCGCCCGCCTTGAGCACGAAGCCGAACAATTGTTGGGCGTACGGGTATCGGTGCTGACGCCGAAATTTCTCTCGGTGAAATTCCGCGACCGTGTGCTCGAACAGGCTGTCCCCCTATGAAGCACCCCGAGCGGGTGGAGGATTATCTCGAACACATGGCTGAGGCCATCGAGCGCGCGACGGCCTACCTTCAACAGGTGGGCAGCGGCGAGGAACTGGAACACAACCGGCTGCTCCAAGATGCGGTCGCACGGAATATCGAGATTATCGGCGAAGCAGCGAACCACATTCTGCAAATGGATCCATCGTTCGTCGTGCGCCATCCGGAACTGCCGTGGCCGGAGATGCGCGGCATGCGCAACAAAATGGTTCATGGCTATTTCGATGTCGAATGGGAAACCGTTTGGGGCACAGTCAAGACCGATCTGCCCTTGCTCAAGGAGCAAATTCAGGCCCTGCTACTCCAGCTCCGTCAGGAGCGTGAGCGGGGATAAGACCAGAGCTTGCAGCGCCAATCGCCGTCGCTTCAGGGACTATTGCTCCTGTCTCCGTATTATCCCACGCTACATTCGGTAGCGCGCCGATTTCTCCCTACCTACTAAGATATCGACTGCAAGCGGCAACTCCCCCGCAAGGGGATGGGCGCTACATCACATCGCCCAATTCGTCGGCGGCGGAAGAGTTGGGGTCGTAGAATTCCGCGTTCATCCGGTTCGCGAGGCCTTCCTTCGCGAGCGTCTCGGCAAACTCCTCGCGGATGCGGGGATCCTCCATGTAATAGGGAATCGCGGCCCCGCCTTTCTTGATGTCGATGGCCCCGGCATCGATCTGCTGCTCGCCCGGCAGGCCCGCCTTCCGCGAGCGCTGATTGTTCGGCCCGTGCCAGGCGGACACGCGCAAGCCGTCCTTGCTGATCCCGAAATGCTGGTGGAACCAATCGCCCGACATGGGTGCTGCCGAAACGATACCGCCATATTCGTAATCCTGGCGCTTGATCTTGTCGGCATAGCCGTCCTTCCACGGCGTCATGCCGAGATCGGCGGGCCAGGTGTAGGTGTAGCCCTTGCCCTTCACGCAGAGCAGCACGGCGGCCGACATATGCTTGTGCGCCTTGGAATAGCGTCCTGTCTCATGGTGCCCGATCCACAAATAAAACCGGTTGCCGGCCATGTTGGGCTCGACGCGGCGATAGCCGGGCGAGCGGCGGTTGTCCAAGGGAAGCTGCGTGTTGACGATGTCGGGAATCAGATTGGTGCGCCGCATGGCGAGCCCGCGCACCGGATCGGGCTCGAGATCGTCCTTGGGCTTGAAATAATCCTCCGCACCCGAAAACCGTTCGGTGAACTGGTAGGGGCAGTTGAAGAGGAAATCGACGTTGTCGAGCAGGTTCATCATGTTGGGCGCGGTGGTGCCGCAATAGAGCAGCGCGGGCTGGCTCCCTGCATTGATGAAGCGGTGGTTGGTGTTCAGCGGAATGGAGAACAGCGAGCCCTTCTGCCATTCGAAGACATGGCGCCTGGTATCGCCATCGCGCCAGACTTCGGTGGTGCCGCGGCCTTCGATGACGAACACGACCTTCTCGTAGAGATGCTTGTCGGTGTTGAGCGCGCCCGCGCCCGGCACTTCCACGACATAGGAGCCCCACAGCCCCTCCGTCCCGAAGAGCTGGATATAGGAGCCGCGCCCGCCCAGCCGCTTCCAGTCGCCGAGCGGCAGGTCCTGCATCCGTTTGACGCCGATGCCCCGGAAACAGGGGATGCCCTCGGCTTCGATGAAGCGGTCATAGGGCATGGGCGGGCGCTTGAACTTGCCGAAGCCCGCGTTCTCGCCTGCCTTGGGTTCGTGCCAGTGGCTACGATCGGTGACGTCGTGCATGGGTTATTCCCTAAATGGGTGACGTGAAGGCGAGCCCTGTTCGGCCCTCTGTTTCGACAAGCTCATGCTTCGACAAGCTCAGCATGAGGGAAGGGCGATGATCCTCGTCCTGAGCCTGTCGAAGGACGAGGGCAAGGCCCGATTGTGTTCGTTCAGGCGTGATAGCCGACCGCGGAATGGGCTTTCGCCTGGACGTGCATGTCGACCAGCTCCAGCGGCGAAGCCGTCTCCTCCAGCATCCCCCAGCTCTTCAGCCAATCATAGGTGCGCTGCATCTCGTCGATCGGGATGGGCGCGGGATCGCACACCTGAATGCGGCTTTCGCGGATGTCTTCCGGCGCAAGCGTTCCGATCTCCGCGTCCTTGGCCTTGTGGTAATCGATGAAGTAATGGAGATACGCCTTCTTGTTGGCGTTGATGCGCTTGACTGCCTCGCGCACTGCCCGGTTGAATGCGCCATAGGTTTCCGCATCCACCCGGTCGGATGCGACTTCGGTCCCGTGGTAGAATGCGGACGCGATGGTGCGGCAGCCCTTCTTCTCGGCCAGCGTGATGTAAGGTTCGGTCAGGGTGGTGGCTTCCAGCTCGCCCCGCATCATGGAATCGAAGCGGTAGCGCGATCCGTTGGGCGCCTTTACCACCCTTATCAGTTCGCGCGGCAGAAACCCTTCGAGCAGATGCAGCGCCAGATAATGGGTGCCGAAATAGAAGGGCACGCCGACGCTCTTACCGGCGAGCTGTTGGGCGGTATAGACAGCCGAATCGGGCCTGACCACGATGGCCGCATAGGTGACGATGCCCCGCCGGCCGAGCTGGCGGGAGCCCACGCCCGTGTCCTGCACGCGGCAGTAATTTCCCCACTCGCAGGCGTTGTACATGTCGGCCTTGCCCTGCTCCAGCAAACGCCCATGGCTGGCGAACGGGTTTTCGCCCTTCTGGCTGGTGATGGAAGTGTCGGTCTTCTTCTCGACGCCCTTTTCGCGGTCGGCCCATTCGATGGCGAGGCCTTCTTTCTCGAACAGTCCCTCGTCATAGGCCACCAGTTCCGGCAACCCCTGGAAGGGCGCCGTCGTCTCCAGGACAAGCTTCTTCATGGTCGGTTACTCCTGCGTTGCGATTCCCCTTTCGGCGATCCAGCCCGCAGGCCCCCTTTTCGGGGCCGCGGACGATCAGCCGCAAATGCCGTTTTCGCGCTGGAATCTAGGCCCCAAGGGGAGGGCCGTCAAACCGCCGCGGCAGGGTTAAAGCGGCCATCGCTGCCGGGTTTGTGAAGCCTTCGGCCAGCCCCGGACTTGGAGGGAAGCGATCCCCAGTGTAGCTTGCGCCAAAACCTGCGGGAAACGTGTGAGGGATCAAGTGGCACAGCCGAAATCCGTGGATATCGCCGAAGTCGTCGAAACCCAGGAAAAGGGATTTTTCCCGCTTGGGCTGTTCCTGATGTGCTGCCTCGTCATGCTGGTGGACGGGTTCAATCAGCAGTCCCTTAACTATGCCGCACCCGCCATCATCGAGGATTGGGGCATCGCACCCGCCCTGATGACGGGTCTGGTTGCCGACATCAATATCTTCGGCTGGATGGTAGGGGCGGTCGCCTTCAGCATGCTGGCCGACCGTATCGGCCGGCGGAGATCCATTCTGCTGGCGGTCTTCATATTCTCCATTTTCACCATCGGCCTGTCGTTCACCACGAATATCGTGGAGCTTTCCATTGTCCGGTTCATTTCTGCGCTCGGCATCGGCGGCGGCATGCCCATGGCGATTTCACTGGTCGCCGATTACGCCCAGACCAAGACCCGCGGGCTCAAGATCACGCTGCTTTATCTGGGCTATACCGTCGGCTCTTCGGGCGGCGGTTTTCTTGCCGCCGCACTGACGGTCGATTACGGCTGGAAGGCGATTTTCTTCGTGGGCGGTATCACCTCGCTCGCGATTGGTTTTGTCCTGCTGTTCGCTTTGCCGGAATCGGTCCGTTATCTCGTGCTGAAGCATGGTTCGAAGGAACGCATCCTGGGTTATGCCAGGAAGCTGAAGCCCCATGCGGAATTCGCCGCCGATACCGAGTTCTTCATCAAGGAGGTTGCCAAGACCGGCGTGCCGGTGAAGCATCTCTTCACCGAAGGCCGCGCGGCGATGACCTTCTTCCTCTGGCTTGCGCTCGGTTTCTCCTTCGTCACGCATTTCTTCCTCTCGGCTTCGCTGGCGACGCTGCTCTCCAAAGTTTCGCATCAGATGTCGATTCCCATGGCGCAGACCACCTCGGCGTTTTTTCAGGCCGGCGCGGGCTTTGCCTGGTGTGTCGGCTGGCTTCTGGACAAGCGCGGCATTTCGATCATCACCATGATCATGCTGCTGGGCGCCATTCCGGTTGCCGCGTTGGGTGTGGTCGATGCGGGGACCGTCGTGACCATCGTGTTGTCCCTGATTTCCGGCATCCTGGTTCTCGGCGGCGGCATCGGGGTGAACGCGGTCTCGGGCATGGTGTACCCGACCTCCATCCGTTCGACCGGAACGGGCGCTGCCTTCGCGGCCGCGCGCATCGGCGCGCTGATGGGCCCGGCGATCGCGGGATATCTTATCTACCTGCAGGTTCCTCTGCCGACGATCTTTCTGATCGGCGCGCTGCCCATGCTGGCCGCAGGCGCCACCACGTTCATGCTCGAACGTTCAATGACGCCCGATGCGCAGCGCGAAATGGCCTCGCGATCCGCGCTCGCCAGGCATTAGTTTTCCTCCTCCGTTTACCGGGGAGGTGGCCGCGTCAGCGGACGGAGGGGGCAGCCGCCCTGAAGGTGCTTACATGGACAAGCTGAAGAAGCTGCTCGCCGATGCGGGCCGGGTGCTCGCGCACGAGAAGCAGGGCGATTATGTGGCGGGCCATGTCAGCTTGCGGCTGCCCGACGATCCCAATCTGTTCCTGATGAAGCCCGCCGGCATCGGGCTCGAAGAGATGACCGACGAAAACATCATCACCGTCGATATCGAAGGCAACAAGGTCTCGGGCGGCGGCGGCCGGCACAATGAGGTGTTCATCCATTCCGAGGTGCTGCGGGCGCGCCCCGACTGCAACGCGGTCATTCATACACACGCGGTCCATGCCGTGGTGTTTTCTTCCCTCGGTAAGCCGCTGCAGGCGGTGTCCAATGACGGCGCGTTCTTTGCCAATGGCCTCCCCGTATTCGACGAAACCACCGAACTGATCGTCACCCAGGCGCGGGGAAAATCGGTGGCGCGCACATTGGGCGGGCACGGCGCGCTGCTGCTTCGCAACCACGGCATCGTCACCACGGCAACCACCATGGAAGAAGCCGTCTGGCTCGCGCTCAAGATCAATCAAGCCTGCGAGGTGCAGCTTATGGCCGAATGGGCGGGCGGGGCGAAGCTCGTGGGCGATCCCGAACAGGCGCGCGTCAAAGGCGCCTATGCCGCGCGGCCCGATATTTTCCAGGGCGTCTTCAACTACGTGCTGCGCCGCGCGCAAAAATGAAGACGCCCGTTCTGATCGCCGGCGCAGGGCCGGTCGGGCTGGCGCTCGCCGGCGATTTGGGCTGGCGCGGAATTCCCTGCACGCTGATCGAAAAGACCGACGGCGCCGTCACCCAGCCGCGCATGGACCTCGTCGGTGTACGGACGATGGAGTTCTGCCGCCGCTGGGGCATCGCCGATTGGGTGCGGGCGTCTCCTTATCCGCGCAATTACAAACAGGATTACATCTGGGTCAGCGCGGTAACCGGCTACGAGTTCGGGCGCGAGCCCATGCCGACCCTCGACGGCGAGTCCTGCCCGCCGCAAAGTCCGGAAAAGCGCGAGCGCTGCCCCCAGGACATGTTCGATCCGATCCTCGCACGTTTTGTCCGCATGTTTCCGCATGTGAGCATCCGCTACGGCGCCGAGCTGACCGGGTTCACGCAAAACGCGGCGGGCGTCGTCGCGCGCGTGGCGACGGCGGCAGGCGAAGAGACGATCGAAGCCGATTATCTCGTCGGCACGGATGGCGCGGCGAGCACCGTGCGGACGCTGCTCGACATTCCGATGAGCGGCAATCCCGCGCTGACCTATACGACAAATGCGATCTTCCGCTGTCCGCGTTTCAACACGCTGCACGACAAGGGCGAGTTCTACCGCTTCATCGTCATCCGCGCGGAAGGCACGTTTGCCACCATCGTCGCCATCAACGGCCGCGACCGCTTCCGCTTCTCCATCGTCGGCAGCGCGGAGAAACGCACCTATTCCGAAAGCGAAATCCGGGAGCACATAATCACCGCGGTCGGACGCGATTTCGATTTCGAGATTCTCTCCATCATGCCGTGGGTGCGGCGCGAGCTTGTGGCGGACCGTTTTCGCGGAGGCCGCGCTTTTCTCGCCGGCGATGCCGCGCATTTGACCTCGCCGACCGGCGGCTTCGGCATGAATATGGGAATTCAGGACGCGGTCGATCTCTCCTGGAAATTGGCAGCCGCCTTGCGCGGCTGGGGCGGGCCGCAGCTGCTCGATTCCTACGAGATCGAGCGCAAGCCCGTCGCCATCCGCAATGTGCGCGAGGCGAGCGGAAATTTGCGCCGCATGCTCACCCCGCGACTGTTGAAGCCGCCGCCGGAAGCCTTCGAACCGGGTGCGGCCGGCGACATCGCGCGCGCAAATTTTGGCCGCGCCTACACCGAGACGATGCGCCGCGAATGGTTCTCCATCGGGATACATCTGGGCTACCGCTACGAAGGCTCGCCCGCGATTGTGCCCGACGGCACGCCCGAACCCGAAGACACGGTCACGAGCTATGAGCAGACCGCCCGGCCCGGCCATCGCGCGCCGCATGCCTGGCTCGGCCCCGGCCGTTCGACGCTCGATCTGTTCGGCCGGAATTTCGTGCTGTTGCGATTTGGCGATGACCCACCCGATGCAAGCGCGCTGATGTCCGCCGCACGCGCGGCGGACATGCCGCTGGAAGTCGCGGACATCGCGAACCCGGAGATCGCGGCGCTTTACCAAAGCGCGCTCGCTCTTGTCCGGCCCGACGGAATGGTCGCCTGGCGTGGCGGTTCGCCGCCCGCCGATCCCGCGCCCCTGATCGCGGCGATAAGAGGGGCTTAACCCGCCCCGTGGCACGGATGACAACCATCGCCTCATCCGGCACTCTCGTTCCATGTCGAACGTCACGCCGTCCCCGCCCGATCTCGCGCGCGCCGCGAGCCTCTCCGAGCTTTACGCGCTGCTGAAGCCGATGCATGCCGGCCCGGGCTGGAACAAGCCCACGCCATCGCTTTGGGACGAGCCGCGAAAAACCTTCGTGCCGGCGCATTGGCGCTACGATCAGGCGAAGGCCGCGCTTGATGCGGCGGGCCGCCTCATCAACACCGAACTCGCCGAACGGCGCAATCTGATCCTGTTCAATCCTGTCCCCGGCAACGATTACGCGACCACGCGCACGTTGCTTGCGGCCTACCAGATGATCCTGCCGTCCGAGCGGGCGCGCTCGCACCGTCACACGCCCAATGCGCTTCGCCTTGTGGTTGATGCGGAGCCCGGCGCCTATACGGTGGTGAACGGCGCGAAGATACCGATGGGGCCGGGCGACGTGCTGCTGACGCCGAACTGGCACTGGCACGGGCATGGCAACGAATCGTCAGCACCCGCTTATTGGATCGACTTCCTCGATACGCCGCTGATCCACGCGCTGGAGCCGATGTTCTTCGAACCGCATCCGGATGTGTATGAGCCGTTCACCGAAACCGCCACGCGTTCACCGATGCGGTTTGCATGGGCAGATACGCTCGATCGCCTCGATAACGCCCCGCGCGATCCCGCCGGACCCCGCGGCACCGAGATCGCGCTGGGCGAACCGGCGATGAAGACCATCGGCCTATCCATGATGCGGCTCGACCCGCGCATCTCGACAGCCACGCACCGGACGACGGCGAACAACATCTATGCAGTGGCGCAAGGCGCAGGCGAAACCACCATAGACGGCCAAATCTTCGCGTGGTCGCGGGGTGACGTCGTCGCATGTCCCGCATGGCGTCCGCACAGCCACCGCGCATCGGAAGATTCGATTCTCCTTCGCGCGAGCGACGAGCCCTTGCTTCGTCCGCTCGATCTCCTGCGCGAAGGCGCATGAAACGAGGCTTAATTTCCCAGCGTTTTGTTTCAGGCAAGGTTGACGTAGATCAACGTCTCGCGGCGACCGTCTTCTAATCTCGTAAAAGCAAGTTAAGCTTTTGGGAGATTTCAAATGCGTGGCTCAAAGACCTTCGTGTCCAGTTTGGTTCTTGGTGCAGCATTGTGGACCGCGGCAGCGGCCGCGCCGGCCAATGCCCCTTCTCCTTCCGTCACAACTCCGGCAGCGTCGGCGGGCGAGGCGGATTGCCAGAAGGTGGGTGGCGACGTCAGCGCCCTCATCGACAAGGGAACAAGGTCTCCGAACGTGGCTGCGGCACGCGCGGTGTTCCAGGTCGGCATCATGGAGTGCATGGACGGCGATGACGCTGCAGCCAACAAGCATTATGACGACGCAAAGAAGCTGCTCACCAACGAATTGCAGACTGCACCGGTAACAGCGCCGAAGCCGAAACAGGCGGGCTAGGCGCGTCTAGCCTAAATCCGGCTTCGGGCCGCCCTGCGCCCAATCGAGCAGTTCGGCGACGTGCACGACCGGCAGTTCGCCTGCGAGATGGGTGAGACAGCCGACATTGGCCGACGCGATCACGCCAGCGCCGGTCGAGCGGATCGCCGCCAATTTGCGGGCCCGCAATTCGCCGGAGATTTCGGGATGGAGCAGGCTGTAGCTTCCCGCCGAGCCGCAGCAGAGATGCGCGTCGGGAATGGGCGCGAGCGTGAATCCCGCCGCTTTCAGCATTGCTTCGCCGCGGCCATGCAAACGCTGGCCGTGCTGCAGCGAGCAGGGCGGGTGGTAGGCGATGACCGGCGCGCCGTCCGGAGGTGCCGCGGCAGCCGGTTTTGCGAGTTCGGAAAAATCCTTCACCTTCGCGACGAACGCGTCCGCGCGCGCCTTCCATTCAGGCTCGCCGGCGAAGACGCGGCCATAATCTTTGAGAAATGCCGAACAGCCGCTCGCCGTGATGAGCACGGCCTCTATATTGTTTTTCGCAGCTTCCGTTTCGAAGGCGCGCAGAATCGCCCGTGCCGCTGCTTTGCCGGAGTCGGCTTTGCCCATGTGATAGGCGAGCGCGCCGCAGCAGCCCGTCTCGGGCAGTGCTTCGACGCACATGCCCTGACGCGCCAGCACGCGCGTGGCCGCCGAATCGGTCTCCGGCGCCAGCACCCGCTGCACGCACCCGGGCAGCAGCAGGACCCGCCCCGAGTCCCCTCCCCCAACGCGGGGAGGGGTTAGGGATAGGGGGCGGCGCTTCGGTGCGATCTGCGCCTTGCGGGCCATCAGTCCGAGTTTGCCGGGAAGCCGCGATGCAATCGGCGCAAAGGTGCGGCCCAGCCCCGACATCGCCGCAAACAGTTTGGGCCGCGTCAGCACGAACAGGATGAACGCGCGGAACGCACGCTCGCCCAAAGGCCGCCGGTAATGCTCCTCGATATGGATGCGCGACGTCTCGATCAGCGCGGAATAATCCACGCCCGAAGGACACGCCGTTTTGCACCCGAGGCAGGACAGGCACTGGTCCAGATGCTTCACCGTTTCGGCCGTCGGCGGCGCACCGCTTTCCAGCATGTGCTGCATCAGCACGATGCGCCCGCGCGGACCGTCGCGCTCGTCGCCGAGCACGAGATAGGTGGGACAGGTCGCCGTGCAGAAGCCGCAATGCACGCAAGTGCGCAGCGCTTTTTCCGCTTCCTTGATGTGCGGATCGGCCAATTGTCCGGCGCGGAAATTGGTGCGCATCAGATTCCTTCGAACATCCGGCCGGGATTGAAGATGCGCTTGGGATCGAACGCGGCTTTGACGGCCCGCGTGATGTCCGCGCGGGCCGGCTTTTCAGGCTCAAATGCGAAGCGCGCCCGGGCGTCTGCGCCTGCCCGCATCAGGGTCGCGTGACCGCCGGACCGCGCCGTGATCGCGCGCAACCGCGCCGCCGTCTCCTCGTCCGCCGGCAGGTCGAGCCACAGCAATCCGCCCGCCCAATCGGCGTACCAGAACCGCGGCCGCGACTCTTTCACGGCCGCAGCCGCATTGGTTGCGGGCACGCACAGCCGCCAAATATCCGCATCATCGCAAATGAAATCGGACCCGTCGCTCAGTCCACGGAACAATCCGTTCGCGCGCGGGCCTTCCACCGTGACGCAATCGCGATCCGAAAAGCGCTGCCCCAGAAGAAGAACCTTCTCGGCGACGGCAGCAGGCGTTCCTTCCACCCGGACATGGGCGGTGTCTTCGCGGGGGACATAGGCGAGGCCGGACACGTCGACCGGCATCGCCGCGGCCTCCCGCAAAACGCGAAGCCCTGCTTCGGCGTCGCAGCCACGCACGGATAAGAACGCCACGCATTCCGGCAGGGGGCTCACGCGCACGGTGATCTCGGTCAAGACGCCGAGCGTGCCGAATGCGCCGCACATCAGCTTGGGCAGATCGAAGCCGGTCACGTTCTTGATCACGTGGCCGCCGGCTTTGACGATCTCGCCGCGTCCGTTCACGAAACGGCAGCCGATGACGGAATCCCGTACCGCGCCCGCTTTGACGCGCCGCGAGCCGCACGCATTGGTCGCCACCACGCCCGCTAGTGTGGCGCGGCCCGCCGGGGTCCCGAACAGCTGTCCCCAATCGGCCGGTTCGAACGCGAGCATCTGTTTCTTTTCGGCAAGGGCTGCTTCGATCTCGCGCATCGGTGTGGCTGCGCGCACCGTCAGCACCAATTCCTCCGGCTCGTATTTCACGATCCCCGACAGCGCGCTGACGTCGAGCACAGAGCCGGCTTTGACCGGGCGGCCGTAATCGCGCTTGGTCGCGCCCGACACGATCTCGAACGGCGCGGCTTTCTCCGCCGCCTCGCGCACGGCTTCGGCGATGCCAGCCTCAGTATACGGAGCAATGATCTTTGAATCGCTCATGTGCGGGCGAGTGTCCCCCCACCCGAGCCGCTCCGTGGCTCGACCTCCCCACATGGGGGAGGTGCGAACGATGCAAGCAATCCCCTCCCCCTTGTGGGGAGGCGTAGGGGTGGGGGGGACGACCAACCCTTGCCCATCACAGCCGCGGCAAATTGGAAAAGGGGAGGTGCCCTCCCTGCACATGCATGCGGCCCAATTCCACGCAGGCATGCAGAATCGGAAACACCTTCCCCGGATTGAGCAGTCCGCGCGCATCGAAGGCGCATTTCAGCCGCTCCTGCTGCGCCAGATCGGTGTCGGAGAACATCTCGCCCATCAGCGCCTTCTTCTCGACGCCCACGCCATGCTCCCCGGTCAGGACGCCGCCCATCTCCACGCACAGCCGCAGGATGTCGGCGCCGAACGCTTCGGCGCGCTCCAGCGCGTCCCCCTTCATGCAGTCGAACACGATGAGCGGATGCAGATTGCCGTCGCCCGCATGGAACACGTTGCAGCACACCAGCCCATAGCGCTCCGACAGCGCGGAAATCTTATCCAGCACATCGGGCAGCGCCTTCCGGGGAATCGTGCCGTCCATGCACAGCATGTCTGGTTCGAGCCGCCCCATGGCACCGAACGCGGCCTTGCGTCCCGACCACACCCGCGCGCGCTCGGCTTCGTCCACGCATTCGCGCGTCGAGGTGGCGCCGCAGGTTCGTGCGATCTCCGCGATGCGCCGGGAATCCTCCGCCACTTCCGCGGGCATGCCGTCGATTTCGGCGATCAGGATGGCGTCCGCGTCGCGCGGATAATTCGGTGCGCAGAACGCCTCCACCGCGTCGATGCAGCGCCGGTCCATGAATTCGAGCGCTGCGGGAACGATGCCGCCTCCGATGATGGCCGCGACCGTTTCCCCCGCCGCGCGCACCGTATCGAACGCGATCAGCAATGTCTGCGTCACGGGGGGGCGCGGCAGAATGCGCAAGGTGGCCTCCGTCACCACGCCGAGGAGGCCTTCCGAGCCGCACACCACGCTCAGGAGATCGAGCCCGCCATCGCCTGTATGTTTCCCGCCAAGTCTCAGCCGCTCGCCGCTCATCAGGACGAGTTCCACGCCCATCAGGTTCTGGGTCGTCAGCCCGTATTTCAGGCAGTGGATGCCGCCGGAATTCTCCGCCACATTGCCGCCGATGGTGCAGGCGATCTGGCTGGAGGGGTCGGGGGCGTAATAGAAGCCCGCCGCCTGGACCGCGCGCGTTACCGATGCATTCGTCACGCCCGGCTGCACCACGACGCAACGATTGTCATAATCGATCTCCAAGATGCGCCTCATCCGCGAGAGCCCGAGCAGGATACCGTCCGCCAGGGGAAGCGCGCCGCCCGACAACGACGTGCCTGCTCCGCGCGGCACGATGCGGATGTTTTCGCGCGCCGCATAAGCCAGCACGGCCGACACCTGATCGGCGTTCTCCGGCAGCACGCAGAGCAGCGGCCGCTGGCGATAGGCGGTCAGCGCATCGCAATCGAAGGCGGTCAGGGTCGCCTCATCACCGATCACGCCATCGGGCACGATGCGCGTCAGTGCGGCGGCGATTTCGGCGCGCTTGGCGATGGTGGCCGTGTCGGGGGCGGGAAGCTCGATCATGCGCCGGGACTATTAGCACAAATACCGCGCAGCACCCCTTTACGGCGCTCGGATAAATGCCAACACTTGCGGCAAAAGGGAGCCGGGGGGAATTCCATGTGGAGCCAGACTTACGATCCGTTGGGCAATGCGGTGTTGTCGACCGCCATCGCGGCGGTTCCGACCATTTTATTGCTCGCTCTCATCGCATCGGGGAAGATGAAAATCCATCTCGCGGCGGTGGTGGCCGTGATCGTGGCCACGCTGATCGCAATTGCGGTCTATGGGATGCCCACCGGCCTCGCCTTGCGCGCGGTCGCACTCGGCGTGCTTTCGGGGTTTTTCCCGATCGGCTGGATTATCGTCAACGTGATCTTCCTGTACCGGCTTCAGGTGGAAAAAGGCGCCTTCGCCATCATTCAACAATCGATCGGCGCCATCACGCAGGACCGGCGGCTGCAGCTTTTGCTGATCGCCTTTGCGCTCGGCGCCTTCTTCGAAGGATCGTCGGGATTCGGAACCCCCGTCGCGATGACCGGCTCCATCCTGATGAGCCTCGGCTTCTCGCCGCTTGCCGCGGCGGGTCTCTCGCTCATCGCCAATACCGCACCCGTCGCTTTCGGGGCGCTGGGGGCGCCGATCACGGGGCTGCAGCAGGCAACTCAGCTCGATTACAACATGCTCGGCGCCATGGTCGGCCGCCAATTGCCGTTGTTCTCCGTCGTCGTGCCGTTCTGGCTGATCTGGGCCTTCGCGGGCTTCCGCGCGGCCAAGGAGATCTGGCCGGCGGCGCTCATCTGCGGTCTTACCTTCGGCGTCTCGCAGTTCGCCATCTCGAACTACATCAGCCCCTCGCTTGCCGCGATCGGCGCGGCGGTCATCTGCCTCTTCTGCCTGCGCGGCTTTCTGTATGTCTGGCAACCCAGGACGATCTGGACATCGGCCGCGCTGCGGAGCGCGGACCATTCGCACTCGACCATGCCGGTGCCCAAGCCCCTGGGTACGCAGGCGAGTTCCACCGAGGTATGGCAGGCGTGGCTGCCCCTGGTTCTTCTCTGCATCATCCTGGTGACGTGGGGTATGCCGCCGGTCAAAGCCTTTCTCGATGACATTTTCTCCCCGAGATTCGATATCGGGGGCCTGCACAATCTGGTGCTGAGGACACCGCCGGTCGCGCCCATGCCGACGCCCGAGCCCGCCTTCTTCCGGTTCTTCTTCCTCTCCTATAGCGGCACGGCCATTCTGGTCACCGCCATCATTTCCGGATTCTTCATGGGCTTTTCACCCAAGCGTATGCTGGTGGTCTACATCCAGACCTTCGGCGTGGTGAAATATTCCCTCATCACGATTTCGGCCATGGTGGCGCTGGCGACCCTGACGCGCTACGCGGGCGTGGACGCGACCCTTGGGCTGGCCTTCGCCGCGAGCGGTGTTCTGTACCCCTTCTTCGGCACGCTGCTCGGCTGGCTGGGCGTGGCGACGACGGGGTCCGACACGGCCTCGAACCTGCTGTTCGGGAATTTGCAGCGCATCACGTCGGAGCAGCTCGGTCTCTCCCCCATCCTGATGGCGGCGGCGAACTCATCGGGCGGCGTCATGGGCAAGATGATCGATGCGCAATCCATCGTGGTGGCCTCTACCGCCACGGGGTGGGTGGGCCACGAAGGCACGATCCTGCGTTTCGTGTTCAAGCACTCGATCGTGCTGGCGGTCCTGGTGGGCCTGCTGATCACGCTTCAGGCCTATGTCTATCCCTTCACCGAGATGGTGGTGAAGTGAAGCCGTAAGGCCGCGTTCGGCGCCGAATCGCCGATCTTTAACGGCCGGGGCCGTGAAGGCCGGGCGTATACGTACCGTTGGGGCCGAATGTCGGGTCCATCATGGCGGAGCCCGGACCCTGGAAGTCGGACATGCCGGGGTTGGAATTCGGGTAGCCGAAACCGAAGCCGGAATTGGGAAAACCCGGATTGGACTGGGGGTATCCGGGGTTGATCATGGAAAAGGGCGCATCGGGCGTGCGCCCGTTGAACCCCGAGGTCCCGACGCCGATGGTGAGGCGCCCCGACCCGCCAATCCCGAACGACCCGCTATTCTGCGTGCCATAAGTCTGAACCGACCCCGAATAGGGGCTTTGCGAAGCTGTGGACGGATCGCTGAACTGCGGCGCGCCCAGCCGGTTGGCCGGGACGTTCTGAATCGACATCGCCCAACCGGGGGACGAAGCAAGCAGGAGTATCGCCAGCGCCGCGTGGGCCTTCAGCTTGCAGGACATTTCGTGACCTCGGGTTCGAACCGCACCCGGCATCGGGCACCTTTTCCGGATTGTCCGCAAGTGAATTCACGCCAATCCGCTTGGGCGAGTTGGGGGAGAGGGAACCCGCGGCGATTGTTGCCGTTCGCCCCATCCGGTAAGTTCGCGAACGATCGCTTGATCCGCGCATGGGGGGCTTGCCCGTGACATTGGCGTTTGAACAGACGGCCCGCCGGAACACCGATCGCGTTTTCTTCACCGGAATGGCGCTTCTGGCCGCGATGGCCGTGTTCGTGGGTTTCGCGCCGAGCTACTTCCTGCGCCTCGCCACGATGCCGCCGCTGACGCCGCTTTACGAGCTGCACGGAGCGTTCTTCACCGCTTGGATAGGGCTGTTCATCGTCCAGACGTCGCTGGTGGCCGGACACCGCACCGACATCCATCGCCGCCTGGGGGTGGCGGGCGCGGCGCTGGCGGCCGGGATGTTCGTGCTTGGCGTTGCGGTTTCCGTCGAGACGCTTCGGCGCGGCGGCGGCGCCGGCGACCCGCGCATGTTCTTTGCCATTCCGTTGGGCGACATCATTGCGTTCGGTGTGCTGGTGACGGTGGCCATCGTATTGAGGCGGCATTTGCAGGCGCACAAGCGGCTGATATTGCTGGCGACGATCTCGCTCCTGACCGCCGCGGTCGGACGCTTCCTCACCCAGATTCATGTGGGCGGTCCCATAGGATTGTTCCTCGGTACCGATATCTTTATTGCCATGGTCATTGCGTACGATCTGATGTCGCGCGGCCGCGTTCATCCGGCGACGCTGTGGGGCGCCGGCATGGTGGGTGTGTTCAAGCCGCTGTTGTTTTCTCTGTCGGGTACGAGCGCGTGGCTCGCTTTTGCGGACGCGCTGCGATGATGAGGGGTTGCGTTCGCATCGGTTTGGCGATGGGGGTCTGCGCTGCTGCGTTGACGATTGCGGCGATTGCGCCACGCGCGCAAACCGCCGCGCCGGGCGGGCCGGTCTATGACGCGGGCGGCAGGCTCCAATTCCCCGCGAATTACCGCACATGGGTGTTTTTGTCGTCCGGACTGGACATGTCCTATCTGCCCTTTGCGACGCCGGGCACGCATTCGTTCACCAACGTCTTCGTGAATCCGCAAAGCTATGACGCCTTCGTCAAGAACGGGGCCTGGCCCGACAAGACCATGCTGGTGCTCGAAGTGAGGCGCGGCGAAGGCAACGGCTCGATCAACAAAAGCGGTCAGTTCCAGACCGATATCGTTCAGACCGAACTGCATGTAAAGGATGCCGCTCGCGGCGGCTGGGCGTTCTACGGTTTCAGGGACCAGGCGGCTCCATCCACGATGATCGCGCGTAACGCCGATTGCTATTCCTGTCACGCGGACAATGGTGCGGTGGATACGACCTTCGTGCAGTTCTATCCGACACTTCTCGCAATCGCCCGCGCGAAGAAGACGCTGAGCACCAATTACAAACCCTCCCCTTGAGGGAGGGTCGAGCCGCCGTAGCACTTCGCGAAGGCGGATCGGGGAGGGGACGCTTCGGTGAGAATATCCCCTCCCCGAAATTTCTCGCATGGCTCGAAATTTCGAGCTCCGGGCGGCGAAAGGTCCACTGGACCTTTCGCTTTTCGCCCTTCGACCCTCAAGGGGAGGGTGGATTATTCCGCAGGCGCCGCGCTCGGCTTAACGGCATTCCCTCTTCCGTGAATTGCCGCTCGGGGTGCGGTGCCGGCGACCCCACGGCGGAAGACGGGCCGTCCTTCTCCAGCCTGAACGAAGAGTCATGAGGAATTTGCATCGGCTCCCCTTACAATCTTAAACGCGTGCGCCGCCCGCCGCTTGGTTTCCGTCCGTTCCCGCTATGCGCAAATTTCCTCGAGCCGGAAAAGCTTCATGGCCCATCCCTCTGCTGGCCATTCTTCTCTGCGGGTGTTTTGGCAGCAGCCTCAACGAGACCACGCCGGCCCATCAGGAACACGCTCCATCGGATTGGAGCGAGGCCGCCAAATCGGGCGATGTGCCGGCCGGCAAGGCCCGCGTCTATGTGTTCCTGGGCCACTGGCATTTTCCCGAGGCGCAATTTGACCAGGAAACGGAAAACCTCACTGCGGCCGATGTCTATTTGAATCAGGTCGATGTCGGCGGAATCAATCCCGGCGAATGCCTGGTTCTGGATCTGCCGCCGGGTGCGTATTCCTTTGCCTGGCTCGAACGGTCGCGGCATCCCTACCGGGCGGTCCTGTTCATGGAAACTCTTGCCGCCGGCCAGTCCCGTTTCCTGTCGATTGAAACCGAGCAGCACCTGAACGCCGAGCCGGAGGATGCCCTCTCCGGTTATTTTGCGGAACAGCAAGACGGGCTTTCGCTGGTGAAGCCGATGACGATCGTGCTGCCCGACGAACCGGCCGTGGACAGGGCGATTGCAGCCGACGCCCCGTCGCCGGTCTCACCTTAATGGGAGGCTATTTTCCCTCAAGGGGAGGGTGGGTTTTTCCGGCGACGCTCGGTGGCGGCGCGTTCTAAGGTTTCAGGGACCACAGCTCCGTCCGCGATGATCGCGCGCTCCGCGGACTGCTATTCTTACCACGCGGACAATGGCGCAGTGGATACGACCTTCGTGCAGTTCTATCCGACGCTTCTCGCAATCGCCCGCGCGAAGAAGATGCTGAGCACCAATTACAAACCCTCCCCTTGAGGGAGGGTCGAAATTCTTCGAGCGCAGCGAGATGAATTTCGGGGAGGGGATGTGCGTCGAATGTCCCCTCCCCGAAGCCCTCGTCGCGCTATCGCGCGCCTCCCGCTTCGACCCTCCCTCAAGGGGAGGGTTGTAATTGGAGTTTATTCCGCGGGCGCTGCGCTTGGCTTGCCCAGCGGCATGGCTTCTTCCGTGAATTGCCGCTCCGGATGCATCGCGAACGACATCACCGCGCCCACCAGCAGAACGCCGATGGACATGATGAACGGCAGATACCAGTTCCCCGTCGCGTCGATCACATAGCCGGCAATCGCAGGCGACAAAATCGCGGCAAGCGCCGAGCCCGTGTTCATCAGCCCCGCGGCCGTGCCGGAATATTTCGGCGCGATGTCCATCGGGATCGCCCACATCGGTCCGATCACCAGCTCCTCGAAGAAGAAGCCGCTCGTCAGGCATAGCGCCACGATGTTGATGTCGCGCACGTACAGAATGGGCAGCAGCGACAGCAGCGCGCCTCCGAAACCGAGCACGCTGATGGACAGCCGCGCCAGCCGCACATTGCCGGTCCGGTGATAGATCGCATCGGAGAACACGCCGCCCAGCGTGTCGCCCACGACACCCGCGAGGAACACGCCGGTCGCGAAAATCGCCGACTGTTTGATGTCGAGACTGTACGTGTTCTTGAAGAACAGCGGCAGCCAATTGAGATACAGCCACAGACTCCAGCCATAGCAGAAATAGGTCACCGTCACCGGCCACATGCGCTGGATCAGATGCGCCCACGGCACCACGGGCTTGGGCCCCTTCGGCCGGTGCGGCAGAAGATCGAGCTCCGCCTTGGTGATGGAGGGATGCTCTTTCGGATCGTCGCGGAAATACCAGAGCCAGATCGCCACCCAGACGAACCCGGCGAGGCCCACCACGACGAACGATCCGCGCCATTCCACGACCGACATGAGCCCTGCGATCAGGAGCGGCGTCGCCGCATTGCCCAGCCGCGCGAAGGCGTGCGTGATCCCTTGCGCGAAGCCGCGTTTGCGCGCTTCCACCCAATGCTGCATCGCGCGGGTCGCCGTCGGCAGAGTCGCGCCGACGCCGAAACCCATCAGCACGCGCAATCCAAACAGGGAATAGAAATCGAACGCGAAGGTCGTCAGTACGGTCGCGCCCGCCCACACGATGCCGCTGAAGAACAGCGTCCGCCGCGGCCCGAAATGGTCCGCCGTCCAGCCGCCGATGATCTGGAACAGCAGATAGGGAATCCCATAGGCGGAGAAGATCAGGCCCAATTGCGTGTTGGAAAGCCCGAACTCCTGCTGGATCGGGCCGCCCGCCGTGTTGACATTCTGGCGCACGATATAGGTGATAAAATACATCGCGCAGAGGAGGATGAGCACGACATTGGTGGCTCTGAATGTGCGCTTCATCGTTTCCTCCCCGTGCCCTCGCGCCTTCTATTCCACAATCATTCGGCGGCGTTTTCCATCGGCAATTTGGCGGCCTCGGCGAGATAGTCCATCGCCGCCTGTGCGCCGCCTTGTCTGTGCGGCACGCCCGCGATCTGGAAACCCATCTCCACGCCCGTCAGCGCGCCCATGATCGTCAGGTCGTTGGTGTCGCCGAGATGGCCGATGCGGAACACCTTGCCCGCGACCTTGGACAGGCCCTGGCCGAGCGACATGTCGAAATGTTCGAGCACCACTTTGCGGAACGCGTCCGCATCGTGGCCAGTGGGCATCAGAATGGCGGTCAACACCGGCGAATAGCATTTCGGATCGCGGCAGAGGATTTCGAGCCCCCAGGCGCGCACCGCCCGGCGCGTCGCCTCGCCATGGCGCTTGTGCCGGGCGAAGACGCGGTCGAATCCTTCCTCGTGCAGCATGTCGATGGCTTCGGCGAGCCCGTACAGCAGATTGGTCGCCGGTGTGTAGGGGAAGAAGCCCGATGCGTTGGGGCCGATCATGTCCTCCCACGAGAAGAAGCTCCTCGGCAGCTTGGCCTGCTTGGAGGCCTTCAGCGCCTTCTCGCTGACGGCCGTGAAGCCGAGCCCCGGCGGCAGCATCAGCCCCTTCTGCGAGCCCGCAACCGTCACGTCCGCGCCCCATTCATCGTGCCGGTAATCGGCCGAGCCGAGCGAGGAGATGGTGTCCACCAGCAGGAGCGCAGGGTGGCCGGCCGCGTCGATGGCCTTGCGCACGGCCGCCACGTCCGAAAGCGCCCCCGTCGAGGTCTCGTTGTGGACGACGCAAACCGCCTTGATCTCGTGATTCTTGTCTTCGCGCAGACGCGCCTCGATGGCGTCCGCGTCCACCCCGCCGCGCCAGTCCGATTCGATGAATTCGGGCTTCACGCCCAGCTTCACCGCCATATTCTTCCACAGGGTCGCGAAATGGCCCGTCTCGTACATCAGGACGCGGTCGCCGGGGGACAGCAGATTGGAGAGCGAAGCCTCCCACGCGCCCGTACCCGAAGAGGGGTAGATGAAGACTGCGCCCTTGGTCTTGAACACGGTCTTGATGCCGGAGAGAACGCGCTGCCCCAGCAGTTGGAATTCCGGCCCCCGGTGGTCGATGGTCGGCCGGTCCATGGCCCGCAAAATGCGGTCCGGGACAGGGGTTGGGCCTGGAATCTGAAGGAAATGACGGCCGGCAATGCGGGGGGTATTGGCGGGCATGGCGTCTCGGCATTTTGGGGTTTTGGTCGCGGCTTTTCTTCACATGTCCTGCCCTTGTGCACAAGGGCGGCTGACCCCATAAGACGGCCATGACACTCGTGCTAAGCCCCGGCCTGGAAAGGCGTCTCAAGTCCGAAAATGTGGGCGAGGTCCTGTTCGATCCGTTCACCCGCGGGCGCTATGCGACGGACGCTTCGTCCTATCAGATGATGCCCTTGGGCGTGGTGGTTCCCCGGACCCAGGCCGAGGCGGAGCGCGCGCTTGCGATTGCCCGTGCCGAGGGCGTGAGCGTGGTCGCCCGCGGCGGCGGCACCTCCCAATGCGGCCAGACCATCAACCATTCGCTGGTGGTCGATTGCTCCAAATATCTGAACCGGCTGGTGTCGGTGGACCCGGCCGCGCGGCGCTGCATCGTGCAGCCGGGCATGGTGCTGGACGAACTGAACCGGCAGCTGAAGCAGCACGGGCTGTGGTTCCCGGTCGATCCCTCCACCGCCTCCCGCGCGACGCTCGGCGGCATGACCGGCAACAATTCCTGCGGCACCCGCTCGCTCCGTTACGGCACCACCCGCGACAATGTGATTGCCGTGGATGCGGTGCTGCCTTCGGGCTCGGCGGCCCATTTCGGCGAGGTGTCCCGCGACCTCTCCGAATTGCCCGTTCATTCCGCGCTGCGTCCCATCGCCCAATCCCTGCTTGCGCTCGGCGAACGCGAAGCGGCCGAAATCGAGGCGCGCTTCCCCAAGGTGCAGCGCCGGGTCGGCGGCTATAATCTCGACGCGCTGGTGCCGAAGAACACCAGGACCAATCTCGCGCACATCCTGGTGGGTTCGGAAGGCACGCTCGCCTTTTCCACCGCCATCGAGCTGAAGCTTGCGCCCGTGCTCGGCAAGCGCGTGGTCGGGGTCTGCCATTTCGGCCAGTTCTACGAGGCGATGAACGCGGCCCAGCATCTGGTCACGCTGGGCCCCATTGCGGTCGAAGCCATCGACAAAACCATGCTCGACCTCGCCCGCGCCATACCGCTCTTCCGCGACGCGATCCCCCAATTCGTCCGCGAAGACCCCGAAGCCCTGCTGATGGTCGAATTCGACGAGGGCGACGAGGAAAACGAGCGCCGCCTGAAGCGCCTTTCCGAGATGATGGGCGACCTCGGTTTTTCCTGGGACAAGATCGGGGCCAAATGGGGCGGCGTGGTGGAGGTGCGCGATGCGGGCCTTCAGGCGGCCATCGCGGAGGTGCGCGCGTCGGGCCTGAACATCATGATGAGCATGAAGGACGAGAGGAAACCCGTCTCCTTCATCGAAGATTGCGCCGTGCCGCTGGTGCATCTGGCCGAATACACCGACCGCCTGACGCAGGTGTTCGAAAAATACGGCACCAAGGGCACCTGGTACGCGCACGCGTCCGTCGGCTGCCTGCATGTGCGGCCCGTTCTGAACCTGAAGCTGGAAAAGGACCTCAAAGCGATGCGCGCCATCGCCGAGGAAGCTTTCGAGCTGGTGAAGAAATTCAAGGGCTCCCATTCCGGTGAGCATGGCGACGGCATCGTGCGCTCCGAATTCCACGAGATGATGTTCGGGGCCGAACTGGTGCGCGCGTTCGGCGAAGTGAAGGCGCTGTTCGATCCGGAGAAATTCTTCAATCCGGGAAAGATCGTGGGCGCGCCGAAATTCGACGACCGCGAATATCTGCGTTTCAGTCCGCGCTACCAAATCTCGGGCTTCAAGCCGGCGCTCGATTGGTCGGAATTCCCGGGCGGCGCCTCCGGTTTCCAGGGCGCGGCCGAGATGTGCAACAACAACGGCGCCTGCCGCAAGACCGAGGGCGGCGCCATGTGCCCGTCCTATCGCGCCACGCGGAACGAGCGCGACGTGACGCGCGGCCGCGCCAATTCGCTCCGGTTGGCGCTCTCGGGGCAATTGGGCGAGGACGCGTTCACCTCCCCCGAGATGATGGAGACGCTGAAGCTCTGCGTCTCCTGCAAGGCGTGCCGCCGCGAATGCCCGACCGGCGTCGACATGGCGAAGATGAAGATCGAAGTGCTGGCCGCGCGCGCGAAGAAATACGGCGTCAGCTTGCGGGACCGGCTGATCGGTTATCTGCCGCGTTATGCGCCGTTGGCGGCGCGCTTCAGCTGGCTGCTGAACCTGCGCGACCGGTTGCCGGGCGCGGCCGCGCTCAGCGAGCCGATCATCGGCTTCTCCGCCAAGCGCAAACTGCCAAAATGGCGGCGCGATTATTTCAACCCGCCGCAGACTGTTTTCGAACCCACCCTCCCCTTGAGGGAGCAAGGCAACGACTCCACCCTCCCCTTGAGGGAGGGTCAAACCACCGAAGGTGGTTTGGGGAGTGGAGATGGCACGATCCCCGAAGTCGTGCTCTTCGCCGATACGTTCAACCGTTACCACGAACGCGAAAATCTCGACGCCGCTCTCTCAGTGCTGACGGGCGCGGGCTACCGCGTGCATCTGCCACCCCCCTCGCCCCCGCAGGGGGAGAGGGAAGGGGTGAGGGGGCGTCCGCTCTGCTGCGGCCGCACGTTCCTCTCTGCGGGCCTGGTCGATGAGGCCCGCGCCGAGCTTGCCCGCAGCTTCGCCGCACTTCTGCCTTTCGCGAAACGCGGGGTGCCCATCGTCGGCCTCGAACCTTCCTGCCTTTTCACCTTCCGCGACGAAGCGCTTTCTCTCGCCGCGAATAATCCTCCCCCGCACAGCGGGGAAGGCGGACCGCCGAACGCGATGGAAGGGGCGGCATCCTCCCCTGCGCAGCGGGGGAGGGGGACCGGCGAAGCCGGTGGAGGGGGCGTCCTGACCCGCGAGAACGCGGACCTGCTCGCCAAATCCACCTTCCTGTTCGAAGAATTTCTGGCGAAGGAAATCGACGCGGGCCGCTTCGCGCCAAAGCTCGGCGCAATCGGAGCGAATGCTCTCCTGCACGGCCATTGCCATCAGAAATCGTTCAATGTGATGGGGCCGGTCCAGAAGGTGTTGAACAAAATCCCCGGCCTGAAAGTGAGCCTGATCGAATCCTCGTGCTGCGGCATGGCGGGCGCCTTCGGCTATCAGACCGAAACCTTCGACGTGTCGCTGAAGATGGCCGAGCTGTCGCTGCTGCCTGCGGTGCGCAAGGCCGATGCCGCCACCATCATCGTCGCCGACGGGACCTCCTGCCGCCATCAGATCAAGGACGGCACCGCGCGTCACGCCCTCCACGTCGCCGCGGTGTTGGCCCGCAGCATGGACGCGGCGAAGGCAGGAGCGGCACAGGGAACCTGACGGCCTGTCCGGAAGCTTTCTTCCGTGAAATCCGGAAATCGGAATCGTGAATACCTCTCCGCGGAAAGCGGCGTACTATTTGCGTGCGGGCGGGGCTGGCAAAATCATTCGCCGATAGGGCAGGGAGACAATCGTGGCCAACGAAAAAATGCTCGCCGATCTCATAGCCAGCGAGTCGAATATGAAAGCGCTCGCGGTCCGGCTTGCTCCTGGATGTGTTTACAACAAGACAACGGAGAGCGATACGCGCATTGGCCCGCAGGGCAACGCACAGGTTCGCACCAGGACGTGCAGGGAGGTCAAGGATTGCAGCGATTCGGCCTACAACGTTCCCAAGAATTGCGATGATTGGTCCGACTGGCGCGACGCGTAAGCCGGTGGAAGGGGCGAGCGCGAACGGAGGATAATTTCCCATCCTCCCCTTGAGCATCGGAGGCGGTGAGCGGCATAAGCCGCGAAACGGCTTCGGGGAGGGGACAGGTTGTCAGGATGCTCCCCTCCCCGAAATTCTTCTTCGCTTCGCTTGAAGAATTTCGACCCTCCCTCAAGGGAAGGGTTTATTCGTTTAGTACATTTAATACATCCCGCCTGCGCCCTGGCTGCCCCAGTTGCGAAGCGTCGGCTGCGGACGCCGGAAGATGATCGGAACCGGCGGCTCCTTGTCCGGGTCTGTCCTGTCGGCCATCTGCTGCTGCCCGGCGTTCGCATTCATGCGCATCGCAGGCGTGGCGCAAGCGCTCAAAACCGCGGCGGCCATCACCAGAATCAAAATCTTCCCCATGCTCATCCTCCCCGAAAGCGCACCGTTCCCGATACCGGCCGCCATAATCCATTCCCTCGCGCGTCGATTGAGTCCGTCGCATTCAGACCCCACATCATAGAGTGGAACCGCCGATGGACCATCATGAACGAGCCGCCAAACCCACCCTTTATTGCACCCTTATTGCACCCTTATCGTACGTTATCCGGCCCCTATGGAGCGGCCTCGCGTCCCGCAAAACCCAGGCAATCGGCGGCTTTTTTGGCGGTCCCCGGCCCGTTTCGAGGGGGGAGGGGGGATTATGGCATGTGGGCCCGCGCGGAAGCCCCGAAGGGATAGGGACTGAGGGACGCAGTTGCTAATGTCGAGGGCGCAGGCAAGCGCAAATCCGGGAAGGGGCACATGAGCGGGTCTGACCATCATCCGAAGGGATACGCCGGCGAACCGGACACCGGAACGCAGCCGTCCCGGCGCAATGTGCTGACGGCGGGTCTCGCGACCGCGGCCGGTCTCGCGCTGCCGGCGTCTCCCGCGTCCGCGCAAATCTCCGGTGTCGGCGTGGCCGAAGGCACGCTTCCGGGGCGCACCGCGCCGCACACCATGGAGGGCACCTCCTCGACCGCGACCCCGCGCGCGCGGCTCGGCATCGACATTCATGCGCATTACTATCCCGAGGAATATCTGCAGGTTCTGGCCGAGGGGAAACCCTATGGCGCCGATTATCAGCAGATGCCGGAAGGCTACATGCTGAAGGCGCCCGGATTTTCCGGCGGGCCGTTCCCGGCGAAATTCACCGATCTGTCGCTGCGCCTCGCCGACATGGATGCCCAAGGCGTGCAGGTCCATGCGCTGTCGCTGACGCGGCCGATGCCCTATTTCGGTCCGCCCGATTATGCCGCGCGTCTTGCGCGCGCCTTCAACGACGGGACGGCGCGAGCGGCTCGTCAGTACAAGGATCGTTTCGTCGGGCTGATGGCGCTTCCCATGAATTCGCCCGAGCGCACCATGGAGGAACTCGAACGGGCGTCGAAATTGCCCGGCATGCGCGGGGTGTATCTCGGCTGCAACATCGAGGGGCGCGATTTTTCCGATCCGGAATTCCTGCCGGTTTTCCAGCGCATCGAGGCGATGGGCCTTCCCGTCTTCCTGCATCCCAATGGCGCGGTCGGGGGAAAGCGCTTCGATCCGTTCTATCTCGCCAATATTCTCGGCAATCCGTTCGACACCACGATTGCGGCCAGCCATCTGATCTATGGCGGCGTGATGGACAAATGCCCGAATTTACAGATCAACCTGCCCCATGCGGGGGGCGCGGTGCCGTTCCTGATCGGGCGCATGGACCACGGCTATGCGGTCCGGCGCGATGTGCCCGCGCTGCCGCGGCCGCCGTCGGAATATATGCGCCGCTTCACCTACGACACGATCGGGCACGATCCGCGCGTGGTGAAATTCCTCATCTCGGAAGTGGGGGCAGACCGCGTGATGCTGGGCAGCGATTACTGCCTGGACATGGGGTATTTGCGCCCGGTTCAGGATCTGGACGTGCTGGGGCTGAACGCGCGCGACCGCGATCTGATCCTGAAAGGCAATGCGGCGCGCATCCTGAAGCTTTGAAGCCCCTCCGTCTCGCCGCGTTGCGGCTCGACATCTCCCCCGCAAATACGGGGGAGGATTCACTCGTCCAGATCGATGTTCACCTGGCCCCGGTCGTGGCGCACCGTGATCGCAAAGGTGTCGCCTTCCTGCACCGGGACGAGCCGCGGGAAACGGTGCAGCAGATGCGTCCAATGGCCGTTGTGTTCGCGCGCCTGTGCGGGGCGGTTCTCGTAGGAGGTCTCCCGATCCAGCTCCAGCCTTATCCATTGCGCGATGCCGGAGCACAGGCCTGAGCGCGTGGCGCGCACCATCAGCCGGTGTTTCGCCATCGGGAAATTCCAATCCTTGAACTCGAAGCGGAGCAGTTCCAGATCGTCCGACAGCGCCTCGTGCGGCACGCCGTCGAGCGAGGACACCAGGATCGGCGGGGCGAAATCGTTGAACGGCGAAAGGTCGAACCCTTCGATCCGGTCCACGAACAACATGCCCTTCAGCGTCTCGCCGCCGGCCAGATATCCCATCACCGAACCCGCGCGCGGTATGATTGCCGCTTCCGGCGTCAAGAGATGCGCGTGCGCGTGCTCCAGCGTCGGCAGAATGCCTTCGCCGATCAGCGCGCTCGCGAAGGTTTCGGTGATGAGAACCTGGGCGCGCTCGGGCATGTCGCTGCCCACGCTGAGTTCGGTCGACGGCTTCCCGATCACGGTGATGCGTTCCGACAGGCCGTTCCGCGCCACGATCTCGCGCGCCCGCTCCGCGATGATCGGCACGGCCTCGCAGGTGGTGACGTGAGCGGCGCCCGCCTCTGCAGCCATCATCGCAAGAAGGCCCGCGCCGGTGCCGATGTCGAGCACGCGCTTGCCCTGGACGGCGCGCCCGATGGCCGCGCGATAAGCCGTGTTGCGCCGGCGGTCGTCCATCATGGCAAAGTGCCATGCCGGCACGATGTCCCGGTAAGCCGACCGCAGGTTCGCCTTGGCCTGCGACATGCCGGGGGCCAGATCGACGGCCCGCTTGAAAGCGGCGATGGCGGCATCGGTCTTTTTCGCGTCGCGGTAGAGGACGCCCAGATTGTTCAGCGCATCGGCGTAATCGGGGTTCAGCTCAAGCGCGCGCTCAAAGGCGGCGATGGCCTCTTCGGTTCGTCCGAGCTGGTTCAGCACCGCGCCGTAATTGTTCTGCATCTCGGGGGAGGTGTCCGGCGCCTCCGCCGCCCGCCTCAGATGCTCGATACCTTCTGCCGGCCGTCCCTGCTGGAAGCGAACGACGCCCAGCAGGTGATTGGCCTCCGCATTCAGGGGCGCGGCGGCGAGGATGCGGCCACAGGCTTCCGCCACCTCGTCGTACCGGCCGGCGGAGAAAAATTCGTATGCCTGCACAATCGGACTGGACGCCATCGCCTGCCGTTCTTGGATGGAAGCGCCTCGCCAGCGCGGTATACAATGGAAGCAGAGTTGGACGGAGCAAAATCCGCATGGCATTCGATCCCGACGCGATCCGGAAATACGGGCGGCCCGAAGGGCTCCCCTTCGACATCGTCAAGCTCGGCCATGTGGTTCTCAATTGCTCCGACATGGAACGCTCGGTTCGCTTCTATACCCAGGTGCTGGGCTTCGAGGTCTCCGACGTGTACCCGGACGGCATGGTCCCGGGCGGCATGGTCTTCATGCGCTTCAACGAGGACCATCACGGTGTGGCGCTGGTAGGCTCCATGACGGCGCCCTCGCCCAATGTCGAGCTGAACCACATGGCGTTCGAAGTCGCGACGCTGGATGAGGTGGTGCGCGCGCGCAATCATCTGCGCAAGCACGGCGTCAGAATCGATTTCGAAGGCCGCCGGCGTGCGGGCGTTCAGATCGCGGTTGAATTCCGCGATCCGGACGGCCACCGGCTGGAAATCTATTGGGGCCTCGATCGGGTGAAGGAAGATGGCTACATCCGCCCGGCGTCCGAATGGAAGCTCGCGCGCAGTTTGAAGCAGGCGGTTGACGATCCGGTACGCGGCCAGGACACGCGGCTGAACGACCCCGCCGCCCTCGACGAAGTGCCCGAGGCCGCGCCGGAATGGACGCAGGGCGGGACGTCGCGGTGGACGTAATGCGCGCGCTTTCCCTGGCCGCGATGATGGCGCTTTGTTCCGCAACGGCTGAGGCTGCGGACCAGGCGCTCATCGCTGCGGCGAAGAAGGAAGGCGCCGTCGTCTGGTACACGACGCAGATCGTCGATCAATTCGCGCGTCCCGCCGCGGCCGCGTTCGAGAAGCTGTACGGCATCAAGGTCAGCCTGTCCCGCACCAATGCGACGACGGCTGCGATCAAGATCCTCAACGAGAACCGCGCGCACAAGAACCAGTCCGACGTGTTCGACGGCACCGTTACCGTGGTGCCGCTGAAGAAGGAGGGTTACGTTCTTCAATGGCTGCCCGATGCGGCGAAGAATTATCCGCCGCAGTTCAAAGACCCGGAAGGCTATTGGATCGCGACCAACATCTACATCCTCACGCCTGCGTTCAACACGAAACTGATTCCGCCGGGCCAGGAGCCGAAGACCTATTCCGCGCTTCTCGATCCCAAATATCGCGGCAAGATGCTGTGGGGTGCGAGCCTGTCGAGCTCGGCTGCCACGGGTTTCATCGGCACCGTGCTCGACGACATGGGCGAAGACAAAGGCATGACCTATTTGCGCGAGCTTCAGAAGCAGCGCATCGCCGCGGTGGACACGTCCGCACGCCAAGTGCTGGATCAAGTGATCGCAGGCGAATATGCGATCGCCCTGCAGATTTTCAATCATCACGCCGTGATCAGCGCGAAGAAGGGCGCGCCCGTGAAATGGATTCCGATGGAGCCCACGACCGGCGTGCTCTCCGTGGTGTCCATTCCCAAAGCCGCGCCGCATCCCAATGCGGCCAAACTGTTCGAGGACTTCCTGGTTTCGAAACAGGGTCAGCTGCTTTACAGCCAGGCGGAATATCTGCCGGCCGATCCGTCCGTGCCGGCGCTCGATCCGACCCTGAAGCCCGAAGGCGGCAAGTTCCGCTCGCGATTCTTCTCGCCGGAAGAAACCGCGGAGAAAATGCCGCGCTGGAAGAAAATCTACGACGAGATATTCCGCTGATGGCCGAGGGGGACGGTATCGCGGAGTCGCGCGCCAAGGTCGACGCGCTGCTTAATCCGAGGAACGTGGTCATTGTCGGCGCGAGCGACAAACCCGGCAATTGGGCGCAGCGCGTGTGGCGGAATTTGCGGCGCTATGATTTCGATGGCCCGGTCTATCCGTTCAATCCCGGCCGCGAGTCCGTATGGGACACGCGCTGCTACCGCAATTTCGCGGAGCTGCCGGAACAGCCCGACCATCTGGTGGTGCTCATTCCAGCCCATGCCGTGCCGGATGCGCTCGCCGATGCCGCCAAAGCCGGTGCCCGCAGCGCAACCGTGATGACGTCGGGCTTCGACGAAGCGGAAAACGGGGCCGAACTCAGTGCCCGGTTGCGCCACGTGATCGCAGAGTCCGGGCTTGCGGTTTCCGGCCCCAATTGCCTGGGCAATCTGCACGCCCCGGCAAGCCTGATGACCATGCCCGACGACCGGCCGCAGAAGCTCGCGCGCGGGCCGGTCGCGATCATCGGCCAGTCGGGCGGCATCGCCATGGCGATCAAGCGCACGCTGGAGGAGCGCGGCGTCGATACGGGTACCGCCATCACGTCCGGCAATGAGACGGGGCTGACCACGGCCGATTACATCGCCTATTTCGCGAGTTTCCCCGATGTGAAGGTGATCGTTTCCTATCTGGAATCGGTGCACGACGCGGACGCGTTCCTGTCTGCGTGCCGCGCCGCGCGTGCCGCAGGCAAGCCCGTGGTGGTGGTGAAGCTCGGACTTTCCGATTCCGGACGCGAAGCGGCATTGGCGCATACGGGGCGGCTTGCAGGCTCCATGGAAGCGTTTGACGCGGTGGCGGGTGCTGCCGGTGTGATGCGCGTGCGCAATTTGGATGCGGTCGTAGAGGCGGTGGAATATTGCGTACACGCACCTCTGCCCCGCGGTCCGGGGCTCGGCGCGATCACGTTTTCGGGCGGATTGCGCGGCATGCTGCTGGACGCGGCGGCAGCGCACGGGTTGAATTTTGCACGATTGTCGGACACGACGATTGCGCGTCTGCAATCGCTTGTGACGATCGGGACCATTGTGGGCAATCCGCTGGATGCGGGGTTCGCCGCGCTCAGCAGTCAGGACGCCTATCTGCGCTGCATCGAGACGCTGCTCGCGGATACCGGTGTCGATTTCCTGCTGCTGCAGGAAGAATTGCCCCGCGGGCCCGGCACCGAGCGGAAGGAATCAAATCTTCGTGCCGTCAACGAGATTGCCGCGCGCGCAGGGAAACCCATCGCATTCGTGACCATGATCTCGCACGGGCTGACCGATTACAGCCGCGCGCTTCGCGCGGGGTTGCCCAACGTCGCGTTTCTGCAGGAGATCGACAAATCCATGTCGGCGGCGCGCGCGGTGATCGATTACGCAGCGGTGGCGCGCAAACCCGACGTCGCAGTTTCCTCCCCCGTTTACGGGGGAGGTCCGGCGAAGACGGGGAGGGGGCGCGTCAGCAATGCGGCCGGGCCGCTGAGCGAAGTGGAATCCAAGGCGCTGCTCAAGGCCTATGGTATCGGGGCTCCGAAGGAGGCAGTTGCGCAGAGCGAGCGCGAAGCGGTCGAAATTGCAAAGCGGATCGGTTATCCCGTCGTCGCAAAAGCTGTCAGCAGGATGCTGGCGCACAAATCTGAAGCAGGCGCGGTGAGGCTGAATCTGGCGTCGGCAAAGGACGTTCGTGCCGCTTATGCGGACTTCGTCAAAATCGGAAAACGCACGGGCGCCGTTCTGGATGGCGTGCTGATCGCCCAACAGGTTTCAGACGGGCTCGAACTCGTGCTTGGCATGCACCGCGATCCGGAAATGGGGCCGGTGATACTGTTCGGCGCGGGCGGGGTGGAATTGGAACTCCATCGCGACGTGGCGCTTGCCGCGCCGCCGCTGGACGACGAGGCGGCGCTTGCCCTGATCGCACGCACGCGGGTGGCGAATTTGATCCACGGCTACCGCGGCAAGCCGCCCTTCGACGTGAAGGCACTCGTGAAAGCGCTGCTCGGGATGTCGCGCCTCACCATCGAGGCGGGCGCGCGTTTGCAATCCATCGACGTGAACCCGTTCCTGCTCCGTCGCCGCGGCGGCCTCGCCCTCGACGCATTGGTGGTGCTTCGGGATGATCCCCCTCCGCTCGCGTCGCGAGCTCCTCCCCCGCAGGCGGGGGAGGAAAAAAGTGAGAGCGCCCCGGTTTCTTTCCTCCCCCGTTGTTACGGGGGAGGTGGCGAACCGCACATGCGGTGAGCCGGAGGGGGCATTATGACCGCAACAAAAAATCCTGCGACGACAATTTTCCGCGCGGATAGGTGATCGCACTTTGCGTCCAACCGAACTTGACGCACATCTCGGCAAAGGCAACACAGATCGCCTTCGTGTTCAGCACCTGCACGCCGGTCGCGCGCGCAAGCTCCGCCGGATCGACGACATAGGGGATCAGCGCCCCGCCAAGGGGCACCACGATCTCGGCGCCGTCATCGATCAGCCCACGGATCAACCCGCACGTGATGTCGAAGATCTCGCCTTTGCGCGATTTCACGTCCTTGCCGTAGATTCCGATCGGCTCGATGCCGGCGACAAATGCCTCCAGCCCATAGGAGCGCAATATGCGTCGCGTATAGGGCACATGGCTCTGAAGCGGCACCGTGATCCCGACACGGTCGGCCAAGGTGAGCGCCGCATGCATCGCCGTGCGCAACGGCCCGATCACCGGAATATCGACCGCAAGCCTGCCGCCATCCACCCCGGGATCGAAGGTGTTGCTGGAAATGACGGCGTCATAGCCGTTCTCCGCAGCCCACACGATCTTGCGCACAATGGCGGGCGTTTCAATCATGTGATGGAGCCCGTTCAAATTGCTTTGCCCGCCGAGAGTGTGAAACACCTCTGCGCCTTCGAAATTGTCGGGAAATCCGATTTCGATCCTGGTGCCCGGCGACGCATAGGAATTGACCAGTTTCTCGATCGGCTCCACGTCATAGGCCGGTCCGCGCGTGCCCGTGCGCGGCGACTGGTTCAACAGCATGATCCGCATGGGTATGTTCCTCGTATCTGCATCCTTCGACAGGCTTAGGATGAGGACGAATGTAATCTCCTCATGCTGAGCTTGTCGAAGCATGAGGTATGCTTGACACCCTGGTTCCGTCATAGGACCGTGGCCCGAGGGTGGACCGCCGGATGCCGAACATAGTGACCGCCGTGCACCGTCTTGCGCGCAACCTCGCCCCGATGCTGGCGGCGTACGTGCTGGCGGCCTCCATGGCAGCGCACGCCGTGGACATCGGCCCCGAAATCGTGGCCGCCGCCAAGAAAGAAGGCCGGCTCACCTTCTACACGCCGCTGGTCGCCGATCAGGTGGTGCGCCCGCTTACCTCGGCCTTCCACGCGAAATACGGCATCACGGCCGAATTTCAGCGGATGGATTCGAGCGCGGTCATCGTCAAGGTCCTGAATGAATACCGCGCCGGGCGCGCCGTCGCCGATGCGTTCACCACCTCGCTCGGAATCACGACACTGATGTCGGCGGGGGCCATGCGGCCCTTCCATGTGGCGGGCGCGGACGTTCTGCCGGCGGGCTACAAGGACCCGAAGGATTTTTGGGTCGCGGACCGCGTCTACGTGCTGGAACCGGCGGTGAATACCAAGCTTGTGCCCGCGGCGGACCGTCCGAAAACTTACGACGATCTGCTCGATCCCAAATGGGCGGGCCGCATCGTGTGGCGTCCGTCCAATCTCACCGGTTCAAGCGGCTTCATCGCCGATGTGCTGATGGGCATGGGCGAAGAGAAGGGCATGGATTATTTGCGCAAGCTCTCGCGCCAGAAAGTGATCACGCTTGCCGAGACCGACCGCGCGGTGCTCGACCAGGTGATCGCCGGGGAATATCCCATGGCGCTTGCGATGACCAACCACAATGTGGAGATCAGCCGCAAGGATGGCGCGCCCGTCGCCTGGATACCGCTCTCACCGGCGGTGATTTTCTCCGAGCAGGTGGGGCTGACCAAACTCGGCACCCATCCGAATGCGGCGCTGCTGTTCGCCGATTTCATGCTCTCGCGCGAAGGCCAGACGGTGTTCCGGAAGGCGGGCTACATCCCGGCGCGGCCGGACGTGCCGCCGCTCGACCCCAAGCTGCTGCCCGCTGAAGGCGGGTTCAAGGCCAACATCGCAACGCCCGATTATGTCGAAAAGAACTATAAGCGCTGGGAGGATATCTACCGCCAGCTGTTCCGCTGACCGTCAGCTCTTGCGCCGGTAGTTCCCCAGCCCCGGCTTGAAACTCTTTTCGTCCAGGAATTGTTTCGTCGCCTCGGCGCGGCCCTTTTCGGGATCGCGGAAGCGCAGGGCATCGCTCTTGGCGTTGAGATAATCGGCCGCCTGCTGCACGTCCATATTGCGCACGGCCCGAATGCATTCCTTGGTGTAGCGGAGCGCGGCCGGGTTCTTCTTCATCAGCCCACGCGCGAATGTCATGGTTGCCTCGCGCAATTCCGCCCGCGGTACCGAGAAGTTGACCAGCTTCATTTCCGCGGCCTTTTTGCCGCCGAACGTCTCGCCCGTGCAGGCGTAATACATGGCGTCGCGGAAGCTCATCAGCTGCGCCACGTTCCAGCTCACGATGCCCCCGGGCAGAATGGCCCAGTTCACCTCCGATAATCCGAATGTCGCCTCGTCCGCCGCAATGGCGAAGTCGCAGGCGCAAAGCGGAGTGAAGGCTCCGCCGAAACAGAAGCCATTAACCATAGCGATAGTGGGTTTCGCGTATTTCGACAGCTTTTCCCACCGCCAATGGTGGGAATCATGCCGCGCGCGGGCCCGCCCCTTAGGATCGTCTTCGGTGCTGCGGAAATAGAGCTTGATGTCCTGGCCGGCCGAGAAGGATTCGCCCGCGCCCGTGATGACCACGACCTTTGTCTCTTCTTCGGTTTCCAGATCGTCCAGAGCCTCGCACATCTCCCGGTGAAGTTCCGGGCTCATGGCGTTACGTTTCTCGGGACGGTTGAGGATTACGAAAGTCACCCCCTCTTCCCGCTCGATTTTGATGCTCTTGAACTCGCCCACTGCCCGGCCTCCTTATTTTCAATGTTCCTCACATTAGCGAGGTCAGGCCTGCTTTGCAGCCGCGGAAGGTTCCCGAAGCGGAACAAACACGCATGTCAGGCGATTTCATCTCGACAGAACGTAAGGAGGTTCCCATGGCCGGTGACTCGTACATCACGAATCCCTCCGCGCAGCAGGGCGAATCCACGGTGAAGAAGGGCTCTCGCAACCCCGCCACGATCGAAGGAATGGTGCAACCGGAAATCGGGCGGGATGATTCCGTAGATGAAGGGCCGGTCGATATTCCCGATCATCTGGGAAAGCGTCCGAACCCGACGCTCGACAAGCATGGCCGTTGATGCGACCACGCGTCACCGCGAGCGTCATCCCCTTGTCATTCGCCGAAGGCCGCCTATCATCAGGTTTGTGCTGGCATTGCCTTGAGGCTTGCTGGTGGAATGCCTGCCGTTGGGGGGGTAGGCGGGCTCCCGGAGGATTGCGGGAGCATTTGAGTGGATGGGGATTCGACGGAACGCGCCAAGCGTTATCGCGATCATGCAAAAGAGATAAGGGCGGCCGCGGGTGATATGAACCATTCGCCGAGCCGCGCAGCTTTACTGCGCCTTGCCGATACATACGAAAGCCTGGCATCGCGAATCGAAGCGGAGTTCAAGAGAGAGAGCGACTGATCAGGCGATTGTGTTGGTGAGGGCGCCAATGCGCTCGATCTCGAGCCTCACGACGTCGCCCGCCTTCAGGAATTCGCCGCGGCCCATGCCGACTCCCGCGGGCGTGCCGGTGAGGATGATATCGCCCGGATAGAGTGTCATTCCGGCCGAGATATGTGCGATCTGCTCGGCCAATGAGAAGATCATCTCGCTCGTATTGGAATCCTGCTTGATCGCGTCATTGACCCACAGCTTCAGCGCGAGATTTTGCGGGTCGGGAATGTCGTCGGCCGGCACGATCCACGGCCCGAGCGGACAGGCCCCATCGAAACATTTCTGTCCGACCCAATCGGGACGAAAGGGCGAGCCGACCGGGACTTCCGCGCGTTGCGAGAGATCGCGCGCGGAAAGATCGTTCGCCACCGTGTAGCCCGCGACACAGGAAAGCGCCTCTTCGACAGGTACAGCTTTCGTCTCGCGGCCGATGACCGCGGCAAGCTCCACTTCCCAATCGAGCTTCGTACAATATTGCGTTGCCGAGACGATGGCGCCCGGATCAGCGACGCTGCGCGGCGTCTTCAGGAAGTGCCATGGCTTGCCGCCGCTCTCCTTCGGATCGGGGCCGAGCGGCCGGCCCGTACGCTCTGCCATCTCCTTGGCATGGTCGCGGTAATTCGCCCCGGCGCAATAAATGGCGCCCGGCCATAATACCGGCGCCCGCAGATGCGTCTCCGCGAGCGGCCAGCCGGCGCCGACTTTCTCGGTAGCGCGCTGAAGGACGATCTTCGCGTGGGTCCAGTCTTCGAGAATGCTCAGCACGCTGGTGTAGTCCGGCTGCTGGGTCAGCTCAGCCGCGTCAAACACCTGATCTCCCACGACCAGCCCGGCGCGTGACCCGTTCTCCGATTCATACGTCGCCAATTTGTATCCGGACATCTCAGTTTTCCTTTGCGCGCGCGGCCATGATCATTTCGAGCAGTCTATGCGGGAAAAGCGGCACCTGCGCAATCTTGACTCCGAAGGGTTCGAGCGCGTTTTCGACCGCCGAAATGATCGCTGCCGCGGCGGGAATGACACCAGCCTCGCCCGCGCCTTTCACGCCCAGCGGATTCAACGGCGAAGGCGAAATCGTGTAATGGCTCTCGATGCTGGGCACTTCGGTCGAGCCGGGCAGCAGGTAATCGGCGAAATTCGTCGTGGTCGGCTGGCCGCTCGAATCATAGCCCATATATTCATACAGCGCGTTGCCGATGCCGTGCGCGATTCCACCGCGTGTCTGGCCATCGACGATCATGGGATTCACCTGGACGCCGTGATCGTGCAGCGCCACATAACGCAGGATGTCCACGCGGCCGGTTTCGATATCCACCTCCACCTCCACGACATGGCAGGCATTCGCGTAAGCAAGCTGCTCCACGCGGAAGGCCGCCGAGGCCTCCAATCCGGGATCAAAGCCGGGAGGGAAGGCGTATCCGGGCCCGCCGCGCAGCGCCCGCGCAATCTCGCCGAGCGATATGCCGCGTTCCGGCGCACTCTTCATCCGCACCGCGCCGCCGGCGAGTTCAAGGTCGTCGGGCGCGATCTGCATCAACATGCCAGCCAGGGCTTTGGCTTTTCGCGCTACTTCACGAGCGGCCAGCATCACGGAATTACCGGCCGTCACCGTTTGCCGGCTCGCGAAGCCGCCGAGGCCGGCCGGCACCACGGAGGAATCGCCCGCGACCACGCCCACCTCTTCGGGCCGCACGCCCAATTCGGCCGCGGCGATTTGTGCCAGCGCGGTGGCCAGCCCCTGACCCATCGCCGATGCGCCGGTCAGGACAGAGACGCGTCCACCGCCGCTGACGCGCACCAGCCCCATCTCGAAAGGTCCGCGCCCGGTGCCTTTCAGTCCATGCGCCAAGCCGATGCCGATGTAGCGGCCGCCACGGCCTGCCTCGCGCTGGCGGCGCGCGAAATCGTCCCACCCGGCGCGCTTCAACACATCGGCCTGCGTGCCCGGATAATCGCCGCTGTCGTAAAGGATCGGTGCGCCCGAGCGCGATTTGAGCGCGCTTTCATAGGGCATCTTTTCGGCTGGTATCAGATTGCGCCGACGCACCTCGTCGCGCCCGATGCCAAGCTCGCGTGCCGCGCGGTCCATTAACCGCTCCATTGCGAAGGCGGCCTGCGGGTAGCCCGCGCCGCGCACGGATGAGACGGGCACCTTGTTGGTGTATGCGATGACGACATCCATCGCGAGGGCAGGCACATGATACGGCCCCGGCACGGCCGACGCGGAATTGTATGGCAGATTCACATCCTGCAGCGCGTAGGCCCCGAGGTCATGGATGAGTTTTCCCCGGATGGCGAGGATGCGCGCGTCTGAATCAAGCGCGACTTCCAGCGTCCAATATTGGTCACGCTCCTGCACCGCGGCGATGAAATGCTCGCGCCGGTCCTCAGCCCATTTGAGGGAGCGTTTCAGCAGTTTCGCCGCGGCCACGATCGCCACGTCTTCCGGATAGACGCACAGTTTCGGCCCGAAGCCGCCGCCGATATCGGGCGCTACCACGCGAAAACGGTTCTCGTCGATGCGCACGAATTGGCAGATGTTCTGCTGCAGGTCGTGCGCCTTCTGGGTGGAGGCCCAATAGGTGATGCCGTCCGACCCCGGGTGATACTCCGCGGCGCCGCCCCGTCCTTCGAGCGAATGCGCGCCGCCGCGATGCTGATAGAACTCCTCGCGGATCACGTGCGCCGCGCTGCGGAAGGCGGCATCCATATCGCCATAATTGACGCGATATGTGCTCACCACATTGGACGCGAGATCGGTTCGCGCCGCCGCTCCGCCCGGTAGCGCGGCATTTCTTGCATCGGCGACGGGCGGCAAAGGTTCGTAATCCACTTCCACCAGAGCTGCCGCGTCTTCGGCGACGTAGCGGCTCTCGGCTGCGACCAACGCCACCGTCTCACCCACGAACGCGACTTCGCCGCATGACAGGGGATAGGGCCACATCGTTTCGCGCGGTTTCCCGCCTTGGCCGGGCTCGCGCACCATGCGGCGTTTGATGAGGACGGGTGACAGATCGTCCAGCGTTAGAACCGCGTGTACGCCGGGAAGCGCGCGCGCGGCGTGCGTGTCGATGGATCGAATGGCCGCGTGGGCGTGCGGACTCCGTACGAATGCCACATGCAGCAGCCCCGGCAGCCTGATGTCGTCGACGAACCGCCCCGCACCCGTCAACAGCGGCACATCTTCGATGCGGCGGAAGCGCGAGCCGATCCGGCCGTCTCGCTCGGACTCGTCCATGCTCAATAGATCGCGCGCGCGGCTTTGGCGACCACGTCCTTGGGAAGCGCGTAGAGCCGATCGACCACCGCCTCGGCTTCAGTCGCGCTGACCGGATCGATGTCGATCATTGTTTTGTTCGCATCGGCAAGGAAAGCCCGGTCCTTCAATGTCGCATCGAACGCCGTGCGCAGGATGGCGGCGCGGTCGGCCGGGATATTGGGTGGCGCCACGAAGGGACGCGCCAGGACTTCGTTCGCCAGTGCGAAATCCAGGATCTGCCGCTGCTCCACGGTCTTGGCGAAGTCATGGGCCATGGGCGTGTCGGGGAGATCGGGAGCTTTCTCGGGCGCCGCCTGGAGAAGGATGTTGATTTTCCTGTCCTTCACCCATTCGCCATAGCGCGCTTTTACCGTGCTCCAGGAAATGCCGCAAAGGCCGTCCACCTCTTTGCGCTGCATGGCGAGCGTGATGTCGGTCGTGCCGGGAAAACCGGTCGCGAGTTTGATCTTCGCGCCGAACACGTTCTTGTAGAGTTTCGCGAAAATGTCGGGGTCGCCCGCCGGGCCTTCGCCGCCAAACGTGGACGGCGTTGTCAACGCGTCATTCCACGTCCGAATCGGGGACGTGTTCCAGCTGATGCAAAGTGTCACGTCCTTGGTCATGCTGCCGAGCCAGGTGAACTTGCGCGCATCGAAATTCGCTTGCCCGATGAGGGCCGTACTCGCCATGCCGCGGGCGAACGTCCCGATCACGGTGCCGTCCTTCGGCGCGACCGAGAATACGTAGGTCGCGGCCTTCACGCTGCCGGCGCCCGGCATGTTCTGCGGAATGACAGTGGGATTTCCTGGAATGTGACGGCCCAGATGCTGCGCCAGAACGCGCGCGTACAGGTCGTAGCCCCCGCCCGCCGAATAGCCGATCATGATGTAGATCGTGCGGCCCTTGTAGAAGTCCGCCGGCGCCGCCGCATGCGCGGCTGTCCCGGCGAATGTTGCCGAAACAAGAGCCGCGGACAGGAAGCCCAAGCGCATGCTTTTGGACCTAGCGGAAGAGCTGCGGGAATTTCGCCTTCAGATCGCTGCGCAGTTTCGGGCTGACATCGACAACCGGCGGAAACGTGCCCTTCAGCAGCTTGTCATACGGAATACAGGCGTCGATCAGGATGCGATTGTTGAAATTGCCGGGGAGATAGAGCGGGTCCCGCTTTGAGGCCCAGGCTTTCTGCACCGTGTCGATGTCTGTCATCGGATCGAAGCGCGTGCACATCGCCCACAGCACCTGATCCAGATCGCCCGCATCGATGTCCTCGTCCACCACGACCGTCCATTTGCCGGCGTAAGCACCGCCCTGGCACGAGCACGCTACATGCAGGACGTTGCGCGCGTGCCCGGGATAGCGCTGCTTGATCTGGATGACCGTGAAACGTGTCGCGGGACCGGCTTCGTGATTCCACACGCCCAGAATGTCGGGAAGGCCGCACGCTTCCAGCGCACGCCACACCTGGGCCGCGCCGGCAATTCCTTTCAAGAGCCCCGTTTCGTCCACCGGTTTGTGCTGCGGAGCACAGGTAAGAATGGGATCGTTGCGATGGAGGATGGTTTTGACGTCGAGATAGGGCCGCGCCACCGTGTCGTCGGAATAATAACCCATCCACTCGCCGAACGGGCCTTCTTCCAGCACCTGGCCGGGCACGGCTTCGGCCTCGATGGCGATTTCCGCATCGGCCGGAATCGGAAACCCGGTGAAAGGTCCGCGGATCACATCGATGGGTTCTCCCCGCAAGCCGCCCGCGAAATCGAGTTCGCTGATCCCTTCAGGCAGTGGGCTCGCCGCGAGCATGAACAGAAGCGGGTCCTGGCCGACCAGCACCACCACTTTCATCTTCTCGCCGCGCGCGAAATATTTGTCGCGATGGATACGGCCGTGTTTGCCTTCCGTGATCTGGCAGCCGATTCTTTTGCCGTCGTAAACCTGGTTGCGGTAGCAACCCAAGTTGAACCAGCCGGCATCGGGATCTTGCGTGATCACGCAGTTGGCAGTCCCGATGTAGCGCGCTTTGTCCATCTCGTGATGGCGCGGCACCGGGAATTTCAGCACGTCGACCGCATCGCCGGTCAGCACGTTCTGAAGGATCGGGCCGTCCTTCACATAGCGCGGCGGGATATGCTTCATCGTCTGGATGCGGTTGTAGTACTGCTTGACGATGTCGACTTTGCGCTCGCGTTCGAGCGGCAGGCCGAGCGTCAGCGCCACCCGCTTGACCGATGAGAAATGGCCGTAAAGGGTCCGGTATCCTTTCGGGTAGCCGGGAATCTCGTCGAACAGAAGGGCGGGCGCCGTCCCATGGCTGTGCTCGGTCAGCATATGCGTGAGGGCGCCCATCTCCGTGTCCCATGAGGCGCCGTTGACGCGGACAAGTTCGCCCATGCGCTCGACGGAATCGATCCAGCCGCGCAAGCCGCCATAGCCGCCTTGCACGAGTTTCAGGCCCGGTTCACTCGCTTGGGACACGCATTCCTCCGACTCTGTACCAAAATTTGGAATTGGTTTGATTTTGGGACGAAGACTATCCTAAATCGGAACGGTAAGCACAACCTCGTCGCAGCACAATTCACCTCACGCGAAGGCTCCATGAGACGCTTTGAAGACGCGCGGCGCAGGGGTGACGTGATCGGCCGTTCCGTTCCGCGTCTGGAGGACGAAGTCCTGCTGCGGGGGCAGGGGCGGTTCGCGGACGATATCGGATTTCCCGGTCAGCTCCACATGCGCGTCGTGCGCAGCGGCGTTGCGCATGGGCGCATCGAAGCGGTGGATGCAACCGCGGCGCGCGCGTTTGCGGGCGTGGTCGCGGTCTGGACGGCGGAGGATATTTCCGATCTCGGGCCGATCGATTTCCGCGATCCGGCCGCCGAGGTGCTGAAGCCTTATCGGCAACATGCATTGGCCCGCGAGCGCGTACGCTATGCGGGCGATCCGGTGGCGGCTGTTTTCGCGGAAGATCCTTATATCGCCGAAGATGCGGCGGCGCTGGTGTCGGTGGACATTGCCGAGCTTCCGCCGTTGCTCGATGCGAGCGCCGATGTGGGTGAATTCGCGCCGGGGTTGTCAACCGAACCCGTGACGCTGACCAACGCCTATGGCGATTTGGACGCAGCTTTCGCCAAGGCCGCGCATATCATCGAGATGGACTTGAGCATCGGCCGCCATTCCGGCGTGCCTTTGGAAACCCGGGGCGCCGTCGCGCGCTACGATGCGGCTCGCAATGTGCTTGAGCTTTACGGCGCGGCCAAGGTGCCCCACCGCACCCGCGACAATCTCGCGCGCACGCTTGGCCGCACGCCGGAATCGATCCATCTCAAGGAAGGCCATGTCGGTGGCGGCTTCGGGATCCGGGGCGAACTTTATCCGGAAGACGTGCTCGCTGCCGCAGCCGCGCTCCGGTTTTCGCGCCCCGTGAAATGGATCGAAGACCGGCGCGAACATCTCCTGGCCGCCAATCATTCGCGCGAACAGCGGCACCTCTTGCGCGCGGCCGTCGATGCGAATGGCGTCGTGCTCGCCATGGATGACGAGTTCTTTCACAGCCAGGGCGCTTACGTCCGCACCCATGGAGCGCGTGTGCCCGATCTTACCAGCGGCATGCTGGTGGGGCCTTATCGTGTGCCGGCCTTTCGCAGCACTGCACATTTCCGGCTCACCAACAAGACGCCGGCCGCCACCTATCGCGCGCCGGGGCGCTATGAAGGCACGTTCGTGCGCGAGCGGCTGATGGATGCGGTGGCGGCGAAATTCAAGCTCGACCGCATCGAGGTGCGGCGGCGCAATCTTGTACCGGCAAGCGCCATGCCGTTTGCGCGCGGGCTCTCTGCGCTCGGCACCGACGTGGTGCTCGATTCCGGCGATTACGCGCTGCTTTTGGACAAAGTGCTCGCCCATCTTCAATGGGACGCGCTGCAACGCGCATGTGAAGCGCGCCGCGCGCAAGGCGAAGCCGTGGGCCTCGGACTCGCCTGCTTTGTCGAGAAGACGGGGCTCGGACCCAAGGATGCCGTGCGCTTGAGCGTCGATATTCGCGGCAATGTCGAACTGACCACCGGCGGCGCCTCGCTGGGACAGGGGTTTGAGACGGTCATGGCGCAGATTTGTTCCGAGGGCCTCGGCGTCGATTACCGCCGCATCAATGTGGTGCACGGCCAAACCGACCGCATCGCCGACGGCATCGGGGCGCATGCCTCGCGCGCCACTGTTATGACAGGCAGCGCCGCCTACGACGCGGCCAAGAATTTGCGCGCGATTGTGCTAGACTTGGCCGCCGAGCTGCTGCAGGCGCCGGTCAATGCGCTCGCCATTGTTGACGGCATCGTGGTGCGCTGTGGGGAAACCTCCGGCCCATCCGTCACGCTCGCCCAGATCGCGCGCCATTACGGTACGGGCCTTCTCACGGCGGAAGGTTGGCATCGCACCGATCACATGACCTATCCCTATGGCACGCACGCCGCACAGGTGCGGGTGGATCGCGAGACCGGCGGCGTAACGGTGGAGCGTTTTCTTGTCGCGTACGACATCGGGCGTGCCGTCAATCCCATGATGATCGAAGGCCAGATCGCCGGCGGTTACGCGCAAGGCTTGGGAGGCGCTCTGTACGAAGAATTCCTCTACAGCGCGGACGGCCAGCCGCTGTCGGTAACGTTGGCCGATTATCTGATGCCGACGGCGTGCGAAGTCTCCCACGTTGATATTCTGGTGACCGAAGACGCGCCGAGCCCGCTGAACCCGCTGGGCTTGAAGGGTGCTGGCGAGGCTGGCGTCACCGCAGTCGGCGCGGCGATTGCGTCGGCCATCGACGATGCCATCGGCATTCCCGGCGCAGTGACCGAGCTTCCCGTCACCCCGCAGCGTTTGCTTTCGCTTCTGCGGCGATAGGGCTTCGGCTTCGCCTTCCGGCTCTCTCGCTATATAGTTGTGCCCTCGGGAGGCTGTCATGGCACGTCATTCATCGCGTGTGTTCTGGAGCTCGATTGCGGTCTTCACCTGCGCCTTGGGGTGGCAGGCGTCGGCGAGTGAGAGCGCTTTCCCTGATTTCGGGGGCATGTGGGGGCGCAATGCCTTCAATTTCGAGCCGTTGCCCAATGGGCCGAAGCCGGTGGCAAATCTGAAGCGGCTTCCCAGCGGCGCCAGCGATCCCAACGCGCTCGTTGGCGACTACAACAACCCCATCCTGAAACCGGAAGCCGCTTCCATCGTGAAACAGAAGGGCGCCATCTCGCTTACCGGCAATCCCTATCCGGACCCGTCGAACCAATGCGCGCCGTATGCGCCGCCTTTCCATCTCGCCATGCAGTTGGGTGTAGAGATCCTGCAGGTCAAGGATCGCATCACCATGATCTACAATCAGGACGATCAGGTCCGGCACATCCGCCTGAACGGATCGCATCCGAAAGGTTTGATGCCTACGCCCATGGGTGATTCCATCGCCCATTACGAAGGCGACACGCTCGTCATCGACACCATCGGCGTGCAAACCGGACGGCTCGCCATGATGGATCGCTACGGCACGCCAAGGAGCGATGCGTTCCATCTGGTCGAGCGTTACCGGCTGATCGATTACGAGGCCGCAAGGCAGGCTGCCGAGAAGCATCAGAAAGAAGACGGGCCTGCGGGCCTCGGCGGCAATGTCGGCGTCGATCCCGATTACAAGGGCAAGGGGTTGCAGGTGCAATTCACCATCGAGGACCCAAAAGTGCTGACGGCTCCTCTATCGGCGACGGTCACCTATCGGCGTATCCGGGGGCCATGGACCGAGCAGATTTGCGCGGAGAATCCGGCTGAATATTACCCGACGAAATTCATGGCCATTCCGAAATCGGAGAAGCCGGACTTCTGAGCAGGGAGGGTTCGATGTTTCCTCGCCGTTGGATCATTGTGCTCGCGCTCGGCTCCGTGCTGGCAGCACCGGCTGAAGCTGCGGACAATGCGGCGGTGCCGAATCTGGCGGGCTTCTGGTCGCGCACGACCTTCGGCATGGAACAGCCGGCGGTGGGGCCAGGCCCGGTGAAGCCTATCAACCGCCGCCGTGCGGACGGCAGCCGGATTGACGATGCGCAGTTCAACGTCGGCGACGAGAAAAGCCCCATCCTGAAGCCTGCCGCCGCTGCCGCGGTGAGGAAGCGCAACGAAATGCAGCGCGATGGCGTGGACTATCCTTCGCCGTCGAACCAATGCCTGCCCATGGTGGCGCCCTACGTATTCCGGGTGCAGGGAATGCAAGTGCTGCAGCAGAAGGACCAGGTCATCTTTCTCTATATGCAGGACCACCAGATCCGCCATGTGCGGCTGAACGGCACGCATCCGGCGAAAGTGACGCCCACCTGGTATGGGGATTCCATCGGCCATTATGAGGGCGACACGCTGGTGGTCGATACGGTCGGCTTCAAGGTTGGCCGCGTCGCGCAGCTCGATCAATATGGCGAACCCTATAGCGGGGCATTGCACGTCGTGGAGCGCTATCGCCTCGTCGATTATGAAACCGCAAAGGCCGCCCAGGATGCCAATGTGAGGCAGAATGGCGGAGTGGCGACCGAACAGGCCGCCGGCATCGATCCCAATTACAAAGGCAAGGGGCTGCAGGTCCAATTCACGGTCGACGACAATAATTTCTTCACCATGCAATGGGGGGGTGCTGCCACCTACCGCAAGGCGGCCGGCGATTGGGTGGAGAATGTCTGCGCCGAGAACACGCACGAATACTACAATAATGGCGCGACCAAAGTGCCCCAAAGCGACAGGCCGGACTTTTGAAGAAAGGATCGCATGAGATGTATGCCCGGCTGGCCGCCTGTCTGTTGTGCGCAACTGCGCTCGCCTGGCCAGCCGATGCCAAGGATGCGGCAGCACCGGATTTTTCCGGCGTCTGGGCGCGCACGACATTCGCGTTCGATCTGCCGCCTCCGGGCACCGTTCCGAGCCCGTTGAGGAATCTGGCGCGCCGCGCCAATGGCACCAGCGACGCGTTCAAGTTGGTGGGCGATTACAACAACCCGATCCTGAAGCCGGAAGCGGCGAAAATCGTGAAGCAGCATGGCGAAATCTCACTCGCCGGAAAATCCTATCCCGATGCTTCCAACGAGTGCCGGCCGCTGCCGGCGCCCTATGTCTTGCGCATTGCGCAAATGCAGATGCTGCAGGAGAAAGACAAGGTCACGATCCTCTACATCCAGGACCATCAGGTTCGCCATGTCAGGATGAACGCGTCCCATCCTGCCCATGTCACGCCAAGCTGGAGCGGAGATTCGGTCGGGCACTATGAGGGCGACACGCTGGTGATCGACACGGTCGGAATAAAGACGCGCCCCGGCGCCATGATCGACCTGTACGGCACGCCTTATAGCGACGCACTGCACGTGGTCGAGCGCTACCGTCTGGTAGACAGTGAAACCGCGCGCGCTGCCCAGGAGCGCAGCGAAAAGGAATATGGCCGGCCCACCACCGAGCCCGTCTATGTCGATTTCGGCTACAAGGGCAAAGGGCTCGAGGCGAAGTTCACGGTCGAAGACCCGGCTACCTTCACCATGCCGTGGTCGAGCAGCGTCACCTATCGCCGTTCGAACAGCGACTGGCTGGAGATCGTGTGCGCCGAAAGCACGACCGATTTCTACAAGGATCAGACATCGACGGTGCCGCGGGCGGATAAACCCGATTTTTGACGGAATGGATATTCTTATGCGCTCAAAGACGATTCTTCTCGCCGCCTGTGTGTTCGCCGGGGCAACCGGGGTCGCGAGCGCCGCGCCGGCCGGCAGATCCCTTCCGGATTTCTCCGGCCTGTGGGCGCGGACATCGCTTGGCTTTGAGAAACCGCTTTCCGGTCCGGGTCCGGTCGAAAACCGGATGCGCCGGGCGAATGGCGCGAGCAATTTAGGCCAGTTGGTCCCCGATTACGCCGATCCGCGGCTGAAACCCGAAGCGGCAGCTGTCATGAAACGCTTGGGCGAAATCTCGCTCACCGGTGTCGCGTTTCCGCAGCCCTCGAACCAGTGCCTCCCCTATCCGCCGCCCTACAATTCATCGAACAATCAGGAAATCCAGTTGCTGCAGGAAAAGGACCGCGTCACCATTCTCGTCATGTTCGATCATCAGGTCCGGCAAGTGCGGCTGAACGCGCAACATCCGAAAAATCTCAAGCCGTCCTGGTACGGAGATTCGGTCGGTCATTATGAAGGCGACACGCTGGTGGTGGATACGGTGGGAATCAAGACGGGGCCGTTTCCGATGGTCGATATCCTGGGAACGCCGTTCAGCCCGGCTTTGCACGTGGTCGAACGATTCCGTCTGGTCGACGCCGCAACGGCTAAGACATACGCCGAGCGCGGCGAGGCCGAGAATGGCGTGGTGGCCGGCCTGAATGGCGATGGTGTCGAGATCGATCCCGCAAAACAGGACAAGGGCCTGCAACTCACGCTCAGCGTCGAAGACCCCGGCATGATGACCGGCTCATGGTCGGGAACTGTCACCTATCGGCGTCCGGTAGACGATTGGGCGGAGTCGGTCTGCGCCGAGAACACGCACGAATATTATGCCGGCAAGGAAACGTCGATCCCGGTGGCGCAGAAGCCAGATTTCTGAGGCTCAATACCAATCCGGTTCGTTGAACGCGACATCCATGTTGCAAGAGAGCGTGCGTCGCTCGCCTTCCTGCCTCGGGCCAGGAAATCGTATCAGTCAGTCCGAACCGGCGGTATGATATGTGGCTTTACAAGATCGGGAGGCTGGAATGCCGCTTGGCCGTGCAATTTTGGGTACGCTCGCCGCCGCTTTGGCGTTTGCGCCCGTCGCCGCGCAAGACAAGGCGGGCGCCGATCCCGATTTTTCCGGCGTGTGGGGACGCAATACCATCGATTATTCCGCGCCACCTTCGGGTAAGGGTCCGCTCAAGAATATCTCCGGCAGCCGCAATGTCATGGTTGGCGATTACAACGATCCGATGCTGAAGCCGTGGGCCGCCGAAATCGTCAAGAAGAACGGCGAGATCGCCAAAACCGGCGACGCCTTCCCGACGGCACACAATCAATGTTGGCCCGAACCGCCGCCCTACATCTTCGGCAATCAGCAATTGCAGGTGCTGCAACAGGAGGGCCAGGTAATCCTGATGTATTCGCACGGGCCCCAGACGCGGCGCGTGCGGCTCAACGGCGCGCATCCGGCCAAGGTGACGCCTTCCTGGTACGGAGATTCCATCGGACATTATGAAGGCGGCACGTTGGTCGTGGATACGATTGGGATCAAAGTGGCGCCGCTTTCGACGGTCGACCGCTACGGTACGCCGCACACTGAAGCGCTTCACGTGGTCGAGCGATTCCATATGGTCGAACAGGCGGCAGGCACGGCCGAGCCCCTCCGCCGGGGCGGTTTCCAGGGCGATGTCGACGATGCGGTCGATCGCGCCTACAAAGGGAAGCTGCTACGGGTCGACTTCACGGTGGACGATCCAGGAGCGTTCAACATGCCGTGGTCGGCGTCGGTGGTCTACAACCGGGCGCGCGGGCTTTTGATCGAGGATGTCTGCGCCGAGAACATCCACGATTACATCATGAACAGGGACAGCGCCGTCCCCAAGGCGAGAACCGCGAACATCGCGGGCGATTGAACCGAGGCCCGATTGAGGCGCGCGGTTCCCTTCCGGTGATGCGGATTTTTGATCTGCCTCAAAGCTTAAGGGCTTGCAGGGCTTATCATTTACCAATGTTAAAGATGTCGTCGCAATGGTCACTCCTTCACCGTCCCGCCCTGCGGCCGGGCTCAGCGGAGGCTTATCTGGCGGCGGCGGCTATCGTCGCGGCCGCCACGTTTATCCGCCTTGCTTTGGCGCCCTGGCTCGTGGGCGTTCAATTCGTGACCTTATTTCCGGCAGTGATTGTCGCTACGTTTCTCTGTGGGACGAGGGCTGGCATCGCCTCGGTTTTTCTTTGCGCTCTCTCGGCTTGGTATTTCATCCTTTCTCCTGAAACCTATTTCGAGGAACTCTTCGGACTGGGTCTCTTCTTCCTTGTCGCAATGATTGACGTCGTCATCATCGGCGCGTTGCGGTTCGCGGTTTCCGGTGTCCATGGGTTGAACGCGACCCTGCAGGAAAACGAGGCGAAATTTCGTGGGCTGTTGGAAGCCGCGCCCGATGCCATGGTGGTAGTGGACGACCAGGGGATGATGAGTCTGGCAAATGCACAGACCGAGCGGATTTTCGGTTACCCGCGCGGGGAACTGATGGGGCGTCCCATCGAGATGCTCATGCCGGAGCGCTTTCACGGCACACATCCATCCCATGTTGCATCGTTCTTTGCCGCTCCTCGGTTGCGGCCGATGGGAAGCGGGCTCGAGCTTTACGGCAGGCGGAAGGACGGCACCGAATTTCCGATAGAGGTCAGTCTCAGCCCCTTCATGACGGATGGCCACAATGTCGTATCGGCGGCCATTCGCGACATCACGGAGCGCAAGAAGATCGAGTCCGATCTCGTCGAAGCAAAGCATCTCGCCGATGAAGCAAACCGGGCGAAATCGGCCTTCCTTTCCAGCATGAGCCATGAGTTGCGCACGCCGCTGAACGCGGTCATTGGCTTTACCGACTTGCTGCGCACGGGACTCTATGGCGGTTTGACCCCAAAGCAGGCCGAGTATCTCGGCTACATTGCCCATGGCGGAAATCATCTCTTGAATCTGGTGACCGAGGTTCTCGACCTCGCCCGCGTGGAAGCAGACGAACTCAAGCTCAAGCTCCAACCCTTAGGCGTCCGCGAGGCGCTGAGGGACCTCTACGAAACGATGGCGCCGCTTGCCGCCAAAGCCGATGTGCGCGTCACTATTCAGGTGCCCAATGGAATCGGGCATCTGCACGCGGACCGCACGCGGTTGCATCAGATATTGATCAACCTCGCTTCGAACGCGATCAAATATAACCATCCAGGCGGGTCTGTGACGATTTCCGCCGAACCGGCGAGCGGCGCGAAAATCCGCATCGCAGTCGCCGATACCGGCAAAGGTATCGCGGTCGAGCGGCACGCGGAGGTGTTCCAGCCGTTCCAGCGCCTCGGCGCCGAGCAATCCAACATCGAAGGGACCGGTATCGGACTTGCTCTGGCGCGAAAGCTGGTGCTCGCGATGGACGGGACCATCGGGTTCACCAGCGTCCCGGATAGAGGAAGCACCTTTTGGATCGAGCTTCCTGCGGATATGGACGCATCGCCTGACGTACCGCTGGATTCGACTCCGTCTTGCGTGGCCGTATAGGCACCACCGCCTCACCGTGCTGGAAGAATGGAGCGTGATCCAAAGTTCCGCGGCTTCAAGCCTTGGGACACGGGGAGGAGCGGCCTATAGTCGGCACCGCTCTCGCGTGAGGATTTGGATGAACCGGGTTACGTTGAACGCCGCCGAGGTTTTGGGCACGACACGGCCGATGACCGAGGAACACGCGCGTCAGGTGCTCGAGGCGTTGCCCGCTGCCATCTACACGACAGATGCCGAAGGCCGGATCACGTTCTACAACAGAGCCGCGGCCGAGCTTGCCGGCCGCGAACCGCAAATTGGCACGGATGAATGGTGTGTCACGTGGCGCCTTTATCGGCCTGACGGCACGCCTCTCAGCCATGACGAATGCCCGATGGCGATCGCTCTCAAGGAAGACCGGCCGGTCAGGGGCGTGGAAGCAATCGGCGAACGGCCGGACGGAACGCGCGTGCCGTTCCTGCCTTTTCCCACGCCCATCCGCGATTCATACGGGCGGCTGATCGGCGCGGTGAACATGCTGGTCGACATCAGCGCGCGCAAGGAATCCGAGACGCGCCAGCGTCAGCTGATGGGCGAGCTCAATCACCGCGTCAAGAACAACATGCAGATGCTGCAATCCCTGCTTGGCGCAGCGGAGCGCGAAACCGCCAGTCCCGAGGCACGCGAGGTGCTGGCGGACGCGGTGCGGCGGGTTGGCGCCATGGCGGCTGCACAGCAAGGCATGTATTCCGCCGATCCGCTGAATTTCGAGGTGCGGCCGTTTCTGGAATCGCTCTGCCGCAATGCCAGTCAGGCATTCGGACGCCAGGCCGATATCGCAATCGAGCAAGCCGGGGGCCTGCTCTCCAACGATGCCGCGGTGCCGCTCGCGCTCATCGTCAACGAACTCATCACCAACGCCGTGAGGCACGGCAGAGCGGGCCGTAACCGCGTCGCGATCAAGCTCAACCTCATCAAGGATGGGCCTCGCTGGATGCTGAGCGTCGCGGATGACGGGCCGGGTTTCCAGATCGGCGAACCGCGGCGCCGTGCCTCGGGCCTTGGACTTGTAGCCGGTTTGGCGCGCCAGCTTGGGGGCGAACTGGATGTCACCGCGGCGGAAGGTTCGCGGTGCGTCGTGCTGTTCGGAGGACCGCGCGGCGAATCATAAATACGCTGTTAGTGGGGAGCGGGAATGCCGAATGGGCAGACAGCGGACGATGCGCCCGCACCAAGAACCCCACGTATCCTCATCGTCGAGGATGATTTCTTCGTCGCGCTGGAGATCGAGATTTCGCTCACGGAAGCCGGCTTCCAGGTTGTCGGCACCGCCAATACCGCCGAAAAGGCGGAGCGCCTTGCCGCGGATACGCGTCCTGATCTGATCATCATGGACATCCGCCTGCTCAGCGAACGCGACGGGATCGACGCCGCCCATGCGATCTTCGCGAGCCTTGGAATCCGTTCGGTCTTTGCCACAGCCCATGACGACCCGGACACGCAGGAGCGCGCGGCAGGGGCGCGGCCCTTGGGTTGGATCGTCAAGCCCTATCGAATGGTTGCACTGGTAAGTTTGGTGCGGGAGGCCGTGAGGGAGCTTGGGACCTGAGAGCCAATTCTAATCGACCGACCAGCCACCGTATTTATCGCAGCCGCCGGGATAGGATTTCCCTACAAATTGGCCGAGCTGCACCCTGGCTTCGGGCTCGCTGCCGGCGGCCGCCTTCCTGAGCAGCGGATTGGGAGCAAGCTCCCGCAGCACCTGTTTGATCTGGCTTTCGTTCTGGGAAATCTCCAGCACCAGCTTGCGCCGCATGGCGGGGCCGAAATCCTTGTACCGCTTCACCACCACGAGAAAGGAGCCTTTGCCGGCCACGACGCAGGCGCCATAGTAATTGTCGAGATCGGGGAAATAGCCGTCGGAATTCTCGTCCATGATCGGCAGACCATTGACGGTGATGCCGTTGTTCTTGGTCGTGTAGTGCACATGCTGCAACGAGATGCCGTCATTATTCGGGCCGTCGCCGGAGACGTCGACAACCTTGCGCGTTGCGACGATCTGGTTGTCGCTGCCGTCGAGAAGCTGGAACGCATGTTCGAGCGCACTGCTGATGGACGTACGCATGCCCGGCATGCGCGGCAGCTTGCGCACTCTCTCGGCGAACGCACTCGCGGTCGGCTTGTCCTTGACGATGGTCCACGGGATCATGACGCGATCGTCGCGATAACCGGTCCAATCGAGCATCGTGACGGCGATGACGCCCAACGGTCCACTCTGGATCGCCTTGACGACTTCCGGGTCGGAAAAGACGTCCGCTATTCCTTGCCGCTGAAGCTGTGCCTCCTCGTCGTCGATGCTGCGCGAGACGTCGGTGGCGATGACGAGCTTGATGTCGACCTGGGTGGTGCCCGCAGGGGCGGCCGGGGCAGGCAGCGTCGCAAGGACGGCCATCGCCCCGCCAAGAAGCGCGAACTTTAACGGGCTACGGAACATGTGCCCCCTGCATTTCCGTACCCATAGCGCCCCTGATCCGGAACGGCTCCCCGCCGGCCGGACGATATAGTGCCCCGCTACGAGCGGCAACGCTCGAACCCGTAATCTTGGCGCAAGGAAGAACGCCGGGTCAGAAACCGCCACCGCCAAAGCCGATTTCGCAGCCGCCGGGATAGCCGTTCGACGGACGCAGAACTTGCGGCTGGGGCGCCGCCCCGGTGGCGGCGCGCTTCAGCAGCCGGTTGCCGTCGAGTTCGGCGAGTTCGTGTCTTATCTGGCTCTCGTTTTGCGAGATTTCGAGGATCAGCTTGTGCCGCATGGCGGCGCCAAAATCCTTAAAGGCCTTCACCACCACGACGAACGAGCCTCGCCCGCCCGCCACACACCCCGCGTAATATTTGTCGAGGTCGGGATAATAGCCGTTGGCATTTTCATCCATCACGGGCAGGCCGTTGATGATGATTCCTTGGGCGACGGTCTTTTGGCGGGCTTCATCGAGCGGATTGCCATCATTGTTCGGTCCATCGCCGGAGACGTCGATCACCTTCCGCGTCGCGACGATATCGTTCTCGCTGCTTTCGAGGAGCAGGGCGCCGCGTTCGAGCGCACCGCTGATGGAGGTGCGCCGCCCGGGCGTCCGCGGCGTGCGGCGGATTCTATCGGCCAGTGCGGTGGCGCTCGCTTTGTCCTTCACGATGGTCCAGTCGAGCACGACCCGGTCATATTCGGGGCTGGACCAGTCGATCATCGCCACTGCGATGCGCCCCAGTGCGCCGCTCTGGATCGCTTTGACGACCTCCGGATCGAGGAAGGCTTCCGCCGTTCCCTCGCGCTGAAGCATCCCCTCCTCATAGTTGATGCTGCGCGATACGTCGGTCGCGACGATGAGCTTCAGATCGACCTGGGTAGCGCCAGCGGGCGCAGCGGGCGCTGGCAGGGCCGCGGCCGCCGCCAGGACGCCGCCGATCAGGATCGCTTTCATCCGTCTACGGATATTCAGACCCGGCATCCCCGCTCTCATCGCTGTCCCCGCTGATAACTCAGGCAACGACGATACAGCCCGGGGTTGGGAGCGGCAACGCTCAGTCCTTCGCCGGCGCGGTGACCAGAATGGTCTTTCGGCCTTCATGAAGGTTCGGCAAGAGAGCGGCGAGAAGCCCGAGCACCGGCAAATAGGAGCACAGCGTGTAGACGAACTCGATGCTGGTGCGGTCAGCGACCCAGCCGAGACTGGCCGCGCCCAGACCGGAGAGGCCGAACGCAAAACCGAAGAAAAGCCCGGATATCGTGCCCACTTTCCCCGGCACCAGCTCCTGTGCATAGACCACGATGGCCGGGAAGGACGACGACAGCGTCAGCCCGATAAAGACGGACGTCACGCCGGTCCAGAACAGGTTCATGTAGGGCAACGCCACCGAGAAAGGGAGGGCGCCCAGGACCGAGAACCAGATGATGTATTTGCGCCCGAATTTGTCGCCCAGAAGCCCGCCGGCAAGCGTACCGATCGCGACCGGCGCAAGAAACAGGAAAAGGAAAAGCTGAGCGGTGCGCAGCGAGACGCCGAAATGATGGATCAGGTAGAACGTGTAATAAGTGCCGATGGAAGAGAAATAGATCTGCTTGGAAAAAATCAGCGCCAGAAGCACCACAATCGCGCCCACGATGCGCATCCGCGACAATTCGGGCGCATGGTGCAGCTTGGCGGTCGCCCGCATGCGCGCAAGACCATGGTGCTTGTACCAGACGCCGACATTGTAAAGGATGATGATCGACAGTAGCGCCATGAAGGCGAACCACGCGATCGAGCCCTGGCCGTAATTGATCACCACGGCCGCCGCCATCAGCGGGCCCAGCGCCTGTCCGAAATTGCCGCCCACCTGGAACATGGATTGGGCAAGTCCGAAGCGGCCGCCGGATGCCATGCGCGCAACGCGTGCCGATTCCGGATGGAAGATGGCCGAACCCAGTCCCACAAGGGCCGCAGCGCTCACCAGCAGAAGATAGGTGTGGCTGACCGACAGTGCGAGCAAGCCCACCAGCGTGAAGCTCATCGAGGTTGGCAGCGAGAACGGGATCGGGCGTTTGTCGCTATAGAGACCGACCAGCGGCTGCAGCAGGGAGGCGGTGAGCTGGTATGTCGCGGTAATCAGTCCGACCTGCGCGAAGTTCAACTCCAGCCGGGTCTTCAGTGTCGGATACAGCGCCGAGAGCAGCGACTGCATCATGTCGTTCAGCAGATGGCAGAAGCTGATGGCGAAAAGGATCGCGAATGTGGTCACGTGGACGGAATTGTCCGCCAGCGCAGGCGAGGATGACGTCTTCAATGGGATCTATGCCTTCGGTCGCGGTTCATGGGTGGCGCTAAATTAATCGGCTGCGCGCCCGAAACAACAACTTCTTCCCGTGAAACGTCCCGAAAGCGCGTTAAGGCTGTGCCGGCACCGGTGGCTGCGTGGGCGCCTGATCCGGCATCTGTCCCGGCATTTGATCCCCTTGAGGCATCCCGCGCCTGCCCCGCCCGCTGAAACGTCCGCCGGGTCCCCGTCCAGGGAATTGGCCGTTTAACCCTCCGCCAAACCGTCCGCCGTTCGGGCCGCCTTGGGCGAAGCGCCGGCCCGCATAATCGCCGGTGAAGCGCAAAGATTGCTGAAAGAGAATGGCGTCGCCCGATTGGGGATCGGAGCTTGAGGCAAGCGTTGTTCCCTCGACCTGGAACAAATGGTCCTTGGCAAAGAACAGCGCCAGGGTCGAACGGCTGCCGTCGGCCGCGGTGATACTGAGCTGCCGCCCGAACTGCCCATTCACACGCGCGGGGATATCCACCTTGACCTCACCTTTGGAACGGGCGGCTTCGAGCGCCTGGGCGAGTGCGGCCTGCTGGTCCAAGCCCTGCCCCGACAAATCGGCGACCGTGACCATGAAATGACCGCCCTGGGTCTGCGCCGAATAGATGCTGGCGCCCACGAACGCGCCTGCGCCGGTCTCGTAAAGCCCGCTCGCAATGGTCGGCTGGGTTGGGAAATGAATGGAGAAGCCTGCGTCGGGATAGTTGTATTCCGTCCAGCTTTGGGCCGAGGCCGGGTTCGCGAGCATGACGAACGTTGCGGCAACAATTGCAAATACGCGCATGGGTACCCTCGATATCGGACAAGCACTGATCGTAGAGACTGGCACGGCGAGATGAGCGGAGCCCATCCGCTTCATTACATCTGCGTCGTTCCGGTCACGCCTAGAACCTATTTGCGCCGGCCTGTGCGCCGGTTGTCGATCACCCGCCAGATGTTGCGGCACATGGTAGCCAGATCGGAGAGGCCGATGGCACGGTCGCCCACGGCGGTATGCGGCATCGCGATCACACGGCCGTCACTGTACTTCAACAGGGCATCGTCCGGCGCCCAGGGTTCGTCATAGCCGACATCCATGCCGGCTCCGGCGAGCCGCCCGGAATCGAGAGCCTCCGCCAGCGCCTCCCGGTCGACGAGATGCGCGCGCGCGGTGTTGATGAGCATGGCGCCGGGCTTGACCGCCTGAAGCTCCTTCCGCCCGATGATCCCGCGCGTGGATTCGTTGAGCGGCAATTGCACCAGGATATAGTCGGAGCCGGTCATCAGCTCTTCCAGTCCGGCATAGCGCGCGCCGTAGGTGAGTTCCTCCGCCGGTGAAAGCCGCGTGCGCTGGTGGTAGAGCAGGATCATGCCGAACGCGGCCGCGCGACGCGCCACCTCCCGGCCGACTTCGCCGAAGCCCACGATCCCGAGCGTCGCCCTTTGAAGCGAGCGCAGATGGGGGATTCGCGCGTAGTTCGATCCACCGGTGTAACGCCGGTTGTAGCTTCGAATTGGGTGGCCGGCGTCGGTCAGGTCCCTTTCCGTCACCACGCCATTGTAGCGGCCGATATCCTTGGCCAACGCCAGCATCAGCGCGAACGCCTGCTCCGCGACCGCGACATTGCCTTTGCGCGCGACACTGAACACCTGAATGCGCCGCGCCCGGCACGCCTCCACGTCGATGTTCGACATAATCGCGCCGAATTTGTGCACGATCGCCGAGGGCTTGAGTTTCGCAACGCCGTCGCGGTTCAAATAAAGGCTTTCCAGGATGACGGCATCGGCGCCGGGCAGCTTTGCTTCGAGTTCGGTCTGATCGGCGGCGAATTCCACCTCGGCCGGATAGAGCCCGGAGATTTGCCCTCGGAACGTCTCGCACCAGCCTTGAAAGTCGGGGATGTCGTGGGCGAAAAAATCGGCGACCGCGCTTCTGTGTTCGTCGGGCGTGCGCGGATCGAGGATGACGGGGAGGATTTTGAGAAAGTGGTCGGCCTCCACTAGGATGCGCATCATCGAATGCACCCCACGCAGAACCGAAAATGGCGCGTATTTCCCTGATCGAAGATACTCATCCCGAGCTCACGGATATCATCGGCAGAATCAAAGGCGCGCGGCGCGGCCGTCTCATCAACGTTTACAAATTGCTGTTGCACAGTCCAGCCTTAGCGGAGAGCTGGTTCGCGCACAACAATGCCGTGCGCTGGAAGACCTTGCTTGACGGGCGCTTGCGGGAAATGGTGATCGTCCGCATCGCCCATGTTCTCCGCGCTCCCTACATCGTGCGCCAGCACGTGCCCAATCTCGCGGTCCCCGAGGGGCTGACGCTTGCGGAATGCGAGGCGCTTGAGGATTGGGAGGCGTCATCCTTGTTCGGCGCTCGCGACCGCGCGGTGCTCGCCTATGCCGATTCCATGACGCGCGAGGTGACGGTGTCCGACGCGGTGTTTGGTGCCCTGAAGCCGTTCTTCGACGAGCGCAGAATCGTGGAGCTGAGCGTGCTGATCGGCACCTACAACATGCACGCCCGCGTGGTCCAGGCCCTCGAAATCGATCCCGAACAGCCGTAAATCGAAGCTCCACCCGGTATTTGGCGGAAACTGACGCTCAACTTCCGCGTTTGGGGAACCACTCACGAAAGGGGGGGGCGTTAGCCACCCGCCTCAAACTCCCCGCCCGGATGGCTGTCCCTACGGAACATTTGGGATAGGGCAAAAAACCTCGTACAATCTGCCCCCAAGTGGGAAGCGGTATAATCGCTGCGATTTCTTCCCAGGGGGGGCTCCAACCGGGCCGCTTGCGGGCAACCGCCTCAAGCAACCCGGCGTTTACTGTAGGACCTGTCCATCGAGGGAACGCCCATGGAAGTTGAACCCGAAATTACCTTCCACAATATGCAAAGCTCCGACACCGTTAAGGCCGAGATTCTCAAGCGCATCGCGAAGCTCGAAAAATTCTACGGCCGCCTGATTTCCTGCCGGGTGTCGGTGGAGGCGCGCACCAAGCAGCATCGCACCGGCAACATCTTTGAGGTCCACATCGAGATGCAGGCGCCGGGCGGATCGCTCGTCGTCAGCCGCGAGCCGCATCATGTCAAGGAGAGGCGGGCGCACGCCAATGTCCGCACCTCCATCGTGGAAGCCTTCGATGCGGCCGAAGCGCAGCTCCGCGCCTATGGCAAGAAGCGCAACGGCGAAGTCAAGACTCATACCTTGCCGGCCAACGAGCAAGCGGCGGAACTGCTACCGGATCTGCCGCCGGCGACGTCCGGCCGAACGAGGCCATGAGCGCTGCACATTAGAAGCAAGGCGCGGACGCGCGGAATTGATCTGCAGCAAGGTCTCTCGCGCGGATCGGTGTTTGACTATCTAATAGCACTGCATTCTGCAACCGATGAGAGGTGTGTCATGAGCGCCACCCGGCTTCAGGCCTTCGACAAGCCTCGCCAGTCCAAGCGCGGTTGAAGCGATGGCGTTCTCCAGCGAAGCCGGTGGGATGTTTCAGGACCGCACCGATGCCGGCGTGAAGCTCGCGCGGGCGCTCCTGCATTTGAAACCGGAGAAGCCGGTGGTACTTGCGCTGCCGCGTGGCGGCGTGCCGGTCGGATTTGAAGTCGCGAAAGCGCTCGGTGCGCCGCTCGACGTCGTACTGGTGCGCAAGATCGGTGCGCCCGGCCAGCCGGAATTGGGATTGGGCGCTGTCGTGGATGGGGCCAATCCGCAGCTTGTCCTGAACGAAGAACTGGTCGAACTCGTCCAGCCGGGGAGGCGCTATCTCGAAGCCGAGGAAAAGCGCCAGCTTGCCGAGATCGAGCGCCGTCGCGCGCTCTATCGCCCCGGCCGCGCGCCGCTTTCGGTTGAAGGCCGGACCGTAATCGTGGTCGATGACGGTATAGCCACGGGGGCGACGGTGAAGGCAGCGCTTCAGGCGCTCGCCAAGAGCGGCGCGAAGCGCGTGGTGTTGGCCGTTCCGGTGGCGCCGCGCGATGCCTTGCGCGACCTTTCGGAACTGGCCGAAACCGTGTGCCTGATGACGCCCGAACCGTTCTATTCCGTGGGCGCGTTCTATCGCGATTTTACACAGACCAGCGATGAGGAGGTCATCGACCTCCTGGCCCGCGCGGCCGGAGCCGGGGACGGGGCCTCAGCAGCCTGAGCACCGTTCTTCGTACTACTTGCCCGCCGTCTTCACCGCGACGAGGTGCATATGGAAGGTCAGCGTCTGGCCCCACAAATTGTTGCCCGATCGCTCTTCCCCGTAGCCGAGCTTCGCCGGTATCACCAGCTCCCACTCGTCGCCCTCTTTCATCAAGGAGAGTGCTTCCGTCCAGCCGGGGATCAGCTTGCTCACCGGCAGATCGCGCGTCTCGCCCGGCATCGTCTGATCGAACACATAACCGTCGACGCGCGTACCTTTGTATTCGACCGTTACCGTATCGTCGGCTTTGGGGGTGGCGCCCGAACCGGATTTGATCACGCGATACTGCAATCCGTCGGCAAGCACGACGACGCCCGGTTTCTTGGCGTTGGCATCGAGCAATTCCCGATTGGCTTGGGGACTGATGTCCCCGGCAAGAGCTTGCCCGGCCCAAGCAGCGCCCAACACAGTGGCGGCAAACAGTTTCGGACGGATGGTCATTTCGGCGATACCACCAGCTTCCAGGCGCGCTCGTCGGTCAAATATTTGCGTGCCACGCGTTGCACGTCGGCAGCCGTCACCGTCTGGAGGCCCGGCTGCGCATCGCGGATCAATTTCAGCCGCCGCTCGTCGGTTTGCGCGCCCGCAAGCGATCCCACCCAATAGCCGTTGGTTTCCACCGCCTTTTCGAGCGAATCCAGTTCGGGCTTGCGCGCCCGTTCGAATTCGTCGGCGCTGACCTCGTGCTCGCGCAGATCGGCTGTCACCTGCTTCACTGTGTCGAAGAAGAGCTGCGCCTTTTCCGGGGGGATTTCGGAATAGGTGGCGATGTAACCATAGCCTGGGAAGGTGCGCGATGCGCTGGCAGTCGCCGCCGGCGAGTAGGTCGCGCCGTCCTTAACGCGGAGCTGGTCGAACAGACGCTGTTGCAGGATGTCGGTCACGATGCGCCGCGCGGCCGATTCGGAATCTGCGTAGACGTCCGTGGTCTGCCAGGCGATGGCCGCGATCCCCTGATCGGGCCGGCCGGCGTGATGCAGCACGACGGGCTCCGGCGTCGGCGCCGGGAATTTGACCTCGCCGGCTTTGGGCGGCGTCATGGCCGATCCGGTGCGCGCCGGCAGGGCGCCGAAGGTGGCGGCAACCGCTTTGGTCGCCTGTTCGACAGTGACATCGCCGACCATGGTCACTTCGATCGGACCCTTGGCGAGGGCCGGCTCGATGATCGCCTTCACTTCGTCGAGTTTTGCGTTCTGCACATCGGTCAGCGTCGGATAGGCCCAACGCGCATCGCCCGGATGCAGCAATTCGGGGAATTTCGCCCCGAACAGCGACATTGGCGTCGATTCGAGCTTGGGCAGGTTGTCCCTGAGCGAGGTGAGCCCCTGCTGGAACGGCTCCGGCCGCCATCCGGGCTTGGTGATATAGGCCGCCAGAACCTGCATCTCGGTGTCGAGATCGGCCGGACGTGTCGCGCCCGAAAGCGCAAAGGCATCGTCGTCCACGCCGAAACCGACGCTGGTGATCTTGCCCGCGAGCGTGCGGCGCAAATCGAGATAGGAGAGCGCCTCAAGGCCGCCGGACACATAGGCGCTGCTGTTCAGCACCGTGTGGTCCTTCGGAAAGGCGAGATCGCCCCCCGCGATGCCGACGCTGATGAGAACCTGGTCGCCGCGATATTTTGTGGGTTTCACGGTCAACCTGACGCCGTTCTCGAAGCGGATGAACGTCGTGTCCAGATCGTCGATATGACGCGTCTCGGCAACTTTGCCGGCTGCACCGAAATTCGTGTACGGCCACACTGCCAATTGCAGCGGCTTGGCATCGCCGATGGGCGCAGCTTCCGCCTTGTCAAATACCGAGGCGAGGGCCGTTTCGCCGCCGTCGACGGGCTTCACGCTCGACAGGAACAGCAAGGGTCCACTGCCTCCGGAGAAGGAGGCGCGCAGCGCATTGCTGACCTGTTCGGCCGTAACGCCTTTCAGATCGGCATTGATAAGATCGCGGTCAAATGTGTCGTTCGTCACCACGAAGTCGCGGTCGATGGAGCCTACGATGCCGTTGGCGATGCCGCGCGACGCGCGGGTGGAAGCTCCGGAAACAGCGGCATCGGCTCCTGCCAGCGCGGCCTGCACCTGCCGGTCCACTTCCGCCTGGGTCACGCCTTGCGCCAGAACCTGGCGGCGAAGCTTCTCGGCTTCTTCGAGCGCGAGCTGCCATTTTTCGGCGGCATAACTCACGCGCAGCGAGGTCAATTTGGCCGAACGGTCGAAATTTCCGCGCGATGCGCCGGCCGCAAGAAACGGTGCATCCGGCTGCTGGGCGGCTTGCGCAAAACGTTGATTGAGGATCCCGAATCCGATGCCTTCGAGCCGGTTCTTGTGGCGCCGCGCCTTGCTGTCGGGCGTCGGATCGTACGGCTCGACCCAGGTGACGCTCGCATATTGCGGGGCGCCTGCCTCGGTGAAGACCATGGCTTCCTGGCCGCGCTTCGCGGGCGTGCCCAGATTGGGATCGGGGCCCGCCGGACCTGCGCCGTGCCAATCCGAGAAACGGGTCTTGATCTCTTTTTCGATGGCATCGGCATCGATGTCGCCCACGATCACCAGCGTGGCGCGCTCGGGCCGGTAATAGGCATGATAGAAATCCGCGGCCAGGGAGACCGGTGCGCCCCGAATGATCTCCAGCTTGCCGATCGGCTGGCGTTCGGGCGCGAGTTGCCCCTTCAGCAGGAATTTTTCCTGCGCTTCGAAGGCGCGCGTGCCGGGCCCGTCACGCAGCCGCTCCTCGGACTGCACCGGCCCGCGCTCCGCCTCGAACGAGTCCGGCTTCAAACTCAGCTCGCTTGCGATATCGCGCGTCAGCGTGAAGGCCGTGTCGAGGGTCGCCGGATCGGAATTGGGCACGTCGAACTGGTAGATGGTCTCGGTCTGGCTGGTGCTGGCATTGGCGTCCGCACCCGCGCGCAAGCCGATGCGCTGCAAGTTCTGGAAGACGTCTCCCTGGATATGCGTCGAACCGCGGAATGCCATATGCTCCAGGAAATGGGCAAGCCCTTGCTGCGGCTCCGCCTCCATGAGCGAGCCCGCACCGATGCGCAGACGGAAGGACACCTCGTTCTTGGGTGTCGTGTTTTTCTGGATCGCATAGCGCATCCCGTTCGGCAGAGCGCCGAAACGAATGTCCGGGTCAGCCGGGAGGTCACTCTTGGCCTGCGGCCAAAGGGGAGCGACCGCATCGGCCGCGATGGCGTGGTATGCCGCGCCGGAAACGGAGAGGAGAAGGAATGCGGCCAGCGCCGCGCGCGTAACAAATCCCTGAGCCCGCATGTGTTCTCGCCTTGGTTGAGGACGGAAATATACGGAAACCCGTGAACAATCGCTATTCACACAGGTGAGATTTTCGCTCCCCGTCCGGCCAGGACCCCATGATAGAGTTAATCCTAAAGCACAATCACGCGAGTGTACAATCTGGAGTTCGGCATGGCGGGCGACATCAAGGTCACGGATGAACTGGCGGTCAAATTCTCGACCGAGAAGGACCGGAATACGCCCTATGTGCGCTGGGTGGAGTCGCAGGGGCTCGATATCATCCCGGCCCATTTCATCCCCAACCTGCGCACCGTCGATCTCAAGCCCTGGGAGCGCCGCGGCGGGCGCGGCGTCTATGTCAATCACGAGGCCTCGCGCACCTCCAACGACTGCTATGTCTGCGAGATTCCGGTGGGCAAGAGTCTGGCGCCGCAGCGCCAGATGTTCGAGGAGATGGTCCTGGTCCTGGAGGGACGCGGCTCGACGAGCGTCTGGAACGGCGCCGGCAAACGCATCACCTTCGAATGGAAGGCGGGTGCAATGTTCGCCGTTCCGTTGAATTGCTGGCATCAGCATTTCAACGGCTCTGGACGCGAAGCGGCGCGCTATGTGGCCGTGACCAACGGCCCGGCAGTGATGAACCTCTATGACGATCCGGAGTTCGTGTTCAATTTTCCATACGATTTCGCAAACCGCTTCAATGGCGAGCCGGATTATTTTTCCGCCCATGGCGAGCAGGTGGGATTCCTGCTGCACACGAACTTCATTCCCGATGCCGTCAATCTGCCGCTGATCGAAGCCCGCGAACGCGGTGCGGGCGGCGGACATATCCGCTTCAATATGGCCAAGGGCTCGATCCCGAGCCATATCTCGCAGTTCGCCGTCGGCACGTACAAAAAGGCGCATGCGCACGGGGCGGGTGCCCATGTGATCGTGCTCTCCGGCGAGGGCTATTCGCTGATGTGGCCGGAGGGCGAGGCCCCGCGCCGTTACGAATGGCAGGTCGGCACGCTGATCGTGCCGCCGAACCGCTGGTTCCATCAGCATTTCAATGGGGGAGCAAAGCCAGCCCGCTATCTCGCGTTCAAGCATTTCTCTCCGCGCAATGCGCAAGGGGTGCCGCTGTCCTGGATCAGCCGCCGTCTGGGCGGAAACCAGATCGATTACGCCGACGAAACGGCCGAGGTGCGCGCGATGTTCGCGGAAGCTCTCGCCAAGCACGGCCTCACCCCGCGCATGGACGAGGTGTATCAGAAAGAACTGGCAACTCTGCCGCCCAAAGCGGCGTAATGCTTGCTCATGCTTCGGCAGGGCTCCCGGTTCGAGGCGCTCGCCGTTGGAGGAACGACAATGCCAACCCTCAGATCGGCGGCGCTTGTCTTTGCCGCGCTCATCGCGCTCCCGGCCGTGGCGCAAACGCCCGGCCCGGCGCAACTGACCGGGCCGGACCGTGCGCTGAAGCTGATCGCAGGCGCCAAGAAGGAAGGCGCGCTTTCGCTTTATTCGTCGGCGCCCATCGAGGTGATGACCGACGTCACCAATGCGTTCAGCAGGAAATACGGTGTCAAGGTTTCGCTCTGGCGCGGCGGGTCGGAAGAGATCATGCAGCGCGTGATTACCGAATCGCGCGGCGGCCGCGTCTCCGCCGACGTCATGGAGACGGCCGGTCCGAATATCGAAGCCGCCAACCGCGAAAAGCTCCTGACACCGGTTGACACGCCGGTCGCCGCCGAACTGATGCCGGAAGCGTTTTCGCGAACCCGTCCCTGGATCGTGTCGCGGCTGTCGGTTTTCACCATCGCCTACAACACCAATGTGGTGAAGAGAGCCGACGCGCCCAAGACATATGCCGACCTCGCCGATCCCAAATGGAAGGGCAAACTCGGAATCGAATCCGATGACGGCAATTGGCTGATGACCATGTCCGACAGCATGGGCGGCGACAAAATCTTCCGCGACATCGTTGCGAAGAACGGCATCTCCATCCGCAAGGGACACGCGCTTCTGGCGCAGTTGATTGCTTCGGGCGAAGTGCCGGTCGCACTCGATTCCTATTACGACGAGATCGGTTCGCTGAAGAAGACCGGTGCGCCGGTCGAAACGGTGTTCGCGACGCCTGTCGTCGCGATGCCGACGGCCGTGGGCGTCTTCAAACGGGCGGCACATCCTTATGCTGCCGTACTGTTCGTGGATTTCCTGCTATCGGAAGAAGGGCAGACAATTCTCGCAAACCACAACGTCGTGCCGACGAACACCAAGGTGCAGCATTTGCCGGCGGGCGTGAAGCTCGTCTTCATGGATGTCGGCAAGTATCTCGACGAGAATGCCAAATGGACGAAGACCTACAAGGACATCTTCGCCGCACGCGGCCGGTGAGAGAACATCTCACCCTTCGACAAGCTCAGGGTGAGGACGTTCATTGAATTCCATGCTGAGCTAGTCGAAGCATGAGCGCCCATGGGAGATATATGAGTATCGAAGACAATCTTCGCATCCGAATCGCGCGCGCTTGCCGCGTACTGGGGAAGCAAGAGCTGACCCGCGCGCTCCGCGGTCACATCAGCGCGCGCATTCCGGGCACCAACCGCATCTTCATCCGCGCGCGCGGGCCCGCCGAGAATGGCGTGCGCTACACCACCGAAGACGAGGTCGTGGAGATCGATCTCGACGGCGAGCCGGTCGCCGGCATGCCCAAGGGTTTGCGCACTCCGAGCGAGGTCTACATCCACACGGAGATTTTTCGGGCCCGGCCCGAGGTGAATGCGGTTCTCCATCTGCATCCGCCGACCGTCGTACTGTTCACGGTGACGGGCACGCCGCTGCTGCCCATTTACGGCGCCTACGATCCGCAAGGGCTCGGCATCGCGCTGGAAGACCCGCCCGTGTTCGACAGCAGCGTGCTCATCAACACACCGGAACTGGGGCGCCAATTGATGGCGACGATCGGCGCAAAACGCGCGTGCTTGATGCGCGGGCATGGTATCACCACGGCCGCCGATTCCATCGAGGAGGCGAGCGTGATTGCGCTGGGGTTGAACGAGCTTGCAACGATGAACTATCAGGCGCGCCTCTTGGGCGATCCGCAGCCGATCTCGCAAGGCGACCGCGAGGCGCTTAAACCGGCCATCAAACGGCTGGCGGAGAAGGGAGCCGTCCCAGGCGAGCCCGGCGATTCCGTCGTCGCCGAATGGCGCTATTACTGCCGTGTTACCGGCGAAGGGGACGCTTAACAACACATTTGAAACAGCCGCTTGACAGGAGGTTATCGCCGGGCTATTCATTGAATGAACAATCATTCAATAAAAACGTGGCAAAGGGCGGGGTTTCCAGCGTGATCCCGTATCGGGGCGTGGTGCGCCAGCTCACGGGCGCGGAAAAGCGCGCACGCAGCCGGAACGATGCTCTGCTCGCCGGCACCGTGCGTCGCGCCTATCTGAAGGGTTATGCCGAGATGCTTCGCTGTGGTGAGCTTACCTCGCCTATCTCACACGTCGATGAGGAGTGACTTGGGAAACTGAAATCTGATGCCGCAATTCCACGTCCCGCTCTTCGCGCGCGGATTGCAGGATCGCGCGGCAGATTTCCAGATTGGCCTTGCCCCATTCGCCGTTCGGGAAGACGTCGCGCCCTTCCGCGATCGCATCGCGCAGCTCGATCAGTTCCGCCGCGCGGCCGAGGTAGGGCGGCACGGGAATCTCCTCTCGCCCTTCGTCCGTATAAAGATACAGCCCTTGCGGCGATTGCCGCATGACGCCCCGTTCGCATGACACCACTGTCAGCCCCACGAACGGCATGAAGTCGCCTGTCTTCCGCTCCCGCACCGGCCCGCCATATTTTTGTTCCGCGCTGAGCGGCCCCCTTCGTGCGGCCGGCTTCGCCCGTTCCCGCTTCTCTCCGAAAATGCCGATGTCCCAGGTCAGCTCGCTGGTATCGAAATAGCCGTAGCCGTTAAGGTTCAAATTCGCGACGGCGCCCGATTCGAATTGGATCAGCGCGGCGCAATTTCCCTCCGTCGGTGCGCTCCCGTCCCAGCGCCCGGCCATTGCTCGCACCCGCACGGCTTTCGCTCCCGCGAGGAAACACGCAATATCCACCAGATGCGGCACCTGGCGCAGGATGAACCCCGCCCCCAGTGCCTCGTCCAATTCCGCCTCAAGACGGGGCCGGCGCAGCCAGTCGTTGAACCACCAGGAATCGATCGCCACGGCGCGCCCCAAACGCCCGCTCCGCGCGACTTCGGCAAACGCCTGTACGGGTGGATCGAAAATCTTGGAATGTCCCTGCAGGAGGTGCACCCCGGCCGCCCGGCACGCCGCGATCATGCGGTCGCATTCCTCGATGCTTGCCGCCAGCGGCTTGGCACAGATCACATGAACCCCGCGTTCGGCAGCCGCGATCGTATGGGCGCAATGGAGGTGGTTCGGCGTCTCAATCCAGACCGCATCGATCCCGGACTCGCAGAGCGCCTCCACGGTTTCGAAGGCCGGCAATCCGCAATTTTGCGTGAACTGGCCCCGTGCCTCGGGCCTGATATCGGCTCCCCCCGCAAGCGTCACGCCTTCGACCTTGCCCGCATAGGGCAATACCAGCCGGGAGGCCGCGCCCAGCCCTGCGATTCCGATGCGCAACGCCGCCAAATCCGCCTAGCCCCCATTGGACCAAAACCGCCGCCTGACATAATAATCGCCCCCGCCCCTTAGCCCACGGAAAACCATGCTGACGGCCGAAGACAACGATCTCCTGACCCGCATCGGCCCGGGTACGCGCATGGGCAATCTGCTGCGGCGGTACTGGCAACCGGTGGCCGGCCTCTCCGAAATGGAGGACCGCTGGACCTTGCGGGTTCGCATGCTGGGTGAGGACCTTGTCCTGTTCAAGACCAAGAGCGGGACGTTCGGTCTGATCGCGGAGGCCTGCCCGCACCGGGCAGCCTCGCTCGCCTATGGCATCCCGGCCGAGGACGGCATCCGCTGCGCCTATCACGGCTGGAAGCTGGACCGGGCGGGGCGCTGCCTGGAACAGCCCAACGAGAGCGAAACCCATGCGCTGCGCGGCAAGGTGGTGACCTCGGCCTATCCGGTCCAGGAATTGGGCGGGCTGCTCTTCGCTTATTTGGGTCCGGAACCCGCGCCCCTGCTGCCGCGCTTCGACGGCTATGTGCAGCCCCGCGCCATCCGCCATATCGGAAAGCGCACGATCCCGTGCAACTGGCTCCAGATCATGGAGAACTCGGTCGATCCCGTGCACACGGAATGGCTGCATGGCGCGCTGTACGAGTTCCGCAACGGAACCAAGGTCGCCATCTCGAAGCATCATGCCAGGATCGCGTTCGATGAATTCCCTTACGGCATCGTCAAGCGGCGCCTGATGGAGAACCAGTCCGAGGATTCAGACGATTGGCGCGTCGGTCATCCGCTGCTGTTCCCCAACACGCTTGCGGGCGGTTCCGGAGGCGGGCTGTGGCGTCAGCTCATCTTTCAGATCCGCGTGCCGGTGGACGACACCAACACCCGGCACTTCTGGTATCACGCCTATGTCCCGCCCGAGGACGCCGAAGTGCCGCTGCATCTGCTCAACCGCGTGCCGGTCTACGAGCCGCCGGTGCACGATGCGGACGGCGAATATCTGCTCGATTACATCCACGCCCAGGACATCATGGCCTGGGTGACGCAAGGCCCGATTGCCGACCGCACACGCGAGAAACTCGGCGCATCCGACAAGGGCGTCGTCCTCTATCGCAAGATGCTGAAGCGCGAGATCGAGAGAATCGAACGGGGCGAAGACCCCATCGGCATTATCCGCAATCCCGCCGAGAACGCTTTCATCCTGCTGCCGCGCGAGCGGGGGAAGGACATGTATTCCGACGGCTTTGTCAGCCATATTCGCCGCCAGATGTCGATTTTTTCGCCCATCGCCGAAGAACTGATCGAGGTTTTCACCAGACATCGCGGCCGCGCCGAGACATCGCGCGAACCCGCCCCCGCCGCCGAATGAGGAACCCGATGAAGAACACTCTCCTGCTCACGATGTTGCTCGCTACCGCCGCGTTGCCGGCGCGTGCTGACGAAGGCATGTGGACATTCGACAATTTTCCCTCCGCCGCAGTGAAACAAAAATACGGCGTTACCATCGACAAGAAATGGCTCGACCATGTGCAGGCAAGCGCGGTGCGTCTCGCCGGGGGCTGCTCGGCTTCGGTGGTTTCGCCCAACGGGCTCGTGCTGACCAACCATCATTGTGTGGCCGGTTGCGCGCAGGACCTTTCGACCGCTGACCATGATTACGTGAAGAACGGCTTCACGAGCGCCAAGCGCGAAGACGAGAAGCAATGCCCCGGCATGCAGGCCGAAATCCTGCAAACGATCGCGGACATCACGCCGACGATCAATCAGGCGACCACGGGCAAGGCCGGCGATGCCTTTGCGCGCGCCCGCGATGGGGCTGTCGCCGATGTCGAGAAAAAGGCCTGTGCCGGCAAGGAAGCCACCAACCGCTGCCAGGTGATCTCGTTGTACGAAGGCGGCCAATACAAGCTCTACACCTACCGTAAATATTCCGACGTTCGGCTGGTGTTCGCGGTGGAATTCGACACCGCCTTTTTCGGCGGCGATCCGGACAATTTTAATTTTCCGCGCTACGACCTCGATTTCTCGTTCCTGCGCCTTTACGACAACGGCAAGCCGATGGCGACGCCGGAGCATCTGACCTGGAACCCGTCCGCACCCAAGGACGGCGAACCCGTCTTCGTCGCCGGCAATCCGGGGGGCACCGACCGGCAGCTGACCGCGGCGCAACTCGTCACCTTGCGCGACGTGGTGATGCCGATGGGTCTTATCCTCGGTTCCGAGTTGCGCGGCCGCTATTCCCGCTTCTCCGAGGAAAGCCCTGAGCACGCCCGCATCGCCAACCGCGACCTCTTTGGACTCGAAAACGGTCTGAAGGCGCAGCGGGGCGAGGAAGGCGCGTTGCTTCAGCCTTCGCTGATGGCGGACAAGCGGAAAATGGATGCGGCCTTGAAGGCCAAAGTCGACGCCGACCCCAAGCTGAAGGCCGACATTGGCGACCCCTGGACCGAAATTGCCAAGGCGCAAGTCGAACGCGTGGTGCTTGCCAAGCCATATTACTTCCTGGAAACCCGCGCAGGGTTCGGCTCCACGCTCTACCGCTATGCGCGTGTGCTCGTGCGTGCGGCCGAGGAACGCGCCAAGCCCAATGGCGAGCGCCTGCGCGAATATGCCGATGCGCGCCTGCCGCTTTTGCAGAAGACGCTGCTCGATCCGCAGCCGGTCGAGCCCGACCTGGAACAGTTGAAGCTCGAATTCTGGCTGACCAAGCTGCGCGAGGAGCTGACCGCGGATGCCCCCGAAACCGCACTCTTCCTGGGAAAGGATTCGCCCGAGGATCTCTCGCGTGCGTTGATCGCATCCAAGCTCGCCGACCCCGCCTTGCGCAAGCAATTGTGGGACGGCGGCATGGCGGCGGTGAAAGCCTCGAACGATCCCATGATCAAGTTCGTCCTGAAGACCGACGATGCGGGCCGCAAGGTCCGCAAGACCTATGAGGAGAAGGTAGAGGGTCCGACCGACCGCGCTTCGGAGCGGATTGCCAAGGCGCGCTTCGCGGCCTATGGAACCAGCGTCTATCCCGATGCCACGTTCTCTCTGCGCCTCTCCTACGGCAAGATCGAAGGCTGGACCGAACCCGGCCGCACCATTCCCTCCTTCACCAATTTTTCTGGCCTCTACACGCGCGCGACCGGCAAGCCGCCGTTCAACCTGGCGCCACGCTGGGTCGATGCGAAACCCAAGCTCGATCCGAACACCGTGTTCGATATTTCGTCGAACAACGACATCATCGGCGGCAATTCGGGTTCGCCCTTGATCAACGCGCAAGGCGAGGTGATTGGCGCCATCTTCGACGGCAACATCCATTCGCTGGGCGGCGATTACTATTTTGACGACACGATGAATCGGGCCGTTACCGTCTCCACCGCCGCAATCACCGAGGCGCTGAACAAGGTTTACGGCCAGCCCGGCCTGATCGCGGAATTGACGGGGCACTGATTTTTCGCCAAGCACACGGGGTTCGGACGGGGCGGGACAGGTTCCCGCCGCCAGCAGGGGTGAAGCGAATGCGTATGATGCGAATGCTGCTTCCAGCACTGTGCCTTGCCGCGTCTTTTGTCCTGCCGGCGGCGGCGCAAACGCCCGCCAAACTCGCCTATCCCCAAAAGGTGGTGACTCTCGTCACTCATTCGAGCCCCGGCGCCGGCAGCGATGTTTTTCTGCGCGAGCTGGTGAAATATCTGCAACGCTACATCAATGCCACCTTCATCGTTGAAAACGACGAGGGCGGCTCCGGCGCCAAGGCGGTATCGCGCGTCGCCGCCGCCAAGCCCGACGGCAGCATGTTCTATGCCACCACGCCGACCTATATCCTGACGTCGCTTCTCAGCAAGCCCACCAACACCTATCGCGATCTGGAACCGGCGGTGAATTTCTTCACCGATTCCGAAATCATCTATGTGCGCAACGAGAGCCCGATCAAATCGGTGAAAGACTTGCTCGACAAGGCGCGCGCCGGACGCGGCCGCTGGGGCGCCGCCAATCCGGGATCGCTGGAGCGCCAGGCGGCCGAGCAATTGAAGATCGCCGCCAAGGTGAATGCGGCCGTCGTCAGCCACGAAGGCGGCGGCGACCTCATGATCAACGTGCTGAACGGCACGCTCGATATGGGTGTGGGCGAAATGGACGAAATCCGCGCCCAATATGAAGCCCACAAAGTCCGCGTTCTGGCGACATTCAACCCGGTGCGCATGCCGGCGCTTCCCGATGTGCCGACGGTGAAGGAATCGGGCTACAATGTCGCTTTGGTGAAATTCCGCGGCCTTGCAGGCCCCAAGGGTCTGCCGCCCGCGATCACCAAGATCTGGGACGATGCGGCCCAGAAAATCCTTGCCGATCCCGAATACCGGAAAAGCTACGGCGCCGAAGACCTGGTGCCGCATTACCTCCCGCACGATCAGTACGGCCCATTCATCGCGCAGTTCGCCGCCGACACCGGAGCCTATTTGAAATCGACCGGCGTCATCCGGTGATACGGAAAGACCTCATCAGCAGCGCGATCCTGCTCGGCATCGCCGCGTTCTATTACGCGGCATCGACCGGCATTCCGTCGAGCACGTTGGAAGACAATGTCGGCCCCCGTGGCTTTCCCACAGTGCTTGCGTTCATTTTGGCGCTGCTTGCGCTGGTCATCGGCGCGCGCGCCTGGTTTTCGGCGCCTGCGTCCGCGGAAGGCGAGCAAGCCAAGGACGCGGAAGCCACATGGCCGCGCGCACTCGGCATGTTGGCGATCATCGCGCTCTACCTGCCGCTTTCCTCCATCCTGGGCTATTTCGCGGCTCTGCTGCTTATCATCTCCGGCGTCGCGCTCTATGAGGGCATGAAACCATCCTGGCGGCTGTTCGCGGTGGCGGCAGGCGGCGCAGGCTTCTTCTGGCTCCTCTTCGTTGAATTCCTGGGCGTGCGTCAGCCCACCGGCATATTGTTCTAGAAAGGCCGGGGGGGGGGGGCGAGATGGATCAGCTTGCGCTAGCGGTCCACATGCTGTTCACGACGCCGCTCTTCTTCGCGGCAATCGGCGGATTGATGTGGGGCATGATGGGAAGCTCGATGCCGGGGCTATCGGCCTCCATCACCATGGCGCTGCTTTTGCCGTTCACCTACACGCTCAGCCCCATGCCGGCCATTGTGATGCTCGCGACCTGCTACATCGGCGCGGAATATGGCGGCTCCATTCCCGCAATCCTGATCCGCACGCCCGGCACCAATGCGGCCGCTGCGACCGTGGCCGACGGTTACGAGATGAACCGCCAGGGCCGCGCCGGCGAGGCGCTGGGAATCTCGCTCTGGTCGGGTGTCGTGGGCGGGCTGTGGGGCCTGACCATGCTGGTGCTGCTGACCGGTCCGCTGTCGCGGCTCGCGCTGCTGTTCAGGCCGACCAGCTATTTCGGGCTCGGTATTCTCGGCCTCTCGGTGATCGCATCCTTGTCCGGCAAGTCGCTGCTGAAAGGATTGGCCGCCGCGACCGTTGGTCTGATGATCGGCACCATAGGCACGGACCCGATCTCCGGCGTCAGCCGCTTCACCTTCGGCGTGCCCGATCTGCTGGACGGCATTGCGCCGATTTTCATCATGGTCGGGCTCTATGCCGTGACCGAGCTGATGTCGCGCGCAGGCGTTCGCCGCACGACCTTGACGCCGAACAAATCCATCCGTGTACGGCTGCCGCGCCCGGCCATGATGAAGAAGATCGCGCGCTCGCAGGTCGTGGGCTGCACCATCGGAACGCTGGAAGGGCTGATGCCCGGCGCGGGCGGCACGATTGCCTCGTTCATCGCCTACAACGAAGCCAAGCGCTGGTCGAAGGAGCCGGAGAAGTTCGGCCACGGCTCGGAGGAAGGCGTCGCGGCGCCCGAAGCTTCCAACAACACGGTGGCGAGCACGGCGCTGATCCCGCTCCTTTCCTTCGGCATACCCGGGTCCAATTCCGCCGCCGTTCTGTTGGGCGGGCTGCTCATCCACGGGCTCTTGCCGGGACCGCGCCTGTTCGAACAGAACGCGGACGTCGTGACCGGTCTTTATGCCGGGTCGTTCATCGCGGACATATCCCAGGTGGTCATCGGCAGCCTCATTCTCCCCATCTGCGTATGGCTGGTGAACCGGCCGCGGCCTTATCTTGCCGGATTCATCTGTGCACTGATCTTGTCGGGCGTCTACACGGTGCACATGTCGCTGTTCGATGTGGGCGTTGTGATGACGGCGGGGCTGCTTGGCTATTTCATGAAATATTTCGGCTATCCCTTCCTGCCGGCCGTGTTGGGCGTGGTGTTGGGAAATCTCGTCGAATCGAATTACCGCCGTTCGCTTGTGCTGTCGGGCGGCGACCATTCGATCTTCCTCGAAGACCCCATCGCGATCGTCTTCCTGACGCTGGCCTTTCTGATCATCTGCGGATCGCTGCTCAACGAATGGCGCGCCGCCCGGGCGCGGAAAGCGAGGCCGGCGTGACCTTTGCGGAGAAACTTGCCGAATTCGCCGCCGGAATTAGGCCGGGGCAATTGCCGCCGCATGCGCGCGAAACCATCCGTCTCCTGATGATCGATGTCGCCGGCCTGTGCGTTGCGGCGCGCAACACGGATTACGCGATCGCCGCACGCGGGAGCGCCGTTTCGGCGGGCCGCTCGACCGCAATCGGCCACGCAGGCGCGTTCGGACCCTATGATGCGGCGCTCGTCAACGGAACCGCCGCTCACGGAGAGGATTACGACGACACCTTCGAAGGCGGTCCCGTGCACGCGGGCGCGGTGATCGTGCCCGCCATACTTGCGGCGGCCGAACATCGCAGTCTTTCCGGGGACGCCGTCGTGAAAGGCATTGCGGCAGGCATCGAATTGATGTGCCGCATGAGCCTTGTCGCGCCTCAGGCAACCCACAAGGCTTGCTTTCATCCGACAGCCATTTTCGGCGCGCCCGCGGCGGCGGCGGGCGTTGCGGCCGCGCTCGATCTGCCGCCGGAAAAAATCGTGCATGCCATCGCCATCGCCGGCAGTCTTGCAGGCGGGATCATCGAATATCTTTCCGACGGAAGCTCGACCAAGCGGCTGCATGCCGGTTCGGCTGCGCAATCGGGCATTCGAGCGGCATTGCTCGCGGAAGGCGGATTCACCGGGCCCCTGACCGTGCTCGAAGGGCAGCATGGCTTCTACAAAGCCTTCGCGCCCTCCAAGGCGCCGGATTTCGCGCCGCTCCTGAATCGTCTGGGTACGGATTGGGTGCTCGAAACGGTGGCGTTCAAGCCCTATGCCTGCGGAACCATGACCCAACCTTACATCGACTGCGCGATTGAGCTGGCGCGCTCCGGCGTGCGGGCGGACGATATCGCCGGCATGGTGTGCGAGACCGCCGAAGGCTATGTGCACCGGCTGTGGGAGCCGCTCGCGTTCAAGCACGCCCCGCCGAACGGTTATGCCGGCAAGTTCTCGATTCCCTATTGCGTCGCGGTTGGCTTTGCCGACGGCAAAGCCGGGTTTGAGCAATTCACCGACGAACGTGTCGCCGATCCCGAACTGCGCGCGCTCGCGGCAAAGGTCTCTTACGTGGTCAACCCGAACGATCCGTACCCGAAGAATTTCACCGGTCACATCCGCGCCACTCTCAAAGACGGAAGCGTTCGCGAGGCTCGCAAGCCCCACATGCGAGGCGGCGCGCACGAGCCGCTTTCCGCGCACGAGATTCTTTCGAAGTTCACCGACAATGCGCGGTTCGGCGGCTGGCAGCCCGGCAAAGCCGCCGCGCTGGCCGAAGCGCTCGACCGCATCGCCGTGGGCGGCCCCGCAGATCTCACACTGGCACGAGGATAGAATGCAGGAATTGGAAGGATCGGTCGCTATCGTCACGGGTGCGGCGCGCAATATCGGCCGCGCGATCGCGCTCGATCTCGCGGACGCGGGCGCTGCCGTCACGGTGCTCGCGCGTTCGGATTTCGCGGGCGTGAAATCGGTGGCGGACGAGATCGTATCGCGCGGTGGCCGGGCGCTTGCGATCCAGGGCGACATCACGCGGCCCGATGACGTGCGCCGCATGGTGGATGAGACGCTGAAGAAATTCGGGCGGCTGGACATCCTCGTGAACAATGCCGGGGTGCGGCCCGAAGGACCGTTCGAAAATATGACCCTGGAGGCCTGGCATCAGGTGCTGGCCGTGATCCTCGACGGTCCGTTCCTGTGCTCCCAAGCAGCGCTGCCGGCGCTCGAAAAAAGCGGCCGCGGCGCCATCATCAATATCGGCGGGCTTACCGCCTATACCGGCGCGCCCCATCGCGCCCATGTCATCACGGCCAAAGCGGGACTCGGCGGGTTCACCAAGGCGCTGGCGGTCGAGCTTTCGCCCAAGGGCATTACCGTCAATCTGGTGGCGCCGGGCATGATCGCGACCAAGCGCGATGGCGCCGATCCGGTGCATCGCAAGACACGCACGCTTCTCGCGCCGCGCCAGGGTCAGCCGGAGGACGTCGCGGCCATGGTGCGCCATCTCGCGGGACCGAAAGGGCGCTCCATGACCGGCCAGACCATCCACATCAACGCCGGAGTGTATTTGCCCTGAGTGCTCCTCCCCCGTTTATGGGGCAGAGCCTGCCCCGGACTTGATCCGGGGGCCGGCATAGCCGGGGAGGGGCATTTCGCTGCTACTCGACCGCCCGCGCATTCTCACCTTCTCCTTGAGGGGGAATTATGCACTGCGGCGCGCACGGGGCGCGTTTTTTGTGCTCCCGTGCACCCCGCTATTATTACCCAAGAGAAGACTGTTATTTTGGTGACCGAAGCGGGGGAGGGCTAAGACTATGGTGGATACGCCAATGAAGAAGGCAACACGGGATACTGTCTTTACCGCTGCCGGGCAGCCTTCGGTTACATACGTTGACCGAGCACATTTGAGTATTGAAGGCACGGTCAGTCGCGCCATTCGCCTGCCCAACCAAATTGTTTCCCTTGCCGGACCATCAAAAAGCGGGAAAACGGTTCTTTGCAGAAAGGTTCTGTCCCGTGAGCAATACGTTTGGTTAGAGGGTGGCCAGGTCGACTCTATAAAGAGCATTTGGGAAAAGGTCTGCTATGAACTCAACTATCCGAAAACTATCTCAAAGAAGGGAAAGTCTGAGACTAAGGTCGGCATCTCGCTAAATAAGTTTTTGTTCTCAGCGGATGGCTCGCATCTAAGGGCTTCGGAAACGGAGCGAAATTACGAAATTGACTCTATGGCATCTGCAATTCGCCACCTGAGCGAGCAAAAGATTTCTCTGGTGATAGATGATTTCCACTATCTTCTGCCCGAAGTTCGCAAGGCATTTCTTAGAAACGTTAAGGGGCCGGTTTTTAATGGACTCAAACTCATACTGCTTTCAGTGACACACCGGGGAAACGACGCCGTAAAATCAGAGAATGAGCTCCAGGGTCGAGTTACCGCAGTTAGTGTTCCAGACTGGAATTCGTCAGACCTAAAACAGATAGCTGTTAAGGGCTTCGGTGAATTAAACGTGGAGTGTCCTGAAAATGTAGTCGAAAGGCTAGCCAGCGAATCGCAAAAAAGCCCGTCCCTAATGCAAAAACTTTGCTGGGAGATTTGCGTCGGCATCGGCGTTGATGAGCGCGTCCAGTGGATAGGGTTTCGGTTTCAGACAAATATGATTTTGTTCCAATGTGTAAACGTGTGGCAATGGAAGCGGGGCATCCTATCTATCAAAAACTCGAAGTCGGTCCCCAAAGCCGCAAAAGACGTCTGAAACGAAATTTAAAGGCGGGCGGCACGGCTGACATTTATAGGGCCATCCTCATGGCCATCGCAGCAACCGGGCCATCATCGATCATTAAATATGACGACTTGCGGTTGAAATTGACTGAGATTCTGGCAGATGAAGCACCGCAAAAACACGAGATAACGTCAGCCTTGATCCATCTCCGAAAGATTTCTCAGGACATCGGGAATGACGCCGGCGTTGATTGGGATGAGGACGAGCGAAAGGTAGATATTAGCGACCCATACCTACGCTTCTATCTCCGTTGGCAAATCAGACCATTGTCGATCAGGTCTTCCGGGGGCGACCTTGTACGTAGATTCGTGCGGCCGTTTTACAGGGTGGGGGCAGACGGAACGTTTAGGCTCCACGTTCCAAAATCCACGCCAGAGAGGAATGAATGAAGGCTCAGTCCATTTTTTACTATCCTGCTTTTTCGCTTTGCGACCACTTTGCCGTACGCGCCGCTTGTTCCCCAACTTGTGTGGGGCCGCCGGTGTGGCGGTCATTGCTTTCACTACGACGTCCCGACGCCGCGCAATCTCTTCGTCGCCGTATTCTTAAGGTGCCTGCGTTGGCTTCAATGTGGAAGATATTAGGCCGCGTGGACAAATTTGAGCCAGTAACGAGTTGAAGCCAAGAACAACAT
>CAZBRO010000006.1:0-226348 GCA_964494505.1 uncultured Bordetella sp.
GCCTTGAATCAATTCGGGATTCACGCGTCAAGGAATTTGTCCACGCCGCCTAGTCCGACCGCCCCGGTTCCAGCTTTTCCAGGGAATTCCCGACCTGCCGGTAATAACCCGGGCCGTCCGGTCCCGTCGCGTGATAGTCGGTCGTCACGTCCACCAGATAATTTGTGCCCGAAGCCGAATGGACATAGCCGGTGCCGAGTTGCGCGTTGTAGGTGCCGGCCAAGTCGGAATCGTTGCAGTCACCTGCTTTGCAGCGTTTCGAGATGCCGGTTTCGGCCGGCTTCGCGTGCACTTGCGTATAGCCGCCGGGCGGCGCCTTGAAGGTCGTGTTGCAATCGATAGAGGCGGCCACCGCGCCGGACGATGGCGTGTCGCGCTCACTCGAACCGACGGCAACGCGCGCCGAAATGATGTACCCCCCGGGATCGGCCGGTAACGGGTAGGTGCGATAGATCACGAAGCCGTGCCGCGCGCCGCCGAAATTCATCACCTGCATTCCGTTGAACGGCTGAATGCCCATCGCCTGGACCGGTTGTCCGGCCACGGTGGAGGCGAGAAACTGCGCGAACGCAGCGGGCGTGCGGAATTGCGGCCCGTAATACCCGGCAGCCTGTCCGCTACCGATGCCTACGATTCCATAGGCGGCGATTTGATTCCCATCGGGCGAGGAGACGGAAAACGTGGCGCCACGGTCGTCCTGATCGACGATCATCCATCCGGCGGGCGCCAGCGCGTGGCAGAAGGCATTGCGCAACGGCTGCGTGGGAATGGGATTGCTGGCGCGTGGACCCGCATTCGCAAGCTTCGGAGGCATACTTGCATTCGGCGCTTGCTGGCGCGGGGAGGATTGGGGTGCAGGCGCAAATCCGCCGGGCCGCGGCTCCAAGGTGACGCTCACCGTGCGCGGCCGGTGGTCCTTGCCGGCATCGAGAATTTCGACGGCAATGCGATCGCCGGCACTATGACGGCCGACCATTGCGATCACGTCCTGCGGCCAAAAGATCGGCTTCCCGTCTATTCTGATGATGACATCGCCTTGTTTAAGGCCAGCTTTTTCTGCGGGGCTGTTGGGAATGATGTCTCCAATGGCCGCGCCCTTGCTGACATGGATGTCCAGATCCGCCTGTACTTCGGGCGTCAGCGGCGCCATTTGCGCCCCCAGAAACGCATTCGATTGAGCACCGGCAAGGCTTGCGGCGCCGGCGATGCCGACAGCGACGGCAAGGAAGAGAGGCTTCATGGAGGCACGCTCCCAGATACGCATACACGTTAAGCAATAAGCACTAACAATTCCGAAGGCGTGCCCAAGCGGACAAAACCACAAAACGGTGTGTAATCCGTTGACATTCCGCAAAGAGCAAGGACCAAGGATTTTCTTGCCCAATTATTAATTCAGCTGCGCGAATCTCAGAGGTTCATGCGGATGACGGATTTCGAGGTCACGTTCGACAGTCAGGCTTCCCGTCGCGGATCAAGGTGTCTGCCACCCCAACACCGCAATCATGCAGTTCGCGGGAAATGTGCAATTGCACTTCGTTGCGAACGCGAAAACATTTAGCGGGAATTACCCGCTTGTCTTTGCCTTCTTCGGCTTGTTCATGCTTCCGGCCTTGACCAGCACATAGGTACCGGGCGCATCGGCGAGCGGCTTCAACTCGCCGTCGCCCGGTTTCGGTGCAGGAATCCGCGCACCTGAGCGGTGCGCCAGCCAGAGGTCCCATTCCGGCCACCAGGAGCCCGGATGCTCTTCCGCGCCGGCCGACCATTCTTCAAGCGTCGGCGGCAGCGCATCGTTGGTCCAGTGCTGATATTTCCCGGCGGCCGGCGGATTGATCACGCCTGCGATGTGGCCCGAGCCTGCAAGGAGATAGGTGACGGGCCCACCGAACAATTTCGCGCCCTTGTAAACCGACAATGCTGGCGCGATGTGGTCTTCTTTCGCGGCCTGGAAAAATGCCGGCGTCTTGATCTTGGTGATGTTCAGCCGCTCGCCCGCAAGCCTCATCTCCGCTTGGGCCAGGGCATTGTCGCGATAACACCGCCTGAGATAGGCCAGATGCAGCTTCAGCGGCATGCGCGTGGTGTCGGAATTCCAATAGAGCAGATCGAACGGAACCGGTTCTTTGCCGAGCAAGTAATTGTTCACCACGAACGACCAGATGAGATCGTTCGCCCGCAGCATGTTGAAGGTCATCGCCATCTTGGAGCCTTCCAGCACGCCGCCCGCGGCGCGCATCTGCTTCTCCATGGCGGAAAGTTGTGTATCGTCGACGAAGACCCTGAGATCGCCAGCCTCGGAGAAATCCACTTGGGCCGCCAGGAAGGTCGCCGATTTGATGCGGCCCTCATACTCGCCGCTCGCCGCGATATAAGCGAGGCTGGCGGCCAGCAGCGTGCCCGCGATGCAATAGCCTATGCAGTTGACCTGACGCTGGCCCGTGGCTTTCTCCACCGCATCGAGCGCGGCAAAGATGCCGTCGCGCATGTAATCCTCGAAATCCTTTTCCGCCAGCGCCGGACTCGGATTGACCCACGACACCACGAACACCGTGTAGCCGCGGCTTAGGGCCCACCTGACGAAGGAATTCTTGGGCTGCAGGTCCAGGATGTAGAACTTGTTGATCCAGGGCGGAAAAATCAGCAGCGGCGTTTCATAGGCGGTTTCCGTCACCGGATCGTATTGCAGAAGTTCCAAAAGCTCGTTGCGGAACACGACTTTCCCGGGAGTCGTCGCGACATCGCGGCCAATGACGAAATTGTCCGTGGTCTGACGGATGGAAAGTTCGCCTTGTCCGCGCTCGAGATCGGAGAGGAGATTGTCGAGACCTTTGACCAGGTTTTCGCCATTGCTGCGCAGCGTCTCCCGCAGCACTTCGGGATTGGTGAGCACGAAATTGGAGGGCGCGATCGCGTCGGCGAACTGCTTGGCATAGAAAAGGGCACGCGCCTGCTCGCGCGAATCCATGCCCTTGGCGTCTGCAACGGTTTTTTGCAGCCAGTTCGACGTCAGTAGGTAGGATTGCTTGATGAAGTCGAAGACCTGATTTTCCTGCCAATCCTTGTCGCGGAAGCGGCGGTCGCCCGAGGCAGGGACAATCATGGGTTGGACGTCGCGGCCCAAGGCGCGCTCGGTAGTCCGGCCAAGTAGGTTGAGGTAATCGCGCCAGAGCGCGATCTGGGCCGTGAAAATCTGCCCCGGATTGACCGCCATGTGCTTCAGCAGCGAGAAATAGGCGCCGGAAATATTCAGCGGATCGAGCGGATCCTGCCCGAAACGCTCGGTCTGGCGCTTCAGGAAGTCCGAGAGGAGGTGCTGGCTCTTCAGAGCCACGCGCGCCATGTTGCGGCCGAATTCCGGCGCGTCGGTCAACCTGTAGGCGCTCTCAGCCTGCGGGGCAGGCTGAGGCTTGGGCGGCTCCGGCCGCGGTTCCGGCTGACGCTCGGGCGGCGGAGGGGGCGGGGGAGGTGGCGGCGGCGCTTCCGCCTTTGTGGCGGCTGCCTTCTTGGTGGCGGCGGCTTTTGCCTTGAGGGGAGATGTTTTTGCCATAAGGGCGTCCGAATTCCGGGCTAAGAGATTCGCAATGCTGCACCTGCGAAATATGGTGCGGCGAGCCTACGAACGGAAGGGCAAATCTTCAAGACGGATGGCGTCCTGTTGGATAAGGCCACGAGGGCCGGTATATGCTCGGTTTCGCAATTGCCAAATTTCTGCCGATTCGAAAGGGGTTGAGAGTGAAGAGAGTGGTGTCACAGGGGGCTAAGAGCTTGCGGGCGCGCGCATTTGCCCCGGCGGTCCTCTTTGTGCTCGCCGCCTGCTCGAACCTTCCGCGGATCGGCGGGGAGCAGCTTCCGCCTGAGACCAACCCGGCCCCGCCGGTCTACCGCAACCTCGCCGACATCCCCGAACCCCCACCCGTTGCCCCGATGGAGGCGAACGAGAAAACCATCCAAGCCCTGACCGAGGATCGAGCTAAAACGGCGCAGGCCGCGACCGACCTGCGCCGCCAGCCCTTCATGCAGCCCGATTCCGCAACCAAGCCAGGGTTTTGAATTATGCAGACCGAATTCCATCGCATCAGCCGGCTTCCGCCCTATGTCTTCGAGCAGGTCAACAAGCTCAAGGCCGAAGCGCGCGCCCGGGGCGAAGACATCATCGATTTCGGGATGGGCAATCCCGATATGCCCACGCCCGCCCACATCGTCGAGAAACTGATCGAGACCGCGCGTGATCCGCGCTCGAACCGCTATTCGGCCTCGCGTGGCATCAAGGGTTTGAGGCGCGCCATGGCCGCCTATTATGAGCGCCGCTTCGGAGTGGAGCTGAACCCGGATACCGAAGTCATCGCGACACTGGGCTCGAAGGAAGGTTTCGCGAACATCGCCCAGGCCATCACCGCCCCAGGCGACGTGGTGCTGGTGCCCAATCCGGCCTATCCGATCCATGCCTTCGGTTTCATTCTGGCGGGCGCGGCCATCCGGCACGTGCCGGCGCCGACACCCGAAGAATTCCTCAGCCGCGCGGCTGTGTCGGTGCGCCATTCCCAGCCTTCGCCATTGGCGATCGTGGTCAATTATCCGTCCAATCCGACGGCGCAGATGGCAAATCTCGATTTCTACAAGGAGGTCGTGGCGCTCGCGAAGAAGCACAGCATGTGGGTGCTGTCGGATTGCGCCTATGCGGACACCTATTTTGACGACTCCAATCCGCCCCCCTCTATCCTTCAGGTTGAGGGAGCAAAGGACATCGCCATCGAGTTCCAGTCGCTGTCGAAGACCTACGCCATGCCAGGTTGGCGCATGGGCTTCGCCGCCGGCAACCGCACGCTGATACAGGCGCTTGCACGCATCAAATCCTACCTCGATTACGGCGCCTATACGCCGATCCAGGTGGCAGCGACGGCGGCGCTCAACGGGCCTCAGGATTGCGTCGACGAGATCCGCGGCATCTACCGCTCCAGGCGCGACGTGCTGGTCGAAAGCATGGGGCGCGCCGGCTGGGACATTCCAAGCCCGCCGGCGACCATGTTCGCCTGGGCGCCAATTCCGGAGGCCTTCCGTCAATTGGGTTCCATGGAATTTGCCAAGCAGCTTCTGATCGAGGCAAAGGTCGCCGTGTCGCCGGGCATCGGCTTCGGCGAATATGGCGAGGGCTATGTGCGCATCGCGCTTGTCGAAAACGAACAGCGCATTCGTCAGGCTGCGCGCAATGTGCGCCGCTTCCTGGGCGATTTCGGCCGCAATTCCAAGGCCATGGAAGCCGCCAAATGACGGTCGAGCTTCGCGTGGGGATCGCGGGCCTCGGTACCGTAGGGGCAGGTGTCGCCAAGGTTCTCTTCAACCATGCGCGTTCTCTTGCCTGGAGGAGCGGTCGCAGGATTGCGCTTACGGCCGTTTCGGCCCGCGATCCGAAAAAGGACCGGGGTATCGATCTTTCCGGCATCGTGTTCGAATCCGATCCGCTCGCGCTGGCCGAGCGGGCCGATGTCGATGTGGTAATCGAACTGATCGGAGGGGAAGAGGGTGTGGCGCGTGCGATTGTGGAATCAGCGCTGCGCGGCAAGAAGCATGTGGTCACCGCCAACAAAGCGCTTCTCGCACGCCATGGCGGTTCGCTGGCGGCGCTTGCCGAGAAGAACGGTATTTCACTCAAATTCGAAGCGGCGATCTGCGGCGGTATCCCGATCGTCAAAGCTTTGCGTGAGAGCCTGATCGCCTACGATGTGACCGCCGTCCGCGGTATCCTTAATGGTACCTGCAATTTCATCCTGACGCAGATGGAAGCAACCGGCCGGCCCTTCGCCGAGGTGCTCGCCGAAGCACAACTTCTGGGTTATGCCGAGGCCGATCCTACACTCGACGTCGGCGGCGGCGATACTGCACACAAGCTGACCCTGCTTGCGAGCCTCGCTTTCGGCTCGGTCCCCGATCTCGACGGCGTCGCCATCACGGGCATCGACAAAGTCAGCCCGGCTGATATCGCCTTTGCGGGCGAGTTTGGTTATCGCCTGAAGCTCTTGGGAGTCGCGCGGCGAACGCCGAACGGCATCGAACAGGTCGTCCATCCCGCGATGGTTCGGGCGCGCACGCCGCTTGCCGATGTGGAATCAAGTTTTAACGCGGTCTCGGCCGATGCAGGCGAGGCGGGCAAGTTTTTTTTCCAAGGTCGCGGAGCGGGGCAGGGCCCCACCGCATCGGCAGTGATCTCCGATCTCGTCGATGTCGCGCGCGGCGCCTTCGGCCCCACGTTCGGCCGGCCGGCCGCAGAACTGGCCAAGGCCGCCCGCGAACCCGCTGAAGCGCGCATGAGCGCCTATTATCTGCGTTTCCAGGTTCTCGACGTGCCAGGCGTAATGGCGGAAATCTCGCGTCATCTTGCCGACGAGATGGTCTCCATCGAAAGCATGATCCAGCGCGGCCGATCGCCTGGCGAGCCCGTCGCGATTGTGATGATTACGCACGAGGCGCAGCATGTGGCAGTCGTCCGCGCCTTGAAGGCCATCGCTGCGTCCGACAAGATTTTCGAAACGCCGTGCATGATTCCGATGGAAGCCGGATAGTATCTTACCAGGAGCGAATCGCATGTCCCGACCATTGGATCGTATTCTCGCGCTGGAAGCGGTGCGGGTCACGGAAGCTGCTGCCATGCGTGCATCCAAGCTCGCTGGACGCGGAGACGAGCACGCTGCCGACCAGGCGGCTGTGGAGGGCATGCGCTGGGCGTTCAACCTGCTTCCCATCGACGGCACCGTCGTAATCGGCGAAGGAGAACGCGACGAAGCGCCGATGCTGTTCATCGGCGAGAAGGTCGGCGCGGGCGGGCTCAAGGTCGACATCGCGCTCGATCCGCTGGAGGGCACGACGCTCTGCGCCAAGGCGCTCCCAAATGCGATCGCGGTCATGGCGATGGCCGAAGCCGGCACCCTGTTGAACGCGCCCGACACCTACATGGACAAGATCGCCATCGGCCCAGGCTATCCCGACGGGGTCATCGACCTCGATGCCGAGCCCGCGGAAAACATCCTGTCTCTCGCGAAAGCCAAGAGCGTAGCGCCGGAGCGCATCCGTGCGCTCGTCCTCGACCGGCCCCGGCATGAGAAGATCATTGAGAGCATCCGCAGGGCGGGCGCGGCAGTGGAACTCATCGCCGATGGCGATGTGGCCGGCGTGATCGCGACCACGGAGCCAGACACCACGGGTATCGACATCTATATCGGGCAGGGTGGTGCGCCCGAAGGCGTGTTGGCGGCAGCAGCACTTCGCTGCGTCGGGGGGCAGTTGCAGACGCGGCTCGTATTCCGCAATGACGATGAGCGCCATCGCGCCGAGCGTTTCGGCATCCGCGATCTGAAACGCAAATATTTCCTGACCGATCTGGCGTCTGGAGATGTCGTGTTTTCCGCGACGGGAGTGACGGACGGCTCCATGCTTGACGGCGTGCACGTCCATGCAACCTATGTCACGACGCATTCGATCGTAATGCGCTCGGCCACGAAGACCGTCCGCTGGATCAAGATGCGACACCCGCTCGACAATGCCACTTGAGGCCCGCGCCCGGATTTTTGAACGCGACGATATCGGCGGCTCCGATCCGGTTTCGCCGTTTGCGCTTGGGGTCGCTTCGTCCTTTTCCGGCCGGGCTTGGCGCATGCGTCCTTGTGACGAGGAAACCGCCCGGACGCTCGAATTGAGCGGACTGAGCGCTCCCTTGGCCCAGCTTCTCGCCTCTCGCGGCGTGACCCGGGATGGCGTCCAACTCTTCTTGGACCCGCGGCTTAAGACCCTGCTGCCCGATCCCTATTCCATCGCGCACATGGAGCGCGCCGCATCGCGCTTTGCCGATGCGGTGGCAGGCGGGGAAAGGATCGCTGTGCTCGGCGACTACGATGTGGATGGCGCCTGCGGCGCGGCGCTGCTGCTGAATTACCTGCGGCGGGCCGGGCGTGACGCGCTGCTCTATGTGCCCGATCGCATGACGGAAGGCTACGGGCCTTCGCCGGCAGCCGTTCAGAAATTGCGCGCGCAAGGCGCCACTTTGCTGGTGACGGTCGATTGCGGCGCGGCGGCGCATGCGGCGCTCCAGGCCGCCCGCGACTCGGGCCTGGACGCCATTGTGCTCGATCACCATGCGGTCGACGTGAACCCGCCCGCCTTCGCGCATGTCAATCCGAACGGCCCGGACGACGAGTCGGGCCTCACCTATCTTTGTGCCACCGGGCTCGCGTTCGTTTTTCTGGTCGCCGTGCAGCGCCGCTTGCGCGAGCAAGGCTGGTTCGCTGCGCAAGGTGTGGACGAGACCGATCTCCTGAACCAGCTCGACCTCGTAGCGCTTGCGACCATTGCCGATGTCGTCCCGCTCATCGGTCTCAATCGCGCCTTCGTCCGCCAGGGTTTGCGGAAACTGGAGCGGCTGGAGCGGCCGGGCCTCGCCGCCCTGGCGCGCATCGCCTCCGCAGAGTCGCCCTTTTCACCGCATCATCTGGGTTTCATTTTCGGCCCGCGGATCAATGCCGGTGGGCGGGTCGGGCGCTGCGATCTGGGCGCGAGGCTCCTTGCCAGCGACAACGCGGAAGAGGCCGATGCGCTCGCCTTGGAGCTAGACCGTCACAACCGCGAGCGCCAGGCCATCGAGGCCATGATCCTGGAATCAGCCGATGCCATGGCCGCGGCCGACAGCGACAATCCGTTTCTTCTGATCAGCAGCGACGGCTGGCATGCGGGTGTGGTCGGCATCGTCGCAGGCCGCCTGAAAGACCGCCACGCCAAGCCCGTCCTGGTCGCAGGCTTCGAGACGGCCCATCCCGATGCGATTGCGCGGGGGTCTGCGCGGTCGGTTGTGGGGGTCGATCTCGGCGCCATCATCCGGGCGGCGTACGCGGAAGGGCTTCTGGAATCGGGCGGCGGGCACGCGATGGCGGCGGGCTTTTCCGTGAGCCGGGCCAACCTGTCCGCCCTCCGCGAATTCCTGCACCGCCACATCGAGACACAGCGGCCCGCGATCAAGCTCGCGAGCGAGCTTACGGCCGACGCATTGGTGTCGCCGTCGGCTGCGACTTTGGCCCTGCTGGCCGACCTCGAACGCGCCGGACCCTTTGGGCAGGGCCATCCCGAGCCGGTCTTCCTGATGCCCGACATGCTCGTGGTCTATGCCGGGGTGGTCGGCACAAACCATGTACGTCTGCGCCTGGTCGGGCGCGACGGGCAGGGAATGGGGGCGATTGCCTTTCGCGCGGCCGCGACGCCGCTTGGACAGGCATTGGTGAAAGCCCGCGGTTCCCGGGTGCATCTCTTGGGCAGGCTCAAGCGAGACGATTATGACGGGACGTCAAAAGTCCAGCTTCATGTGGAAGACGCTGCCCCCGCCGAAGTGTAGGGCGCTTGCCATCGGCAGCCGCGCGCCTTAAGACGCCCTTCCGCCGAAGCGCCCTTCGTCTATCGGTTAGGACTCAAGATTTTCAATCTTGCAAGAGGGGTTCGACTCCCCTAGGGCGCGCCACGGTTTTTGTTGAAGCTGAATGCTGGATACCTTCCCGTTTTGTTCTTCCCGACTTTCATTAGTGTCGGTATCGGCATCGGCGCTATGCCGAGTTTCAGCTGATCGCGCTGCTTCGCATAATCCTCCAACATGCGGATGGCCTGAGGACCAGTAATAGCGGCCGCCTGATGTGGCGTGCAGCCAGCGTCGACGAGCGTTGCTGCGACAGACTCGCGCAAGAAGTAGGCCGCGACAAAAGCTCTCTTTAGCTGGGGATGAATGGGGGGCACACAGGGGTGGGGAAAGTGCCATCCAACTATGAGCGAGTCACATTCTCACGGAGTCGCGTCGCGCACCGTCGCACATCGAACATAGCCGTTATTTGCCGATGACCATCTGAAAAAACGTGATCACGATCTCGAACACAATCAGCAAGACAATGATCAGTTCGAGCCGAAGAGAGCGCTCTGTGTCGATGATATCCGTAAATGCATTTGCAGTTTCGGTGATGACGCCAAGCTTGCGGTTCAGCAACCCAACCCGCTCCTTGAGTTCATATTCATCTTCCAGCCGACCATACAGCCGCTCAAGGTCCGGTCGGTCCCAGAGAACATCGGGCTTCTCGGCCACTGCGACTCGCCCCGAAACGCGATGTTGCACCAGAAGCGCCTTGCCGATGTGACGTAGCATTGATCGCCGGCCGGCCGGAACGCGCCCATTCTCCGCAAGCTCACGAGCAATGGGCTCGATGACTTCAAAGACAGTTGCGACTTCGCCCTCGTCGTGGGCGAGCACCACGCTTTTAGCAAGCGCATCGGAGATAACAAGAAGCCGCTCCGGGGACATGGCTTTGATGCAAATCGCGCCTCGCGGCGAAATATGATCTTCATTATCCGCGGAAAGCTCGATTATAAAAGCCTCCTCATCGGGGATCGCGAATTTACCCTTCACACGCTGCGAAATGCTTTCCAGGAACTCGTTCTGCTCCGGCGGTGTCAAACCAATCAAGACGACAACCCCATATCGGAAAATGGTCACGACCCCGCCTCCTCCTGCGGGGAATGACAGCGGGTTGGTCGATAGGACGCGATCGTGTTCGAGGCCGCTGGTGTCGACGCGATCGCCAACGAGAAGAGCCTTCGCCGTCGCACGGTTGCCGACCAACACGAGATTGGATGCTGCCTCCATTGCGCAAGCTTATATTCGAATAGTGGCCCATCTAGGATTGCCTTCTCCCAGATGCGCCGTTGCCGTGCTCAAAGACACGATTGAAGGGCTTGCCGGTTACACACGCCCCCATATCTTGTGGCCACAAAATTGCTGTGGGTATTTCCTGCGCGTCAAATTACGAGGCATACTGTTCTTGCGGCCATCGGCAGGCTGAGGTCGAACCGAACAAGTCTTTGCGCCGAGGCCCGAACTGAATCCGATCGCCCTCTGCCCTCCCACTCCACTGCAAACGGCCGCATCAGCACCGCCACGGCGTCATCTCGGGCGCCTGCCGCCGGTCCAGAATCGCCTCGACGATCGGGCGCCAGCAGAGTCATCCGCAGGACGCGGCCGACACAGGGTGTCGTTGATCTTCCCAGCGGCGACAATTTCCTCGGCAATACGGGCTTCGCCTGATCGTGTTTGATGAGAGGGTTTAGTTGGAAGGTCGCTTACAGACCCTACATACGGACGAGCTTGACAATTTCCCCTGATACCCTCAACTGATGCACAATCGGTTCGGAAATATCGCGTGTAGTCGGCAGGTACGGCCACGACGACTGAACCGATTAGCTCCAGTAATTGCGAGTGCTTTCTCGGAAACAGTTTCCGCACTGGGAATAGGTCATTTCGGACACGAGAATAGACGGCGCAAATTTCGCTGGGCCTGATTCACGCACTGCCTCTCGGGGCATACTTCACCTGCCGTCATCAAGGAGTGAGCCATGCAGAATGGCACAAGACAATTATGAACACCCAACACCCAAAATCCTCGAGCCCTTTTGCTAAGCGCTCAAAGCGATGGACCCCGAATGTGGCTCACTCCGAGTTGAGAGGCTCTCATGATGCGAAAAGAAACTACGAGCGGTATCTTGCGCTAGCCCAAACCCAAGCTCAGGCAGGCGATAGGATCGGCGCAGAGAACTACTACCAGCATGCCGAACATTATTTCAGGTCGATGTCCTCGGACAGAGAAACGACTTGAGCCGCGCTATGGAAGGCGATCTTCCGCCGCATTCGTATCACCAAAGCTGTCTGCTGATCTCGACGCGCCGCAAACCGCCGACCCGTTTCATATCGGTAATCGAAGCCAGGAAGTCATGGAACTGGGCTTGGCGTTGAACGTCGTTCAGCGAGCGGTCTTGCAGGATCGACGTCCCTTTTTCGATGCTAGCTTCGACGAAAGATCGGGCCGTCTCGGTGGCATTGGCTTGGGGCAATGCCATTGCCCCCGCGCCGATTGCTATCAAAGACAGAGAACCGACGATTCTGGGCGAAAGCTGGATGCCCGGGCGCTGCGTGGTATACGGGGTGTTCATTGTCGTATTCCTGTCCATAGAAGATGGGGATGAGTAGTAGCCAATTCGATCGCTTCAATGACCGAAATTTGGGCCGGTCACGCGCGTGGGTTTGGGCGCGAGCCAGATCGTGACGGCAGCGACCAGAAACAGGGCGGCGCAGCCGATGAAGACCTGATTGGTCGAGAGCACGATGGCCTGCCCCTGAAGGAGCTTGGTGATCGCACCGACCGCCTGGTCGGAACTCATTCCGCTCGCGACGAGACTATCGATTGCGGACTCTGCGCCGTTCAGCGTGCCTGCGAGGTCCGCCTGATTCCGTGTCGCGCCGTTTTCCCAAACCGTATTGGCAATCGAGGTACCGAACGCGCCCGAGATGGTGCGGATGAAGTTCAGAAGCCCCGAAGCGCTCGCGGTTTCCTCTGGCTCGACACTGGCGAGCGCCATGGTGTTGATCGGCAGGACGAAGAGCGGCAGACCGATGCCCGACATCAGTGTTCCAATATCCACCTGCCAGAACGCCATGTCCGAGTTGGCGGCCCCGCGCCACAAGAAGGCGACGATTCCAAGCCATGTGACGCCAATGAAGATGAGCGCGCGCGGATCGACTTTGCTGGATAGAACGGCCGTCGGCGGCGCGAGCACGAGCGCCAGGATTCCCATCATGCCGCTGGCATAGCCGGCCCAGGTTGCGGTGTAGCCCATGTTGCTTTGGAGCCAGAGCGGCGTGAGTACATTGCTTGCATAGAAAGCGCCGAACACGAGCGCCATGGTCACCATCGACGTGGCAAAACCGCGATGGCGAAACACCTTCAGTGCGACGATCGGTTCTGCTTCGGTCAATTCCCAGATCAGGAAGGTGGCGAAGCCGATAGCGGAAATAGTCGCGAGCGCGCAGATGATGGGCGATTCGAACCAGTCGTAGTCTTTTCCGAGATCCAGCATGATCTGCAGCGAACCCACCGCGACCACCAGAAGGCCCAAACCGATAAAATCGATTGGTTTCTTCACCGTCACGGTTTCTGACGATTTCAACAGACCGAAGATGATCGGCGCCGCGCCGAAGGCGATGGGCACGTTCACCCAGAAGATCGACGGCCAGCCGAGATTGTCGCAAAGTTGTCCCCCGAGAATGGGACCGGCGATGGGCGCTATCAGCGTCGTCATCGCCCACAGACCCAAGGCCGCCGGCTGATGCTTCTTGGGGAAGATATGCAGAAGAAGCGTTTGCGAAAGCGGCAGCAAAGGCCCACCCGCCACCCCCTGCAGCACGCGAAAGGTCACCAGCATGGCCAGACTCGAAGCCATTCCGCAAAGCGCGGAGCAGATTCCGAACCCGATCATCGCGGTGATGAAGACGCGCACGGTGCCGAAACGGGCGGCGAGCCAGCCGGTCAAAGGCACCGTGATGGCCTCGGCAACCGAATAAGAGGTGAGAACCCAGGTGCCCTGACTGTTAGAGGCGCCCAGACCCCCGGCAATGTTCGGCACCGAGACATTAGCGATCGTCATGTCGAGAACGGCGAGAAAATTTGCCGCGGCTAGCAGAATCCCCGCCGTCCACAGCAATGGACCGGAGAGCTTCAGGCCGGCGGGCCTAGTTCCAGGTGATATGTCTTGCGCGCTCATGGATTTCACTCCTGATAGGATTCGAGGCGTCAGGATTGGGTATCGATCGTTGCGGTCATGGAGAGCCCGACGCGCAAGGGATGGGCTTTCAGATCGGCCGGATCGAGCACGACGCGCACGGGCACACGTTGCACGACCTTGATCCAATTGCCGGTGGCGTTCTGAGCGGGAATGAGCGCAAAGGACGAGCCCGTTCCTCCCGAGAGCCCGACCACGCGCCCGTGAAACTTTACACGGCTGCCGTAAAGGTCGGAGGTGAGTTCGACTGTTTGCGATTTATGCACTTTGGAGAGCTGACCTTCCTTGAAGTTCGCATCCACATAGGCCTGTTCGATCGGGACGACGCTCATCAGCGGCGTCCCGGGCTGAACGCGCTGCCCCACCTGAACGTCGCGGCGGGCGATAATGCCACCGATCGGTGCCCGGACGATCGTGCGCTCCAGATCGACACGCGCCTGCTCGACGCGCGCGCGCGCGGTGGCTACTTCAGGATTGGTGTCGACGGTGGTGCCGGCTGTCAGCACGAAATTGGATTTCAGCGTTCCGATCGCGGCCGCGTGGCTGGCAGCGGCTTGCGCTTGGTTAGCGCGCGCTGATTCGAGCGATGCTTCGGCCTGCTGGAATGCATTGCGCGCCCTCGTCAGTTCGTCGCCCGAAACCGAACCGGACGCTGCCAGAGCCTCGCGCCGTTGCAGATCGACGCGCGCGCGTTCGAGATCGGCTTGCGCGCCTTCGGTCTGCGCAGCCGCGCGGAGCTGGTCGGCTTCGTGCGCCGCCACTTGCGCGGAAAGGCCTTCGTCGTTGGCGAAATATCCCCTGACCCGCCGCTGGGCCTGACCGAGCGCCGCCTCGGCTTGCGCCAGGGCAAGCCGCGCATCGGTGTCGTCCAGCTCGACCAGCACATCGCCGGTATTCACGAAATCGGTATCGCTGAAATGGACGGCCTTGACCGGTCCCGCGATCTGGGGCGTCACCGATGCGGTCTCCGCCGACACATAGGCGTTGTCGGTCGTTACATAACGCGAGCCGAAGAACTGCTCGTACCCGTAGTAGGCGGCACCGAGGAACAGTACCTTGCCGGCCAGCCCGAGCAGGAGAAGCTTGCGAAGTCTCTTACGCTTTGGTTGGGCAGGAACGGGATCGGGCGGCGCAATGGTTTGGCTGCCGTCAATTTCAGAACTGAGCAACGGTTTGTTCACGACACGTCTCCCTTCAGGAATGAGTTGGAACGATCAGGGTTGAAAATCGCCGGCGGTCGCCGGCGCGAATTCGGTAAGACTGTTGGGCCCGTCATGCGTCCCGTCTGAGAACAGCACCGCGCCGGCTCCCCCTGTGGCGAAGCTTTTGGCAAACGCATCTTGCTGGATGCGGAACCGCATCATCGCGCTTTGAGATTCGGCCTGGACCCGTTGGATGCGGGCCCGCGCGGCGATCACGTCCGGATTCATGCCGATCACGGTGCCCGGCATGAACGAGCCGGATGCAGCTTTGCCATTGGCGGCGAGCGCTGACGTCACGAAGGGCGGATCGACCACTTGGACATAATGGACGTGATGCGCCATCGCCTCGCGCAAGCTGGCGAGAGCCGCATAGGCGAGATAGCTGGCCCCGAGCGCCAGCATGCAACCGGTAACGCCCGTCAGGAGCCGTTCGCGAGACGTCTTCTTCCTGTTTTCGACACGAATGACATCCGATGAGAACGTCGCGCCGTGAAACTCGAAATCGGGCGGAGCGAAATGCTTGTTCATGATCGATCTCCTTTGGAACGGGCGAATGTCACGATTGGCGAAATGCGCGAGCGATGAGCCCGAGCGCGATAGCGGAAATACTCAGCGACAAGGGCATGGTCGTGAGGTGCCACAGCGCATCCACACCGGACGTGCAGGATGCGCTGATTGTTCTGCGGTCAGATCACGGATGCGACGGCTGCTCATGATGTGCTCCTTTCGAACAAGGGGTTTGGCGAACGAGAGGCTGTCAGGATTGGTATCCGCCGCCCAAGGCGCGTATGAGGGCGACGTCGAGGGCAAACTCGCGGGTTTCGAGATCGGCCACCGTGCGGCGATTGGCGATGAGCGAATCCTCCGCCGATAGCACTTCGAGATAGGTGGCAAGGCCGCCCAGATAGCGGTTCTGGACGATCTGATAGGCGGCTTCCGATGCCGCGAGTGCGTCCCGGCTGGTGGAGAGCCTCGCCCCGAGCGCACGCGAGCTGGTGGCGACATCGGCCACGTCCTTCAGCGCCTGGCTGACCGTGCTGTCATAGACGGCAACGGAGGTATCGTATTCGGCACGGGCGCCGCGGTAGGCGCCCTCGATCCTGCCCCCGCTGAAGATCGGCAGGCTTATTGCCGGCCCGAAGGTGGCGTATTCGGATGTCGACCGTGCGAGCGAACCTAGGCTGATCGAATTGATGCCCAGCATCGCCGACAGATTCACGTTCGGATAGAACTCGGCTTTCGCTGCATCGATGTTTCGCGCGGCAGCTTCGGCCCGAAGGCGTGCGGCGGCGACATCGGGCCTGCGACCGAGGAGATCGGCCTGCACATTGGCCGGGAGACCGAACGATCTGGCCGCCGGTGCCGGCCGCGCAATCGAAAGTGCCCGATCTGGGCCGGCGCCGATCAACGCGGCAATGCGATTGTTGGCCAGCGCGATTGTTTCTTCGAGACTAGCGAGTTGTGCTTGCGAGGCGGCGCGCCCCGATTCAGCACTCTTCACGGCGCCCTGATTTTCGAGGCCTTGCGACAGCCGCTCCGACAACAGTGCCGCCGTACCGTTGCGCACCCGCAGGGCATCCAATGCGGCATCGCGATCGGCATAAAGCTGCGCCAGATCGGCATAGGACGAGGCAATCGCCGTGGAGAGGGCGAGGCGCGCGGCGGCTGAATCGGCACGCGCCGCTTCCGCGGCCGAAGTCGCGGCCGCCAGGGAGGCTCGGTTCTTGTCCCAGAAATCAAGCTCGTAACTGAAGTTCAAACTCGCCCGCGTGAGGTTGTTCCCGCCATTGGGAATGAAAGAGGCGGCTTTGCCATCGGAGTTCAGCGTGAACTCGGTTGCCGAGCTGTTGGTCTGGGCTTGCGGCAGGAGCGCCGCGCCGGCCTGCTGGGCGGCGCTCTCGGCCTTGCGGAAGCGCGCTTCGGCCTCGGCAAGATTCGGCGAATTGGCGAGCCCCTCGTCGATGAGGGAAATGAGTTGCGGGTCCTTATACCCGGTCCACCAGCGGTCGCCCGGCCATTCGGCTGCGGGTGCCCGGAACGTTTCCTGAGCGGTGTAGATCGCCACCGGCTTGGGACGCGGCAGCGGATCGAGTTCGGGAACCGCAGCGCAACCCGACAGCAGAACCGCCGACAGCAACAGTGCCGACTGGGAAGCGCTCCTCGGCCTTTTCATGAGCAATGACAGCATCTTATCCCCCGTTCCCATCGAGAACCCCGCGTTCTCGAAATTTCGCGTCGTGTGTATTCGAGAACCAGTTTTGCCGTCTTGACGGGGCGCGCCAATCGTTTGACGATTCACGCCAAGTTGCCAGATCGGGGGACTCTTGCGACCGTCATGCGCCCGCCAACGCCACGCACTCCTGCGTTCACCGTCTCGTCTGATCTCATCCGCGGCCTGATCGATTGCGCGGCGCAATGCGGCGTTCCGCGCAGCCAGCTCGCGGACATGATCGGCGACGATAGCGGCGCCGAACGGAAACCCTCAACGCTGGTGCGCTTTTCAGGAGAGCACACTCTCAAATTATGGGATCGCATCCTGCGTTTGACGAACGATCCGATCGTCGGCTTTCGCATGGCGTTCTTCGCGGGGCCAAAGACTTTCGGAGTGCTCAGCCAGATTCTGCCGCGCTGCGCGAACGTGCTCGAAGCGTTCCGCCAGACCGAGCGCTATTCCGCCCTGGCTTCGGATGGTGCGCGCATATGGGTTAAATCGAGCGCTGAGACGCTCACCGTTCATTTCACCGTGCAGAATCTGGGTCGGGCCGACATCCAGCGAACGGTTACGCTGTGGGGACTGACAAACCTATGTCTCATGTCGCAGCGTTTAGCCGGAACCGCATTCCGCCCAAAGGCAGTCATATGCAATTGCGTCACGCCCGGACCCGCCGCTGAGCGCGCCATCAAGGAGCACTTGCCGATCAAGTTTGACGGAAACGAGAACCAGGTCGTCTTCGACCGGCACGTCGGAGACATCGCCATTCCCTCGGCAGATCCGGACTTGCAATCGCTGCTCGCCGATACGATGGATCGCCATCTGGCGGCGCTCGGCCCCGCGGCGAGCTTCGAGCAAGGAATGCTCACGCTTCTGCGCAGCATGATGAACGGCAACATGCCGACTCTGGCGTCGTTGAGCGCGCGTTCTGGCATGTCGCAGCGCACGCTGCAGCGGCGCCTGAGCGACGCCAACACGAATTTTCAAAGTCTGCTGAAGCAGGTGCTGCATGAGCAGGCTGAGGAGCTTCTCTCACGGGGCACGCTCAGTCAGGGCGAGATCGCGTTCCTCCTCGGTTATTCGGAGGTCAGCGCGTTTTCACGGGCTTATCACGGGTGGACGGGGCATCCGCCCGGAGCTGCTTCTATGTAGGTGTTTTCTCGAAAAAGCGGGCAGATGGTGATGATGCGGCCGAAAAGATCGCCCTGATCAACATCCCTGATGCCGTTGATGTTCCCGTCGTCGTCGTCCAGCGCGACCTTGTGATCGCTTCAACAAAGCGGCGGCGATGAGCACCCCCTTCGCATTGTACCGGGGGACCGGCGCCGATCCGCGCACGCATCTACGCCGGGTTCGCCCATGGCTCCTCGGGCGCTGAGATAGGCATGCCATGTATGATCGCCGGCTCCTACCGAGGCGGCTAGATTCTGGCAAATCCTATCGGCGCCCGTCAATCCGCCGAGATTTCCAGTTCCGGCGGCCGCCGAGCTGCTATTGAAGAAGCTCATACGTGAGGGTTGCCGGCGCAGCGGGCTGCGCAAATGCCGTTACAGAGGCAAATCCCAAAAGGATTCCCGCAACCAGGATATTACATCTCATGGGTCTATTTCCTTTTTGAACGCAAATGCCTGTAGGGATATTCGCGATATTGCAGGTGACGCGAGTGTACGAACTAACACTAGAATGTATGCATTATTTATGATATTTGTATCAAGACGCTTGGGTGTTCCGGCTTTGACATGAAGCCCACGCAAAGCGCGACCTTACATCCGCTGTATTTTTACGCCCGACAGTGTAGGCTTATTGGCGGTGTCTCTTTAACTCCCGATCCAATGGCAAAATCTGGCGCAAAAGTGCAGTCCGACCGGAGTAGCGTCATTTGTCGCGCGCTGCGGCACGCGATTATCGCTCAAGAGCTGATGCCGGGAGCCAAACTGCCGGAAGACGCCATCGGCGAGCAGTTCGGGGCGAGCCGCACCATCGTCCGCAACGCTTTGGGGCAACTCGCAGCTGAAGGCTTGGTAGAGTTAAGGCGCAATCGCGGGGCTTCCGTAGCCGCGCCGAGTTGGCGTGAGGCCCATGACATTTTCGACGTCAGGCTCGCGCTCGAACAGCTGGTCGCTGCCCGTTTGACGGGGTCTCTTTCCCCGGCGCAGATCGCCGCCCTTTCCGCCCATGTCGATCAGGAGGAGCGCGCGCGGGGACGGGACAATACCCTATCGATCCGTCTTGCGACCGAATTTCACATCCTTTTGGCGGAAATGACCGGCAGCACCGTTCTTATGCGCTATGTGGGCGAATTGGCGTCGAGATGCGGATTGACGCTCTCGCTATATAGCCGCCCGCATTCGTCCGAATGCGCTGTCAGTGAGCACCGCGCCATCATCGCCACCCTGCAAGGCAAGAACACGGCCCGTGCAATTTCGCTCATGACGGACCACCTTCAAGGTGTCGTTAAGCGCGCGCTGATCCACAAGCCCGTAGAAATGCAACGCGATGTCCGCGACATCCTCTCCGCCTATTCCGAAAACGGCCGCAAGAAAGGCGCCGCGGCGAGTAAGCGCTAGGCCTGAATGTTGCTGCGCACAAGGAGGCGTTCGGCGCTGTCGTTCCACACGTCCATTTGCACGATCTTGCCTCCGCGAACGACGAAGCGGTCAATGTAGCGGTTCCCGTCAAAGGGCGTGCCATCCGGCCATTCACCGTACAATGTCCCAAGATTGTATACGATGGTTTCGCCGGCCCCGGGCACGACGTCGGTCCGGTCCATGCGCTTCTTCACCCATTTGTAACGCTTCGCGTTGAAGGCCGCTGTTTCGCGGGGGTGAGAATATCTTCGCCCGCCGGTGAACGTGATGGCCAGACCGTCTGCGACATAGCGTGCCGCCGTCACCGGGTCTGGCACCATCGAGGCTTCCAGGTACTTTTCCACGATTTCGGCATCTGAAGCGGAAAGAGGAGGAGGAGTATCAGACATGGACCTTCCTATGGCCATCTGTGGTAATTTTTTTGCATGCAATCATGCAAGTGATCCCATACAATTTTGGGGCTGCTTTTGTTTTCGGCAGTCATGCATTTTTTTGGCACGCCGCACAATGTAAATGGGCCATTTGCCGTAGTGCCATCTGGCTGTTCTCTTGGCATGAAGCTTGCGAGATTTGCATTTACGCCCGTAAGGAGAATCTGATGCGCGACCTCATTTCCCTCCTCTCGCCGGCACGGACCGTCACGGGCGTCTTCGCGGCCTTGCTTCTGTTCACCGCACCTGCTGCGGCGCAAGCGACGATTAAATTCGGTCTGGTCGCCGCCTTGTCGGGCCAATCGGCGAAGTCGGGCGAAGCCATTACGCGAGGGCTCTCGCTTGCGATCGACGAAATCAATGCGAATGGGGGAGTTCTCGGAAAAAAGGTCGAGTTGATCTCGCGCGATGACGAAAGCAACCCTGCCAAGGGCGTTCTGGCGGCACGCGAACTCGTCCAGCGGCAGCATGTCGTCGCATTTTTTGGCGGCGTCGATACGCCCGTGTCGCTCGCCATTGTTCCATTCGCCAATCAGGCGAAAGTTCCGTTCATAGGCGTGTGGGCGGCCGGAACGGCAATCACCAAGAATGGTGCGGCCGAAAATTACGTGTTTCGCGTTTCCGCCGTCGACGATCTGGTCGACGTCTCGCTCGTCGATTATGCGGTCAAGACGTATGGTGCGAAAAAGCCCGGTATGATCCTGATCGACAACGCCTGGGGCGAATCCAACGAGGCCGGTCTGAAGTCCGCGCTGGCCGCCAAGAAGATGCAATATGCCGCCATCGAGAAATTCGAGGCCGAAGATGTCGACGTCGTTCCGCAGCTGACGCGGTTGAAAAATGCGGGCGCCGACGTGCTTTTTCTCGTGGCGACCGTCGCGCCCTCCTCACAAGTCGTAAAGTCGCTGGATCGGATGGCGTGGAGTGTGCCGATCGTTTCGCATTGGGGCCCCGCCGGCGGCCGCTTCTCCGAACTCGCCGGACCGAGCGCTCCGAAGGTGCATTCATAGAGACCTACAGTTTCTCGGGCAAATTGTCGCCGAAGGGCGCTGCTGTCCTGGCCGCGCTGAAGAAGAAATATCCGGCGATCAAGTCCCTGGGCAGATCGGCGGATTTTCGGTGGTAATCATCGCCCTTGCCATCGTGTCGAGCGGATTTCTTGGCCGCACCTCCGTGTTCAAGGTCTGAGTATGGCGACTTCGCCGGCGGACCGTTTCCGGGTACCAACGCTCATCGCGGTCCTGACATCTGCATCCTTGCCGCTTGCGACGCTGAGCGAAGATTGCACCTCGTTCGTGCTCGCCCTTGTCGCGCTTGGCGTCATTGTCGGGGCCGGGCTGAACATTCTTTATGGTCTTAGCGGCCAGATTTCGCTGGGGCATATAAGGTTCTATGCCATCGGGGCTTACACGGTTGGTATCCTGTCGCTGAAGGGCATCGGCCTGCGGTTATCGCTTCCGGCTGCTGGTGCAATCGGCTTGCTGCTTGCGCTGCCGGCATTGCGCGTGGCCAGGCCATACCTCGCAATGGTCGCGATTGCGTTCGCCTTTGTGGTTCAGCATGGCGCCATCGAATGGCGCGCAATGACCGGCGGGGCAAACGGGTTAAGCGGAATTCCAGCGCCAGCATTCGGAGCACGAGTTGCCGGCGAACGCGAACTGGCGATGTTCGCCATCGCGCTCGCCGGGTTCTCACTGTGGTTGTTTAGCCGAATTGCAAACAGCACCTGGGGCAAAGGCATGCTTGCGGTGCGCGATTCCGAGGTTGCAGCCCGTTCGCTGGGAGTCGATCCCGTTGTCATGAAGACAGCAGCGTTCGCGCTTTCCGCAAATCCCGATGTGCGCAGGGCTTATCTCGGCACCGAACTGCATACTCGGCGGCGGATAGCGATGCAGCCCCGCCAGCGCGAAAGAGCGCTGAATGTGCTGAACCTTACAGCAGGCGCCGCCAACGTTTTCGATGATTTCTCCTTCGACATTCGCGAAGGTGAAATGGTGGCGATTCTCGGCGCCAACGGCGCTGGTAAAACGACCATTATGCGTGTTCTCGCAGGTCTCCTGCCCGCGTCGCGTGCGGTCATTACGCTTGGCGCGCGGCGGATCGACAATCTCAAGCCCCACGAGATCGCCGCCCTGGGACTCGCGCTTGCTCCGGAAGGACGGCAGGTGCTTCCGGGCCTGTCAGTTCAGGACAATCTCGAACTCGGAGCGAGCAGGCGGCGCGGGGGCGATATTGTGGCCGACATCGAACGCATGAAGCAGCGCTTTCCACGGCTTGCCGAGCATATATCGACTCGCGCCGGTCTGTTGTCTGGCGGTGAGCAGCAGATGCTTGCGATTGCGCGGGGATTGATGGCGCATCCCTGCATCCTTCTTCTCGATGAGCCATCGCTGGGCCTCGCCCCCCAGATCATCGATGAGGTGTTCGACGTTCTTTCTCAATTGCGCGACAATGGAACGACGATTCTACTCGCCGATCAGATGGCCGTCCTCGCGCTCACTCTGGCCGATCGAGGTTATGTGCTCGAAAGAGGGCGGTTTGTGCAATCGGGTACAGCCGAGCAGTTGGCCATGGATCCGGAACTGGAATCTTCCTATCTTGGCAAAACACACGCGTAGGATCACCCGGCGGTGGGATTGGATCTCGTCATAAGGAATGCTCGTATCGCTGGATGCGAAACCGAGCCTATCGACATCGGAATCCTTGGCGGTCGCTTCGTCGCAATACAGCAATCGCTTCCGTCGTCCCTGTGTGAGATCGACGCAGCGGGGCGACTCCTGGCCCCAGGCTTTGTCGAAACGCACATTCATTTGGACAAGTCGCACCTACTCGGTCGCTGCGCCTGCCAATCGGACTCACTGGATGAGGCAATCGCGGCAGTTGCCCGAGCGAAGCGAGATTTCACCGAAGAGGATGTTTACGAACGCGCGCGTCTGACTGTTGAAAAGGCAATAATGCATGGCACCATGCGGATGCGCGCCCATGTGGAAGTGGACCCGCGCGTAGGTCTGATCAGCTTTCGCGCTCTGCGCCAGCTACAAATTGATTACGCTTGGGGCGTGGACCTTCAGCTCTGCGTCTTCCCTCAGGAAGGTTTGCTCGATGATCCTGGCTGCGAAGATGTCTTAATTGCGGCTCTCGAGCAAGGTGCGGATGTCGTGGGAGGCGCGCCCTATATGGACAAGGATTCGCGCAAGCACATTGCTCGAATTTTCGCCTTGGCGCAGCGTTATGACAGGGACATCGATCTTCATCTCGAATTTTCGCTCGAAGAGCCAGGGCTGGATTTGGAAGAAGTCTGCAGGCTTACCGCTCAGACCGGGTGGGGCCGCCGCGTCGCCATCGGACACGTCACGACTCTCTCCACCGCAACGCGTGCGACTTTGAAGATATTGGCCGCCCAACTCGCCGATTGCGGGATCGCAATTACGGCGCTTCCGGCGACCGACCTGTTCCTCATGGGACGGCAGTTTGACCACAACGTACCGCGAGGCCTTGCGCCAGTGCATCGTTTGCTGGCCCATGGCGTCACATGCTCACTATCGACCAATAATGTGCTGAACCCCTTCACGCCGTTTGGAGATTGCTCCCTGGTACGGATCGCCAATTTTTACGCGAACGTCGCCCAGGTTGGAGACGCGGCAGATATGGCCGCTTGCTTCGATATGATCACGGTTCGGTCTGCCGAGCTTCTGAATCTCCCCGATTACGGAATCGCCGTCGGAAATCCGGCGGATTTCGTTGTGATGGATTGCGAAACCCGCGCACAAGCCGTTTCAGAGATCGCTCCCGTGCGGTTGGGCTTCAAGGCGGGGAAAAGAACCTTCAGCCGTCCGAGCGCCGAATTGCATCGGCCGGGCTAGAAATCAGGCTTTTCGGAAACCGGGATTGGGAACAGCTGGCCGGTCACAGGATTGACGGTGCTCTCGGCACAGATCGATTCCTGCAGGTAGCTGGGTGCACCACGGCGATACGTCATGGATGCGGACCAGACGGTTGTGAACGCACCCGGGTCCTCGATCGTAAAGTCGACCTGCATGGTTCTATCATCGATTGGTCGATAATGCTCCACGACGTGCAGCGCTTCGGTGTGCGGCGTCCCGTAACGGTCGATCTTGGTCTTTCCGTTGAAGCCGATGGTGTCCACCACCAACGTGCCATCCTCGTAATGACCGATGGATTCGCCGTACCATGAGGGCGTGAGGTTCGCGGAGTGCCCGTGATCCATGTAGATTTTGCGCACATTCGGTCCGTTCTGATAAAGGACCGTGATGACGTCCGGCTGTTGCAGGAAATAGACCGGTCCTCCAAAATTCAGAATGTCGGGAACCCCGGCGGGCCAGCAACTCGATTCGGCCGTCTCGGGAACATGGCCGCCCAGATCCTCCTCGCCGGTCTTCCGGATGGCGTCCGCCGCCCAAGGCTTCAGAATGGGATTGCGCCAATCGCCGACAAGCGGGGTCGGATTGACCTCTCTGCCCTGGGCATCGATTCCGCGATCGTGGAACGGATGGTCCGGATGATCCTGGATTGGACCTGGCCCGCTCGCCGGCGGGCGGAACCTGCGTCCATGCGCCATCTGCCATGTGCCTGAAAGATCCGGGACGGCTGCCAGCGCTTTGATGTCGGCCGCAGATGCGGCGGCGGGTATCGCGGCGGTGATAAGCGTCGCACCGAAAGCCGCCATCCCGAAGCGAAGCACGCAAAGGTGGCGCATGACATCCTCCTACCATACCTTGGTTACGATAAAGGTCACAACGCGCCCATCGATGCCGAGGGATGAGCCTGCGGTTGTTGAGAAATAGGCATGGGCCTGCGCACCGCCACCCGGCGGGTTGATTTGATACGCAAACGGCGCCTGCTTGTTCAGGAAGTTGGTTACATTCAGCTGAAATCCAACATTCTGCAGATACTCGTTTGAGGGCGCTATGCCAGTCTTGTAACCGATGGAAAGGTCAAACGTATAAAGACCGGGAACGTAGTTGGTCAGTGTCGAATATTGCGTTGTGTATTTGGCGAACTGGGGCAGACCGCTGGCGTTGCAGGGGGTATTGCCGATCAGGAAGCAGGCGGGCGGAAGCGCCGCCACGTTGGAATTGAAGTGCGGCAGGAAGTTCATGAATCCGGTGACGCTCCAGCCCGCATCGTCCGACCAGCCCAGCCGCGCCCGGTATTTCAGGCGCCCTCCGACATCCAATGCGGAAGAACCCGGTCCCTGAGGCGTATTGTAAAGGCTGTTTACTGGAATGCCGGGCGTGGCGAGCGTCTTATTGTCGATGACATAGGTGCCGGTGATTCCGGTATTCCATGCGCCCCAATCTCCCATGTCCCAGTCATAGCTGCCGACAAAATCGATGCCGTTGACGGACTGCCAGCCGATATTGCGGTTTCCGGTGTCGGCGATGAACTTGATGCTGGGCGCGATCGACTGCTGCAGCGTGGATTTGAGGCCCGACAACAGAGTGGCGACATCGGCCGCGAAGTTCGGATCGTTTGCTGCGGTGAGAAAGCCTTGTGTATACGAAGGATTATCCAATTGGGTGGTCTGCAGACCCGGCAAGCCGAAATAGCCGTTGATAACGTTACGCATCTTGATGAACCAATAGGTCGCCTGGAGGTTGACGCCTTTGAACGGGCCCGTTGACGGTGCGAAATCGATGCCTGCGCTCAAATTCTGTGCTGTCTCAGGTGCCAGCTTGTAGCCCGCAGGCCGGATGTCGGGATTGAACCCCGACTGTAAGCCTCCTAGAAACTGAAGGTCCGCCGTGCAGTTCGGGTCAATTAGAGCCGCGATGGAGCCGGCTACCGCCGGAACGCCAACCACTGGGCAAGTCATGATCGTATTGCTGGTTGCACCGGCAGGCTGATTGACGGCACTTGGTCCGCTCGTATTGGCTTCCTGGAAGGATGCTGCGCGGAACGCCGTGCCCCAGCTTCCCTTCAGCGTCAGCCCATAGCCGACGTCCCAATCGATCGCGACTTTCGGATTGGTGGTTGGCCCGACGTCGCTATATCGATCGTAGCGGACGGATGTCTCGACCTCCAGCCGATCGACGAGGGGCAGTTTGAAATCCCCGCCCAGGACTGGAATGTTGAGCTGAGCAAACGCGGAATAGATGCTTTTGCGTCCGGCTGCACTGGTGTGGTTGACAACCGTGGCGTTGTTGGCGTTCGAAGACAGCGCATCGCTCAGAAACGAATAGTGAGTCAGAATAGCGCCCACGGCGGCCCTTACTGTGCCGCCCGGTAAATCGTAAACCGGCCCGTCGGCGGTCGTGCCATATTCGTTGATGATGATGTCTTCATTGTTGATCGAATAGCCGCTGACGTAACCAAGCGTCGCCGGGTCGTTGCAGGTAAATGCGGTCGGATCGCAGAAGAGATTGAGATAAGGAACGTTCGCGGGCTTTGTGAAGCTCGAGATGATGAAAGGCGTCGCCGAATTTGCGGGGATAGCGGCGATCGTCCATCCCAGCGCTGCGCTGACCATGTTCACATTGACCGAGCCGGTCGTGCTGTCCATGTTGTGGACTTTGCTTACGGCCGCGTAGGCCTTTCCCGTCCAGTCTCCGGGAAGCATGAAGTTGAAGCCGAAGTCGTAGCGGCTGTCGATTTCGTTGGCGGAGACCCGTTGGGGCGAGGGCAATTCGAGATTCATGTCGTAGTTGACGCGAATACCCGAGGGAGCGCCTTTGGGGAAATAGGGGTTCACCGTCGGTATCGTGACGATGAAGGAATTGTTAGAGGACTGTGAATGCATCAAGGACTGGCGATTGGAAATCCAGCCATCGGCAAAGAATGAAACTTCGCTCGTGATCCGCTGGTCGAACGTCATCGTCGCGGCATTGCGCTGCTGATCGGGCTCGGCCCAGCCATCGCCGAACAGATTGACGGGATTGTTGGCCCCGGGATGGGTCAGGAGCGTGGCCCAGGTCAGGCCGACTCCGTTCTGTCCGGTTGGAACGGAAAAGCAGTTGGCGCAGGTCTGCCCAAGATTTGCGGCGAAACCGGCGGGGGCTCCTGCCAACGCTGTCGGCGCACCTGTGGTGACCACGCCAGGCCGGGAATTGATCAGATTGCGCCTGTCGTCGAGGCCCTGCGCTGCAAAGAAATCCTGCGTGAAGAAGGGCCGAACGGTGCCGTTTGTATGCTCCTGCTTGTACCATTCATAACTGACGGTGATATCGCCTCCGTCCCACGTACGTCCGTAGAGCTGAGTGAGCGTGTAGAGAGGATGGCCGATATCGGTGGAAGCGCTATATTGAGCCTGACTGATGGCGCCGTCATAGCCGCGCTTGAGGATGACGTTGATCACCCCTACGATGGCGTCCGACCCGTATGTGGCCGAGGCGCCATCTGCAAGGATGTCGAGCCGCTCGAGCGCAAGCTGCGGGATGATCGAAGGATCTGTCTGACACCCTCCTCGGCCTTGATTGGGAAATCTGAGACCGTCGACAAGCAGCAACTGGCGCGAGCCATGCGTGCTGAGGTTGCGTAGATTGACATTTTGGGCGCGTGCGATGTATCCGCCGCCCGCAATCACGTCATTTTGGGGAATTTGATAGACAGCCGGGACGTTCTTAAACAGGTCGGCAATCGTAAGAGCGCCGGTCTCCTTGAAGTCTCCGTCGCGAAATGTCGTGACCGGCACACCGACGGCCGCGGCGCCGTGAATGAGCGACCCTGTCACGAGCACCTGTTCGGGCACGGCGGCCGGAACGGCCTGTGCCACCTGTGCTGCCGTCGCTTGGGCGGTTTGTACTGGCGCGGATTGGTTCGATTGCGGCAGAACTGGTGCAGTCGATGCGGCTTGTGCAGTTTTCACGAGCACCGGTTGTCCGGTGCTGGATGTGGCATCGGTAACCGGGGCGGCTTGTCCAATTTGCCCAGTTGAGGCGCTCTGCCCATGGGCTTCGAGCGCGCCAAGCAAACTGATGAGCGATGCTGAACTCAATAAGATGGCGTATTTGCTGATACCGGCGGCACGTGTCGTCGGGAAGCGCATCGTAAACAATCCCCCTCTCACGGAGACCGATGAAAGGCCCCCGCTCCAAAATCCTCCTCAGTGAAATGACCGCCAAACCTGGCGTTGCTCCCGATGGTTTACGATGTCGAAAGGCTGGTGTGCGCGCAAATCCGTGCCACGGAGGTGCCCTGTACGCCCCTTTCGCTCGCTGCTGCTGCCGCCGTCTTTCGAGAAGAAACGTCGCAGCGTCGGAAATCCTCGCCAGTCGTTTCTTCCTGCCCCGCGGAAGACACGATAACCTAACTATCAGGTAAGGTCGTTCATATGCGCCAATTGACGTAGCAACGAATGTGCATACGGCCTAAATCCAAAGCACGCCTGAGCTCAGGCGCCTATCGTATGCCTAATATCTCCAACTGTGCCGCAAAAAGTGGCAGATATGCATACAGTTGTGCATTCTATAATAAGTGATATCGTATGCAATGTGCGCTCCGGTACTGAGGCCATGAATGGCTGGGCGCAGGTTCGGTTTGCGGACATGCAATCGCACGAGAGCCGTTGCTCCGGCCCAGCGGCGGAAAGCCGCCGCCCTTCCCGTTTTGTGCCTTTTGGCTTTGATGACGATCAGCATCTCTGCTTTGCCTGTTTCACCTGATCGCACTTCAAAGGAATGCGCCGGCAGGGTAACACCGGGACGGACGTCTATCACCCAGGTTTGCCGCTTCCGAAAGACTCGGTGGGTATATTCCGACCCTATCGCCGTTGATGCGATGCCCATAAACACAAAAGCCAAGAGACTTCCGGCTCATGTGAGCCTGCTACTCGTTCAAATCAGCCGCACAGCCTTGTCAGAGAGAGAGGGGCAGGATGCCGAAGCACGCAAATGCGCGACCCGCTTGTTTGTTGTGTTCTGGAATCAGTGGGAAGCAATCGGATGCGCCGTCTCCTTATACCGGCCTTGTTGGCGAGCTTGAGTTTTGCCTCCACGGCGCACGGAACCTCCGCGCCCCCCACTCCAGCCTTCGACCTATTCACCGTCAGTGGCATTAGGGTCGATGCGACCGCCCAATCTCCCAGGGCGGCACGTGACCTCGCGATGACGCAGGGGAGGCCGCTGGCTTGGAGCAAATTATTACAACGCTTAACTGTCCAGGGATTGGCAGGGACTCAGCCGCCGATCACCGACAATCGCCTCTTAGGCATCATACTCAGCGTCGAAGTCAGTAACGAACGACATAACACGACGCGCTACGTCGCCGATGTCACATTCCATTTCAATCCAAATGCGGTGCGCCAACTGATGCGCGCGTCCAGTGTTGCCACTGCCGACGTCCGATCGGAACCGGTGCTCGTGATTCCCGCCATTGCCGGTGAAACCGGCGATCGGGGACCATCCATCGACCTTCCGAGAATCGAGAAGGAGAACGAGCCCGTCTTCGTCGACGACTTCCCCGCTCGCCTCACCGCAAATGTCCAGTTCGATACGATGAAGGATTGGGCAACGCTTCGTGCCCGATTGGGCGCTGTCAAGACAGTGTCTGACGTGGCTGTCGTGGGTTTCTCGCTGCACGAGGCGCAAATCGATATCACCTATTCAGGCCAGTTGGAGCCGCTCCAAGCCGCGTTGGCGGACTACATGCGCTGATGCCGCATGCGGTCGTGAAAGCGGCAAGAGTAGACGGAGGTTGCAGCCGTCAGCGCCATGTCACCGTTGCGCGGATGTAACGCGCGAGAGATTCATCGAAAGCGACGGAATGATCGAAGGAAGCGTTTCCTTGCCGATGTTCGGCCACGACTTAGGGAAAAATCAAATGTTTAAGAGATCATCGGCGCTATGCGCCGTCGCCTCGGTGTGCACGATGTTCACAGTACCAACACAGGCAACACCCGAAACGGAAGCATTCATTCAACAGAATTTCGACAAGGGCTACATGATCCTGAATGATACCTCGTTGTCTCACAAGGAGCAGCGTATGGAGCTTCGGGGACTGCTCATGGAGCTTACCGCCAGCCGGCGCATCGCGGTATTCACGCTCGGCTCGTACGCGGCTGGCGCTGGGCCCGCCGAATTGGACGCATTCAGCGATGCCTTCGCAAATTACATCGCTGCCGTCTCCGAAAAGGAATTGAACCGTTCTGAGAACCAAACGCTTAAAGTCACCGGTTCGACGGATCGTGTCGCCGACGATTCGCTGGTGCGGGCCGAACTCCTGACGGCGAACCGGCCGAATGAGCCGTCGGTCAAGGTGGCGTTCCGCGTGCGGACCGCTGAAACTGGCGCTCCCACCATAACGGATATCCAGATTGAGGGCGTTTCGCTTGCAATAACAGAACGCGATGAATTCACCGCCTACCTTCAGCAGCACGAGGGTAACATCGCGGAGTTGAGCAAGCGCCTTAAAGCGATGGCGGATATGCTGGTTGAAAAGCAGTGAATTCTCTTCGGGCGTTAGCTTGGGCCGCAGCTTCGCCCCTCAGCAGAACGACCAAAGCAGATGAGTAGATTCCGAACCTATTTTTCTGCGCCACCGGCCTTTATCGACAGCGCAGACATTCTCACGGAGGGCACAAATCATCGTATTGCGCCCCGTACCTCAAGGAGAAACCAATGCGCTCAGCAATAATCTTTGCAGCCGTCGCGACCCTGACCATGGGGTCCGCATTCGCTCAGTCCGCGAACCAGCCCACAACTGCGGATCAGGGTCAAACGGCACTCCCGCGGATCGACCTCACTCTGCCGCCCGACAATCCGGCCATCAAGACGACGAAGGGCAACAATCCGGGGGCTCCCGCCGCCGGCGCAAATAGCTTCACGGAAGCCCAAGCCAGATCCCACATCGAGGCCAAGGGTTACACCAATGTCTCCGCTCTGAAGAAGGACGATAGAGGCATTTGGAACGGTACAGCCATCAAGAACGGCCAAGCGGACAAGAACGGCCCGCCGGTCAGCGTCAGCCTCGATTATCAAGGCAACGTCGTCGCCAATTGATCGTTCCGCAAGAACTCTGGCTCTCCAAAGGACAACTCCGATGAAAGTGACAATCACGCGTCTTTACGACGACTACGACACCGCCAGGAGCGCGGTAATGAACGTCGAAGCGGCCGGTCTTCCGGGGGAGGACATCAGCCTGATCGCGAGCAACGCGTCCAACTGGTATGACGGCAAGCCCAAAAAGACCAAGCACGACCGCGACGGCAACGGCGTGGACGATCGCGTCGAAGGTGCGGAAATGGGCGCGGGTATTGGCGCTGTCCTTGCCGGTGGCGCCGGACTGCTTGCGGGCCTCGGCGTCATGGCTATTCCCGGATTGGGCCCGGTTATCGCGGCCGGCTGGCTGGTTTCGGCAGGGCTTGGCGCGGTCGCCGGCGCGGCTGCGGGCGGCATTGTCGGTGCGTTGACGCAGGCTGGCGTGTCCGAAGAGGAAGCTGCAGTTTATGTCGAAGGCGTTCGCCGTGGCGGAACGCTGTTGAGCGCGCGCGTACCTGCAGAGGACCGTGCCAGGTATGAAGCGATCCTCGATCGTGCCGCCGTCGATATCTACGACCGTCGCGAAGCGTATCGCAAAGCAGGCTGGAGCGGCTACGACCCCGCAGCCAAGCCCCTCACCGCCGAACAAATACGCGGGGACCGGGGAGCCAAGATGGGCACGGAGCGGTTGCCATAGCCAGACAGGCGGTCCACGCGGGCTGTCTGGTCAATTTTGTACGGCGGTTCCCGCCGGGATCGACCGACGTGTTTGTCGCGAGCGGGTCATGGCCCGTGACCCAAGAGGTGAGCACAATGAACAACATTTTCTACATTGTCGGCGTGGTTGTTGTCGTCGGGTTTGTGCTCAGCTACGTGCTGCACTGACCGTGGTTGCAATCGCAACCCAGGACCCCAACGAACACAGAAATATGCAATGGACTGCATGGGGTCGGGCAGTCGAAGCCTATAGCCGGCCATCCAATAGGAGAATCAAATGTCGAGCCACGATGAACATGTGAAAATACTGGACAAGAAAATTACGGCACTCAGCGATGCTCTGGCTCATTTGGGGAAGGGCACAGACCTCAAGGAGTTGCTGAGAATCATCCGATTCCCGGGCTATACCACCCCTGCTGAGTTGGCTTTCTCGGTCGCAATAATCGACTCAATGCACACTCAGGCAAGCGCGCTCGGCGAGATGAACACCCGGCTCTTGGCCGCGGCCAAGCTTGTTCCGACCAAACAACTCGCGTAACTCAAGAGTTCAATCGCAATAGTGGATGGAAAGTCCGGTTGCCTCTTTCGCGGCTGCCGGACTTTCTTCTTAAAAGATCCGGGATCATGAAAGCATTGCTCAATAACTTTTGGAACTTGCCTGCGAAACTTTTAGGGCTGGCCGTGGCGTGCTTTCGGCGCGCTCGTCCGAAGTTCCATCAGGGTTGCGGCGGGCAATGGGACGACCAAGCACGCTGGGGTCCGATGTACGAGCGCTGCAAAAAGTGCGGCAGCGAGCGTCGCCGTACATAGTTTCGAGCACCATGAAACGAATTCCTCGATGGAAGCAGCGGGGCGTCATGGCTATTGCAGGTCACATGTGCGATGATGCGCGATGACGGCGTTGCTACGTGCTGCTTTTCAATGCACTGCCATTGATAAGACCTACAATGCCGTGCCGCTGAAGGCGCAGACCGCGCATTTCCTGCACAATCGCAAAGACTGTGCGGATAGCCGCAAAGAGTGGTCCCACAGCTGATCCCTTTCCGGGTCCTGTGCCTGTCGTCGTTTGCTCCCACGCGTCTTGGCGCGTGCTCATGCCGGCCGGAAAGGCGCTCATGAATTCCTTGTTCCGTGATGCTTTCGGGCATCGCACTCCATTATCTCCTTGGGACGATAAGTCGCCTGTGAGAGAGGAGCTTTTCGGCATCGAACGGCTTGAGCAGCACGCTGAAAGCCTCGCTGCCGCACAGACGATAACAACAAGACCGCGGGCGGTTCTGTCCCTGCACACTCGGCTCGATGATAATGCGGCGGTATTGCTCGCTGCTTACCGGGCGAGCGCAGCAGAGTTGGATAGCGGCCGGGGTGTGGTTCCCGCCGCAGAATGGCTGCTCGACAACTATCACGTGGTCGAAGAACAGATTCACGAGATTCGGGACGACTTGCCCCGCGGCTATTATCGTCAATTGCCCAAATTGGCCGAGGGACCCTTTGCCGGTTATCCCAGAGTTTTCGGTCTTGCCTGGGCATTCGTGGCGCACACCGACAGCCACTTCGACCCAGAACGATTGCGCCGTTTCATTGCGGCTTATCAGAGGGTGCAGCCCTTTCAGATCGGTGAGTTGTGGGCCGTTGCCATCACGCTACGCATCGTGCTTGTGGAAAACCTTCGTCGGTTGGCGGACCAGATAACAGCGGGTCGAGATGCGCGCGCGGATGCCGAAGCTCTGGCCGAACGATTGCTGCAACCGGGACGCGCTCTGTCTGCGCTCGAAAGGGACATTTCCACACGCTCGACTGGGCCCATATCCGAACGATTTGCGGCGGAGCTTGCAAAGCGGCTCAGAGACCAAGATCCAAGGATTACGCCTGCGCTTGAGTGGCTGGAGGAACGGCTCAGGCTTCAGGGCACCTCCGTTAACGAAGTCGTGCAACATGCCCAACAAAGGCAGGGCGCATCCAATCTCACCGTCCGCAATGTCATCACGAGCATGCGGCTCATTTCCGATATCGATTGGGCAGAGTTGTTCGAAAGCGTAAGTCTCGTGGATGAACGGCTCGGCGCAGCGAGCGCCTTTGCCGCAATGGATTTTCCGACGCGGAATTTGTACCGAAGCGCGATTGAACAATTGGCGCGCCACTCTTCTTTTTCGGAACTCGAAATTGCAAAGACTGCAATCGAGGCTTCGCGTGCGGCTGCTGCTGCTGAAGCAGCCGATATGACGGAGGCGCAGCGCACCGGCGACCCGGGCTACCATCTGATTGGTAAAGGCCGGCACACGCTCGAGCAAACCATGGGATTTCGCGCTCCTTTGCGGTTGCAGATAAGCAGGCTCGGCAGCCGCCTCGGAATTGGCGGATATGTTGGCGCGATTGGGCTCGTCACCATTTTGCTGCTGGGTCTCGGGCTGTGGGCCGTTTCCGGCCTGGAAGCCAGGTTGGCCACGCTGTTTGTATTGCTGGCGTTTCTCCCGGCCACGGAGGCGGCGTCGGCCATCGTCAACCGGATCATCGCCTGGACCTTCGGTGCGGTACCTTTACCGGGTCTGGAACTCCAGGCGGGCGTTCCGCCGCAGCTTCGAACGCTGATCGCGGTTCCGACGCTGCTGACCAACGAAGCCGATCTCGAGGAACAGATTGAACGGCTGGAGGTCCATCACCTCGCCGGCGCCGGAGGCGATTTGACGTTCGCTCTGCTCCTGGATGGAGCCGATGCGGATCGGGAGATCGTTGAAGACGACGCCCGACTCCTTTCCGCCGGAGTGGAAGCAATCGCACAGTTGAATCGCCGGTACGGGCCCGGCGCCGGCGGCGACCGCTTCCTGCTGCTGCATCGGCGCCGCGTGTTCAATGCGAGCGAGAACAAATGGATTGGATGGGAGCGCAAGAGAGGCAAGCTTCATGAGCTTAACCGCCTGCTCCGCGGCGCGACCGACACGACATTCGCTTCGATCGAGGGCTGCGCGCCGCGCGTACCTGCCAATGTGCGCTATGTGATCACCCTGGATGCCGATACGCGGCTGCCGCGCGATGCAGCCATTCGGTTGATCGGCAAGATGGCCCATCCCTTGAATCAGCCCAAATTCAACCGCGCGGAGCAACGCATCGTCGAAGGTTTCGGCATTCTTCAGCCTCGCGTAACGCCCTCTTTGCCGGTCGGACGGGAAGGTTCCCTCTATCAAAGAGTCTTCTCCGCGCCCGGCGGCATGGATCCTTATGCGGCCGCCGTTTCCGACGTCTATCAGGATCTCTTCGGCGAGGGCTCCTATACCGGCAAAGGAATTTACGACGTCGACGCGTTCGAGACGGCACTCGCGGGCCGCATCCCTGAAAATACGCTGCTCAGCCACGATCTTTTCGAGGGCACTTTTGTGCGGGCCGGCCTCGCCTCCGATATCGAGGTGGTGGAGGAATTTCCCTCTCGCTACGATGTCGCGGCCAGACGCCAGCATCGGTGGACGCGCGGCGACTGGCAGCTCCTTCCCTGGATGTTCGGGCATCGAACCGGTCCTCTGGCCGTGCCCCCGCTTGGCCGCTGGAAGATGCTGGACAATCTGCGGCGGTCGCTGCTTGCGCCCTCAACGCTCGCGGCCCTTGTTCTCTGCTGGTTCCTGCCGATGCCTTCGGCGAGGGCAGCGGCTGCGTTCGTGCTCGCCGCCATCGCCATCCCGGTATTCCTTCCGACATTTTTCTCGGTGGTCCCAAGTCGCCGCGGCGTCCGTTTGCGCATTCACATCATCAAGCTGATCCACGACCTGCAACTGGCTTTCGTGCGGATGTTATTCTCGGTCGCGTTCCTCGCTGATCATGCATGGAAGACGCTCGATGCCATCGGCCGGACGTCGGTGCGGCTACTCGTGACGCGCCACCACCTACTGGAATGGACGACAGCCGCACAATCCGCCGGAAGCCCTCGGCTGGATATTTGGGGTTTCTATGGGAAAATGGCAGGCGGGACAGTGCTCGCGCTTGTTATGGCGGTTACCGCGATCGCTGCCGAACCGTCATCCTGGCCGCTGACCGTATCGTTCGCGGGTCTTTTTCTGACAGGGCCGGCGCTCGCCCTGTGGAGCAGCCGGTCGCGCACCGTTGCGCGACAGCTCACCGCTTCCGACCCGGATGCGTGCGAGTTGCGCCTTGTCGCCCGTCGCACCTGGCGCTTCTTCGAGACGTTCGTGACGCCGTCGGACAACATGCTCCCGCCGGACAATTTCCAGGAAGTTCCGAAGCCTGTCGTGGCTCACCGGACTTCGCCGACCAATATTGGTCTCTATCTGCTTTCGGCCGTTGCCGCCCGCGACTTCGGCTGGGCAGGAACGACGGAAACCGTCGAGCGTCTGGAAACCGCCCTCGCCACAATGCAGAGGCTGCAGCGCTTCAAGGGCCATTTCTTCAACTGGTACGACACACGGGACTTACGAGCGCTCGATCCCCCTTACGTCTCATCGGTCGATAGCGGCAATCTCGCGGGTTATCTGATCGTGGTCGCCAACGCCTGCGAAGAGTGGATCGCCTCTCTTGGACCGAACGCTCGGCTCGGCATGATGGATAATGTACGCCTTGCGCAGGAGGCGCTCGATGCTCTGCCCATCGGGCGAGCCGATCACGTAGGCCAAGTCCTTTCCATCCTCGCGGACATCGAAACCCAGTTGAATAGCGCGCGCGCGACCGAAAACCTGCTGCCGGCGCTGAAGCGGCTGGCGCAAAAGGCCGGTCATGGCGTTGAGAACCTTGGGCAGATCGTGGGGAGCGGCAGCCTTCAGGATATCGTTTTCTGGATTGACGCCTTGAAAAAGTCGGTGGCCGAACACGGCCGCGATCGAACTCAGATCGCCGATGCGCCGCACGCACTGGAAGATCGTTTGCGTGCGCTCGCCGGCACCGCGCGCACGATGGCGATTGGTATGGATTTCGCTTTCCTTCTCGATCCTGAGCGCAAATTGCTATCCATCGGCTATAGCATGCCCGATCAGAACCTCGATGCCGGTTGCTACGATCTGCTCGCTTCGGAAGCGCGGCTGGCGAGCCTCTTTGCCATCGCGAAAGGCGATGTTCCGACACGGCATTGGTTTCGGCTCGGCCGGGCAGCAACCCCCGCCGGAAACGGATCGGCTTTGATCTCGTGGTCCGGAAGCATGTTCGAATATCTGATGCCGTCATTGGTGATGCGGGCGCCAATCGGGAGCGTGCTGGAGCAGACAAATCGCCTCGTGGTAGAGCGCCAGCAGTCTTACGCACGGTCGCTGGGCATTCCTTGGGGCATCTCGGAATCGGCCTATAACGCCCGCGACACGGAATTCACCTACCAATATTCCAACTTCGGCGTTCCGAGTCTCGCGCTGAAGCGCGGACTCTCCGAAGATCTGGTGATTGCGCCATATGCAACGGGCCTTGCAGCCATGGTGGACCCGCGTGGAGCGCGGCAGAATTTCAGCATGCTTGCCGCCATGGGCGCGTCCGGCCGCTACGGGTTCTACGAATCTCTCGATTTCACCCGCTCGCGGCTTCCCGATGACCAGGATGTCGCGATCGTTCGCACCTACATGGCCCATCATCAGGGAATGACCATCGTTGCCATCGCGAACACCCTGAACGACGGCCAGATGCGCTCCCGATTCCATCGCGAACCCATGATTCAGGCAAGCGAACTCTTGCTTCAGGAACGCATGCCCGAAAACGTCGCTGTGGTGCCTCCGCGGGCGGAGGAGGTGAAGGCCTCGGCGGAAGAAATGAGGGCCGAGGCTCCGGCCATGCGCCGACTCACGACGGCTTCCCTGGGACCACCGACAACGCATTTGCTGTCGAACGGACGTTACGCAGTCATGCTGACCGCGGCAGGCGCGGGCTACAGCCGTTGGCGGGATATCGCGGTGACGCGGTGGCAGGAGGACGCCACACGTGACGACTGGGGCTCCTTCATTTTTCTTCGCGATGTAGAGAGCGGAAACATCTGGTCTGCGGGCGCCCATCCGGTTGCTGCGGAATACAACGAAGTCCTCTTCAGCGAGGATCACGCCGAATTCATCCGTCGCGACGGCACTTTGACGACGACAATGGATGTTCTCATCTCCGGCGAAGTTGACGGCGAGGTTCGCCGCGTATCGCTCGCCAACAGCGGACGCCGTGCGCGAGACATCGAGATCACGTCCTATGCCGAAATCGTCCTGACGAATTCGGCTGCGGACAATGCGCATCCGGCATTTTCCAAGATGTTCGTCATAACCGAGCATCTCGCCGAATTTGGTGCGCTCATCGCCACGCGCCGCCCGCGCTCGCATGAGGAGCCGCTTATATGGGCAGCCCATTTCGCTGTCGTGGAGGGAGAATCGTTCTCTGAACCGCAATACGAGACCGACCGGGCCCGCTTCGTCGGCCGGGGGCACGATATCAATACAGCGGCCGCCATAGGCAATGGCGTGCCCCTTTCGAATACAGTCGGGACGGTTCTCGATCCGATGTTTTCGCTCAGGCATCGGGTGAAGATCTCGCCCGGCAAAGTGGCGCGGGTCGCGTTCTGGACCATTGTCGCGTCGTCACGGAGCGAGCTCCTGGACCTGATCGACAGTCATCACGATCGCAGCGCGTTTGACCGGGCAAGAACGCTCGCCTGGACACAGGCGCAGGTCGAACTTCGGCATTTGGGCATAGAGGCCGAGGAGGCGGCGGACTTTCAGCGTCTGGCCGCACCCATTCTATACGCCGATCCGCGCTTCAGAGTGTCGTCGGCTGCGATCGTGCGCGGTGCGGGCGCCCAGTCCGGTCTATGGCCATATGCGATTTCGGGCGATCTGCCCATCGTGCTCCTGCGCATCGACGAGACCGAGGACATGGCCCAGGTTCGTGAGCTGCTGCGCGCGCATGAATATTGGCGCATGAAGCGCCTCAGTGTGGATCTTGTGATCGTCAACGAGCACGCATCCTCATATATGCAGGATCTTCAGGTCGCGATCGACACCGCCTTGCGTACCAGCCAATCGCGGCTTCGCTTCGGCGAAGAGCTCACACAAGGCTCGATTTATGCGCTTCGCGCCGACCTGATGAGCGCCGAGGCGCTGGCCCTTCTTCAATCGGCCGCACGCGTGGTGCTGGTCGCGCGCCGGGGGCCCATTGCGGATCAGCTTGCCCGTCTACCGCAACCGCGACTTCCTTCGCTGCCGGTCCGCCGTCAGAAAGGGGCGGCGCCGGTAAACCGGCCGTCTCTGGCGCGCTCGCAGATGAACCTCGAGTTCTTCAATGGATTTGGAGGCTTTGCCAAAGACGGCCGGGAATATGTGACCATCCTCGATGGCGGGCGTACGACGCCTGCGCCGTGGATCAACGTGATCGCGAATCCTGCTTTCGGTTTCCAGGTGTCTGCGGGAGGCAGCGGTTATACCTGGGCACAAAGCAGCCGCGAGAACCAGCTCACGCCGTGGTCCAACGACCCGGTCGCGGACCCGATTGGGGAAGCGATCTACATCCGCGACGAAATGACCGGCGATCTCTGGAGCCCAACCGCACAACCGATCCGTGATGGCGGGACCTACGTTGCGCGCCATGGTTACGGCTACAGCCGCTTTGAACACGAGGCGAATGGCATCGCGCTCCAATTGCTGCAATACGTGCCGCTTGCCGATCCAATCAAGATTTCGCGGCTGACCCTTCGCAATCTTTCCGGTCGGCCCCGCCGGCTGTCGATTACGGCCTACACGGAATGGGTTCTCGGCAAATATCGCGGCGCTTCGGGTCCCTTTGTTACAACCGAGATAGATGGGACAACCGGTGCGATGCTGGCTTGCAATCCGTGGAACGTCGTTTTCTCCGGCCGCGTCGCCTTTGCCGATCTCAACGGCCGGCAAACAGCGTGGACGGCGGACCGTGCCGAATTTCTTGGACGCAGCGGAGGAGGGGCTGCCGCACCGGCGGCGCTTACCGGAAGGGTTCCTCTGTCCGGCGCGGTGGGAGCGGGAGTCGATCCGTGCGCTGCCTTGCAGCGCATCGTCGAGCTCGCGGCCGGCGAGACGATTGAAGTCGTCTCATTCCTCGGAGAATGCGGTACGGCAGATGCAGCCCGCGCGCTGATCGCACGCTACCGACAGGCGGATCTCGACGCCGTTCTCGACGAGGTAACGGAGCACTGGACGACGATTCTCGGCGCCGTACAGGTCAAAACGCCGGACCGGGCAATGGACATCATGCTGAACGGATGGTTGCTTTATCAGACGTTCGCGTGCCGCATCTGGGCGCGCTCGGCGTTTTATCAGGCAAGCGGCGCTTATGGTTTCCGCGATCAGCTTCAGGACGGCATGGCGTTGACATTCGCCAAGCCGGATGAGACGCGGGCACACATCCTGCGTGCCGCCGCGCGGCAGTTCGTGGAAGGGGATGTTCAGCATTGGTGGCTCCCCAATTCCGGGCGGGGCGTGCGAACGCAGATATCGGACGATCGCGTCTGGCTCGCATTCTCCGCTGCCACATATGTCGCCGCCTCGGGGGATCGTGCAATTCTGGATGAGTGTGTTCCGTTTCTGGAGGGCCCGGCCCTGCATCCCGGCGAGCACGACGCATTCTTCCAACCGAGCGTGTCGGAGGAATCGCCCTCGCTGTTTGAACACTGCGCCCGAGGCTTAGACCAATCTCTGAAGCTCACGGGCGTCCACGGCCTGCCGCTCATTGGCACCGGCGACTGGAACGACGGGATGAACCGGGTGGGTGAGGCCGGCAAGGGCGAAAGCGTGTGGCTCGGATGGTTGCTGGTCCTGACCATAGAGCTTTTCGCGCCGCTGGCGGAAACGCGCGACGCAGATCGCGCCCGGCGTTGGCGGGCTCATGCGGCCTCCGTCCGGGAAGCGCTTGAACGAGAGGCGTGGGATGGCGAATGGTATCGCCGCGCGACTTACGACAATGGAACCTGGCTCGGCTCGATCACAAGCGAAGAGTGCAGGATCGATTCGATTGCTCAGTCCTGGGCTGTGCTGTCGGGCGCCGCCAATCCGGCGCGGGCCCGCATCGCGATGGAATCGCTCGAACGGCACTTGATCCGCCGAGGCGAGGGATTGGCTCTCCTGTTCACGCCGCCCTTCGACAAGACGCCACTCGATCCCGGTTACATCCGAGGCTATCCGCCGGGGCTGCGCGAAAATGGCGGGCAATACAGCCACGCCGGCATGTGGGCGATCCTCGCATTTGCGAAATTGGGGGCAGCCGAAAAAGCCGTTGAGCTGTTTGCAATGCTCAACCCGATCAACCACGCGCGCACGCAAAATGATGCGGACCGTTACAAGGTAGAACCCTACGTCGTCGCCGCCGATGTCTATTCTGTGGCGCCTCATATCGGGCGTGGTGGATGGACGTGGTACACCGGCGCGGCGGGATGGATGTATCGTGCCGGCCTGGAGGGTATTCTGGGCATTCGGCGCGAGGGGGGATTCCTTGTCGTGGAGCCCTGCATTCCCGCTGCATGGCCCGGATTCGAAGCCACCGTGAACGTTGAAACCGGCCATTACAAGATTCGAGTGGAGACTCCATCCGCTGGCGGCGAAAAAGTCTGGCGGGCCGTTTTAGATGGCACCCCGATTGGTTGCGCGGGAGGGCGCGTCCGGATCCCTCTGGGGCCCGGTACGCACGATATAATAATATCCTTTGGAGGTCATTTCGAAAAGCTACAGACCGATGAACAAACAGGCTCGCAAGCTATCCTTCCAGAAAATCTCCGAGTGCCATAAGAGAGCCTATCGCCGGGAATGAGCAGATTCCGGGGCTGCCGCGCGCCGCGTATAGTCCCTAATCTCCACGCCAGAAAGGTGCGGCTGCTCACTTAAGTTGGGCATCTCCTGCCATGGACGCATCCGCAGACGGCGTAGAAATGTCGAATTTTTGTTCGAGAGGCGCGCTGACATGCGCATTCCTCATGCTGAGTCTTCTGGGCACGGTGAGCGCCAATGCGCTTGAGGCGAATGGACATGACCGGGACGGGCTGGGAACGAACGGTGTTCAAGCTTTTGGCGCGGGAAATTATGCGGAGGCCGAAAAGCAATTTGAGGCCGACTACAATAATCATAGCGGCAACCCGCTCGCGCAATTCAATTTGGCCGATTCCTACCGGCAGCGCGGTCAAAACGAACGAGCCAATTTGCTCTATCGACAAGCTGCTGCAGGCGGCAAGACTTACCGGCCGGACCATTTTTTGGAACCCCATGACTCCAGCACCACGGTCAGGGATCTCGCGTGTAGACATCTCGGAGAGGACCACCAGACCGACCCGAACTGCCCCAATCTGAGCGCCGAACTGATCGTGGTGCCGGCTCCGGCTTTCGGGGTCGCCGAAGCGGCTGTTCCTCCCGTGAGCACCGTTGAGGAACTGCCTCCGCTTCTCCCGTCTGCTCAGCCCGCGGTGCAGCCGGAATACGTCAAGACGTTCGTGCTCTTCTTCGACTTCGACAAGTCGAACCTTTCGGCAGGCGCGCGCAGCATCGTGGCCGAAGCCGTAAGGACGGCGAAGCTGATGGGCCCCGTTCGCATTGTCGTAACCGGTCACACCGACACGGTTGGCACCGACCGCTACAACCAGGCGCTTTCCGAACGCAGGGCCAATTCCGTCAAGATCGAGATGGATAGGCTCGGCCTTAACGGCGTCACCATCGTGACGGTGGGTAAAAGCTTTTCCGAGCCTTTGGTCGCAACCGGTCCGGGCGTACACGAACCGCAGAACAGGCGAGCCACTATCGGCCTCACCAATCCGCCGCTCGCTGGAAATTTCTGAACTGAGCGTCTCACTGGTCCCTGCCATCTGGCAGAGACCGGTGAGGCGGCGGCAAATCGGATGGAGCGATCCTCCTCCGGAATTGCTGGGGATGATCCGTACGACGGGAACCTGTCGCCAGTTCCACTTATGGCGACGGAGTTCAGTCACCAACAAGATCGATGCGGAAATTCTTACCCGCCCATATTTCACTGTCGAGCCATTGAAAGGTGAAATCGACGGCTCGAGAGCTGCCTATCGATGCAGCGTCAATGTCCAAGGCATGCAGTCCGAGGCCCGTGTCACGCGTGTAGCCGTCCACAACATTTTGCCAACCGTCCACCCCCCAATGGATTCGCGCCGGGTGCGGTAGGGCGATTGTGAGGTTTACCCCCGGAGCGATCCGGCCAATCGGTGCATGCTGGCACCAGATGGCGTGTTTGATCTCTGGGCGGTGTCCGCGATAGCGTTCCCAAAGCGCACCGGGCCGGTCGATAGGATATCCGAGATGGCACGAGATCATCAGCTTGATGAATTCCGCGTGCGCCCATGCGAGTGGCATCGCCGAGCCCGACGGACGCCCGGGATACAAGCGCTTGGACGGTAGCGCCGTGGTGTCCCACACCTGTTCCGGCATCAGGCCGCCAGGCCCCGTCATTGCTGCCATTGCCTTGAGATAAAGCCGCGGGTCACGCCTGGCGACGAGCTCATAGTGACCGCGCTCTCCCGTCAGCAGCGGCCAGGCTCGTCCGCGTCCGCTTCCGTCAAACGGCCCCCCGTCGTCGTGTTCGCCATAGCCATCCCCATTATAGCGATGCCACGCGGGCCCGTTCGGCGTATCGACCTTAAGCAGGGCATCGACCACTGCAATGCTGTCGCGGATCGCAGGATCGTCGGCGCCGCGCAAGCCGAAGCGGACAAGTTGCAGGAAATCGACGCTTACTTCCTCGTCGGCCGGAACCTGGCCTCCGCCGCTTCTGTTCTTGATCTGCAGCACTTCGCGCACGGATTGATCAGTGTAAAGAATGTCTGCCGGTGCGATCCTGATGTAATAGCCATCGATCCCGAAGCGCTTTGCAAGCGGCGTGCCCCTGACGACCGTCCACCTCTCGATATTGGCGTTCCAGAAATCCGCTATCGCAAGAGCGAAGTCTCGTGCCGGCTCGGGCAAGAATGCCGCTCCCGTTACGAGCGCCCCGATGCATACCGCAAGCGTGTATGTGCTGATGCCGTCATTCTCCTCCCATCGGTCCTGCGAGGTTGACGGTCCGGTACGGGCAAGGAACGAGAGCGCTCGCGTAATCATGTCGCTCACCTCGATGCCGTTGAGCGCATCACGGTTGGCAAGAGCACCAACCAGCAAGACCGGAAATCCCGCCTCGTCCAATTGCAGTCCCTTCCAATAGGGCGTTCCCCCAAGCCATTGGTTCTGCGCCCAGCTCCCATCCGAGTTCTGCGTTGCAATCAGGTAGCGCAGCGTATTGCGAGCTTCATGTTCCGCACCCAAGCCCACCAAGGCCTGGGCGCATTGAACCAGATCGCGCGGCCATACCAGGTGATAGCCACCATGGTCGTTGCTGCTGTTGCCCCAGGGCACGCTCAAACTCGCCACCATGGTTCCCGGATAGGTTTTGTCCCGATGAGCTCGCAAGACCATGGAAGACAGAACCATCTGGTCGCCCAATTCATCCGAATCGTCGGGCCTGAGCAGGCTTCGCTCGTTGCGCAGGGCATGCCATTCCTGCCACTTCTTGATCTGGCGGTTGAGAAGGTTGTCGAAAGGCTGCACCAGACTGCTTATGGCAAGAGTTGCTGCCGCCTGCATGCTGCTGCCGAAACCCAGACCCAGAACAGCGCTGCGCGGTAGCGCGCCGACAAGGGCCACATTTCCCGGCCCGGCAGCGCCGTAGCTCCAAGTGAGTGCACCGTTGCGGTCGAAGTCCTGCCAGCCATCGCTCTCGCCGACATAACCCACGCTTGCCATCCCAAGGGCATCCCGTTGGGCGCCATCGACCGCCGCAAGCGCAAGCCCGAACGGACCCTGTTCTGCCGCCAGCACGCGGCGCCCGGCAAACTCCCGGACCTCCGCGAAATTATCGTAGCCGGTCGCTCCAAGATGCGGGGCTAGCAATACATACGGCCTCAGATCCGCTTGCCCCGTAAGCTTGAGGTCGATCGACAAGACGTCGATGTCGGGATTGGGCGTCACCCGCAATGTCAGTTCAAAGAGTTCGTGCTTGTGGACGACCTCGACCGCAGGCGTGCCGGGTGCGAGAAGGCGCAGCGTATAGTTTTCCAGCCGCTTCACTTCGACCCAGAAGCCACGCCCATCGCCGACGATGAAGCCAAGATCGCGGATTTGGGGCGTGTCGACACGTGGATAATAGACCTCGTTTACGATACCGAAACCGAGCGTGAACCAGACGCGTGAAGGACCGAGCGTACAGCCCACCATATCCTTGGCGCTGCTGGTCCAAGTCGGTGCGACCCCGGGATGCCCGGGAGCATGTCCATTGGGCTTGGCAATAGCGACCGCCCGGGGTGCGTCGAGCTCTTCGGTCGGCGCGGCCGGTCTGCCTCCCGAGATGGATTCCACTTTAGAAACCATGCTATCTTATCACTCCGTACACGGATCGGCGCCGGGCAGGCGGCACGTCGATTTGCTGTTTGAGATTTTGGGCAGCGATATCATCGCTTGTGCAAGACGCGCCGCTGCGCGCGGCCTGGCTTCCAGAGGTCGTCCTCCCACAGGCGAATGCCCCCGGTGATGCCTGCCTGATTGGATTCGATCCTGACGCCCTCGGGGGGATCAAGAACCTTCGCGGCATTGCCGCCGCCGATGTAGAGCGTATCGTAGTGAAGCAGCGAATAGAGGATGTGAATCGCCTTGTGCACTCTGTGGCTCCACTTTTTCACACCCTTGGTCCGCAAGGCGTCGTTGCCGATATAGCCGTTGTAGGTGTTGCCCCCGTGAATGGGATGCTGCGCCAATTCGAGATGCGGCATCAACTCGCCGTCACGGAACAACGCCGTTCCGGCGCCCGTCCCCAGTGTCAGGACCAGTTCCAATCCACGCCCGGCGATAATTCCCAATCCTTGAACCTCCGCATCGTTGAGCAGCCGAACGGGCTTGCCGAGACGTTTGGACAATGCCGAAGCCAATGGAAAATGAGCCCACTTGTCATCGCCGAAATGGGGTGCTGTGATGATTCGCTCGTCGCGCACCACGCCTGGAAATCCCGCCGAGATCCGGTCGAAGGCCGGAAGCGGCGCAACGAGATTTACCAGTGTGTCCAAGAGTACCTTGGGCGGGCATGGATAAGGTGTCGGCACGCGCACCTCGTCGACCAGCATCCTGCCCTGGGAATCAAGAACGGAGGCTTTAAGGCCGGTGCCGCCGATATCGATGGAAAGAGTACGGATTTCCCGCGACCCGTTGGCAGGATTCACTTTGGTACTTTTACGCGTCATGTGCGGGTTCCCGCGGCAGCTTGATCCACGAAGTAAATCAATTCGCCGGATGGATTGAGCCGTGCCGCGGGCAGACTGTCGTCGCCTCGACGAAGCCCGCCAAACGCCGCGCGCTTTTCGGCACCCGCAACCAGGAACGCGAGGTGGCGGCTGCTCTCGAGCGCGGGATAGGTCAGTGTGATGCGCGCCTCCGAATTGCCGCGTGTGACCGCTGCAACCCATCGCTCGCGTATTTCGAGCACGTTGGAACCGGGGAAGAGGGAGGCAGTATGCCCGTCGCTACCCAATCCGAGGAGAACGACATCGAAGAGCTGCCTGTTCTTGTCGAGCCGGTCCGCACCATAAAAGGACTTGAGTTCGTCCTCATATACACCGGCCGCCGCTTGCGAGCTGACACCTTCGGTCGGAATGCGATGGATATTGATGGAAGGAATCGGCGCATGGGCCAGCAGCGCCTCATGAACCATATGGTAGTTGCTCCGTACGTCTTCGTGAGGCACGTAGCGTTCATCGCCCCAGAACCAATGGGTGCGGGACCACGGGAACGCCTCGCGATAGGGCGGATGCGCCAGAAGTTCGTAAAGGCGTCGCGGCGTGGAACCGCCGGAGAGCGCGATTGCGAAGACACCGTTCTTCGCAGTCGCCGCCGCCAACAGCCAATCGGCCACCCGATGCGCCAATGCTTCGGGATCTGCGAGGATTTCAAGTTTCGCCTCGGATGGACGCGTCATGAGGGCACTTCTTTCATCGCGGTTCGCCAAGTGTCGCGGCGGCCATTGGGAGAGCGAAAGCAGTCACGCGTGGGACGGCCGCAATACGAATTTGCGCACCGCTTTGGCGAACCCGTCGTTCTCATTGCTGTCGGTCACCGCGCTTGCCTGCGCCTTTACTTCGTCGTTGGAGTTGCCCATCGCGATAGAGAGGCCGCTCTTGCGGAACATGAGAACGTCGTTGGGCATATCCCCCATGGTAGCGATCTGCGCAGGCGGGATATTCAAGCTCCGGGACAGCGTTGTTACAACGGTTCCCTTGTTGGCGTCGGGATTGGTCACGTCCAGATAATAGGGCTGCGAGCGCGCGGCGCTCGCTTTCGCGCCCAAGGCGCTCTGAGCCGCCTTTTCGCATGCGGCAACAAGATCGAGGTCGTCGGAGATGCCGACAATCTTGACTGCTTTTGCCAGGTGCGCGTCCGTAAAAGACGCAACGACCGTGGGATCGAACTTCACCGTCCACGCCTCGCGCGCCACATGCGGCGCGTTCGGGTTGCGGATCAGCCACTCTTCCTTTGTGTAGACCCAGACGTCCAACCCCTGGTCCAGGATCAATTGCAACGCCTGTTTGGCCGTTGCTTCATCCAGAGCGTGGCACTCGATCAAAGAGAGATCGGGATTGACGAACACCCCCCCATTGAAGCCGGCGATGGCGCTACTCAGCGCAAGCGGCTCGATCAGCATGGTCATGCCGCGGGGCGGCCGGCCGCTGGTGATGGCAAAAAGAATTCCGGCGTCGTGCAGGTCGCGGACCACTGCTTTCGCCCCATCGGTCAGGACTTTCTCCTCGGTAAGCAGCGTGCCGTCGACATCCGCCACCAGAAGACGGATGTCCTGCCCCGCGCTCACGGCTTCTGTTCCGATGGCGGACCCACCGGGCGCCAGGAGCGTTTTCCATCGCGCGCCAACAACTCATCGGCTGCCTTCGGTCCATCGCTGCCGGAATCGTAGTTTGGGAAGCTGGCCGTATCTGCTGCCCAGGCGTCGAGCACCGGCTGCACGATCCGCCAAGCTTGCTCCACCATATCCGCACGCATGAAGAGCGTCGGGTCTCCGATCATGACGTCGTAGAGCAGCGTCTCGTATCCGACATTGGGCTCTTTCGGAAACCAGTCATCGTAACAGAAGTTCATCCTGACCGCGGTGAGGTCCACCTGCGGCCCCGGGCGCTTGGCTTCGAATTGCAGAGAAATTCCTTCATCCGGCGCGATATTGAGAACCAGCCAGTTCGGAGGAAGAGTGGCGACGGGCGTTTCACGGAATGGAGCGTGAGGCGCCTGTTTGAAGCAGATTGCGATCTCGGTGAGCCGCTGTGGCATGTGCTTCCCGGTTCGGAGGTAGAAGGGCACCCCCGCCCAGCGCCAATTGTCGATCTCCAGCCGCATCGCGGCGTAGGTCTCCATGTTCGAATCCGGCGCCACGTCTGGCTCCTGGCGATAGGCCTTCACGGGCTTCCCCAGGACCTTTCCAGCCCTGTACTGTCCGCGCACCGCTTGCGCCGGGTTGATGGAGCGTATCGAAGCGAACATTTCGGCTTTTTTCGCGCGAATCGAGGCCGCGTCGAAGCCGGTCGGCGGCTCCATGGCGACCATCGAAAGCAATGTGAACACATGGTTCGGGACCATGTCCCGCAATGCCCCAGTGACCTCATAGAACTTGCCCCGCCGTTCCACCCCGATTGTTTCGGCGACGGTGATCTGCACGTGGTCGATCCGGTCTCGGTTCCAGATCGGTTCGAACAGTCCGTTGCCAAAACGAAACGCCATGATGTTCTGGACGGTCTCCTTTCCAAGGAAGTGGTCGATGCGGAATATCTGGTCCTCGGTCAAAACACGAAGAATGGCGGTATTCAGCGCGCGGGCCGACTCCAGGCTGTGACCGAAGGGTTTTTCGATCACGACCCGGCGCCAGACGGGATGCTTCCCGTTTCTGTCCGTGTGCTGATCGGTCAGCTTGGCTTTGCCGAGTTGCTCGACCGCCGCGCCGAAGAAGCGGTCCGCGACCGCAAGGTAGAAGATGACATTGCCTTGCGTGCCATGGACCTTTGCCGTTTCGTCAAGGACGCCGCGAAGCTTCTCGTACAACTCGGGCTTGGTCAGGTCGCCCTGGACATACGACATCTTCCCGGCAAGCCGTTTCCACGCCGCCTCGTCAATATGGTCGATATCGAATTCCGCGGAGGCGTTGCCGATGAAGCCTTTCAGCTTCGCGTAAAGGTGGTTGCGCCAGCTCTCGGCCGTGCCCTCAGCCAGATCCACGCCGATCAATGCAAAGCTGTCGGGTAATATTTCAGTCCGCGAGAGATTATAGAGCGCGGGAACGACCAGACGGCTGGTCAGATCGCCGCCGGCCCCGAAGATCACCATGACACAGGGATCTGCCGGCGCGGGCGGGCGCCGCGGTGGAGGCTCAATCACCTGCGCGGTCTTGGGCGTCTGTTTCGGATGGGTTTCGGGCATAGGCTACTTCACGGCTCCCTTGCGCGAATGCCCCTCTGATCCCGGCTGTTTCGGTTCGGGGTCGATGGGTTCGCCGCCCTCGACATGGCCGCCAAAGCCGAAACGCATAGCCGAAAGCATCTTTTCCCCGAAAGTGTGCTCCCGCCGCGAACGAAAGCGGGCGTAAAGCGCCGTACTCAGTACATCGGCCGGCACCGCTTCCTCGATGGCGGCCTCCACCGTCCAGCGTCCCTCGCCCGAATCCTGGACGTAGCCGGAGAAATCCTCGAGCTGCGGGTCCTTCGCCAGCGCCGCGGCGCCAAGATCGAGCAGCCAGGATGAAATGACACTGCCACGCCGCCACACTTCGGCTATGTCCGGCATGTTCAGCACAAAGCGCTCATCCTCGGGCAGGTCCTTTGAATCCTTGTTGCGCAGAATGTCGAAGCCCTCGGCGTAAGCCTGCATCAAACCGTACTCGATCCCGTTATGCACCATCTTGACGAAGTGCCCCGCGCCGGAGGGGCCGGCGTGGATGTAGCCGCGCTCGGCGCGCGGATCGCTTTTCTCTCGGTGCGGCGTACGCGGAATATCGCCGAGGCCTGGGGCAAGGGCGGCGAAGATCGGATCGAGGTGATCTACCGTCTCCTTGGGTCCCCCGATCATCATGCAGTAGCCGCGGTCGATGCCCCAGACGCCGCCCGAGGTGCCGCAATCGACGTAGCGAATGTGCTTCGCGGCCAATGTCTTTGCGCGGCGGATGTCGTCCTTATAGAAGGAATTTCCGCCATCGATGATGATGTCGTCAGGCTCCAGCAACTCCCCGAGTTTTTCGACCGTTTGTTCGGTGATCCCTCCGGCAGGCAGCATCACCCAGACGGCACGCGGCTTTTCGCGGAGCGCGGCTACGACATCCGCGAGCGATGCGGCAGCTTCGGCGCCTTCTTTCGCAAACGCCGCGCGCACGTCCGCGTTGCGGTCGAAGACCACACAACGGTGTCCGGCCTTCATCAGGCGCCGGGAGATGTTGCCGCCCATTCGGCCAAGACCGATCACGCCGATCTGCATTTTTCTCCGCTCCTCAAAGGTCCGTTATTGGAAGGCCGCATCCATTGCGCGAGCGAGCTCTGTCATCCCCGCCTCGACATCGTTCACGTGGACGCGCAGCGCCCGCCGCCCGCGTTCCACCAGAACGTCCAGATCGCCACGCGCTTGCGCCGCTTTCACTACGCCGAACGTGTAGGAATGGCCGGGGACAGGAATGTCTGCCGGATCGTCACAGGTGACTTGCAGAAATACGCCCGAGTTCGGTCCGCCCTTATAGGCCTGCCCCGTGGAATGCTGAAAACGCGGTCCGTAACCAACGCAGGTTGCCGCATAAGTGTGGTCACGAATGCAGCCGCGGATGGCGGTCAATGCCTGCGTGTGCGAGTCGTTGCGCTGGATATAAGCCAGCAGCGCCACGTAATCGCCCGCATGCACACGGGCCAAATGGCTCTTCAGATAGCCGGTCAGGGTGTTGTGGCGGCCGAGTTCCGCCGCATTGCGCGGATCGGCGTAGAGCGCCAGGCCGTTCTCGCGGAAGATGGGCGCCTCTTCGGGCAAGCGATGCGATTTTTCGTAGTCCTCCGTCAGCGCCCGCGTTTTTTCTTTGCTGGCCTCGACGTCCGGCTGATCGAATGGATTGATGCCAATGATTGCGCCGGCAACGGCGGTGGCGATTTCCCAGCGGAAGAATTCCTGGCCGACATGCCAGATATCCTTTACGCAGATTCGCGCGACCGGATGACCTGCAGTTTCGAGTGCGGCCACGGCATCGCGTTGTGACGGATCGTCGTCTCCATCCAACGCCAAATAGGCAAAGAACCGATCGCGCCCATAACGGTCCGGTGTTGTGAGCGGCTCCCCGGCCAGCGGGATCAGCCCGTATCCATGCTTGCCCGTGCTTTCGGCCAGAAGCTGCTCTAGCCAGCCGCCGAAATCTGCGATCCCGGGCGAAGCGATGATCGTCACTTTGTCGCGGCCAAAGCGGGTTGCGGCGACACCCATGGCGACGCCGAGCTGCACGCCCGGATTCTCCGCCGGTGGCACATCGGAGCCACAGCTTCGTTCCATCGGCAGCGCCGTTTCGAGCAGGCGCTTTACATCGAGACCCGCCGCAGCCGCCGGCACCAGACCGAATTTGGACAATACGGAGTAGCGGCCGCCGATTGAGGGTACGCCCTGGAAAATGTGGGCGAAGCGCAGTTCCTTAGCTCGCCGCTCCAGCGAGGAACCCGGATCGGTGACAGCGACGAATTGTTCCCCGGCGCGATCATTGCCGCGCAAGGCGGCCACACGATCGAGGAAATATTCCATGAAGATGTTGGGCTCCAGCGTGGAGCCTGATTTGGAGGAGACGATGAACAGTGTCGTGCCGAGATCGACCGCCCGTTCGATCGCCGCGATTTGGGCCGGATCGGTGCTGTCCAGCATATGGAACTGCGGCCATCCGGGCTGCCGGCCGAAAATATTGCCCAGCACTTCCGGACCGAGACTCGATCCTCCCATCCCGAGTAACACGATGTCCGTGAACTTGCGCTCCGTTACCCAGTTCCCGAAGGCCTTAAGACTGCCGGTATCGGCGAGCTCCCGCTCCAAGACGTTCAGCCAGCCGCCCCATTCGTTTTCGTCGGCCCCCGTCCAAAGCGAATTGTCTCCGGCCCAAAGCTGCCGGATGCGTCCTTCCTTGCGCCATACCTCCATTTCTTCAGCGAAAGCGTTCTTCATCTCCAAAGAACCACGGGAAATCTCCAGGCTCGCGCGGTCGCCTTCGATCAATGTGCGGCGGCGGAAGGCGATGACGGCGAAAAGCTTGTCGAACGAATCTGCGAATTGCTGAACGCCGTCCCGGACCAATTCGTCCATGACGCCTTTCAGTGAAATGCCGTGCTGCTCCAGTTCGGCAAGGACGCCGCTGGCCTCAGGCAGATTCGTTTCTATGATGTCGGGCGTCACTTTGCCGTGGTCGCGAAACGCATCCATGGTTGCCGGCGGAATCGTGTCCACGGTGTCCCGGCCGATCAGCGCTTCGACATACATTGTGTCCTTGTAGGCCGGGTTCTTGGTGCTGGTCGAAGCCCAGAGCAGGCGCTGGGTCTTCGCACCCGATTGGGCCAGAACCTTCCAATTCGGGCTCGAGAACAGCGCCTTATATCGAGCGTAGGCGAGTTTTCCATTGGCGATTCCGGCCTTGCCGCGCAGCCGGCCGGCCAATCCCTTGTCGGCCAGCATGTCGAGCCGCTTGTCGACCGCAGAGTCGATCCGGCTGACGAAGATGCTGGCGACGCTGGCGATCTTGCTCACGTCGCCGCCCGCCCGCTTCAGATCCTCAAGCCCGGAGATATAGGCTTCGGCCACGTGTTCGTACATTTCGACCGAGAACAGCAGAGTGATGTTGATGTTCAGCCCGCGTCCAATCAACGTCCGGACCGCGGGAATGCCAGCCTCAGTCGCCGGCACTTTCACCATCAGATTGGGACGGGCAACCGCGTTCCACAGCCGCAACGCCTCGGCGATGGTGGCGTCGGTATCGTTGGCGAGATAGGGCGAGCATTCCAGGCTGACATAACCATCCCGGCCTTGCGTCTCTTCGTAAACCGGACGCAGCACATCAGCGGCCGCACGAATATCGGCAATCGCAAGATGCTCGTAGATCGCCGCGATGCTGTGGTCAGCTTCCGCCTGGAACTGCTTCAGCGCATCGGTGTATTCGTCGCTCTCGCCGATCGCCTTCTCGAAGATCGACGGATTAGAGGTGACCCCCTTGAGCCCGTCACGCTCGATCAGAGTGCGCAGACCGCCCTTTTCGATAAGACTGCGTTTCAGGTAGTCCAGCCATGGTGACTGGCCGCAGGTCTCAAGCTGCTTCAATGGATTCATGGCGCAATCTCCCGGGCCTTCGCGAGCTGCTTCTTTGCTTTTGCCAGTACGTTCTCGGCCGTGAAACCGAATTTCTTCATCAGGTCCTTGATCGGGGCCGACGCACCGAAAGTTTCCATGCCGATCCTCGTACCGCTCATGCCCACATAGCGATCCCAGCCAATCACCGAACCAGCCTCGACGGAGATGCGTGCCATCACATCCGGCGGAAGCACGCTGTCGCGATATGCCAACTCCTGCTGCTCGAACAGTTCCCAGGACGGCATGCTCACGACCCGGGCCGCAATGCCTTCCTGCGTGAGCGTCTCATGGGCATCGACACAGAGCGAAACCTCACTGCCGGTGCCGATCAGGATCACGTCGGGCTTTCCGTGTTCGGCATCAGCCATGACATAGGCGCCGCGCGAGACACCGTCAGCAGAAGCGTAGCGCGCGCGGTCGAACGTCGGGAGCGGTTGGCGGGTTAATACGAGACAGGCCGGTTGATGTTGCAGCCCGATGATGACGCGCCAAGCCTCGACGACCTCGCTGGCGTCCGCCGGCCGCAGCGTGATCAGGCCGGGGATGCTGCGCAGGCCGATGAGTTGCTCGACCGGCTGGTGCGTTGGACCGTCCTGACCGAGACCGATTGAATCATGCGTGAAGATGAAAACGGCCGGAAGCCCCATCAGCGCGCTCAATCGGATGGAGGGCTTCATGTAGTCGGAAAAGATGAGGAAGCTCGATCCGTAGCTTCGAATCTTGGAGAGAGCCAGGCCATTCACGATCGCGCCCATGGCGTGCTCGCGAATACCGAAATGCAGATTGCGGCCGCTATATTTCGCGGCCTCGAAATCCCCAGCCGCTTCGAAGGTGAGATTCGTCTTGGTGGAGGGTGCGAGGTCGGCCGCGCCACCCATCAGCCAGGAATAATGCGGCGCAATGGCGTTCAGCACCTTGGCAGATGAATCCCGGCTCGCGAGCCCCTTGGAATCGGCTGGGAAGCTGGTCATGCTGGCGTCCCATCCATCGGGGAGTTCGGCCTTCTGCATGCGTTCGAATTGATCTGCGAGGTCGGGATGGGCGGCGCGATATGCCTCCATGCGCGCGAGCCAATCCCCGCGGAGTTGCGTGCCGCGCTGACCGATGCCGGCGGAGAAGTGCTCCCGCACACCATCCGGCACCAGGAATTTTTCATCTTCCGGCCAGCCATAGGACCGCTTGGCGAGGCGGATTTCCTCATCACCAAGCGGCTCGCCATGCGCGGCGCTGGTGTCATGCTTGTGCGGAGCGCCGTAGCCGATATGGCTGTCCACGATGATGAGCATAGGCACGTCGTTCTTGCGCTCGAACACCTCGATCGCCTGTGCGAACCGCTCGGTGTCGTTGGCGTCTCCGACCCGCTCCACGTTCCAGCCATAGGCGAGGAAGCGCGCGGCGACGTCTTCGCCAAAGGCCAGATCCGTGTGACCCTCGATGGTCACGCCGTTGTTGTCATATATCCAGCAGAGGTTGCCGAGCATCAGGTGCCCCGCAAGCGACGCGGCCTCGCTGCTGATGCCCTCCATCATGTCGCCGTCGCTGCACATCGCATAGACGTTGTAGTCGAACAGCGCGAAGTCGGGCCGATTGAAATGTTTTGCCAGCCAGCGCTCGGCAATCGCCATGCCGACGCTCATCCCACAGCCCTGGCCCAGCGGTCCAGTCGTCGCTTCGACGCCGGACGTAAGGCGGTATTCAGGATGGCCCGGACATTTGCTGTCAAGTTGACGGAAGCGCTTGATGTCGTCGAGCGTGACAGAGAGGCCTCTCTTTTGGTGATCACCCTTCCCATCGATCGTCTTCACGCCGGTAAGGTGCAGCATCGCGTAGAGCAGCATCGAGGCGTGCCCGTTGGACAGCACAAAGCGGTCGCGATTGGGCCAAGCCGGATCCTCGGGGTCGAAGCGCAGGATTTGCTGCCACAGCGTATAGACGACGGGCGCCAACGCCATCGGCGTGCCAGGATGACCCGAATCCGCCTGCTGCACGGCATCCATGGACAGTGTGCGGATCGTATCGATGCAGAGTCGGTCCATCGTGACCGCGCCGGATGATGAGCGCGTCTCCTTCAACGCAACTTTTCTCACGCGCTGGTTCCTATCTGGGAGGGGCGCCGATGGGGGCGCCGATTTCTTCCCAATCGTGTGCGTAACACCACCTTCGGTGTGATCCCGACCCGGCATGGATACCTCCGCGAGCCCACGACGTGCGAAATTGCACCTATCGAGCGGTCCCCGCGGCGAAACCAATCGTCCACGGTTGGCGCAGGTGCGGCGGGCATTGGCAAGCGCACCCCTGGGTACGAATGCTTTAGACCGCCGAATGGTACATTAATGTTCAGTCATGGAGCGTTGTGCGTTTGGGCGCTGCACCACAGCGCGACCCTTTGGCTGCCAGGAAATGCAAGAGCCCGCGGCGGGGTTCCTTTCCGCACAATTTTTGAATTGCACGAACGCTTGTCCTAAGGGCCTCGGCCCCGCCCGCTATGGCACCAGCCGGATTTCGGCACGGTCGGTCGCACCGGGAACCCGGTCCGTCAGGTTTTCCAAGTCTCGGCCCGTATAAAGCTTCGGATCGACATGGGCGGCCGAAAGGACGTTCTGGATCGCGGTGAGGCGCCCTTCCTTCAACCGCACGCCCCCTGGCGTGTCGGCGGGGACTGCTATCTCGATGCGGGCCACCTTGCTCTGCTGAACCGAGCCAGCGGCCTGCTTGACGATCTGTTCGGCCTCCGGCGCGAGGCGGGCAGTGCCTGGCACGAAGAAAAGCACGAAAAGGTCCTGCTTGGGCGGGGGCAGGGGAGGGGGGCTCGCGGGCCGTGTCGCCATGCACCCTGCAAGAACCGCCACCACCGAACACGCCAGCACTCGCCGCACAGATGCCCCGCCCATAATCCCGCGCCCTTCCATAGAGGATTCTTTCCGTGCCCATAAGGTAACGGGAGCCTGTCGGCATCGTTGCCCGCCTCGGTGGCGCCTTGTAGGTTCGCGCCCCGAAGCCCAGGCGTTAACCTTATCCCCGTGGATTTGCTTCGCACGCTTTTTTTCATGTTTTTCGCCGGATTGGCTGCGACGGGGGCCGCCCGCGCCCAGGGCGACATCGCGCCGGAGCTGCTTGACCGGCCCCCGGTTGCCGCTCCCACCTCCAAAATCGATGTGGGGTCGATTCCGGTGGTCCTGTCGGCAAGCCAGGAAATGGACAATTTCGCCGCCGGCCTGATGCAGGGGCTGATGTTTGGAAGCGGCATCAAGGGAATCGGCCTCGTGGTGGTCAAGGAAGACCGCGTGCTGCTGCAGCGTTACGTGGGTTCGATGGCGCCGGACCGGCGGTTTCCAGCCAACGCCTCGGCTCCCCTGTTCGACGCCATCACGGCCATGCAGCTGATCGAGCGCGGCACGCTGACGGCCAGCGAAGATGTCGGCAAGGCGCTTGGGGAATCCGCCCCGCGGAGCTTTACGGTGGGCGACCTGCTCGCGTTCAAGGCGGGCGATCCCGAACTCCTGTCGCGCGTGGTCGACAAGGCGTCCGGCGCGGAATGGCCCGACTATGTCACCAAGCAAATCGCCCAGCCGCTCGGGATGACCGCAACGGCGGTGCGCAACGGTCGCATGGAGACGAGCCCGGCCGATTTGGGCCGGCTCGCGGCGGCTCTGGAGAATGACGGCGCAGGAGAGAGCGGGCGGATATTTCAGCCCATGACCCTCGATTCGATGGAAGCCACGCACGCCTCTCTCCACCCGGCGCTGCCGGGCCGCGCCTATGGGTTCTCGGAAATGCGCCGCAACGGCTGGCGCGCTTTGCAGCGGGATGGCGCGTCGGGGGCCATCGGCGTCCGCCTCGTGATCGTACCGGAAGCCAAGGCCGGTTACTTCGTGGTGGTGGAAGGCCCCACGACGCCCGCCTTCTGGCGCGTTCTGGACAATGGGCTGTTCGACAAGCTGCTTCCGTCCCGCAATACGCCGGAGCCCTCCATTTCCGGCCCTGCACCATCGCCTGAGGATGCTCTCCGCGTCGAGGGCACCTATGAGCCCGTGCGCGACGCCCCTGCGTCACTGGCGGGGCTCGCAATGGGCGACCGGCTATCGGTTCGCGCCAATGCCAGTGGTGGCCTGCTCCTCACGGGTGCCGAAAGGGCTACCCTGGCGCCCAAGCCCGGCGGTTACTGGGGCAGCGCCGACGGCAATCTCAACGCGGTAGCCCGTGGGGGACAACTCGTTCTCAGCACCGGCGCCTATGGGGCGCTGGCGCTCTACAAACGCCCGGCCTCCTATGGGTGGCTCGCCCTCGTTGCCGCGCTCGCAAGCTTGGGCTTTGTCATGTACGGCCGCCGTCTCAAGCCCGCTGCCCCCCTCTTGACCGATTCGGTGCTCGAACTTGCCGGTGCGGCCGTACTGCTGGCGCTGGTTGCAGCCGTCGTCTGGCTGTTTTCTCCCAGCGCATGAACACGGCGGGCACATCCTCTTCCGAGCGCCTGGCCGGGCTGCTCCGCGAATCCCGGAACGCGGTCGTCTTCACCGGTGCGGGCATTTCCACCGAATCGGGCATTCCCGACTTCCGCAGTCCTGGGGGCGTCTGGGATAAAATGGCGCCGATCCAATTTGCCGATTTCCTGGGTTCGGCTTCCATGCGGCGCGAAACCTGGCGCCGGCGCTTCGCGATGGAGGAGATGTTCGGCGGCGCCAGGCCCAACCCGGGCCATTTGGCGATTGCCGATCTGGTGCGGCGCGGGAGGGTCGGGTGTGTCATCACCCAGAATATCGACAATCTGCATCAGGCTTCGGGCGTTCCGGCCGACAGAATCGTCGAACTCCATGGCAACACCACCTACGCGACCTGCCTCGATTGCCAGGTGCGCTACGAAATTGCCCCTTTGCGCGATGCTTTCGTGCGGGAAGGCGATGTGCCCGATTGCAACTGCGGCGGCTACATAAAGGCCGCCACGGTTTCCTTCGGCCAGGCTATGCCTGAAGACGCCATGCGGCGCGCCCATGAGGCGACAATCTCCTGTGACCTTTTCCTAGTCGCCGGCTCCTCTCTTGTCGTATACCCCGCGGCCGGCTTCCCGCTGCTGGCTAAGCGTGGCGGCGCGAAGCTGGCGATCCTTAACCGAACCCAAACCGATCAGGACGACTATGCCGATCTCGTGATCCGCGATGGATTGGGCGCCGCCCTCACGGCGGCCCTTGCCGCGCTTTGATGGCATACCCACCTTTCGTTACACTGTCTGTTCAGCCCCCGTTTAGGACAACTCGAAAATGACAAGAATCCCGCCTGCCCCTGGATTTGATCCGAGGCTCGACGACGACGACGAGAAAGAGAAGAAAGAAAACGAGGGCATGAAGCCCGACCAGCCGATGGCGCCGGTGCAGATGGCGCTGTTCAAAGCGCGCACGGTGCTCATCTTCGGCGAGATCGACATGAAAGTGGCCGAGCGGGTGTGCGGCCAATTGATCGCCTACGCAGCCGACGGGCAGGGCGACATCCGCGTCATCATCAACTCGCCAGGCGGCCATGTGGAATCGGGCGACACGATCCATGACATGATCCGCTTCTGCGGGCCGCGCGTGAAGATGATCGGCACCGGCTGGGTCGCGAGCGCGGGCGCGCATATCTTCCTCGGCGCGGAAAAGGAAAACCGCTTCTGCCTTCCGAACACGCGCTTCCTGCTGCATCAGCCCTTGGGCGGCGTGACCGGCCAGGCGTCCGACATCACCATCGAAGCCGAAGAGATCATCAAGATGCGTGAGCGGATCAACCGCATCATCGCGCGCGAAACCGGACAAACTTACGAGAAGGTCGTCCACGACACCGACCGGAACTTCTGGATCGGAGCGGAGGATGCCGTGACCTATGGCCTCGTGTCGCGGGTGGTCGCGCGTTCCACGGAGGTGTAGCGCCCACAATCGCCGAGCCTGTCACCGGAGCGTCACGAAGCCCCACTAGGTTTCCCCCAACCAAAACAGTGGGGTGATCATGTTCATGGGGTCTTCGCGCACGCGCTCACGGCGCGTGGCATTGCTTGTGTCTTGTCTGCTGCTGGGTACGGCGCCGGAGGCACTGGCGGCGTCCTTCAACATTACCAGCGGCACCACCACGGCCCAGCAAACGCTCAACGCGGGCGAAACGGGAACCGTTACATCGCCCGGCCAGTTGATCGTCAACAGCAGTCGCGCCGTCATTCTTAATGGCGGCGACGTCCGCATCACCAATTCCGGGACGATCCAATCCTCCACGTCATCGGGCCGTGCGATCGATACCAACTCGCTTGCCGCCGGCAATTACAACATCACCGTCACCAACAGCGGCAACATCACCTCGAACGGAGACGCCTTCCGCATCAATGCCGATACGGGCACTGGCCATGTGGTCGTCGACAATTCCGGCACCATCCAGTCGACCGGAAGCGGCAGCAACAATGGCCAGGCCATCGACTTCGACGCCATTTCGTCGACCACGGGCGTGGTCAGCATCACCAACGAGTCCACGGGCATCTTGAAAGCCAAGGATGCCGATGCCGTCAGGCCGGGAAACGGCGCGGTTATTTACAACTCCGGCCAAATCCTCTCCACATTTGTCGCGGCCGGCAATGTGACGACGGGCAGCCTCAGCAAGAATGACGGCGTCGATTTTCAGACGTCGAACAGCGGAACGGTGAACAATCTGTCGGGCGGTTCAATTACCGGCGCGCGGCACGGCATCACCGGGGACCTGGCTCAGATCATCAACAATTCCGGCAACATCACCGGATCGGACGGTTCCGGCATCAATCTCGATACCGCGTCAAATACCACGACGACGATCACAAACCACGGCACGATAACCGGCAATGCGGTCAGCACCGATGGCGACGGTATCGATGTCGATGGGCTCGCGAACATCGACAATTACGGTGCGATCAAGGCGGTGGGCACTGTCGCCGGTCAACTGAACGAAGCCGTGACGATCGGCGGCGGCAATATCACCAACCGGTTGGGCGGCGCGCTCACCAGCGACCAGCGCGCGATCACGGTCGACGATTCCAACCTGCAAAATGCATTCGGCGCGGCGTCCGTGAACAACTTGGGAAACATCACCGGCAGCAATGGGGAGGCGATCGCTATCAGGAGCACGTTTGCGAATACGATCACCAACAGCGGTAACATCAACGGGAGCGTCACGATCGATTCCCAGTATTGGACCAATCCCACGCTTCAGACCGGACCCGTTCTTACCGCGAGCGGCGCAAACGCACTCACCAATTCGGGGACCATCACGGGGAGTGTGGTACTCGGCACCGGGGTGGCGGGCAGTGCGGGCGAAACCTTCAGCAACAGCGGTACGGTGACCGGCAGCGTAACTCTGGGCGCGGGCGGCGACACAGTGACGCTGTATACGGGTTCTTCGACGGGCGCCGTCGATGCAGGGGCCGGTTCGGATGCGCTGCATCTCGCAGGCGCGGGCCCGGCCACGCTCGGCGTCGCCAGCAATTTCGAAACGCTGAACGTCGATTCAGGCACATGGACGCTGAACGCCCCGCAGAGTTTTTCGGCCGGGGGCACGGTTGCGGCTGGTGCGACACTCAAAATCGACCATACCTCCGTGACATTCGGAGGCAGCTTGACGATTGACGGCACATTCGCCAGCGATCCTGCTCACGTCGAAGTCCTCGATCTCAACATCGATTCGACCGGCGTTCTTCAGGCTTCGGCAGGTGACGTCTATCAGGTCGACAACGATTTTCTGAACCACAGCACCCAGAACACCCAATGGGACACCAGCGGCGCCACTCTCGAATTCAGCGGCATTCCAGGCACCTCCCACGCGTTTGAACTGGCGGGGTCCGATCTGGGCAATATCCCGGCCGGCTACCATGACAATTTTGCCTGGGAAGAACTCGACATCGACGTCGGCAACGACCTTGTGCTCGGAACCGGAACCGCGGCGGGCCGCGCCTTCTACGTGTCGGAAATCCTGGGCGTGGACACCTCCGGGCACGATGCGACCAACATCATCGGCAACGGATTGGACATCTATTACAACGCCAGAAAAGCAGACAACGCGTATCTCCACGGGACCTATTACAATCTCGGCAATGGAGGGCGCCTCATTCCTGTGCCCGAGCCCGGAAGCCTGCTGATCCTGCTTTCCGGCTTGGGTGCGGCCGGCATCCCGCGCCGTCGCAAACGATCATAACTCACGTCGTCTTCAACGCATCGAGCACCGCGTCGATGGGAAGCAGCACGCAGGTGTGGCGGTTGCGATGGACCGCAGCCCCGCTGAGTGCTGCATAGTCGCCGAACGGGTAGGGCGGTGCGTCGCCGTCGCGCAGCATGGCCGCGACATCGGCGCGCAATTTCTCGACCGCGGCAGCATCGGCTCCCGCCAAGTGCGCGCCGAGGATCGATGCGGAGGCCTGCGTCAGCACACAGGCCTTCGCATCGTGGCCAATCGCCGTGATGCTGCCCTCCGGCGAAAGCCTCAACGTCACCGATACGCGGTCGCCGCAGGTCGGGTTGTGTGCATGGCCCTCCGCGTCGAACGGATCGAGCCTGCCGGCGCCCACCGCGTCGGCCGCCAGACGCAGCAGCGGTTTGGCATAAAGGGAATCGCTCATACGGGGGCTTCACTCCCGGCGCGAAGGGCCGCGAGCGCCTCGGGCGTGTCTATGTCGCGTAAGGCCTCCGCACCCGCCTCGATCTCGCAGACCAGTTCCTCATGTGCGGCGAACAGGCGCTTGGCCCCTTCGTCGCCGGAAAGCGCCTCGATCTCGGGAAAGAACGCGCGCGCCCAGAGCACCGGGTTCCCACGCCTGTGCTCGTGCAGCGCGACGCAGATCGAGCGCCCGTCGGCCGGCGAAAACGCGGCGATCATCTTGGCGATCACCGTCTGATCGATCTCGGGCATGTCGCCCAACAGCACCATCGCTCCGTCCGCGTCAGTTGGCACAGCGCGAATCCCCGCTCTCAACGATGTGCTGAGTCCCGCCCGGTAATCGGGATTATGCACGAAGCGCACATCGAGCCCTTTCAGCGCCGCATCGACTTTCGCCGCTTCGTTGCCGGTAACCACGATTACCGGTTTCGTGTCGCTCGCGAGTGCTGCTTCCACGGTCCAGCGAAGCAGCGGTTTTCCACGCCACTCCTGCAGCAGCTTGTTCGAGCCCATGCGCGAAGAAAGACCCGCGGCGAGCACGATTGCGGCGATGCGTGGCGCCCGCAGCGGCGAGGGGGCTACATCGCGAGGCTGCGGCCGGGTCGGAATCTCCTGCAACAAGCCACCGACGCCCATGCGCATGATGCTAGTTGGCGTCACCGGAAGATCGGCAAACAGACGCTGCAGCACAAAATCGAAACCGTTCACCTTGGGCGACCGGGCACAACTTGGAAGCCCCACCACCGGCTGGCCGTGCAGGCTTCCCAGCAGCAACAGATTGCCGGGATCGACCGGCATGCCGAAATGGGCGACCGCGCCACCGGCCGCGACGATTCCCGCCGGGATGACGTCCCGCCGGTCGGTGATCGCCGAGGCGCCGAACACGAACAGAAGCTCCGGCTTTGCCGCCTCGGCCGCGCGCAGGGCGTCCGTCACGGCATCGGTTCGATGAGGTACTCGCCGTTCGAACACGAGCGAACCGCCGAGCGGCGCAAGACGGGCTTCGAGCGCGGAGCGGTTCTTGTCCAGAAGGGCGGGCTTCTGCCCCGGCAGCTCGGTCGAGATCAGCGCGACCCGTTTGGGCGCGAAGGGCGCCACGCGGATACGCGCTTCCGACGCAGCCTTGGCTGCAGCTGCGACCGCTCGTTCCGGTGCGGCATACGGAATGATCTTCACGGTCGCGATCATCTCGCCGGGCGAAACCGTGGCGTAAGGCGGAAGCGTCGCGAGGGTCACGGATTCGTCGATAAGGTTGACGGCGTCCACACCTGCGGGATCGAACACGACGAGGCCCGATTGCTCCGCATAAAGATTTGTCCGGCCGGTGAAGGCGGCGCTGAGCCTGGTTCCCTCGCCCGCGAAGGCCTCGGCCACGCGGGTTGCCGCGATGTCCTCCGGAATGTCGCCAGGCTCGAGGCGCGCCCCCGTGACAGTGGCGATTCCGCTGGCGGCGAGCGCGTCCAGATCGGGTTTCCTGAGCACGCGGCCCTTCTTGAACAGCCGGCCGCCGGCGCGCAGCGAATGCACGAGAATGGCGCCCTCGGCCTCGCCGAGCGGAAAGGTTCCGAACCGCATGGCAGGACGTTAGGTGGAGGCGGTCTCCGGGGCAACCACCGGGGCGGCGGCCTCCTTCCGGGCCTTCTCGCGCGGCAAGCGCAGGGAAGCGCGCAACCCCACGATACGGCCACCGGCACGCCGGTTCTCGAGTACGACCTCACCGCCATTCTCATGCGCGATGGAGCGGGTGAGCGTCAGCCCGAGACCCGAACCGCCCGTGACATTGCTGCGGGATTCTTCCAGCCGCACGAAAGGCTCGAATACCTCCTCCAACCGGTTCTCCGGGATGCCGGGTCCATCGTCGTCGATGGTGGCCACAAAGAATTCCGGTTCCTTCTTGAGCGTGACGCGGGCGACGCCGCCATAGCGGACCGCATTCTCGATGAGGTTGCGAACTGCCCGCCTGATTTCGTTGGGCCGGCAGTTGCAAGGGGCTACACCCTGAATCTCGACTTCCACCGGCTGATTGAGCTCGATCAGGTCGTCGCAGACGCTTTCGATCAGCGTCGCGAGATCGACCCGGCGCGGTTCTTCGCCCGGCCCCGAGCGCGCTGCGGAAAGCACCGCCTCGGTCATGGACTGCAATTCTTCAAGATTGCGCAGCAGCCTTTCGCGCACTTCCTCGTCCTCGACGAATTCGGCGGTGATGCGCATGGCCGCGAGCGGCGTCCTTAAGTCATGTCCAACCGCGGAGAGAAGCTGACGATGGCTTTCGAGCGTGCGCGTGACGCGGTGGCTCATCTCGTTGAAGGCTTCCGACGCGCGGCGAATGTCGGCGGGACCGCGCGCGGACAGCTTTGGCGTGGCGCGGCCGCGTGCGACCGCATCGGCGGCGAAGGCAAGCTCCGACAAAGGCCGCGATACGCGGCCTGCGAGCCAGGCGGCGGCGGCGCTGCTTAGGATCGTTCCAAGCGCGGCCGCGATCAGAATCGGCGGCTCGGGCGAGGGCGTCGGCGGCCGCGCGAATTGCACTGTCAGCCAGCCGCGGCGCTCCGGCAGCGCCTGTGTAATTTCAAAAGCGGCGCCATCGTTGTTGAGGGTCGGGCCGCTCGGTTCCAGCAGGCGCACCCGCGCAGGTCCCAAACCCTTCAGTCTTTCGCCGCCCAACAGATCGGCCGCCATCTGCTTTTCTTCCGCGCTCATGGTCCTGGCGCTGAAGGGCGGTCGCGCCGCGATCGAATAATGGAACAGATTCCCGCTCAGGGTGGCGACGGCGGAATCGCGCTGGGATTCGGGAATTGTCATGACATAGCGGAACACGGCCGCGACGCGATCCACCGCCGCGTTAACCCGCGCGCTTTGCAGATCGCCTTCGCGGGCAACCTCCAGAATCGCGACCACGGAAAGATTGGACAGGATCACCGCGGTGGCAACCACCACGACGAATTGCGATCTGAGCGTCGTAAAGGCCCGCATCACAAAATCTCCACATCGGAGGTGAACATGTATCCGCCGCCCCAGACGGTCTTAATATAGCGCGGATTTTTTGGATCCTGCTCGATCTTCCGCCGGAGCCGGCTGACCTGGTTGTCGATCGAACGGTCGAACACTTCCGCATCGCGCCCCTTGGTCAGGTCCAGCAATTGTTCGCGGGAAAGCGCCACCTTGGGCCTTTCCAGGAAGGCCATCAGGAGCTTGAACTCGCCGCTCGATAGCGGCATCGCAAGGCCCTCAGGCCCGACGATTTCGCGCTGGGCGGCGTTGAAGGTCCATTCGCCGAAGCGGTAGCGCTCGGCGGTGGGCCCGCGCAGGCGCGGCGGGAGGGTATTCGTCCGGCGGAGCACGGCGCCCACGCGGGCAAGCAGCTCACGCGGGTTGAAGGGCTTGGCGACGTAGTCGTCCGCACCCACCTCCAAACCTACGATGCGGTCGAGTTCCTCCCCGCGCGCGGTCAGCATGATGACCGGAATCCCCGAGTTTTCTCGGATGGAGCGGCAAAGCGACAGGCCGTCCTCGCCGGGCATCATGATGTCGAGAATGACCAAATCGATGGCTGAGGTGCGCATCAGCCGGCGCGCCGCCTGAGCGCCGTCGGCAGCGGAAGCCCGGTAGCCGCTTTCCTTGAGGTAGCGCACCAACGGCTCGCGAATGTCGCGTGCGTCATCGACGACCAAGATGTGCGGCTGGACGCCGCTCTCCGGCACCATTTTTGTCCCTTGTGGGCTACCGCTTAACATCCTGATGCCTTCCCGCCCTGCAAGAGCGAAGCTGTCGCAAAATATGTCATTTAGTGGAAACGGCAAAGAGCGATGCGGTTTACCCGCTTTTCGGGAAAGCTTTGGGACCAAGATAAGGTCTTTTAGAGACCTTGGGGACACGAAACTTCGCGCGTGAACCCTTTAGCCGGGCGGCCCCCTATCCCTAAACCGCCCGGCTCTTTTTTAGGCTTTGCGCAGGGTTGCAGTCATTTCCGCCAGAACGGAAATCGCAATCTCGGGCGGAGAACGCGCCCCGATATCGAGCCCGATCGGCCCCTTGATCCGCGAAAGTTCCGTATCGCTGAACCCTTGCGCCTTCAACCGTTCGAGCCGGCGCGCATGCGTCGTGCGCGAGCCCAGCGCGCCCACATAGAACGCATCCGATCTGAGGGCTGCCGTCAGCGCAGGATCGTCGAGCTTGGGGTCGTGTGTCAGTGCGACGAGAGCACTCCGCGGGGTCAGCGGCGCCGAAGCCAAAGCTTCATCCGGCCAAACATGCGATAGCGTCACGCCGGGGAATCGCTCTTCCGTAGCGAAGGCCGTGCGAGGATCGACGATGCGCACCGCGTAATCGGCGAGCGCGGCCATGCGCGCAAGCGGCTGGGCGATATGGACCGCGCCGATGATCGCCAGATCGAGCGGTGGGTTGAACACCGTCAGGAACCAGGATTTCCCGTTCAGCTCGACCGTGGCGCTCTCGTCGCGCCGGGTCTGAGCGCGCGCGAGCGCAGCCAAGGGATCGTCGCCCGCATCGGGAAACACCACACGGCTATCGCCGCTCGCAAGATCGCTGGCGAGCACGACGGCGCGTCTGGCCTCACGTGCGCGCTCGAGTTCGCCAATAACGGCTTGCTGAGAGGCCGCGAGAACCGGGGCCACATGAATCTCGATGGTTCCGCCGCAGGCGAGACCGACCGCCCAGGCGTCCTCATTGCTGACCCCGAACTTCAGATTGCGCGGGCGTCCGTCGTGAAGTGCTGCCTGCGCCTCTCCGATTACGGAGCCTTCGACACAGCCGCCGGAGACCGAGCCGGTGAAGGCGCCGTCGTCCCGCACCGCCATTTGGCTCCCGGCCTGACGCGGAGCCGAACCCCAGGTGCGCGTGACCGTCGCAAGGGCTACCTTGTGTTTGCCGTCCATCCACGCCGTGGCCGCAGCGAGCGGATCGGCGAGAGCATTCGCGTGGGCATCATCCATGGCGGCCATTATAGCGCAGCTTCGACCGCGCGCCTCGCCATCACATTCACGAGATGCGCCCGATATTCGGCCGACCCGAAAAGGTCGGCGTTGAGGCCCTCGGGAGAAAGGGCGATGCCCGCTATCGCCTCCGGCGTGAAATTCGCTGAGAGGGCCCCTTCCATTTCCGGAAGACGGAAGACGCAAGGCGCGACCCCGGTCACCGCCACACGGACGGTCGCGCCGAAATCGGCGACGAAAACCCCCGCCATCGCGTAACGCGAGGCGGGGTTGGGAAATTTGGCGTAACCCGCACGTATAGGAAGCGGAAACGAAACCTCGGTGACGATCTCTCCGGGTTCGAGCGCGGTCTCGAACATGCCGGTGAAGAATTCATCCGCAGCAATCGAGCGCCGCGTCGTCTTGACGGTCGCGCCGGTTCCGAGGACACCCGCCGGATAATCTGCGGCCGGATCGTTGTTGGCGATCGAGCCGCCGAGCGTTCCCTTGTGCCGCACCGCCGGATCGCCGATGCCGCCCGCCAGAACCGCAAGCGCGGGAAGCGATTTACACACCTCGTCGGAACGCGCCACGTCGGCATGGCAGGTGCCCGCGCCGATCACGAGCGCGTCCCCATCGCGCCGGATGAAAGCGAGCGAAGCAATCCGGGCGATGTCGATCAGATCGGCGGGAGCGGCGAGCCTTTGCTTCATGGTGGGAATGAGCGTCTGACCGCCGGCGAGATAGCGTGCATCCTCCGATTGGCCGAACAGCGTTTCGGCTTCGGTGAGCGTCTTTGCGCGGATATAATGGAATGGTGACGTGTACATGTCCTAGCGCGCGCCTTCCGATGCGACGCGGATCGCCTTGATGATGTTGAGGTAACCTGTACAGCGGCAGATATTGCCTTCGAGCTCCCGGCGGATGGTCGCTTCATCGCATACCCCGTGCCGGGCAATGAGATCGACCGCCGTCATGATCATGCCCGGGGTGCAGAATCCGCATTGCAGCCCATGATGTTCCTGGAACGCTGCCTGCACCGGATGCAGCGTCCCCTCCTTGGCAAGCCCCTCGATGGTGGTGATCGCATCGCCGTCGGCCTGGACGGCAAACATGGTGCAGGATTTCACTGCGCGCCCGTTCACATGCACGACGCAGGCGCCGCATTGGCTGGTGTCGCAGCCGACATGCGTGCCGGTCAAATGCAGGCGATCGCGCAGAAAATGCACCAGCAGCATACGGTCTTCGACGTCGGCTTCGATGGGCGCGCCGTTCACCGTCATTGAAAGGGCCGTCATGAAATCTTCCATGCGTATTCAGAGAGACGACTAGAGGGGCTGGGGTTACAGCACAATCGAAAAGACGATCAAGAGAATGATGATGATGCCGATGAGACCCGCGACCCACACTTGAGGCGCCAAGCCCTCGTTGACGGAGACGGCGGGTGCCGCGGCCGGCGGTTCCGCTACGGGAGCCGGTTGCTCGCGCGCCTGCATCTGACTTGCGAACTTCGTGAAGAATTCATCGGCAAGTGCTTTTGCGGCGCCGTCGATCAGCCTCTGCCCGACCTGGGCCAGCCGTCCGCCGATCGTTGCTTTCGCGTCATATTCCAGAAGCGTACCGGAACCGTCCGCAGACAGACGGACTTGTGATTCGCCGCGCGCGAAACCCGCGGCTCCTCCTTGGCCTTCGCCCTTCAGCGTCGCCGCATAGGCGACCCCTTCGGGCGCGGGGGTTTGCTGCAGCTCCACCTTGCCCTCGAAGCGGGCTTTCACCGGCCCAATTTTGAGAGTGGCGCGCGCCTTGAACTGGTTGGGAGAAAGCTTCTCCACCGCCTCGCAACCAGGGATCGCGGCCATCAGCATGGACGCGTCATGGAGCGCCTCCCAGACCTGATCGGGGGCCGCCGGAATCGCATATTTCCCTTTGAAATCCATGAGATGTGTGCCTTCAGCAAATCGGGTTGAGACCGCCGCCGGCCTCCGGCGGGGCGCCGCAGAGCGTCACCAATCGCCATCTTCTCCCTTCTTCACAATTGTGTTAACTTTAAAACAACATCTGGGGGGATGGGGCAAACAGTGGGCGTTGAAACAAAGATTCTGCCGTCTCCGGGAGATGGCGAGGCGGTCGTGCAGGTCACGGGCCGAGTCAAATGGTTCGATTCCGTCAAGGGCTATGGTTTCATCAAGCCGGGCAATGGAATCCAGGGCGATGTTCTTCTCCATCAATCCTGCGTTCGTCAATCCGGCTTCAAGCTGGCGCAGGAAGGCGCGCGCGTCACCTGTGAAGCCGTGCAGCGCCCGAAAGGCTTTCAGGCCATCCGCGTGCTGGAGCTCGACAACAGCACGGCGACGCCGAATGGTGATGGCGCCCGCGAGCTTCATTTTGCCGCGCAAGCGGAAGGTCCGGCCTTCGAAGCCACGGTGAAATGGTTCAACCGCGGCAAGGGCTATGGCTTCGTGTCGCGCGATCCCAATTCGCCCGACGTTTTCGTGCACATGGAGACGCTCCGGCGCTCGGGCATCCGCGAACTCTTCCCCGGCCAGCGGGTCAAGGTCAGGGCGGGGGACGGACCCAAGGGCCAGCTCGCAGCCGAGATCGTAGTGCTCGACTCCTGATTTTTAACGTCGCCACTTGCCTCACGCGACCGCAACTGTAAGCTCCCGACCATGCGCGCCATCCTCGCTTTGCTCTTCTCGTTCGGCTTCGCCGCCGTGGTGTTCGCGGCGGAGATTACGGCCCCGCAACCCACGCTTCCGCAGCAGCCGCTGATCATCGATACGGCCAAAGGGCCGCAGCGCTTCACGGTCGAGATGGCGACGACCTGGGACCAGCAGGAGCGGGGTCTGATGTTCCGCAAATCGGTCGCGCCCAATGCGGGCATGCTGTTCGATTTCGTGAAAGAGGGCGAACAGAATTTCTGGATGAAGAATACGATCGTGCCGCTCGACATGTTCTTCATCAAGGCGGACGGGACAATCGCGCGCATCGCGGCCAATGCGAAGCCCCTCTCGGAAGACAGCATTCCGTCTTATGAGCCGGTGCGGGCCGTGCTGGAGCTCGCGGGCGGCCGCGCCGCCGAAATCGGGGCCAAACCCGGCGACAAGGTGCACGCTGCGATTTTCGGGAACATGCGTTGATCCTGGCTGCCGCTTGAAGACCGTCGGTCCAGCGTGTATCTCCCAAGCTATCGGCCGGGGCGTGGCGCAGCCTGGTAGCGCATCTGCTTTGGGAGCAGAGGGTCGTGTGTTCGAATCACACCGCCCCGACCAACTTTTTACATCCTGGGCCTGCACGCCCATCGCCCTGTCAGCGGGTGTTCCAGTCACGACTTACGCAATGGAGAACGCTCATGGCTGAAACGACGGAGGTGCTTCCCGATTTCGGGGGCTTTGCCGTTTGCTATGACCCGGGTCTGAATCCCTTTTTTAAGGCTATCTTCGTCGAGAATATGCGGATCATCGAATCCTGCGCCGTCGGCAAGACCTTGCTGAAACTGATTTGCGACGCGCTGCCGCGTTTCCGGGGCACGTTCCCGGCAGGCATCAACGTCATGGCCAAGCCGCAAAAGGTCAAATATGTCGAATCGGGGCACGCGCCGATGTTCGGCAAGATCGTGCCGGCGCCCGGCGTGAACAGATATGTGGCGCCCAGAGGCTGCAACCATTACATCATCGGAAGCAGCTGCAATGCCGCGCTATCGACCGAGGATTCCGAGAATGGTCAGGGCAGCGTTTGCGACATGATGTTCACGAATGCGCAGTTCATCACGTCGAAAGGCGAACCGGCGCGCCCGTTCATTGTTCTGGCCCATGAGCTGATACATTCCTATCATTGTCTTTACGGCATCAAGAAGAGCGAGGACGAAGAACTCTGGACAACCGGCATCGGAGCATACGAGAACGAACCGATGTCCGAGAACGTCTTCCGCGACCAGCTCAAATTGCCGCGCCGGGAAGAATATTATTAAGGCGGCAGGCTCAGTCTTCGGATTGGTTCCGAAGCCGGCTCGCCAGAAGGGGAAGAGAATGCTCGCGCGGATTTATCAGCCGTCGAGGACTGCGATGCAGTCGGGCAAAGCCCGCACCAGGAAATGGGTGCTGGAATACGAACCCGAACGGGCCCGCGAGATCGAGCCGCTGATGGGCTGGACGGCGTCTTCCGATATGCGCCAGCAGGTGGCGCTGGAGTTCGACACGATGGAAGAGGCGGTCGCCTACGCCGCGAAGAACCGGATTCCGTATCAGGTTTTCGAGCCGCACAAGCCGGCCCCCAAGACGAAATCCTATTCCGACAATTTCCGCTTCGACCGGAAGATTCCCTGGTCGCATTGAGGCACGGGAAATCGGCGTTCAGAAATGACTGCGTCTGGCGCCCGATTTCTGTATTCTGCTTCTGATACCGGATTTCTGACGTCTGAATTCCGGCGTGCCGATGACCCCGTAGCTCAGCTGGATAGAGCAACAGCCTTCTAAGCTGTGGGTCGCAGGTTCAAGTCCTGCCGGGGTCGCCACTTAAAGCCGAATACGTGAGCGACCATCACAAGGCAAACATCGCCCGCAACCCGGCCTTTGCTCAGTCGTGCCCATTGCGGCGGCTAGCCTTCTCGCGAATGCTCTTCGCAAGAGCCTCGAGTCTGTCGGCGAAGTCTCCGTCGGATTCCGGGCGTGACCGTACCAGGGTGGCCATTCGTTCAAGATCGGCCGCGGTACGGCTCAGGTCCTGTCTGTTCAACGTCCCGTTTCTCAGTGCTGCCGCCATGCCTTCAAGTTCCTTTGCGATTCCACTTAAGAGAGCGGAATAATCCTCATCATCCGGTCCTGCGGCCATGTGCGCCGGGCCTCCCTTTTACGATCGACGTCTTTGCTGATTGATTAGGAGTTGTGCTGCTTTAGCTCGGAGACGGGTGTGGCCCGTTGTCGCGAGAGCTTGAGCGCGACGCCGGGGGCGTCTTGCCGGATTTGCTGAGCGGCGCTCACGAGAAAACCAGAAAGCGCGCACGTGGTGCGGCAGCTTCTCATGTCATTTGCGAGCGCTTCGAACTCAGCAGCTATGTGCTCGTAAAAACCGCCAATTTCCAATTCCGAATGCACGGGTACACGCTTCTCCAGATTCGCGGAGGAGCAATTCCCCAACGCGGAAGCGTTCCTATCTGCAGTCCTCAGCGAAAGCAGCTTGGGAATTACCCTGACGGGCTAAGCCTTACGTGGTTCTACTTATTCCTTGCCGATATTCGAGGTCGAACCCAAATTCACCGCTCCGCTTCAGCTTTCATGATTCACTTACTGTATCGAAACCGCCTAATCGGCCTTCCATCTGTGGAACTTGGGCCCTGAGCGGCCTTGGGCATTCATGCGAGTCATCTTCTGTTCGCACGCGTTTTAATAGATCGGTTCAACAGATCGGAAGGTGCGCAGATGAATGCCGGCGCGTCGGCAGCCCCGCAGGGGCTGCGCGCGGCAATCCTCGCCGCCAGCTCCCCTATCAACCGTGTAAACACGCTCGACAATTTCGCTTAGGGCGCCGTGGGTACGATGGGCCGCGCTCGCATCTCATTCATTGCGCCCGCCTCAGCGGATCGATTGGGAACTCCATGACCAAAATCCCGATGTTACCAAAGGACAACTAAGCTCGGCGGGCATCCTGTTTTAGTATTATGTGTGCGCTTTCTGGATCGGCGCACACTCCCCCCTCGCCCCGCTCCGCAAGGCCGCGGGGCGCTTTTTGTGAAACGCTCAAAGAACACAAAGACATCGCGCAACGGTCACGGCGTGCGCGAGGACATGAAGGCCGCAAGCGCAATCATGTCATCCTGGGAGAGCTTGGCGACAACCGGCTGCATCAGGGCGACCGCGGTGCCGGTCCGTGTCCCATGCTGGATATCGTACAACTGCCGGAAGATGTAGATCGCGCCGCGGCCGGCCAAACCTGGCACATTGCCCACGCCTTTGTAATCGGGGCCGTGACAGATGCTGCACTGAAAGGTCTTGCCATTGCCGCCCGTGGCGGCAAGCGTTTCGCCCGCCTTGATGCTGCCGGTCGGTACATAGGCGATGAAGGGTGAATGAGGGTCGCGAACCTTTGCACCTTCTTCTTCTTCGGGCACTTCGATGATCCGCCGGCCAATCGGCTCCTTCGCCCCGGCGGAGACGAAGCGCATATTGCCTTCACCGACATAGGTCTTGGGCACGGTGTCGGTCTCGACCACCTTAGTCCAAACCGTCTGCTTGATCGAAGAGAAATAATCGGCAGCTGCTTTGACTTCGTCGTCCGTCAGCCCCTTGGAAAACGCGATCATATTGCCTGAGCGCGCCGCGACGGAGCTTTTGCGCGTTCCGTTGCGGAACTGTTGTAATTGCTCCTGGATGTAGCCTGCGGGAAGCCCGGTCAGGTTGGCGGATTCCGGATGGCCGAGACCGTTCGCCAAATGACACTGGTCGCAGGCGTGCACGACCGGCGCCTTGCCGTGCTTTACGAGATCGGGCATGGGCGGATGTTCGCTGGGAAACCAATCCGGCGGGTTGAAGGAATCGCCTACGTCTTTTTCAGTGAAGGTAACGGTGCTGCCCTTCACATGCAGCGGCTGGCTATTGGGCGGAGGCAATTGGAAGCCGGGAGGCGTCGCAGGGTAGGCCCAATCGGGCGGCGCATCCGCGGCAATTCCGGCGACGGGCAGCAGCACCAATATCGACGCGCAAAACCACTGTTTCATGGAATCCTCCGTTGACGGCGGGAGGTATTGGAGGGCCTCCCGCCATGCGTTCGCTTATAGCCGTTCAGGGTGCAATTACCAGAACTTCATAGGTCGATTCGACCGCTTGCGGGCGTCCGCCCGCGGTTGCGGGAGCGCCGAATTTCGCCGCCATGCTGTAGATCCGTCCGGTTGCCGGATCCAGTGTCCCGGTGCGGGTGCCGAGCTGCGTCGTCAGATGCTGGACGACGCTGATATGGGCCGGATCGGCGAAGGAAAGCACCTCCAGAACGCCCGGGGTCCGGCAGGGAATGAAGGCAAGCTTTCGCATCGGATCGAAGATGACCGCGTCGGGTTGGTTCGCGATTTTCAGGGAAGCGACTTCCATACCGTTGTCAGCACGGGTCACTTTCGCCACTCCATCGCACGAGGAAATCAGGAACTTATCGGCGGCGTCATAAGCCAACCCCGTCGGGCCATCGCAATCTTTGAGCTGATAGCGGGCGGTCACCTTTTTCGCCTTGGTATCGATCACCGCGATCTGGTTCTTGTCCTCGATGTTGACGAACACCTTGCCGGCTCCGTCCGGCACGGCAAATTCCAAATCGCCGCCGATCGGAATCGTAGCGACGACTTTCTTCGTGGCCGGATCGATGACGGTCGAGTCGCCGCCATCATGGTTCATTGCAAACACAAGCTTCGTGGCCGGATCATAGGTCGCGCCGTCGGGGTTCTTGCCGCCCTTCAGCGTCGCCACGACCTTATCCGTCGAGCCGTCGACGATCAGAATGTTTCCGGCCCGTTGCGTCACCACGAGCAGCGGCGTTCCTGGAATGGGCAAAGCGATATGGCCCCTGACCGCTGATTTGATTTCGCCAACCTTCCCGGTCTTCACATCGATCGTGGTGGTAAGGGTCGGACGCGCCATGAGGACTTGTCCCTTGACGGGATCGAAGGTGGCGTAATCGAAGCCGCCATCCTGAACCTTGATGCGATCGACGATCTTGTACTGCGGCGCCGCGGCAAAGGCTGCTGCGGACATTCCTACCGAAAACGCTAAAACGGCGACGGAAATCGCTTTCACAGGTTTCCTCCCTTTAGAATCCCGGCCATCGGTTCGGTGGCGGGGTGACAGCCAAATGATGCACATGGAGAGACAGGCAACGCCTCACCGCCTGGCACAGGCGCCCGCGGTGAGGCCGCAACGAACGCACCCGATGTCATTCTGCCGGCCATTTCGCCACCCCCAACACGGGCTCCTCCTCGGTTTCGCGGCTTGATTTGCTGCTCCATAACCAGAATGCCAGCGGCATCACCAGAAGAACGAGCGGCATCTGCACGACCAATCCCGATATGATTGCTATTGCCAGAGGCTGCTGCATCGCAGAACCCTGCCCAAGACCCAATGCCAGCGGCATCAGCGCCAGAATCGCCGCGATTGTCGTCATCGCGATGGGACGAAAGCGGTTAACGCCGGCCTCGACGACGGCCCTGTTGTGCGAAATGCCTTCCCGCGTGAGCAACTCGTATTCGGAGAAGTAGAACACCGCGATTTCGGTGACGATGCCGACGATCATGGTCATTCCCATCATCGCCGAGATATTCAGCTCCACACCCGTCACCCAAAGTCCGATGAACACCGCCGACATGGCGCCAAGCGGCATCGCGATGATCACGACGGCCATCCTCACGCTCTCGTAGAGATAGAGCAGCAGAAAGAATACCAGCGCGAAAGCGGCGGCCAACACCACCAGCAGTCCGCGGAACGCGATCTGCTGCTGGGCATAAAGACCGCCGAGCTGGTAATAGGTCCCCTGGGTGAACAGCCCTGATTTGTCGAGCAGCGCCTTTACGTCAGCAGCCGTCGTGCCCAGGTCGCGCCCAACGATACGCGCCGTCACGGCAACCATCGGCTTGAGATTGTCGCGGGTGATTTCCGGCAGGCCGGTCAGCAGGCTGACATCGGCGACGCGGCTCAACGCCACGAAATGCCCGTCCGGCGCCTCGATTCGGAGCGCCCTTATGTCGTTCGGCGTGGAACGCAGGTTCTGCGGAATCGTGACCCGAACATCGATGCTGCGGTCCACATTGCGCAATTGCGTCGCCACGCTGCCGGTCAGATACGCATTGATTTGGCTCGTGACGGCATCGGGTGTGAGGTCTTCGGCGCCGGCCTTCAGCGGATCGACATGAATGTCCAAGGCGTCGCCCGCGATGATGACGCCATTCTCGATTTCCGTAATGCCGGGGACGGCCTGAATCGCATCGGCGACCTTGGGCGCCAGCGCGAAAAGCACATTCGGGTCGTCGCCATAAATCTGGACCTCGATGGGCTGTGGCACCGCCGTCAGGTCTCCGATCAGGTCTTCCATCAATTGGGCCGTTTCGATGTCCAGGCCGGGCACCACCATCTGGGACTTGGTCCGGATTTCGTTCATCACCTCTTCGATGGAACGCCGCGGCTGAGGTTTCAGGCGAATGAAGATATCGCCCGTGTTCGGTTCGGTAAGGCCGCCGCCAAGCTGCAAGCCTGTGCGCCGGGAATAGGTCAGTACTTCCGGTGTCGCTCGAATGATCTTCTCGACTTGCTGCAGCATCTTGTCCGTGTCCTGCAACGAATTGCCGGCGGGCGCGATGTAGTCGAACACGAATCCGCCTTCATCCATCACCGGCATGAACCCCGTGCCGACATGGGTGTAGGCGAGATAACCGATGGCGAGGAATCCGGCGACCACCGGTAATGCGAGCGCCGGATTTCGCAGCAGCCCCTGAAAGATCCGCCGGTACCCCGACAGCACCCGCCGGAAAATCGGACCGGCGTGGTCCTTGTTCGCCGTCGCCGTCATGAAGAAATCGGCCATCAATGGGATGGCGAAGAATGCGGCGAGGAAGGAAACGATCAGCGATGCCGCCAGAGTCAGCGACAGAGCTTTGAAGAAAGCGCCCGTCACGCCGGTCAGAAAGGCCAGCGGAATGAAGATGATAATGGTCGCCGCGGAAGAACCGGCCAGCGGTTTGAGGAATTCCCAGGTTGCGGCGCGAATTTCTTGCCGCCCTTTCTCCCCCCTGCTGTGCAGCCTTCGTTCGATCTGCTCGATCATCACGATGGCGTCGTCGATGATGAGGCCGATCGCGGCCGCCATGCCGCCAAGGGTCATGATGTTGAAGCTCATGCCGAGCACGGACAGCAGCAGCACGGTCGACGCGAGCACGGCCGGAACCACGATCAGCGTGATGACGGTGATCTTGATGTTGCGCAGGAAGGCGAGCAGCACCAGCCCGGCGAGCGCCACGCCGATGAGGACCGCTTCAAAGACGCTGTTCGCTGAGCCCAAAATAAGCTCGCTCTGGTCGTACCAGTTGCTGATATGGAAATCGCGCGGCAGCTTCGGCGCATAGGAGGCGAGCGTGGACTTGATATCGTTCACGATCTGGACGGTGTTTCCATCCTGCTGCTGTTTCACCTGCAGGATGATGGCAGGCTTTCCGTCCGCCGTGACGATGCCGTAATTCGGCGCCTCGGTCTCGTATACGCGCGCGATGTTGGAAAGATAAATGACACCGCCCGGACCGCTGCCGGGATTGCCGCCGCTACTCGTATGCAGCACGATATTCCGCACATCGGCCGCGGTCTTGAGCTGGTTGTCCGACAGGGTCAGAAGCAGCTTGTGGCGGTCCGCGACCAGACCCACCGCTTCAAGCACATTGGAGCCTTGCAGCGCCTTGTTCACATCGTCCATCGCGAGGCCGAAACTCGCCAGACGCCCCGGATCGACATCGACCCGCACCTCCCGCGGCGCCCCGCCCAGCACCTCGACACGCTGCACGCCCCTGATGGAGGACAGCAGAGGCAGCAACTCGGTTTCCGCAATCTCGCGAACCTTGAGCAGCGGAAGCTTGTCCGAGGTCAGACTGTAGGCGGCGACCGGGAAGACATTGGTATTCATGCGGCGGATGTCGAAGGTGGTGCCCTGTGGCAGGCTGGGCAGGATGCGGCTGATCTCCGCCTGCACCTGCAGAGTCGCCACCGACATATCGATACCCCAATCGAAGTTGAGCGACATTTCCGAGGTGCCGCGGCTTGTCGTTGAGCGCACTTCGACAAGACCCGGAACGCTCTTCACCACTTGTTCGACCGGCCGCGTCACCAGCGTGACCATCTGGTTTGCGGGCTGATCGCCGGCATCGATCGTGATCGCGATGCGCGGAAAGTTGACTTGGGGGAATAGCGCTACCGGCAGATTGAACGCACTGAACGCACCTGCAACCGCGGCGACCAACAACAGGAAGATCAGAGAGCGACGATGCTGCGAGGCCCAAAGGGCGAGATTCATGACTTCGTCTCCTCGACGGGCGTGTCGTCGTCAAGCTCGGTATTGTTGTTCACGACAACCTTGGTGCCGAGAGCCGGATCGACTCCGTCGATCAGCGCCATGTCGTCGGTTTCGACAAGGACTTTCACGTTTTGCTTGTGCGCGGTGTCCTCCGAGATGGTGAAAATGTAAGGGCCGCTTGAGTCCTCCAGCAGCGCTGTGCGTGGCACCAGGATGCCTTGTTTCGGCGGGAGTTCGATGTGCGCGACCAGCGTCGCGCCCAATTCGAGATGGGCGCCTGCCGCCGCCGGAACATCGCAAAGAGCCTTCACCAGATGCGTCATCGGATCGACGCTTGCGCCGACCGATCTGAGTTTGCCCTCGATTGCGTCCCCGCCGAACGTATTGCTGAGCTTGACCGCCGCTCCGGGGGCGAGCTTGGCGGCATCCTCCGGTTCGAGACTGAGCTGAACGGTCAGGTTGGAGCGGCTGACGATGGTCGCGATGGTGTTGTTGGCTTGCACCTTGTCGCCGGGAACGGCCATGAGCCCCGTGACCACGCCATCGAACGGCGCGCGAATGATCTCTTCGCCCGCTCCGGCCCCGATCTTGCTTTGCGCGTCGAGTTGAATCCTGGCGTCTTCGAGGGCCTTTCGGGCTGTCGCGACCTGATCGTTGGTGGCAAGCTTTTCGGCGAAGAGGCGTTCCACGCGCTGCACGTCGCGGGCCGCGAAGTCCGCGGCGGATTTCGCCTGCTCGAACGCGGTCGTATTGGCAGCCGCCGTAACGACGGTGACGATCGGCTGGCCGCTCCGCACCACATCTCCATCGCGAACATTCACGGCCTTGAACACGCCATCGCGCGGAATCTGGATGACGTAGGAATTCTGCGGCGAGGAACTGACGGTGCCATAGGCGACGGCGGTCGGAGACAGCATTCCCTGGGTCACTTCGACGGTCGTTACGGTCGCCGTGCCTTTGATCTCCGCATCGCCGGGAGCGTTCGCGTCGGCCTTTTCACCCGCGCCGAACAGGCCCGCGTAATACCCAATGCCGGCAAGGATCAGAATTGTCGCGAGTACGCTCGCAAGTGTTGTCCATCGGACGAGCGGGCGCTTCATGGCATTGTTTCCTTCATGTCAACGACGGGTTCGATCTGCGTCCCCAGCACGCTGGCAAGTGCGATGGCATCGCTCCACAGGGATTGTTTCAGATCGGAAAGTTCGGCTTGGCGGGTAATCACCGCACTTTGCAATGTGACGGCGGTGAGAGCAGGCAAATCCCCGGCCATATAGGCGCGCTCCGCATTCTGCGCGGCCGTCTCCAACTGGGGGAGGCGCGCCTGCATTTCTGCAATGGCGGCATTCAATTCCTGCATCTCGCTCCAGATGCGCCAGGAATCGCTGCTGGTCTGATCCAGACGCGCCTGATATTCGGCCAGGAGTTGCGCCCTCGTCGTCTTCTGGATGGCGATATTGCCCTGATTATGATCGAAAAGCGGAAGATTAAGCGTGGCGCCAATGCTGACGGCATGGACGGTGCGCCCGATGTCGGAACGGTCTCCCACGGTATCGGAGAGCCTCGTCACCCCAAGCTGAAGGCTCGGGAACTGAGCCAGAACTGCTTCCCGCAAGCTCTGCTCCTGGCTTTCATACCCGGCCTTGAGCGCCAACAAATCCGGGCGCAATTGCGCCACCTTCGCCAGTGCCGCCTCTACGGCTGCCCGATCCATCATATCGGGAAGCCCTAACGGCTTTAAAGTAACATCGACATTTTGCGTCACCCCCAAAAGGGCGCGGATATTGTAGCCGGTTTGCGATTCCATTCTTTGGGCGGCGTGGAGCTGGCTCTCGGCGTCGAGCAATGCCGCGAGATCGGTTCCGGCTGCATCGAAGGTTATGTCTCCGGACTGGAGTGCCGAAGCGGATCTGTCAGCCTGTGCGGCATAGCGTTGCTCCGCCGCGGAATAGAGGGCGCGCTTTTCCGATGCACTGGCGCCGGTCACATACAATGTCCGCGCCTGCGAAACGGTCTGCCACTCTTGCCACAGAACATTCAGCTTGGCTTGATCGCGTGCCGCGTTTGCCGATCCGACTCGCGCATCCTTGGTAATGATGTTTTGGACGTCGTAAGACAGGCCGAAGCTGAACCCCGGTCCGGGTTTTTCCCCGTCTTGGCCTGGCGGTGGTGTCTGATTGGTTGGAAATATCAGTTCGCTGGTGAGTTCGGGGTTCGGCAGAATACCGGCCTGAAAGGCCTGCGCATCGGCGACGCCGGCTTTGAACCGGGCCGACTTCAGGTCCGGATTGTTGATGACCACGATCGTCGCCAACTGGTCCATGTCCAATGGCTGACCGCCCTGAACCGGAAGATGATCCAGAAGATCGGGTTTTTCCGGCAGCGGAAGCGGTGAATAGGTTTCGCAGCCGGCAAGCGAGAACGCCATTGCGCTCCCTGTCAGAAAGGTTTTCGCGGCGCGAGTGTTCGGTGGCCAGCGCATGCGGCATCCCTGGTATGTTAATCGTGACAATCGATCGGCGTTCCCATTTATGCGGCACAGGCGCCCACTGACACCCGCAACGACAAAAAATGGTCGCCGCGAAGCGTGGGAACGTTTCCTGGTACAGTAACGATACCACCCGCAATACACCTGCGCAGGCTAGCAAATCCAACATTGGAGCTACATCGTCATTAGATTGGGATTTGGTAACGTTGCCTGCGCGCCACTCGGGCGATTGTACGCCGTCGCTTTCGGGTGACGTCGCGCATTACGTAATAGGCGGATCGGTTTGCGATTCCTCCTTATAGAGACGGATGCTGCGCAATGGCGGGTCGATAGCGAGTTTTTGAAGCCGTTCTGCTTCTCTGCACGCGCGCTCGGGAGAAATGGCTCGCCTTGCTCTTGCCGGGCCAACGCCGCCTAGGCACGCCTGAATATGATAGTCAGATTGTTGGCAGGCATTAACATCACTTCATGCAGCGCAAAGCCTGATTTGTCCGCCAAAGGCACCATTTCAGTCTCAAGACAGCGCACGCCCCATCTCGAATCGCGGGTCCGGAGCCCCTCGTCGAAGGACTGATTGGAGGGCGCGGTATGCACGCCGTTCCTTTTGAACGGCCCATAGAGAATCAACGGCATCGTATTGGCGAGGGTCCGGGAGGCACCGGCGAACAAGCCCTCCGCGGCCTGCCATGGAGCAATGTGGATCATGTTGCAGCACAATATCGCGTCTGCGGACGCAACCGGCCAATCGGGTTGGCACACATCCAAGACGATCGCGGGGCGGATGCGCGAACAACCGGAATTGCTTGCGTGGGCGTCGATATCGGCAAGCGCGCCGGGGTTTAGCTCGCTCGGCTGCCATTCCCAGCCGGAAGAAAGACGGGGCGTGATGAAGGCCGCATGCTCGCCGCTGCCGCTTGCGATCTCGAGCAACAGTCCCGCTTCCGGCAACACCCGTTGCAGGACAGCCAGAATCGGTTCCCGGTTGCGCAGTGTCGCCGGCGCATAGCGAAGCAAGCGATCGCCGGCGGTCTCCATGTTGGGGCTCCCTCTTTGTTCGCTGTGTCACTCGGCCGTCAGCGTGTACCGCTCGACCACGCTGGCATGGATCATACGAGCATGCAGGGTCAACAGCACGAGCCGCGCATCCAGCCCATAACCCGTCTCGAGCGCGTCAACCAAACGTTCTTCAACGCTTCCGGTCTGGTCGGCACCGTTCGATTGCGTGAAGACCTCACGTCCGAGCACGCAATAGGCCAGGAGTTTCACAGCGGCCGCAAAGGCGAGAGGATCCGGAGTTCGTCCGGGGCTCGCTTCCTTCAGCCGCTTCAGCGTCGTCAGCTTCACCGCTTCCGGCACGCCTCTCGGATTGAGGCCGGCCGCTCGAAACGCCCGGTCAAGGCTTAGCAACTCCTGGGAACGGCCAAAAATCCCGAACATTTTGGTTCCGATGAGCGAGGCTTGCAGCTCTCATTCTACCGGGACGAGGCGGCATTGCCATGCATCTGCCGGCGGCAATCGACGCGCGGTGCGGGGCTCTATACTGTCGATGTTGCCGATGAAAACCTGCTCAGGATTCCCGTGACCGTGCAAACCGAAGCAATCGATATTTTTGCATTCGACAACAGCTATGCCCGGCTGCCCGACCGCTTCTTTGCCCGGCTCAATCCCACACCGGTCCGCGCGCCGCGTCTCATTCGGCTGAACGAGACGCTCGCCTTTCATCTCAACATCGATCCTGCATTGCTTTCCACACCCGAGGGAGTGGAAATTCTCGCGGGCAACCGCGTACCCAGGACCGGCGAGCCGCTCGCCATGGCTTATGCCGGCCATCAGTTTGGCAACTTCGTGCCGCAGCTCGGCGATGGACGCGCCATCCTTCTCGGCGAAATCATCGGCCGTGATGGTGTGCGCCGCGACATCCAATTAAAGGGGGCCGGCCCGACGCCCTTTTCCCGTCGGGGAGACGGACGCGCAGCTCTGGGGCCGGTTTTGCGTGAATATATCGTCAGCGAGGCAATGGCGGCGCTCGGAATCTCGACGACTCGCGCGCTCGCCGCCGTGACCACCGGCGAGACCCTGTGGCGCGAGACGCCGGTGCCCGGCGCGGTACTCACCCGCATCGCATCCAGCCACATCCGTGTCGGCACGTTTCAGTTTTTCGCGGCTCGCCAGGATCTGGATGCAGTTCGCCGCCTCTCCGATCACGCGATCGCGCGACATTATCCCGAAGCCGTCGAATCCGAGAACCGCTACCGCGCCCTTCTCGAACGTGTGATCGCGCGGCAGGCCGATCTCATCGCGAAATGGCTGCTGGTGGGCTTCATTCACGGCGTCATGAACACCGACAACATGTCGATAGCCGGGGAGACCATCGACTACGGCCCCTGCGCCTTCATGGATGCCTATCATCCGGCGACGGTTTACAGCTCGATCGATGAGATGGGCCGTTACAGCTACGCTAACCAGCCGCGCATCGCACAATGGAATCTCACGCGTCTCGCAGAGGCGCTTTTGCCTCTGCTTGCGGAAGATCAGGATGCGGCGGTCAAAGCGGCGCATGAGGCGCTCAACACATTCAATGCGCGCTTCGAAGCGGCCTATGTGACGGGGCTGAGAGGTAAGCTCGGCCTGCTCCGGCCAGATGCGAGCGATTCCGCGCTGGCCCAGGACCTCCTTGATTGCATGGCCCGCAACGGCGCCGACTTCACGCTGACCTTCCGGTTTCTGTGCGACGCGTCCGAGAAACCCGACGCTGAAGCGTCCGTGCGGAGCCTCTTTGCCGAGCCCGCCGAATTCGACGCATGGGCCGCCAAATGGCGGCAAAGGCTGGCGGAGGAGGGCGGCGATCCAACGATCCGCAGGAAAGCGATGCAGGCCGCGAACCCGCTATTCATTCCGCGCAACCATCTGGTGGAGGAGGCGATACGTGCCGCCGTGGACGACGGGAATTTCATCCCCTTCGAGACTTTGACGATGGTGCTCTCCGCGCCCTTCGAGGATCAGCCGGATTTCAGCCGTTACGCCGATCTGCCGCGTCCCGAGCAGGTCGTGCATCAGACGTTCTGCGGCACATAATAAAAGCGCTAATCCACGATGTGATACACGGGCGCCTTCTCCATTTCCCATTTCCCGGAATGCCGGTCATAGCGGGATAGGGTGAAGCAGTGCCAGTCGGTATCGTCGAGCTTGGGATGATCGGCGCGATAGTAATATCCCGGCCAGCGCGTTTCCTTGCGGAACATCGTGTGCTGCGTCACGGCCTCCGACGCCAGGACCCGGTGCTGAAGCTCCCAGGCCCGCTGAAGCTGATGAATGTCTTCGGCGCCGAGATGGTCGAGGTCCTCTTTCAACATCTTCAACAATTCGAGGCCGCGGGTGAGCAGCGGTTCGTTCGTCGTGTAGAAGGCGCCGATGCCACCGACATACTCATCCATGATCTTCTCAAGACGCTGAAGGCCATGGATCGGCAAAATGTAGCTGGGTGAAACGGTGCCCGCGACGATCTCGTTGCGGCCAACCCGATAGGTCTCCAGGGGTTGGTAGATCGTCTTCTTGAAATCCTCGTACTCCGCCTCACTGACCTGAGGCTGCTCCTTGCCCAGACCGTTCACGTAATTGACCGCCGCCTTTGCGGCGATCCGGCCCTCGGTGAAGGATCCCGACGAAAATTTGTGGGCGGTGCCGCCGATGGTGTCGCCGGCGCCGAACAATCCGTCGACGGTCATCATCCGATTATATCCCCACTGATATTCGGCAGGGGCGTAGTCCGAGGGTCCGCTCGCCCATGCGCCGGAGCAGGTGGCGTGAGAGCCCATAACGTAAGGCTCCGACGTGGTCAGCTCGGGATTGGTATGTTTGGGATCGATGTTCTGCGAGGCCCACACGACCGCCTGTCCGATCGTCATTCCGAGGAAGTTCTCCCAGCCGATCGTCTCCTTGTGCGGGTCCTGAAACGCCTTCGTCGTCACCATGCGGATTGGGCCTCTGCCGGCTTTCACCTCTTCGAGAAGGGCGTGGTTGCGCAAGCAGGTCGGCACCGGGTGATGATTGACGTAATCGCCAACCATCTGCTCGATCGAATCGCGCCAGAAGGCCTCGTAATCCTGCCCGTAAGCGTTCTCGGTGTAGGTCTTGAGATGCAGGAAATACGCCCCCACCGGACCGTAGCCGTCCTTGAAGCGGGTGAGGACGATCCGGTTCTCCATCTGTGTCATCTTGGCGCCGGCGAGGATCGGTAGAGCGTAGGCAGAGGCGCTGCTCCATGGCGCGTACCAAGTGCGTCCCATGCCTTCTCCAACCGAGCGGGGCTTGAAGATGTGCGACGCACCGCCCGCGCACACGATGACCGCCTTGGCGCGGAAGACGTAGAAATCCCCGGTGCGGACGTTGAAGCCGACGGCCCCGGCGACGCGGTTGGACTTCGTCTTGTCCATCAGCAGATGCGTCACCATGATCCGATTGTAGACTTCGGTGGCGGCCTTGCGGGCTGCCTCGGCGACGATTGGCTTATAGCTCTCGCCGTGGATCATGATCTGCCACTTGCCTTCGCGCTGATACCGCCCGGTTTCCGGGTTTCTCATGATCGGAAGGCCCCACTCTTCGAATTTGTGCACCGTGGCGTCGACGTGCCGGGCGATGTCGTAGCCGAGGTCTTCGCGGACGAGACCCATGAGGTCGTTCCGGGCGTAGCGGACATGATCCTCGGGCTGGTTCTCGTTCCACTGCATGCCCATGTAGCAGTTGATCGCATAGAGACCCTGGGCAACGGCGCCGCTGCGCTCGATGTTCGCCTTTTCGACGCAAACGATTTTCAGGTCGCGCCCCCAATACCTGGATTCGTAGGTGGCCCCGCAGCCGGCCATGCCGCCGCCGACGACCAGAATGTCCGAATCCACGAAAACCGTTTTCCTGCGCGTAAACAGCCCCATCAGACCGCCCACCGCTTCAGCCGATCCGGCGTCAGCGCGGGCAGGCTGCCGACGTTCAGCGCATCGGGTTCGTGCGCAAGTTCCTGGGATTTCATGGCGTCCGGGCTCGGCGCGTCGTAATCGGCAGGCGACTTGATCGATCCCCATGGCGTGGTCCTGATCGGCGAAACGAAATCCTTTTCGCGGCCGTCACGAAACTTGATCTTCCAGGAAATGGTGGCTTTCTCTTCTTCGCGGAGCACGCGGACACTGTGGCCCAACGGCGCAAAATCGGCATAACCGCGTACGTCGATCGCGTTCTGGGGACACGCTTTCACGCAGGAATAGCATTCCCAGCACATATTGGGTTCGATGTTGAAGGCACGGCGATAGGTCGTATCGATGTGCATGATGTCGGACGGGCAGATATCGACGCAATATCCGCAGCCGTCGCACCGAGTCATATAGACGAATGTCGGCATGATCTTCCGTTGGCTCCTGAGACCGATGAAGAGGCGTGTCAGTAGTGGCGAGGCTGGCGGCGCGCGCTGCCGAATATTTCCGGCTTGTCGGCTTTGCGGGGCAGATTGCTTCTCGAACCGTTGGCTTCGGAAACCCGCTTTTGGAAGGCGGCCGCGGGCTTGAAGAACATATGCGAGAACTTGGACCACGGAACGGAGCCGAACAGCACCGTCGTTGCGATGAGATACAATCCGAGGAATATTTCCGTCCACGGATTGCCCGCCGCCTGCAGATACGCCCAGACGAGGCCCAGCGTCACGCTCGCGAGAAGCGAGAGGATGAACAGGTCGGCGCGCACGATGCGGAAGGGCGAATTGCCTTCGGCGGCGACATCGACCCGGATGAAGAACCAGAACCAATAGCCGCCGAGGCAAACCATCGCGCCCCCGATGTACCATAGTCCCGGCAGGATGGCCGGTGCCGGAACAGCCGGCGTCGGGTACCAGAGCACCATGATGGCGGTCGAGATCACATAGGCGAGGAACCCGTACATCGTCAGAAGATGGGCGATCCTGCGCCTCGGGTTGCAGAATTCGCCCGACGTCAGGCCCTCCACCAGAGCGGTCTGGACGGCCATGGACGCCATCTGACCGCCGCTGACGTCCCGCACTCCCTTGTTGTTTGCTTTGCGCCAATTGTTGAAGAAATAGGTCGCGCTTCCCTTGTGAATGGTGTCGTACAGCGTTCCGCCGGCGACGAGGATTATCATGATGACGACATAGGTCTGCATGAGGATGGGTGGTACGGACGCCGAAAGCGCGGCGAAGGGATTGCTGAGCATTCAATGACCCCGGTGTTAGCAGTCGTTTATTGGCGATGCGCGGCGGTTTTGCCGGCGGCACCGTCGAACGTTCGTCAGAGCCTTAGGGAGATATGTCCGTGTGCAGGCGCTGGGCCGGTTTTAGCAGCCGCCGCTTTGCCCCGGCCCGCGTGGGCCGGTGTGACTGAAGCTCCCCTCTTTGACCTTCTCCCGACCCATTTAACGTATAATCCTTGTTGAATATCTGATGTTTTCCGTCCATGTGCAAGGCAAACGCGAGGCGAATAATTCGCGCCGCGGCAGGGGGGCAGGGCCGTTCGGGGCGGACCTCAGATGGCAGTCATGGAGACACCCAAAAATGTCGACACTGGTAACACCGCACGGCCGGGGGGCCCTCAAGCCGTTGCTGCTACCCCGGACGGAGCGGGCAGAGGAGGTCAAACGGGCCGAAAAGCTCGTCAAAGTACCCCTGACGAGCCGGGAAGTGTCGGACCTCTTCATGCTGGCGATGGGCGCCTACACACCGCTTGACGGATTTATGGGGGAAGAGGACTGGCGCGGCTGCTGCACCGATATGCTGACGGGCAACGGGATATTCTGGCCCATCCCCATCACGTGTTCCTGTCACGAGGACATCGCGGCGGGCATCGGGATCGGGCAGGAGATCGCGCTCATCGACGGGAGCAGCGGCGAGATTCTGGCGATCCAGACGGTGACCGAAATATATCCGATCGACCGGGAGTTGGAATGCAGAGAGGTGTTTCGGTCGACCGATACCGCGCATCCCGGCGTACGCAAGGTCATGGCGCAGCCGCCGGTCAATCTGGCCGGGCCCGTCATGGCGCTCTCCGAGGGGCGCTATCCCGAAACCTATAAGGGGCTCTATCACCGGCCGGCCGAAACGAGGGCGATGTTCGAGGCAAATGGCTGGTCGAAGGTTGCGGCGTTCCAGACCCGTAATCCCATGCACAGGAGCCACGAATACCTCGCCAAGGTCGCTATCGAAATCTGCGACGGTTTGCTCATTCAGCAGGTGCTGGGCGCGCTGAAGCCGGGCGATATTCCCGCCGAAGTCAGAAGCAACGCCATCGATGCGCTGGTCAGGAACTATTTCGTGCCCGGCACGGTGATCCAGGCCGGCTGTCCCATCGAGATGCGCTACGCAGGCCCTCGCGAAGCGCTGCTGCATGCCGTGTTCCGTCAGAATTTCGGATGCACGCATCTGGTCGTCGGCCGCGATCATGCCGGCGTCGGAAGTTATTACGGACCGTTCGATGCGCAGCATATTTTCGATGCGATTCCCGCAGGCAGCATCGAAATCCAGCCGCTGAAGATCGACATAACCTTTTTCTGTTACAGGTGTAAGGCTATGGCGACGGGCAAGACGTGTCCGCATGGACCGAAGGATCGTCTCGCAATATCCGGTACGCGGCTGCGCGAAATGTTCGCCCGCCGGGAACCGATACCCGAGGAGTTCAGCCGCAGGGAGGTGATCGAGACCCTGCAAGCCTATTACGACAGCATTGTGTAACCGGGATCGGAGAAATCTTGGATGCTCATCGCCCAGATCAGCGACACCCACATTCTGGCAAAGGCGTCGGACGAAGCGGTGGCTGCGAGCCGTGCCGACAATCTGCGGCGGTGCATCGACGACATCAACCGCCAAGGGGCGGACGCCGTGATCCACACGGGCGACAGCGTGCAGCAAGGTACCGCCGACGAGTATGCGCATCTGCGCGCGATCCTGGCGGAACTGGAAGCGCCGATTTTTATCACCCCCGGCAATCGGGACGGGAAAGCCACGCTGCGCGTTGCGTTCGACGATGCTGGCTACCTGCCGATGGAGGGCGATCTTCTCCATTACACGATCGAAGATTATCCGTTGCGCCTGGTCGCACTCGATTCGGTCGTTGCGGGCGAACGAAAGGGCGTTTTCGGCGCGGACCGGCTCGCCTGGCTGGAGGAAACGCTCGCGAGAGAACCCGAGAGGCCGACGCTGCTTTTCATCCACCATCCCCCTTTCGACATCGCCCCGCATTATATCGACGGGTACCGGTGCCCACAGGACGCGGTGAATTTGGCGTCATTGGTCAGCCTCCATCCCCAGGTCGCGCAACTCCTCTGCGGTCATGTCCATTGTCTGCACCGTGTCCCGTGGGGCGGGACGATTGCCACCGTTATGCCGAGCATTGCCGTGGATGTGCGAAGAGAAGCCGATGCCTTCGGTGACGCGCCCGCATACCTGCTGCACCGCTTCTCGAATGACGAGGGCCTGGTCACCCAAACGCGGGTGGTGCGCCAATAATGGCGTGGCCATCGCGTGCAGGAGCGCAACCGCTAGATCGGACTGACCGGATGCGGTAACCTCTTCCTCTCTCCGGTACAAAAGAGCCGCCGCCCGTAACCGCGTTGTCATCCCGCACGCCTCTTCGCGTGTTCCACCATTTCGCCCCCAAGCCATTCACGGAGTATTTCGATGAAGCTCTATATGCATCCCGTATCGACTGTGAGCCGGCCAATTCGCCTTTTCTGCGCTGAAAACAATATCGCGGTCGACGAAGAGACGGTTGATCTCATGACCGGCGCCCACCACAAGGAGCCCTATATTTCGGTCAATCCGAACAGGCAGGTTCCCCTTCTCGAGGACGGCGATTTGCGGCTTACCGAAAGCTCGGCGATCCTGAAATATCTGGCCGACAAATATGACCTGCCCTCATACCCGAAGGACCTCAAGAAGCGCGCCAAGGTCAACGAGGTCATGGACTGGCTGAACACGGGCTTCTATCGTGATTTCGGTTACAACCTCGTCTATCCGCAGCTCTTCCCCCACCACAAACGCAGAACCGAGGAGGCGCATGCCGGAACCGTGGCGTGGGGCCAAGAAGGGTCGAAGAAGTGGCTTCAGCTTCTGAACGACCACTGGATCGGACCCAACAACCAATATCTTTGCGGCAACGAGATCACGATCGCGGACTATTTCGGGGCTTGCCTAGTTTCGATCGGCGATCTGATCGGCTGCGATCTTGCCTCATACCCGAACGTGAGTCGGTGGCTTTCCAATATGAGAAAGCTCAAGAGTTGGGACAAGGTCAACGAGATCTTCTCAGGGTTCGCGGCGGGCAACAAGGGCAAGGAATTCGCCCTGCCGCTGTGAGGCGGGCGGGTTAGGAGGCGGGCGCCGGAGCTTCGTTTGGCCGGCCTGCGAGGCGCGTGAGGTGTTCAGATATTGCGGAGAAAATAATGGCAACGATGGCCATCGAACAGGTCGACCACATCGGCATCCGGGTGACCGACAAAGCGCGCGCGCTCGCCTTTTACGCCGGACTCGGGTTTGAACTCGCGCACGTATCGGATTTCGACGCGGTCGTGATCGTCAAGAATTCCGTTGGGGTCGAGCTGAACCTCATCGTCAACGGCGTCGACCTTACGGGCGGCAAGAACATCCTGATGGACGTACCCGAAAAGCACCCCGGCTACACCCATGTGGCGTTCCGCGTCGCCGACATTCGCCACACCATCGCCGTTCTGAAGGAAATAGGGACCGCCATCACCCAGGGTCCGGTGACGTTCGGGGACGGTCATGTCTCGGTCTTCTTCCGTGACCCGGACCGCAACGTCATCGAACTCAGGGCCCGTCTCGATCCGGAAGCCGCCGAAAAGATCGAAGGCCTGGTGTTCTACGATCCAAAGGGGTAGGGCGCGCCGCCCGGTTGGCGTACCGGCCGAGTACTAACTTCCAGGTACGCCGTAGGTCTTGCTGAAGCCGTTGCGTTGATTGGTGACGGTGAAAGACCCATCCGCCCGTGCCGACACCTTTATCCAATAGGCCTTGCCGTTGTGGACCGGCGCGGGTGGCGCAGCCGCACCCGGTTGGGGCGCTGCGATGGGCGCAATCGGCATGGTGGGCGATGCCTCATCCAGCAGATTGGCAATGAACATGCCCGGCTGGGTGTATTCCTGCCCGCTCAGCTGCGAGAAATGGATCTGCCACAGATCTTCGAAGCCGGGCGATGTGTGAACGCTCATCATGGTGGTTGGGTCGCCGCCCTTGCGCGTGCCGTTGTTCATGATGGCGACGCGCGGGCGCAGTGCATGCACCATCACCGGCGAATTCGAACTCTCCACCCCGTGATGCAGGCCCAGGAACAAACCGACCGGCGGCAGGCTGGTGTTGGGGCACATCATCTTGAATTCCATCTTCCGGGGAAGATCGCCAAGATGGGCGGTACGGAATTTGCCAAAGGTGATGTAGCTCGCCACCGACATCGGGTCTTCCTGATTGTTGTCGATGTCCTGGAATTTGGCGCATTCCGGATTAGGCTTGTTGGCCCCGGGGAGCGCCGTTTTCGAAATCATCTCACCGGCCGATGCCACGATGCGCCAGTCGATGCCTTTAAGCTGGATGCGGTCACCCGGTTTGGCCACCGTGTGCTTCGCACGCGCATAAAGCTTGGGATAGACATCCTTCTCCCAATCCGCGCCGACGCCTTCCTGCACGTTCGGCCCATGATCGATAAATTCCCGAATCGGAATCTGCTTCGACAGCTCTTCCATGCCGCCGAAATGGTCGGCGTGGTAATGGGTCAGGATCAGGTGGTCGATCTGGGTCAGATGCGCGTCCCGAACCGCGTCCATGATGCGCCCCGCATCGCGCACCGCGCCGTTGGCATTGCCCGTATCGATCAGAACCGACTCGCCCGCAGGCGTCACGAAGAGCGTGCCGTTGCCCCCCTCCACGTCCGTCACATAGATGTCCAGCGTGGTGCGGGGCTGCGCCGCCGCCGAAGCCGCGGAAAGCATCAAAGCCGCGATGACCGCCAATGGTGCGCGCATGGAAATTCCTCTCGCAGAAGCGGCGTTCTATGGCCGCGGCGATGCTATTTAGGTCCGGACCAGCCGTCAAACGCGACTATGCCGAAGAAGCGAATTTTTCTCCCCGCTCGCGGCCGGCAATGAATATCCTGTCCGTCACGCACAACGATGCGGGGGGGAGGGGACATGCCCGACGATCAGATCGACGCAGCCGCCGAGAAAGCCATTGTCGCAAAGCTCACATGGCGGCTCGCGGTCCCCATTACGCTCGGTTTTCTCATCGCCTATATCGACCGGGCGAACGCGGGTTTTGCCGCGCTCCAGATGAACCACGATCTCGGCCTGACCAACGTCGAATATGGTTTCGGCGCCGGACTGTTCTTCATCTCCTACGTGATCTTCGAGATTCCCTCGACCCTCGTTCAGGCGCGCATCGGAGGCCCGCGCTGGCTTGCCCGTATCATGATCAGTTGGGGAATCGCGTCCGCAGGGATGATGTTCGTTGCCGGCGCCCATTCCTTCTACGGCGTCAGGCTGCTGATCGGCGCAGCGGAAGCCGGATATTTTCCGGGCGCGATGCTGTATCTGGCGGCGTTCTTTCCACCCCGGCACCGGGCGAGGGTGATGGCGTTGTTTGCCGTTGCGATTCCCCTCTCCAGCGTGGTCGGTTCACCGGTTTCGGGCGCGCTTCTCGGTCTTGACGGAGCGCTCGGCCTTCGCGGCTGGCAATGGATGTTCCTGATCGAGGGCTTTCCTGCGGTGGTACTCGGATTAGCGCTGCTGTTGTTTCTGCCTCCGAATCTCTCGGCCGCGCCTTGGCTAAACGCTGGGGAGAAGTCCTGGCTCGCCGGACAGCTCGCCGCCGAAGCGGCAGCAACCAAAGTCCCTCATGCGGGGGTATGGCGTGTCATGTTCGATCCATACGTGCTGCTGCTTTCGCTTGCCTTCACCGGCAGCGTCGGCGTGAGCCAGGCTCTCGCGCTCTGGCAGCCGCAGATGATCAAGGAATTCGGCCTGACGAACATGCAGGTCGGCCTGACGAACGCCATTCCGTTCGCGCTCGCTGCAATTGCGATGCTCGTGTGGGGGCGCCGCTCGGACCTTTCCGGCGAACGCTTGTGGCATACGATTCTGCCGCTTGCGCTCTCGACCGTTGCGCTCGCCTCGGCTGCTTTCGTGCACGAGCTGTGGCTGTTCATCCTGGTGCTGTGCCTAACGATGATCGGTTCACAAGCCATGAAGGGACCGTTTCTTGGGCTGACCTCGGAATGGCTCGCAGGGCCGGCCGCCGTGGTCGGATTTGCGCAGGTGAATGCGCTCGGCAATGTCGCGGCCATCGTGACCACCGCCTCGATTGGCATGATCCGCGACGCGACCGGCAGTTTCCAGCTGGCGCTGCTTCCGCTGATGCTGATCGCCGGGCTTGGATGTGCCGGGCTCCCCATCGCGGCGCGCAAGACCGCGCTTGGCCGCCCGCTGATCCGGCCGGCAAGGACGGTGTGATCCGATCATGAGTGTCGCTATTTCCGCGCTCACGGAGTTGCTTCGTTTGAGGGGCGGCGCGCCCATCGAGCCCGGTGAGATCAGCATCCGCGGAAGCGATCCGTTCTTCAAAACTCCTTTTCGGGCCGGGGAGACGACAGCCGCGTCCTTGGCGGCAATCGGAGTCGCAGCCAACGATATCTGGCAACTCCGCACCGGCCGTCGTCAAAGGATCGAGGTTTCCGTCCGCGAAGCCGCCGCAACGCTGCGGACCGGCGATTACACCGTCAAGCGCGACGAGACAGGCGCCTACAAGCACATTCCCATACCGGACGCGCAGGCGCAGATGCTGACTGTTACACAGCCTTGGCGCACCATGGATGGTCGCTATTTCCTGCCGCATCTCAATCTCCCCAATCTCGCGAAGCGCGTGCTCAGCGTGCTGAAATGCGAGAACACGCCGGCTGGCGTCAGTGCAGCCATTGCGCACTGGAACGCCGACGCGCTTGAAGATGCAATCGCCGAGGCGCGGGCCTGTGGGGGAAAAATACGAACGCCGTCCGAATGGCTCGAACACCCGCAAGGGGCCTATCTCGCGGGCCGGCCGGTGGTTGAAATCACGCGCATCGGCGATGTTCCGCCCGAGGCGTTTCACATGGGCGACAGACCGCTCTCCGGCGTTCGCGTGCTTGACCTGACGCGCATTCTCGCCGGCCCCGTTGGCGGGCGAAGCCTCGCCGATCATGGCGCCGATGTCCTCATGGTCACGGCCGAGGATTTGCCGCAGACGCCCGAGCACGTGCGCGACACGAGCCATGGCAAGCGCAGTTGCTTCCTGAACCTCAAGCGCGATGCCGATGCCGCTACATTCGCGGACCTGATACGCGGCGCCGACGTCGTGATCGACGGATACCGTCCCGGGCGGCTGGCCCTTCTCGGCTTCAGCGTGGAACGGCTGATGTCGCTGCGTCCGGGCATCGTCTATCTGTCGGTCAGTTGCTTCGGTTCCGGCGGCCCCTTCGGCGCCCGCGCCGGGTGGGAGCAGATCGCACAAGCCGTGACCGGCATCTGCCAGACGCAAGGCGAGCGGACCGGCGCCGGCCAGCCCAAGCTCGTCTTCGCTCCGATGTGCGATTACAACACCGGCTATCTCGCTGCCTATGGCACGATGCTCGCTTTGGCGCGGCGCGCGCGCGAGGGCGGTAGCTGGGCGGTGCGCGCATCGCTGTGTCAGGCAGCGATGTTCATCCAGCGGCAGGGGCTTCTCGAGGATTTCGCCGCCGCGCCCGAACATTTGTCGGATGCGGAACTCGAGCGGCGCTACGTTTCGGCGGATACCTGCTACGGCGCGCTGAAGACGCTCGGTCCGGCACTCGGCATGTCCGAAACGCAGCCTTATTGGGCGCGCACCACCCCGCGCCTCGGCAGCGACAAGCCGGAATGGCTGGCGCGGGATCGCGCGCTCTAAGCGCCCGCAGCGCCCTCGGTTGCTTCCTTCGCGACTGCTGCCAGCGCGGCCGTCATGACGTCCAGCGCTGGATCGACGGCGCTCCCTGCGCCATGTCGCGCCGCGATCCACTTCGGATCATTATAGGCGAACCAGGTTTTTCCCTTCTCGTCCTGCCAGACCAACGCCTTGAGCGGCAGGTCGATGCCTATCGTCTGAGTGGATTGCATCAGCGGCGTACCGGCTTTGGGATTGCCGAAGATCAGGACTTCCGTCGGCCGCAATTCCATGCCCGCTTTTGCCGCTGCCGCCGCATGGTCGATGCGCGCAAGCACGCTTATCCCGCGCGCCGTCACCGCGGCAACCAGCCGATCCATCGTCTCCTCGGGTCCGTGGCTGCTCGCGCAGATCGTCAGTCCGTCAGGTGTCATGGGGATGATCTCCCATTGCGGGCTCGCATTTACGTGCCTCGGGAAACCGGCAAGATACGCGCGGGCTGTCTCCCTATCAAAACGTGTTTCGAGCCCCTCGCTGTCGCGGCGGCGTCATTGTTAGTATCGCAAGCTTCGCCCGGGCATCGGACAGGACGTGACGTGAGCCTCTTCATTCACACGGCGTGCGATGCCGCGGTGGCGCGGACCGTGGCGTCAACATCGGCGGTGCGCCATCCCGTTCTAGTCTTGGCGACAACGATCCTTGCCTCCAGTCTCGCATTCGTGGACGGCTCGGTCGTCAATGTCGGCCTGATTGCGATCGGTGGAACTCTCAATGCGAAGGCCGATGCGCTTCAATGGGTGATCAACGCATATCTTTTGCCGCTCAGCGCCCTTCTGCTGCTCGGCGGTGCCGCGGGGGATCGCTTCGGCCGCAAGCTGCTGCTGATTTTCGGAATTGCGGTCTTTGCGCTGGCTTCGGCCTTCTGTGCCATGGCGACGAGTTCGCTTTGGCTGCTCTCCGCGCGTGCGGTTCAGGGCATAGGCGCCGCCATCCTGCTCCCGAACAGCCTCGCCATTCTCGGCGAGACGTTTTCCGGTGAGGAGCGCGGCCGCGCCATCGGGACGTGGGCCGCAATGGGCGCGATGGTGGGCGCGGTTGGCCCCGTGCTTGGCGGGTGGTTGATCGATACGGTCGGATGGCGCGCGATTTTCCTGCTGAATCTGCCGTTGGCGCTTGCTGGAATCGTGCTTGCGCTTCTCTTCGTCCCGGATCGGCGAGGAGGCGCGAAACCATCATTGGATCTGCTGGGCGCGCTGATGGCGACATTCGCACTGGGCGCGCTGACCTGGGGACTGACGATTGGCACCGGACGCGCTGGCTGGACGGATGAAGCCTTCATTGCGCTGGCGGCCGGGACGGTATGGTCGCTCGTGTTCGTGCGCCTGGAAGGTGCACGCGGGGAACGCGCCATGATGCCGTTGGCGCTCTTCGGGTCGCAAACCTTCATCGGCCTCACAGTGCTGACGTTTCTCCTGTATGGCGCGTTCGGGGGATTGCTGGTCCTGCTTCCCTATGTACTGATCACCTCCGCTCATTATTCCGGAACCGCTGCGGGTGCTGCGCTCCTGCCGTTTCCGGTGGTGATTGCTTTGGCATCGCCGCTGATGGGCGGAGTGGGAGGCCGCATTGGCCCGCGCTTGCCCCTGACGATCGGATCGCTCGTGGTTGCGGCCGGCTTCGCGCTGATGCTGCGGATGGACGATAGCGGCAACTATTGGACGATTGTGCTCCCCGCCGTTCTGACCCTATCGCTCGGCATGGCCGGAGCCGTGGCTCCGCTGACGACAGCGGTGCTGGCCTCGGTCGATGCCGCCCACACGGGTTCGGCGTCCGGCTTCAACAGCGCGGTATCGCGTACCGGAGGGCTCGTCGCGACGGCCCTGCTTGGCGCGGCGCTTGGCGCCAAGGGCCCGGAATTGCTCGCCGACGTTCATGCTGCCGCCGCTGCGGGAGCTCTGATGGCCGTTGCCGCTTCGGCAAGCGCGTTCCTGTGGGTACGCAATCCATAGACTGCGACGCGGGGGAAGGCTCAGTTCAATTCGGCGCGGACCTGCTGGCGCAACAGATCGATCGGTATCAGCGCGCCCTTGTGCTCATAATGCCAGAACGTCCAGCCATTGCAGGCATCGAGCCCCTGAACATGGGCGGCAATGCGATGGATCGAGCCCGTCGCATCGGCGCAGACGAGCGTCCCGTCCGCGCGCACCTTCGCACGATGCCGTCCCCCCAATCCCATCAGCACCGCACCCGGTTTCAGCAGCCCTCGCTCGACAAGCGTGCCGAACGGGATGCGCGGCTCGGCGCGTTTGCTGCGCGTTACCAGAACCGCATCGGCGTCGGTGGCCTCGACGTCCGCGATGCGCGCCTGTGCCAGCCGCACGTAACCCGCATCGCGCTCGATGCCGATAAAGCGCCGTCCCAGACGCTTCGCCACCGCCCCCGCGGTGCCGGAGCCGAAAAACGGATCGAGCACCACCTCGCCCGGTTGGGTGGACGCCAAGATCACCCGATGCAACAGCGATTCCGGCTTCTGCGTCGAATGCGCCTTTTGCCCCGCTTCGTCCTTCAGCCGCTCGCCGCCCGAGCAGATCGGCAGCGTCCAGTCCGAGCGCATCTGCAACTCGTCGTTCAGCGCCTTCATGGCCTCGTAATTGAAGGTGTAGGTCTTCTGCTCGCGGGATTTCGCGGCCCAGATCAGCGTCTCGTGCGCATTGGTGAAGCGGCGGCCCTTGAAGTTCGGCATCGGATTGGTCTTGCGCCAGATCACGTCGTTCAGGATCCAGAAGCCCAGATCCTGCAGGGCCGCGCCCACCCGGAAAATATTGTGATAGGAGCCGATCACCCAGATGGCGCCATTGTCCTTCAGCACCCGCCGCGCGGCCGTCAGCCAGGCGTGCGTAAAGCGGTCGTAATCGGCAAGGCTCGCGAAGCGGTCCCAGCCATCGTCGACCGCATCGACCTTGGAATTGTCGGGCCGGCGGAGTTCGCCTTCGAGCTGGAGATTATAGGGCGGGTCGGCAAAAACGATGTCGGCCACACCTTCGGGCATGGCGTTCATGGCCGCGACGCAATCGCCCTCGACGATGCAATTGGCTTCGAATCCGCCGTCCGATTTTCTTGCCATGCTCGCGCCCGCCCCGGCTTCCATCCACAGGCGGGGCACAGTGATTCACCGCTGAGTCGCGGTCAATCGAATAGTTGAATCAAGCGCTTAAAATTGAGTCTCGATTGAGTCCACGGGATTCACAGGACGCAATATCTGGTAGACTGGTGCAAAACTTCGGCGGTGGTGAACGCACGGCCCGAGCCGGTTCAGGGCTTCCAGATGCTCCTCCGTGCCGTAACCCTTGTTGGTGAACCAGCCATATCCGGGGAATGCATCGTGTAGTGCGCGCATCATACGGTCCCGCGTCACCTTGGCGATGATGGAGGCCGCTGCAATCGACACCGAGCGCGCATCGCCGTCCACCAGCGTATCGCAGCGGCAGGGAAGGGCAGGGGCGTCGTTGCCGTCCACCAGCGCGAATTGGGGAGCCACTGAGAGCGCGCGCACCGCCCGCGCCATGGCGAGATGGGTCGCCTGGCGGATGTTGACGAGGTCGATCTCGTCAACGCTCGCTTCGCCCACCCCCACGACGGCGCATTCCATGATGCGCGCATAGGCTTCCTCGCGGGTTTCCGGCGTCATCTGCTTGGAATCGTTCAGGCCCTTGGGTGTCCGTTTGCGGTCGAGGATGACGGCCGCCGCGACCACCGGGCCAGCGAGGGGGCCCCGGCCGGCCTCGTCCACGCCCGCAATAGGGCCTTCCATGGTCTTCAGCAGACGCGCTTCGTAGATGTAATGCGGCATGACCCGGCCGGATTCCCCTTGCGCCGGGAGTCATGCTCGCAAGTGCGCTGTCCGGGCAAGCCCCTGCGTTGGCGCACCCACAGCTAAAGCGCTCGGCGCGCGCGGGAAGCATCCCGCCGCTCCGAATCGATTTCACGTAAGTGTTCTTATCTGACTCAAACTCGAGGTCAGCCGAAAAGCGCCAACTGATCGCCGGGCTCCGAAGGCCGGCGGAATTTCGAGACGTCCAATTCCATCCGCGTCCGGTTCAGCCCGAGCCGCCGGGTGGCGATATTGAAGCGTTGTGCGATCATCCGCGCATAGGGGCCGGTGCCCGTCATCCGCGTGCCCCATTGGAAATCGTAATCCTTGCCGTCCCGCATGGAGCGCACGAGAGACATCACGTGCTTGGCGCGGTCCGGCACCTGGACCTCCAGCCATTCGCGGAACAGGTCCTTGATCTCCAGCGGCAGCCGCAACAGCGTGTATCCGGCCTGCAGCACGCCCACATCGGCCGCCGCGGCGAGAATGGATTCCATCTCATCGTCGTTCAGCGCCGGAATGATCGGCGCGGTCATCACGGTGGTGGGAATCCCTGCGGCCGCGAGCGCGCGCAACGTCTCCAGCCGTCGCTCGGGTGTGGCCGCGCGCGGCTCCATGATGCGCGCGAGCTTGCGGTCGAGGGTGGTCACCGAAAGGGCCACCTTCACGAGCCCCTCGGCTGCCATGGGCGCCAGAATGTCGATATCACGCGTGATGAGGGCGGATTTGGTGACGATGCCGACGGGATTCCTGAACTCCGCCATCACTTGGAGAATGGAGCGCGTCACCCGCCATTCGCGCTCGATCGGCTGATAAGGATCGGTGTTGGTCCCCATGGCGATGACTTGCGGGCGGTAATAGGGCTTCCTCAGCTCGGCTTCGAGAAGCTTGGCGGCATCGGGCTTCACCAGCAGCTTGCTCTCGAAGTCCAGTCCCGGAGAAAGCCCGAGATAGGCGTGGGTCGGGCGCGCGAAGCAATAGATGCAGCCATGCTCGCAGCCGCGATAGGGATTGATCGATTGGTTGAACGAGATGTCCGGCGAGGTGTTGCGGGCGATGATGGTGCGGGTCGAATCGCGCATCACCTCCGTCCGAATCGGAGGCGGCGATTCGTCGTCCTGTCCCCAGCCGTCGTCGAACCCGACACGGCGTTCCGAATCATAGCGGCTCGAATCGTTCGAGCGGGCTCCACGTCCCTTCAGAAGTCTCGGATCGGCCGCGGCGGTCAGCACCCTGTTCATGCGGCGATCTTAAGCAAGGATAAGAACAAAGCAAGAACAATCGGCACGGACCCAGATCAAAGCGGTTCAGCCTGGGTTCATCTAAACTCAAAGAAGATGGAACATGGAATCGGACCGCTCCGAAGGTCTGCCCCCAGGCCATCGCGGTTTCAGGAGAACAGTATGGGTAATATTTCTAAAGTCGTTTGCATTGCGGTGCTGGCAGCGCCACTGCTTGCGGCCGGCGCGGCCTACGCACAGCTCGGTCCCCAGGCCGCACCGCCGTCGGGCGGTTCTTCGGCTCGCGGCGGTGGCGGCGGCCCGCAGAATACAGCCGCTGGAGGTGGCGGTTTCCGTGGCGGCGGCGGTGGGTTCCGCGGCGGATTTCGCGGCGACGGTTTTCGCGGGTATGGCGGCGGTTTCCGCGGCAGCATCTTCATCGGGCCGGGATTCGGATACGGATATTACGATCCGTTCTATGCGCCATATTACTATTATCCGCCGCCTTCCGTGCGCGAATATGCGGTGCCGCAGCCGGATTATCTGGCCCCGCCGGGCGGTCCGGCGCCCGAACCAAGCTGGTTCCACTGCGACAATCCGGAAGGTTATTACCCCTATGTGCGTTCCTGTAACGGGCAATGGCAGGCGGTGCCGGTGACGCCCGATCGGGGGCCTCCTCCGCCTCCGCAGGGTGGCGGCGCGCCCCCGCGCTGAAGCCGATGCAATCAAACGAAGGGAGGACCAGTTGTCCTCCCTTTTTTGTTTGGGGTATGCCGCGGTCCTGCGCCGGAAACCTTGCTTCTTTCGCAATGTTGCTGTGACGAAGAACACGTTTCTGCTATATAGGAGCACATTTAATCGTCTGCCCAATTGCGGTTACGACAGGCAGCGAATCGGGGAGTTAGCAAAGTTTGCGCCCGGCTCCCTGCCGGGTCGCAAAAGTGGAGGAAGGGTCGATGAACTTGAAATGGACCGGTGTGGTGGTTGGAGCGTTGGCGTTGAGCGTCGCGTCGCCAGCTTTCTCGCATCATTCGCATGCCATGTTCGATCACACGAAATTCGAGAAAATCACCGGCACGGTGATCGACTTCGCTTATGTGAACCCGCATGGCGCGCTAGACGTGGCCGTGATGGGCCCGAATGGCGAGATGGAAAAATATTGGTTCGAGATGTCGAACCTCTCGAACATGGTCAGCCGCGGCATCAAGAAGACCTCCTTCATGCCGGGCGACAAAGTGACGGTCGTCTATCACCCGCTGAAGGACGGCCGCAAGGGCGGCAATTACACCAGCATCGTCGCGGCGAACGGGCATACGTTCGAATAGTTTGCTTGCCTGGCTTCGGCTGACTTGAACGCATCCTGTGACACGGGAGGAATGGCTTTGCGCAAAAACCTCATCGCTGCGGCTTCGATGACCGCGCTCCTCGTCGCCCTATCGCCGCTGGTCGCCTCGGGCGCTCAAACTGCCGGAACCCCAACGGCCCAGACCCCAACCCAGACCACGATCTTCAACACCAAGGACTTCCGGCAGGACCGCGCGCTGTGGACGAATCCGGCCTACTACCGGAACAACACGCCCGGCCAGCTTCGCGGCATGGCGATCGGCGTGGTGCCCTATGAAGACACCGGCCAGGTCGGTGGGTCGCGGCTTTACGGTTCGCTGGGCACCGGCAAGCCGGGCGCCATCAATCTCGCGAGCCCGTATCCCTATAAGACGGCGATGGAGCACTACCAGGCGCTGCTCAAGGAAGCGAAAGGCGGCACCAAGCACACGAGAGACACGGTGCCCGATTGGAGCGGTGTGTGGATCGGCCGCGGCGGCTTCGGCGGCGGGCAAGGCCCGGCGAGCGATGTGGTGAAAGTTCTGAAGCCGAAATATCAGGAACCATACGTCCAGGAGCTGAAGGCCTCCACCGAAGGACGAATTTGGTCGCCAACCGCGTTCTGTTTGCCCGGCGGATTCTTCAGCGCACTGGATGCCGATGAGTTCATCGCCACGCCCAACAAGGTTTGGCTTATGGCGACGGGCAATGGCTCGAATATGACCCGCTGGGTCTATATCAACGAGCCGCACGTCGCCGAAGATCTGCAGTTTCCGAAATGGTTCGGCGAATCCATCGGCTTCTGGAACGGCGATACGCTGGTGGTTCATACCAACCAGATCAAGGGCTGGCATGGCGGCATCATTGAGTTCACCGACAATATGGAAGCGGTGGAAACGTACCGGCGCGTCGGCGATCAGATCCAGGGCGAGATCACGATCTACGATCCCGAGGTTTTCACCGGTCCTTTGACCGCGAAGCTCACTTTCAACCTGAACAAGGATAAGCGTCCGGAAAAGGTGCGGCCACTTGCCGACACCTGCAGCGATACCAACGGACCGTCGCCCGCGATCTACATGGACAAGAATGGCTTGCTGAACGAACACGTGCCGGGCGAGCCGGGCTTCGATTGGAATCCCGCCGATCAGCGTCCTTGGAGCACGTGGATGAACGAGAGCGACAAGCGCTACAAGGCCTATCTCGCGGCCGGCGGAAAGCCGCCGGTTGCTGTAGACCGGATGCCCGCCGCGAAGGAGAGCGCGGAAGGACCGCGCCCGGGCCGGCCGTGATGGAAGGCGCGAATCGGGAATAGTCTTCCCTGTTTTCTATTCGCGCTTCACAGCACCAGGGCTTTGGGGCGCATGCGCCTGAGCCATGTCACGACGATCAGCCGCGTCACCATCACCGCGGTGAAGAACGAGGTGACGACTCCCAAGCCCAGCGTCACCGCGAAGCCGCGCACCGGTCCCGTACCGACGGCATAGAGAATCGCAGCCGCCAGCACGTGCGTCATGTTGGTGTCGATGATGGTCGCGGTGGCGCGGCGGAACCCGGCATCGATTGCCCCGATCACCGTCTTGCCGCCATGCATTTCCTCCCGGATGCGCTCATAGATCAGAACGTTCGCATCGACTGCCATGCCCATGGTGAGCACCATGCCGGCGATGCCCGGAAGCGTCAGGGTGGCCTGCAGGCCGGTAAGAACGGCAAACAGCAGCAGCATGTTGACCGCGAGCGCGATGGTCGCGAACAGTCCGAACAGCCCGTAAGTCGCGATCATGAAGACGACCACCGCCGCCAATCCGCCGATCGCTGCGAGCTTGCCGGCCTGAACCGAGTCGGCGCCGAGTTCTGCACCCACGGTGCGTTCCTCGATCACCGTCAGCGCGGCGGGCAGCGCACCCGCATTGAGCAGAATGGAAAGATCGTTTGAGGTCTCCACGGTGAAATTGCCGACGATCTGGCCCGAACCGCCGATGATGGGTTCGATGATGTTGGCCGCCGAGATGATCTTGTTGTCGAGCACGATCGCAAACAGCTTGTTGACGTTGGCCTTGGTCACATCGCCGAATTCCTTGGCTCCTCTCGTATCGAAACGGAACGTGACGACGGGGACGCCGCTGCGCGGATCGAAACCGGGAGCGGCCGCTTCCAGCCGGTCTCCGGAGACCATGACGCGGCGCTGAACCAGATAGGGCGTGGTGTTGCTGCCGGCCTTGTCCTGTTCATAGAGCAGCTCGTCGTCGGGCGGCACGCGTCCTCTCAGCGCCTCCTGGACGTTTCCGTTCATGTCCACCAGACGGAATGTCATCTTCGCGGTGGTCGAGAGCACGCGCTTCAGTTCTTCGGGATTTTTCAGGCCCGGCACCTGTACCAGGATGCGGTCCTCGCCCTGTTGCTGGATGGTGGGTTCGCGCGTCCCCAACGCATCGATGCGCCGGCGCACCACTTCGATGGATTGCGTGACGATCTGCGTTTGCATCTGCCGCTGATAGGCGGGCGAGATCTTCAGCGCGAACCCGCCCATGCCGTCATCGGACAGATCATATTCGGCCGATCCGAGGCCCAGGAACGTCCCGGGCGGCGAGGCGATGTCCTGCAAGAGCTTACGCGCCGCTTCGCGCTGCGACGGATCGACGAGGTGCAGGGTCACGGAATCGCGCGTCAGGTCGAGCCTGTTGTAATTGATGGCCGGGCGGGCGCGGCGGACCGCGGTGCGGATATCGCCCCGGACGGTTTCCAAGCGTTCCCTGGCCACGCCCGGAATGTCGACTTCTAGGAGCAGATAGGAGCCTCCCTGAAGATCGAGGCCGAGATTGACCGTGGAACTCGGGAACCAGCGAGGTAGCGAATCGCGGGTGCGTTCGGCGAGGAAATTGGGGAGCGCTATCAACGCGCCGAGAAGCAGGATCAACAATACCGTGACGGTCTGCCAGCGGCCTATATGGATCAAGGCACCCCCCGCCAATGATCGGTCCTGCCGAGGACCGGAAAGACAAATATAGGACGGTTTAGGGCGTTCGGTAGTCCGGGCGCAGGGATTTGCTTCAGCTTCCGCCGAGATTTTTGCGGAAACCCAGCCGGTTTCGGAGAAACCCCGGGCCCGGTGAGGGGCGCTATTTCCGCCGAAGATGCTCTTCCAGGCGCGGCATGATCTCAATGAAATTGCACGGCTTGTGCCGGTAATCGAGCTGCGGCTTCAGGATGGCGTCCCAGCCGTCCTTCACCGCACCGGGCGAACCGGGAAGCGCGAACAGATAGGTGCCCTTGGCCACGCCCGCGCAGGCGCGCGACTGGATCGTCGAGGTCCCGATCTTGTCGTAGCTGATGCGGTGGAAGATTGCGGAAAAGCCGTCGATTTCCTTCTCGAACACGCTGCGGAAGGCTTCCGGCGTGACGTCGCGGCCGGTGAGCCCCGTGCCGCCCGTCGAAATGACGACGTCGATTTCAGGATCGGCGATCCAGGCGACCAGCCGATCCACGATCCTCCCCACATCGTCGGGCACGATGGAGCGGTCGGCAAGGTGGTGCCCAGCTTCGCGGATTCGCGCCTCCAACGTGTCGCCGGAACCGTCGTTCTCGCGCGTGCGCGTGTCGGAAACAGTCAGGATCGCGATACGGACCGGAATGAACTCACGCGTCGGATGGGGTCCGGCCATGGCCGCCAATCAGTGCGGCAGGGCGGTGTAGGTGGGCCAGCTTCCGCCCGCGGCGTCGTCGAGGCCGTCGGTCGGTTGGCCCAATCTCAGGCGGTACATCCACATATCGGTCATAACGCGCTTGATGTAATCGCGCGTCTCCGCCAGCGGAATCGTCTCGATGAAAAGAAGCGGATCGCTGTCCGCGCCCAGCGACTGCCATTTGGAGAGGTTGCCCTCGCCGGCATTGTAGGCGGCCGCGATGCTGAAGAGGTTGCCGTTCTGCCGTTCCAGCAGGTCACGCAAATAATTTTGCCCCAGCGTGATGCTGTAGACGGGATCGTTCAACCGCGCCTTGTTGGCGCCGGCCAGCGAACGGTCATGGGTGATATTGACGGCTGTCTGCGGCATGATCTGCATCACGCCACGGGCGCCCGCCTTGGAGAGCGCGGCCGGCTCGAAGCGGCTCTCCTGGCGGGCAAAGGCAAGTACGACCGCCTGATCGAGCGCATATCCGCCTTCCGGTTCATAGGGCGGCACCGGGTAGAGGCTGGTGAGCTTTATGTTGGGCGCGGCGGTTTCCGCCGCCCGGAGTTCGAGCGCGGGTTCGCCGAGATAGCGGGCAAGCGCGGCGAAGGCGGGGTCGAGGTCGGGCGGCATCTCGCCAAAGGCCCGGGAGAGCTCCGCGGCCACGGCTTCGGAATGGCCGATCTGCCACAGCGCAACGGCGCGATGGGCCGGCGTCTCCAGCATCAGCCCGGCGAAGGACACCGTGTCCAACGCAGGCTCGGCGAAATCGGCTTGCATGTCGCGCCCAAGGACTCGGGTGGCGAGCAGCCCATAGAACGTGTCCACCTCGCCGGCAGCCCGCTCGTAAAGCGTGAGCACGCGTTCGGGATTGCCGGTACGGGTCCAGCTTCGTGCCGCCCAGAAGGCTGCCGCGGCATAGGTCCGGGGCGCATTGGAGGTGTCCACCACAGATTCGAAGTGCCTCGCTGCTGACTCGAATTGCCCGAGCCGGTAGGCGGCAAGACCGGCGATCCAATGGCACTCGGTGACGGCTACGCCGCCGCGCGCGATGACGTCTTCGGCCAGCGCAAGGCCCGCCTGATCACGCATCTCGCCAATATAGGCGGTGACAACATAGGCGAAAAGCCGGTCGATATCGGCGCGGACCAAGCCCGAACGGGCCGGGATTTTCCGCACGATTGCTTCGGCGGCTTCAACCTTTCCCTCGTGTGCAAGCGCGCGAAGCTGATCGGCCACGCGCAAGGCTGTCTCGGACTGAAACTTCATGCCTTCGAAGGCTAATCCGTCTCCCGCAGCGCCGCGCCAATGAGCCCGCACCGGCGACGGGAGGGATGTACCCTTGGGCGCGCGCTTGACGGCCAGCTGGTAGATTTTACCCGCGCCGTCGAGATCGCCATAGGATTCGAGCCAGGATTTCAGTTCCGGAAACTTGGTCCGGTAGTGGGGTCCGAGGTAACGATCCTCAAGCACGTAGCCGACGAGGGTTTTGTCATCGAGCTTGGCGATCAGCTTGTCGGCTTTCGCGAACTGGCCCGATTTCTGCGCAGCGAAAATCTCGCCATAGGTCTTCACATCGTCCGGGGACAGAACCGTATAGCTGGCCGTCGGCTCGGCTGCGCGAGCACCTCCCAAGAGGGCAAGCCAACACAGTCCGGAGAGCGCTATCGCGGCGAGTTTTTTCAATACGAATTCTCCCAGCCCTGAGGGCATGGTGCCCAGCTAAGGCCTGTCAGGCAAGCCCGAGCTGTTCGATTTTTTCGGCGATCATCAAAAGATCACGCCAGGCCAAGCGCTTAGCAGCCGGTTGCCGGAGCAGGAAAGCGGGGTGAAGCGTGGGCATGACGGGAATGGCGCGCCCCAGATGCACGCTTTGATAGGTTTCCCAGCGCCCCCGCATCCGCATGATCCCTTCGGTTGATCCGAGCACATGGCGCACCGAAACCGCGCCCAGCAGGATCAAAAGCTGCGGATCGGCGAGTTCGATATGGCGGTGAAGAAAGGGGAGGCAGGCCGCGGCTTCCTCCGGCGAGGGTTCGCGGTTCTGCGGCGGCCGCCAATTCAGCACATTGGTGATGTAGACGTTGCTGCGGTCGCGGCCGATTGCCGCCAGCATACGGTCGAGCAGCTTGCCGGCGCGCCCGACGAAGGGAAGGCCCCGTTCGTCTTCGTCGCGGCCGGGGGCTTCCCCGATCAGCATGATACGCGCATCCGGCCTGCCGTCCGCGAAGACGGTATTCTTGGCGCCGCGCTTCAACTCGGCTAACCCATCGAAATTCACCAGCGCCTGTTTCAGTTCGGCAAGCGTTGCGCAGCCCGCCGCAAGCGCGCGCGCGGCCCCGGCAGGTGTGGACAGCGATGGCGCTTCTGCCGCGGCAATTTTCTGACCCTCCGCTTGTGGGAGGGTTGAAGCGCGGGGGGGAGGTTCGGGGAGGGGAGAGGGTGCGGAAGGGCGTCCCTGTTGGGCAGGCGGGGCCCTGAACCGGTTCACCGGCGCTTCAAGAATGGCTTCGTCGGCGCCGGCTTCAACCAGCCAGGTGAGTGCTGCCAGGGTTTCTTCGCGCGTCGGACTGGACATGGTGGAATGTTACGCGAATGGCACGCCCGCGCCAGTGTTGCGCGACCGGCATTGACCCCGCCAATAGCCTCAACCTAAGACCGGCGAATGACCGATTCCCGCGAGAGCATGGAATTCGACGTGGTGGTTGTGGGCGCCGGGCCCGCCGGCCTTGCGGCTGCGATCCGCCTGAAGCAGTGCGCGGCCGCGGAAGGCCGCGACATCGCCGTTTGCGTGCTGGAAAAGGGGGCCGAAGTCGGCGCCCACATCCTCTCGGGTGCGGTGATCGATCCCATCGGACTGAATGCGCTCATTCCGGATTGGAAGACGCGAGGCGCGCCCGTCGAAACGCCGGTCACCGACGACCTTTTCTATTTCCTCGGACCCGCCGGACACATCCGCGTCCCCCATCTCCTGATGCCGCCGCTGATGAGCAATCGCGGCAATTACATCGTCAGTCTCGGGCTCCTCTGCCGTTGGCTGGCGCAACAGGCCGAATCGCTGGGCGTCGAGATTTATCCGGGCTTCGCTGCGGCTGATGCCGAATTCGGCGAACAGGGCCAGGTCACGGGCATCATCACCGGCGATCTCGGAGTGGCGCGCGATGGCCACCATAAATCCAACTACACGCCGGGCATGGTCTTGCGCGGCAAATACACGCTGATCGCGGAAGGCGCGCGAGGTTCGCTCAGCAAGCAGCTCATCGCCCGTTACCGCCTCGCGACAGGACGGGCGCCGCAAACCTACGGAATCGGCCTTAAGGAGCTATGGGAACTGCCGGAAGCCAATCACCGGCCCGGCCTCGTCATGCACAGCATGGGCTGGCCGCTCGACAATCACACCGGCGGGGGCTCGTTCATTTACCATTACGGCGCCAATCTCGCTGCGGTGGGGTTCGTCGTGCATCTCGATTACCGCAACCCCTATCTCTCGCCCTTCGACGAATTCCAGCGCTTCAAGACCCATCCGGTGATCCGCCCGATGCTCGAGGGCGGCCGCCGCATCGCCTATGGCGCGCGCGCCATCACGGAGGGCGGCTTCCAGGCGGTGCCGAAGCTAGCCTTTCCGGGAGGTGCGCTGATCGGCTGCGCGGCGGGCTTCGTTAACGTGCCCCGAATCAAGGGGAGCCATAACGCGATCCTGTCCGGCATGATGGCGGCGGACGCCGCCTTCGAGGCCGTGACCGGGGGCCGCGCAGGCGACACGCTGACGGCCTATGAAGACGCCTACCGCGCCTCGTCCGTGTTCGGCGACTTGAAGCGGGTCCGCAATGTGAAGCCGCTATGGTCCCGTTACGGAACGGCCTTGGGCGTGCCGCTGGGTGCGCTCGACATGTGGACGAATCAGCTGTTCGGCTTCAGCCCGTTCGGCACGCTTTCTCCCAAGGGCCCGGATTACGCCCAGCTCGTCCCGGCAGCCCAGGCGAAGCCCATTGTCTATCCGAGGCCCGACGGCGTTGTCAGTTTCGACAAGCTGTCCTCGGTCTTCCTCTCCGGAACACGTCACGATGAGGACGAGCCCATTCACCTGAAATTGAAAGATCCTGCCCTACCAATACAGGTGAATTTGCCTGTCTATGCGGAGCCGGCGCAGCGCTACTGCCCGGCCGGAGTGTTCGAAGTGGTAAATGGCGGCGAAGACGTCTCCCCACGTTTCGTCATCAATGCCGCCAACTGCGTTCACTGCAAGACTTGCGACATCAAGGACCCGGCGCAAAACATCACCTGGGTCCCTCCCGAAGGGGGCGATGGGCCGGCTTACGGGACGATGTAAGGACTCCATGTGACGGGCCGGACAATTCCGGTTATGATTTTCGCCCGTCGAGAGGAAGGCAAAGCGGTGAAGCTCAGGAAAACTTTGACTCTGGCATCCAGTCTCGCCGCGCTGTCGCTTGCGGCTTGCGCCGGCATGACGCCCATGGGCACTTCCTCGATGTCGGCCAAGGCGCCGGAAGCGCCACCGCAAAGCGTCTCTATGGCGGGCACGTATCTGGCGGCCAATTTCGCCGCTGCCCAGGGCGATGTGCGCGCGGCCACCGGCTACTACGCCAACTCGCTCAAGGACGATCCTGAGAATGCCGATTTGCTGGAGCGCACCTTCCTGTTCGCGGCCGAAGGCGGCGACATCGATCAGGCCCTAACCCTCACCGACCGGGTCATCATGCAGGACCCGAACAACCGGCCTGCGCATCTGGTTCGCGAAGTCGGCGCGCTGGTCAAAAAAGACTACCCCGCGGTCATCAAGGATGTGTCCGAACCCGCCAATGGCTTGTTCGCGACCCTGACCAATAAAGTCACCGAAGCCTGGGCGCGCGTGGGCGCTCACGATATCGACGGCGCGTTGATGGCGCTCGATTCGCTCTCGAACCAGCGCGGCGTCGATGGCTTGCGGCTGATGCACAGCGCGCTGATCCTGGAATATGCGGGCCGGGACAAGGAAGCGGAGGATACCTACAAGCAGGCCGTGACCGTGATGGGCACCGGACCGCGCGCGTCCGATGCCTATGGGCGCTTCCTGTCCCGCCATGGCCGCATCGACGAAGCCCGCGCCCTCTACGAACGTTCCGCGCGAGAAAATCCCGGCAATCCCGTGCCCGTCTGGGCGCTGCTCGATCTCGCCGCCAAGAAGACGCCGAAGCCGCTGGTCACTGCGCCGACCGACGGTGTGGCGGAAGCCTTGTTCGGCATTGCCGCTTCGCTCAACGACCAGAGAAGCGCGGACGTTGCGATCCTCTATCTCAACCTCACGCTCTACATGCGGCCGGATTTCGACCTCGCCAAGGTGCTGCTCGCCAACCGCTATGAGCAGATGCAGAAGTTCGAGATGGCCAATGCGCTCTATGGGAAGATCGCGAAGGAATCGCCCTATTACGGCATGACCCAGGTGCAGGCGGCGATCAATGACGGCCGCATGGGCCAGAACGAAGCCGGGATCGTCAAGCTGCGCGCGCTTTCGGCGATGCTGCCGCAGGAAACCGACATCTGGACGGCGCTCGGCGATTTGCTGCGCGGCGCGGATCACTATGCGGACGCGGCAACCGCTTACGACAAGGCGATTGCAGGAATTCCGCCCGGCGACCGGCGCCTGACGGGGTTATTCTACGCGCGCGGCGTGTCGCTCGAACGCTCCAACCGGTGGGACGCGGCGGAAAAGGATTTCCAGGCGGCGTTGAAGCTGAACCCCGAGCGCGCCGATGTTCTGAACTATCTCGGCTATAGCTGGGTGGACAAAGGCGAGCATCTCGACGAAGCCGTCGGCATGCTCGAAAAGGCCCGCGCGCTGCGCCCGCTCGATGGGTTCATCGCCGATTCCTGCGGTTGGGCCTATTACCGGCTTGGCCGCTACAACGATGCCGCCCGCACTTTGGAGGAGGCGGTGCAGCTCGCGCCGGCCGCCCCCGACGTGAACGATCATCTGGGCGACGCCTATTGGCGGGTGGGTAGGCGGATCGATGCGCGCTTCCAGTGGCAGCACGCACTCCAACTCGATCCCGCCGCGAAGACCAAGACGATCATCGAGCGCAAGCTGCAATTCGGCCTGGACGCGGTTTCCGCCTCCGGCTCGTGAGGCCGGGCACCGTAAGCGTCTTCGCGCCGGCGAAGATCAATCTCTTCCTGCATGTCGGCGAGAGGCGCGATGACGGCTATCATGCGCTGGAAAGCCTCGTGGTGTTCGCCGAAGCCGGTGACCGGCTGACAATATCGCCGGCGGAAGATATTTCCCTCGCCCTCGCCGGACGGTTCGCAGCCTCGCTCGCGGACGAGCCGGACAATCTGGTGCTGACAGCCGCTCGCGCCCTTGCTCTCTCGGCGAGCGCCGGCGCACGCATCACGCTCGAAAAGAACCTCCCGGTCGCTTCGGGCATCGGCGGCGGTTCGGCCGACGCGGCCGCGGCGCTCCGCGGGCTCAACGCGTACTGGGGCCTCGAGCGCTCCGAAGCCGATTTGCTCGGGCTTGCTGCAAGTCTTGGCTCCGATGTTCCCGCGTGCCTGCTGTCGCGCCCTTGCTGGATGGAAGGCCGGGGAGAACGCGTGACGCCGCTCGAACCATTGCCGTCTTTTCCGCTCATCCTGGTCAATCCCGGCATAGCGGTGCCGACTGGGCCCGTCTTCGCCGAACTGAACCTGCGGACGGGCATTGGCGCCATGCACCCTCCGGGCAAGATCGAAACCGTATGGGACCTTGTCGCCTATCTTGCTCATGCGGAGAACGATCTGGAAGCGCCCGCCTGCCGCATCGCTCCGGTGATTGACGATGTGGTTCTGGCGCTCGACCGCGAGCCCGGCTGCGTGCTGGCGCAAATGTCCGGCAGTGGCGCGACCTGCTTTGGTCTGTTCGAACAGGAGCAATTCGCGCTGGGCGCCGCCGAACGGATCGCAGAGGATCATCCCGATTGGTGGGTGCGGCTGACCCGTATCGCCGGCCCGGACATTGGGCGAATAGCGAAAAGCGAATAGCGAGTACTATTCGCCATTCGCGACTTCAGTATGCTCGTTCGACCACGAAATCGGCGATCTCGGCGAGCGCCGATTTGATCGCGCTTTCCGCGCAAACGCCGAGCGCGTCGCGTGCCGCCCGGGCATAGATCCGCGCCCGTTCGATGGTTTCGCCCAAGGCCCCGCCGCGTTCGAGGAACTCGATGGCGCGCGAGAGGTCGCCTTCTTCCTGGATGCCGACCTCGATGGTCTTTTTCCAGAAGCGCCGCTCCTCCTCGCTCGCCTGGCGAAGCGACAGGATCACCGGCAGCGTCATCTTGGATTCGCGGAAATCGTCGCCCACCGATTTCCCCATCACGGCTTGGCGGCCGGAATAATCCAGCGCGTCGTCCACCAGCTGAAACGCAATGCCGAGATTTCGCCCGTAATCGCGAAGCGCGTCCGAATGGACTCGTTCCACGCCCGCCGTCATGGCGCCCGCTTCGGCCGCCGCCGAGAACAAGGCCGCGGTCTTGGCCGTTATCACCTTGAGATAATCGGCTTCGGGGATGGCGAGGTTCTTGGCCGATTTCAGCTGCATGACTTCGCCTTCCGCAATCACGCAGGATGCGTTGGAAAGCACGCTGAGGACGCCCGGCATTCCGGTTTCCACCATCAGCTGGAAGGCGCGGCTGAAGAGAAAATCCCCCACCAGGATCGAGGGCTTGTTCCCCCACAGCACGTTGGCGGCGGGCCGTCCGCGCCGAAGCACGCTTTCGTCCACCACATCGTCGTGCAGGAGGGTGGCGGTGTGGATGAATTCGACCGCCGCGGCGAGCTTCACATGGGCATCGCCGGAATAGCCATATTGCCGCGCGGCGGCGAGCGTAATCAGGGGCCGCAAGCGCTTGCCCCCGGAATCGACCAGATGCTGGCCCAATTGCGGAATCAAGGCGACCTCGCTCAGCATCCGGGAGTGGATCGCCGCATCGACCGCGCCAAGGTCGTCGCCCATCAGGGATGCCAGCCGCTCCACCGGGTTGACGCTGGATGGAAGGGAAGCGGTTTCCCGCGTATTGGTGCTCATGCTCGGCTTGCCGCCTGTTTTCGTCTCAGCCATTAGGTAAAGCGGAAAAACCGGGTCAAGGAAAGTTCACAAAAGGGTGCACAAGCCGCACCCCGATATTGGCGGCCATGAAAGAACTCCTGCGCAGCAACAATTTCGTCTACCTCTCCTTCGCCGAAGCGGTACTCAAGGAGGCGGGCGTCGCCGTGCTCGTCTTCGACAGCCATATGAGCGTGATGGAGGGGAGCCTCGGCGTGCTGCCTCGCCGGCTGATGGTGGCGGACGATGATTTCGCGCGCGCCAGGAAAATTCTCGCCGACGCCGAGCCCCCGGCAAAGGAGTGAGCGGCGAGGTCACGCTCGATGGGTTTCTGGGCGGGCGTCTGACGATTGCACAGCCCAAGCGCGGGTTCAGGTCCGGTCACGACACGGTGCTCCTGGCGGCCGCCGTACCGGCAATCGCCGGGGCACGGGTGCTGGAACTCGGGTCCGGAGCGGGAGTGGCGGGCCTCTGCCTTGCCGCGCGCGTGCCGGGCGTGGATGTGCTGGGAATCGAGATCGATCCGGAGCTGGTTCGGCTGGCGGCCGGGAACGCCGCCCGCAACGCCCTGCCGGATCGCGTGCGCTTCGCATGCGGCGACGCCCTCGCCCTGAGCTTGCCGAAGGTTGACCACGCCGATGGATTTGACCACGTCTTCTTCAACCCGCCATTCCATCCGGAAACCGGCCAGGAATCCCCGAATGCCGCGAAAACCAGGGCCACGCTGGACAAGGACGCCGCCGTGCGCGGCTGGACGCGCGCGGCTCTTGCATCGGCCAAAAGCGGAGGCACCGTGACCGCCATCCTTCGCGCCGACAGGGCCCAGGACATGCTGGCCGCCGCCGAGGGGCATGGGGCCGTCCTGATCCCGCTGTTCCCCCATGCGGGCGAAATCCCCAAGCGCGCCATCGTCCAACTTATGAAGGATGCGGCTTCGGGTTTGCGCGCCGCGAGCGGCCTCGTCCTGCACGAGCCGGACGGGCGGAACACGGATGCCGCCGAAGCCGTTCTTCGTCACGGGGCGGCACTGAGGCTCGATTGAACTCACTGACCGATGCCATCGGATGGACGGCCGCCGCCATTCTGCTTCTGACGCTAGGGCGGCAGGTCTACACCCAATGGCGGGACCGTACGTCAAAAGGCGTCTCGCGCTGGCTGTTCGTCGGCCAATGCGGGGCGTCTATAGGCTTCGTTGTCTATTCGTGGCTGCTGTCGAACTGGGTCTTCGTCGTCACCAACGCGCTGATCCTCTTAACCGCGGTCACCGGCGAGATCATCTTCCTGCGCAACCGCAGAGCCAAACCCCGTGCTTGACCGCCCGCCGCGGCCACGGCTATCTGCGCCAGACCCCGCGCACGAGCCTCCCTTGCCCGACAGCCCCTTATCGACCGCCACGTTCCAGGGCCTGATCCTGACGCTGCAGAATTTCTGGGCCCGGCAGGGCTGCCTGATCCTGCAGCCTTACGACATGGAGGTGGGGGCGGGGACCTCGCATCCTGCGACCACCTTGCGCGCGCTCGGACCGAAACCGTGGCGCGCGGCCTATGTGCAGCCCTCGCGCCGGCCCAAGGACGGCCGTTATGGCGAGAACCCGAACCGGCTGCAGCATTATTACCAGTACCAGGTGATCCTGAAGCCTTCGCCTAATGACGTGCAGGAGATCTATCTCGAAAGTCTGAAGACGCTCGGCATCGATTCCAAACGCCACGACATCCGCTTTGTCGAGGACGATTGGGAGAATCCCACGCTCGGCGCTTGGGGCCTGGGCTGGGAAGTCTGGTGCGACGGCATGGAGGTGACGCAGTTCACCTATTTCCAGCAGGTCGGCGGCTTCGACTGCGCGCCGGTGTCGGCGGAAATCACCTACGGCCTCGAACGGCTCGCGATGTATGTGCAGGGGGTCGAGAACGTCTACGACCTGAAGTTCAACGAGCACTTCCTCTACGGCGAAGTGTTCCATCAGAACGAGATCGAATATTCGAAATACAATTTCGAACATTCGACCACGGAGATCCTGTTCCGGCATTTCGCCGATGCCGAAATCGAGTGCAAGAATTTGCTCGGCGCCGGGCTTGCGCTGCCGGCCTACGACCAGTGCCTGAAGGCGAGCCACAATTTCAATCTTCTGGACGCGCGGGGTGTGATTAGCGTGACCGAGCGTGCGGCCTATATCGGCCGTGTACGGACGCTCGCGAAAGCCTGTTGCGAAGCCTGGCTCGCCAGCGGCCAGGGCGACTACAGCCCGAGGCGGCCATGACGATGCGTGGGCTCAAAATCTTCTTCCACCTTCCCCTTGAGGGAGGGTAGGAGTGCAGCGTGGTGTTGCCCTTGGCTGATCTTCTGCTCGAACTCTTCTCGGAAGAAATCCCCGCGCGCATGCAGGTGCAGGCGGGGAAGGATTTGGAGCGCCTGATCGTCGGCGCGCTGTCCGACCGTGGGCTTCTGTTCGAAGCTGTACGCGCCTTCGCGGGCCCCCGCCGTCTGACGCTTGCCATGACCGGCTTGCCGTTCAAGCAGCCCGACGTCTCGGAGGAAAAGAAGGGCCCCCGCGTCGGCGCCCCGGAAAAAGCCATCGAGGGGTTCCTGAGATCGGCCGGCGTGACGCTCGATCAATGCCAGACGCGCAGCGACGGGAAAGGCGAATTCTACGTCGCCATCATCGCGCGAAAGGGCCGCCAGACCCTCGACGTGCTGGCCGAAATCCTGCCCGAGCAAATCGCGAAACTCCCCTGGCCGAAAAGCATGCGCTGGGGCGATGGCGCCTTCCGCTGGGTAAGGCCGCTGCATTCCATCGTCGCCACCTTCGACGGTGGGGTGATTCCATTCGAAATCGCCGGTACAGGGTCCTCCCCCGTTTACGGGGGAGGGGGACCACGAAGTGGTGGAGGGGGCGCGATCGCTGCCGGTAACAAAACGTCGGGCCACCGCTTTCTTTCATCCGGTCCGATCACCGTCCGCCGTTTCGAGGATTACGAGAAGAAACTGAGCGATGCGCGTGTGATCCTCGACGGCCCCGAACGCCGCGAGATCATCCTGCACGACGCGAAGCAGAAGGCGTTCGCGCTCGGGCTCGAACTGATCGACGACGAGGGCCTCGCCAACGAAGTCATGGGGCTGGCTGAATGGCCGGTTGTGCTGATCGGCCAGATCGATCCCGCTTTCATGGATGTTCCGGCGGAGATTCTGCAGACCTCCATGCGGACGCATCAGAAATATTTCGCGTTGCGCGATCCGGCGAGAGGCAAGCTCGCCAACCGCTTCGCGCTTGTGTCGAACATGGCGGCCGACGACGGCGGTTATGAAATCATCGCCGGCAATGAGCGGGTCTTACGCGCGCGTCTCTCGGACGCGAAATTCTTCTGGGACCAGGACCGCAAACGTACGCTTGAAAGCCGCGTCGAGGATTTGAAGGACATCGTCTTCCACGCCAAGCTCGGCACACAATTTGAGCGGGTCGAGCGCATCGAGGCACTGGCGGGCGAAATCGCCAAGATCATCGGGGCCGATGTGGACATGGCGAAACGCGCGGCGCGTTTATGCAAGGCCGATCTGACCACGGGCGTGGTGGGAGAATTCCCCGAGCTGCAAGGCGTGATGGGCCGCTATTACGCGCTGCATGACGGCGAGCCGCCGGAAGTCGCAGACGCGATCCGCGATCACTACAAGCCGCTTGGCCCGTCCGATGCGGTCCCGACCGCTCCGGTCTCCATCGCGGTTGCGCTGGCGGACAAGCTCGACACGCTTGTTGGTTTCTTTGCGATTGGCGAAAAACCCACCGGCTCCGGCGATCCTTATGCACTGCGGCGAGCGGCGCTAGGTACAATCCGCACGCTGATCGAGGGCGCGCTTCGATTGGGCCTTTTGGGAATCTTGGAGACAGGTTCGTTCAACCATCTATTATTTCATAAGCGGTATTTGGTGAACGATGCCGTCGATCCCGAAATGCACGATTTTGTTGGAATCGTTAAGTCGAATTATTGGGCGACAGGTCATATAACCGTTCCTCACTCACATTACGATGTGAAGAAGGATGAAATAGAAGCCTATGCGAATGAGACTTATGGTAACGTCATACCTGATTTACGCTTTTTCTTTACTGACCGTCTCAAAGTCGCGCTGCGGGAAAAGGGCGTTCGCCACGATCTGATCGATGCAGTGTTTGCGCTGGGCGGCGAGGACGATCTGGTGCGCCTCGTGCGGCGCGTCGAAGCACTGCAGGCATTCCTCAAAACCGACGACGGCGCAAATCTTCTCATCGGCTATCGCCGCGCCGCGAACATCCTCAAGATCGAAGAGAAAAAGGACAAACGCGACTATCGCGGCATTCCCGACCACCTGCATCAGGAAGAAGAACAGGAACTTCAGGCCGCACTCGTGCGCTGCAAGGTCGAAGCCGCCAAAGCCCTGTCATCCGAGGATTTCGAAGCCGCAATGAAGGCGCTGGCCGCATTGCGCGTGCCCGTGGATCGCTTCTTCGACAAGGTCACCGTCAATACAGACGACAAATCCTTGCGCGAGAACCGGCTGAAGCTGCTCTCACAGATCGTCGAAACCGCATATCAAGTGGCGGACTTTTCGAAGGTGGAGGGGTAACCAACCGTGTCATGGCCCGGCTTTACCGGGCCACCCCGCCGCCGCGCGTCGGCGCGGCGAATGAGTCCGTCACCCACCTGGATGGCCCGCTTTCGCGGGCCATGACAACACCCTTCGAATGCTTCAGAAATCAGGCAAGTCCGCGTGGGGGAGCGGATCGAAGCCGAGATTGAAACGGTCTTCATTGCCCGCCGCACAAATCGTCTCGCCTTCGCTCAATGGCTTGTTTTCCGCCAGAAAGCGAGGCCGTCTGCCTCCCCAAGGCTTATAGAACGTGCCCGGATCGTCCACCGTGAAGGAGATGTCCAGCCCCTTTCCGCTGTTGACGATTCTGAACCGTTCGACCACATGCTCTTGCGTGGTGTGCGGCGTGCGAAAACCGTCCACGAAGGTCTTGTCGTTCAAACCGATGGTATCGACCACAAGCGTGTCGCCTTCATAATGGCCGACCGATTCTCCGTACCAGGACGGATCGGGATTCTTGGAATGAGGAACATTCATATACACGTGACGCGTCCGCTGGCCCTGATACATCACGACTTCCTTGGGCGTCTGGATGAAATAAAGGGTCTGGGGCGCCTCATGGATATCGGGAACGCCGGTCTCCCAGCACCTGGCCTGGCGCGTCTCGCCGTTCCTTTCGGCAAGCGCCAATGCGTTCTGCTTCTTCAGCGCTTCCACCGCCCAGGGCATCAAATTCTTGGCAGCCTCGCTGGTCAGGTCCGCGATCCGCCAGGTCGGATTCTTGCGTATGACCCGCGGCGATACTTGGGTGTTGTAAAAGGGATGCTCGGGTCCGTCGGAAATCGGGCCGATACCACTGACTGGGGGAATGTATTCGTTGAACGCGCGGGCGATCAGATAATCGCTCACTTTGTCCGCCGGCACACCGAATGCCTGTGCGCGCTCCATGCTGGCGGGGCCATGAAGATAATCGTCGGGAAGGTAAATGTTGGGATCGTAGCCCGGCGCGATAAAGCCCGACCAGCCTTGGTCGTAACGCAGCATCAGGTGCGGCACGGAATCTTGCACGGAATCCGCCCCGCGGGCCGGCAAAAGAAAAACAGAGGCGCACAGTATGGCGGCCAAACCGGCGGCCACGGCCGGACGCACCGGCAGGAATTGCAGCCGTTTGCCCGCAGGTCCGCGTTTCAACATTGGTGTTCCTCCCGAACGGTCGAACTTAGATAAACGCGAGTGAAAGATCAATTTGATCGAGGGATTAGCCATTTTGGTACGATCTGTATCCGGCTCTTGTCGGGATGAAATCCGCACGTCAAACTGCTAAACAAGGGATGAAACGCCCCCGGCGGGGACATCAACCAAGAAGGAACCGGGGCGATGACGAAATGGGTCTACACATTCGGCGCGGGGAGCGCCGAGGGTGGCGCGGACATGAAGGCGCTGCTCGGCGGCAAGGGCGCCAACCTTGCCGAGATGAGCAATCTCGGACTTCCGGTTCCGCCGGGCTTCACCATCACCACCGAGGTCTGCACCTATTTTTACAAGAACGGCGAAACCTATCCGGCCGACCTGAAACCGGCGGTCGAAGCCGCGCTTGCGCGCGTCGGCGAACTCGCGCATGGCCGTTTCGGGGATGCCAAACGGCCTCTGCTCGTTTCCGTGCGGTCGGGCGCGCGCGCTTCCATGCCGGGCATGATGGACACGGTGCTCAATCTCGGACTGAACCCGGAAACGGTCGCAGGCCTTGCCGCGCAGACGGGGGATGAGCGTTTCGCCTATGATTCCTATCGCCGCTTCATCCAGATGTATTCCGGCGTCGTGCTGGAAGTGGATCATTCCCATTTCGAGGAAATCCTCGACAACGAGAAGGAAGACAAAGGCATCGAGCTCGACACCGAACTGGAAGCCGAAGACTGGAAGCGCATCGCCGAACGCTACAAGGCGAAGGTCAAACAGGTCCTCGGGCGGCCCTTCCCCGACGACGTGCACGAGCAATTATGGGGTGCCATCGGGGCGGTGTTCGGCTCATGGATGGGGGCGCGCGCAAAAACCTATCGCCGTCTCAACAACATCCCCGAGGATTGGGGCACCGCCGTCAATGTGCAGGCGATGGTGTTCGGCAATCGAGGGTCGAATTCGGCGACCGGCGTCGCCTTCACGCGCGATCCCTCGACCGGAATGCGCGCGCTCTACGGCGAATTCCTCATCAATGCACAGGGCGAGGATGTGGTCGCGGGCATCCGGACGCCGCAATCCATCACCAAATATGCCCGCGAAGCGTTGGGCTCCAAACGTCCGTCGATGGAAGAATCCATGCCCGATGCGTTCGCCGAGCTTTCGCGCATCGCAGCGAAACTCGAAGCCCATTACCGCGATATGCAGGACGTGGAATTCACCGTGCAGGAAGGGACGCTGTTCATGCTCCAGACCCGCACCGGCAAGCGCACCGCGAAGGCCGCCTTGCGCATCGGCACCGAAATGGTGCGCGAAGGGCTGATCGGCGAGGACGAAGCGATAATGCGGGTCGATCCCGCCGCACTCGACCAATTGCTGCATCCGAGGCTCGATCCCGCCGCGCCCAAGGAGCTGATCGCAAGCGGCCTTGCCGCCTCTCCGGGGGCGGCTTGCGGCGAAGCGGTGTTCACCGCCGACGAAGCCGAACGGCTCGCGGAAGAGGGCAAGAGCGTCATCCTGGTGCGACTCGAAACCAGCCCCGAAGACATCCATGGCATGCATGCGGCAAAGGGCATTCTCACTGTTCGGGGCGGCATGACCAGTCACGCGGCGGTCGTGGCGCGCGGGATGGGGCGGCCTTGCGTGACGGGTGCCGGCTCCCTGAAGGTCGATGTCGAACGCGGGGTAATGACGGCCGGAAACGTCACGATTTCGCGCGGCGACATCCTCACGCTCGATGGCGCGGCGGGGAAGGTCTATCGCGGCCGCGTCGCCATGCTTCTGCCGGAAGTCTCGGGCGATTTTGCCGCCCTGATGCAATGGGCCGATGCCCGGCGGCGGCTTGGAATCCGCACCAATGCGGACACTCCCGTCGACTGCGAAACGGCCCTTCGCTATGGCGCCGAAGGCGTGGGCCTCTGCCGCACCGAACATATGTTCTTCGAGGCGGAGCGGATCCTCGCCGTGCGCCAGATGATCCTGGCCGACGACAAGAAAGGGCGCGAAGCGGCCCTGGCGAAGCTCCTTCCCATCCAGCGGGGCGATTTTACGGCGATTTTCCGGATCATGGCGGGATTGCCGGTCACCATCCGCCTGCTCGATCCGCCCTTGCACGAATTCATTCCGCACACGGACGAGGAAATCGCCGAAGTGGCGGAAGCGGCCGGTTCGGAACCAGCGAAACTCAAAGCCCGCGCCGTTGCGCTCGCCGAATCCAATCCCATGCTCGGCCATCGCGGCTGCCGGCTTGGGATCACCTACCCCGAGATCTACGAGATGCAGGCGCGTGCGATTTTCGAAGCGGCGCTCGACGCCGAACGCGAGAGCGGAAAAGCGGTCGCGCCGGAAATCATGATCCCGCTTGTCGGCTTCAAGAGCGAGCTCGACTTTCTGAAGGACCGCATCGCCGATGTCGCCGCCATGGTGGCGCGCGAACGCGGGAAGAAGCCGAACTACATGATCGGCACCATGATCGAGCTGCCGCGCGCGTGCCTGCGCGCCGGCGAGATCGCCGAGACGGCGGAGTTCTTCAGTTTCGGCACCAACGATCTGACGCAGACCGCACTTGGCGTCTCGCGCGACGATGCGGGAAGTTTCCTCAGCGATTATATCGAGCGGGGACTGATCGAACGCGATCCTTTCGTCAGCATCGATCGGGGAGGCGTGGGCGCGCTCGTGGAAATCGCGGTCAAGCGCGGGCGCGAAGCCCGTCCGAAGTTGAAGCTCGGTATTTGCGGCGAGCATGGCGGCGATCCCGACTCCATCCGCTTCTGTCACGAGGCGGGGCTCGATTACGTCTCCTGTTCGCCGTTTCGGGTTCCCGTGGCGCGTCTAGCGGCGGCGCAGGCGGCGGTTGCAAGTGCCCGTGAGAAAGACTGAATCTTTGCGATGTATACGGATCATCCGTCAACGGATTAAACGCTCATCGTGACGCAGCGTCATCATATACGCCATTTTTATTTGACAGCCGCTGCAAAACGCTGATAGCAAGATTCAACAGGGTGGGGCGCAATCGTGCTTGAAAGGGAAGCAACCTTGCATGAGGAACGCAGTGAGAATGGCCCACCGGCGCGCGGATTGCGTGGTTGTGGGAGCGGTGGCTCTTGTTGCGGTCAGCGGCGTTTCGGCGCACGAACTTAATCTTTATACGTATGACTCTCAGTTGCGGGCGGCTTTGCCCGATGCTTTCGCGGTGACGGAATCGCCCATCTCAAGCGACCGCGCGATGCGGGGCTTGGAAGCCGATTGCCTTGCGGAAGTGATCTATTACGAAGCACGCGGCGAAGCGGTCGACGGACAAAAGGCCGTCGCCGAGGTCGTCCTGCAGCGTACGCAGGATGGGAATTATCCCGAAACGGTGTGCGGCGTCGTCCATGACGGCGTGCAGCCGGGCCACAAGGAGTGCCAGTTTTCCTTCGCCTGCGACGGCTCGTTGAACAAACCGAAGGACACGCGCACCTGGCGCCGCGTCCAGGCTCTCGCTGAAAGAATCATGACCGGAGCGGTGAAGCTTGCGGGGGCGACCGGGCATGCGATTGCCTATCACAGCCTCGATGTGACGCCGGATTGGGCAGAAACCATGATGAAGACGGCCGAGATCGGCAACCACGTCTTTTATCGGCGCGATCCAAACTTGCGGATGCGGCTTGCGCAAGTGGCCGCGACTCCCATCGACACGCTGACGGGCCTGCTCGTGCCGCCCGTGGAGCTCAAGCTCGAGATCGCTGCGCCGTTACAGGAAGTCCAGCCCGAGGTCCAAATTTCGGGCGCTGTGGGTGATGGCACCTGAGGAAATATAGTCCACCCCGGATTCCGCTATTTGCCGCACGCGCTCCAGCGTAACGCTGCCCGAAGCTTCCAGCTTGGCGCGGCCCGCCGTAATGGCCACGGCGCGCATCATCGTCTCGGGCGGCATATTGTCGAGCAGGATGGCGTCGACGCCGAGCGCAAGTGCGGTTTGAAGCTGCTCCAGCGTGTCGACCTCGATCTCGATCTTCACCATAGGCCCGATCCGGTCGCGCAAGGCGTCGACTACGGCTTCGATCCCGCCGGCCGCAGCGATGTGATTGTCTTTGACCAGCACCGCATCATCGAGCCCGAAACGGTGATTGAGACCGCCGCCGCAGCGCACTGCGTATTTCTCCAGCACGCGCAGGCCCGGAATTGTCTTCCGTGTGCAGATGATCCTGGCCCTCGTGCCGTTCACGCGCGAGACGAGCTGGTGCGTCGCCGTCGCCACGCCCGAAAGATGGCCGAGGAAATTAAGCGCAACGCGTTCGGCGGTAAGGATAGCGCGCGCAGGTCCTTCAAGGCGGGCAATGATATCGCCCTTGGCGATTTCGCTGCCGTCCGGCGATTCGGGCACGAACTGAACCGATAGGTCGATCAGCCCGAAGACAAGTGCAGCCGCGATCAGGCCCGAAACCACGCCAGGCTCGCGCGCGGCGATTACCGCCTTCACGATCCGATCCGCCGGAATGACCGCGTCGGTCGTGATATCGCCGGCGCGACCCAGATCCTCCTCCAGAGCGCGGCGGACAAGCGGTTCGATCAGGATCGAATGCGGCGGATTGGTATGGGGAAGGGCGAGAATTGGTCCTCCCATCTCTTGCCCCTTGCCATGTTGGGAGAAGGAACCCGCTTTTGTGATTTCGCTCACCTTAGGCGATCACGCCGCCTGGCGGCGCGGCAGTTGTCTCGGCTTCACTTTCAGCATCGCATCTACCGCGGCCCGCGCCCGTGCTGCGATCCGGGGGTCGACAATCACCTCCGTCGTCAGTGTCTGAAGCGCATTGAGAATCTTCGGCAGCGTGATGCGCTTCATGTGCGGGCAAAGATTGCAGGGCCGCACGAAAGAGATTTCGGGATATTCGACCGCCACATTGTCGCTCATGGAGCATTCGGTCACCAGCACCACTCGCTTCGGCCGCTTCTGTCCGACATAGGAGATCATGCCGGACGTCGAGCCAGCGAAATCGGCTTCCGCCACAACTTCGGGCGGGCATTCGGGATGGGCAAGCACCACCACGCCGGGATGGGCCGCACGCAAGGAGCGGATGTCCTTGACGGAAAAGCGCTCATGCACCTCGCAATGACCTTTCCAGGTGACGATCTTCACGGAGGTTTGCCGAGCCACGTTCTGGGCGAGAAATTCGTCTGGAATCATGATGACGGTGTCGACGCCCCATTGGGCGGCGATGGATTCCACCACATCCACGGCGTTCGATGAGGTGCAGCAGATGTCGGATTCGGCCTTCACTTCGGCCGACGTGTTCACATAGGTGATAATGGGCAGGCCCGGATAGCTCTCTCTCAGAAGCCGCACATCGGCCCCCGAAATCGAGGCTGCAAGCGAGCAGCCGGCCGCGGTATCGGGAATCAGCACGGTCTTCTGCGGCGAAAGAATCTTGGCCGTCTCCGCCATGAAGTGAACGCCCGCCTGGACGATGACCTTGGCGTCGGTCTTGGCCGCTTCGCGGGCGAGTTGAAGCGAATCGCCCACGAAATCCGCCACGCAGTGGAAAATCTCCGGTGTCATGTAATTGTGGGCAAGGATGACCGCCTGGCGTTCACGCTTCAGCGCGTTGATCGCTGCGACATAGGGCGCGAAAACCGGCCATTCGATTTCGGGGATGACATGCTTCACGCGAGCGTAGAGCGGCGCCGTGCTGGCGGCGATGTCGGGGCTATAGGGCAAGATTTCCATGAGGTGACCTTTGTGCTCTTCTTGAGCATATATATGGGGTCAAAAAAGGCCGGTACCAGAGGCCCCGGCTCGGGCGCTTATGCTACTCTTGAGCATTAAGGTCAACCGCCAGCTAGGCGCTCAACGGGTGCGATTGGGCGTGACCCGCACCCCCGGGGCCGGCCGTTCGCGCAAGACCTCGCGCCGGAAACGAAATTGTTCGGCCGGGCGCCCCCCGGACTTACGGGAGAGTCGCCCTGTGCCTTCCACGAGGCCCTGCGCCTCCACCAGCCGCCGGAAATTCTGCTTGTGAAGCCTGATTCCGGAGAGCGCCTCCACGGTACGCTGCAGTTCCAGAAGCGTGAATTCCGCCGGCATCAGCTCGAACACAACCGGGCGGTACTTGATCTTGCCACGCAGCCGGCCCATTGCAGTCGCGAGTATCCGGCGGTGATCGAACTCCATATCGGCTCCCAAGGGCGGGATCATTCCACCGGCCGGCATGGCCCCCCGGTCGCGTTGGGCTTCCCTTACGAGCCCGGCCTCATAGAGCAGCTCGTAGCGCTCCAGCACCTTTTCCTCGTCCCAGCCGATACTGTCTGTGCCGAAGCACAGCCGCACGCGGTCGTGGCGCCGCTCGCGCAGTTCCGCGTTGGGCGCACCGCCGACGAAGAGGGCCAGGCGCGGGACGATCAAGCTGTCGATGATGGCAGGTCTTTCCTCGCGCCAATCTTCCCAAGGGAAATACCCGTACCAGTCGCGCCACAGCGCCTCGGGGCCACGGCCCTGCTGCGGGCGCGTCAGCGCGAGGTAGCCCACCGAAAGGACGCGAGGGCCTTCCCCGGGGCGGACGAGGTGCCGGCCTCGGTCCCCGAAGGTGTAGAGCTGCTCGACATAACCAAGCTGGAGTTGGGTCTGTTCTTCGACCCACGTCCGCAACCCCGATTCCAACGTCCGATGGGACAGGGGGTCGAACGTGCCGAAGGGAAGCGCGTCTGTCACGTCCGCATGATGCACCACGAGCACACGAGGCCTTTCGTCGGCAACCGACACAATCGCCGCCGAAAGCCCTATCAACACCGCGTGAGCTTCGCCGCTCGCCATCTCGGCCTCACGGACTGGTTCGATCTTGCGTGCTGTCGCCATCAGAGTTCGCTCAAATCGACCGGCATCTCCACCACATCGGCTTCCCAGACGGCGCGCCCTTCGCCCATTGCTTCGACGGCAGCGATCATGCGGCCCTCGCGGCCCAGGAGCTCATCGGCATGACTGATCATAAGCCGGTTCGGGTGAGCGTGGGGCGCACGCAGACGCAGCGCCTTTGCGATCCGGTCTTCGTATCCCGCGCCATGCAGATCGCAAAGGATGATATAGGCGGCGGCCGTGGAACGGCTGACACCTGCCCAGCAATGCACCAGGAAGGGCGCAGTCCTCCTCCAATCCCGGGCAAATCCGAGCAATTCACCGATATGGCCTCTGTCCGGGGCGACGCTGCCTTCCGCCGGCCCCACGACATCGTGGACATTGATCCTCAAATGCCGCTCGGGCGGGATCGATTCCGGCGTCGCCACGAAGGGTTCGACCATCAGTGTCAGTAGGTGCGAAGGCCGGTGACGGCGCACCGTTTCTTCTATGGCGGAATAGGGGGCAATCAGGAGGCGCGTCATGGAGCAAGTTTAGCAGCAAAATGCCTCTGTCTTTCAAACTGCCGGGCGTTGCCGTCGCTTTGTAGGAGTTTGCCTGATTCCGGAATGGAATCGGGAGGCTACAATTCCGCGACCAGGGGGAGGCGCGCGCATGGTGGACGGAGAGTCTGGGCCGGGTGGTGACGACAACCGGCATAATCTCTACAGCGATTTGCACGGCCGGCAACTCACGGGCGAGGAGGAAGACAACCACTATTCGGCCGCACGCATCCTGACGATCCTGTTCGGCTATTACCGGCCACAATCGGTTCTGGATGTCGGCTGCGGCATCGGCTCATGGCTGCGGGCGGCGTCGGAGTTGGGGGTCTGTGACGTCGCGGGAATCGAGGGCCACTGGCTCGACCGCGGGCTGTTGCAGGTCAGTCCGGAATTCGTCCAGGCGTGCGATCTGGAACGTGGATTCGATTTGAATCGGCGCTTCGATCTGACGATTTCCTTAGAAGTGGCGGAGCACCTCTCGCATGATTCCGCCCCGGGGTTCGTCGCCTCCCTGGTCCGCCATGCACCGGCAGTGCTTTTTTCGGCGGCCATTCCCCTTCAAGGCGGCCATCATCATGTGAACGAACAGTTCCTCACTTATTGGGTTGAACTTTTCGCCCACCACGACTACCGCCCCCTCGATTTCATTCGCGGCGAGATCTGGGACAACCCGAATATTCTGTGGTGGCTGCGGCAGAACATCATGTTCTTTGCCCATGACAGCGTGATTGCTGGAAATGACAAATTGCTCGCCGTCGCGGCCTCACATGGGCCTTTGTCCGTTGTGCACCCCAGCGTGTATTTGATGAACGAGTTGAAGCGGATCGAGTACGACCGGTTGACAGAACTTCTTCGGCGGGGCGGCCTGTTCCAGGTGACCCTGGATGGCCGGGGCGGATTCCAGCTGAATAAGGTCGACTAGTCGGAGAGTCTGCGGAAGCAGTCGAGATACAGCTTCTGGGCCTCTATAGCGGGTAGCGGAACGAGCTTCGGCGGCGCGATACCTGGGGGTGTGCCGAAGAACTTTCGCGCTTCGACAACGCCGAACCCTGCCAATTGGGTGGCTTCGAAAAAAGCCGAAATGCGGTCGGCCCGCTTGATGAGGGCAGCGTCTGCTTCCGTACTGTCCGGCGTTAGGCCGAAGCGAATGCGAATGGCGCCGGCGAGCCGATTCTCGAAGGCCTTGTAGTCGAGCCCGACTGCCGCCTTGAATGGGCTGATCAAGTCGCCGATCACATATTCGGCCGCGTCGTGCAGCAGCGCGGAAAGGCGCAATGACCGAGTGGCGCGTGGCTTCAACGCATGCACCAAATGCTCCACCAGCACACAGTGCTGCGCCACCGAAAAGGCGTGCGCCCCACTGGTCTGGCCGTTCCAGCGCGCCACACGCGCCAGCCCGTGGGCGATATCTTCAATCTCGATGTCGAGCGGGGAGGGGTCCAGAAGGTCGAGCCGGCGCCCGCTTAGCATCCTTTGCCAGGCGCGAGGCCGTCCGGATTCAGTCTTTCGTTCCGGCATTTGCGTGCGTTTGCCTCTCCTGCTCTCCCGTTCGATAATAGGGATGGTTGCAGAAAGAGGACACCATGCCCATCGCCAAGATACTGGCTCCCGTGACCGGGGGCGCGCGCGACACAGCCGTTCTTTCCCATGCGATCGAAGCCGCGCGTCCGTTCAGCGCCCATGTAATGGCATTCTTCGTCCGCCCCGATCTCGCGGAGGCGCTGGCATTCTTCACCGACGGAGTTTCCGGCGTCGTGGTGGAAGAAGTGGTGAAGGCGACCAAGGATGCAGGCGACGAAGCGGCCAGGCGCGTCGAAGCCACGATTGACAATGTTTGCGCGCAGGCCGGAGTGTCTCGCCTGGAGCATCCTGCCCGCACCAATGCCGTCACGCTCTCATTGCGAGAGGTTCAGGGCAATTTCGGCGATCAACTCACGGCAGCAGCGCGCCTATCCGATCTGGTGGTGTTCGGACCGATCCGTGAAGGAGATCAGCCAGGACTGGCGGAAGCGTTTGTGCAGGTACTTGTGGAGACCGATCGCCCCGTTTTGCGGGCAACCGACCAGGCCCCGAAGAATTTCGCCCGGCGGATCGCCATCGGCTGGGATGGCAAGACCGCGGCGGCGCAAGCCGTCAGCGCGGCCATTCCCTATCTCGCCAAAGCCGACAATGTCGAAATTCTCAGCGTGCAGCGGCCCCCCTTGAAGGCCGAAACCACAGAGGGGCTGAAGGAATATCTTTCACTTCACGGCGTGCGCAGTACCGAGAGGCTGATCGATCCCGGCAGCAAGCGGATTGGAGAAGCGCTTCTGGATGCAGCCGGCGCGGGAAACGCAGATCTTCTGGTTGTCGGGGGCTACGGTCACGGGCGTTTGCGCGAGAGCCTCATCGGCGGCGTCACGCGTCATGTCATAGCCCATGCCGGCCTTTCCGTTTTTATGGTCCATTGAGCTAACTACATTGAATTGCCTAGCAAATAGGCACTTGTTCCAGCCGTTCTTCAATATCCTGTTTAGGACTTGCTGCTATCACAAGCCGTCTTGAAGATGGCAGCGTCATGAATCGTCCCTCCGTGCGGACCAAACCCCAATCGCAGCGCGCGAATGCGGCCGACCGAGCGCTGAACAGATGGGGATTTCCGGCAAGCATTGCCTTCGGGTTTGCCCTCGGTTTCGCGTTGATACCGGTGGCCGAAGGAGCGTGGGCCGGTGCGGGCATAGCGCTGGGCGCGTTTCTCATTGCGGGCGTGGCCGCGCGACAAGCACTTGGTCACAAGGCCGAAAGAGAAGTTCTGCAGCAGAGATTGCAGGACGAGGCCAGCTATCACGCCTTTGTCGATTCCGCGATCGAAGGGTTCTTCCGCACCACCCATGACGGACGCTACCTGATCGTCAATCCCGCTCTGGCGCGGATTTATGGCTATGACGGACCAGAGCAGTTGATGACCGAAGTGACCGATATCGGCCAATCTCTTTATGTGGACGCGGGCCGCCGTGCCGAATTCGAACGTCTGATCGCCGCGAATGGCCGGGTAAAGGATTTCGTCTCTCAAATCCGCAGGCGCGACGGCGCGCTGATCTGGATTTCCGAGAATGCTCTCACCGTCAAAGACGAGGACGGCCAATTCCTGTTCTACGAAGGCACGGTCGAAGACATCACCTCGGCCCGCGAATCAGATGATGCAGTCAGGCGGGCGCTCGCCGAAACCCAGGACGCTGCGCGGGCCAAGGCCGCTTTTCTCGCAGGCATGAGTCACGAACTGAAAACGCCGCTGAACGCTGTGATCGGATTTTCCGATCTCATCCGGCAGGAACTGTTCGGGCCCGTCGGCTCGTCGCGCTACAAGGAATACATCGCCGATATTCATCAAAACGGATTGCGGCTGCTCGGGATGATCAATGACATCCTGGATCTGTCGCGCATCGAAGGACGCTTGCTCGATCTCGAAGACGGCACTGTCCATATTGGCGAAGCAGTGCAGGTCGCGAGCAATGCGGTGATCGAGGATAAGCCTGAGGCTGCGCCCATCCGCATCGAGGTTCCTCCGCATTTGCCGCTGCTCAAAGTCGATCCGCGGCGCTTGCATCAGGTGCTGACGCATCTTCTTTCCAATGCCGTCAAGTTCACGCCCCATGACGGCACGATATCCGTGCGGGCCTCGATGGCGGACGATGGGGGAATCGCGATAGCAGTGGTCGATACCGGTATTGGGATGGAACCGGAGCGTATCGCCCATGCGCTCGAACCCTTCAAACAGCTCGACGATCGGCTGGCGCGCCGCTTCGATGGCGTGGGGCTTGGGCTCCCCCTCGCCAACGCGCTGCTGCAGCTGCACGAAGGCAGTCTCTCTATCGAGAGCAGGCCGGGGGCGGGAACCACAGTCACGGCGCATTTCCCCCCTGCACGCATCGTAGCGGTGGCACGCGCCGCGTGACATCGGGCGTCTCGCGCCGGCGCCTGACCTGCGCTACATCCTCACCATGAACGCGGGTAAGAAAGCACTGGTGCTGTTCTCGGGCGGCCAGGATTCAACCACCTGTCTTGCCTGGGCGCTGACCGCGTTCGGCGCCGTGGAGACGGTCGGCTTCGCCTATGGCCAGCGCCATGCCGTGGAGCTCGCGGTGCGCCCCCGTATTCTCGACCTGTTGCGCGAACACTCGCCCGCCTGGCGCGATAGGCTTGGCGCCGACCATTTGCTGTCATTGGATGTGTTGTCCCAAATCGGCGGTTCGGCGTTGACCGATGAGATCGCGATAGCGATGCGTGCCGATGGTTTGCCGACGACTTTCGTGCCCGGCCGAAACCTCATGTTTCTGACGGCGGCGGCGGCGCTCGGTACGCGGCGCGGCATCCTCGATCTCGTAGGAGGCATGTGCGAGACGGACTATTCCGGTTATCCCGATTGCCGCGCTGAAACCATTGTGGCGATGCAGAAGGCCCTGACGCTCGGGTTGGCCGAAGAGGTCACGGTGCACACGCCGCTGATGCATATCGGAAAGGCCGAAACCTGGCGGCTCGCGGAACGGCTGGGCGGCGAACGGCTGGTCAAACTGATCGTGGAGGAAACGGTCACCTGCTACGAAGGCGATCCGGCCTTGCATGAATGGGGACATGGCTGTGGCCAATGCCCGGCTTGCGGCCTGCGTGCTGCCGGGTATGCCCGTTATCGTGAGGCCGCATGACCTATCAGGTGAAGGAAATCTACTACACCCTCCAGGGCGAGGGTGCGCAGGCGGGCCGTGCCGCCGTATTCTTGCGCTTCGCCGGCTGCAATCTCTGGAGCGGGCGGGAAGAAGACCGGAAGGATGCCGTCTGCCAATTCTGCGACACCGATTTCGTCGGCATCAATGGACCGGGCGGCGGAAAGTTCGTGAGCGCCGAGGCGCTCGCGCGCGCGGTCGCGGCGAAATGGCCGAACGGGCAGGGCACACCCTACGTGGTCTGCACTGGAGGGGAGCCGCTGTTACAGCTCGATGCCGAATTAATCCGCGCCTTGCACGATGAAGGATTTGAGATAGGCATCGAGACCAACGGCACCATCATGCCGCCTGCGGGCATCGACTGGATTTGCGTAAGTCCCAAAGCGAAAGCCGAGCTCGTGATCGTGCAGGGAGCCGAATTGAAGCTCGTATTTCCACAGGACGGGACGGGTCCGGAGCGCTATGCCGGGCTTAGGTTCGGGCATTTCTTCCTGCAGCCCATGGATGGGCCGGAACGGGCTCAAAACACCGCGGCGGCAACCGAATATTGTCTCAGGCACCCGCAATGGCGGCTTTCCCTGCAAACCCACAAGCTGATCGGCATTCCGTGACGCACTTGACGGCGGGGGCGGGTGCGCTTTAAGGCCCCGCCATGTCGAGGATGGAAATCACCCAGCAATTCGGCTTTGACGCCGCCCATTATCTGGATCAGGCCCCTTTGGGCTCGAACCGGCGTCTGCACGGCCACAGTTTCTACGCCGAGGTAACGCTCGCCGGCGAACCCGATCCGCAGAAGGGCTGGGTGCGCGATTTCAACGAGGTCAATGCCGCCCTTTCCGATATCCGGGCCGGGCTCGACCATCAACTGCTGAATGACATTTCCGATCTGGGCGCGCCGACGCTCGAGAATCTCGCCCGCTTCATATACCGCGAGGCAAAGGCCCGGCTGCCTGAAGTTTGCCGGGTGCGTCTCTCGCGGCCGTCCTCCGGTCAATCCTGCCTTTACGAAGAAGGCTGAGATGGCGCGAAAACCGACGCGGCTGCAGCTTGGGCGCGCCGTGAGTATTCCCCCGTCGCCGGAAAAAGCTGTGCTCGATGCGGTGCCCAATCCCCATCCCGACGTGGATTACTGTGTCCGCTTCACGGCGCCCGAATTCACCACGCTTTGCCCGATCACCGGGCAGCCGGATTTCGCCCATTTCGTTATCGATTATTGCCCGGCTAGAAGCCTCGTCGAATCCAAATCGCTCAAGCTATATTTGATGAGCTTCCGCAATACCGCCGGTTTCCACGAAGACTGCACTGTCGCCATCGGCAAGCGCGTGGTGTCGGCGATCAAGCCCAAATACTTACGCATCGCCGGCTATTGGTATCCGCGCGGCGGCATGCCCATCGATGTGTTCTGGCAGGCGGGGCGCTTGCCCAAAGACGTGTGGCTGCCCGACCTCGAGGTCGAACCCTATCGTGGGCGCGGCTGAGCCTGGAGGCGTGCGCATTCCGCGTAGCGGTGGCAGCTTATGATATGGTCGTTGACCATGCCGACGGCCTGGGCGAACGCGTAGACGATAACCGGGCCGCAAAACTTGAACCCTCGGCCTTTGAGCTCCTTCGCCAATCCCTCGCTCATCTCCGTCTTGGCCGGGATGTCTTCCATCCGCTTCAACCGTTTGACGCGTGGGCGGCCGTCCACATGCTTCCAGATCAGGTGAGAGAATCCCCCCGGCTCCTTTTCCATGATGTCGAGCCAGAGCCGCGCGCCCGTGATGGCGGCTTCAATCTTTGCGCGGCTGCGAATGATGGATTCATCGGCGAGGAGGCGCGTCATGTCCTTGGCGCCGAAGCGCGCGACTTTCTCGGGCTCGAACCCGCGGAAGGCGCGGCGGAAATTCTCCCGCTTGCGCAGGATTGTGATCCAAGAGAGCCCAGCCTGGAATCCGTCGAGCACGAGCTTTTCGTAAAGCGCGCGGTCGTCGTATTCGGGCACACCCCATTCTTCGTCGTGATAGGCGCGATAAAGCGGGTCCTGGCCTGGCCAGGGGCAGCGCACGACGTCAGACATGGAACCAGTCCGGTTTCTTCAGGATGACAGGCTGGCCTGCGGCGGTGATTGGCGCGTGCTTCTCTTCTGCGTCTGCGAGCCGGTCGAGCCGCACCAACGCGAGCGCGCGGTCCGCTTCTCCCGTAGCCAGAACCCCCAGCTCGCGGCCCTGCGCCTCCAGCGGGGTGCCGGGAGGCGGGATGGCGCCAATCGTTTCGGCCATCAGGAAGCGGCGCCTTGCGGTTGCCCGATGCTTCATGCGGGAGGTGACCTCTTGGCCGATATAGCAGCCCTTCTTGAAGCTGACGCCATTCAGCTCTTCAAGCCCCGCATCGAGGGCAAACACCGAGTCCGATGGCAAATCCGCGCTGTCCGGTACGCCGAGCGAAAGACGGCGCGCCCGGTGATCGCCGCGCGCAAAACCGGCCATGGCGCGGACCAGCACATCGCGCGCGCCGATCATACGCAAGCCCAGCGCATCTCTTCGGGGATCGGCAATTGTAATCACCCCATGGGGTACATCGCCCGGCAATACGTCACCCCAGAGGGCTGCCACCGCGAGCTCAGGTCTTGCCGCAATGTCGACTTTGGCCCGCAGCCGGTAGAGCGTCAGGCGCTTCATCAAATCGCCCGCCCGGTCGGCGGCGCAATCGATCAGGAGCCGGTTGTCGCCTTCCGGGATCACAAAGAAGTCGAACAGGATTTTTCCCTGCGGCGTAAGGAGGGCGGTATAGATCCCGCACGAATCCTTGCATTGGGTTACGTCGTTGGTGATCAATCCTTGCAGAAAATCGCGCGCTTCGACCCCGCAGAGCGCAAGGACGGCGCGATCTTCGAGAAGAGCAGCTTCGATCATAGGACTGAGGTAGAGCGGGTGGGTTCGCGAGGCAAGAGGCCAAGCGAGGCCGTTGCCAAGCTCGGATGGGCTGTCGTACTTCTGCCCACTCCTTGAGCAGGTTCCATGGCGCCGAAAATCCTCACCGTGCTGGCGGGAGCATCCGTGGGTGGGGCTGAGACCTTCTTTGTCAGTCTGACGGCCGCGCTGGCGCACGCGGGACTCGAAGTGCACGCGGTGCTGAAGCCGAACCCGACACGCGAGGCAGCACTGACGCAGACGGGCGTCCCGTTCGACACGGCCCCGTTCCGCAGTGTGCTCGATTTCACAACCCGTGGCGTTCTTCGCCGCGTTGCGGCGGCATTCAAGCCCGGCATCGTGCTGGCCTTCGCCGGGCGTGCGGCGTCCTTCGTCCCCAAAGGAGATTACACCATCATCGGGCGTCTCGGCGGGTACTATAATCTGAACAACTTCAAGACTTGCGATTTCCTCGTTTGCAACGCGCCGGATCTGGTGCGCTACGTCACCCAAGGCGGCTGGCCCCAAGCAAAGGTTTTTCTGATTCCCAATTTTCCCGCGGTCCCGAATGGCCCCGCAATGAGCCGAGCGGCCTTCGCCACGCAGGGGGACGCGCCGTTGGCGGTGGCTCTTGGCCGGCTGCATCGCAACAAGGCTTTCGACGTGCTGATCCGCGCTGCAGCCCTCATTCCGGACCTGAATGTGTGGATCGCGGGTGAGGGGCCCGAACGCGAAAACCTTGAGCGGCTTGCCCGCGAGCTGGGGGTAGGCGCCCGCGTCAAATTTCTCGGCTGGCGCACCGATCGCTCGTCGCTCTACAAGGCGGCCGATGTCTGCGTATACCCATCGCGCGAAGAACCGTTCGGCAACGTGGTCGTGGAAGCCTGGTCCTGTGGCGTGCCCATTGTGACCACGGCAAGCACGGGGCCAGCTTGGCTCACCCATCCCGGCGTGGACGCAATCGTAACCCCCGTGGACGATCCGCACGCACTCGCCGAGGGCATTCGCATGGTCATAGGAGATAAGACACTTGCCGCCCGGCTGGCCGCGGCGGGGCGAGAGCGTATCGCGCACGAATTCTCCGAGAGGGCAATCGTGCGGCGATACTTAGATCTGTTCGAAAGGGTCGGGGCCTGATGTGCGGCATCGCGGGCCTTATGACGACGGGAAGCGTCAAGCCGCCGGCGGCTTTGCTCGACGGTTTTCTGCGCGCTCTTGCCCATCGCGGCCCGGACGGCGAAGGCCGCCATGAAGCGCCGGATGTCGCGCTTATCCAGACGCGGCTTGCGATCATCGATCTGTCGACCGGCGACCAGCCGCTTTACGGCCCCAACGGTACGGCCCTCGTCGCCAATGGCGAGATCTACAATTATGTCGAATTGAAGCGCGATTTCGCTACGCGCCCGTTCAAGACCAATTCGGATTGCGAGTTGCCCCTTGCCGCCTATGAGCAGGATGGCGCGGAATTCGCCAAGCGCTTGCGCGGCATGTACGCCATCGCGCTGCACGATGCACGCGATCACGCACTCTATCTGGCGCGCGATCCTTTCGGCATCAAGCCGCTTTATTACGCGGAATATGCGAACGGGATTCTGTTCGCTTCCGAATTGCAGGCGATTCTGAAAACCGGCCTCGTCCCAGTAAAGATACGCCCCGAGACGGCGACCGAACTCGTGCAGCTCCAATTCACGACTGGCCGCGACACCATTTTTTCCGGCATTCACCGCGTGGCGCCTGGGGAAACTTTGACTTTACGGGGCGGACGCATTGTCGGGCGCCGCCATAACCAGGCTTTGCCGGAGGGACCGCCGCTCAAGCTCAATGAAGACGAAGCCTTAAGACGCCTCGACGCCGCATTGATGGACAGCGTGCTGGTGCATCAGCGCTCGGATGTACCCTACGGCATGTTCCTCTCGGGTGGGATCGATTCGTCCGCGCTCGTCGCCTGCATGGCCCGGCTGAACGAAAAGCCGGTGCGCGCCTTTACGGCGGGTTTTCCCGGCACCCAAGCCCATGACGAGCGCGAGCACGCGCGGCGTGTGGCGAAATCGGTCGGCGCCGAGCACATTGAAATCGGCGTGACCGAAAGCGATTTCTGGAATGAGCTTCCAGCGATTGCTGCAGTGATGGATGATCCCGCTGCCGACTACGCCGTGCTGCCGACCTATTTGCTCGCGGCCGAAGCGGCCAAGGAACTGAAAGTCGTGCTGAGCGGGGAGGGGGGCGATGAGATGTTCGCCGGCTATGGCCGCTATCGCAGTGTGCTGCGTTCCCCGTTACTCGGAGGACGCGCTATGCGGCGCCGGGGTTTTCTCGATGGGCTCGGGCTCTTGCGGGATTCGTCGCGTCATTGGCGGGATGGCATTTCGGCCGTCGAGCGCCGGCTGTCGATCGGGGACTACACGCGGCTGCAGCAGGCGCAAGGGGTCGATTTCGCGGATTGGCTGCCGAACGACCTCCTGATCAAAGTGGATCGCTGCCTGATGGCACATGGGCTCGAAGGGCGCACGCCGCTCCTCGATCCTGCGGTTTCCGATATCGCCTTCCGCCTGCCGGATGGGTTGAAGATCGCCGGCGGCCGGGGCAAATATCTGCTGCGGCGCTGGGTCGCCAACGCGCTCCCGGCGGCTGATCCCTTCGCCGCGAAGCGCGGCTTCACGGTGCCGGTCGCCGAATGGATGCAGCCCAAAGCACGGAATCTCGCACCGCTCATTGCCGGTTCGAAAGGAGTGGCCGAGATCTGCCATCCCGAAAGAGTGCTGGCGCTGTTCCAAACATTCGGCGACCGCGGCGGCAAGTATGAGGGCGCGGCCTGCTGGCAACTTCTTTTTTATGCGTTGTGGCACGCGGTCCATGTCGAGCAGCGGGCAGCGGACGGAGATATTTTCGCGGTGCTAAACCGGCCGTGACAAACCCATTCGATCTTCTGATCCGCGGTGGTATCGCCGTTACGCCCGGCGGCACCGGCGAGGCAGATATCGGCGTCAGGGATGGCCGCATCGCGGCGATCGGTTCGCTCGGCCAAAATGCCGCGGCGGAAATCTTCGACGCTCGCGGTCTCCATGTTCTCCCCGGCGTGATCGACACGCATGTTCATTTCCGCGAGCCCGGCCATCTCGAAAAGGAGGATATGGAGACGGGCAGCCGGGCAGCCGTGCTTGGCGGGGTGACCGCCGTGTTCGAAATGCCCAATACGAACCCGGCCACAACCACGCGGCTCCTCGTCGAGGACAAGCTCGCCCGCGCGAAACAACGCATGCATTGCGACCACGCGTTCTATGTCGGTGCATCGTCGGACAACATCGGTGCGCTCTCCGAGCTGGAACGTCTGCCCGGCGTTGCGGGGGTGAAGGCGTTTCTTGGCTCCTCCACCGGATCGCTGCTGCTGGACAGGGAAGAGGCGATTCAGGCGGCCCTGAAGGCTGGCCGCCGCCGCATGGCCGTGCATTCCGAGGATGAGGCGCGGCTACGCGCCCGCGCCCGGCTCGCGATGCCCGGTGACCCTTCGACGCACCCGGTCTGGCGCGATGTGGAGACGGCCAGGCTTTCGACCGAGCGTGTGCTGAGGCTGGCGCGGATCGCGGGACGCCGCATTCATGTGCTGCATGTAACGAGCGCCGATGAACTCCCGTTGATCGCGGCCGCCCGCGATTTAGCAACCGTGGAGGCCGCCGTACCGCATCTGACACTCGCCGCACCGGAGTGCTACGAGCGCCTCGGCACCTATGCGCAGATCAATCCGCCCATTCGCGAGGTGCGCCACCGCGACGCACTTTGGCAAGCAATTGCGGGCGGCTTGATCGACACGGTCGGCTCCGATCATGCACCGCACACGCGCGCCGACAAAGAAGGCATCTACCCACAGACAGCCTCAGGCCTCACGGGCGTGCAGACTTTGGTTACCATCATGCTCGATCATGTGAGCGCGGGACGGCTGACTCTCGAACGCCTCGCCGATCTTCTTAGCGCGGGGCCCTCGCGCGTCTTCGGCATCGCCGGGAAGGGCCGCATCGCTGAAGGCTATGACGCCGATTTCACGATTGTCGATCTGAAAGCCAGGAAGCGCATCGAAAATCGCTGGATCGCATCACGTTGCGGCTGGACGCCTTACGACAGACTGGAAACGACCGGCTGGCCGGTGGCCACCATCTTGCGTGGCCGTGCTGCGATGCGTGACGGCGCAGTGCCGGACGCGCCGGGCGGGCGGGCATTACGCTTTCTCGAAACGCTCGAAACTACTGCAGCTTGAATTCGCCGCCGCAATATTTCAGCTCGGTGGGCGTGACAATTCCGGTCGCAGCGACCCAAACCGAATGGAGTTTGCCGTCCAGTTTCGATTGCCAGAAGTGGAGGAATTTATTCAGCACCGGGAAGCGGGGGCTGAGATCATATTCCTGCCAAAGATAGGTCTGTAGCAGTACAGGATGATCCGGCCGGTGATAAAGTATCTCGGCCGTCGTCAAGCGGTAACCAGACAATCTGCGTTCAAATTCGCTCATTTCTCACTCTCGCTACCATCGTAATTGGAAAAGCTTACCGCTTTCCGAAGTTCCTCCTATCGGTATGTCCCAATGCGCCTGTTAACCGTTTTCATCCATTCCGGGGGCGCTGCCGCGGCTTCAATACGGCAAGTCTCCGTCGAGTCTTGGCTTACTGCAAGGCCTTGGCGTGCGACCGCGTCCGGCTTGACGGCGGGGCGGAATTCGGTTGGTTTGCTTCACGCCAGGTCTGATCTCCATTTCCGGGCCATGAGGCGCGAGCGGACAGGAGCGACAAGAAAGGGAGCCCTTCCTTCCGATGCATGCCCTCATACTCATCGTCAGCGGCATTGTAATCGGATTGGTCGTTGCGGCGCCCATCGGTCCGGTGAATTTGATCTGCATACGGCGCACACTTGCGTATGGCCCGGTCAACGGTTTCTTCTCGGGCCTCGGGGCCGCGTTGGGAGATGGCGTCTTCGCGATAGTCACCGCGTTCGGGTTGACCGCCGCATCGCAATGGATCGAGGGATATTCCACGTTGCTCCGCCTCGCGGGTGGCTTGATGCTGTTGGGTTTCGGCTTGCACATTTTCAGATCGGACGTTTCGATTCTTCGCGATGATGAGGGTGGCCTGCGGGAGAACGGCTCGTCATCGCTCGTGCGAACGATTGCGTCGACCTTTGCGCTCACCATCACGAATCCCGCCACCTTGTTCGGGTTCACCGCTCTGTTTGCCGGGCTCGGCAGTCTCGCGGGCGGTGAGGCGAGCTTCATCGACGCGGCACTTACGGTGGCCGGCGTGATCGCGGGTTCGAGCATATGGTGGTTTACGGTCACGACTTTTGTAGGGATATTTCACCACCACATCGACGCCCGCGTCATGCGTAACATCAATCACGTGTTCGGAATCGCGGTGACCGGGTTTGGAGTCGTCGTTCTGGGCAATCTGGCTTTGAGGCTGGCGTAGCTATTTTCCGACGATCAGTTCGAACAGCCAACGCTGCCAATCGAGCGCCCGCTTGGGCCAGGTGTAGTGCTCACGCACATGGGCGATCTGGGCTTCGCGGCGCGCAGCCGCCGCTTCCGGATTGCGTCTGATGTCGTTCAGCGCGTGGATCGTCATAGCCGCGAAGTCGCACGCAAGCGCCGTTTCGTCCTCGCGCGGAGCAATCATGGTGCCATAGCCCGCCAGCGTCTCAGGCAAAGCGCCAAGGCCGGTGGTCAGCACGGCCGCCCCTGCCGCCATAGCCTCCATCGCCGCGATGCAGGACGTTTCGGGATAGGTCGAGGGATAGGCTAGGGCTGCGGCCCCCGCCAGCGCTTCGGCCAGCGCAGGTTGGGAAATGGGTCCGACATAGTCCACCCCCTCCGTCGCGAGACATTGGCGATGGAGGCCGACATAAAGATTGTCGTCCGGCCCGCCACGTGTTGTCGAGAGACCGGAATATACCCGCAAAACCGTGCCGGGGATGGCGGCGCGGATTGCTGGAAATGCCTGCAGCAACACGTTCAGCCCGCGATACGGCGCGCTGGTGTAGACCAGGATGGGCGGCTCCCCGCGTTTGAACCAGGGTTCGGACGGCGACAGCGTCGCGAACATGGGCGAGATCGCGTTGCGCATCACGCGGGATTTCTCGCGCGGCACCCAGAAGCTGCCGAAATATTGTTCGAGCTGCCATTGGCTGACAAAGGCAAAACCGTTCCAGGCCTTGCGTTCCCGCGAAAATTCCAGCGGCTCCATGGAAGGCTGCGCATCGACATGTCCTGTCCACAGCACGGCCGGTTTGGTGACGCCGATATCGCGCAGGCCCCGTCCGATTGCCTCATTCACCACGACGATGGCATCCGCGCCATTCAGGAAATTCGCGTTGAATGCGGTTTGGCAATTCAGGCATTCGACGCCAAGATAATGTCCCGGAGCCGACGGATTGGCGAGAACGACGACGGCGTGTCCCAGACGCGCAAGCTCGACGGAAAGATAGGAAATGCCCGCTTCCGTGCCCCCGAGGGCGCGCTCGAAGGGCGTGGCGACCGTGTAATCGACTTGCGTCCTGTGAACGAAAACGATGCGCACGCGGGCTGTCTCGAAGAGCCTTGGCTTTTTCTAGGTGCCGCCTGCGGCTGTCCAGCGAAATTTCATTCGCCGTCCGTGTGACTGGGGCGCCCTCAACCCCGCATCCGTGCCGCAGCTTCGATGATGCGGCGCGTTTCCGTCCAGAGGCCAAATTCGCCGAGCGCGGCATAGGGCACCCAGCGCGCATCGGCGGCGTCGCTCCCGGCCCCAAGCTCGCCTCCGACGCGGCGCGCCAGGAAATCGATCAGCACGTAGTGGCGGATGATGGCGCCCTTCTCGTCACGGCTGATGGAGTCCACCACATCGATCAGGCCCTCGATCTCCACCTCGAGCCCGGTTTCCTCGCGCGCCTCGCGGACCACGGCTTGCTTGACCGTCTCGCCCCATTCGAGGTGCCCGCCCGGTATGCTCCACTCTCCAAGGCGAGGGGCTTTTCCCCGGCGGATCAGCACGATTTCGCGCTTCTCGTTCCAGATCACGGCGCCGACGCCGACAATGGGCGATTGAGGGAGAGGTGGGGGCACCAACGCGTTGCTCATGGCCCCATATTGCCTTCGGCCGTCGACGAAATCACGCGGAGGTCAGCTTCCCTGTGCCGGACTTTGCCGTTAGAAGGGTGCGAACGGGCTGGGAGAAAGAGAAAGAATGCGCTTAAGAATCATGGCGGCTACGGCCGCGCTTTGCGCGGGCGGTCTGGTGCTCGCCGCGTGCAACCAAAACCAAACCAAGGCGCCGGCTTCGGCACCGCAAGCCGCGGCTCCGGCACCCGCCGGCAACGCTGGTCCGCTTCCGAGCGCGGCCGATACCGGCCCCGACGCGAACAAGAAATTCCTCGACGACAACGCCAAGCGGCCGGGCGTCAAGACGACCGCCGATGGACTCCAATACCGCGTTATCAAGGCTGGCACCGGCAAGTCGCCGACGGCGCCCACCGACATGGTTACCGTCACCTATAAGGGCCAGCTCATCACCGGGATGGTGTTCGACCAGACCATGGACGGAATGCCTGCCACCTTCCCGGCAGGCGCCCTTATCCCCGGCTGGGTCGAGGCGCTTCAGATGATGAAGGAAGGCGACGAGTGGGAGCTCGTGATCCCCTCCAATCTTGGCTATGGCGAGGCCGGTGCGGGCGGCGTGATTCCGCCCAATCAGACGCTCGTGTTTCAGATGGCGCTGCTCAAGGTGGAGCCCGAAGGCGCACCGCCGCCCTGAGGCAACAGCTTTCCCGGATTGAGGATATTGTTGGGATCGAGCGTGCGCTTCAGCGCGCGCATGATCTCGATTTCGTCGGCGTTCTTGTAGAGCGCATTCGCTTCGTTCTTGGCGAGGCCAAGTCCGTGCTCGGCTGAAATCGAGCCGTTGAGGGCGTGCGCTGTCTCGTGCACCGCGCGCTCGATGGCGCTTCGCGCGGCCAGAAGTGCCGCGTCGTGGCCGGGCGCCTGGATCGCGAAATGCAGATTCCCATCGCCGGCATGGCCAAAGGTGAACGGCCGTGCCTCCGGCAGGACCCGGCGGACAGCCTCCTCGCCCATCCGGATGAACTCCGGGATGCGCGAAGGCGAAATGGAGATGTCGTTGGCGATGGAGGCGCCGTCCAGCCGCTGCGCTTCGGGGATGGTTTCGCGCAAGCGCCAGAGCGCGTCTCTATCGCGCGAGGATTTCGCGAACACGGCGTCCGAGACGCTGCCGTCTTCGATCGTCCGGGCGAGTTCCTGTTCGAGCGCTTCCGTCGCATCGAAGGCGGTCGGATTGGAGATTTCGATCAGCACGGTCCAGCCGGCGTGGGCCGGGAACGGATTGACCGCGCCCGGAATGTGCCGCGTCACAATGGCAAGTGCCCGGTCCTGCATCAGTTCGAATGCCGTCACAAGGCCGCCGGTCGCCGCTTGCAGCCGGTTGAGCAGCGGTACCGCTACCGCCAGATCGGCAAGCGCTACCAGCACCGTCGCGTAGCCGGCGGGCTTGGGAAACAGCTTCAGCATGGCGGCCGTGACGATGCCGAGCGTTCCCTCTGCGCCGATGAAGAGTTGCTTGAGATCATAGCCCGTGTTGTCCTTGCGCAGGCCGCGCATCAATTGGAGCACGCGGCCATCGGCCAGCACGACTTCGAGCCCGAGGACGAGATCGCGCGTCATGCCGTAGCGCAGCACATTCACGCCGCCGGCATTGGTGGAGACGTTGCCGCCGATGGTACAGGAGCCTTCCGCGGCGAGGCTTAAGGGGAAGAGGCGCCCAGCTTCGTCCGCGGCCGCTTGCGCATTGGCCAGCACCACACCGGCTTCGGCAACGAGCGTATTGTCGACCGTCGATAGTTCGCGAACATTGTTCATGCGTGCCAGCGACAGCAGGACTTCGCCCCGCGTGGGAATCTGCCCGCCGACCAGCCCGGTATTGCCGCCCTGCGGCACGATGGGTGTGCCTGTTTCGTTGCAGACGGCAAGAATACGGGAAACCGCTTCCGTCGCGGCGGGCTTCAGCAGAAGCGGCGTCACGCCCTTCCAGCGTCCCCGCCATTCGGCGAGATGTGGAGCAATTTCGTTTGCGTCCTCGCTCCAGCCGGCCGGGCCGGCAGCCTCTTTCAACCGCGCCGCAATCGAAGAATCCAGCCTGCTCATGGTTCGGTCTTCGCGCGGGGCGCGGCGGCGCGCTCGAGCCTGTCGTTAATGGCTTCGCCAAGGCCTTCGTAAGGGATGGACATGACCGCAACGCGGCCCGTGCCGAACCTGTCCAGACGCCGCAGCATGGCGAAGAGATTGGCGGCCGCCTCGCGAAGATCGCCGGTCTCACTGAGATTGCAGGTGACGGCGGCACCGGCCAGAACGGGAGTCCCGAACGCGAGCAGAGCTTCTCCCGGCTCTACGCGGTCCGCATTGAGCCGCAGCCGCGCCGTGGGGGCGTAATGGCTCGCCATCATGCCCGGCGCCAGGATTATGCCTTGCCGGTCCGATCGCCGCAAAGTCCCCAGCACCTTTTCGATCTCGGCCCGCGCCACAGCGCCAGGGCGTAACAGGATCGGCCGCTGGCCGTCAAAGCCGACGATGGTCGATTCGATTCCCAGCGGACAGCGCCCGCCATCAAGAATCGCATCGATGCGGCCGTCAAGCTCGTCGGCGACATCGGCGGCACTGGTCGGGCTTATCCGCCCCGAACGGTTGGCGCTCGGCGCCGCGATGGGCACGCCTGCCGCCTCAATGACGGCGCGTGCTATCCGGTGCGCCGGCGAACGCAGGGCTACCGTGTCGAGCCCAGCGCTGACGAGAAGCGCAAGAGGCGTCGGTTCGCGTCGCGGCAGCACCAAGGTGAGGCCGCCCGGCCAGAATGTCTCCGCCAAAGCCTCCGCAAGCGGATTGAACTGTACCAGTTCGCCCGCTTCCTCGCGGTCGCGCACATGCACGATCAGCGGATTGAAATTCGGTCTCTGCTTAGCCGCGAAAATCGCCGCCACGGCGCGGCCGTCGAGCGCATTGGCGCCGAGGCCATAGACCGTCTCGGTCGGAAAGGCGACCAGCCTGCCGTCACGCAGCAGGTTGCCTGCCTGTTCGATACCTTTTGCATCGGCGGAGAGCATGACCGTCATGCGGCCGGAACATTTCGAGCGAGCATCGGGCCGACCATGGACCAGGACCAGCGTGCAAAGCTAGCCTGTTCTTCCCGCTGTAAAAAAGCGCGGAGCCGTCCTATAAAGAGACACCCACAAAGCAACGAAGGGGGAGGACAATGGCATCGCAAACAGTTGCGCAATCGAATGAAGATCTCGGCAAATTGGTGGTTCGCGTCACAGTCGGCGCGCTCATCGTGTTTCACGGGCTGGCTCTTGCTACCGGTGATGCCGGCATTCCCAATAATCTGGTTCGCTGGGGGCTGCCCGCGCAGCTGATGTGGATCGGCTTCCTGATCGAATTTGGCGGCGGCCTCGGCATGATTCTCGGCGTCTATGCACGCCTTGCCGGACTCGGGCTCGGCGTATTCATGCTCCTTGCCCTGTTCATGGCCCACTCGGGATTGATGGGGTCCCAGAACCATTGGTTCATGGTCGCCAACAACCCCGCCGGAAACCACTGGGATCATTATTTCCTGGAGACCCAGATGTTCTATCTCCTGAGCGGCTTCGCGGTGGCGTTGCTTGGGGCCGGCCGCTACGGACTGAATATCGGCGGCAAGTGGAATTGAGTTGGTTCCTTCGTGCTCGACCCGCATGGCCGATGAGGCCGTGCGGGCCGATGTTTATTTTCGGGAGGGCGATATGGCAATTACCACAATGTCCGGTGGCACCACGCGTGCAATGGCCGACATCCGCGAGGATCTGGCCAAGCTGGTCTTGCGCGTCAGCGTAAGCGCGCTGATTCTGTTGCACACTTGGGCGGTGGTGAACGGCGAGCAGGCCATCCGCGACACATTGCTGCGCTGGGGCATGCCGGTCGGGCTTGCCTGGACCGCGGTGATCTTCGAAGGCATCGCACCCATCATGGTGATCCTGGGCGTCTATGCGCGGATCGGCGCCTGGATGATGACGTTCTGGATGGTCATGGCCTTCCTGCTTGCTCATGTCGACACCGGCCATATTTTCCAGCTCGCCGAGAACGGCGTCGGCTGGCGCGTGGAAGGGCCGTTCTTCTTCCTCGCCTGCAGCCTGTGCGTAGCGCTTCTCGGCGCCGGCCGCTTCGGCCTCAACATTGGCGGCAAGTGGAACGACTGATCGCATACCGCCGCGCAGGAGGCCTGTTGTGGGCCTTGGTTGCGCTAGCAACCGCGTCGGCCGCGACGGTGGACGGCGCGGAGGCTGCCCAGCGCAAACGCGCCGCGCCCAAAGGGCCGGAATGCCCCGTAGCCGGTACGCGCTTGGCCGCGTTCGGCAAAGCGCTGGATGGGGCGAGCTTCGCTACCAAAGATGGGGCCATTGTGCGCCTCTCCGGTGTGCTGGCGCCGGGCCAGGGAGGTGAAAGCCTGCGTCCGGGCCAGGGCGATGCGGCCAAGCAGGCGCTGGCGTCCGCGCTCCGGGGCGGAGCCGTTTCGCTGGTAGAGGAGGGGCCCCATGATCGCTACGGACGCATGGTGGCTCAAGTGTTCGCGGGCGGCGTGTGGGTTCAGGGCGCATTGCTGAAGGCAGGCCAATTGCGGGCTGCGCCCGACCGCGTCAGTACCCCGTGCGCGCAAAGACTGCTCGCAGCCGAAGACGAGGCGCGCGTTGCCCGTGCCGGCTTCTGGCGTGATGGCACATATGCGGTGCGCACCCCGAACCAACTTGGGAAGGACATCGGCACATTTCAGACGGTCGAAGGCACCGTAGTCACCGCCAGTACCAACAAAGGGCGCGCCTATATCAATTTCGGGGCTGATTATCGCACCGATTTCACGGCGACGGTTGCGCCAACCGACATGAAGTCGTTCCGCACCGCGCGCCTCGACGTGAAGTCGCTTGCCGGCAAGCGCATACGCGTGCGCGGCTGGCTCGAACAATACAATGGACCGGAGATGGAGATTGCCGATCCGGCCGCCATCGAGCGGCTCGATGAACCGGTCGTCGCCGCCGCACCTCCGCGGGCGGAGCATCGTAAAGACGCCAGTCAGACGACCCGCAAAAAGAGAAAGCGCCGCACCGCCTGACGGCATTCAGAAATTGATCATGTCGCTGCGCGTCAGGGTGCAATGCGCGTGCAGGAAATTCACATCCTCGATTTCGAAGATCGCGAACTGCTCGTGATAGGCATCGTCGGCCGGCATGGTGTCGATCGGAACTACCATATTGAATCCGCGCGATACACCGCCGATGGCGGTCAGCATAACCGCCCCATTGCCCGTGCTGCCGGTGAGAATTGCCGTCGTTATGCCCTTATCCTTCAGCATCTTTTCCAATTCGGACGCGTAGAATTTGTCGCCCTGCACCTGGATCACGGGTTCGCCCGCAACCGGCGCGAGCGCGCGCACTTCGTCGCCGGGCTTCATGGCCGCCGTAATCACGTGCACGACGAACAGATGTTTCGCACGGGCGTAGGAAAGTAGGCCGCGTACCTTTGGAATCGCTGCGGCGCAGCGGGCGCTTTTCCGGCGTGCAGTTTGCCTTGTTGAAATCCATCACCAGAAGGGCGCTCTTTGCTGCGTCGAGCGTGGCGTGCGTGATTTCCGGCGCTACCGGTGGCGTGATGGCCGGCCAAGCACGCAGGACATCGGGATCGTCTCCGCGCGGCGGGGCGGGCGCACTTTGAAAGACAATCCGGTCACTCGACGTGAGCTTCACGTGTTGATGCAGGAAGCCGATGTCGTTCATTTCCACAAGCGCATATTGCTCGTGATAAGCGGAATCGGCGGGCATGGTGTCGGCAGGTACGATCAGATCGAACCCTTGCGTCGCGCCGCCAACTACAGTGAACAGCACTGCGCCATTTCCGGCCGTGCCTGCGACGATGACGTTGCCAATGCCGTGCGCCCTTAAGATGTCCGCAAGGCCGGAATTCAGAAATTTGTCAGCCGGCGCATGCACGATGGGCTCGCCGTCGATGGGAACGAGATCAGGCTGCACGTCCGAGGGCATCTGAGCCGTCGCATAGCCATGCACGACCATCATCCCCTGCGCGCGGGCGGAATCGAGAAGCGATTTGACTTTGGGAATGGCCGGTGGGCAGCGCTTGCGGTCGGCGGCGCTGCAAACCATCTTGTCGAACGAAATGATCAGGAGGGCGGTGGTTTTCGGATCGACGGTTACGGTCGCAAGCTGCGGGGGCGAGGGTGCTCTAACGCTGGCCCATTCGCGCATGATGTCCGGGGCAGGGGCGGCAAAGGCGGGGCCGGCCGTCAGCGCGGCCACGAAGAGAGCGACGGACGGTCCCGATCTGCGCATCCCGATCCTCGGCTTGCCAAGCGTAACAGGACACAAGGGCGGACCTGAAATCAATCGAGCCGCTTGCCCATCCGGATCAGGGGCACACGCACGCCCGACGGCGTATCGGCCGTAAAATGCGCAAGTTCCGAATAGCCGCACGCCCGGTACAAGGGTTCGCCGGCAAGTGTCGCGGCCAGTTCCGCTCGGCCAAAGCCCTGGGTGGCCGCTGCCTCTTCACAGATTTTCAGCGTCAGTCTTCCGACCCCTTTACGGGCAAAATCCGGAAGCGTGTACATCGCTCTGATATGGGCCGCATCCCTGGCAGGATCGAGGACGCCCGCATTGCGCCCTGCCGAATGGTCGCCGCCGAACAAGGTGGCACGCCAGCTCCAACCGCCGCAGCCCACGATCCTGCCGTCCGACTCGATGGCGAAATAGGTCTGGTCCGTGATCAGTTGGCTGTCCAGCCCCATCACGGAAAACGAAGCCTCGATTTCGGCGGGTGTCAGGAACGGTTTCAGCAGTTCGCCGATGGCCTCGTTCATCAGCGCCCGCAGCGCTGGAAGATCGTCCATCTTGGCAAGGCGATGGGTGAGGAGGTTCATGCGAGTGCAGGGGACATGATGCTTGGCCCGGTTCGGTTAGGAAATCTAACGGAAATCCCTACGCTTGCCGAAGGGTGGGGTACCAAATAACGATGGTCCTGAAAACAAAACAGCGCCCCAAGACCAAGTGGGGCGCTGCTTCAATTCGCGTCACGGAAACTCAGGCCGCCTTTTTCACCAGCGCGCTTTCCACGCGCTTCACCGCTGCCTGCTCGTCGATACGCTCGATGGCCGCGACTTCGCGCGCCATGCGGGCGAGCGCGGCTTCGTAAAGCTGCCGCTCGCTATAGGATTGCTCCGGCTGTCCGGTCGCCCGGTGAAGATCGCGGACCACTTCGGCGATGGATACGAGATCGCCGGAATTGATCTTGGCCTCATATTCCTGAGCACGACGGCTCCACATCGTACGCTTGATGCGGGCGCGCCCCTTCAACGTGTTGAGCGCGGTCGCCACGATGTCGGGTGTCGAGAGCTTGCGCATGCCGCCGGCCTTGGCCTTCGCGGTAGGAACGCGCAGGATCATCTTGTCCTTCTCGAAGGCGATGACGAAAAGCTCGAGCTTCGTCCCGGCAACTTCCTGTTCGTCGATCTTCTGAATCCGGCCGACGCCATGCGTCGGATAGACCACGAAATCGCCCGCCTTGAACTCGTGCTTCTTCGGCGCGGCTGCCACCGGCTTGGGGGCCACCGGCGGTTTGGCCGCCGCCACGGGCGCCTTCACCGCAACCGGCTTGGGCGGGACGGGCTTCAAAGGAGCGGGGGCTGGCTTGGCAGCTGCAGTAGCAGGCTTGGGAGCCTGCGCCTTCGGAACCACTTTAAGCGGGGCGGCGGGAACTTTCTTCTTCACGGCACTGGTCGTCATCGGCACCTTCCAAGGCGCGCACGTGCTCAGCCCAAACATCCTGGGCCTAATCCTCGAGACGCGGAGGAGACTCGGCAGGTCAAGAGGCGCATCACGCGTCACTCCCTTGAGGGAGCTTGCGCCCGCCCTTCTATGCCGATACCTCGGAAAACCTCCGCCGGCTACGCCACGCGCCGGTTAGCGGCGCTTCCTTCGGACTAGCTCGTGAGCAGCGTAAGACGCGCCATTCCTGTTAAATCCATCAAAAACAAATATAACAGAAACATCTCAGGAAAGGAAGAGCTATTTCCTCTCAAACCCTTGAAGACTCGTATTAATCTCGAATTTGACAGGAGTGGCAAAGACTTCGCGCAAAGCCCGGCCAAGCCTCGGGCGATCCTGCTAAGTGTGTTTAATCGAACGCTTATCTCAGGAGCCGCCGCCGGGCTTGGGACTGAAAAAACGGCCAAATTTGTCCGGCTGACCGTCCCATTCCTTGGCGTCCGGAGGCGGTTCTCCCTTGATTGTGATATTCGGCCAAGTCTTGGCGTATTCGGCATTCACTTCCAGCCACTTTTCCAAGCCCGATTCGGTATCGGGCCGAATGGCATCGGCCGGGCATTCGGGTTCGCAGACCCCGCAATCGATGCATTCATCGGGGTGGATGACGAGCATGTTCTCGCCTTCATAGAAGCAATCCACCGGACAGACCTCGACGCAATCCATGTACTTGCAGCGGATGCAAGCCTCGGTGACGACGTAGGTCATATTCTCGCAAGCTCCCGGCGTGAAACCTTGGGGTCCATAAAGCGGCACGGGGCCACGATCAAGCAATAAGCGAAAGCTCAAGAAATCCTTGTGAAATTTCGCCTTGAGATATGGTTCGGCTCATTCCTCAATCAACTCATAGAGGGTGCGGGCTTCCGGGGCTGGGCCGCGCCGCTCGCCGAGGCCCAGCACTCTGAGCAAGACCACACGGCCCTGTGCCGGGAGCGTCATGATGTCTCCGATTTTCACGCCGGCACTGGCTTTCTCTACCCGCTGACCGTTCAGCCTGATGTGGCCTTGGGCGGCCTTCTCCTGCGCGATTGTGCGCGTCTTGCAGAAGCGTGCATGCCAGAGCCATTTGTCGATGCGAAGCTGGTCGCTCAAGCTTTAGTCCGTGGCGATAAGGGCCTTGAGTTCGGCAAACGGCGAACCGGACGGTACGGGTCTACTTTTCGGACGCCGTCTCCCCGCCTGTTTGCGTTTGCCCCGAGGCTGCCAGACGGGGCTGGCCGCATCGCCTTCGCCGCGTGTCTCCCGCTTCCAGCCAAGCGCCGCGATCAGTGCGAGCCCATCCTCGGTGCCGGAACCAAGCATCGATACGATGGCAAGCAAAACCTCGTCGGCATTGCGCCCCTTCTGGGTGGCGTCCGCCAGCGTCTCCTCGATCCGCTCGAGCATGTCCAGGCGGACTGCACGCCGGCCGACTTTGCGGAAGAAGGAGGCGGCGAGAAAGCCGCTTGGTATCTCGGTATCTTCCTTTTCCAGCGCGAAGGAAGTCAGACCCGGCGCAGGCGGGGAGGGCACCAGTGAAAGGCGCGCATGGACCGCCCACAGCATCGAGGCGAGGGCAGCGGCCTGCGGTCGAATCAGCCGTGGCAGAAACAGCGCGTGCCGTCCCGCCCGTACGCCGAAGCGCCGCAGCCCAAGCGCGGCGGCGCGGGTTTCGGACGACGGCGGCCGGCTGCTCCAATCAAGCTGGCCGAGATTCTCGGCAAGCTGAAAAGCCAGCCCGCGGGCAGGACCGGGAAGGCCGCCCGCATCCCAATCGGAGGTCCGCGCCTCTGCGGCGCTCTTCAGCGCGACCAGCGGTTCCAGCACCTGCCCGATGTGGTCCTTCACCCAGGCTGCAAGCCGTGCTTCGACCAGGCTGCGCAAATCGCCTTTGAGGAGATCGTCGGCCAGAAGCTCAACGGTGGGCGTCAAGGGATGAGGGCCTGCCGCGAGCCTTGCCACCACCGCGCCCGCCCACCACAGCCGGCCATGTTCGCTGAGCGTGATGCCGGAATCGGGCGCCTTGGCCAGCGCCCGCGCCCGCGCGACGATTTCACCTTCCAGCCCCTTCAAAGCGGCTGCGCGAAGCGTACGGCCGTGAATCCCTTCCGCGCGCGGATCCGGCGCGAAGCGGAACCCGTCGAGTTTGCCGATATGCTCTGACCCGATGGATACCGCACCGGAATCGTCAAGTCCCAGAGTGAGTTGTTCTTCGTCCCGCATATGGCGCATGAGAAGCGCGGTGCGGCGGTCGATGAAGCGTTGCGTCAACCGTTCATGCAGGGCGTCGGAGAGCCGGTCCTCCACCCCGCGCGTCACCTCCTGCCAATGGGCGGGATCGCGTGTCCAACCATGTTTGTGCGCGGCATAGGTCCAGGTGCGAATCTGGGCAAGGCGGCCCGACAGGGTGTCGACGTCGCCCTCCACGACGTCCAGGCGCGCGATCTGGCGGGCCAGCCAATCTTCCGGCAGGACACCCTCCTTGCTCATCAGATGGCGATAGATCTGGCCGACCAGGCGCGAATGCTCGTCCGGCGTCAATTTGCGGAAATCAGGAAGCTGGCAGGCCTGCCAGAGCAGTCTTACCGCGGCAGGCGCACAGGCAAACTTCAGGACATCCTCATCGCGCGCGAGTGCCATCAGGGTGGCATGGTCGGAAGCCGGCCGAGCTTTGATCAACCCGCGCGCGGGCGCGGGCGCATCGAGGCTCGAAAGCAGCCGGTCAAGCGAACCGAAATCCAGCGCGCTGTTACGCCACTGCAGGACCTTTACGGGGTCGTAGCGGTGGTTTTCGATCTGCTGCACAAGTTCGGCATCGAACGGCTCGGTGTCGCCGGTCACCCCGAAGGTGCCGTCATTCATGTAGCGCCCGGCACGCCCGGCGATCTGACCGATTTCTTCGGGCCGCAGCGGCCGCACCATCATCCCGTCGAATTTTTCCCGCGCAGCGAATGCGACATGGTCCACATCCATGTTGATGCCCATTCCAATGGCATCGGTCGCGATCATGAAATCGACATCGCCTGACTGATAGAGCGCGACTTGTGCATTGCGCGTGCGCGGCGAGAGCGCGCCCAGAACCACGGCCGCGCCCCCCCTCTGGCTCCTGACCGTATCGGCGAGGCTGTACACGTCTTCCACCGAGAACGCGACGATGGCCGATCGCCGCGGCAGGCGCGAAAGCTTCTTCGCGCCAGTATAGGCGAGGTCGGAAAAGCGGGGCCGGGTGATGAAGTGGGTGTCGGGTGCAATGCGGGCGATGGCGCCCCTCATCGTGAGGGCGCCCAGCCACATGGTTTCTTCTTCGCCACGCGCGTGCAGCAGGCGGTCGGTGAAGACATGGCCGCGCTCTGGGTCGGTCGAGAGCTGTATCTCGTCGACCGCGAGGAAGGCGACCGGGATGTCCACCGGCATGGCCTCGACCGTGCAGACGAAAAAGCGCGGAAATTTAGGGACAATGCGCTCCTCGCCAGTGATGAGGGCGACCTCGGTGAGCCCCTTCAGCCGTACGATTTTGTCGTAGACCTCACGCGCCAGCAGACGCAGCGGCAATCCGATCATGCCAGAGCGGTGCGCCAGCATGCGTTCGATGGCGAAATGCGTCTTGCCGGTATTGGTGGGCCCAAGGACCGCGGTCAACCGCCGCGAGAGCGCGGGGTTGGTACCCGGGAAGGGATGCTGCCGCGAACGCCGGTCACTCATCGACTCTACCTGTGTGGTGCAATCGTTCGCGTTTTTTGGGAGGCGCGCAAGCCACAAGAGAGCGCAAGCCAGACCGCATGCGCTTGCAGCCCGGAGGGTTCATAAGAGCCTGTGGATGAAATTTTGTGCGCAGGACGAAGCGCGAACGAAACGTGCTCGAATCACTAACCGCGCAGAACATCATTATTCGTTCACGCACAATATATCGTCAATTCCGGTTGATGGCAAACTATTTGTTGGGCTCCAGCGCAGAATGGAGTCAGAAGATAGAGTTACTCACCGAAATTTGCGTGATCTCAGTTCGGCCGCGCCAAATTCTGCCCGTCTAGCTTCACCTGCGACGCCAGAGCGACCACGATACCGTAGGCGGTTTCCGCCCACACCCGAACCGGGACCATGTAATAGCGATTGGGATCGGCGGTGCTTTTTGCCTCCACCACCCAGGCATACATTTTCGGGAACTTCTTGTTCGCCTCGATCACCGTCTGCTGGTAGCCGGCGATCTGGTTGTAATGGATCTGGCAGACGAAGGCCGGGCCGCTATAGACGCCATTGTCCATGCTGATATCGGTCTTCTTCATGTAATTGAACGCCACATCGTAGCGCCGGCGGCCATCGAAAATGGGCGCGGTGACCTCGCAGGGCTTTTCGGGTTTGGCTGTGGCGCTTGCGGTGAGGTAGATCGCCGCGCTCAAGGGGTCGAGGGTCTGTTTGCGCTGATTTTCCGGGACCGGATAGTGATTGTCCTCGTACGGCGGATCGGATTGCAGTGCCTTGGGCCCGTCGGCGCCGAAGCTCAGCGTGGCGTGCCGCCGGGCTTGAGAACGGTTCTGCGAGAAAGAATCATAAAGATTCGGCTGCACGCGTCCGCCGTTCACCAGTCCGCTGGAGGCGGCCTCGATCTTGGCCTGCCACAGGGCGTTCACGATGCCCTTCGTTTCCAGTGTGGAGACGGCCTTGTAATCGTTCCCCTGGACACGCGAGGACATGGACACCCGCCCCAGCGAAATGCCCCCGACATAGAGATCGTAAGTTAAATCCAGAGTGGACGCGGGGCTCGCATCATCCTGGCCTTCACCGCCGGCGCCGAGTACAGGGTCCGCTGCGGTCAGCGCAAAAACGACGAGGCCAAAGAGGCCTAAACGGGCGCTTTTCATGGTTCCTCCCGAGTTGCTTCAATACGAACGAATAAGCCTCAGAGTTCCTGCAGCTTCACCATAGACATCGGTGTGGCCACAAAATGACGGCCTCACGATAGAGCGGAAGCTGGCCCGGAAAAGCGAATTTTCAAGGAGATGCGGCATTTCGCTGGCTTTAGGAGGCGCTTGACGGGCTCAATTGCCTTGCCTATGAGAGCCCCTCTCTTAGGGCGATAGAAGGGCAAGGCCATGGCGCGCCGCTGCGAATTGACGGGAAAAGGTGTCCAGAGCGGACATTTGGTGAGCCATGCGAACAACCGCAAGAAGCGGGTGTTTCGGCCTAATCTGCAGACCGTCAGTCTGGCGAGCGACACGCTGGGCGAGACCGTATCGCTCAAGATCAGCATGGCAGCGCTGCGGACCGTCGATCGCATTGGCGGTCTCGATGCCTTCCTGCTCAAAGCGCGCAATGAGGGACTGTCCACAAAGGCGTTGCGCCTGAAGCGCCAGATCGCCAAGAAGCAGGCGAAAGCCGAAGGCGCTTCAGCGGCTTAATTGCCACCCCGTACTTCGAACATCAAAAGCAGCGTGCGCTGGATCGGCAGATAATTGTCGTCCGAGATCATGTAGAGGAAGATTTCGCCCTTCGGTCCCCTCCGCAGCGCCAACCCTTCCATATTGTCGATATTGGCATTCTGGTAAGAGAGATTGGCGATGACTTCGCCGTTCAGCCGCGCGCCCGGGCGGATTTCGTCGGCGGGAATATGGCGCAGCTCCATCCCCATCCCGCCCAGCAGCGAAAACCGCCGTTCCAAAAGGTAGAGGCCGCCATCCGGCGCATTCGCAACGCTGGTGATAGCAAAGGGATCGTGCGGCACCACCGACAGCATGCGGGTCATCGGCTCCCCGCCCTCGTTGGGATAGGCCTCCATTGCAGCCAAGAGATCGTCGCCGGGGTTCACCTTGGCTTCCGCAAACGCGATCAACGTGTCGGGGTGCCACAGCGTAACCGCTTCGAGCTGTTTATTCGTGTGAAGCACATCGACCCAATTGCCGATGGGAACGTTGGTCGGCCTCGCGCCGAAGCCTTTGCTCAGGTCGTAGCGCGAGATCCGCACGTGGTGCTCGAAGCTGACCGCCACAGTGCCGTGCACGTCGCCCGCGCGTTCGAGGGTCAGCCCTTCGGAGTCGCTCTCCAGGCCGCGCAGAGGACGGCCCGCCGCATCGAGCATAGGGGCGATTTCACCGTCGCTTATGCCGGCGAGATCGCCGTTCGGATCGTAGGAGAGGTGCGCTCCGAGCCAATGCCCCTGATCGGAAATGGCGAGCAATTCAGAACCGTCGGCGCTGACCGCCAAGTCCGACCAGCCGCCGAATTCGCGCCGTCCGGATCGGAGCACCAGGCCGCCTCGATAGACGAGCTGGCCTGCGCGCCGCTCCATCGGGTTGTCCGCATAGAGCGGAATGCGCGATGCGGTGACGACCGGTGCTTCGCGCGCCCGGTCAGCGGGCATCCCGACGGTACTGGATGCCAGAACCAGTCCGGCAACGAGAAGCGGAAGGAAGCGGCCTTTCACGCGGCCCTGGACGCGCGACGGCGTCCGCGGGACGCGGGCTTTCGCGTCCCCGCACCATTGTCCTGCGCGAACAGGTCGATCAACTGATCGGTCATGGCGCCACCCAATTGCTCGGCATCCAGAATCGTGACCGCTCGGCGGTAATAGCGCGTCACGTCATGGCCGATGCCGATGGCAACCAGTTCGACCGGCGACTTCTGCTCGATCTCGGCGATCACCTGCCTCAGATGTTTGTCGAGATAATTGCCAGCATTCACCGAAAGCGTTGAATCGTCCACCGGGGCGCCGTCGGAAATCACCATCAGAATGCGCCGCGATTCGGGCCGCGCCACCAGCCGGCCATGCGCCCAGATCAGAGCTTCGCCGTCGATGTTCTCCTTGAGAAGGCCCTCGCGCATCATCAGGCCGAGATTCTTGCGGGTGCGCCGGCCCGGCACGTCGGCCGCCTTGTAGACGATGTGGCGAAGGTCGTTGAGCCGGCCGGGATGGGCGGGCTTGCCCTCGTTCAGCCAGCGCTCGCGGGATTGGCCGCCTTTCCAGGCGCGAGTCGTGAAGCCCAGGATTTCCACCTTCACCGCACAGCGCTCAAGCGTGCGCGCAAGAATGTCGGCGCACATCGCCGCCACCATAATGGGCCGCCCGCGCATCGAACCGGAATTGTCGAGCAGCAGGGTCACCACCGTGTCGCGGAAATCAGTCTCGCGCTCCATCTTGAAGGAGAGCGGGTGCATCGGATCGATGATGACGCGAGAGAGGCGCGCAGCGTCGAGGGTGCCTTCCTCCAGGTCGAAATCCCAGGCGCGGTTCTGCTGCGCCATCAGCAGCCGCTGCAGTTTGTTGGCTAGCCGGGCAACCAGGCCCTGGACAGGCGCCAATTGCTGGTCGAGGAAATTGCGCAGCCGCGACAGTTCGTCGGAATCGCAGAGGTCTTCGGCGCGGACCTCTTCGTCGAATTGTCCGGTGAAGACGCGATAATCCCAGCGGTCGACATCGGAGAAGGGCAGATCCGGCCGAAACGGGCGCTTGCCCTCTTTGGTTTCCTGCGAATCCTGGGCCTCGGAATCGTCGGCCTTCATCTCGCCGACAACGTCTTCGCCCGCTTCGCTCGAGTCCTTCTTCTCGGTTTCAAGCGAGGAGGGCTCGCTGTCCTGGCCTTCGGATTCTTCCTGACTTTCGGACTGCTCCTGCTGGGAATCCTCGGGCGATTCGTCTTCGCCTTCCGGCTCGTCCACATATTCGTCGGCGAGTTCGAGCCCCGTCAGGATGGCGCGCGTAATCTTTCCGAACGCACGCTGGTCGCGGACATTGTCCTTCAGGCGGTTGAGGTCATCGCCCACTTTGGCTTCGACGAAGGGCCGCCACAGATCGACCGCGCGTTTGGCGATGTCGGGCGGCGCATCGCCGGTCAGCCGCTCGCGCATGATGAGGCCCAGCACGTCGGTCAGCGGCGCCTGGATCTGCTCCTTCACATCGCCGAGCCCGTGCGCCTTGCAACGCATCGCCAAGATGGCTGCGAGATTGTTGCGCACGCCGGGCATGGCGAGTGCGCCGATGGCTTCGACGCGGGCCTGCTCCGCAACATCGTAAATCGCGCTGGCATCGCCGCCCTTGGGCTTGATGTCCCGGTCGATGGCGTCTTCGTGATAGGCGAGCTTCAGCGCATAGGCATCGCCCGCGCCGCGCACGGCCGCGACTTCGTCAGGCGGCAGCGAGCGCGACGGCAATGGCAGCCGCGCCTTCTTCCCCTGCAATCGCGGCTGTTCTGGCGAGAAGGTGACTTCAAGCTCCGGCTCACCCGCCATCGAGCGGACCGATGCGGCGACCGCGCGCTTGAAGGGGTCGGTGGGATTTTCGGGATTCACACTGGCCCCTTACGCCACCATGACCTTCGCCGCGGATTCCGGAAGCTCCTGGCCGAAGCAGCGCTGATAGAACTCGGCCACGGTCGCGCGTTCTGTTTCGTCGCACTTGTTGAGAAATGTGACGCGGAAGGCAAAGCCCACATCGCCGAAGATGGTGGCGTTCTCCGCCCATGTGATCACGGTGCGCGGGCTCATCACGGTGGAGATATCGCCATTAATGAAGGCGTTGCGCGTCATGTCGGCGACGCGCACCATGGCGGCGATCGTCTTCTTGCCTTCGGCTGTCTGGTAGGTGGACGACTTGGCGAGCACGATATCCACTTCGGTGTCGTGCGGCAGATAATTCAGCGTGACCACGATATTCCAGCGGTCCATCTGACCCTGATTGATCTGCTGTGTGCCGTGATAGAGCCCCGATGTGTCACCCAGGCCGACCGTGTTGGCCGTCGCCATCAGCCGGAAAGCCGGATGAGGCCGGATCACGCGATTCTGATCCAGGAGCGTCAGCTTTCCCTGCACTTCCAGTACGCGCTGGATGACGAACATCACGTCGGGCCGGCCGGCGTCATATTCGTCGAAGCACATGCAGACCGGATGCTGAATCGCCCAGGGCAGGATGCCTTCGCGGAATTCGGTGACTTGCTTGCCCTCCTTCAGCACGATCGCGTCTTTGCCGACGAGGTCGATACGGCTGATGTGGGAGTCGAGATTCACGCGCACGCAGGGCCAGTTCAGTCTTGCCGCGACCTGTTCGATGTGGGTGGACTTCCCGGTGCCGTGGTAGCCCTGGATCAGGACGCGGCGGTTGTGGGCGAACCCCGCCAGGATCGCGAGCGTCGTTTCGCGGTCGAAGACATAGGCCGAATCCAGATCGGGGACATATTCGTTCGGCTTGGAGAACGCCGGCACGCTCATCGCCACGTCCAGGCCGAATGTGTTGCGCACGTCGACCATGATGTCGGGCACGGCGGCGGGATCAAGACCATTGTTCGGCATGTTCATTCCATCGTTGGTGGCGTGCAGGGCGACCCGAGGCAAAGCCGCCGAAGGTCCTCACATCTTTCTCGGAAGGGGCCCCCGCCTGGTTAGGCGAGGCCTGTCGCCCTGAGATGCCCGTAGGCCTTGATGACCTGCCTCAGCCGCTCTTCGGTGCCCCGGTTTCCGCCGTTGGCGTCGGGGTGAAAGCGTTTCACGAGTTCCTTATACCGTGCCTTTATTTCTGGCAAGCTGGCGGTCTCTTCCAGATTGAGCGCGGTGAGCGCATCCAGCTGTCCTTTGGTTAACCGCGGACGCCGGGGTGCTTGGGCAGGCTCGGCCGCGTCTTCGAACACGGCAAACCCGTCCTCGAAGTGATACCCGCCCGTAGTCGCGGTTTCTGGAGCCTTTTGGGCCCGCATCGCGGCGGCGCGCTTGCCGAGCGGCCAGGTGGGCCGGTGGCCGGTGATGGCATCCAGGCAAAAACGCTCGATCTCTTCGTGGCTCATCCCGGCGAAGAAGTCCCATTGCGCATTGTGTTCGCGCAAATGGCGGTGACAGAGCCACTGGCGGTCATCGAGATTGTGACGGGATTTCGGCACGTTGACTTCGCCGGCTTCAGGGCAGCCGGGGGATGCGCAACGCTTCTTCGGCTTTACGGCGCGCGGTTGCGGACGCTCCGCCTTGATGCGGATGTCGTAGCCGAAGCGGGGGCGATAGGCGGCCGAACTCATAGAACTCATTATGGGCGCGAACTCGTGAAAGACAAGAAAACGAAAGACTTGACAGAAAACAGCCCGCGTCCTTCAGAAGCTTGGATATGAGCGCGAACGGACCGGTGGCCAAGGGCTTGCGGCAAAAATTCGAGGCGGCCTTTGCCCCTGTCGAACTCGTGATCGAGGACGAGAGTGCGCGCCACGCGGGACATTCGGGCGAGCGCGCCAGTGGGGAATCGCATTTTCGGGTCCGCATCGTGGCCGAGGCATTTACCGGTCTTTCGCGCGTGCAGCGCCAGCGGCTGGTCTACGATGCCGCCAAGGACGAAATCGCAGCCGGCCTGCACGCGCTTGCGCTGACCACGCTGACGCCAGACGAGGCGAAAAAATAATCGGCGCCCGAGTCACGATCGCCCCTCGCGAGATCAACCCGTGTCGTCGAAGGGTTCCGGCCTGGGCGGCGTGATCCTGAGCGCCATGATCTGGTTCCGTTGCCGCCGCAAGACCTCGAATTTGAAGCCGAAGAACGAGAACACCTGGCCAACTTCGGGAATCACGCGCGCTTCGTGGATCACCAACCCGGCAATGGTCGTCGCCACATCATCGGGCAGTTCCCATTGCAGCTCACGATTGAGCTCGCGCACCGGCGTCCAGCCGTCGACATTGTAGGAACCATCCGCCTGCGGACGAATACCTTCGGGCGAGTGCTTATCATGCTCTTCCGCGATGTCGCCGAAAATCTCCTCCAAGATGTCTTCGAGGGTGACGAGGCCCTGCAGCACGCCATATTCGTCCACCACCAATGCGAAATGCTCGCGCCGGTCGCGGAAGGCCTGCAGTTGCTCCTCGAGTGTTGTGGTCTCGGGAACGAACCAGGGTTCCGACGCCAGCGTCATGACGTCGACGCCCGTGAACGAGCCATGATGGGCCATCATGGTGCGAAGCAGATCCTTGACATGCACCACGCCCACGATGTTCTCGGGGTCGTCACGCCAGATCGGAAAACGGGTATGGGCGCTCGACAGCATGCGCGCGACGATCTCCTCGGGGCTCGCGCTGCCGTCGAGGATTTCCATGTTCTTGCGATGGACCATCACGTCGAAAAGTTTCAAATCGGCAAGATCGAGAATGCCGCCGATCATGTCGCGGTGCTCGCGCTCGACGGTGCCTTCCTTGTGGTGAAGCTCGATTGCGCCGCGGATTTCCTCCTGCGCGGTCAGCACCGGCTCGCCCTCGTTCGCGCGCACTCCGATGAGCCACAGCAGCCGCCACACGACGAACTGCACCGTGGAGACGACTGGCGCGAGAAACGCCACCAGCAGCCGCACCGGAAAGGAGACCGCAAAGGCCATGCGGTCTGTGCGGGCGATCGCGAGCGTCTTGGGAAGGACCTCTGCGAAGATCAGGATGAAGGCGGTCATCGCGAAAGTCGCGATAGCAACGCCGCCTTTGGTGAACAGGCGCAAGGACACCGACGTCGCGACCGCGGAAGCCAGAATGTTCACGAAGGTGTTGCCGAGCAGCAGAGCGCCTATCAGCCTTTCGCGGTTGGCGATCAGCGCGCACACTTGTTTCGCCGCCCAGGAACCTTCGCCGGCCAGATGATGCATGCGCGCTTTGGACACCGCGGTGAGTGCGGTTTCCGACCCGGCAAAGAAACCGGACAAAGCAAGCAGTGCGACGATAGCAAGAATCGACAGCGTCAGATTGAACGTCATGGGGCGTGCATCCGGTGAAGCTTGGAAAGACTATAGCGGCGAATCGCGTGAAATCGCTCAGCCTTCGGCGAGCACGGCACGAACCGCCTCTTCCGGCACGTCGCGGCTGATGAAGGCATGGCCGATGCCGCGCGCAAGGATAAAGGTCATGCGGCCGCCTTGGGCCTTTTTGTCATGGCGCATGTGTTCCAGGATTTCGTCGGCGGAAGGGCTGCCACCCGGAATTTGCGCAATCCTGGTGGGCAGACCGACATCGGAAAAGTGGCGCTCGACACGCGCCACTTCATCCGCGCGCGCATAGCCGAGGTGCGCGGAAAGTTTCATCGCCAAAACACAGCCGAGCCCCACACCCTCGCCATGGATCAGGCGGTCGCAATAGCCCGTTGCCGCTTCGAGCCCGTGTCCGAAAGTATGGCCGAGATTGAGAAGCGCGCGGTCTCCTTTTTCGTGCTCGTCGCGGGCGACAATGGTCGCCTTCATGGCGCAGGAATGGCCGACCGCATGGGTAATGGCCGGGCCGTCGCCGCCGAGCGCTTTCGCGCCATAATGTTCGAGCCAGGAGAAGAAATCCGAATCGCCAAGCAGCCCGTATTTCACGATTTCCGCGTATCCACCCAGCAACTCGCGCCGGGGGAGGGTGGCAAGCACGCCGGTGTCGGCGATCACCAGACGCGGCTGGTGGAACACCCCGACCAGATTCTTGCCATGGGCGGTGTTGATGGCGGTCTTGCCGCCGACGGAGGAATCCACCTGTGCCAGCAGGGTGGTCGGGATTTGCGCGAAATCGACGCCTCGCTTCAGCACGCCTGCCGCAAAACCGGTCAGATCGCCGATCACGCCTCCACCCAGCGCCACGATCAGCGAGCCGCGCTCGACATTGTAGGACAAGAGCGCGTCGATCACCTTTTCGAGATAGGGAAAGCTTTTGCTCTGCTCACCTGCCGGCAGCACGATGGGCTGAGGCTCAAATCCGGCCGCTGCGAGACTTGCTGCCAGAATCCCGAAATAGTGCCGCACCACCGTCTCATCGGTGACCACAGGGATTTGCCTCGGCGCCGACTTCGTAACCCGCGCTGCCAGAAGCTCGCCCGCCTGGGCCATGAGGCCGTTGCCGATATGGATCTCATAGGAGCGTTCGCCGAGCGCCACCGGGACCCTGAGACTCATGGCCGGACCTCTGAGGTGTAGCCCGCGTGGCGGTCGTCCAGGGCGGCGAGGATGCGCTTTACGACGGTTTCGTGCGGCCCGTTCTCCGATTCGATGGTGATGTCGGCTTCGGCATAGACGGGTTCGCGCTCCTTGAGCAGATGCTCCAACGCCGCCCGCCGGTCGGTGTTGCGCAGCAGCGGACGGTTATCCTTTCTCCCGACGCGATCGATCAGGAGGTCGAGTTGTGCCCTCAACCAGATTGAAATCGCACTTTCCTTGATGCGCGCCCGCGTCTCCTCGTCCATGAAGGCGCCGCCACCGGTTGCCAGCACATGCGGCGGATCGGCGAGCAGCCGCGCGATCACCTTGCGCTCGCCGGCTCGAAAGGCCGGTTCGCCGAAGCGTTCGAAGATCTCGTTGATGGTGCAGCCTGCCGCCAATTCTATTTCGCAATCTGCATCCTTGAAGGGAACCCCCAACACATGCGCCAGCCTGCGGCCGACCGAAGTCTTTCCGGCCCCCATCATGCCAACCAGCACAAGGGTTTTATCGAGCTTGCGCACGGGCTTCGCTTACACCGGTTCGGGCTGGCTCGGCTAGTGCGGCAGACCTGAAGTTCATAAGATCGGCATGGCGAATTTCGGATTCGTCACATGAACCGGGGGAGGGACTGCCCTTGCGCCGGCCATACGAATTCCGCCACAAAGATCGCCGAACCTATAATGGGTGCGAGGGCGGCGGATTGAGGGAAATGTCCTAGATGGGTTGGAAGCTGCTGGTCGCTTTCGTGGTAGTGTTGGTACTGGGCGCGGGCGGATTGGCATTTTACGGCGCAACCGTGGGGCCGGCCAAGCACCCGATCGAGCAAGTTCTGCCGGATAACAAATTTCCGAAGTGAGATGGCTGTGGCTGTGGCTGGACGGATGAGACGGATCGCGCGGAATGCAGCGGCGGCTCTCGCCCTGACACTTCCGGCCGCCGGCGGGTTGGCACAAGGAACGGATACGAACGCGCCGCCCCAAACGGCCGGCATGCCGCGGAGCATTCTTCCCCCCGATCAGATGCCGGCGGAGGAAATGCCGGCGGACATGCCGATGCCGCCTGAGGAAATGCCTGTTCGCATTCCGCTGGCTCCGGCCGTGCAGACGAGCGATCTCGGCACGCTCGAAGGCCCCGTTGCGGGTACGCTCGACAACAACAATGGCGGGCTCGGTGCAAACGCTTGGCAGGCAAGCGAGCGGGCCACTATCGTCACCATGCTTGGGATCGTGCCCGCTTCGACTCCATCGGCCGTCGAGCGCATGCTGGTCCGGAAGGTTCTGCTGACCGCAGCGCCCGCTCCGCCGGGACAGGCGAACGTGTCGTTCAATCAGCTTCGTCTGACCAAGCTATTGGACGGCGGCTATCTTCAGGATGCGGCGGACCTTGCACTGGCGATTCGAGCGCCGATGAATTTCGATATTGTGCGCACCCAGACGGATGCCCTGCTGCTGGCCGCGCGCGACACCGATGCGTGCAGCGACATCACCCAGCACAGGCTGGAAACGGCGGATTTGTTCTGGGTCGAATTGCGGGCCTTCTGTTACGCCGTCACCGGAGATAGCGGGCCGCTCGAACTGACGCGCGCGGTTATCTCGGCGCAAGGCCTGGCCGATCCGGCTTTTGTTACGCTGCTCGACGGCATGACCAGCGCCAAGCCCATCCCGCCGGACACCATCCGCTATCCTGATTCGATCCATATCGAGATGATGGCGCGGCTGAAATTGCCGATGACCATGGAAATCGCCACCGGCGCTGGACTGTCCGGTAGCCTGGTCGCCGCTGGATCCCCATCCACGCCGCGTCAGGTGCGGTTCGCCGCGGCCGACAAGGCGTTGCGGGCCGGCGCTCTGCCGACGCCGGTTCTGCTGGATGTGCTGGATTCGGCCGCGTTTACGCCACCGGAGCTGGACGGGGCGGCGGCCCTCGCGCCGGCCGAGCCGCTGGTGAACGGGCTCGCTCGGATTCGCGCGGCGCTGAAGATTGCGGGTACCGAGGCGTCGAGGGCCGAGCTTGTGCACACGGCCTTCGTCATTGCCGAACGCGAAGGCGTGCTGGCACAGGTGGCGCAAGCGTTTGCCGACCAGGCCGCTGCGATCGTGCCGGCGCCCGATTGGGGCAATTGGTCCGATCTGATGATCCGGGGACTTCTACTCGCCGATAAGCCCGACGCCGCGCAGCGCTGGTTCGACATCCTCGACCGCAATACCCAGGGAATGGCGGATACCGTCGACCAGCTGGAGCTTTCGCTGGCGCTCGTGGCGCCTAATGCGCGGCGCAACACAGGCGCCCGCCGCTTGCTCGACCAAATGGCGAATATCGTGCATCCACCGCCGGCACCGATGATCGTTCAGATGACGGTAGGACCAGATCCGGCGTCTCCGGACCCGGCAGCGCCCGACGCGATGCCCGCGCCGTCACCGCCTCCACCCCCGTCGAAACCGCCGCAGGCGCTTCTCGCGCGGGCAACACTGGATCTCGGCCTGTTCGATGCGCTGGGTGAGCTGAACTCACCCGATGCGCAAAGCGCTGTGGAGCCGCTGATGGCAGAGCCGTCCCCCGGACGCCGCCCACCGCCCGTGCTGATGCAGCGAATCGACAAGGCCGCGCTTTCCGACGCTCGCGGCGAAGTCGCCTTGTCGGTCGCCACTGCGATAGGCCAGCAAGGCGCGCGCGATTTGGCGCCCGATGCCGTGGTCAGGATGGTGCGCGCGCTGCAGACGGCGGGCATCCGTGACGCCGCGCATGCGCTGGCGGCCGAAGCGCTGCTCTTGCGACCGCGCGCGGGCGCGGCCGCGGTTCCATGAGCCGCCCCAAAAAGGCACGCGGCTCGGACAAGGATCGTGCGCTGGTCGAATCGTTTCTCGACATGATGAGCGCCGAGCGCGGCGCAGCCCAGAACACGCTCGATGCCTATTCCCGCGACATTCTCGATTTTGCGGCCCATTGCGGGCGCGCCGGGGGCGATTTGAAAAGCGCCGACCGCGAGCAGGTGAGGGCGCATCTTGCATCGCTGTCCGCGGCGGCAATAAAGGCTTCGTCCCAGGCGCGGAAATTATCCGCGCTGCGCCGCTTCTACGGCTTTCTCTACAGCGAAGGGCTGAGAGGCGACGATCCTTGCGGCGCGGTCGAAGCGCCGCGATTGTCCCGGCCTCTGCCGAAGATTCTTTCGGCCGATGAAGCGTTGCGGCTGGTCGAAGCCGCGCGGATGCATGCGGATGAGACGCCCGAAGGCGCGCGGCTCCTGTGCATCGTCGAGATGCTTTACGCATCGGGCCTGCGCATCAGTGAACTGGCGGCGTTGCCTCTGCAAGCGGTGAAGACGCGCGAGCGTTTCATCCATGTGCGCGGCAAAGGCGGGCGCGAGCGGCTGGCTCCGGTAGGCGACGCAGCGCGTGAGGCGCTGGATGCCTATCTGGCGGTGCGCGAGGAATTCCTGCCTAGAGGGCGCCTCGGAGTTCAGGCCGCGCGGTATCTGTTCCCATCGCGTGGAGTCGAGGCGCATCTGACGCGAAGGCGTTGCCACCAGATGCTCAAGACCCTCGCCATCGCGGCGGGAATCGATCCGCAGCGTCTCTCGCCGCATGTATTGCGGCACGCCTTCGCGACGCATCTGGTGGAAGGCGGCGCGGATTTGAGAAGCGTGCAGACGCTGCTGGGCCATGCCGACATCGCGACCACGCAAATCTATACGCATGTGGCGCGCGACCGGCTGAAGCGCACCATGGAAGACGCCCACCCACTGGCACGCGGCCCCAAACGAATCCGCGCGGGCGAAAAACCATAGGCGGGTGGTTATCCGAGCAGCAAACATCCTCGTCCTGAGCTTGCCGAAGGATGCGAACGGGTTCCCTTTGACAGAAGACTCGCAGCTTGCCACTGTCCGGCCCCCGTTGGATTAACGACCGGTTCCATGAACGTTTTTCTCGATTTCGAAAAGCCTATCGCCGATCTCGAAGGCAAGATCGAAGAGCTGCGCCAGATGGGGCAGGGCGATGGCGTGGACGATGGTGCGCGCACCCAGGGCATCAATATCGATGAGGAAATCGCCCGCCTCCAGGTCAAGGCAGCCCAGCTCATCGCGGAAACCTATGCCCGGTTGACGCCCTGGCAAAAGGCACAGGTCGCCCGCCATCCGGCGCGTCCTCACTTCTCCGATTATGCCACGAGCCTGATCGCCGATTTCACCCCGCTCGCGGGCGACCGGCTCTATGGCGACGACAAGGCGGTGGTTGCCGGGCTTGGCCGCTTTCGCGGGCGCCCGGTCGCGATTGTCGGCCAGGAAAAAGGCAACGACACCAAGTCCCGCCTCAAGCACAATTTCGGCATGGCGCTTCCGGAAGGCTATCGCAAGGTGCAGCGCCTGTTCGAAATGGCGAACCGGTTCGGACTGCCGGTGATTTCGCTGGTCGACACGGCCGGCGCCTATCCCGGCGTTGGCGCCGAGGAGCGCGGCCAGGCCGAAGCCATCGCGCGCTCGACGCAAGCCTGCCTCGGCCTGACAACGCCGTTCGTTGCAACCATCATCGGCGAAGGCGGATCGGGCGGGGCTGTTGCGATTGCGGCCGCGAACAAAGTCTACATGCTGGAGCACGCGATCTATTCGGTGATCTCTCCGGAGGGCTGCGCCTCGATCCTGTGGCACAAATCGGACAAGGCCGCGGACGCAGCGGCGGCCATGAAGATCACTGCGCAGGACCTCATGCAGCTGAAGGTGATCGACGGGATCGTTCCCGAACCCATCGGCGGCGCGCATCGCGGGCCGGAGCGCGCCATCCAGGCCGCGGGCGATCAAATTGAACGCGCGCTGTCCGAGCTTTCCGAATTGCCGCCGGATGAACTCAAGCGTTCGAGGCGCGAGAAATATCTTCAGATCGGCCGGCTGGAAACAGCGTGATTCGATAGCCACGTCAGGTCGTGGTCGAGCGCCCAGAATCGGCCAACGCACCCGGAATCGGCAGCAGTCCGACATGCGTGCCCGCACGGTCGATGGTCAATTGCTGCCGCCGGTTTGCGTGACCTTCGAGCGGCAGACCGATGTGGACCCAACGCCCGAACTCGTGGATCACCTGATCGAAATCGAGCGTGCTCGCGGCAATGGCGCGCGCAATCTGCAGCGGCGAACCGAACCCGGGACAGACGAAATCCGCGGCGAGCCCGAAAAGATGCATGCTGGTCGGCTGGCTGCCGGCCGCCTGGTTGAGCTCGGGACAGCGATAGGCGCTGTTGATCCGAATCGGGCGGTTGCCGAGGAGCGCCCGGATTTGCTCCATGACCGGCGCCAACCGGCGGAGATTTCCGATCAAAGCCGCGGAAGGAATGTTCGAAATCCCTTTCTCGCGAGCTATGTCCGAGGCGGTCAATTCGGTCAGCGTGAAATGGGGCGAAAGAGAATCGCCGGGGCCAGCCGAGGGCACGCTTCCGGTCTGAACCGGTTCCGGCGCGGGCAGCTCTGTTTTTGTGACAGCCGGCGGGGTCAGATCGAGACTGCGCCGGCTGGTGTTGTAATAACCGATCCAGCGATCGATATGTTCGCCATATTGAACCAGATGCCAGGGATTGGCTTCGGTCGCCAGCGGACTTCCGGCATTGTAGGTCGCAGCAATCAAAGGCAGCTGGTCCTGATGCGAGGATCGTCGCGTATTCAGATATTCCGTAGCCAGTTGTGCCGCGTGGAGGGAATCGGCGGCGAGACGCACGAGCTGATCCCGGATACGGTCGGGCAAAGCGCCCGGTAACGTCCGCTGCGACGGCAAATCATCAGCCGTCGACAACAGCATCTGATGCGCTCCGACCGAGATTTTCGAAGGCGTCGCGATCGGTCCAACGTAATTCGGTTCGCGGCGCACCAGCCAGCGGGTGGGTTTGCTGGTGCCGATCTCGCGCACCATGTCGTCGAGCCGGATATCGAGTGGAACATCGGGGCGGGCAGCGAGAGTCCGCTCCATCGTCTGGACGTCCAGCGGGCTCGGCACCGTGCCAAAGGACTCCGTCATCGCGTTGGCGACAAGAATGTCCAGCCCCGTTCCCTGCAGATCGAGTGCACCAAGCTGCAGGCGGCCATCGTAGAACGCGCGAATACGGCGCACCTGTTCGCTGGAACCGGGTCGGGAGACGAAGGACGGACAATTTCCGGCGTCCTGAACCTCGCAGAAATAGGTCGGGCTGCGGCATCGCCAGCGGCGGCCTCCGGCGAAGCTGAACCAATCGTCTCCGAGACTCTGAAGCATCTTACGCCGCGACAGTTTCGGACGTGAAGGTTCCGTTTCCTTGTCGCTTGACGGCGAGCGTCATCCGCATGCCGCCGGCTTCAGCGGCAGAAAATTCGTAATGCTGCATGATCTCCGGTTCGCCGCTCTTGCCCGCAAGCGCGCGGTAGCAGGCCGCAATCCGATGCTTCAACGATTGCAGCAGCCCGGCGCGCACCGGGATCAGCGAGACGTCGAGCGTCAGTTCCGAAACCTCCAGCCACGACGTGGCGATCGTTTCGTTCCCAGGGATCAAATCCCGCGCGAGTGCCGCGTTTGCCAATACTTGCGATTGGCGGAAGCTCGCATCTGCTCTCGTGACCTCCATGCTCAGGAATTGCAGGAGTTCGTTCAACGTAAACCGTGTCCTCATGGCTCGCGACGCTCCTTCGACAAAGACCGGTTCGCATATGGTGTCCGGCGGGCCGGCGCCTTGTTGGCCTCTCAGCCCGCCGGCGGGGCCCCGACTGGGCCTTGATCCTTGGGCTCCGCGATCTTGGCCAGAAGGCTGAGCAGCCGCGCGAGTCCTTCCGGAATCGGGGCTTCGCTCGCGTGAATGGTGACTTCCATCACGCCGCTGCGATTGGTGGTGGATTCCTGGGAGGACTGGGAGGAGAGATTTCCCTTCAGCGTGGCGGAAATGAAAGGAATCAGACTGGTTCCGGCCGTTGCACTCAGGTCGACCCCTTTGCTGACCGCGCTCTTGTCGGCGACCACCTGACTGATCTCATATTTGAAGTGATTGGTCATCGAATCGATGCGCAGATGCGGGATCGGCACGATGGACAAAAGCGGCACGTCCAGGTGAACGTGCTTCTCTTGTGTTACCGGTTGTCCTCCAGGGGCCGCTGGCGGGTTTGTCTCCTGATATTGCAGGTCGAACACGACCTTTTGCGGCGTCCGGACATGGGTGGCCGGGTCTTCGTCCGTCAGTCCCTTGATGAATTCCAGGGTTGCCTGAGCGGCGGCGGCCTGCGCCTTCACCGTCGCAATGAGCGGCGTCGCGATGAGAAACTCGATCGGCAATGCCTGAAACTCTGTTGCGGGGATGATGTCGGCCATGGATGCCTCCTGGGCTATGAGCCTTGTTCTGTGGAATTTGGCTTATCCGGTATCGTTTTCAGTGAAGAATTCTGTGTCATCGCTACCAGTAATTTCTGCAGTCCGGCCGGCGTCGGCAGCCGGCTCAATTTGACGTCCATTTTAATGCTCGCGAGCTTTTGCGCGCTCTTGCCGTCGCCGGGGTCGGAGAGCGTTCCTCGCACGCTCACCGGCTCACTCACGAGATACCAAGGGCGGGCATCTTGCGGTGGCGCGGCGCCACCTTGCACCTGGGATCGGAGATCCTTGTTTGTTTCATGTTCCCGCTTCAGAGACGCTTGTTCGGAGGCCTGCATCTGTTCGTGATGGCTGACTTCGCGGATCGCCATTTCCAGATTGAAGGTCGCGCTTTCGATGCCAAGCGGCTGCAGCGGAACGAGCGCAAGTGTGGGCACCGATATTTCGATGACCTTCCCATCCTCTCCGTCAATTCTGAATGTCTGCGAGTAAGAGGCCTCGTCTGCCGCGGGTTTGGCGTCTTTTTCTGTCGCGATCCACGGCGAATGGGGGTAACCGACCTGAAGCACCAGGTTCAGGAATGACCGAGCCGCGTGCACCTGGGCTTTGGCCAGCGCATCGAGCGGCGCAAGAATGGCCTGTGAGAGCGAGATGACGGATTCCGACGCTGGCCCGGGAGTGAAGCCGTCGCCGGAACCGCCGCTTCCATTGTTGTCGCTATTGGCCACTGTTTCAGCTCCATCCCGGAGGATCGATACGCCGTCGCAACGCTAACCGGACACGGGAGCTCAGCTTCACGCTCGCAAACGAAAGTTGCGCGCATCGCATAACGCTCTTCAAGAGATGCCCCGCGTGCCGGCCGACATTGCCCGCCGCTATCGCAGTCCCCCTCGAAGGCGCTAGCGGAAACAACTCAATTGGTACCAGAGCGCCCAATCTTTGTGGAGTCGCAACCCGATGAAGGTGGACCGAACCGGTACAATTGCAAACCGCGCCTTCGGTTCCATTCACCGACGCCGCGTTCGCCGGCCGGAAAGGCAGATGTTTATTTCGCCAGCTCGAACATGATCGAGGAAACCCAGCCCTGATTACCGAGTTCGTCCTTCACTTCCCACATCAAGCCGTTCTTGTTGCCGGTGGGATAAAGACGCATGCCTTGATCGACCGGCCGCACCACCTGACTCTGGGTCGAAGGCTGCGAAAACATCGTGGTTGCCCTCGTCGCGATCACCATTTGTTGCGCCGCAGCCGTAGGCGCGCCACCCGGCCCGGGCAAGCCGCCGAGCTGATCGACGAGTTTGGTATAGGCATCGAGATAGGCGAGCGTAATGACCTGACCGATCTCGGTATTGTTGTAACCGGTTGCTCCGGCCGCGCCGAACCCGCCATAGCCGAATACGCCGCCGCCAACGCCGAAGCCCACATCGGTCTTCTTGCTGTGGCCGTCAATCGTTGCCATGATCTGTGTGGTACGAACATTGGTGATGGCCAAAGTGACATCGGCCGTCGAAGAGTTGAAGCTCAAGCCACCGGCAAGCGCGCCAAGCGTGCGGTTGCCGAGCAGGCCTCCCAAAGCTCCGCCGATATTGTTCCCGCTGGCCCTCGCATTTTGTGAGATGATGTCGGGCACGAGAATATAATCAGCCGCGACGATCTGGCCGCCGCCGATATTGGAGCCTTGCTGCAGATTTCCGCCGGAGGACAAGGCGCGTTCACGCTGTGCGGCTGCCAGTCCTGCGCCGCGATCGACGAGCGAAAAGCACCCGGACTGCTGCACGAAGACTTTGATCAGTGCTTCCGGCGAACCGAGCCGCAACTCGCTCCACCAATTGCGCTGGGGCTCCTCCACTGCGAGATTGCCGAGCGATTGGGCGCAACGCGGAATATCCGCCTGTTTCTGCTGACGCTGTTCCTGTGCGCTGGCTGCCAAGACGTTCGTGGAAAGAAGGCTCAAAGCCGAGCCGGCAATCAATCCCGAGATAAGCGACTTACGCATTGTCGAGCCCCTGTAAATAATTGTCGCTGCCCCACGCACCCAGCATAGCGCGGCGCGCGAAGTACAGCCACAAAGCTTTTGCTTCCAAAATGTAAAACCGAAGCTGCCGGGCTTCGCGGCGCACCGCAATGATCTGCATCAATGCTGAGCTGTTCGACGGTTGGGCATCGCACGGCTCCTATGGCAGCGCTTGAGCTTCCCGTCCGGACCGCGGCAGCACCTGTCAGGGCCCGGCAAATCTGGTAGAATTAATGCCAATTCGCTGGAGGCTGGCATGCACGGGGACGGCAAGGATCGGTATTCGGACTCGAAGATATTCCGCGCTTTTGTTGGGGGCTGCGCGTTGCTGCTCGGCCTCGCGCCGTTTCAGGCCTCTGCTGCCGCAACAAGCGCCGGCGCCGGCCCCGTCACCTTGCGATGCTCGCTCAACCGGGGAGGAACCGGCGAAGCGATCGTTCAATATTTCGTTGTCGATTCAGAACAGAAAACCGTATCGGTCGCCGGTGAGCTTTATCGGATCGGTGCCGACCCGAGCGGCAAGACCGGGCGCGTCATCACGCGATGGTCGGACACGGAAATCATGCTCGTCAACGAAGAATGGATTCGCGAGGGCTGGCAGAATTTTAGAATCGTAACCGTGCTCGACAGGCTGAGCGGCGCAATCCGCAGTGAAGATCTTTCCACCTTCTACACGGGGCACTGTGCAGTGGCCGATGTCACGAAGAAGCTCTTCTAGACAGGTCGAAGCATGTCGGCGGACCATGTTCATGCATTGGCAAAGGGGGTGCGCCTCAATCAATACGAGTTGGAGAACATTCTCGGCGCCGGAGGCTTTGGCATCACGTACAGGGCGCGCGACACCTCACTCGATGCATTCGTTGCCATAAAGGAATACCTGCCGGGGGATTTCGCGGTGCGGCAGGGCGATTCGCAAGTCACTGCAAAATCGAGCGCCTCCAAGAAGGATTTCGACTGGGGGTTGTCCCGTTTCCTCGACGAAGCCCGCGTGCTGGCAAAATTTCGTCATCCCAATATCGTTCACGTCAACCAGATATTCGAGGCCAACAATACTGCCTATCTGGTGATGGAGTATGTAGAAGGCCAGTCGCTCGAGGATCTGCTCCAGGACTCGGGCCCCTTGAGTGAACAGCAGACGAAAGACATCCTCCTTCCCATTCTGGATGGGCTGAAACGTGTGCACGAGCAGGGCTTCCTGCATCGCGATATCAAACCGGCCAACATCATTATCCGCAAGGATGGCGGTCCGGCTCTCATCGATTTCGGCGCGGCGCGGCAAGCTCTGGAGACCAGGAAGCAGGCTCTCACCTGCATTTACACAGAGGGTTATGCGCCGCTGGAGCAATACGACACAGTCGGGAATCAAGGCCCCTGGACGGACATCTATGCGCTCGGCGGCGTCTCCTACAAATGCCTGACCGGGAAGAAGCCGCCTTCAGCGACCTCGCGGCTGAGAAAAGATCCGTTGGTCCCGTTGGCGGTTGCGGCGCCGCAGGTTTCTAAGGAATTCGCTGCCGCGATCGAGGCGGCGCTCAGTGTCGACGAGAGTGGGCGGCCCCAGAGCATCGACGCGTTTGCCGCAATGATATCCGGCGCCGCGCCGGCGCCCGATCTTACTGCGACCCGCGTTCGATCGGACGACGAAGCAACCCGCATCCGGCTGGCGAGCGGGGATGCAACACCCATGATGGCGCCCGGCCCACTGTCGTCCGCGACGCCCATGTCTTTGCGGTCGCCGCCGCAGCCTCCTTCGCCTGCCGCGATGCAAGGTGCCGCGTCGAGCCCAGCCCTGCCTGTCTCTGTGCGGCAGGAGCCGGCGCCGCCCGGAGCAAAACGCACGCCCCTCTATTTGGGGGCTGCCGCCGCGGCTCTTCTCGTGCTCGTGGGTGGCGCATGGTTCTATTTCAACAGCGCAAGGCCCGGATCGGCTGTGGTGGAAGCGAGCACGGCAGAAGCCCAGAGGCCGCCGGCTGCGGTAATTCCGGCGCCCGAGCCTGCAGCCCAACAACCGCAACAGGGGGGACCGGCGGTAACCGGAACTCAATCGGACAAGCCGCCGCAAGCGGCCGCGGCCGATCCCGAACCCGCTGCGGTATCTCCTGCGTCCGAGCAAGCGCCCCGGACGGCTTCGGCGCCTCCCGCCCCGCTCGCTCCCAAGCCGGTCGATCGCGGCCCGCCCAAAGAAACTGCTGCCGTCAAACCGGCGGACAAGCCGTCGGGGGTGGCCGCCCGGGCCGCGCGCCGGCCCGCCGTCCAGGCAAGCTTCGATTGCGCCAAACCCGGCAACGATACCGAGCGTCTGATTTGCGCCGACCCTCGGTTGGCGCAACTGGATGTGAAGATGGCGTATCTATACCAGCTCGGACTGGGCTCGGTCGTAGACACCAACGAGTTCTCAGGGGAGCAAATCGCCTGGCTGTCCAAGCGAAACGGCTGTGGCGATGCGAATTGCCTCGCCGTTGCCTATAACGACCGCATCAAAGAACTCGAGCGCTGGGTCCGCCGATAGAACGGCACGCGCCACCCGTCAGACCAGCGCCCCGTGGCAGTGCTTGAACTTCTTCCCCGATCCGCAGGGGCAGGCCGCGTTGCGGCTGACCTTGCCCCAGGTAGCGGGATTGTTCGGATCGACCGGCACGCCTGGATCGCGCAGCCGCACGCCATTGGTCGAAAGCGGCGGAGTCGTCCCGAACTCGTCTTCTCCGGTGAGCGGGTTGATGTGGTGGGCCTCCATGCGCGGCAATTCCTGCTCCTGCACCGGAGGCGGCTCGCCCGTGCGCACCTGGACATGCATGAGCTGGCGCACCACATCGGTCCGCAGCCGCGCCAGCAGCCCTTCAAACAGGGTCAAGGCTTCGCTCTTGTATTCGTTCAAGGGATCGCGCTGGCCATAGCCGCGCAGACCCACATATTGGCGCAAATGTTCCAGTTGGATGATGTGCTCGCGCCAATCATGGTCGAGCGTCTGAAGCAGGATCGCCTTTTCGAGATAACGCACCAGTTCCGGACCGAAGCTCTCGGCCCGTTCATTGGCGCGCCCGTTCACGGCGTCGGTGATGCGCTGCTTCACTTCTTCTTCGGCAATGCCTTCTTCCTTTGTCCAATCGACCACCGGAAGCTCGACGCCGAAGACGTCCGTCACCTCTTGCTGGAGACCGGCAGCATCCCATTGCTCGGCATAGGCGCGTTCGGGGATATGGCGGGACACCATATCGTCGATCACCTGGGTGCGCATCTCGGCCGTGACCTCGCCGACATCGTCGGCGCGCATGATGTCGAGACGCTGTTCGAAGATGACCTTGCGCTGGTCGTTCAGCACATTGTCGAATTTCAGCAGGTTCTTGCGGATTTCGAAGTTGCGCGCTTCGACCTTTTGTTGCGCCTTTTCGAGCGCCTTGTTGACCCAGGGATGGGCGATGGCTTCGCCTTTTTCGAGGCCAAGACGCTGCAGGATGGAATCCATGCGCTCTGAACCGAAGATGCGCATCAGATCGTCCTGGAGGCTCAAGAAAAATTTCGAGGCGCCAGGGTCGCCCTGACGGCCCGACCGGCCGCGAAGCTGGTTGTCGATGCGCCGGCTTTCATGGCGCTCGGTGCCTAGAATGAAAAGACCGCCCGCGGCGATCACCTTTTCCTTGTCGGCGGCGACTTCGGCGCGAATCTCCGCGGTCCGGCGGGCGCGCTCGGACTCATCGGCGATGTCGGCGATTTCGAGCCGGATACGCATATCCGGGTTGCCGCCCAACTGAATGTCGGTGCCGCGGCCCGCCATGTTGGTGGCGATAGTGACGCCGTAGGAGCGGCCGGCCTGCGCCACGATATAGGCTTCCTGCTCGTGGAAGCGCGCGTTCAGCACGTTGTGCGGAATGGGATTCGATTTGGAAGAAATCGAAACCAGATATTCGCCGATCGTGCGATGCTCTTTGCCTTCGGGCGTATCGCCGAGTTTCTTGGCCTGCTCGATCAAGTCCTGCCCGGTCTCGCGGATGTATTTGCGGTCCTTGAGCTTCTCGTCGAGGTCTTCGGATTTTTCGATCGAAACCGTGCCCACCAGCACCGGCTGGCCTTTCATCTGGCACTCGGCGATCTGGGCGATGATGGCGCGGATCTTCTCGTCCGCGGTGCGATAGACCTCGTCGTCCGAATCGGTGCGGCGGACCGGCTTGTTGGTCGGTATCTCGACCACGTCGAGGTTGTAGATGTCCATGAATTCCGGCGCCTCGGTCAGCGCCGTACCGGTCATGCCGGCAAGCTTTCCATAGAGCCGGAAATAATTCTGGAAGGTGATGGAGGCGAGCGTCACGTTCTCCGACTGGATGGAGACGCGTTCCTTGGCTTCGAGCGCCTGATGCAGGCCGTCCGAATAGCGGCGGCCTTCCATCATGCGCCCGGTGAACTCGTCGATGATGACGACCTTGCCGTCCTTGACGATGTAATCCTTGTCGAGCTGGAATAATTTGTGCGCGCGCAGCGCCTGATTGACGTGATGAACGATGATGATGTTGTTGATGTCGTAAAGGTCGCCTTCCTCGAGCGCGCCCACGCTATTGAGCAGTTCGACCATATGCTCGTTGCCGGCTTCGGTCAGCGTGACGGAGCGCTGCTTCTCGTCGAGCTCGAAATCCTCCGCAACGAGACTGGGGATCAGCGAATCGACTTTCTTGTAAAGCTCGGACTGGTCTTCGGTGGGCCCCGAGATGATCAGCGGCGTGCGCGCCTCGTCGACCAGAATCGAGTCGACCTCGTCCACGATCGCGAAATGATGACCCCGTTGCGTCATCTGCTCGAGGCTGTATTTCATGTTGTCGCGGAGGTAATCGAAGCCGAACTCGTTGTTCGTGCCGTAGGTCACATCGCTGCCATAGGCCTGCCGTTTTTCCTCATCCGTCTGGCCGTGAACGACCACGCCGACAGAGAGCCCGAGGAAATTGTAGATCTGGCCCATCCATTCGGAGTCGCGCTTGGCCAGATAGTCGTTCACCGTGACGACGTGAACGCCTTTGCCTTCAAGCGCGTTCAGATAGACGGGGAGGGTAGCCACCAGCGTTTTGCCTTCGCCGGTCTTCATTTCGGCGATCTTGCCTTCGTGCAGCACCATGCCGCCGATCAGCTGCACGTCGAAAGGGCGCTGGCCGAGGGTGCGCTTGGCTGCCTCGCGGACGGCTGCGAAGGCTTCCGGCAGTAGGTCGTTCAAGGTCTCGCCGTCTCGCAAGCGCTGCTTCAAGGCCGCCGTAAGCGCCAGCAATTCGGAGTCCGATTTCTTCTCGAATTCGGGCTCGAGGGCGTTGATCTTGGCGACCGTGGGAAGCTTGGTCTTGATCTTGCGTTCGTTCACGGAGCCGAACAGCCCCGTGAGCATGTTCAACGGACGTTGAATGAAACTGTCGAGACTGAGCATCAATTCCTCATGTGCCCAGGGAGGAACGGAAAGAGTGCGCTCAGGGGAGCTAATGCCGAAACGGCAATTCCTTCACATTCTGGCCCTTTAAGGCCGGGGGAGAGATAAGAAGCGCACCCCCCCTTGTCAATTCGTGTGGGTAGGGCCTAATCGGCGCGTGCGGAATGTCACAATCGAGTCGCCGGCCACGGCATCGAAGAGAACCGACATGGGGACGCAGGGGGGAACGAAGGCACGGGGCAAGGCCCCGGCGAAAGCCGTTGCAAAGGCCCAACCGGCAGTTGCAGAGTCGGCCGTGGCTGTTTCTGGTTCCACGCATCCGGCAATTTCTCCTTTGGCGCCGAAGAGCTTGGCGACCCTGCCGCCGCTTGCCGGCGTGCGGCTGGCCACCGGCCAGGCTGGGATCAAGTATCGTGGCCGTACCGATCTGCTGATGATGGTGATGGCGCCCGGAACCCAGGTTGCAGGGATCTTCACCAAATCCAAGACCTCCTCGGCGCCGGTCGACTGGTGCCGCAAGCAGCTTCCGGGGGGCGTCGCCCGGGTGCTCATCGTCAATTCAGGCAACGCCAACGCGTTTACCGGAAAGGCTGGTGCGCAATCCGTCCAGGAAGTGGCCGAATCGGCGGCAGGCGTGGTCGGCTGCAGGGCGCAGGAGGTGTTTGCGGCATCGACCGGGGTTATCGGCGAGCCTTTGCCGCACGAGAAGATCACCAAGGTCCTGAGCGATTTGGCCGAAGCGGGTGCAGCTGGCGGCTGGCGAGCCGCCGCCGAAGCCATCATGACCACGGACACCTTCCCCAAAGTTGCCACCGCCACCACCTATATCGACGGGCACCGGGTCACCATCAACGGCATCGCCAAGGGCTCGGGCATGATCATGCCCGACATGGCCACCATGCTCGCTTTCGTGTTCACGGATGCGAAACTGCCGGCCGCCGTGCTGCAGCCTTTGCTTGCCGAAGGGGCCTCGCGTTCGTTCAACGCCATCACCGTGGACAGCGACACCTCGACCAGCGATACGCTGCTTCTGTTCGCGACGGGTAAGGGTGCGGCCCACCCCGCTATCACCAAGATCACCGACAAGCGGCTCGACCAGTTCAAGGATCGGCTGAACGCGGTGCTGCTCGATCTCGCGCTCCAGGTGGTCAAGGACGGCGAGGGCGCCACCAAGCTGATCCAGGTCGACGTCATGGGGGCGCAGACGAACGAATCCGCCAAGAAGATCGCACTTGCCATCGCCAATTCCCCGCTGGTCAAAACGGCGATTGCCGGCGGAGACGCCAATTGGGGCCGAGTGGTGATGGCGGTGGGCAAGGCCGGCGAACCCGCCGACCGCGACAAGCTCAAGATCATGTTCGGGAGCCACGTCGTTGCGGATAAGGGCGAGCGTGCGCCCACCTACAACGAGGCGCTGGCCTCCAAGGCGGTGGCCGGCCAGGACGTCGCGATTTCGGTCGATGTCGGCGTCGGCAAGGGGAAAGCGCGGGTATGGACCTGCGATTTCACCGAAGGCTACATCCGCATCAACGGCAGCTATCGCAGCTGAATCCGCGCTACATTCGTTTCCAGCCCAACGCCGCACTCTCACAGGAGGGCCCATGCTGGAATTGGTGATCGAAAAGCGTGCCCGCGATCTCGGTGGGTTCGAGGTCGGCCGCGTACTCCCCTTTGCCGAGCGCCGCATGGTCGGCCCGTTCGCCTTCTTCGATCACATGGGCCCGGTCGATTTTCCCAAAGGCCTCTCGCGCAAGGTCGATGTACGCCCGCACCCCCATATCGGGCTTTCGACCGTCACCTATTTGTTCGACGGCGAGATCATGCATCGCGACAGTCTGGCGAGCGAGCAGGCCATCCGCCCCGGCGAAGTGAACTGGATGACAGCCGGCCGCGGCATCACTCATTCGGAGCGGTTCGAAAAGGCGCGCGCGCAAGGCGACCATGTGCACGGCATTCAGGCCTGGGTGGCGCTGCCCAAAGATCAGGAGGAACGGGAACCTGCCTTCTCCCACCATCCTGATTCCGATTTGCCCACCTATGAAGGCGAGGGCCTCTGGGCGCGGCTGATTGCGGGCGAAGCTTTCGGCGCCAAGGCGAACGTGCAAGTGCACTCTCCGATGTTCTACGTCCATTGGCGGCTGGATGCGGGCGCGAGGGCGCAATTGCCTGCCGAATACCCCGAACGCGCCGCCTATATCGTGTCGGGCGCTGTCGAGGTGGATGGCCGGACCTATGAGGCCGGCCGCATGCTTGTGTTCGCGCCCGGCTCTGCAGTGACGTTAACCGGTGTGCATCCGGCGGTGTTGATGCTGCTGGGGGGCGAGCCTTTGGGGATGCGCTTTATCGAATGGAATTTCGTCTCCTCGTCGAAGGAGCGGCTGCAACAGGCCAAGGACGATTGGCGGGCCGGACGGTTCAAACTGCCCGATTTCGACAATCAGGAGTTCATTCCGCTGCCCCCCGATCCACCGCCGCCGCCGAACCCCATGTCATGAGGCTGGTTCTGGTTGCGGCCTGCGTTCTGATCGATGCCGACGGCCGCGTTCTCGTGGCGCGGCGGCCGGAGGGTAAGACTATGGCGGGCCTGTGGGAATTCCCCGGCGGCAAGGTCGAGCCCGGCGAACGTCCGGAAGAGACAGTCATCCGCGAGATGGGAGAGGAGTTGGGCGTCGCGATCAAAGAGGCGTGTCTGGCGCCGTTCATCTTCGCCTCCCATACCTATCCCGATTTCCACTTGCTGATGCCGCTGTTCCTGTGCCGCCGCTGGGAGGGCATCCCCCATCCCCATGAAGGCCAAACGATCGCATGGGTCCGGCCGCGCGATCTGGCGCTGCAATCCGAGCGCTACCCCATGCCGCCGGCGGATATTCCTCTGATCCCGATGCTGCGCGATCTGCTCTGATTCAGCGCGTCGGCTTTTCCCCTGCCGATTGCTCCTTTGTTCCGAGCGCGTCCGCCAAACGTGCTTTCGCGGAACCGGGTTGAAGCGGCTTCTGCTGGCTTTCGTGCGGCGCCCAGCCGGTCAGATAAACAACATCGAAAGTCGCGATGAACCGCCCGTCCGAATCGCTGAACCGCGCCCGATATTCGCGCATCATCGCTTCCAGCATCCGCCGCGGGAGAAAATGAGAGCTGCGCCCTACCAGCGCATTGGTCTCACCCAGCGCGCGCAAATCGGCAAACAGCCGCGCCAGTTCGCGATAGCGCACCGTCGTCCGCTCCATATCCGCGACCGGAAGCGCAAATCCTGCTCGCTGCAGCAGACCGCCAGAATCGCGCACATCGGCGAACGGCGCCACGCGCGGGGATACGCCGCCGAGAATTTCCGCTTCGGCGGCGGCGAAAGCGAGCTTCAACTCGCGCAGTGTCTCGCCGCCGAACAACGCGGCGACGAATACGCCGTCCGGTTTCAGCGCGCGCCTTGTTTGCACCAGCGCGCCGGGCAGATCGTTGACCGCATGCAACGAGAGCACGCTCGTCACGAGATCGAACGTCTGATCGGCAAACGGAACGGCTTCCTCATCGGCAATGACCGATGGCGCATCGGCCGCAAATCCCGTCCGCACCCAGGACGACGCCAATGGCTGCAACAGCGGAAACAGGCTCTTCCGCGAATGCAGATCGAGCCCACTGCTGAAATTGCGGTTGATCGCCGACAGCCGCTCGGCCACATGCCCCGCCGCATCCTCGGCGAGAAAGAGGTCCCCGCCTCCGCGCTCTGCCCGCGCCCGCCGCGCGCGGTAGGCGGCTCTGTCGAAAATTCGTGGCGGGCCATTGCTCATCCTGGCTAGAGTTAGGTCATGGGGACGGGAAGGGAAATAAGTCTCTTTGCGGGAGCGATGGCGCGGCGCGGGGTTCATTCCGCGCTGGACATCCTGTTCCCGCCGCTCTGCATGGCGTGTCGCGCGCGTGTGTCCGAGCCGCATTCGCTCTGCGCGGCCTGCTGGAGCACAATCTCGTTCATCGATGATCCATCCTGCGCGCGCTGCGGCATGCCCTTCGAAATCGATCCGGGCGGGGAGACCGTCTGCGGCCCCTGTCTCGCCAAGCCGCGCGATTTTGCCCGGGCCAGGGCCTTGTTCCGCTACGATGACGCCTCGAAGCCGTTGATCCTGACCTTCAAGCATGGCGACCGGCTGGACCATGCTCCGGGCTTCGGCCGCTGGCTCGAGCGCACCGGCCGGGCATTGCTCGCCGATGCCGACCTTATCGTCCCGGTGCCGCTGCATCGCTGGCGCTTGTGGAAGCGGCGCTACAATCAGGCGGCCCTTCTGGCCGCGGGGCTCGCGCGGCTGACGGGCCGGTTGCACGATCCATCGGTGCTGGAACGCAAGCGCCCGACCAAAAGCCAAGGCCAAATGCCCTCGGCCAAGGCACGCCGGCGCAACGTGCTTGGCGCCTTCCGCGTACCGCCGGCCAGGGCCGCCGCCGTCCAAAACCGCAACATTCTTCTGATCGACGATGTCTTCACCACGGGGGCGACGCTGGATGCCTGCGCCCGCGCGCTGAAGCGGGCAGGTGCGGCAAGGGTGGACGCGCTGACGTTGGCGCGCGTTGTACGGCCGGGTTTTAGCGATATATGAGGAACTGAGGCTTAAGAATCGAATTTATGGCCAAGATCGTGATCTATACGACGCAGGTCTGTCCCTACTGCGTCCAGGCGAAGCGCCTGCTTCAGAAAAAGGGCGTCGCTTATGAGGAGGTCGATGTCTCGCGCGACCCGGAATTGAGGCACATGATGGTCCAGAAGGCTGGGGGCCGGTTCACCGTGCCGCAGATTTTTGTCGACGATAAATATCTCGGCGATTGCGACGGAATGTATGCCCTCGAAAGGGCAGGGAAGCTCGATTCCCTGCTGAACCCGGCATGAGCGAACGCAAGATCAAGGTCGCCTGCGTCCAACTCCGCTGCGGCGACGACGTCGCGGAAAATGTCCGCACGACAATGGCGCTGATCCGCGAGGCACATGAGGCTGGCGCCCAATTCATTGCGACTCCGGAGAACACCAATCTCATGGCGGCGGATGGGGGCGCCAAGCTGGAAAAGACCGTTGTCGAGAACGACGACACGGCGCTGCCGAAATTCTCCGCGCTCGCGGAAGAGCTCGGGACATGGCTCCTCGTCGGCTCCCTCGCCATCAAAGTGTCGGAGGGAAAGACCGCCAACCGGTCTTATCTCATCGGCCCAAGCGGGCGCATCGCGGCGCGCTACGACAAGATCCACCTGTTCGACGTGAATCTGCCTTCAGGCGAGACCTACCGCGAATCCAACACGGTTGCGCCGGGCGGCGAAGCTGTCGTGGCGAGCCTGCCGTGGGGCCGCGTCGGCCTTTCGGTCTGCTACGATCTGCGCTTTCCGCAACTTTATCGGGCATTGGCCAAGAGTGGCGCGGAAATCCTGACCGTGCCCTCCGCCTTCACGGAAACCACCGGCAAGGCGCATTGGCATGTGCTTTTGCGCGCCCGTGCCATCGAGAATGGCTGCTTCGTGGTGGCGCCCGCCCAGGGTGGGACGCACGCCAATGGGCGCAAGACCTTTGGCCACAGCCTGATCGTCGGGCCCTGGGGCGAAATCCTCGCGCAAGCCGGCACGGATCCCGGTGTCATTGCGGCGGAAATCGATCTGGACGAGATCGCACAGGTGCGCAGCCGGCTGCCATCGCTTCAGCATGATCGGCCGTTCGGCGCGGCGGGTTAACGCACCTGCGCTTGCGCAGGCGGCTTTGAACATCCATTTGTAGTAGAATGGAAATTGTTCCGTCCCAAAGGCATTCAACGTGATCATGTATAATCTGGCCTGTGTGAAGGGCCACGAATTCGAGGGCTGGTTCAGCAACAGCGCCGCCTTTGATGCCCAGGCTGCGGATGGCGCGCTTGCGTGTCCTTATTGCGGCGATGTGGAGGTGAAAAAGGCGATCATGGCGCCTTCGGTCAAGACCTCCGTCACCAAGGCGAAGGGGCGGCAGGAGGTGACATCGCCCGACAATAGCCGGCCCGATCCGCAGAAACTCCGCCAGTTCATGGCCGGTTACCGCAAATTCGTCGAAGATAATTCGGAATATGTGGGCCCGAAATTTCCCGAGGAGGCGCGCAAAATTCACTACGGCGAATCGGAAGAGCGCCACATCTATGGCGAAGGCACGCTCCGTGAAGTCCACGAGCTCATCGAGGAAGGCATCGAGATCGCGCCCGTGCCCCCCGATCCCGGCGACCTGAACTGACGTGAGCGCCTACGATCTGGCGCGCTGGTCGGATTTCTTCGTCGCCGAAACCGGGGCAGCGGCCGCACTGACGGGCCTCGTCATCGTGGCCGTGTCGATCAATATCGGGACGGTTCTGAAGTTTCCTCATTTGCCGGGACGGGCCGCGGAGAGCATCAGCTTGCTGGCAGGCATCGTAATCCTCTCGACGCTGGCCATGGTCCCCGATCAGCCGGCGCAGGCGGCCGGGGCCGAAATCGCCGCAGTCGGAGCGGTTATGTGGGCAATGACTTCCGCAACCCAGTGGCGCATCTTTTGGCGGGGTTATGTCTATCCCAGGCGATGGATATCGATTGCGATCGGACAGGGAGCATCGCTGCCCGTTGTCGTGGCGGGGATTTCGCTGATGGCCGGCGCCGGCGGCGGCCTTTACTGGATCGTGCCGGGCATCGTCTTCAGCGTGGTCGGCGGGATCGTCAACACATGGGTGCTGCTTATCGAGATTCTACGCTGAGCGCGGCAATGCGTTTCTCGGCCATCACCATGTAATTCACGTCGGTGTCCGAGGAGAGCCGCCATTCCCAGTGGAAAGGATCGAATATCACGCCCTGCACCCGCGTGACGGTCAGTCCTGCGTCTTCCAGCAGAAGCTGAAGCTCGCCGGGTTTCACGAACCGGTTCCAATCATGCGTGCCGGCGGGGAGCCAGCGCAGAATATATTCGGCCCCGATCTTGGCCAGCGCGAGGCTCTTCAGCGTCTTGTTCAGTGTTGCAACCAGCATGAACCCGCCGGGCTTCACCAGCCGCGCACACGCATGGAGGAACGCAGGAAGATCGGACACGTGCTCGATCACTTCCAAATTCAGCACCACGTCGAACGCAGCCCCTTCCGCCACCAGCGCCTCCGCCGTGACGGCGCGGTAATCGAGCGAAAGCCCCAACCCGGCGGAATGAGCGGCAGCGGTCCCGACATTCCTATCCGACGCGTCCGCGCCCAAGACGGAGAACCCCATCTTTGCCATGGGCTCCGAGACAAGACCGCCGCCGCACCCAATATCGAGCAGGGAAAGTCTGCCAAACGGCTTAAGCGCCTTGGCGTCGCGCCCGAAATGGGCCGCCGCAATCTCCCGGATGAATTTGAGCCGGACGGGGTTGAAGGCATGAAGAGGCCAGAATTTGCCCTTCTCGTCCCACCACTCCGCAGCTAACCGGCTGAACTTGGCGACCTCGGCCGCATCGACGGACCCTGTCTCATCGCTTCCCGGGGGGGAGGGCGCGTCAAAAGCGCGGGTGGGGGGTATCGTCACGCCGCTTCCATTCGATATTGAGCCGGGCTGGCCTCGCGTCTATGTATGGCCCGCAAAATCCGCCCGCGCCATCCTGAATGTCCAAGATCGTGATGAAATTCGGCGGCACTTCGGTGGCCGACCTCGAGCGCATTCGCAACGTCGCCAAACTGGTCAAACGCGAGGTTTCGCGCGGCAATCAGGTGGCGGTCGTTGTCTCGGCCATGGCGGGGGAAACCAACAAGCTGATCGGCTGGTGCAACGAAATCGCCAAGGCGCCCGGTGTGAACGTACCGGCGATTCCGGATGCACGCGAATACGATTCGGTCATCGCCTCTGGCGAGCAGGTGACCGCCGGTCTGCTGGCTATTGCGCTATTGGCCGTCGAGGTAAAATCCCGTTCCTGGCTCGGTTGGCAGGTCCCGATCAAGACCACCGCCATCCACGGGTCGGCCCGGATCATCGATATTGTGCCCGACGAGATGAATGCGTGCCTCGCTCAAGGTGAGGTCGCGGTGGTGGCAGGCTTCCAGGGTGTGGCACCGGGAAACCGCGTCTCGACGCTGGGTCGTGGCGGATCGGACACCAGCGCGGTTGCCCTTGCGGCGGCGCTAAAGGCCGACATCTGCGACATCTACACCGATGTGGACGGCGTCTACACCACCGACCCGCGCATCACGTCACGCGCGCACCGGCTGGAGAAAGTGGCTTACGAAGAAATGCTGGAGATGGCCTCGCTTGGCGCCAAGGTCTTGCAGACGCGCTCGGTCGAGATGGCCATGGTTCATCGCGTGCCGGTACGGGTGCTATCGACTTTTGCGCCCGAGAATGGCGGCACGCTGGTTTGCGACGAGGAAGACATCGTGGAAAAGAACCCCGTCACCGGAATTGCCTACACCCGCGACGAAGCCAAGATCACGCTTCTGCGGGTTCCCGATCAACCCGGTGTGGCGGCGGCCATTTTCGGGCCCTTGGCGGACGCCGGGGTCAACGTCGATATGATCGTGCAGAACATCTCCGAAGATGGCCGGCGCACGGATTTGACCTTCACGGTACCGCGAGCCGAGCTCGACCGGGCACTGGAAGCGGTTCGTAAGGCCGCACCGCAAATCGGCTACAAGGATCTGATCTCGGATGCCAAAGTCGCGAAGGTCTCGATCATCGGCATCGGGATGCGCGCCCATCCCGGCGTCGCGCAGACCATGTTCAAGACGCTCGCCGAGAAGGGCATTAACATTCAGGTGATCTCTACCTCGGAGATTAAAGTCAGCGTTTTGATCCCTGAGGACTATGTCGAGCTCGCCGTGCGCGCGCTCCATTCTGCATACGATCTGGACGCGGCATGATTTATGCTCACTCTTGCGCAGCGGCCGGCGCACAGAGCGAGAAGAAGCGAAACCGCCGCGGAGGAATAGCGCGAAGGGTGCCCAGTACGTGAGCAGAGTGACCCGAATCCGCCGCACGGCCGGGAAGCCCAGCTGATGTCGCCCCAACTCGTAGCGGGCGGCCCCAGGGTTCTTTTGCGCCGCCTGCGCGAGATCATGGCGGAGCGCGGAAGCGCCCAATCGCGCCTGGATAAGCTGGTATCGGTGATCGCCGCCAACATGGTGGCGGAGGTGTGCTCGATCTACCTGGGCCGGGCAGGGGGCGAGCTAGAGCTGTTTGCGACCGAGGGCCTCAACCGCGAAGCCGTTCACCGCACCCGGCTGAAGCCGGGCGAAGGCTTGATCGGACAGGTGGCCGAGACCGCCGCGCCGTTGAATCTTTCCAACGCGCCGGAGCATCCAGCCTTCTCCTATCGGCCCGAGACCGGAGAAGACCCGTATCGCTCGTTCCTGGCTGTTCCCATCGTGCGCGGCGAGCGCGTCTTTGGCGTGCTCGCGATCCAGAACCGGACCGCGCGTCATTACGACGAGGAGGAAGAGGAAGCGCTCGCCACCATCGCCATGGTGCTGGCCGAAGTGGTGGCGCAGGGCACCCTCATCGATCTTGCCGAAATCGACGAAGCGGAACTTTCACCGACGCGCCCGGCGATGTTCCGCGGCGAGGGGCTGGCCGAAGGTGTGGCTATCGGGACGGTGTTCCTCCACCAGCCCCGCGTGAAAGTCGAGCGCATGATCGCCGACGATCCTAAGGTTGAGCTGGATCGGCTGGAAGACGCGCTCAAACAATTGCGCGTCGCGGTCGATGCGATGTTGGAATCCTCCGAGCTCGATCTTGCCGGCGAGACGCGGGAGGTGATCGAAGCCTATCGCCTGTTCGCCTACGACCAAGGCTGGCGGCAGCGGCTCACCGATGCGGTGCGCTCCGGCCTCACCGCCGAAGCCGCCGTCGAACGCGTGCAGGACGAGACGCGGGCCCGCATCAATCGGACCAACGATCCCTATTTGCGCGAGCGGCTTCACGATTTCGACGATCTGGCGCACCGGCTGCTGCGCCATCTGGCCAAATCCGATGGTGGCGAGGCTGAAAGCCTGCCCGAACGCGCAGTGGTGGTCGCGCGCACGATGGGCCCGGCCGAACTCCTGGATTATGGCCGGGGGCGGCTCGCGGCCTTGGTTGTCGAGGAGGCCTCCCAGACCTCCCATATCGCCATTGTCGCCCGCTCGCTCGGCATCGCGCTGGTCGGGGGCGTCGAGGGTGCGGCCGATTCTGCACGCGCCGGGGACCGCATCGTGGTCGACGCCGAGGCCGGAGAGGTCCATCTTCGCCCGCCCGACGAGGTCATGGCCGCGTTCCAGGCGAAGCAGGCGCTCCTCGCCCAGCGGGTGGCCCAGTTCGCCGCCATCCGCGACGAGCCCGCCGTGACCCGCGACGGCATCAGCGTCAGCCTCAACATGAATGCGGGCTTGTTGCTTGATTTGCCACACCTCGCGCAGTCGGGGGCCGACGGCATCGGGCTCTTCCGCACAGAGCTGCAATTCATGGTCGGCTCGAACATGCCGCGACTGAAAGACCAGATCGCCTTTTACCGTCAGGTTATCGATGCGGCGAAAGGAAGACCTGTCGTTTTCCGCACCCTCGATCTCGGGGGCGACAAGGTTCCGAGCTATGGCCGCGTGGTGCGGGAAGAGAACCCCGCGCTCGGTTGGCGGGCGCTGCGCATCTCGCTCGACCGCCCCGCACTGCTCCGCTACCAGGTCCGCGCCCTCATCGGTGCGGCCGAGGACCGTCCGTTGCGGTTGCTGCTGCCGATGGTGAGCGAAGTGGCGGAATTCGAAGCCGCACGCATCCAGATCGGGCGAGAACTGGAACGCGCTCGCCGGGTAGGCCTCCCTATTCCCGAAATCCAGCTCGGCGCCATGGTGGAAGTGCCTTCGCTCCTGTTTGAGCTGAAGCAGATACTCACCGCGGCCCAATTCCTCTCCATCGGGTCGAACGATCTCCTGCAGTTCGTCTTTGCCGCTGACCGCACCAACCCAGCGGTGGCGCGGCGCTACGACACGCTGTCGCCGGCCGTGTTGAACCTCGTGCGCCACATTACCGAACAGGGAAGGGGCATCGGCCGGCTCAAGGACGTTTCGATCTGCGGAGAAATTGCCGGCCGGCCGCTCGAAGCGATGATGCTGGTGGGGTTCGGCATCACCTCCCTCTCCATGCAGGCGTCCATGATCGGGCCGGTCAAAATGATGATCCGGAGCCTGGACACGCGCGCGCTCCGGCCCTTTGTCGAGCAGCTTTGCGGCCTCTCCGCGGCCACGGCGAGGGCGGAGCTTGTGGATTTCGCCGCCAGTTCCGATATCCCCATCGGGCGGAGCTAGGGTCGCGTCCGATTGTGGTCTCAGTCCTATTCTGGTAGGCCATCAGAAGACCCGGGCGGCGCGAGATGGCGCCGGATCGCCGGGTTTTGGTGTTGGGCCAATAGTTTGTTTGGATTGCAGATTCGGTATGGCAAAGGTCACGAGACTTTCTCTCGACGGCGGCGGTGGGTTGGAGCGCAAGCGATTGCATCTGCGTGAAATTTCAGACGATGCCGACATGCCGCTGGAGACCCTCGGTCAGGATTTGCGCAAAGCCCGCCAACGCAAGGGCGAAGACCTGGCAGGGATCGCCCGCATCCTGAAAATCCACAAGGCCTATCTGGAGGCGCTGGAAGAAAGCAATTTCGATGCCCTTCCGGGCCGCGCTTACGTCATCGGATTTGCACGGAGTTATGCCCAATATCTGGGGCTGGACTCCAAAACTGCGGTGGAGCGGATCAAGGCCGAAATCGCCGGCCGCGGCGAAATGCGCGATGGGGTCATTCAGGTAGCCCCGCCGCGTGAGCGCAGACTGCCCCAAGGGGGAATCGTTTTCGCGGTCCTGCTCGCCATCGCCGTGATCTACGGCATCTATTATCTCACGGGAGCGGTAAGCAGATTGACCTCCCAGCCGGTGCCCCCGGTGCCGCCGCAGCTGGCGGCCCAGGCCGAGCTTGCTCCTGCGGCTCCGGCAAAGCCCGCTTCTGCGCGTGAGGCCGCTGCACCCGCGGAAACCATTTCCCCGCCCGCCCCGCCTCAGGCTGAGGCGGCCGCACCGCCGCCCGAGCCTGCAACCGAACCACTGCCGCAGGGCACGAGGTACGGCACCCAGAACGCCGGTTCCCGGATTACGCTGCTTGCCCACAAGCCCGCGCGCGTGACCGTGCTCGGGGTGGACAAGCGGCTGTTCCTTGACCGCAATCTGCAAGCAGGCGATTCCTATGTTGTGCCGAACGCGACAGGACTGACCCTTTCGACCACCGATGCCGGCGCTCTCGAGTTGATCCTCGACGGCAAGACGGCAGGTTATGCCGGAACGAACGGCACGCCTGCCGATAGCCTGTCGCTCAATCCGCAGGACGTCGCGCGCCAAACGCAGCACTAGCCATGAGCATCCGTCCCTATCGCGACATCATCCGCCGCAAGGCGCGCAAAATCAGGGTCGGCTCATTGGAGGTCGGCGGCGATGCGCCGATCTCCGTGCAGACCATGACCAACACGCTGACTTCGGACGCGGCGGCCACCATCGCGCAGGTGAAGCGCTGCGAGGATGCCGGCGCCGACATCGTGCGCGTCTCCTGCCCGGACGAAGACTCGACCAAGGCTCTGAAAGCGATCGTGCGCGCCGCGCGCGTACCCATCGTCGCCGACATCCATTTCCACTATCGCCGCGCCATCGAAGCAGCGGCCGCGGGTGCGGCGTGCCTGCGCATCAATCCGGGCAATATCGGTTCGGAGAGCCGCGTCCGCGAGGTCATCCAGGCGGCGAAGGATCATGGCTGCTCCATGCGAATCGGGGTCAATGCCGGATCGCTGGAAAAGGATTTGCTTGAAAAATATGGCGAGCCCTGCCCGGAGGCGATGGTCGAAAGCGCCCAGCGCCATATGCGCGTCCTCGAAGACAATGATTTCTTCGAATTCAAGGTGAGTGTGAAGGCCTCCGACGTGTTTCTCGCAGTCGCCGCCTATCAGCAGCTTGCCGAGCTTTGCGATTACCCGCTGCATCTCGGCGTCACGGAGGCCGGCGGCATGATCTCCGGCACCGTGAAATCGTCTGTCGGCATGGGGATGCTGCTGTGGTCGGGCATCGGCGACACCATACGCGTGTCGCTCTCGGCCGAGCCCGAGGAAGAAGTCCGCGTCGGATTCGATCTCTTGAAATCGCTCGGCCTGCGCCATCGGGGCGTCAACATCGTCTCCTGTCCCTCCTGCGCGCGGCAGGGCTTCAACGTCATCAAGACGGTGGAGCTGTTGGAAGACCGGCTGAAGCACATTGCCACTCCGATGTCGCTCTCCATTATCGGCTGCGTGGTCAACGGACCCGGCGAAGCGCGCGAAACGGACATCGGATTTACCGGCGGCGGCGCCGGCGCGGGCATGGTCTATCTCAACGGCAAGGCGGTCTATAAGCTTGAAAATACAGCCCTCGTCGATCACGTGGTCGAACTGTGCGAGAAGAAGGCCGCCGAAATCGAAGCGGCCCGCAATGCCAGCCCATCGAGTGCTGTCCTCGTACCGGCGCAGTAGCGCTGCCGAATGATCCCTGACGCCAAACTGGAACGCGTGCTGGATCGCTTTCATGCGATCGAGGCTCAGCTTGCGTCCGGCCAGATGGACGATTTCGCCAAGCTGTCGAAGGAACATTCGCGGCTTTCGCCGGTGGTCAACGCCATCCGCGCCTATAAGGACACCCGCACTGCGCTTACGGAAAGCGAAGCCCTGCTCGCCGATCCGGCTTCCGAACCCGAGCTGAAGCAGCTCGCCCAGGAAGAAGCCGACACCTTGCGCCAACGCTGGGCCCAGCTCGAGCACGACGTGAAATTGTTGCTGCTCCCGAAAGACTCCGCCGACAATTCGAGCGCCATCGTCGAAATCCGCGCCGGCACAGGCGGCGACGAGGCTTCGCTGTTCGCGGGCGATCTGCTGAAAATGTATACGCGCTACGCCCAATTGCAGGGCTGGAAGGCCGAACTGCTGTCGTTCTCGGAATCCGATCTTGGCGGCGTGAAGGAAGCCGTCCTCGGTGTCGAAGGGCAGGGGGCCTACGCCAAGCTCAAATTCGAATCCGGCGTGCATCGGGTGCAGCGCGTGCCGGTGACGGAAGCTTCGGGCCGCATCCATACTTCGGCCGCGACCGTTGCAGTCTTGCCCGAGCCGGAAGACGTGGACATCGACGTGCAGGACAAGGATTTGCGCATCGATGTCTATCGCGCGTCGGGCGCCGGCGGTCAGCACGTCAACAAGACCGAATCGGCCGTGCGCATCACCCATCTGCCGACCGGGGTCGTGGTGGCGATGCAGGAAGAAAAATCCCAGCACAAGAACAAGGCCAAGGCGATGAAGATCCTCAAGGCCCGCCTGTTCGAGGCCCAACGCGAGAAGCTCGCCGCCACACGCGCCGCCGAGCGCAAAGGCCTGGTGGGATCCGGTGACCGCTCCGAACGCATCCGCACCTATAATTATCCGCAAGGCCGGGTGACGGACCACCGCATCAATCTGACGCTTTACAAGCTCGATCGGATCATTTCCGGCGACGATCTGGGCGACATCGTCGATGCGCTGGTGACTGAGGATCAGGCAAGCCGCCTCGCCGCCGAAGACGAAACGGTGTGAGCGTGGATGGGCTTCTGCGAGCGGCCGCGGGGCGTTTGCGCGGAGCCGGCGTCGAATCCCCTCAACGGGAAGCACGGCTGTTGTTGGCCCATGCGCTCGGCGTCGCGCAGGAGCGCATCTTGTCAGGCCGCGTGCGGCCGCTGACGCCGGAAGACTCTGCCAATTTCGAAAGGCTGGTTTCGAGGCGTGAGGGCCGCGAACCGCTCGCCTACATCACGGGATCGCGCGAATTCTGGAGTCTGCCCTTCGTTGTCGGTCCCGGGGTGCTGATACCGCGGCCCGAATCGGAGACGCTGATCGAAGAGGCCTTGCGCCGATTCCCTGGCCGCGATTCGGCGCTTGATGTGCTCGACCTTGGCACCGGCTCGGGGTGCCTGCTTCTCGCACTTCTCTCGGAAAGGCCTAATGCGCGGGGCCTCGGCATCGACATTTCGGACGCGGCCCTGGGCTACGCAAGGCGGAACGCCCGCGAATTGGGTCTTTCGCATCGTGTCCGATTTGCGCGCGGCAATTGGTGCGAAAATCTTGACGGGCGCTTCGATGCAATCCTGGTTAACCCGCCCTATATAGGTTCGGAAGAATTCCAATTTCTGGCGCCGGAGCTTGGATATGAGCCTAAGCTCGCGCTTGTCGCCGGTAGCGACGGGTACGAGGCATACCGGAAAATTGCGGGCGAAATCGGAAACCATCTGAAACCCGGCGGAGCCGCGCTTTTCGAATTGGGCCAGGGTCAGGCGGTGGCGCTCAAACGCATTCTTGATGAGAATGGCCTGGCGTCCCTCGGAACCGTTTCCGATCTCGGCGGTATTCCTCGCTGCTTGATTGCCGGTTGCCGCGGCTGACATGACGTCAAAAAAAGAATTGGCAATGAGGACACGAAGCGGCTAGGTTCCCCGGATTGGGGAAATGAAGGGGTTCCGGCCGCCGTGTAACGGAAGAGCCGGAGGAAGCGCGAAGAATCGCGCCGTCCTTCGTGACATAGAGCTCGGAAGAACGCGCGACGCCATACCAGCGGTAAAATCGCGCACGTGCGAGCTTAAGGAACAACGCGTTGGGCATGACACAAGAGTATCGCATCTGGCGGGCCATTTTTTTGTGTGGCCCCGAGACATGCCGTGCGGAAGACCGCAGGGATAGGACCAAAACCACCATCGAGGGGCACACGTGAAACGCTCACGCGGACGCGGCAGACGGCCGCAGCAAACAAATCACAACCGGGCTTTCGATTCGACGGGACCCGACGTGAAGATCCGCGGCACCGCGGCACACGTTTATGAGAAATATCTGCAGCTCGCGCGCGATGCGGGCTCCATGGGCGACCGCGTGATGGCGGAAAACTATCTTCAGCATGCCGAGCATTATTACCGCATCCTGATGGCTCAGGGGCCGCAAGCCGGTCAGGCCGGCTTTTCGGGCCAGGGACAGCAGGCGGTTCCCCCGCCCAACGGCAATGGCGATGGACGCGCGCCGGGCATGGGCGATCAGCCCGGCTACCCGCAGGCGGTGCCGTCGGGAAGCGCGCCTTCCTTCAGCCTGGCCGATGGCGACGACGACATGGAAGAGGGCGACGAGGCCGCCTGATCGAAGGTTTTTGGCCGTTTCCACCCTTGTCTTGAGCCAAATCAAAGCCACATAAGCCACAATGCGGTGCCATAGGGCCGCATGGGAATCGACGCGTCTTCGAGCCGAAAGCGGGCGGAGGCGCGGGCGAAAGGAGTGGCGAATGGACATCGAAAAATTCACCGAGCGCGCGAGGGGCTTTATCGAATCGGCCCAAGGGCTGGCGCTTCGGTCCAATCATCAGCAATTGACGCCCGAGCACGTGCTGAAGGTGCTCCTCGACGACGAGGAAGGCATGGCGTCCAACCTGATCCAGTCGGCGGGCGGCCGCGCGCCCGACGTGCGCCAGCAGGTCGAGCTTGCCTTGGGCAAGCTTCCCAAGGTGCAAGGCGGCAGCGGGCAGGTTTACCTGTCCCCCGAGGCGGCGCGCGTTCTCGATCAGGCGCAGGAGCTTTCCAAGAAGGCGGGCGACAGTTTCGTGACCGCTGAACGGCTGATTCAGGCGCTCGGCATGGTGCCGGGTACTGCCTCGGCGAATGCGCTGAAGAATGCGGGCGTCACCCCGCAGAATCTCAACAAGGCGATCAACGATCTGCGCCAAGGCCGCACCGCCGACACCGCGACGGCCGAAAATGCCTACGATGCGCTGAAGAAATACGCCCGCGACCTGACCGAGATCGCGCGCGCGGGCAAACTCGATCCCGTCATCGGCCGCGACGAGGAAATCCGCCGCACCATCCAGGTGCTGTCGCGGCGCACCAAGAACAATCCGGTGCTCATTGGCGAGCCCGGCGTCGGCAAGACGGCGATTGCCGAGGGTCTGGCGCTTCGCATCGTCAATGGCGACGTGCCGGAATCCTTGCGCGACAAGCGGCTGATGGCGCTCGACATGGGCTCCTTGATCGCGGGTGCGAAATTCCGCGGCGAATTCGAGGAGCGGTTGAAGGCGGTGCTCGCCGAAATCACTGCTGCGCAAGGCAAGGTGATCCTCTTCATCGACGAGATGCACACGCTCGTCGGCGCCGGCAAGGCCGAAGGCGCAATGGACGCGTCCAATCTTCTGAAGCCAGCACTCGCACGCGGCGAACTGCATTGCATCGGGGCGACCACGCTCGCCGAATATCGCAAGCACGTGGAGAAGGACGCAGCCCTCGCGCGGCGCTTCCAGCCGGTGTTCGTGTCCGAACCGACCGTCGCCGATACCATCTCGATCCTCCGTGGACTGAAGGAGAAATACGAAGTCCATCATGGCGTACGCATCACCGATGCGGCGCTGGTGGCGGCGGCCACGCTCTCGAACCGTTACATCACCGACCGGTTCCTGCCCGACAAGGCCATCGACCTGATGGACGAGGCGGCCAGCCGCCTGCGCATGCAGGTGGATTCCAAGCCCGAGGAATTGGATGAACTCGATCGCCGTATCATCCAGCTCAAGATCGAGCGCGAGGCGCTGAAAAAGGAAACCGACAAGGCGTCCAAGGACCGGCTGGAGAAGCTGGAAGTCGAGCTATCCGACCTCGAAGAGAAATCGGCCGCGCTGACCGCGCGCTGGAACGAGGAAAAGAAATCGCTCCATAGCGTGCAGAAGCTGAAGGAAGACATCGACAAAGCGCGCCAGGAATTGGACATCGCCCAGCGCCGCGGCAATCTCGCCCGTGCTGGCGAAATCGCCTACGGCCAGATTCCCGATCTCGAGCGCAAGCTCAAGGCGGCCGAGGAAAAAGGGACCGATCGCCTCGTCAACGAGGCCGTGACAGAAGAACACATTGCCGGCGTGGTGTCGCGCTGGACGGGAATCCCCGTCGACAAGATGCTGCAGGGCGAGCGGGAAAAGCTGCTGGCGATGGAATCCAGCCTCGAAAAACGCGTGGTCGGCCAGGACGAAGCCGTGCGCGCGGTTGCCAATGCTGTCCGCCGTTCGCGCGCAGGATTGCAGGATCCCAACCGCCCCATCGGCTCGTTCCTCTTCTTGGGACCCACCGGCGTCGGTAAGACCGAGCTTACCAAGGCGCTTGCCGCGTTTCTGTTCGATGACGACAACGCCATGGTCCGCATCGACATGAGCGAGTTCATGGAAAAGCATTCGGTTTCGCGTCTGATCGGCGCGCCGCCGGGTTATGTCGGCTATGAGGAAGGCGGCACGCTCACGGAAGCGGTGCGGCGGCGTCCTTATCAGGTCGTCTTGTTCGACGAGGTCGAGAAGGCGCACCACGACGTCTTCAACGTGCTGCTCCAGGTTCTGGATGACGGACGCCTCACGGACGGGCAGGGCCGCACGGTCGATTTCCGCAATACGGTGATCATCTTGACCTCCAATCTGGGCGCGGAATTCCTCGCGGCCCAGCCCGAGGGCGAGGATTCCACCGCCGTGCGTGGGGCCGTGATGAATGCGGTGCGCGCCCATTTCCGGCCCGAGTTCTTGAACCGGCTTGACGAGATCATCCTCTTCCACCGCCTCACACGCGGCCAGATGGACAAGATCGTCGAGATTCAGGTCGAGCGGCTGATGAAGCTGCTGTCCGAGCGCAAGATCGTAGTGAAGCTCGATGCGAAGGCCAAATCCTGGCTCGCGGCGGCCGGCTACGATCCGGTGTACGGTGCAAGGCCGCTGAAGCGGGTGATCCAGCGTAATCTGCAGGACCCGCTGGCGCAGCTCATCCTGGAAGGCGAAATCGCGGACGGCGCCGTTGTCAGCGTCACGGCGGGCAAACGAGGGCTCGTCATCAACGGCAACGAAGTCGAGCCCTCGGGCGAACCGCTCGGACTTCTCGGCGGCGCCGAACCGCCGAGCCACGCGGTGCATTGAGAGTTCATTACGCCTCGGGCAGCGAGATTCGTCGGCGGTTTTTACAACTGCCGCGACGCTGTGGCGGAATTCCGGCCATTAACCATATGGCACAGCTGATGCATGATCCCGTCGGGAATTCTCGTTGGGGAGGATTGTCATGGCCGCCAGACATGTTTCCTTCATTGTCGCGGGCTCATTGGGCCTGTGGGCCTCTGCCGCAAATGCATCGCTGATCGATACGGCCACGGGCGGGTTGTTGTTCGCCGGAGCCAACCTCGCGGTGGACGGGGTAAAGCTTGGAGCTGCCGGCGCGCCTGTTGCGTTGCGCGGGCCCACCAATCCCTGGGTGTTCATGTTTGCGGACGGTACGCCGGCCGCGCAAGTGTTCCGTTCCGCAGTGGCCGCACCGGGCGGCACCGCATTCAATTCCGCGGTTTCGGCGGGCTTTCTGGGCACCGGCAGTTCACGGGCTCGCGCGCGAGGGACGCCCGCCGCCGGAACGCTTTTTGCCGCCATGGCGACGCGCGGCATTGCGTCGGCCAATGCGCTCGCCGGTATCGGCGCGGTTTCCATTTCGGCGCTACCCTTTGCCACCGCACTCGCCCTGCATCTGGCCACCATCGCGATCGACCCGCTGAGTTCGCCGGGAGTCCCAGTCCCGCAGCCTGCGCCGCCAACGCCCTCAGGATCGTCGGGTCCGTCGTTCATTCCGGCGGAGGATGTGATCAATGCCTACCTGGAGAACGAATCGGGCGATATCTATTCGCTGTTCAGTCTGGACGCGAAGCTGACTTACGACTCCGGCGACAGCCTGTGGGATTTGCTTGACCTGACGGTAACGGGACCGGGCGGAGCACCGGCTTCCTATGTCACGCCGGGCGATTTCACGTTCTTCGATCACGGTACGTCGGGCGAGGGCTATGCGCTCAAGGACATCAGTCTCAACATCCCCTGGACCTTGCCGAACAATTTCCTGAACACGCCGTTCGAAGAGGTTCTGGAAGTGGAGGCCGAAGGAGCCTCCACTGCGGCCATTCCTGAACCTGGCACGCTGCCGTTGATGGGATTGCCGTTGCTGATCTACTTCGCGGGCCGTAGACACCGTGGAACCGCGCACGGCGCGTAGCCGAAGCGCAAATAATCTAATCGGCCCTTGCTGCTATTGGGCTTGAGCGAGCTTGTGTTCGATTGGCGTCGAGGCCACGAGCTGCTCGATATGGCCGCGCTCGGCAAGGAACGCTTTCAGCTCGTCGCCTTCGAGCTTGCGGCCGGAAGCAAGCTTTACGGTGGCGGGATTGGTCGCCTTGTTGGCGATCCGGATTTCGTAATGGAGATGCGGACCGGTGGCCAGGCCCGTCATGCCGCTAAAGGCCACGACTTCGCCCTGGCTGACATGGTCACCCTTGTGCACGGCAAAGCGGGAAAGATGCGCATAAGCAGTTGCGTATTTGTTGCTGTGGTCGATGACGACCAGATTGCCGTATTCGCCCGCCGGGCCGGCAAAGCTCACCGTGCCGTTGCCAGCGGCCATCACCGGCGTCCCTTGCGGCACTGCGAAGTCGATGCCTTTGTGCATTCGCGTGTAGCCCAGAATCGGATGGTTCCGGCTGCCGAAGCCCGATGAGATGCGCGCGCCGTCCACCGGCGTCTTCATCAGCATGGATTTCGCGCTCTGGCCGTTAATGTCGAAATATTCGGCCTCGCCGTCCGTCTGGTAACGGTAGAGCAGATGCCTCTTGCCGCCGAGCGTCATGGACGCAGCCAGAATGTCTCCGGCTTTCGCAGGCGCCCCTTCGGGCGTGAAGTAGCGATTGAAGAACACCTCGAAACTGTCACCGGGATGCACTTCGCGCTGGAAATCGACGTCGTAGGAGAACATGCGGATGATCTCGACCACGACTCCGGCCGGAATGCCGGCGTTCATCGCCGCGAGATAGAGGCTCGAATCGATGGTTGCGCTGGCGTGCTGATAATGCTGCTCCAGCTTGCGCTGCACATCTTCGGCGAAATATCCCTCATCGGGGTGCAGATTCACCGTGATCTGCCGGTCGATGGTGGGCGTGAAGGAGAGCGACAGGAGCCTGTGCGCGGTATCGTCGTCGTCGGTATCGGCCAGAGCCTGTCCGGACGGCGTCTCGGCAACCGCCTTGGGCGAGCCGAAGGTCGCCTTGAACTGCTGACCCGAGCGAATGGCTTTAGGACTGATCAGCGGCTTGACCGCGTTGGCGACCGCTGCCGCGTCCGTTTTGGAGACGCCCGCACCCTGAAGCATGCTGACGAGCGTGTCGCCGTGATCGACCGTCAATGTGCGCGTCTCGATCGGAGGCTTTCTCGCCTCGCGCTCAGCCTCGAGCATGCGGTCGAGCGGGCCGGTCAGCTCGGGCCCGATCAGGCCGGCGGCGCGGTAAATCTGTCTGGAATCCTCTGCCGCGATGGCCGGCACGGCGCGAAAACCGGTGAGCCGCTGCAGGAGATCGTAGGGCAGGGCCGCCTGCTCGGGCTTGGGTTCATAAGCGCGCGCGCTCGACGAAGGCGTGGCCTGAAGCGAAAGCACGGCGACGGCCACGGCAACCGATGCCGTCATGGCAGTCGAGACAAGCGCCCAGCGACCATCCGGAGAGTTGAGGATATGGCCGGCCTTGCTTGCGCTACGGCGCAATTCTGCGGCGAATCGATATGTTTCCGTCAGCGCGTTGCGTCGCAAAGATACCGTCCCCGTTTTCGCAGCGGTTTGGAGGTGCCCCCTGCCGCTTTGTCAGTGCAAATCCTGTTCCGGGATTTTCCCCGGCTGCGCGGCGGGCCTCTGTTCAATCAGAGTTAAGGCCTTTAACCACTACAGGACCGTTAACAGTGGCGGGTGCCCCAAGCGTTTGCGACGCACCCATTACACTTTTTGCCCGATGGTTCCCGGCCTGGCAAGAAAAAATTCACCAAAGATTTCAAAGTTTGACAAGAATGACGAAATGATTCCAAGGCCTTGGGAAAAAGATGCCCTATTCGGCGGGCTGCGGGAGGGCCGACGGGACCTGTGTCCGCTGCGCGCGTTTGAGCTGCCACATGCGCAAGCCCGTGATGGCGAACAGGAGCGGCAGCAATCCCGACAGGAACACCAAGCCGCGCCAGACCTCGCCCAAGCCATGGCCATAATGCAGCGCGCGCAGCCACAAGAGGAGCTGTTTGCCTGCGGAATAATCGCGGGGGTCGACCATGTCGAGCATTTCCGGCCCCGGTCCGATGAAAGTCGAAATCTGCGGCGCGTTATCGTCGAAGGGCCGGGGCACCAGCGTCACCATGTAGATGCCGTCGGGACGCGGCGGCAATTGCACCTGGACAACCCGCGCATTGGGCACCGAAGCGAGCGCGACGCGTGCGGCCTCATCCGGCGTCAGCGCATTCTTGTCGCGGATGGTCGCAGCGACCTTCGCATCGACATGCCCTTCGGTGAGCCCGCTCTTCAGCGACAGCACCCTGCCGACCGCATTCTGAAAGGTGACCGGAAAAGCGAGGTCGACCCCGCTGATGCTGATGATGAGAAAAACGATCAGGCTCCAGAACCCGATCGCGCCGTGCAGATCGCGGTTGAGGCGAAAGCCCCGTGCGCCGCGCTTGACGCCGAACGCATGGCGCCATTGACCGCGCCTCGGCCACCACAGCACGAGACCGGTAAACCCGAACAGCACCATGGCGATGCCGAGGAATCCGACCGTCTGCAGCCCGTAATGGCCGGGCTCCATCAGCGCGATGTGCATCGAGGTCACGCCCTGCATGAAGGGGCCGGCGCGGCGGCGCTCCGCGGTCGCGAGCACCTGCAGCGACACCGGGTCCATATAGATCGTCTCGCCGACGAAATTCTGCCCTCCGCCGCCTTCGGGACGGCGTCCGGGCGGAAGACCTACCTGAACGGAAGCAGGCTCGCCGATGCTCGACGGCATTCCGATGATCGCAACCGGCCAGCCAGGGGGCGCGGCCTTCTGGGCTGCGGCAAGAATGTCCACCATGGAATGCATGGGCCCGCGCCCGGGTGCCGAGGGCGGCGCATGATCGGTCATCACGTTCATTGCGATGATGATGCTGCCGGAGACGCCGATCAAAATGATCGGAATGGCGAGGATCAGTCCGGCCCAGAGGTGGACGAACTGAAGCCCGCTGCGGAATCGTTGCCAGCCCATGCGCGCATCCTATGCCCGGAAGAGGGCGAAATCTAATACCCGATGGCCACGCCGTCCTTGCGCATTTCGGTGGCGCCCCAATAGGTCTTGTTCTTCTTGTCCCAGAGAATTGCGTTGTAGCCGCCGAAGCCGCCGCCGCCCGGCACGAGTTGATGTCCACGCTTGCCAAGTTCGGCGCGCACCGGCGCCGTGATGCCCGATTCCATCTGCACCTGACCCACGCCGCGCGCGACCTGACCGGTGACTTCGGAACCGCCGATATGCCGGAAGCGCATGAAGTCGCCCGCCTCCTGAACGTTCATGCCGAAATCGATCAGGTTCACCAGCACCTGCACATGGCCTTGCGGCTGCATGTCGCCGCCCATCAGTCCGAACGATAGCCAGGGATCGCCGTCCTTCATCACGAAGCCGGGGATGATGGTGTTGAAGGGACGCTTGTTCGGCGCGTAGACGTTGGGCGATTTCTCGTCCAGTGAGAACAGCGCGCCGCGGTCGTGGAACATGAAGCCGAGTTCGTCGGGCACCAGCCCCGATCCGAGGTCGGCGTAATTCGACTGGATCAGCGAGACCATCATGCCGTCCTTGTCGGCGACGGCGAGATAGGTCGTGTCGCCCTTTATCAGCTTCGGGTCGCCTGGGCCGATGTTGGGATTGGCGTGATCCATGTGGATCAGCGCGCGGCGCTGTTTGGCGTAATCCGCCGAGACCAGCTGCTTCACCGGCACCTTCACGAAATCCGGATCGCCGTAGAATTTCGCGAGGTCCTCGTAAGCGAGGCGCTTGGCTTCGATCATCAAATGGAGGGCATCGGCCGAACCGGCGCCCATTTTCTTGAGATCATAGCCTTCGAGAATCTTCAGCATTTCGAGCACGGCCGCGCCTTGCCCATTCGGCGGCAGCTCATACACATCGTAGCCGCGATAATTCACCGTGATGGGATCGACCCATTCCCCTTTATGGGCGGCGAAATCCTCGTAGCGCAGATCGCCGCCGATACGGCGGAAATAGGCGTCCATGGTCTTGGCGAGCACGCCTTTGTAGAACGCGTCGCGCCCGCCCTGCTGAAGTGCCTGATAGGTGCGCGCAAGATCGGGATTCTTGAACACCTGACCCTGTACGGGCGGAGCGCCGTTCACCAGATAGGTCTTCTGCGCGTTCTCGAATTCTTCCACTTCGGGCGAGAAGGCGAGGCTCTCCATGTTCGCCGCCCACAGGGCCGCGATGAATTGGCTGACCGGGAAGCCATCGCGTGCATAGGCGACTGCGGGCGCCAGCAGATCGGCCATCGGCAGCTTGCCGAATTTGTCGTGCAGCGCATACCAGCCGTCGACCGCGCCCGGCACCGTCACCGACAGCGAGCCGAAATAGGGCACATTATTGTTGCCATCGAGCTTGCGCTTCATATCGGCCAAGGTCCGCCCCTTGGGCGAGCGGCCCGAGCCGTTGTAGCCGTAGAGATGCTTGGTCTTAGGGTCCCACACGATGGCGAAGAGATCGCCGCCGATCCCGGACGAAACCGGTTCCATCAGGCCCAGCGCCGCGTTCGCCGCGATTGCGGCATCGACCGCGGAGCCGCCCTTCTTGAGGACATCGACAGCAATTTGTGAGGCGAGCGGCTGCATCGTCGCGGCCATGCCATGCTGGGCTATGGTGGGAGCGCGGGTTGCAAAGGGCGCCCCCACATACCGGTCGCCATTGCCCGCTGCGAAGCTTTGCACTGTGTACAGACTCGCCATCAACACCATCCCCAGGAGTTTCACGTTCACGGCCGGGCACTCCCTTTGAACTGGGAACCGATGACCTTGAGCGACAATTGATAGGCCTCTTGGGCGTTGACAAAGGCGACGCGGCGCTTCGTTTCCACTATATCGCCGCTGTTGTTCTTGCCCTTGACGGAGACGTCCATGAAGCGCGAAGCCTCCGCCGCGTGGATCAGCGCGCGCCCCGGTGCGCCCAGATCGTAGGTGGTGCAGACCGCCGACTTGAAGGCCGTCACCGTTTGGCCGCCCGGTGCGCTCAAGACGGCGTTCTCAGGCCTGAAGTCCTGCGAGCCATAATCGCAGAAATCGAACTTGAGCCCGAGATCGCTCAGGCCTTCATTGTAGACGAACTCGACGCCTTCGCCGCTGTCGAAAGTGCAGGCAAGCTTGCCCATGCTCGCCGTCGCGCATGTGCCGCGCCAATAAGGCCCGATCGTCAAGGCATTGAAGGCGGTGGCATCGGCGAGACTCTGGGCTTTGCCGCGGGCCACATAGAATTGGCCTTGGCCGTAATCGATCTTGAACTCGATTCCATTATCGGTGCCGTGCTCGACAATGGTCCGTGAGCGGATAAAGGTGAGATTGCGGTCCTGGGTGTTGAAATCCTCGCAATATACACGCGAGCCCGCGATCAGCGGCTTCCAGCCCTTTCCCGGTATCAATGCCGAAGGCCGCGGCACAAACTGCCGCGTGGCGTCGAGATCGGGGAGCGGTCGCACGGTCGGGCAACCCTCCGGCTCGCCCCGGTCGTTGATTTGCGCGCTCGCGCTGAAGGCCAACAGCACGGCCCCGATCAGGCTGAAAATCCAAGGCCCCCGCATCGTCTCTTACTCCGGCATTCTCACATGGCTGGACGAACGTCCGCATCTCTCAAAATGACCCTGAGGATAGTCTCGAGCACGGTAAAAATTCCCCAACGGCCTAACGGCCGCCACGCCCCCGAAAGAGCCTGCCGAGAAAATCGCCTTTTCCATGCCTTCATCCCCACGCCATTGGGGCAACTATAAGCAAGCTGCCCGGCCCCGTCATCCGGCTCACCGCGACGTGAGGGCGTGCTTGATCCGCGGCGGCTATGGGCGTTAATGCGAGCCGCCATGCCGGACGCCGCTGAGAACTCATGAAGGTGTTGATTGTGGGCGCGGGCGTCGCCGGGCTCGCTATCGGCTGGCGCCTCGCCGAAGCGGGCGTCGAGGTGGAAATCCTCGAACGTGGACTTGCCGGCCGCGGGGCCACCTGGGCCTCAGCCGGAATGATTGCCCCGGGCGCGGAGCTTGGACATGAGACGAGCGCGATGGCCGCGTTTGCCCGCGAGGCGCGCCGGGCCTGGCCCGGATTCGCGGCCGAACTCGAAGCCCAATCCGGCCATGCCATTTCCTATCGCGAATCGGGATCGCTGAGGGTCGCCGAGTCGGCCGAACGCGGGGCGGCACTTCAGGCCGAAGCCGCAGCCCTTGCGCGCGAAGGTGTTGAGGCCGTCTGGCTTCCCCCCGCCGCCATGCGTGAAGCCGAGCCTCTGCTGTCGGCCGCTCTGTTCGGGGCGCTCCGAATCGCCGACGACGCGCAGGTGGACAACCGCGCGCTGACCGATGCGCTTGGCCTGGCCGCGCGCAATGCCGGCGCCCAATTGCGCGAGAATTGCGCGGTGCAGACGTTGTCGGTTCAGGATTGGCGGGTGCGGGCTGTCGTCACCGCTGAGGGGACGCTCGCCGCCGATCACGTCGTGGTGGCGTGCGGCGCCTGGATGAACCTGCTCGGCGGTCTCGATGCCGGCGCGCTGCCGCCGGTGCGGCCGGCGAAAGGCCAGATGATCGCCTGCGTCCCGCCCGAAGGCACCGCGCTTCCGAACGCGCTGGTCTGGTCGGATGAGGTTTACCTCGTTCCACGCAAGGACCGGCTCTTCATTGGGGCGACCGTCGAGGATGCGAGCTTCGACACCTCCATTTCGCGCGAGGCCCGCGACCGCCTCATAGGCGCGGCCAAACGGCTGATCCCCTCGCTCAGCCGGTGGCGCGTGAGCGAAATGTGGGCTGGTTTGAGGCCCCGCACGCCCGATGACGCGCCTGTGCTGGGCGCGACGCCGGTCCTTGGTCTCTATGTCGCGAGCGGCCAATTCCGCAACGGTATCCTGTTTGCGCCGATGGTGGCCGCAACGCTGACGAACCTGATCCTCGGCCGCAGCGGGGCTCAAGAGGGCGCAGCCTTCGATCCCAGGCGTTTTGGCGTTTCGTGATAGGGTCGCCTCCGCGGGGGACGGCATGGCATTCCAGCTACATCCAAGACTCGCATCCGACACCGCGGCGATCGCGGATTGGCCGCTGTCGCGTGTGCTCTTGATGAACGACAAGCGCTTTCCCTGGCTTATCTTGGTGCCTCGGCGCCCCGAATTGAGCGAATGGTTCGAGCTCGCTGAGGCTGACCGGGCGGTGCTCGGCAACGAAATCGCGCGCGCGGCCGGGCGGCTGAAAGGGTGGGCCAAGGGTCGAGGGCCGTGCGACAAGATCAATATCGCCACCATCGGCAATCTGGTGTCTCAGCTCCACATCCATGTCGTGGCGCGCGCCAAATCCGATTCGGCATGGCCCGGTACCGTATGGGGGGCCGGACAAGCTGCCGCCTATGGCGCGGCCGAACTTGCCCGCGTGGTGGAGGAACTGCGCGCCGGTCTCTGAGCCGCTCTTTTTCTGGCACGGACCTTGCGAAGGAACATCCGAAGGCAGAACGCCAAGGTTCCCATGATTGCCGATACCCAATCCCTTTCGTTGACCGGCCACACCGATGTGCTCGCGGCGCTGAAGAATGCGAGCAAGAAGACGGGGCTCGATTTCGATTTCCTGCTGCACACGGCGATGCGCGAGAGCAATCTCGATGTGCAAGCAAAATCAAAGGCTTCGTCGGCAAGCGGCCTGTTCCAATTCGTCGAGCAGACCTGGCTCGGCCTGGTCAAGCAATATGGCCAGCGCTATGGCCTCGGCTCCTATGCCAATGCCATCGACCAGGGCAAGGATGGCCGCTATGCGGTGGCCTCGCCCCAAACCAAATCGGCAATTCTTGCCCTGCGGCAGAATCCGGAGGTGGCAGCCCTGATGGCCGGTGAGGCCGCGAAGCAATCCAAGCAATCGCTCGAATGCGCCTTGGGGCGCGAAGTATGCGGCGGAGAGCTGTACGCGGCCCATTTTCTCGGACCCTCCGGCGCCCGCCATCTGATCGAGTTGAAAGAGCGCAATCCCAATTTGCAGGCCGATGCAGCCTTTCCGCAGGCTGCCAAGGCCAACAAAAGCGCGTTCTACCACTCCGACGGCACGGCCAAGACGGTGGGCGAACTTTACGCCTGGGCTGTGGGCCAACCCGACGCACAAACTCCGGCCAAAGCTCCGGCCCAGCCGATGAGCCCGCCACCGGTGCAGATTGCCGCCAACCCGGCATCTGAGAGGACGGCTGCGATTTACGCTTTCACCGTGCCCGAGCGCATCGAGATTACCGCGCCGCGCGATGCCACCAGCGAAGAGGCGAGTGACAGCGGCGAAAGCGCTCCCCCGCCACCATCATCGCCTGCCGCATCGCCGGTTCTCTCGCCCGCAACGGCGCCGTTCCCATTGCAGGGCATCCCGCAGGCCCCGGTCCTGCTGACACCGGGCGTGCTGCAAATCCTCGCCACCCTTTCGCCGGCGCCGGCCGCCCGCGCGGCCTAGACGCCGAACGATTTTCCTATCCTCGCGACGCTGCTGTGCCGTGAGAACAGGCGAATGATTGGGGACTGAGCTTCGCGCCTAAAAACAGAAATGGCCGCCTCTAGGGGGCGGCCATCATGCTCGGCAGCAACAAATGTCCGGCGGGCGCTATTCCACGCCGTAAGCGGTGAGGAAAACGCTGACCTGGCGCTCCAGCTCCTGCGCCAGAATGGTCGCCATCTTGTTCAACGGGTCCTTGATTCCGTCGCGAACGATCACGCGGATCGCATCGACATGGGCATCGATCAAGGTGAGCGGCAAATGCAGGCGCGTGCTCGTATCGTCGGTCAATTTGCAGAGCGACGACGCGACGCGCGCCACCAGCGGAAAGTCGAAGGTCGTCGCCTGGCCTTTCAGATCGTGCGCGGCGCGATAGAGATTTCCGAGCGTCTCTTCGTCTTTGTACTTTTCAAATTCCTTGCGCGTCACGACGAGCTTGTTGACGTCATCGAGAATCCATCCCGCGAACTCTTCCTTGAGTTCCTCGATGGCCTCTTCGGCGCGCTGAATGGCGGAGCTATCCAGCCCGCCGCTGCCGCCGACCTTCGCCTTCAGGATATTCGGCGGCATGAAAATCTCGATCGGCTGCTGCTTTGCCATGAGGGACTCCTTGCGGGGATCAAGCCGCGTCTTTTGGAATAGCCTTGGATTCAAGTTCGGATGCGCGGCGCTCGGGCCCGTGATAATCGCCGTCCCGGCGGCGGCGGCGGCAGGGTCCGAAATAGCCCCTGGTCCGGACGAACGGCCGGGGATGCTCGATCACGGACACGAGCCGGCTCATGATCGCCTTGGACGATACGGGCTTGGCAAGGAATTCGTTGACCCCGGCGTCGCGCGCGAGATTGACCCGTTCGACGCTGGTGTGGCCTGTCAGCATGATGATCGGCGCGAAGGGATTGGGCGAATCCGGCGCGGTTCGGACTTTTTCGGTGAAATCGAGGCCGGTCATACCGTTCAGTACCCAATCGACAAAGATCACATCGCAGGAATTGGTGGTAAGGAGCTTCCAGCCGTCTTCGGCGCTCGCCGCTTCGAACACCATTTTGACGCCGAATGCCTGCAGGACCGCAGCCACCAGCGTTCGCATGTGCTGGTTGTCGTCGATCACGAGCACTCTCAGACGGTCAAAACGGTAAGTCATTGCGCGGCTTAACGCATCCCCTCATGGCCCCCGGCGCCGTGCCCCTTAGCCCCAGCGCGGGATTGGAATTTCCTCAAGCTAGCCGCTCGGAGTTAATGGCGCGTTTAGGACAATGGAGGCGAGCAATCAAAATCTCTCGCCGGCGCGATCAATAGAGAAATTGCTCCGCGAGGATGCGCTCATCCAGGCTGTGTCCCAGATCGAACAGCATCGTCATGCTCTTCGTGCGGTCTTCGGCAATTTCCACGGCGGTCACATCACGAACTTCGAAATTGTCGGCGGTCGCGCTCACCGGACGCTTCTCGGGCTCCAGAATGTCGAATCGTATCTTCGCCTGATGGGGGAGGAGGGCGCCCCGCCAGCGCCGCGGCCGGAACGGACTCAACGGGGTCATGGCGAGAAGCGCAGAATCGATGGGAAGTATCGGTCCGTGTGCCGAGAGGCTATAGGCCGTGCTGCCGGCCGGCGTGGAGACCAGAATTCCGTCGCAGATCAGCTCTTTCAACCGTTCCTTGCCGTCGAGCACGATCCGCAACTTCGCGGCCTGACGGGTTTCGCGCAATAGCGATACCTCGTTGAAGGCAAGCGCCTCAGTCACGCCTTGGGCGGCTTCGGCCTTCATCAGCAGAGGATGCACCCGCGCCGGAATCGCCGTCGCCAGCCTTTCGGGAAGGTCCTCCTCGCGGAATTCGTTCATCAGGAATCCGACCGAGCCGAAATTCATCCCGTAGATCGGAATGCCGCGATCGAGGAAATGGTGCAGCGTATGCAGCATGAAGCCGTCACCCCCGAGCGCCACGATGTAAGCGGCCGAGTCGGGTCCCGCATCGCCGTAAAGTTCGGTGAGCCTCGACAGGACCGCCTGGGCTTCGGGCGCCTCCGATGCCGCGAAATGGATCTTCGGCGCCATGGAAAAACTCAGCCGCCGGTCAGCGACATCGGACGGGCGACGGCGGGCCGGTTGTGGCGGCGATCGATGATGAAGTCGTGACCCTTGGGCTTGCGGCCGATGGCTTCGTCGATGGCGGCATCGAGCACCGCTTCGTCGGGAGAGGCCCGAAGGACCTTGCGCAAATCGGCCGAATCGTCCTGGCCGAGGCACATATAGAGCATGCCCGTGCAGGTCAGCCGGACGCGGTTGCAGGACTCGCAGAAATTGTGGCTCAAGGGTGTGATGAAGCCCAGGCGTCCGCCGGTCTCGCGCACCCGCACATAGCGCGCCGGCCCCCCGGTGCGGTCAGGGATCGCGTCCATGGTGAAGCGTTCGGCAAGCTCCGCCTTGACGAGGGAAAGCGGCAAATATTGTTCGGTGCGGTCGCCGTCGATATCGCCCATCGGCATGGTCTCGATCAGCGTGATGTCCATGCCCAGACCATGGGCCCAGCCGATGAGGTCGGGGATTTCGTGCTCGTTCACGCCGCGAAGTGCTACGACGTTGATCTTGATCCTGAGCCCGGCTTTTTGCGCGGCCTCGATACCGGCCAGCACCTTGGGCAAATCGCCCCAGCGGGTAATCTTGCGGAATTTTTCGGGTTCGAGCGTATCGACGGACACGTTCACCCGCTTGACGCCGATTTCGGCGAGTTCGCCCGCGAAACGTGCAAGCTGGCTGCCATTGGTGGTCAGCGTCAGGTCCTGCAATGCGCCGGTCTTCAGGTGCCGCGCGAGAGAGCGGAACAGGGTCATCACATCGCGCCGCACCAGCGGCTCGCCCCCGGTCAGCCTGAGCTTATTCACACCCTTGCGGATGAAGGCGCTGCACAGGCGATCGAGTTCTTCGAGCGACAGCACATCGGCCTTGGGCAGGAAGGTCATGTGTTCGGGCATGCAATAGACGCAGCGGAAATCGCAGCGGTCGGTGACGGAGACGCGCAGATAGCTGACGGAGCGGCCGAAGGGATCGATCATAGGCTACATGTAGCAAGCCCGGAGCGATATTTCCAATCGGGACGAACCTCAGGCCGCCTGGGTCCTGAGCCTATCCAGCGCTTCGGTCTTGGGAACTTGGCTGAAGATGGCTCCGATTTGGCTCTTGTCCGTATCGGAAAGCTCAGCGACCACGCGTCTGTGATGGCGGGAAAGGTTGAAAACGGTCTGGAAGACCGAGCGGTCGATACCCGCCGCGCGGCAAGCGAGCGCTACCGTCTGGGGGTTTTCCCCGTAAAGGGCCTTGCGCATGGTCTCGACCTTCATGCCAAGAAGGGCGGCGAAGCCCTCCTCGAACAGCTCCATCTGGCCCTGGTGGAGCACGCGGATCAGGAACGAGGCCCTAAGCTGACCCGAAGCCTTGAGCTTGTCGACGAGCTTCTTTGCGTTGGCGCTGCCGCATTCCGGCGCATCGGCCTTGAGCGGGGTGGATGCCTCCTCGACGGCCGTTCGAAGCGATTGCGCGGCAGCGGGATAGCGGGCCGCGAGCGCGGTTTTCAGCGCGGCGGACACCCAGATATAGAGGCGCTGGGCCAGTTCGGGGGGCAGGTCGGCGCGTTCGACCAGCGGCTCCTGCAGGCGGTGCAGCTCGCGCGCCCGTTCGCCGATATATTCAAAGGCCAGAGGGCCGATCCGAGCCGTCTTGTTGCGCAAGAGCAGGATGAGGGCGTTCTCGCAAGCGTATTTCGCCAAGGCCGCGCTGACGCTTTCGCCGATGGCCGGCCGGTCGGCAATGGCGGCCTGATGATCGTCGCTGCCATGTTCGACCAGACGTGCTAGGTCGGAATCGGTGAGAACGGGACTGCGGGCGAGGATGAGCCGGGCGACCTCGATGCGGTCGTCGGCAAGAAGCAGGATGAGGTCGTGGGGTGCGTGGGCGTCGTCCGCCAACCGCTCCGCCAGGCGGATGCGGATGGCCATTTCCACATCCTTGGACAGGCGCTTCAGGATGTCGGCTGCGAGATGGCGCTCGTGGTCGGCAAAAGCGCCCTTTTGGTGTTCGAAGAGGGTGGCGACGGCAAGAAAAATTTCGTCGAAGCGGCTGTTGGCCTGCGCGGCACTGTCCGCTTGCTGCGGCAATTCGGTCGCTTTGCTTTGGCCTACTGCCACGAAATATAGCCCCGTCCGGCGAACCTTTGTCGCCAATTCCAGGAACCCTAACCCGCGGCTATTAACATGATATTAAACCGACGGAAAAAGTGTGATGGGATTGCGGGTTAACGCCCCACTCGCGCGATAGGACGTGTACGGATGGGTACGAAAGGAGTACGCCGCGATGAAATTCGGGATCGGCCAGCCAGTGCGGCGCAAGGAAGATGTCCGTCTTGTGACAGGCCGGGGACGTTACCTCGACGATATTCAGCCTACGGATTGCACCTATGCCTATTTCGTCCGTACCCCCCATGCGCATGCGATTATCCGCAGCATCGATGCCTCTCCGGCGCGCGAGGCGCCCGGGGTCATCGGTGTACTGACGGCTTCGGACCTCCCGGACACCGGTTATGTGCCGGTCAGGGGGCCCTTCGACAGCCGCGACGGCTCGGCCATGAAGCAATCGCGCAAGATGCTGCTTCCGGCGGATAAAGTGCGCTTCTCGGGGGAGGCGGTGGCGGTGATCGTGGCCGACACTCCGGCGCACGCCAAGGACGCCGCCGACCTGGTGGCTGTGGATTACGAGCCTCTGGGCGCGGCCGGCACCCTCGATGCCGCGCCGGATGCACCGGCCATCTGGGACGATGCGCCGGGCAATCTCGTCTTCGATTGGGCCGATGGCGACGAAGCCGCCTCAGCCTTGGCCTTCGCCAGAGCTGCCAAGACCGTTTCGGTCGAACTGGTGCAAAATCGCCTCGCGCCGAGCCCCATGGAGCCCCGCGGCGCGATCGGCCTCTACGATCCGGGTACGGACCACTACACGCTTTACACCTCCACCCAGGGTTCTTCGGGCATCCGCGACAAGATCGCCTTGTCGATGCTCAAGATTGCGCCCGATAAATTGCGCGTCGTCACGCCCGATGTCGGCGGCGGCTTCGGACTGAAGAACTCGGCCGCCGTCGAACAGGCGCTCGTGCTGATCGCGGCCAAGGCGTTCGGCCGGCCCGTGAAATGGGTGGGCGAACGCATGGAGGCGTTCCTGGGTGACGGCCACGCTCGCGACGTGACGATGAAGGGCGAGCTCGCCCTCGACAAGGACGCCCGCATTCTCGCGCTCAAAGTCGACAGCCGCGCCAATATGGGGGCCTACATGACCCATGTCGGCCCCCATATCCCGACCACAGGCCTGCGCGTGATGGGCAGCGTCTATCGCGTGCCGGCGGTTCATGCCCGCGTGCGCGGTTATTTCACGAATACCAGCACGGTTACATCCTATCGTGGCGCAGGCAGGCCCGAAGCGATCTACATCACCGAGCGGTTGATGGATCAGGCCGCTTCCGCCTTCGGAATCGATGGGCTGGAAATCCGGCGGCGGAATTTGATCCGTCAGGAGGAGTTGCCCTATCGCAACTGGAAGGGCCTTTCGATCGATTCCGGCGATTTCCTCGCCAATCTCGACGAGGCGGCACGGCGGGCGGATTGGAACGGATTCCCGGCGCGGCGGGCGGCGTCCGCGGCAAAGGGCAAGAGACGGGGCCGCGGCGTTTCCTATTATTTCGAAGCCTCTGGCGGGCCGCCGGGGATAGAGCCCTCCAAGATTCGCTTCACCGAAAACGGCGCGGTGGAAGTCTATCTCGCCACGCAATCGAACGGGCAGGGGCACGAGACGACCTTCGCGCAGCTTGTATCCGACCGGCTCGGCGTGCCGTTCGAATCCGTGATCGTGCGCCAGGGCGATACCGATGACGGCATGGCGGGCGGCGGCACGGTCGGCTCGCGCTCGCTGCAGACGTCCGGCAATGCGATCGCGCTGGCGATGGAAAGCGTCATCGAGAAAGGCAAGGCCGCGGCCGGTCAGGTACTGCAAGCCGGCGGCGCGGAGGTTGATTTCGAAGTGGCCGAAGGCACGGGCCAATTCTTCGTCATCGGCACGTCGCGCAAGATTTCGGTCACCGAGCTTGCCGTAACCCTCAAACGCGAAAAGCTGCCCGGATTCGAGAACGGCCTCGACGAGCAAGCCGGATTCGAATCCCCGCCGACCTTTCCGAACGGTTGTCACATCTGCGAGTTGGAAGTCGATCCGGAAACCGGCACCGTCGCCATCGACCGCTATACAATCGTCGATGACGTTGGCCGCGTCATCAATCCGCTGATCGTGGACGGCCAGATCCACGGCGGCGTCGCGCAAGGCTTAGGTCAGGCGCTGATGGAGAATTGCGTCTACGACCCGGATTCGGGCCAGCTGATGACGGCGACCTTCGTCGATTACGTGATGCCGCGCGCCGACAACATGCCTGATCTCGACATTTCCTATAACGAGATTCTCTGCAAGACCAATCCGCTGGGGGCAAAGGGCGCGGGCGAAGCGGGCACCATCGGTGCGCTGCCAGCCATCATCGGCGCGGTTTCGGATGCGATCGGGGTTGCGCATATCGACATGCCGGCGACACCGGAAAAGATCTGGCGGGCGCTCAGCGCGGCGTAATCAATATTTGTAATTGAAGCCAAGCACGAGGCGGTGGCGGTCGATCTCCAATTTCGTCGGGATACCGGCGAGCGCGAAATTCGGCTTCGATCCCATGGTCCAACGATATTCCAGGCTGCCGATCAATTTCTGCGTGAAGCCGAGACTGACCCCGCCATGCAACTGATAGTCCGCGGTCCAATCGCTGCCCGCGATACCGAGCATTCGCGCATTGAGATCGGTGAACCCGAACCCCGCACCGAGATATGGCTTGATGTGCCAATCTCCGTTGGTGAATTCATAGAGCCCCTTCAGCGCCACACGGGAGGTGTTGAGATTTCCCGTCAGCGGAAGCAGGCGAGGATCGGCTGGCTCGCTGAGCGAACCCACCCCTTCGACCTCCGTCTTGAACCCGTTGCCGAGATCGAATCCGTACACGGCGCCATAGGATTTGCCGTTGCCGATAGGTGCCGGCTGGAAGAGCGCACTCGCTTGGCTCGGAAGTGGGTCGAGGAAATTGAGGCCGCCTCCGACGGCGGCGTTGGGTCCGTCCGCCTCCGCGAACGCGCTACCGGTCACGAACGCCAACGCGGCGCCGTTTAGCACCATTCTCCACATGGGGTGTTTCCGTCAGGGCGGCGTTTTGTCGCGCCGTCCGTTACAAAAACGCGCAAACGGCCAAGGAGTTTGAAACAAACACCGCCGGAAGCGAAAAGATTGTAATCGGGAGATTTATTCGCGTACGGATGATATTGGAGTCTCGGCCGTCGCGGCCACCGTCTTTGCGACACTCACATAATCCGTCTTGCCCGTGCCCAGGACAGGAATCTCCACAACCGGGATAACGCGCTTCGGCGCGGCAAGTTCCGGCACGCCGTGATTGCGGATCCAGACCAGCAGGTCGTTGCGCTGGGCTTCGGCATTGGTGGTGACCAGCACGATGATTTCGCCTTTGCGTCCGTCGGGTAGGGCGATGGCCGCATGCGCATAATCGGGCCATAGTGCGGATGCGCAATTCTCCACCACCGTCAGTGAAACGGTTTCGCCACCGATCTTGGCGAAACGCTTCAGCCTTCCGCGGATGGCGATGTATCCGTCCTCGTCGATGGAGACGACATCGCCGGTGTCGTGCCATCCGTCCGCCGGGGGGACGATTCCGCCCGGCCGGCGGGGATCGATGTAGCCGAGCATCACGTTCGGCCCCTTCACCAGCAGGCGGCCCGCATCCTTGATCCCTTCCACCGGTTCGATCCGCGACTGGATTCCCTGGACCGGATGGCCGACCGTGCCGGCCCGGTTCGCGCCCGGCCGATTGGCGGAGATGACGGGGGAGGCTTCCGTGACGCCATAGCCCTCGATCAGCTCGACATCGTATTTGCGCTTCACCATCTGGCGCGTTTCGTCGCGGAGCCGTTCGGCGCCGCACACTGCGAGCCTCAGACTCGATAAATCGCCCTCAGCCGAAGCGCGCAGATATTGCGACATGAAGGTATCGGTCGCGAGCAGGATGGTCGCCCGATGTGCCCTGATGCGCCGCACGATCTCGTGGGGCTGGCGCGGGGTCGGATGCAGCACCGCCTTGACCCCGAGATAGATCGGCATCAGCGCACCGACGGTCAGCCCGAAGGAGTGAAACGCGGGGAGCGGGTTGAACAGGACATCGCTCCGGTGGAACGCGATATGGGCGCGCACCTGCTCGACATTGGCGAGAATATTGGCGTGGGAGAGCACCACGCCCTTGGGCTCACCCTCGGTGCCGGAAGTGAAAAGGATCGCGGCCGGCGAATCCGGGGAACTCAGCGCCGTAACCGCGCGCGGGAGGAACGAGCCGATTGCGGCCGCGGCCTTGTTCCGGATGGAGAGGCGGTCGCGTACCTCTTCCAGATAGATCAGCTCTGCCGCCGCTTTCAGCTCGGCCTCCAGGGCCTCGAACTTCCCCAATGCGATGAAGCGGCGCGCGGTAACGATGCGGGAAATCTTCGCCGCTTTCAGCGCGGCCAGGAGGTTCTGAGTCCCGGCCGTAAAGTTCAGCATCGCTGGCACGCGGCCAAAGGCGGAGAGCGCAAACACGCTGATGACCGCACCGATTCCGGTCGGAAGCAGCACGCCCACCGCTTCGCCCTTGTGGGTGCCTCGCTTCAGCGCGTGGCCGAGCGCGAGCGCAGCCCGCTGAAGTCCGGTATAGGTCAGCTCCCGCTCGTCGCCGTCGACCACAATGGCGGTCCCACCGCCATGAATGCGCGCGGCATCCGTCAGCGCGCAGAACAGCGTGCGTCTGGCCCGCTCAGGCTCATAGGCGGGGGGAAGGGTGTCCACGGGGCTGCGTCCGTTCGTCCGATGCGGCCAGCACGCTAGCGCAGGCCAAGGGCGGTAAGAAAGCTGAGCCTCTTATGGCAGGACCTGCATCACGCTCTTGACCGGGGTGGAAACGGACGCGACCGAAAATCCCACCCGCCCAATCACCAGCCCGTCCGGCGTCTCGATATCGACGCGCCAGCGTCCCGGCCGCGGCGCTGCCTTGCTGGAAATCCCGCGATACCCCCCGTCGCGCCCCCCCATGATCGGGAATGTCACCTTCGCCTCGGTATGCCAGGCGCTCGCCGCATCGTCGTAACGCTGCCAGACGTGGACGATATCGGTCTTGAGCTGGATGGGCGCGAAGACCGCACTGTAGAGGTAAAGAGGCTCTCCGCGTGTCACGTGGAGAACCGGGTTGATCCAGGTGCTGCCATACCAGGCGCTGGGCTCGGCGGTGCCCTGCCAGACAGGTCCGCTCCGGTCCACGCCATGGAAAACCCCAGCATTGGAGAGCGCCAACGGCAAAGGCGGCAGGACGTTCGTGAAATAGAACAGGTTAAGGCAGGCATAGACGCCGAGCGCCCCGCCGATGATCCCGCGCCAAGCCTTCCGCATGCGCTGCGGTCCGATCGCCGAGAGCACGCCCAGTATGACCACGAATGCAACCACCGCGAGGCTGCCGCTCAGCAGGAAGGTGCGCCGCCCCATGCTGCGCGTCACCACGGGCACCACGAAAATCGCGTAGGAGAAGAGGGCCAGGAAGAGCAGCGTGCAGGTGAAGGCAAGCCGGGAGTGATATTTCCGGAACACCTCGTTGCCCACCAGCATGGCGGCCAGCACGATCAGGAACGGCCAGGACGCCGCGATCACGGCGCTTCGGCCGTAGAACACCAGGAACGCGCTCCAGAGCCCGCCGAGAGCGAATTGGGTGGCAAACACCAGCAGCGGATGCAGCCTGAGCCAGATTCCCTCAAGCTCATCCTCAAACGATTCCAGGAAATGCACCGTCACGATGGTGGCGATCGCGAGCACCATGTAGGCGAACAGCACGAACTGGGTCGCGGGGTGATCCACCCGCCCGAAGAAATAATTGTCGAAGCCGAAACCCGTGACCATGGCGATGGCGGACAGGGGGCGCTCATAGCGTCTGAGCGCCGCAATAGGTAAGGCCATCGCCGAATCCAGATACACCGAAGTCCCCGAGACAGTGCCGATGAAGGTCCCATATCCGTGAACAATGGAAATATTATGTTCCGGTAATGTCGGCGTCTTTCATGAATTCATTGCAGAACTGACATCAGAGCGTCATGCCCTCACGGAAGTTTGCAATCGCGGGTAGCAAGACGCATCCCGCGTCGAAGAGATGCCGAGGGGCGACGCATTGTGGGGATGCGCCTTCCACTTTCATTGACCAATTGGAAAAAACGCCGCGGCCCCTGCCGCGGCGCCGGGGATATTATGCTGTCACGCTCTTTGAGACGAGTCGCCCTTTTGGGCGGAACCGCGCTATCGGTAAGCCTGTTGGCCGCGGCAACGGGGGCTTATGCCGATGACGACGTGCTGGAAACCGTGGTGGTCACGGGCACGCTGTTCAATCCCGATGTGGCGCCCGCCAAGTCCTCTCCCGACACCACCGAGCCACAAACCATCATCGGCAAATCCTATATCGAGGACTCGATCTCTCCGACCGCCGATTTCGTCACCATTCTTGCCATCACGCCGTCGCTGACGGGCATGGATCTGAACGGACCGGGCCTCTCGGAAGGCAACGTCAAGAACACGCTGCGCGGCATCCCGGACGGCAATTTCGGCATGACCTTCGACGGCATCCCGTTCGGTGACACCAATGGGCCGACGCACCATTCTTCGTCCTATTTTCCAGCCTCGACCATCGGCTCGATCGAGGTCGAGCGCGGCCCCGGCAATGCCGGAAATATCGGCCCGTCCACCTATGGCGGCTCGATCAACATGTATTCGGAGGGCCTGGCCGACTTCACGCGGCTGAAGGGATCGGTGAGCTACGGCAGTTTCAACACGCTGCACGAGAACCTGAACATCCAGAGCGGGAATTTCCCCTATTTCGACAATACCCACGTCCTCTTCAATTTCGACAACACCACGACCGACGGCGCTCTGACGCAACAGGGGCTAACCCGCAGCAACGAGTTGCTGAAAATAGAAACCCAGGTCGCGCCGAACTGGACGCTCACCTTGTTCGGCAATTACGGCAAGCTGCATGAGGACTTGAACGACAACAATGGCGCGACGCCGGCGCAAGTCTCGGTGTACGGCAAGAATTTCGCCCTTCAGAACGACAATCCGGCGCTGTCGACCTATGTTCCTTACAACGTAACCGACAAGTGGACGGACATGGACTATGTCCGGCTGCGCGGCAATCTCACCGACGCCGTGAAGATCGACAATCAGGCCTATACCTATGCCTATGTGAACGAGACGTTCTCCGCCCGCAACATCACTCAGACCATTGCCGACATCAACGCCAACACCGCCGAAGGTCAGGGCGGCAAGAACTCACCCATCGTCAATGGCGTCAAGAAGACGAGCGACGTACCGGGCTACAGCAAGCTCAACGCCTACCGCGTCTGGGGCGACGTGTTCCGCCTTTACGACGATTACCAGTTGGGCTCGGTCACGGGCCAGGTCCGCGCGGGCGTTTGGTGGGAAGCCGCCTCCACGCAGCGCGCACGCCTCGATTACGATATGACGGCCTGCATCGCGAACAACATCAATCCCTGGTATCAGGACGGCTCCAGCTGTCAGGATTCATCGCTCGCCGCGACCGGGAAAGCGGTCCTCACCGCCGGCCACGGAAATACCCGCTACAACGGCTACGCCGAATTGCTCGAACATTCGAGCTGGCATCAATACGAGCCGTTCCTCGAATTGGAGATCAAGCCGCTCGAGGGGCTGACCGTCACGCCCGGTGTGAAATACATCGATTGGACGCATTCCACGCGCTCGGCCGTCGAACCGAAATTGCTCAAGCCTTACAGCGGCGAGTTCAAGACGACCCGCACGCTGCCGTTCCTCGAAGCCAATTACAAAATCCGGCCGTCATGGAGTGTTTATGCCCAGTACGCCCAGGGCATCTACGTTCCGGACATCACGGCGTTCGAGCAAAAGACGACCGTCGAAACCTTTCCGAAAGCGCAGACCACCACCAACTATCAGGTCGGCACGGTATTTTACGCCGACAATTTCACCGTCGATGGCGATGTGTATTACATCCCGGTCAAGAATAATATCGTGTTTGAGAACTGCAATCTGGTTGGCGGTCTGTCCGGGGACACTTGCGCGGTCAATACCGGCCAGGCGCTGTACAAGGGCGTCGAGGGCGAAGCCACCTATGCCTTTGGCGACGACATCATGAACGGCAGACTGCGGGGGCTCGCGGTCTTCATCAACGGATCGATCAATTCGTCGAGGTCCAATGGCCTCTGGCTGAAGCAGGCGCCGCTGTGGACGACCGCAGGCGGTCTTATCTACAAGCACGAAGGCGTCAAACTGTCGATCATCGACAAGATGGTCGGGCCGCAATGGTCGGACACCGCCAACAATCCCAATTACAAGGTCCATACCTACAACAACATGGACGTTACGCTCGGTTACGATTTCGGCCAGTTCGAATTGAGCCTCGGTATTTACAACGCGTTCGACAGCCGGAGCATCCTCGCCATCACCGAGAACGATTCGTCTTTCGTGGCCAACCGACTGATGAGCACCGACCAATATTTCTTCATGCCGCCACGGAGCTATATGCTGACTTTGAAGGCGTCCCTGGGGAGCTAGTCCGGGCGGGAACCGCGGGGGAACGCGTTTCCCGTCCGGTCTGGCGCAAAGCGCGGGGGGCGCGCCGGAGGGGGTGATTTCCTGACCGCCAGCGGTTAGGAATGGCGCCATGACCGTCGTCTACGACTCGACCGCCGGTGCGGCCAGACCCCGCCACCCGGAAAAGGCCAACAGGCCCGATACGCCTCTGCCCCGGAAACCCGATTGGATCCGGGTCAAGGCGCCGGTGGGGCGGGGCTATGTCCGGACCCGCGATATCGTGCGCGCTAACGGACTCCACACCGTTTGCGAAGAGGCAGGCTGCCCCAATATCGGCGAGTGCTGGGAAAAGTCGCACGCCACCATGATGATCATGGGGGACACTTGCACGCGGGCTTGTGCCTTCTGCAACGTGAAGACGGGCCTGCCGGGCGCGCTCGATTCCGGCGAGCCTGAGAATGTCGCCCGCGCTGTGGCCGAGCTTGGGCTTGCCCATGTGGTGATTACGTCCGTCGACCGCGACGACCTCCCGGACGGCGGGGCGGCCCATTTCGCGGCGACGGTGCGCGCCATCCGCGCCCATTCGCCGAAGACGACCATCGAAATTCTGACGCCGGATTTCCTCCGCAAGGAGGGCGCCATCGAGACGGTGATGGCCGCACCGCCCGATGTCTTCAACCACAATCTCGAAACCGTGCCGCGGCTCTATCTTTCGGTCCGACCGGGCGCGCGCTATTTCGTCTCGTTGCGCCTTTTGGAACGCGTGAAGGAGATCGACGGGAACGCGTTCACGAAATCGGGCCTGATGGTGGGATTGGGCGAAACGCGCGAAGAGATCATGCAGGTGATGGACGATCTGCGGGCAGCAGGGGTCGATTTTCTGACCATCGGGCAATATCTGCAGCCGAGCCGGAAACATGCGGCGGTCGACCGCTTCTGGAACCCGGACGAATTCAAGGCGCTGGAAAGCATCGCGCGCGCGAAGGGGTTCCTGATGGTGTCGGCAAGCCCGCTGACCCGCTCCTCATACCACGCGGGCGAGGATTTCGAGCGGCTGCGCGCGGCCCGGGCGGCGCGAACGTAACAACCGTTTATGCCTCTTCATCAGGAAACCCGCGTTCTTCCGTACACGGCCGAGCAAATGTTTGCCGTCGTCGCCGATGTGGAGCGCTATCCGGAATTCCTGCCCTGGTGTTCCAGGCTCGTAGTGAAGAAGCGCGAGAAAGAGGGCAACCTCGAATACATCACTGCCGAAATGTTCATCTCCTACCAGGGGCTGCACGAGCGTTATGTCAGCTCGGTGAAGCTCGACCCCGAACGGCGCACGATCGAAGCCCGCCATGTCGAAGGGCCGTTCAAGCGATTGGACACACGCTGGCGCTTCGTCCCGCTGACGCGCGGTTCGGAGGTGCATTTTCTGATCGATTTCGCCTTCAAGAACGTACTCCTCTCCGCGGTCGCGGGTATCGCCTTTGGCTATGTCGCGAGCCGCATGGCGGAGGCCTTTGTCGTGCGCGCGAAGGCGCTCCACAGTTCTAAAGAAGCTGGAGGAGCAGCTTAAGCCCTTCCTCGACGCTGCGTGCGCGCACGTTCTCGCGGCCGATATCGCCGAAGCGGCATTCGAGATGCAGCGTGGTCTGGCCCATCCGCGCGGCGGCAATATGCACCAGGCCCACCGGCTTCGTGGCCGTGCCGCCTGTGGGGCCCGCAATCCCGGTGCAAGAGACTGCCAATTGCGCGCGTGAATGCCGGAGCGCGCCTTCCGCCATCGCGCGGGCGACTTCTTCCGACACGGCACCGTGCGCGGCGATCATGCCTTCGGGCACGCCCAGCAATTCGACCTTGGACTCATTTGTGTAGACCACGAAGCCCCGATCCACCACATCGGACGATCCTGGAATTTCCGTCAGCGCGGCGGCGATCAATCCGCCGGTGCAGCTTTCTGCGGTGGCGACATGGAGCCCCTGCGTGCGCGCTTCCTCGAGCAGCAATTTTGCCAATCGCAGGATGGAATCGGAGAACATCACACCAGCCTTATTGCGAGCGTGCCGTAGAGGATAGCCGCGGCGAATGCCCCCGCCACGATATCGTCCGCCATGATCCCCAATCCGCCCGGCAGGCGTTCCGCGCGCGCAACCGGCCAGGGCTTGGTGATGTCGAACAGCCGGAACAGCAGGAACGCCATCGCGAAGGGACGCCAATCGTCTCCGCGGCCCATCAGCGCTATGGGAAGAAGCGCAGTCCACTGGCCGGCGACCTCGTCGAGCACGCATTCGGAAGGGTCGTGGCGCCCGGCTTTGCGCGCATGAAGCCCGCACGCCCAGATGCCGATCAGCATCGCCAACCCGGCGCCGACGAGGGCGCTTTGCCAGCCGAACCGGATGAGTATCCAGCCAAGCGGAAGCGCCACGAAAGAGGCCGCCGTGCCGGGCGCGAACGGAAACCAGCCGATCCCGAAAACCGTAGCCAACCGGGTTGAAAACGGCGTCATCCCGGCAGCCGGACGGTAGCCACGGCTTGCGCGGCGATGCCTTCGCGCCGGCCGGCGAAGCCGAGTCCCTCGGTGGTGGTGGCTTTTACGCTGACCCGTGTGCGTTCGATTCCCAGGATCTCGGCCACGCGCACGCGCATGGAATCGCGGTGCGGAGCCACCTTTGGCCGTTCGCAGATGAGCGTCACATCGACATGGGAAACGACGCCGCCCGCTTCGCGCACCAGCGATGCCGCATGGGCGAGAAACACATGCGAGGGCGCACCCCGCCAGCGTTCCTCCGTAGGCGGAAAATGCGCACCGATATCCTCGCGCGCGATCGCGCCCAGAATGGCGTCGGTGAGCGCGTGCAGCCCCACATCGGCGTCGGAATGGCCGATCAGCCCGAACCCGTGGGGCACCTTCACGCCGCAGAGCCAGACGTGATCCCCGAATCCGAACCGGTGCACGTCGTAGCCCGTGCCGGTGCGGATATCGCCCAACGCGGAAGACGCGAGCCGCTCGGCCAGCACGAAATCGTCATTCGTCGTGAGTTTCAGATTGACCTCTTCGCCCGGCACCGTGGCCAGCGAAAGCCCCGCGCGCTCGGCAAGCGCGAAATCGTCCGTCACATTCACATGCGACCATGCCCGATGGGCATCGCGAATCGGGACAAAGCGGAACCCTTGCGGCGTCTGGGCGCGCAGCAAATTCTCGCGCGGCTCGATGGCGTAGCCCTCGCCCGTGTCACGCCTCAGCGTATCGGCGACCCCAAGCACCGGGAGAACCGCATCGGCCCTCTGCAGCGCTGCGGCCACACGGGCAATCAGCGCCGCCGAAACAAAGGGCCGGGCCGCATCGTGGATCAGTACGCCGTCGGGTGCTGCCTCCGCCAACGCTTCGAGCCCCCGCCGCACTGAGTCCTGCCGCGTCGCACCACCGATGACCGGAGGCAGCAAGGAAAGCCCGGCCGCCGCTGCCTCATAGGCCGCTTGGTCCTCTTCGCGAATCACCACTTGGACGGCCGAAACTGCCGGATGAGCCAGGAAGGCCTCCGCCGCCCAGCGCAGCACGGGTCTTCCGCCAAGCAGCCGATATTGCTTGGGCGGCGCCGCCGAATTCGCCTCCTGGGCGCGTTCACCCCGTCCCGCGGCGACGATCAAGGCAAGTGTTGCGGTCATTCTTCTGTCTATCCGGCACAAGTTTTTGTGGAAAGGGGACGATTTCCTGTCTGGGCGATTGCTCATTCATTAGGCATGGGTTATGAATGCCCAAAGTGTAGGCATGTGCACTGCAACATAATTGGATTTTATCAAGTGCGTGAAGGGCTTATCGCCAGCATCGCCAGCGTTCTACCCATGCCCATCATCATGGTTGGGGCGCAGGAGCAGCTGCTTTACGCCAATCAGGCGGCCGAGCAGTTTTTCGCCATGGGTGTGGGGTTGCTCTTAAGACAGACCCTCACCGAGCTTCTCCCGTTCGGGAGCCCGCTGCTGCAGCTCGTGCAGCAGGCGCGCGAACGCGGCGCCTCCATCGCGGAACGCAACGTCGACCTTACAACCCCCAGGCTTGGCGAGCGGCTCGCCGACGTAACCCTCACGCCGGCCGCGGACGAGGGGAGTGTGATCCTCCTGCTCCAGGAGCGCAGTCTCGCCCAGCGCATCGACCGGCAGCTTTTATACCGCGGTGCAGCACGCTCCATGAGCGGCATGGCCGCCGTGCTGGCGCACGAGATCAAGAACCCGCTCGCCGGCATCAGAGGGGCGGCTCAATTGCTCGAAGAGACCGTGCCGCCCGCCGATCGCTCCCTTGCCCAGCTCATCTGCAACGAAGCCGACCGCATCCGCACCCTGATCGACCGTATGGAATCGTTCGGCGATCCCATGGCGCTGTCGCGCGCGGCCGTGAACATCCACGAGGTCCTGGACCGGGTGAAGCGCGTGGCGGAAACCAGCTTCGGACGCCGGCTTCGCATCGTCGAGGTCTACGATCCTTCGCTCCCGCCGGTTTGGGGCGACCGCGACAATCTCATCCAGGCCTTCATGAACATCGTGCGCAATGCGGCCGATGCCGCACCGCCCGAGAACGGCGAGATCGTGCTCACCACGGCCTATCGCCCCGGCGTGCGCATCGCCGTCAGCGGCACGGGCCAGAAATACCGCTTGAGCCTGCCGCTGGAAGTCACCGTCCGCGACAACGGCCCTGGAATATCGGCCGATCTGCTCCCCTATATTTTCGATCCCTTCATCACCACCAAATCGCACGGCGCAGGCCTCGGCCTTCCGCTCGTCGCCAAGATCGTTGCCGATCATGGCGGAGTCATCGAATGCGAATCCCAACCGCGACGCACCCTGTTCCGCGTGCTTTTGCCGGTCGCGTCCGCCGAAACCAAACAGCACCAGAACGAGTCCGCGCATGCCTGAGGGCACGATTTTAGTTTGTGACGACGATGCCGCCATCCGCACCGTGCTCAACCAGGCGCTAGGACGCGCCGGCTACGACGTACGCACCACCGCAAATGCCGCCGGGCTGTGGCGCTGGGTGGCGCAAGGGGAGGGCAATCTCGTCATCACCGACGTAATCCTGCCCGACGAAAACGCATTCGATCTTCTGCCGCGCATCAAGCGGCTGAGGCCCGATCTTCCGGTCGTGGTAATGAGCGCGCAGAACAACATCCTGACCGCCATCACCGCCACCGAACGGGGCGCATACGAATATCTGCCCAAGCCCTTCGACCTGAAGGAACTCATTACCATCGTCAGCCGGGCGCTTGCCGCGCCCAATCGCAAGCCCGCATCCATCGAGACGGACCATAGCGATGATCGCCTGCCGCTGATCGGGCGCTCGCCCGCCATGCAGGAGATTTACCGTATCATCGCGAGGCTCACGCAAGCCGACCTCACGGTGATGATCTCGGGCGAATCCGGCACCGGCAAGGAACTGGTGGCGCGCGCACTGCACGATTACGGCAAGCGCCGCAACGGCAGCTTCGTCGCGGTGAACATGGCCGCGATTCCCAAGGAGTTGATCGAGAGCGAATTGTTCGGCCATGAGCGGGGCGCCTTCACTGGCGCGACGGCCCGCGGAGTAGGGCGCTTCGAACAGGCCGAGGGCGGCACGCTGTTTCTGGACGAGATCGGCGACATGCCGCTCGAGGCGCAGACGCGGTTGTTGCGGGTGCTGCAGCAGGGTGAATACACCACTGTGGGCGGGCGCGTACCGATCCGCACCGACGTCCGCATCATTGCCGCCACCAATCGCGATTTGCGGCAACTCATCCAGCAGGGGTTGTTCCGCGAAGACCTGTTCTATCGCCTGAACGTGGTTCCGATGCGCCTGCCGCCTCTGCGCGAGCGCATCGAGGACATCCCCGACCTGGTGCGCCATTTCCTGCGCAAGGCTGAGGCCGACGGCCTGCCGCTGAAGCGGCTGGAACCCCAGGCCATCGAGCGGCTCAAGACCCATACCTGGCCCGGCAATGTGCGCGAACTGGAGAATTTGATTCGGCGCCTGGTGGTGCTGAACCCTGACGAAGTCATCAACGAGGATGCGGTCTCCGCCGAGCTGACACAGCTCGAACGCAGCATGCCGGCCTCCGACGACGAAGAGGTGAGCTTCGCCACGCTGGTCGAACGGCATCTCAACACGCATTTCGCGGAATATGGCGAGCGGCTGCCGCCCGCCGGGCTCTATGACCGGGTGATCCGCGAAGTGGAGCGGCCGCTGATTGCGATTTCACTGGCGGCGGCGCGAGGCAACCAGATTCGCGCAGCCCAGCTCTTGGGACTCAACCGCAATACGCTGCGGAAGAAGATTCGGGAACTTGGCGTGGAGGTCATTCGCGGATTGAAATCGCACTGAATTTTTGTTGCAAGTTTGCATCGCAGCATAATTGCAACATCCTGTGGCTTTGCTACACTCGCGTCCGGATAGGGATTAACGGTTCCGGCGCGCGAGGCTTTTCGGCCATATGGCAAGCATCTCGATGTTGCGTTCGCGTCTGCTCGGGGGACCGTTCCAGCTCCTGCGCGCGGCTTCGCGTTCGTCCCTGATCGCGCTGGGCGTGGCGTTTGCCGCCGTCGTTTCGGGCGTCCTCACCTACCTGACCATCACAGGGCTGACCCCCTACAACCGCACCCCGGCGGCGATGGTAGTCCTCATTGTGGTCGATCTTTCGCTCGTCCTGGCGCTTGCCGGCCTCATCGCCTGGCGGCTGACCCGGCTCTGGACCGAGCGCAAAATGGGTGCGGCCGGCTCCAAGCTTCACTTAAGGCTGGTCGGCATGTTCTCGGCCGTGGCCGTAATCCCGGCCATCCTGGTTGCCATATTCGCGGCCATTTCGCTCAATCTCGGCATTGAGGCCTGGTTCTCGGAGCGGGTACAGACCGCGCTCGCCAATTCGGTCAGCGTCGCGGACGCCTATGTGAAGGAACACGAGCAGGTCATCCGGGGCGACATTTCCGCCATGGCCTCCGACCTCAACCGCGATGGCCTCGCGCTGCTGGCCGATCCCGTCAAGTTCCGCGCCTATCTGGAAGCGCAGGCGGCCTATCGCGCTTTGCCGGCGGCCTACATTATCGACGCCACGGGACGCGTGCTTGCGAGCGCCGTTCTTCCGTCCGTGCCGACGCCGTTCAGCATTTCGCCGGACAACATTCTCACCTTCGCCAATCCGCGCTCGTCCATCCCTTCGGGAGCAAGCGCGGTGACCCCAGGACAGATCGCCCAGGTCGCGCAAGGGGTCGTCGTGTTGGCGGATTCCAATCAAAACGTCGTCTCCGCCTTGGCACGGCTCGACGGCTTCACGGACACACAGGGCAATCCCGCCTATCTCTTGGTTTCCCGCTCGGTCGATCCACAGGCGATCGAAGCGCAAAGCCGCACCCATGCTGCGGTGTCCGAATATCAAAGCCTCAATCAGAACCGCTCCGAGATTCAGCTGACCTTCGCCGCCCTCTATGTGGTGGTGGCCATGCTGATCCTGCTGGCGGCGGTTTGGCTTGGGCTCTGGGCCGCGAGCCGCATTGTCACGCCCATCGGACGTCTCGCGGGCGCGGCCGAGCGCGTCTCCGAAGGCGATCTTGGCGTGCGCGTCGCTGTGGGCAAGGACGACGACGAGATCGGCTCGCTGTCGGAGACCTTCAATCGCATGACCTCGCAGCTCGAAGGCCAGAGAAAAGAACTGATCGACGCCAATTTCCAGCTCGATTCGCGCCGCAGGTTCACCGAAGCGATGCTGGCGGGGGTCTCGGCGGGCGTCATCGGCCTCGATGGGGAAGGGCGCATCACGCTGATCAATCCGACCGCGTCACGGCTGCTCAATGCGTTGCCCGAAAACGTCGAGGGCCGGCATTATTCGGAATGCGCGCCGGAACTCGCAGGCCTCATCCGCCGCGCCATCAGTGAACCTTCGGCGCGCGCCGCGGGGCAGGTGGATGTCCGCCGCGACGGAGCGCTGCGCCATCTGAATGTTCAGGTATCGAGCGAGGCGGGAGACAAATCCCACGGTTTCGTCGTCACCTTCGACGATATCACCGATCTGGTCTCGGCCCAGCGTACGGCAGCCTGGGCCGATGTCGCCCGCCGCATCGCCCATGAGATCAAGAATCCGTTGACCCCCATCCAGCTCTCGGCCGAACGGCTGAAGCGCAAATATGCCCGCGAAATCTCGAGCGATCCCGATGTCTTCGCTCAGTGCACCGACACCATCATTCGCCAGGTCGGCGATATCGGCCGCATGGTCGACGAGTTCTCCTCTTTCGCCCGCATGCCCGCCCCGGTGATCCGCAGTGAGAACGCGCAGGAATTGATCCGGCAGGGGGTGTTCCTCCAGCGGGTGGCCCAGCCGCAGATCGCCTTCGAAGTCAGCGCACCGGGCGATCCGATCATGTTCGATTGCGATGGGCGGCTGGTCAGCCAGGCCCTCGTCAACGTCCTGAAGAACGCCGCCGAGGCCATCGCGGCGCGCATGGGCGCAGGGGACGCCGCAACCGGGCGAATCGGGATCGATCTTTCGGTCAAAGCGGGCCGGCTGGTGATTTCCGTGCGCGACAACGGCATCGGCCTGCCGTCGGAGAACCGCCACCGCCTGACCGAGCCCTACGTGACGACGCGCACCAAAGGGACGGGCCTCGGCCTCGCCATCGTGCGCAAGATTCTCGAAGACCATGGCGGCGAATTGCTGCTCGAAGATGCGGCCAAAGACACAACCGGCGAAACCAGGGGGGCCATCGTGCGCATGAGCTTCCCGTTGCGCCGGCCGGGCAAATCGGAACAGGGGTTCATGCATGAAACAGAACGGGTCGCTGGTCTCGTCTGAGATTCTTGTCGTCGACGACGAGATCGACATCCGCGAGCTGATGGCGGGCATCCTGGCCGACGAAGGCTATGAGACGCGCGTCGCTTCCGATTCGGACGGGCTGTTGCAGGCGATAGCACTCCGGCGTCCCCACCTAGTCGTACTTGATGTCTGGCTGCAGGGGAGCCGGCTCGACGGCATCCAGGTGCTGGACGTGTTGCAGCGCGACCATCCCGATCTTCCCATCGTCATCATCAGCGGTCACGGCACCATCGAAACCGCGGTCGCGGCGATCAAGAAGGGCGCCTACGACTTCATCGAAAAGCCGTTCAAGGCGGACAAGCTCTGCCACACCGTCAGGCGTGCGCTGGAATCGGCGCGCCTCAAGCGCGAAGTGCAGGAGTTGAAACTCAAGGCCGGCGACGACACCGAGCTTTGCGGCACCTCGACGGCCATCGCCCAATTGCGCCTGCTGGTCGACAAGATCGCTCCCACCGGAAGCCGCGTGCTGATCACCGGGCCGTCGGGTTCCGGCAAGGAAGTGACGGCGCGCCTGATCCATTCCTTGTCGCGGCGCGCCGGTAACGCCTTTGTCGCGATCAACTGCGCCATGATGGCGCCCAACCGCATCGAGGCCGAGTTGTTCGGCGTGGAATCGGAGGCTGGACGCAAGATCGGGCTCCTAGAGCTTGCCCATGGCGGCACGCTGTTCCTCGATGAGGCCGCCGACATGCCGCTGGAGACGCAAGGCAAGATCCTGCGCGTCCTGATCGACCAGACCTTCCAGCGAGTTGGCGGCTCGACGCGGGTGCAGGTCGATGTGCGGGTGATCTCGTCCTCGACGCGCGACCTGCGCCATGAGATCGAGGCCGGGCGCTTCCGCGAAGACCTCTATCATCGCCTCAACGTCGTGCCGGTGCGCGTGCCATCGCTCGCCGAGCGGCGCGACGACATCC
>CAZBRO010000007.1:0-206866 GCA_964494505.1 uncultured Bordetella sp.
CCTTGTCCCCAAACCGCTTGCCGAATTGGCGATCAAGCCGGTGGGGCGCGCCGCTAGCGTGCGTCAGCTCATGCAGGAGCACGGAATAGTATGTTTCCGTAGAGGTACTCGTGGCGCTCCCGACAAATCGTTTCTGATCCGGCATCTCGATGGTGTCCTGGCTGGGGATATATCTCGCCATTGAGGAGCCATGTCGCACCGAGATTGCGGTTGCGTGCACGAACGCATCGACTTCCTTGATGGCGAAGAACTCGGGTATCCGGGCCGGCGGCGGTTCCACCCACCCGTCGACCTGGGCCGCATTGAAGACGCGGAACGCGCGAGCGACCAGCCGTGGCCGTTTATCGGTGTCTTGTTCTGCGTCATCGCCGTCGTCCTCAAGCTGCTTGAAGAAGACAACCGTGGACCCGCGCTCGCCCCGCCTGACCTGCGCGCCAAGAGATTGCCATTGACGATAGCTCGCCCAATGGCCTGACTGGTATCCCTCGACCGCCGATATCGCCCACAACGCAACGATGTTCACGCCGCGATAGGGTGCTTCCGTGGCTGCGTTCACCGGGATACAGCTTCCCGGTCCTGCCACGTGCCAGGGCATGACATACATCCCGGCGCCCTTGCGAATGGCCGCCGCGATCTTTTCGGTGACCGCTTCATAGACGTTGAACCGTGGTGAGACAGAGGTGTCCATATTTGTTCTCCCGAACACTGCGGGAGCGCCGGACCATTCCGGCGCTCCCGGGTGCCCGGGAGCGGTGATCATTCGATGTCGGGATCGGGACGGGCGCGGTAGTGCGCCATGACGAGTGCTGCGGCATCGAAGAGGTAGAGCTGCGGAGACTCGTTATCCCAATTGCGGCGGGGCGGCGGCACCCGGTGGGCGAAAGCTGGGATTTGCGAGGCAATCGCTTCGGCAATTTCCCGCCGGCTCACCGCACCAACATCCTGAAAACAAGCTTTTACGTCGGCCCGGGTGTATCGGCGGACCTCCATCGACTGGCCGATCGCATGGTTCGCCATGAGATTGAGCATGCGTTGCGCCCGGCCAGAAGCACCGCGGACGGATTGTTCCTCTTTGGCAAGCACCAGCACATCCGGTTTAAGGTGGTCCATGAGAGCCCGAGCTGCGGCCAAGCAGCGGGCATGCCATTTCGCCCCGGTGATCTCTTTCGCACCCCAGTCGATTGGGGAAAGAGGACCTTCCGCGAAGACGTAGGCCAGACCCTTCGTGAAAGGCCGGATAGCGAGCACGATCTCGCCCGGTTTGGTCGCACTCATACATACTCGACGTGACTGGTAACGCGGGCGAGCATGTCCTGAAGCAGCGTATTCTTGCGTACACCATTTTTGGTCTTGTCACGCTCAAACTTGATCGATAGCTGCGAAGCTGCGGCCATAACTTCGTCCTGAATGCAATCGGTGTAGGCGGGGAAAAGAGTCGGCGCGGTGTGGTTGAATACGAATGCGAACGCCATCAACTCGTCCGCTGTGGGGCGGGTGGCGCCGTTCTCTATTTCACGTACTTTTTGTCGGTACGAGCCGACCAGTTTCGCCAGCTCATCCTGTGTCAGACACCATTCCCGTCTTCGCGTGCGCACATAACAGTGAATTTTCGGCATGAGACGAAAGAACTAGGGACGATGTCTAAGTCGCATCGTCGAACTTTCATCGTCGCGCATGACGACGTCGCGCAAAAGCGGTGGAAATGGTACAACGCTCTGCCATTTCTCACCCACACCTGTGGATACAGGGACATAGGGACGTAGGGAGATGAAAAGGGGCATGCCGCATACGCATCCCGCACACAGAATTCAGGCCTGTGGGCCGGCCCCGAGTACCCCTGCGCTCGTCCCTACGTCCCTATCTCCCTGGAATGGCTCCTCGATGCCGTAACGCTGACATAACACCGCGATCTTTTGCTCCTGGCCTGGGACGAGCACGAATACGCCCATGCTTTTGTAGAGGCCGATTCCCAAGCGTCGAAGAACGCCACCGATCCAGCGGTTTGCGATTGGCCGGTCGTAGTCTCGCCCGTACTGTGCCCCGAATTCAGACGCGATTTCAGATACCGGCACTGTCTCCGGACCGTTCGCAAGCATCGGGGCTAAGACCGAAAGCAACTGGCCCTCCGTCGTCGAGCTCCGCTCCTGAAGAATGTCGGCTTGAAAGCCCCGCGCCAGGTCACGAATGGAGTTGCGGATCGCTTTGTCTGGTACGACGGAGAGTAACGGCATCAGAATTTGATTCGCTCGCGGTTCCAGAACCTCGTCAAAGAGCGTCGGATCGAGCCGTACCGTGAGTCGGTTCCTGAGCCGATACATCAGGAGCTGATTCCGTAACGTCAAAGCTTCTTCCTTTTGCGCGTCCGGCAGATTGATCGGTACGCCCGAGGGGCGGCCGGGCGCCATCTCGATAGTCAGGAAGCGGCTTTCGAGGGCGCGATCTTCGTAGGCGCGCCGCATGCCGACGATTTTCGGACCAAATATCGCGAAGGCGCGCGGATCAAACTCGTTCTTTGGCGTCACCTGCGTTCTCAGTACTGGGAATCCTTTGACATTCCCGTTGTTGAGGATTTTCACGAGTTCGGCCTTCTCATCTGTGAAGCGAAAATCGGCCTCGTCGAAGACCAGCGTACCCTTGAATGTATCGAGCGCGTGGAAGATGGGCGAGACGGTGGACGCGCCGCTGGCGAAGAATGCCTTGTAGCAAAGGGAGCCGATAACGAGGAGGGCGCGGGTTTTGCCGGTGCCATAGTCTCCCCGGAAGCGGAGATATGGCAGCTCGTTGAAGGCATCGTATACCCACGAGAGGAGAACGTATGCTGTCGAGACGGCGAGTGCCTGTTCCGATAGCAGGACGTAGCGGCGAATGTAGGCTTGGACTGCGGAAATGAGGTCGCCAATCTCCCCGAATTCGGCGGGCGCTGAGGGCAAGACGAGAGCCCCATGGCGGATCAGGTTATTTTGGGGTCGGATCGGTACGAATACGGAGTTACCTTCGCGCCAATCCGGAACCAGCTCTGTGGAGTCGCCCCGGCCAACTGCGAACGAGGTTTCGGGTATCGCCGGCTTGTATACCGTTTCGATGACCGCGTCGCCGAGAACGGCGGAAACGACAGTGGTCCTACCTCTCGGGCTCTGCTCCATTTCTCAATTTTGCCGGAATTGCGGAAACCGGAAAGCGGTGGAAATGGCGGATAGTGAGCACCATTTCACCCGCTATTCCGACTCGCACGATTGAGGGAATATCGATGGGCGCAGACATCATCGATTCGCGTGGATCGCGACTCGATGATAGCGTATCAACACGATCAATTATGGAAATTACTTTCACAAATGAATCGGACTGCGCCATGCTGGCGCGGTTACGCCGTATACGTAACTCGCCATGAAATATTTTGTCTATTGCCGCCGGTCCTCCGAGGCCGAAGACCGGCAGGTTATGTCGATCGAATCCCAGCGATCGGAACTGAAGAAGATATGGGCCGGCAAATTTGATATCGAAATCGTAGAGGTATTCGAAGAGTCGAAAAGTGCAAAGGCGCCAGGTCGTCCACTTTTCGATGAGATGCTCTCTCGAATCGAGAGCGGAGAGGCCGCCGGTATTGTTGCCTGGGCGCCGGACCGCCTTGCCCGCAATTCGGTCGACGGAGGCAGGATCGTCTATCTTCTGGATCGCGGTATGATTCACGATCTCAAATTCGCAACCTATACGTTTGAAAACAATTCCCAAGGTAAGTTCATGCTGCAAATTATGTTCGGACAATCCAAATACTATTCCGATGCTCTCTCCGAAAACGTGAAGCGCGGCAATCGCACGAAAGTGGAAAAGGGTTGGCGGCCCAACATGGCGCCGTTCGGGTACCGCAATGATCCGCTGACAAGGACTATCACCAAAGACCCTGATCACTTTCCATTTGTCAGAAAAATCTTCGATCTTGTGCTCACGCAAACCCGTTCACCGCGCGAGATCACGATCATTGCGCGAGACGAATGGGGTCTTCGATCGCGCATGCGTCGAAGAAGCGGCGGGCGGCCTTTGGCGCTAAGTTCGATCTATAGGCTTCTGGAAAACCCGTTTTATGCTGGCATTCTGGTTTGGGGCGGGCGCACTTTTAAGGGAAGCCATGAGCCGGTCGTCTCGGTTGCGGAATTTGAGCGTGTACGCAGCTTGCTCAAACGGGGCGATGCTCCACGCCCCCAGCGACACCAATTCGCCTTCACTGGCCTTATTCGATGCGGAGCCTGCGGCTTGACCATCACGGCAGAACACCGGTTCAACCGGCAAGGGCACCACTACATCTACTACCACTGCACAAAGAGCAGGCTTACGCGCTGTAAACAGCCGTACATCCAAGTCGGCTCGCTTGAAGCACAAATTGTAGCGTTTCTGCACTCACTCGCGGTTCCCGCGGAAATACTCGATTGGTACGCAACACATCGAAACCGCCGCGAGCAGCGCTCCGCGGAAGAGGAGCGTGTCAGGTTGCGGGCTCTTGAGGGAGTCGTTGAGGACGTGAGCTCGCAACTTCGCGAACTTACGCCTCTTCGCTTTCGTAACCTCATTTCCGACGAGGAATTTCTTGCTCATAGGGCCGAGCTTGAATTGCGCCGTCTGCGCCTGACCGAACAGCTCGAAAGCCCAAACACCCGCGAGACCTTCGAACCCGTCCGAGCTGTCATTTCGTTCAGAAATCAGGCTGCGGATTGGTTTCAGGCGGGAGATGAACGTGTAAGACGCCTGATCCTGCAAACGGTATCTTCGAACCTCACCCTAAAGGACAAAATACTCAACATTCAGGCCATAAAGCCGTTCGTGTACACGTTCTCATTGGGATATTTTCCCATCCAGCGGGCAGGAATAGAGGACGTTCGAACCTCAAGGCGCAGAATAGGCGCCAAGACACTCGCGCGAATCGGAAGCCAGTTTGTCGATCAGATGACTCAAGAACCTATGCCGGAACATATCCTGCATAACATCAGGAAGCTTGAGCAGATGTTTGAACCAAATGTGGATCGGAAGGCGGCGTAGCATTGGGTGTGGGTTGAGAAATCAATTCAAAGAGTTCCACCAGACGGTTCGCCTGCATTTCGGCCTCTTCGCGCGACAGCCGCTCGTTGAACGCACTCTCCCAGGCTTTGATGAAGTCATCGATTTCCTCAGGCGTGATTTTCATGCGCGCTTCAAATCATAAGGTTTTGCGCCACCCACGATAGCGGTGGAAATGGCAGAGCCCCCTGCCATTTCCACCGCTATCCAGGATTTGTCGCTCGCGCGATCATGTTCACGGACCCTAGTTCATTTCGGTCCGCAACAGGTGACGCGCGCGGTAGTGCGCGGATGCCTTCCGCAATCGACAAATCACAGGAGAACAGAGATGAGCAACGCGCTCAGAATGATTCCGCTTGGCCAATTGAAGCGGTGCAAGAACAATGTCCGGAAGACCGACAGGTCTGCCGATATCGAACAGCTTGCTGCCAGCATTGAAGCGAATGGCGTACTGGAAAACCTCATAGTTCGTCGACTCGACGGCAAGGGTTCAGATACCTCCGACGGCTACGAGGTCGTGGCCGGCGAACGCCGACGCATGGCGCTGAAGCTGCTTGTGAGACGAAAGAAGATCGGAAGCGAGTATCGCGTTCCGTGCCTCATTCTCAAAGGGGCCGGCGATGCGCAGGTGGCAGAGGTCTCTCTTGCCGAGAACATCGTCCGGGCACCCCTCCACCCCGCCGACCAGTTCGAAGCCTTCCTGAAACTTCAACGGGTAGGGCTTCCGGTGGAGGACATTGCCGCTCGCTTTGGGCTATCGTCGAACGTGGTGTTACAACGCCTGAAGTTGGCCGCAGTCTCGTCCCGGCTGATGACGGTGTATCGCTCCGGAGAAATGAGCCTTGAACAGCTCATGGCCTTCACGATCTCCGACGATCATGCGGCTCAAGAGGCGATTTGGTTCGAGCGGCCTTTCTCCGACCTTTCGCCGCAGAACATCCGGCGCTCCCTCACGAAGGCCCTCGTTGATAGTGACGACCGCCGGGCCCGCTTTGTCGGCGCCAAAGCGTACGAAGACGCGGGCGGCGCCATTGTCCGTGACCTGTTCCAATCGGAAGGCGAGGGATATTTCGCGGACAGCCGACTCCTCGACCGACTGGTCGCGGAAAAGCTAAATCACGAAGCCGAATCCCTTCGGGCGGAAGGCTGGGGTTGGGTAGAACTGCTGCCTGAGACCGATTACGCACAGCTTGCCCGTTTTGGACGACTACAGACCAAGGAGGTGACGCTCTCCAAGAAGGAGGAAGCCCGCATATCAGCTCTTTCCGAGCGATACGATGAACTCGTTGCCGCTATTGAGGAGAATGGCGATGATGAGGCGACGGAGAAGCTTGACCGGGTAACGGAAGAGCTAGACGTGCTTCGGACCAAGAAGGAAGCCTGGGCAGAGGAAGATAAAGCCGCCGCCGGGGCAATTCTCAGCCTGGAATACGATGGCAGCCTGAAAGTAGTACGCGGGCTCATCAAGCCTGAACACCGAAAGGCCGCCGAACCCGAGTCCGCCGAAGACGCGGGACCGGCCGACGGGAGGCGCGCAAATGGGTATTCCGAATCGCTTCTCGTTGAACTCTCTGCCCATCGGACAGTGGCTTTGCGCGAAGCGTTGGCAAGCAGCCCTATGCATGCAGTGACAGCTCTGCTGCATGCGCTGGTGCTCCGAATCTTCTTTGAGGAACATTCAGGGAGCTGCATTGAGATTACGCCGGCCATCACCGATCTCAGAAAGGCATCCCAGACGGTTGGCGAAAGCAGGGCTGCCCTCGCCTTGGTCGCTCGCCATAATGCCTGGGTCGAGCGAATGCCGGAGATTGAACATCTCTGGGCTTGGCTCGCTGAACTTCCTCCAAACGATCGGTTGGAACTCCTCGCGTACTGCATCGGGTTGACCGTCGACACGCTTCACCGGTCAGGTGCGACTGGCCGGAAAGTCTCAGCCGATCTGCTTTGCCAAGCGCTTATGCTCGACATGGCGGATTGGTGGCGGCCCACGCAGGCGGGTTTCTTCGACCGCATAACTAAGGACCAAATCCTTGCCGCAGTTGCCGAAGGCATCTCGCGGGCGGCGATGCATTCTCTCACTGGCTACAAAAAGAACCAAATCAGTCGCCGCGCCGAAGAACTTCTCGGACCCACGCGTTGGCTTCCAGAACCGTTGCGGACTCCCGCAGTTTCAGAACCAGACCGTGCAGCAGCGGAATAAGCAGTGCGTAACTTGGGCCGACACACTATGTGCCGGCCCTTTCTGTATCGGACGGAATGCTCCTGATGCCTTTCTCATTTCCACCACCTGACAAGGATTCTATCGCGCGTACGTTGAAGCCATGCCTCCGGACCCGCGCATCTCGTATTTTGCGAAAACAAATTTTCGAAATCAGAATCTTCGATTTGGCATCAAACAGGCCGACCGGCTTGGCCACATGCATGTCATTGGGAAAACGGGTACCGGCAAATCCACCCTGCTGGAAACGCTCTTCGACCAGGACGTCCAGGCGGGACGCGGTTGCGCTCTGATCGATCCTCACGGTGACTTGGCAGCGCACGTCGTGGGACGTGTTCCGCTCTGGCGTCAAGATGACCTTATCTACGTGAATCTTCCCGATCCAAGCCAGCCATTCGGATACAACCCGCTTACCCAAGTATCCCCCGAGCGGCGAAGCCTCGTCGCCTCCGGCATCATGGAGTTGTTCGAGAAACTATGGCCCAATGCTTGGGGTCAGCGCATGGAGCACATCCTCCGCAATTCGCTCCTCGCTCTCCTTGATTTTCCGGAAGCCAATTTTGCCGACATACTCCGGCTCTATGCGGACAAATCGTTCCGCAATGCCGTCATCGCTAATAGCAGTAACGAGCAGGTGCGGACCTTTTGGCGCACCGAATATCCAAAATACACCTACCGCTATCAAGCAGAAGCGATCGCACCCATTCAAAACAAAGTCGGCGCTTTCCTTGCAGACCGCCGGCTGCATCGCTTCTTCGTCCGGGCAGAACGCCCCCTGCGCTTTCGGCAGGTCATGGATGAGGGAAAGATTCTGGTCGTCAATCTCGCCAAGGGCCAAATTGGCGCCGACAGCGCCGCACTCGCCGGCGGCCTCATCGTGACGTCATTATCACTGGCCGCATTCACGCGTGCAGCGCTGTCCGAGGGCACGCGGCGACCGTTCCACATCTTTGCCGACGAATTTCAGTCCTTTACCACGCTCGCGGTCGCCAACATGACGGCGGAACTGCGCAAATACGGTATTGGGCTCGTTCTCGCGCATCAGTACCCTTGCGGTTCTCGATCCGCACGGCGATCTTGTTGAGGAGATCGTTAGCCGCATGCCGGCTTCAAGGATCAATGATGTAACCTATCTTGATCCGTCCGACCCGCGCGGCCAGGTGCCAATAAATATGCTTTCGGCTCAAACGGAGACCGAACGCATCGTGCTGAGCGCGGACTTTGCCTCAGTACTTCGGCAATACGTCACAACCTGGGGCGATCAAATGAGCGCCCTGTTGGGCGCAGCCATTACGACCGTAGTAGAAGGGGTGGAAAACGGAACGCTACTCGATTTGCGACGGCTGCTTGTAGATGTCGCATTCCGCAAAGACACCTTGACGCGACTAAGCGATTCAGAGGCACTCTTCTACTGGGAGAAGGTGTTCCCGCACGTCGGCACCCGCGCCATAGGCCCGCTGCTTGCCCGCCTCGACACTTTTCTCCGTCCGAGACCTGTTCGCGCGATTGTGGCGGGCCAAGGCACCGGCCTCGAAGTTCCCACGCTACTTAATGGCGGTATTCTTCTTGCGCGACTCGCACAAGGAATTATTGGAGAGGAAAACGCGCACATCCTAGGAAGTCTCATCGCTACAAAGATTAATCAAGCGGCGCTTGCCCGCGAGCAAGTTGATCTCTCAGCGCGACGGCCATTCATGCTTTACGTGGACGAAGCACATGCCTTCGCCAGCGCCTCCATGGCAAGCGTTCTTTCCGGCGGCCGAAAGCATCGACTCGGGATTGTGCTCTGTCACCAAGAGTGGGATCAATGGCGTCGCGCTCCTGAAGTCGGAAGCGCGGTACTGGCTAATGCCTACACACGCGTCTGCTTCCGCCTCGGTGACGCCGATGCGAAAAGGTTTGCTGACGGAGTGCGTGATTTTGCTCCCGCCGATTTTGCGAACCTTAGAATCGGGCAGGCCATCGTCCGGCTTGGCGACGCACAATCGTCGTTTAACCTGGATACCGTTCCGCTTGCCGCGCCCGAATACGACATGGAACTAAGACGAGATGAGGTGATTGCAACATCTGCAAGCCACTACGGACTACCGCGTGCCGGCGCGGATTTCGAAACCCGTTCGTCAACAACTTATGCAACCAAGATTGAGCGTCCTGTGCACAGCTCGGCGCTGACCATTGAACTGAAGGAGCAGCATGATGGCAGGGTTGCGTCCGAACCGGCAGAAGCAGGCGGTCGCGGTGGGAGCGATCACCGTTATCTCCAACATCTTGCAAAGCGACTTGCCGAACAGCGCGGTTTTCGAGCGACGATCGAAGAAGACATCGGCGACACTAGAATCGATGTTGCGCTCTACTGCAATGATCTAAAGGTCGCTTGCCAAATTGCACTCACGTCGTCCGCTGTGTACGAAGGGAAAGCTATAGCGAAATGTCTAGCATCCGGATTCTCACGCGTCGTCGTGATGGGTACGGACGAGCGCCACATCAAGGCGATTGAACGTGCCTGCTCAACCGAACTCGACAGAAGCTCAATCGATAAGGTCAGCTTCATAAACGCCAACAATATTGTTGAAGCGTTGGATGCTCTTGTGCCTTCACACGACCAGTCTGTATTCCATGGCTACAAGGTTAAAGTGCGTAGACCTTCGATGAAGCCGGAGCAAATCAAAGAGCGGCACAATCTTGTCGCTAGTATCGTTGCAAAGTCATTGCGCGCGAGAAAAGATACTTAAGCCGCCTTACGGGGGGACAGTTCGAACATCTCAATAACACGTTCGAACACTCCGCGCTCCCGACGGGCAGCCATTTTCGCAAGTCGCCTCGCGTTTCTCAGGAACTGTTCTCGCTTGTGGGAGAGACCCTCATGCATGAGTTGTGGGACAACAGACGCCTCAGCTTGCTGGATCATGAGGGCTGCGCCCCCCAATGTGCGGGGATCGGGCCTATTGTCGGCGAGCGCGAAAAACCAACTGTTCGATCCGCGATCGACTTCCAACAAGATTGAGAGCAGCCTCTCACGGAGCGGGCCGTAAACGGCCCAGCCTTGATCGTTTTTCTGCGCCAGGATCTGGAATCCATTCCAGATGGCCTTTGAGCGCTTCCGTTCGTAGCCCCTCACGATTTCCAGCTTTTTTGACCGGATCAGCGACTCAGGATCTGAGAAACGGAGCTGATCTTGTCCTGTCGCCCGATTGGCGTGAAGCCATGAGACGACCCGTTTGAGCGGTTGAATTGGGCTCGATGGATCTTCGGACAGCGAGGACAACATACTGATCCAGCCCGCATCGCAGGTCACCACCTCGCGGGCGAGGGATCTCCAACCGTCCGATACATCTTTGAGGGCTTCCTGAGGCCATCGGTCATAGAACTCGTTGCCGCATTGTTCGATAAAGCAAAAAGCGGGCATAACTTCTGGCATTGCAAGCACGCGAATAAACTTCAGCGCGAGTTCGGCTCTGTGCCCGTAAAGCCGCCAATCTGGGTCTGTGTTGCTTACGAATTCCCACAGATTTCCGACCGCATCATTTATCTCTCCAATCCAACCCAGAGTCGGGCCCGTCTTCGTATGCCTAACGTGGGCGTTCATAGTTAGCAGCCGTTCGCCGAACTCTTTTGCTGACTCTTCGGTCTTGCAATAGACTGCATTCCACGTTTCGAGAGGCGACACGAGCTGCCGAGGCTCGACGTCCCCAACCTTTGTCAGTTTAAAGTAATGGATCCACGGCTCGTCCCACGCAGCGCGTAGCTCGTCGCCGTTAAAGAACCGACCGAGGTTCGTGCGAGCTGCGGCATAGGCATATGTCGATCGCTCCTTGACAGTTAACCTCTCCGGTTCTGTCGTTTTTTTGTCATCATTCCACATACAGCGCCAGTAGTACGTTGAAAGGGGAAAATCGTCCAAACCTTCGAAGTTTTCTCCGACGGAGGCGAGGAACCCGGCATCAAGCGCGTCGGTAACGGAATTCTCAATATACGCCCGTGCACCCGCGAGGCGCGTGTCGGAAAGAGGAATTCCGAGTATCCGCAAGCAATAGATCTGCCTTGAGAAAAGGAAGCGCTTCTGGCGACGATAATCAGTTTGGGAAGTGGGCGGGATATCGCTGATTGCTTGCTCAACGACGTCCGTTACCCACTGCGCTTGTTCCTCCCGCTCCGTGGCTGAAGGCGTTTCATTCGAATATAGCCTTCCGAGAGTCTCTACCATTAGGCCGATCCTGGAACTATGAGGCGGGTTTCCAGATATGGCGCGTTCAGTAGCGATCAGTTCGCGTGCAAGTTCAACAGAGTCGCGTCTAGTGAGCGGATTCACGCGAAGCCGCTTGACCGTATCCCAGTCCGGTGAGGGGCGCAGGAATGTCAGTATTACTTGTGCAACGCTTGCCGGATCATTCTTTGGTCTGAAGCGACGTGGGGTGAGCGCAAGGGCCATATGAAGATGCCACGCGGCCTCTAGCACGGGCTCGGGTTCGAGTTGGCGATCCCTGTTCGAGGCGATGAAGTGGCCGGACGGCTGCAGGATGGGGCAAAGCGCGCGTGCAGCGTGCAAATGCGCGTCGGGATCCTTCTCGTATCGGTTTCCAACGAGGATATTAGCAATTTGGGATGGCAGGAAGATCACGTTCCGGTTGCGCCGGAGGAGCTTCCTTTTTATCAGCTGATCGAGTTGGGCCTGCGCTTGGACCCACGTCAGACGCTGTGACGGGATCGTTCCGAAATTCAGCATCGAGTAGGCGGCCTGCTTGGGGCACCCGAAGCGAAAGACGGCGAGCTTCTCAAGAAGCGAACGGTCACTTTCATCGATTTCGCATTCCACTTCGGAGGATGTCCGAACTTCATCCCCATAGACGACGATGATCCGTGTCGGACCTATTGGCCCGTCACCTTGTGCCTTAAGGGCGTTATCCAGAGGATCCCACGCTCCGGGTACATCCTTTCGAGGGTTGAGGAGGTCCAGGAACTGATGGTTGAAATCACTAGGGAATATCCTGTTGGTGCGCCTTTGCGTTAAGCCCCCATCATCGAAGATCACTACAACGTCCGGCGCAGAGCTCGCGCTAATTGAAAGATCGGCGCGCTGATTATTGAAAAGCTCCGCGAGCATCTCCCCCGCCTTATTCCGCGGCGACCATTGGAAGCGCTCCCACCAGTCCGGATCGACGTCGAGCAGATCGGCGATCGCCGCCAAGATACGGAATTCGTTGTCATGCTCGGTTGTCCGAAGACATAAGATCCCGAGGCCAGGACCTTTGTAACCTATGCCATCGCCTGTGCGGACTTGGTTGTCCTTCCAGGCAAGCCACTTTCCTATCGTCGCTTCAGCGTTACCAGACCTGCCGATAAAACTTGAGCGCTTCACGAACTTGATCGCGCGTCCAGTTTCGGACAGCAAATTGTCATCAAGGCCCTCCATATGCTGGCTGTCGTGCTCCTCCCAGCGGTTTCCGCCATGGAAGTACCAATCCCGATCCTCGCGCCGCAGGCGTTCTCCCTTCCTGACAATTTCACGACAGAAGAGCCGACGCTGATTGTAGCCGTAGGTGACCTGCAGCTGGGGCAACCTGAGCACCGTTGCCCGTCGCCAGCCGGACGGCTGCATCGCATCTGCCGCGGTCCGCGCGTTCTTGCAGAAATTGATCTCGATGCTCTTGCTCGTATCCTGGGTCTTGAGCACATCGAGAAACAGCTTGACCTGCTCCTTCGGGGTCAGCAGTTCCGACTCGGTCTCCGGCTCCGCCTGCAAAGCATCATCGAGAAGCACTCGGCTGTCCTTATCGGCATCGTCCGCATGTGCCGGCAAGCCTTCCTCCTCGGCATCGAACTTCGAGTAGTCTTCCGGGGAACCGGGTACGACAATTCGCGGAAATCCTGCTCGATGCGCATATTCCAGTTTCGCCTTTATGCCTTGTACGTCACCCAGCTCGTACGCTCCATCAGCGTAGATTATGCGGCCCGTCACAACGCCCAAGGGGATCTCGCGGGCGGGCAGCAGAAGGCCCAGCACTGCCTGAACCCAGTAGGCTTCGGCGCTACCGCCTTCGAGCCTGAAGTACCGCTCTTCTTCCGGCACGGCCTTGAGGTACTCCGGCGGCACTCTGCCATAGACGCTATCGACGATCTGTGACGCGGGTGCCAAATCGACATTGAGGCTGGCAGTGAGCTTCGCCTGAGCCTGCTCCTCGTCGGCATATTTCAAACGACCGTTCTGGCTGTCCCAAAGCTTCTTAGCGACATCCATGCCGATCTGAAGAGCACTTCCCCAATCCTTGTCCCACCCGAGGCGGCTGTCTTCCATGTGAGCCGGCATTGAACCCCTTGGAGGCTGATAGCGTCTGTCACCCTCTAATCGCTCGGCCCCCCGAGATGTCACCCACTTGAACCACGTTTTCTGGCCGAATGGATTTCGCTTCGCCTTTTCGTGTGTCGACTCACCGTCCTCGAACAGGAACAGCGGGATCGGCAGGCTGATGCCGCGCCTTTCGTCCCCGCCGGGAGATCGATATTCCATCAAGGGCCAGCAGAAGAGGCTGTTGCGGTATCCTAGACAAATTCGCGTCCACCACGATCTGATTTTTTCGGCATCGCCATTGGCGACCTTTAGAACCACTTCGTAGAGATCGTCGATCTGGTCGATCCGGTCACGTGTCTGCTTGAGCGTGTCACGTGAGTCGTCCAGCAGTTTGCTCAACCTCTGGTCGAGATTTCCCGGGTCCTTCCTAATGTTCCTGACGATGGTCTCGACGCCGGGCGTCGCCAAACCGCCGGACCGCTGCAACCACTTGAAAAACTTGTTCGCCGAGAGATGTCGCTGTTTTAGTACGCATACTGCGTGGGAGACGAAGACCCGACTGATGCTTATACGCTTCGCTCCTGTCGTCGACTCTCGAAGGAGCAGTTCTTTCCGCGCGGTCTCGCGTGCGCTTCCGATCACGTTTGACCTTTCTGCCAGCCCTTCAAGTCCCTCGTTGCGGAGATAGTCGGGGTTGTCGTACGCGTCACCAACTGATGCTATCAGCGACAGCGTCGTGTCGGATAAAGCGAATACGTTGTCGAAGAGATTGTCTCGTATCAGATCGACGCATGTTTCCGCCATGGCCGTTGCGATGCTATTCGGATTGCCCGAAAGCAGTGCTGCCGCGAATGATAAGGACTGATCCTGCAACCAGTATGACGCAAGCTCACTCATCGATGTCTCCTAACCAAATTGCACAAGCGGCGAGAAGGCGATGGCCTTATCGGCGTGCCCTTCATTTCTTTCCTTGCTTATCGCAGCAAGCCGCCGTTCGAGTTCGGGCTTTTTGATCCCTACGAGATAACGACCATTGCCAGACCGATGGATGTCGAACAGGTCCACGACAATATTGTCGCCACTCAACGTCTTGGGGTCGGCCCAGAAAATCGTGTGCGGCTCACGTCCGGACGCACTGCCTAAGAACAGCTCGACCTCGAGTCTTCTATCCGCATCGATGCCGGCTGCGATGGTAAGCTCGATCCCTTCCTGCACCCATGTAACACCCGGCGAGCGGCTTGCACGCCGCCGTCCATCGTCGGCTCTAGCTATATTGCCATTGACGCCGAATAGAAAAACGTCGAACAGATCTGTTATACGCTGGGCCATAGCATTGAGGTGCGCAGAAAACGGCCGCGCGTATCTTCTCGAAGGCTTGAGCTCACTTGTGTTATCCGCCGAGCGTTTCGAATGAACGAAGAGTGTGCTCTCGGCCGGCTGATTGCCCCTTTCGAGATCGGAGATCGGTTCGCTACCCATCGTTTTTTTTGCTTGAAGGAAGGAATCAGCAACCAACTGAAATTTGACCTCCTCCGCCGTCATTTCATCGATCCTGTTAAATTCATTTTCGATGAGTTCAGCCTCTTGAGTACCCACCAAGCGAATCTTGAGCTGCTCAAACTCCGCTAGAAATGTAGCTAATTTAGGTTCGTTCATTTTGATCCTCCTTCAGTGAGGAGATGAGCCTGGGGTGTCGGGTTACTCGGCGGTCGCTGCCCGGCTTTCCTCAGCAGCCGCAGCTTCCTTCGCAAGGCGCGGCGATTTTGAAAACGTCGAGCCCGATCAACTAGATAAGCAAAATCGTTGTTGGCCGTTGTCATCGCGGCCAATTCGTCACCAAGCCAGATGAGCAACTTGTAGATAACGAATTCGCTCAGTTGCATGTCTTCGGCGAGCTTACCTACATCGAGTTCAAATTCCTCGACAATGTCGTTATCGGCATAAAACTTTCCATCATAAAACCTGTCTCGCAGATATTTATTGGGTGCGGGTACACCATCAGTTTCAATTGGGGGTTCACAGACCAGTTGAATGAGCTTAATCGCGCGGTCGACGTTACGACTCTTTCGTTTATTGATTTCAGATAAGGCACTTGCCATGAGCTGCATCACCGGCGTGGCTGGCTCTTGGGGTTCCTCAGCAAGTTCGAGTAATTCCAGAGGGCTCTGCGTATCGGCGTCCTTGGTGGCGGGATGGTCCCCTTCAACTAGCTTTTCCAGCGGGGTCGAATGCCGTCCTTGTTGTTGGAAAAATGCACGCCGTTCCTGGAGGATGTAATTCTTTGCCGTTGCGAAAATCATCGAAACGACGGCCTTCTTGTTTTTGAAGGTGAATCGTTTATCTAGTCCGTTCAGCTCGCCCTTTCGCTCCCAAGGTTTTCTCAGACTCTTCAGGGCTCTATCCAAGAGGTCGTCTGGCACCGCACGAAGGCTAATCTGCTTGCGCTCCAAAACCTGGATGAGGTAGCTAATTTTGTCTTTGGCCTCCTCGCGGATTTCGTTGCGTTCTGCCTCGGAATGCGTTTGCATTGCTTCATCCACGGTTACATCGATTAGCGGGTACGGCATTTGCCCTCCGATAGGGTGACGTTCTATCTCCCGAGGTAGAACTAAGGCGCTGCGCATTTTTGCCAAAAATTGTCTCCAACAAAAGCCCTGGACTTTTGATCGAACAATCGCGCCGTGGTGCTCTTAGAACAAGGAAACCCAGAGTTTCTGCAGAATATTTTTTAAAGAAAAGGCCGCAGCTATGTGCGGCCTAAGTATCTGGCGATTTTTCTGGCTATTTACACGGGTTCGCCAAATTTCCTGATCAACGCGGATTTGACCTCTTGGTGGGTCATCCGGTCGATGCGTTGGAATTCGGTTTCGATAATCGCCGCTTCAACTTGCGCATCAGTCCTGGCGCGGAATCGCACGCGGCGAACGTTGGGTTGAGAACAAGGCATGGCTTTCTCCGCTCTAGGGAATCCGCAGCCCATCTGCGAAATCCCAGAAAGCGGAGAAACAACAGGCACCAAATAGACCCTAGGACCGGTAAGAAATCACATAAATCTAAATGTAGTATAGCATAAGTCCTTTTCCGCGCCAGCAGCGCTCGGGGGCAGACGCTGGGCTAACCGGACTGTTTTTCACCGCACCAGTACAGGAACATGCGCGCCCGGTCACACTTCTCGTCGGTTCTCAACGAACGGGACAAGGTTGAAGAAGCATTCCAAGGCCATTGCAGCACGCTTCGCTTCCCAAATGCCCCTCTCCCAGCGGGAGAACGTGCCGGAGTCTACACCGACCCGACGCGCTGCCTCTTCAATAGGAATTCCGAGTTGACGTCGTTTTGCTTTGATCCGTTCGGCAAGCGTGGTCGCTGGCGGAAAAGGATCATAACCTAGAAATGCGAATAGCCGCGGGTAATACCTCATCGCGGGCTTGGTTCGATCCAGCTCCCAAAGCAACAGGGTCCAACTATTGACACTGAGTCTGTGGGCGACTTGGCCCTGCGTTAAACCCAGCTGTAAGCGTCGCTTTAGTAGATGTTGGCCTAGCGTTTGTGGGTCCGAGCGGAAACGACGTTCCCGGGGGGCTCTGAGCCTGAGCCGCACATAGGGCAATAAAACTGCGACGTGATGACACGGATTCATCGCGGCCACCAGCTGAAACCGCGCCGGATAGCGCACATGCGCGTTCGCCCGTGCGATCACGGCGGCGCCGGATTCGATCGGCTGGCGCAAGCTGTCCAGAACCGGGCGGGCGAATTCGGGCAGCTCGTCGAGGAACAGCACGCCCAGATGGGCGAGGCTCACCTCGCCCGGCCTCACCTTCAATCCGCCGCCGACGAGGGCGGCCATCGAGGCCGAATGATGCGGCGAGCGGAACGGCCGCGCCCGCGAAATGGCGCCCTCGCGCAGCTCGCCGGCCAGGCTCTGCACCATGGAGACTTCGAGCGCCTCGCGCGCATCGAGCGGCGGCAGGAGGCCGGGAAGCCGGCTTGCGAGCATCGATTTGCCGGCGCCCGGCGGGCCGATCATCAGCATGTTGTGGCCGCCGGCGGCCGCGATTTCGAGCGCGCGTTTGGCGGTTTCCTGTCCCTTCACGTCGCGCAGATCCGGAACCGAGATCGCCGCTTCCGCAAGCCGCGGCTCGGGCGCGCCAAGCACCTGCGCGCCCTTGATGTGATTGACGAGGGCAATCAGCGAGGGTGGAGCGATGATCTCGATTTCGCCCGCCCAGGCGGCTTCGGAGCCGCAGGCCGCGGGACAGATGAGCCCCCGGCCCGCTTCGCCCGCGGCGATGGCCGCAGGCAAAACGCCCGCGACCGCGGTGATCTGTCCATCCAGCGAGAGTTCGCCCATCGCCGTGTAGCCCGCCATTTCGCTCGCCGGCAGCACGCCCATGGCGGCGAGGAGCGCGAGTGCAATCGGAAGATCGTAATGGCTGCCTTCCTTGGGCAGATCGGCAGGCGCCAGATTGACCGTCACGCGCCGATAGGGAAGCGCCAAGCCCACGGCAGCCAACGCCGCGCGCACCCGTTCGCGCGATTCCCCCACCGCCTTGTCGGCGAGCCCGACGATGGTGAATTGGCCCTGGCCGGTGTCGCCGATATGCACCTGCACATCGACCTCGCGCGCCTCGATGCCCTCGAACGCGACCGTATAGACATGGGCTAGCGTCATCGGGCCCTCTCCCCCCAGTGTCCCGATTCCGAAATTCGCTAGGGAGCCCGATATCGACAATGAAGCGAACTTCGAAACCACGACACTAGCGCGATTAGACATTTGCTGCAGCCGGGCCGCAAGCTGCGCCGCAATCTTGCGCATGGGGAGGATCGGCTGGGGCGGCCGCAACGGGCCAAGGCTTCGCACCGTCCGGCGAAGGCGGTATGATTAATTGTCCGTCGCGGGATGGAGGGGAATCCTGAAGGCGGCTCCCGCATGTTGCGACTGGGGGCGACCGTGGCTGGAAAATCGTCGGGACCGAACCTCTTCGGCAACTGGCCGATCGTGGCCGCAATCCTGGTGATCGGCACCTATTTCATTCACAGCAACAATCTGCCGTTCCAGGGGTCGCGGCCCGCGGCATCCAGCGAAGCCCGGTACGGGCTTTCGGATGCGCAGGATGTCGATGCGCGCCTCTGGCAGGACCCGTTCGACGCGATCTGGAAAGACGTCGACCGCCGCGCCAAGGACAAACTGCCGCCGCCGTGCAAGGGCGATGCGGTCGAGTGTTCGGGGCTTGCCAATGAGAAGTCCGTCATCCTCGGAGTATTGCTCCCCGGCAGTCCCTATCCGGAGCAGGAGGAACTACGGCGCCAGATCCGATATGCGGTCCTTTCCAGCCTGAACGCGGGCACCTCCAATGACAATTACGATCCCCGCGACGAGCAGCACATCGGCTATGCGCCGTACCCCGTAAGCGTGCCGCCGGCGTGCGAGACGGCGCCCGAGATTCCCGCGACGGCCACCAATTTCGCATTCGAGGAATTCACGCCGCGCAAAGCGACTGCCGCCGGCGATCTGCTCGTGCTCTGGATCAATGAAGACGAATTCGCCGGCGGCGCGGGCAACTGTCTGATCGGGGCATTATCGGAACTGAAGCGGACATTGCTCCGAAAGACAAAGCCCGGCTCTCAAGCGGTGTTCCTGGGTCCGGCAGCTTCCACCACCTTGCGGAAAATGGTCGCTGAAGCCCGCATGGCGGACTGCAATGCTGCGAAACCCGGCGACCTGACGCTCTACAATTTCCTGGCGACCGCCGAAGAGAAAACGCTTCTCGACGGCACCGCCTGCCATGACCCCGATCTCGCCACCTATTTCAAGAGAGCGGGCCTAACCTATTACCGCACCGTCGCGCAGGATTCGAAGCTCGCCGAGGCGCTCGTCGGCGAATTGAAGAAACGCCGGGTCTCGCCTTGCGAGACGGAGAATCGCGTATTGCTGGTTTCGGAGTGGGACACGTTTTACGGCCGCACCTTCCCGCAAACCCTGAAGGAGGCGTTCGGCTGTGACGCGGGCGTCTCCGCCACACGGTTTCCCGCGGTCAGCTACATGCGCGGGCTGGACGGACAATTGGCCGAACAGGCCGCCGGCTCCGGAGGCAGCGCGCCGCAGCAAAAACAGGACGGCGCCGCCGGCCAGCAACAATCCGGCACCGAGCAGGTGCTGAACCTTCTGACGCCATCCCCGTCCATCGAGCGGCCCTATGGAAATGGGCAGTTCGATTATCTGCGGCGTCTCGGGATCGATCTGGAGGCCGCAAACGAAAAGATCAGCGCGATCGGAGTCGTGGGAACGGACATTTACGACAAGCTCATCGTGCTGCAACAGCTTCGGCCGCAATTTCCCAACGCGGTCTTCTTCACCACCGATTTGGACGCGAGGCTCCTGCATCCCGCCGAAGCGGAATGGACGCGCGGACTGATCGTGGCTTCGGCTTACGGCCTGGAAGCCCGGCCGGAACTGCAAGGCGGCATTCCTCCCTTCCGGAGCAGCTATCAGACCTCGGCCTTCCTCACCGCGCGGCTGGCGCTCGAGGATCTCGCTTCGCCGGGGCCGCAGGTTCCGCTGAGATGGCTCGACCGGCCGGCGCTTTTTCAAATCCCGTACCACAGGCTGGTTGCATATCCCCTGCAAGTCTCCACGGACCCGGCGCCCTGCCCGAGCCTGCGCGCCTGCAACACTGTTTCCCCCCTCGTCCCGGCTCTCTTTCCGCGCGCGCCGGCGGGGTACGCGACCATTGCCGCAGGATCGGCCTTGCTCTCCACAGTCCTGTTCGGGATCGGATTCGCTTTTTCCGGCACGGTTCGCGGGCTGGTGACGGGCGCGCCTGTGAACCAGACACATTCGCCTTGGCCGATGTTATCGCTTGCTTTTGTTCTGGTCGTGATTCCCGGCGTCTTTCTGGTCTTGAACGCAGGACATTATCTGCTCCATCAGCCGCTTGCGCTGTTGGGCGCAACCTCGCTCGCCGCGGCCGGTATCGCGTTCCGGATCGTCGAGCGCGAACGCGCCAAGCCGTCGGCAGGCAAATCGCAAGCCGGTCTCGTCGTCATCCTCTTTCTGCTCGGAGGGTTTCTCTATTTTGCGGCGTGGCCATCGATCGGCGCGACCTTCACATGGTGGGGGGAGGGCGAGCCTATTCTGTTGCTGAGCGGCATTTCGCTGTGGCCGAGTCTCGCCATCCGGTGCGTTGCGGTCGCGCTTAGCGTGTGGCTCACCTCGGTCTCGATTCGCACGCTTGACCGGAACCTGCAGAGCCTGCAGCACCGGTTTGGCTTCGAGGACGCCGATGGCCAAAGAACCGTGAGATTGGACGGCATCTTCGACGCCTGCGGGGAAATCCGGAGCGGCTTGAGGAGCATGAAGGAGCGGCTGAAAGCCGACGCCGGAAACCGGCGGCAGAATATCATCCGCCATGTGCTCGACAGTTTTTCCTATCGGCTGGAAGCATCGCCCAAAGACATGGGAGAATTCTGGCGCTCCTACCGCAGGAAGGGCGTCGCCCCGGCACGGTTTTGCCGCATCACCATGGCGCTTGCGCTGGTGTTGTCCCTCGAACTCCTGCTGCTGGCTGCGTTCGGATATTCGCAGCCGACCAACCGGGGCGCCTGGCTGCACGCATTCGATTGGTTTGTGTTGTTCCTGGAGTCCATCACGATCTGGTTCCTGATCCTTTATGTCGTGGACGCCACTCTCTTCTGCGTGCGCTTCGTAACCCAGCTCGACGATTTTCATCCGCAGTGGGAAACCGCCAAGCTTCGCGACTTCAAGGACATGCCTCCGGTCCCGGCCGAATTTCTCTCCGAATGGATCGATCTTCAATTCGTTGGGGAACGCACGAGCTGCATCAACAAGCTCGTCTATTTCCCGTTTCTGGTGCTCGGATTTCTGATTTTCGCGCGCAGCCGCATGCTCGACGATTTTCCGCTCAATTGGCCGGTGCTGATCATGATCGGTCTGGGCTTCCTCGCGGTTTTCGGCTGCGCGGTTGCGCTCCCCATCGTGGCCGAAAGGTTCCGCCAGACGCGGTTGCGGAGATTGTCCAATCGCCTGATCGCCATCAAGGGACAGCAGGCGAGGGAGGTGAGCCCCGAGCAGATCGAAATGGTGATCAAGAAGATCGAGGATTTCCACGCCGGGGCCTTCAGGCCGATCACGCAGCAGCCGGTCGCTACCGCGCTGCTGCTGCCTTTGAGCGGCATCGGCGGAACCGCCCTGCTGCAATATTTCGCGCTGCCGGGACTATAGGCTTCAGAGCAGCGACACGCCGGGGTCGGACATCAGCCCGCGTTCGTCGCGCACGCGGAATTCCGCCTGGCTTTCCGGATGGCTATGGTAATTGCCGATCACCAGCGGCACCGCGATCAGCTTGAACGCCGGATTGCGCTGCAGAATCTGCCACCAGGCGAGATCGGCCGCCGCACGCAGCAGCGAGCCGTCCTGCAGCCGCCAGGGATAGCGCGGCGCGCCGATATGGGTCTCCATCCGCCAGATCGTGGCCGGCCCATAGGTGCCCCGCTCTCCGTTGCCGCTGCCGAGCCGCGTCAGCGTGCCAGCGCGCGGCGGCCAATCCGGCACGAAGGGAAGCCGCGATGCCGGATAGCACGGTTCGACCGCGTCGGTTTCGGCTTGCGAATAGCAAACCTTCCATTCCCCGCCCGCGGCGGCCGCGCGATTGCGCAATATCTCGATTTCGAGAATCTGCACCGCATCGGGCGCCAGCCGGTCGTCGAGATTGAGGTTCATCGCAAGCGGCGTGGACACCAGCGACAGCGCCACGTTCCAGGCCTGATAGACGGTCAGCTCCTCCTTGACCGATATGGTGCGGGCCTGCAGCCAGGAAGGCGGCTCATCGCCGCCGTCGAACACATAAATCGGTTCGACCGGCGCGGTCTGGCGCGCCAGATTCTCCGCATGCCCCAACAGCCGCGCGTGGCGCTCGGGGTCCTTGTGCCAGACGGCGCAAATCACCGATGTGCGCGGCAGCGGCTTCACGTCGCGGCGCTTGAAAATGTAATCCTGTTCGAGCTTGCCGTAGAACTCGTAGCCCTTCTCCGCCATCAGCCGCGGGATGCGCTCGTCGTCCCAATTGTTCTCGATGGTGAACACCTTGATGCGGAAGCGGGCGGGATCGAAGCGCGAGAGCACGGCCAATTCGCCGCCCTCCACGTCGATGGAGCAGAAATCGATGTCGTAAAGCCCGTGCTTCTCCAGCAGCGCCGAGAGGGTCGTCACTTTCACCTGCCGGACCACGCGCGTCTTGGTCATGGCTTCGAGCCGGATGATATGGCGCGGATCGAAACTCGCGCGCAGCCCGCTGAACATCAGCTCGTTGGGGCCGCCCTGATCGTCGGCCTCGATGAAGTCGGCCTCGCCTTCGAATTCGCCGAGGCAGACGTTTTCGCAGACCGCGCTGCGGATCGCGGTCAGTTTCGCGAACGCCGACGGCAAGGGTTCGACGCAGAGCCCTGTCCAGCCCATGCTGCGCTCGAAGAACAGCGAGTTGCTGAAGGTCTCCCCATCATAGGCGCCGATGTCGAGAAACACGCCGCCGCGTTTCCCCCGGAAGAAATGCTCCAGGAGATAGCGGTCCTGGCCGACCTGCGAATGGAATTTCAAGCCATCTCTCGCGCGATACCGGCCCGGAAATTCCCAGTCGGCAAAGGCCGGGTCAAGCGAAGATCGGGTTTGGCCGTGTAGCCCTTAGACGGCTTCGACCGCCGAGACTTCCGGCACGTAATGGCGGAGCATGTTCTCGATACCGTTCTTCAGCGTGATGGTCGAGGACGGGCAGCCCGAGCACGAACCCTGCAGGTGCAGGAAGACCGTGCCCGACCCGCCGTCGAACCCCTTGAAGATGATGTCGCCGCCATCGGCCGCGACCGCCGGGCGCACCCGCGTCTCGATCAGTTCCTTGATCTCGGCGACGATATCGGCCTCCTCGCCCTCATAGGCGGGCTCGGCTTCGGTACCCGCGTCCGCGGGATTGGAGCCGGGGTCGAACAGCGGGAGCTCTCTGGTGAAGTGCTCCATGATGGCGCCGAGGATGGCGGGCTTCAGATGCCGCCAATCGACGTCTTCGCGCTTGGTGACGGTGACGAAGTCCGCGCCGAAGAACACGCGCTCGACCTCGGGAACCGCGAAGAGGCGCGTGGCCAAAGGCGAGTGTTTTCCGGCTGCCGCGTCGGGGAAATCCATGGTGCCCTCGGCCATGACGGGGCGGCCGGGGAGGAATTTGAGGGTCGCGGGGTTCGGGGTCGTCTCGGTCTGGATGAACATGGGTGAGATATTGCCCTTCGCGCCCCCTTATGCCAGAGTGAACAAAAGAAGAACAATAAGAGATCGCGGCGAAGACGCCTTAGCTCTTAGCTAGAGCTAAGGCGATAATGTCCGCGAGAGACGAAATCGAGATATCCCTGATTTCTCAACGACTGCAATTGCTGGCGAATCTTATCTCGGACATGCTTGTTATTCGGATAGATGCCGCTTAGCCGCGACTCAAAGGCATATACGTCACTAAGTTTGAATTCCGATCGACCAATTAGCTCGACGCATTTCATTACCTCTATGAGCCATCCTCTGCTGTCGGCGACCTCGTCTCTTAAGAAAAGCGTCCTCTGCCACTTATCCAGTACGGACTTTTTTGGCAGAGGCAGTCCGTTTCGGACGAAAAATATTTTCCCCGCGTTGGGTATTTGATTGAGGAGGATGTTGCACCCGACCCAACCGGCACGTCGAGCGGTAGTCGACAATGGCTTTCGCTGCTCAATTATCTCTCTGACGAAAAAATGTTTGGGAACAACAAACATATTGGTGACGCTGAATTTCGCTAGATCATAGTTTAGGAGCATGAGGTTTGGATTGTTGTTGCTTGACAGCCGCTCGCACATTGAGCGGAAAGCTCCGTCGAGGACCTTGGCCCCAAACTTGTTCTTTTGACTCTTGAGTTCATATTCTTCCTTGCAGATGTCGCAGAAGAAGTCCGCTACCGGTCGATTGTTCTCGTATTTCTCCACATTGTCCCGCCCGCAGTTCGGACAAAAAACCCAGTCACGAACCCATTTTTCGGTCCAAACGCGAGCGCTCTGAGAGGGGCTCTCGAAAGGCGTCTGAGCTTCTTCGAAGCCTAACCGCATTTAGGGGTTATCCCGTTTTCCGCTGGCCGACGGAGGCCCCCGACACCCGCTCCTCGCTCGGCGCGACGTGGAAATCGATCACGCACACGCCTCCCTGCTTCAGCACGGCGACGCCCTGCTCCAGCGCGCCCGCCACATCGGCTCCCTTCGTCACCGGCCCGATCCCGACGGCTCCCTGCCCCCTCGCGATGGTGGCGATGTCGGGCATGGGGTCCTCCATGCGCAGGCCGATCCAGCGGTTCTTCACCTCGCGGCCGCGCGCCTTGGCGACGTTCTCCTGATGCAGCTCGTCGTTGAAATAGGAGCGGTTGTTGTCGATCAGGATCAGCATCGGCACGCGATGGCGCACGGCGGTCCAGATGGCGGTCGCGCCCATGCAGAAATCGCCGTCGCCAAGCACCGAGACGGCATAGCGCCCCATGCGTTCGAGCGCGACGGCCGCGCCCACCGACAGACCCGGCCCCGAGCCCAAACCGCCGCCCCCATCCTTGCCCAGATAGGAGAGCGGGTGGCGGAGCGGCCAGATGTCCACCGGAAAGCCGCGGTTGAGAAGGCTGAACGTCACCATGTCGGGATCGTTGAACTCGGCGCGCAAGGCCGACGCGATGGCTTCGAGCGTCACGGCATCGCCGCCGGGCTCCGTGCGCGGACGCCGGGGGCGCTCCTTCCATGGCGCTTTGCGGCCTGGACCCAGCGCGGCGTTCAGTTCCTCCACGGCCGCGTCGGACGTCGTTGCCATGAGCACATCGCTCGGCGGGAGCGCCTGATATTCCATGCCCGCCCCGCCATGCAGCATCTGGTCGAGCGAGGCGGCGACGATCTTCGCCGTCACTTTCCCGACCGCGCCCGCCTGTTTCAGCGCGCCGCCAAGATCGACCCAATCGAGCGACAGGATCACGTCGGCTTCGTTCAGGATTTCGCGCGCAGGTTTTGGCAGCGCGTTGAACGGCGGGACGGCATGTGCGGGATGATCGGTCGGGAACATGGCGCCCGTCTTCAGATCGCTCATCACCACCGCACCGAGGCGCTCGGCGAGAGCGATGCGCGTGTTCCAGGCGGCCTCATTCTTGGCGCCCCGCCCCGCCAGAATCACGGGGCGTTCGGCCTTGGCGAGAATGGCGACCGCGTGCTCGATTGCGCCGGCAGACGGCCGCGGGGGCTCGGGCGGCGAGAAGCGCGCGAGGTCTGGCCAGACCGGCTCCGCGTCGAGCTTGGCTTCCTGAAGTCCCGCATCGAGGCAGATATAGACGGGCGCCGTCGGGTGCGAGCGCGTCAGCAGATTGCCGCGCACCAGCGCCTCCACCAGCGAATCCGGCGAGGACGGCTGGTCGTCCCACTTCACGAAGGAGCGCACCAGGGACGCCTGATCGCGCATGGTGTGGATCCAGTCGATCCAGGGCCGGCGCTTTTCGGCGGCGAGCGGACCCGTGGCGCCCAGCACCAGCATCGGGGCGCGGTCGCACCAGGCGTTGAACAGTCCCATCATCCCGTGCAGCAGCCCGACATTGGCGTGCAGAACGCAGGCCATGGGCTCGCCCGTGACGCGGGCGTAGCCATGGGCGATGGCGACCGAATGATCCTCGTGCAGGCAGAGCAAGATGCCGGGGTTCTCGTTGCCGAGATGATTGACCAGCGAATCGTGAAAGCCGCGATAGGAGGCGCCGGGATTGAGGCTGATGAAGGGAATGTTGAACCGGCGCAGCATCTGGGCCGCGATGTCGCTGCCCCAGCCGACTGTTTCGTCGGGCACGCCTTCCGGCTTGTCGAGACGCATTGCACTCCCCCATGCGCTATGAGCTTTGCGCGCAGTCAAGCACAGCGTCCTAGAGCACGTCGCCCCATTTCTTTTTGGCCACAGCCTTGTAGGCCGTCCGGTCGCGCTTGGGCACGGTCTCGTCCCGCAACGCCCCATCGGCGCAGAGTTTCAGCCGCAGTCCAGGCTTGGAGGCATGCGGCTCGGTCAGCACGCGCGGGCGCGCAGGCGCGAACGCCACGGTCTCCCGCGCGGCCGCAAAGTAGGAGAATTTCTCATCCTCGAACGGCACGGTTGCAGACTTGGCCCGCATGTGGTCGCGCGAGCGCGGCAGGCGCACGGCGAAATGGCACCAATCGGGCGCGACGATGGGGCATCGGTAATCGCCCGGACAGGGAGCGGCGATGCGGGCCTGCTCGGTCAGGAGCCGCTCGCGGCATTGGAGCATGCGCGCAAAACCCGAAGGCGTGCCGGGCTCGACCACGACCAGCACGCCGCGGCAGCACCGCCACAGGGCGGACACGGCCTCTGCCACGCCGTTCGCGGGCAACTCGGTCAGGGCATAGGCCGCGATGACGAGATCGTATTCGCTTTGCAATCGCGGCGCGGCCAGATCGCCGGTGAGGATGTGCGCGTGACGGAGCGTCTCGTGTCCGCTTGCTTCGGCGAGACGCCGCGCCGCCGCGATCAGGCGCGGATTCCTGTCGAACATGGTCACCTCGCCGATGCCGGGCCATGCTCCCAATGCTGCCCAGCTTGCGGTGCCCGGACCTGCGCCCGCATCCAGAAGCGAGCGCGGTTCAAAGCCGGGCGCTCGCGCCCGCGCCTGTTTCAGCGCGGCTGCAACCGCGGCATAGGTCGCAGGCATGCGCGCCGTAAGATAGGCCGCGACGTCCGCCTCGCTCGCGATTGCCCCCGATGTGCCGCCCGCGCGATAGGTCTCGGACAGCGCGGCAGCGCGGCGCGTTTGCTCGCGCGTGTCCATGCCTTCGGCGTAATCGGCGATAGCGGCGCGCAAATCCGGCGGCAGGCCGCTCACGCCAGCGCGTCGACGAGCTCGTCGGTGAGGCTGCCGGGCACTACGGTCACCGGAATCGGATATGCATTCGCCACCGGCCCTGCGATCAGCGCGACGAGCGGCCCCGGCCCCTCCTTGGAGGTGCCGGCGGCGAGTACCAGAATCGCGATGGCGCGGTCGTCCCGGATGAGCGCGCGGATTTCATCGGCGGCGCGGCCCTCGCGGATCACCAGCTCCGGCATGGTGCCGACGATGTCGTTCACGGTTTTCGCCGAATCGTGCAGCTGGCGTTCGGCCTCCTGATGGGCCTCCTCGCGCATCTTGCGTTCGACGCCCGCCCATTGCTGGAAATCGGCCGGCGCCACCACATAGAGGAGCGTGACGATGCCCCCTGTGTGCTGCGCCCGTCGGGCGGCAAAGCGCAACGCGACTTTGCACTCTTCCGTCTGGTCGACAACCACGAGGAATTTGCGCCGGGAAGGCGAGAGAGTTTGCGGCGCCGCAGGATCGCTCATTGCCGCGCATCGTGCATCGTCACAGCCACCCTCGCAAGAGGCAGCGGGTGCCGAACGAGTCCGTTACAGGCCCGACGAACCTCAGAGCTGCAGGGCAGTCTGGGATGCGTATTTGAACGTCGTGAGATCGATCGCCTTGGCAATCTGCTTGCTCGCGGCGATTTCGTCGATCTCTCCGGCATGCAAGGAAATGCGTGTCTTCCATGCGAGCTGCAGCGCCGCATCGTATCCGGTGGCATATTGCAGCGGCTTTATCGCATGCAATAGAGCGGCGGACAGCGCGCCTGCACCGGCACAAATCTGGTTTCCGCCTCCCGGGAGCAGGCCCATCGCGGCGACGACGGGAAAGCCGACCGCCATCGCAACGAAAAGCGCATACACACCGAACCATGTGTAATAGCCTTTGTTCATGCGGCGGGCGCATGCCCCAATTTCCATAACCGTTCTGGAATTCTGTTCAGCCATCTTCGACCCCAACATTTGAAGATTGCGCGACTCAGTGTGACAAGTATGACGCAAGAACGTCCAAACGCCAGGGCGCGAAGGACGGTTGGGCCGGGAACTCACGTTACTTATGGGGTTCCGAGAGCATGCGCTTCAAAGCATAAACAAGTTCCAATGCGGCTTTGGGCGTGAGCGCGTCGGGATCGGCGGCCCGTAGCGCGTCTTCGATTGGGCTCGCCCGCGGCTCGGCGGGTTTGCTCGCGCGCACGCGTTCGGCGAACAGCGGCAGATCGTCGATGCGCGCGAGCGGCTTGTGGCCTTCGCGCCCCTCTTCGAGCGCGCGCAGGACTTCGCTTGCCCGCCCGATCACTGCTTTGGGAAGCCCCGCCAATTTCGCCACCTGGATGCCGTAGGAGCGGTCGGCCGCCCCCGGCGCCACCTCATGCAGAAAGACGACATCGTCCTTCCACTCCCTCACGCGCATGGTGGCGCATGCGACATCGGTGAGCCGTTCGGCGAGCGCAACCAGCTCGTGGTAATGGGTGGCGAACAGCGCACGCGATTTGTTGACCGCGTTCAGATGCTCGACCACCGCCCAGGCGATTGCGAGCCCGTCGAACGTCGCCGTGCCGCGTCCGATCTCGTCCAGGATCACCAGCGACCGCGGGCCCGCCTGGTTCAGGATGGCTGCGGTCTCGACCATCTCGACCATGAAGGTCGAACGCCCGCGCGCGAGATCGTCGGCCGCGCCCACCCGGCTGAAGAGGCGATCCACGGCGCCGATATGGACAGATTCCGCCGGCACATAGGAGCCGGCCTGCGCGAGGATCGCGATCAGCGCGTTCTGGCGCAGGAAGGTGGATTTGCCCGCCATGTTGGGACCTGTGACCAGCCACAGCCGCCCAGGGCCGCCACCCTCGGATTCGCCCGGCGTGAGATCGCTTCCATTGGCCGTGAACGGTCCGCGGTTCTCGGCTTGCAGGGCCGCTTCCACCACCGGATGCCGCCCGCGCACGATGCGGAAGGCAAGAGAACCGTCCACCACGGGACGGGAATATTGCCGCTGCTCGGCGAGGGTTGCGAGCGCGGCCGCCACATCCAGCACCGCGAGCGCGTCCGCGACGCGGGCAAGGGCGGGTGTTGCCGCGCGCACCTCCTGCCCAAGCGAATCGAACAGGTCGAGTTCGATGGCAAGCGCGGTCTCGCCGGCTTGCGCGATCTTCATCGCGAGTTGCGCAAGCTCATCCGTCGAGAAGCGAACGGCCGAGGCGACCGTCTGGCGATGGCGAAAGCGCGCGGCCTGTGCGACCAGCTTGTCGGCATGGGTAGCGGTCACTTCGATGAAATAACCGAGCACCGCATTGTGCTTGATCTTGAGGGAGGCGATTCCCGTTTCGGCGCGATAGCGCGACTCCAGCCCCGCCACGACCCGGCGCGATTCGTCGCGAAGCGCGCGCACCTCATCCAAGGCGGCATGGGCGCCGGCAAGAATGAAGCCTCCGTCGCGTGCGAAAAATGGAGGTTCGGCCACGAGCAATTGCTCCAGCCGGTCCGACAGCGCTCGGGCCTCGGCGATTGCGCCTGTGAGCGCGGTCGCGGCGTCGGCGAGTTCACCGGGCGCGGGTTGAAGCACGTCGCCAAGCTCACTCAGATTACGGCGCAACAGGCGCGCGGCGCTCAGCCCGTCGCGGATGGCGCCCAGATCGCGAGGCCCGCCACGCTGAAGCGCGATGCGGGCGGCCGCGCGCGCAATGTCGGGCGCCGATTTCAGATGGGCGCGCACGCTTTCTCGCAACGAAGATTTTTCCAGGAAGAACCCGATCGCATCCAAACGCGGAGCAATCGCGGCGGGGTCGGTGAGCGGTGCCGTCAGCCTTTGATGCAGCAGGCGCGCGCCCGCCGCGGTCACGGTCTTGTCGATCACCGACAGCAGGCTTCCGCGCCGCTCGCCCGACAGTGTCTCGGTCAGTTCGAGATTGCGCCGCGTCGCCGCATCGATGGCCATGCGGCCCGTCTCCGCGTCGCGCTTCAGCGGCTTCAGAGCCGCACGTTTGCCTTTCTGCGTCAGGTCGAGATAGCCCGCAAGCGCGCCCGCCGCCGACAATTCGGCCCGCGAGAATGCGCCGAACCCGTCGAGCACGCTGACGCCGTAGAGGTCCTTCAACAGCCGTTCGCCGGTGCCCGAATCGAAATTCGCGCCCGGCCGCGGGGTCAGCAGCGGTCCCAATTCCTTCAACACCGGGCCCACCGTCTCGTCGCCGAGCAGCGCGTCGGGCGCCAGCAGCTCGCGCGGAGAAAGGCGCGCCAAGGTTTGGGCGAGGTCGGCGGCAGTGACCTGCTCCACCGCGAAATCGCCGGTCGAGATGTCCGCCCACGCCAGCGCCAATTCGCCGCCGGCCCGTCCGAGTGCGGCCAAGACCGATGGCGACCGCGCGTCGAGCAGCGATTCCTCGGTCAGCGTGCCGGGGGTGACCAGCCGGATCACTTCGCGCTTCACCGGAGCCTTGGCGCCGCGCTTCTTGGCGAGGGCGGGGTCTTCCATCTGCTCGCAGACCGCGACCCGGAAGCCCTTGCGGATGAGCTTTTCGAGATAGGCTTCAGCCGCATGGACCGGCACGCCGCACATCGGGATGTCGAGCCCCTGATGCTTGCCGCGCTTGGTCAGCGCGATGTCGAGTGCGGCTGCGGCTTTGACCGCATCCTCGAAGAACAGCTCGTAGAAATCCCCCATGCGGTAGAACAACAGGTAATCCGGATGGGCCGCCTTGATCTCGTGGTACTGCGCCATCATGGGCGTCGCATCGGCGAGCGCCGCCTCGCGCGCGGGCTCGCTGTCGTCCTTGTCGATCGGTAGGTGCGCGTAGGTTTCGGCCATGCGTCGAGCCTAGCAGATCGGTTTCAAGCGTTGGCGCGAACGGCGCACCGGGCCGCGATTTGTCCCCAAGGCATCGCTTTCGCTTGCCGAAGGTTGAACGCCGAGCCTTATCGGCTCAGAATCGCGCCATTGATTTGGAGAACTATTCTCACATGGCCGACCGCCCGTCATTCACCGCTGAAGAAGCCTTGGCTTTCCATGCCGGCGACAAGCCCGGCAAGCTCGAAATCCGCGCCACCAAACCGATGGCGACCCAGCGCGATCTTTCTCTCGCCTATTCCCCCGGCGTTGCCGTTCCGGTGCTGGCCATCGCCAAGAATCCCGACCTCGCCTACGTGTATACGACGCGGGCGAACCGGGTTGCGGTGATCTCCAACGGTACGGCGATCCTCGGTCTGGGCGATCTCGGCGCGCTGGCCTCCAAGCCCGTGATGGAGGGCAAGGCCGTCCTCTTCAAGCGCTTCGCCGATATCGACGCCATCGATCTGGAGGTCGACACCTCGGACGTCGAATCCTTCATCGGCGCGGTGCGCTATCTCGGACCCACCTGCGGCGGCATCAATCTCGAAGACATCAAGGCGCCTGATTGCTTCATCATCGAGAATCGCCTGCGGTCGCTGATGGACATTCCCGTCTTCCATGACGATCAGCATGGAACGGCCATCATTACGGCGGCGGGCTTCATCAATGCGCTGCAATTGACGGGGCGCAAAATCGAAAACACCAAGCTCGTGGTGAATGGCGCGGGCGCGGCCGGCATTGCCTGCCTCAACCTGCTCGCCCAAATGGGGCTGATGCGCAGCAACGTCATCCTCTGCGACACCAAAGGCGTGATCTATAGCGGGCGCACCGAAGGGATGAACCAATGGAAGATGCCTTATGCTGCCGAAACCAATGCGCGCACGCTGAGCGAGGCGCTTGAGGGGGCGGATGTGTTCATCGGTCTCTCGGCGAAGGGCGCGGTGACGCAGGCGATGGTCAAGACCATGGCGAAGGAGCCGATCATTTTCGCCATGGCCAATCCCGATCCCGAGATCACGCCCGAAGAGGTCCGCGAGGTGAGAAGCGATGCCATCATCGCGACGGGCCGTTCGGACTATCCAAACCAGATCAACAATGTTCTCGGCTTCCCCTATATTTTTCGCGGCGCGCTCGATGTCGCGGCCACGACCATCAACGAAGAGATGAAGATCGCCGCCGCCAACGCCTTGGCCGAGCTTGCGCGCGAAGAGGTGCCGGAATCGGTCGCGGCCGCCTATCGCGGGGCGCATTATGTCTACGGCCGGGATTACATCATTCCGGTGCCGTTCGATCCGCGGTTGATTTCGCGGGTGTCTTCGGCGGTCGCGGAAGCCGCGATGAAGAGCGGTGTTGCGCGCCGGCCGATTGCCGATATGGACGCCTATCGCGCCCGCCTCGCAGCCCGTCTCGGCGTCACCCTATGATGGCGGATTGGCTGGACCTTGATGGTTTTCCCGCCTGCCCGGCCTATGGTATCAAGCCTTGAGGGCCGCTCGGGCCGGGCGGAAGGGAGACAGCTTTCATGCGCACCATCATCGTCGTGGCATCGATCGGAATGGCACTTTCGGCCTGTGCGGCCGACCCGAGCGTCATGCGCCAGGCGGCGCTGAACTGCCAGGCTGTCGGCATCACCGAGAAGGACCCGCAATTCGCCACCTGCACCAAGGCCTTTTCGCAGCAGCATATCGAGGATCGGCTTGCCCAGACCTATCATGACGCGCTGAATGCCGTTCCGAACGACCGGCGGATCGCCCATATGGACGTCTACTGACCCTCGCCTGCCGCATCGCCAACCGAGGGTTAATGGGGCTTAGGGCGCAAACGCCACGAGCCCGAATTCCGCGCAGTTCCTGGATTTTGGGGGAGCCTCGGCGCAGATATCGCTAGACGGGGGTCTGATGGGCGATGTCGCTATCCGAGGCTCGCCAAGAGCTTACCCCAATGATCGAATTCCGGTTGGTGATAAACTTGAGACGCAACCGGGACGAAATCCGGACCAAGTGTCCGGCCGCGACGAAGCGGCAATCTCAATCCGGGGCCGCATGCCCCTCCATGGGATCGCCCAGGGGGTAACCGAGCGGCCCTTGCACCATTGGTGGCTGAGCCGGGCTATTTGCGGTGAAACTATGCAAAACCGCCTCCGAAGCCCGCGTAACGCGGTTGTCGGAGCTTTCTCCCCTCCCTATATAGCGCAAGACACGCCTTTCGTTTCGGTTTGGATCGAGGGGATGGACGAGAGGGGCCGCTTCCGTTGAAGGGCCCAAGCGTCTGTCCGCCATCAGGAGGATTATATGGCAAAAGTTATCGGCATCGACCTTGGCACGACCAATTCCTGCGTCGCGGTCATGGAAGGATCGGCGCCAAAAGTGATCGAGAATTCCGAAGGGGCGCGCACGACGCCCTCCATCGTCGCCTTTACCGCGGACGGGGAGCGCCTGATCGGCCAGCCCGCCAAGCGCCAGGCGGTGACCAATCCCGAGAATACGTTTTTCGCGATCAAGCGCCTGATCGGCCGGCGCTTCGACGATCCGATGACCCAGAAGGACATCGGCATGGTGCCCTACAAGATCGTCAAGGCTGGCAATGGCGACGCCTGGGTCTTGGGCCGCGACAACAAGCAGTACGCCCCATCCGAGATTTCGGCCTTCATCCTGCAGAAGATGAAGGAAACGGCCGAATCCTACCTCGGCGAGAAGGTCAGCCAGGCCGTCATTACGGTCCCTGCCTATTTCAATGACGCACAGCGCCAGGCGACCAAGGACGCCGGCAAGATCGCCGGCCTGGAAGTCTTGCGCATCATCAACGAGCCGACCGCGGCCGCCCTTGCCTATGGCATGGACAAGAAGAACGCCGGCACGATCGCGGTCTATGACCTCGGCGGCGGCACTTTCGACATCTCCGTTCTCGAGATCGGCGACGGCGTCTTCGAGGTGAAGTCGACCAATGGCGACACCTTCCTGGGCGGTGAGGATTTCGATATCCGGCTGGTGAATTATCTGGCCGACGAGTTCAAGAAGGAAACGGGTATCGACCTGCGCGGCGACCGGCTGGCCCTGCAGCGGCTGAAGGAAGCGGCCGAAAAAGCGAAAATCGAACTCTCTTCCGCCATGCAGACGGAAGTGAATCTCCCCTTCATCACGGCCGATGCGTCGGGCCCCAAGCACCTGACCATGAAGATCACGCGCGCCAAATTGGAAGCGCTGGTCGACGACCTGATCCAGAAGACCATCGCCCCGGTTCGCCAGGCGCTGAAGGACGCGGGCGTTTCCGCCAACCAGATCGACGAAGTCATCCTGGTCGGCGGCATGACCCGCATGCCCAAGGTGCAGGAGGCGGTGAAGCAGCTCTTCGGCAAGGAGCCGCATAAGGGCGTCAACCCGGACGAAGTCGTGGCCATCGGCGCCGCCATCCAGGCAGGTGTGCTGAAGGGCGAAGTCAAGGACGTGCTGCTGCTTGACGTGACGCCGCTCTCGCTCGGCATCGAGACGCTAGGTGGCGTGTTCACGCGCCTGATCGAACGCAACACCACGATCCCGACCAAGAAGAGCCAGGTGTTCTCGACCGCTGACGACAACCAGACGGCCGTGACCATCCGCGTCTTCCAGGGCGAGCGCGAAATGGCGGCCAACAACAAGCTGCTCGGCCAGTTTGACCTCGTCGGCCTTCCGCCGGCCCCCCGTGGCGTCCCGCAGGTGGAAGTCACCTTCGACATCGACGCGAACGGCATCGTGTCGGTCGGCGCCAAGGACAAGGCGACCGGCAAGGAGCAGACCATCCGCATCCAGGCGTCGGGCGGGCTTTCCGAGGCTGACATCGAGAAGATGGTCAAGGAAGCCGAGGCCCATGCCGCCGATGATAAGAAGGCCAAGGAACTGGCCGAGGCCAAGAACCATGGCGACGGGCTGATCCATTCGACCGAAAAGGCGACCGCCGAACACGGCTCCAAGATCTCGGACGCCGAACGCACCGCGATCGAGAACGCGATTGCGGCGCTGAAATCGGCGATCAAGACCGACGATGTCGAAGACATCAAAGCCAAGACCAACGCGCTGGCCCAAGCCTCCATGAAGCTTGGCGAAGCCATGTACAAGGCGGGCCAGGGCGGCGGTGAGGGCGGCGAGGGCCCCGGCTCCGAGGGCGGCGCAGGGGCGCCGAAGGACGAGAACGTCGTGGACGCGGAATTCTCCGAGGTCGACGACCAGAAAAAAGGTGCAGCTTAGGCTGCACCTTTGGAAAATCGGAGTTCAGAAACCGGAAATCGGAATAGTGTAGATGAGTGATTGCTTATCTGATTTCAGGCTTCCGAATTCGGATGTCCGGTTTCTGGTTTCTGAACAGTACGCCGGGGGGCGGGTGCCATGAGCAAGCGTTGCTTTTACGAAGTGCTGGGCGTGGCTCGCACCTGCTCCATCGAGGACATGAAGGCGGCCTATCGCAAACTCGCCAAGGAATGCCACCCCGACCGCAATCCGGACGACAAATCCGCCGAGCACAAATTCAAGGAAGTCAGCGAGGCCTATGACATCCTGAAGGACCCGGACAAGCGCGCGGCCTATGACCGCTTCGGCCATGCCGCGTTCGAGAATGGCGGCCGCGGCGGGCCGCAAGGCTTCGATTTTGCCGCCTCCTTCACCGATGTGTTCGACGATCTCTTCGGCGAGTTCATGGGCGGCAAGCGCCAGCGGCGCTCCAACCGCGGCGGCGATCTCCGCTACAACATGGAGATCGCGCTCGAAGACGCGTTTCACGGCAAGTCGGCCGAAATCCGCGTGCCCTCCATGGTCGCATGCGAGGAATGCGCGGGTTCGGGCGCCCAAAAGGGCAGCCAGCCTGAAACCTGTGCGACCTGCCAGGGCCACGGCAAGGTGCGCGCGAGCCAGGGCTTCTTCACCATCGAGCGCACCTGCCCCAAATGCCGGGGCCAGGGGCGCGTCGTGAAACATCCCTGCAAGCCGTGCCAGGGCCAGGGTCACATCCAGAAAGAGCGCACGCTTTCCGTCGAGATCCCGCCGGGCGTCGAGGAGGGCACGCGCATCCGCCTCTCGGGCGAAGGCCAGGCCGGGCTGAATGGCGGGCCGCCGGGCGATCTCTATATCTTCCTCTCGGTCACGCAGCACCCGATCTTCCAGCGTGATGCGAACGATCTCTATTGCCGCGTACCGATCGGGTTCGTGACGGCTTCCCTTGGCGGGGAAATCGAAGTCCCGATGCTGTCGGGCGCGGCCGTGCGCATCACCATTCCCGAAGGCACGCAGACGGGGCACCAGTTCCGGATGCGGAGCAAGGGCATGCCGGTCTTGAGAAGCCACGGCCAGCACGGCGATCTCTTTGTCGAGGTGCGGGTGGAGACGCCGGTGAAGCTCACCAAAAAGCAGAAGGAATTGCTTCGCGCATTCGAAGAGGAATCGCGCGAGGGCACCAATCCCGATTCCGAAACCTTCTTCGCCAAGATGAAGGAATTCCTCGGCGGCCCCGCGGAATAATTCGCCCTGCAAACCGGCAGATTTGTCGGGTAGGTGACCGTCCCGCTTTCGCTTTGCGCCTACCATCCCGCCCTGCGACTTTCATCGGGAAACGGTATGACCAATTCGGATACGGGCTCGCTCGCCGATAGGATTGCGCAAATTCGCGCGCTCGTGTCCGGCGTGAGGAAACAGGCCGCCGAGGCCGCCGTGCCGGAGGTCGCACGCAGCTATGAGGAACTCGCGGAGTCCTGGGAGCGCCTGCTGCAGGAGCTGGAGAGGCAGCTTGCGGATCGGGAATGACGCCCTTCATGCTTCGACAAGCGCAAAGCTGTGAGGGCTATTGTATCTCCTCACTTGGAGCTTGCCGAAGGGTCCGCCATCCAATGGATGTGACGCGCCGCTAATTCGGTTCCAGCACCGCCGCGGGCAGCACGCGGGCGAAATGGTCCTCGACGGAGTTGTAGCACTCGCACGCGATCTTCTGGATTCCTGCGCGGTCCAGAATCTCGACCCGGCCCCTTGAATGCCGGATCAAACCACGTGCTTCGAGCGCGTTCATCACCACCGTCACGGTCGTGCGCTGCACGCCGATCATTTCGGCGAGCGCTTCCTGCGTCAGCGGAATGGGACCCGATGAGACGATGCGGTCCTGCGTCGAGAGCAGCCAGCGCGAGCAGCGCGCCTCCACCGAATGCAGCGCATTGCATGCCACCGACTGCATGATCTGCGCAAGTAGCGCATCGGCGTAACGCGAAAACAGTTCGCGCACCGGAGGCGAAGCCGCCTTCACCTCTTCCAGCCGCGCCGTTTCAATGGCCAGAGCGGGCCCCCCGATCTGGACGACCGCGCGCGTATAAGCGGGCTTGTGGCCGGCGCTTACGATGCCGCCGATGGCGCCTTCATGCCCGATGGTCGCGGCTTCCACCTCTCGCCCATCGGAAAGGATCACGACGAGCGAGCCCATCGTGCCGCGGCAGGGGAAATAAGTCTTCTCGATGTCGTCGCCGGGCTCGAACAGGACTTCCGTCCGGCGCAAGTCGCGCCGCACCAGATGGCGCGCAATGCGCGCCCGCTCCTCCAGAGGCAGCGCAGTCAGCAACCGGCTTCCGCAGAGCGGAACGTCCTTGGGCGCGATAGGGGCGGAGCCTTTTGAGCCCCCGGATAGCATCTTCATGGGCGCCCGAATCAACGCATATGGCCGCGTTCCGGGCGCAAGAAAAATACCGAGATGGTCCTTTTTTCCTTCCCCGTGCGGGAGGAAGCCTCAGGTTTTAGCCGGCACTCCACACAGGCGGGGACGCTTTGAGACGGTTGATCAGGTCCTGGCGTTCGCTTTCCAGTGCGGCCGGCAGGCGGTCGCCGAACGCCTCGAAATGCGCCAGCTGGTCCTCGGCTTCTTCCAGGCCTTCCGCGCGGTCGATGTCCGTGATGCGCTGGAATTTCTCCTTCGGGAAATTCACGCCGTTCCAGGGCAGGTCCTGATAGCGCGGCTGGAACCCGAAGGGGCCTTCCGGCGAATCCGTGGCGCGGCCTCTTACGCGGTCCACGATCCATTTCAGCACGCGCATGTTTTCACCGAAACCGGGCCAGACGAACTTGCCGTTGTCGTCCTTGCGGAACCAGTTCACGCGATAGATGCGCGGAAGCTGTGTCACCTTGTCCTTGATGGACAGCCAGTGCTTCCAATAATCGCCCATGTTGTAGCCGCAGAACGGCAGCATCGCGAAAGGATCGCGCCGGATCGCCGCCTGATTCTCGGCAGCCGCGGTTGCTTCCGAACCCATGACGGAGGCCCAATAGACGCCGTTCGCCCAGCTCCGCGATTCGTAGACCAGCGGGAAGGTGCGCGACAGCCGCCCGCCGAAGATGAAGGCCGAGATCGGCACGCCTTCGGGATCATCGCCCGCCGGGTCGTAGCTCGGGCACTGACGCGCCGACACCGTGAAGCGCGAATTGGGATGGGCGGCCTTGCGCCCCGATTCCGGCGTCCAATCCTTGCCCTGCCAATCGATCAGATGTGCGGGCGCCGTGTCCGTCAGGCCTTCCCACCACACATCGCCATCGTCGGTGAGCGCGACATTGGTGAAGATCACGTCATGGGTCAGCATCTTGACCGCGTTGGGGTTCGACTTCATGCCCGTGCCGGGCGCGACGCCGAAGAAGCCGGCCTCCGGATTGATGGCGCGGAAGGTGCCGTCGGGGCGCGGCTTGATCCATGCGATGTCGTCGCCGATGGTGGTCACCTTCCAGCCGCCGAAGCCTTCCGGCGGGACCAGCATGGAGAAATTCGTCTTGCCGCAAGCCGATGGAAACGCGGCTGCCACATAAGTCTTTTCGCCATCGGGACTCTCGACGCCCAGGATCAGCATGTGCTCGGCGAGCCAGCCCTGATCGCGGCCTAGCATCGAGGCGATGCGCAAGGAGAAGCACTTCTTGCCCAGCAGCGCATTGCCGCCATAGCCCGAACCGAACGAGACGATGGAATAATCGTCGGGGAAATGGACGATGTATTTGTGCTCGGCATTGCAGGGCCAGGCCACATCCTTCTGACCGTCGGCGAGCGGCGCGCCCACCGAATGCAGGCAATGCACGAACTCGCCGTCACCGAGCTGATCGAGCGCCTTCTGCCCCATGCGCGTCATCACGCGCATGCTGACGGCGACATAAGGCGAATCGGTGAGCTGCACGCCGATATGGGAAATCGGCGAGCCGATCGGTCCCATGCTGAAAGGGATGACGTACATGGTGCGCCCGCGCATGGCGCCGTCGAGCAGCCGGTCCAGTTTCGCGCGCATCTCAGACGGGTCCACCCAATTGTTGGTGGGGCCGGCGTCGTCCTTGCTTGCCGAACAGATGAAGGTGCGGTCCTCCACGCGCGCGACATCGGCGGGATCGGACCGGCAGAGATAGGAATTGGGGCGCTTGGCAGGATTGAGCCTGATGAGGGTGCCGGCGTTGACCATCTCCGCGCAGAGGCGGTCATATTCTTCCTTCGATCCGTCGCACCAATAAATCTGGGCGGGTTTTGTTTGCGCCGCCACTTCTTCGACCCAGGCGAGAAGCTTTTTGTTGGTCGTCGGACTCGCCGGAATAGCCATCGGTACCGTCATTCTCTTGAAACCCCTTTATTGCCGCGTTCCCGTCCGCCGACCCGTTCAAGGCATCGCAACAGAGAATGCGTGCCGCACGGGGTGCTCAGGAGGCCCGCCGGCTTTTCGATGAAAGCAGTCTTTCCCGCCCTCCCTGAAGGCGAACCAGTGTTGCGGACCGGAACCGCTCCGGCATCGGGCCTCGTCGGCCTCTCGCGCTTTTCCGCCGGTCGACTCTGCAGGTACGTCCGCAAAGCCCAGCCGGCCCGGTCGCTTTATCCGTCCAACGCGGCTTCCGGGCAAGATAGTTTGCCGGGCAAGTTGCCGCAACGATGCGGCCCCGCGCTGGTTAACGGACCCTGCCTGCTTGAGATTTTCGCGGGCCGCCATGTTAAGAAATGCACATGAGCCAATCCCCCCCGCATGGCCCCAGGGCGCTCAAAGACGAAGACCTCGAACGCTACGCACGCCACATCGTGCTGAGGGAGGTGGGCGGTGCCGGCCAGGCCAAGCTCCTCCGCGCCAGGGTGCTGGTGGTGGGGGCGGGCGGCCTTGGCAGCCCGTTGATCCTCTATCTGGCCGCGGCAGGGGTCGGGACCATCGGCATTGCTGATTTTGACCGGGTAAGCCTCTCCAATCTGCAGCGCCAGATCGCGCACCGGACACAGGATGTTGGGCGGTTGAAGACGGAATCGGCAAGCGATACCGCCCACGCCATCAATCCGGGCGTCAAACTGGTTCCCCATGCCGAGCGCCTGACATCGGGCAATGTCGCTTCCATTCTTGCCGATTACGACATTGTGGCGGACGGCTCGGACAATTTCGCGACCCGCTTTCTTCTCAACGATGCCAGCCATTTCGGGAAAAAGACGCTGGTCTCGGCTGCCGTGACGGAATTCGATGGCCAGCTCGCGACCTACCGGGCGTGGGACAGAACCGCGAGAAATCCTTGCTATCGCTGCCTTTTCCCGGAAATACCGCCGCCCGACCTGGCCCCCAATTGCAGCGAGACGGGGGTCCTCGGGGCGGTCGCGGGCGTGATGGGGACACTGCAGGCGGTCGAGGTGCTGAAGGAGATCCTCGGCATCGGCGATCGCATGGCGGGGCGTCTGCTGATCTACGACGCGCTGGGGACCCAATTCCGGACCGTCAAAGTTTCACCCGATCCCGCATGCCGGCTCTGCGGCGAGACGCCCACGATCCTCGACCTGGCGCTGCACCGCGTTCCGGCCGATCCGGTGTGCTTAACCGGCATTTAAGCTGGAACGTCTAATTTCCTCCGCCTACGCGGCCGGAGGACCGTTTGCAGGAAATCCACTACGAGATATTTCGCCAACTCGGCAAAGGGGGCGGCTGGGCGCTGATCGAAGCGGTCGAAGATCGCGAGACGGCGCTCGATCACGCGCGCGCCTTGCTGGAGGAGGGCAAAGCCACCGCGGTCAAAGTGGTGAAGGAGACCTATCAATCCTCCACCGGCGACTATATGGGCCTTACCATCTTCGAGGCGGGGCACAGCGAGGTCAAAAAGAAGAACAAGAAAGTCGACGACATCGCCAATCCGTCGCCCTGCTTCAAGCCCGACGATCTCTATTCCTACCACGCGCGCATGACCATGGCGCGCCTTCTGTCCGAATGGCTGGCACGGCACAAGCTGACGGTCACGGAATTGATCCACAGCGCGGCTGCGCTGGAGAAATTCGAGGCGACCGGCACGACCTATCAGCACGCGATCCAGAAGATCGCCGTCGCGCAGGCCACCGATTCCGAATTTTCGGTCGCCCAGATCGTCAAGCAGCTGAACGAGCTTTGCACCGGCGCGATCCATCGCGTCTACAAGGACGAGCGCAGAAAGCTGTTCCCCGAGCTCAAAGCCGCTGAATTCGGACAGCTGGCCGAGAAGCTCGGCCTCAATCTGGAAGCGCGCTACGTGATGAACGGTGCGCTCGCCAAATATCTCGCTCCCGCCAAGAGCTGGGACGTGAAGCTGCAACGCCTGCTGCTCCTGATCGAGAACGTGCCGCAGGAAGGCCAGGGGCGCACGCTTATCCTCACCTCTGTCGATACGCTGATCGCGGAGATCCTGAACGGAGCGGCGGCGCTTGCCGACCTCCTGGGACACAATCCCGATCTCGGCCATGCATTGCTCAACCTCGTCGAGCTGTTCCTGGGCGAGAAGGTCAATGTCGCCGAGGGGGCGGGGCGGGGCATCAACGAACTGGCGCGCTTTTTCTCCAAGGACGAATTGCCCGAATCCCGTACCGCCATCGCCGGCCGTATTCTGGCCGAACTGAAAGGCTTCAAGCGCCTCTGCCCCGACGCCCTCGAAGACGAGTTCAAGATGCTGCGCCGGCTCGGCAACCGGCTGGTGCGCGGCCAAGGCAAGTATCTCTCCAACCAGGATTTGATCGAGGCGTTCACCGAACGCTCCCGGCGGCTGATCACGCACGAGCCGCTCCAGCAATACATGCAGAGCGCAAGGACACTGGACGAAAAGCTGGAACGGCTCCTGGTTGCGGAAGAAAATATCGTCGGCGCCGAGAACAAGCGAACGCTCTCCAATTTCGTGATGCCGATCATCACGGCGAACAATTTCGAGGATCAGCTTGGTGCGGGCGCCCCCGTCCCACAGCGTCTGCGACGGCTTGCGGAGTTGCAGGACCGGGTGCTGCGTTCCGGCTTCCAGGACGTCCAGAAAAATCAGATCGCGGTCGCACTCGACACGGTGGCGATCCGGATCGAAGCGCGCGCGAAATTCCTCGCCTCCATCGAAGCCCGCATGACGAACCCGATCGAGCGGGCGCAGACGATGGTGAAGCTCTGCGCGGCCGGCGTCTTCACGCAGGGCGATCTGATGATGAAGGCGCGGAGACTCGTCATGGCATCGCTCGCCAAGCCCGGGTTCCTGAATTCCTATATCGCTCACCTCGAAAGCGAGCGGCGTTCGGCCATCGACCGCGATAAGGTGTTGGTGGAGCTTGCCACGCAGCTTGAGGGCATCGGTATCGCCCAGGAAGACGCCATGCGCGCCTTGGCGGCGTAACGGCGCTCGAACGCAATCCGGCGCAATGCAATCTCGCTAGAGCTAGTGCGCCTCGTCCCAGTTCTTGCCAGCGCGCGCGTCGACCACCAATGGCACACGCAATTGGATCACCGGCAGCGATGCTTTTTCCATCACCGAGCGCGCGACATCGCAAACCTGTTTGGCTTGGCCGTCGGGCGCCTCCAGAACCAGCTCGTCATGGACCTGCAGGAGAAGCTGCGCGTCCAGATCGTTCTCCGCGAGCGCAGGGATGAGGCGAACCATCGCGCGGCGGATGATATCGGCCGCCGAACCCTGGATCGGCGCGTTGATGGCCTGCCGTTCGCCGAACGCCCGCTGGGCGGCGCTTTGGGCCTTCACATCGCGGACATGGATGCGCCGCCCGAAGATCGTCTCGACGTAGCCGTGCTCGCGCACGAAGGCCTTGGTCGATTCCATGTAGTCGCGAATGCCGGGGAAGCGCTCGAAATATTTCTTGATGTAGGCGTCGGCCTCGCCGCGCGGGATGCCGAGCTGGTTGGCGAGCCCGAACGCCGAGATGCCGTAGATGATGCCGAAATTGATCGCCTTGGCACGGCGCCGAATCTCCGGGGGCATGTCCTTGACCGGGACGCCAAACATCTCGGAGGCCGTCATTGCGTGAATGTCGAGCCCATCTGCGAACGCCCGGCGCAACGCCGGCACGTCCGCGATATGGGCGAGAAGGCGCAGCTCGATCTGGGAATAATCCGCCGACACCAATGAGCGGCCTTCCGGCGCCACGAAGGCGCGGCGGATGCGGCGGCCTTCCTCGGTGCGGATCGGGATGTTCTGCAGGTTGGGCTCGTTGGATGACAGCCGCCCCGTGGTGGTGGAGCCCAGCGCATAGGACGTATGAACGCGGCCGGTTGCCGCATTCACGTAGGTGGGAAGGGCGTCCGTGTAGGTCGATTTCAGTTTGGAAAGCTGCCGCCATTCCAGGATGGTCTTGGGCAGATCATGACCGCCCGCGGCGAGTTCTTCCAGTATGTCGGCGTCCGTCGACCATGCGCCCGTCTTGGTGCGCTTTCCGCCCGGCAGCGAGAACTTGCCGAACAGGATGTCGCCCAATTGCTTGGGCGAACCCAAATTGAACGTCTCGCCCGCAAGCTTGCAGCATTCCTGTTCCAGCCGCGCCATCGAAAGCGCGAAATCGTTCGACAGTTTGGCGAGAAAAGGGGGCGCAATGGCGATGCCGTTGCGCTCCATGCGCGCCAGCACCGAAATCAGCGGGCGCTCGAGGGTCTCGTAGACCGTCATCCGCCGCTCGGCCACAAGGCGCGGCTTCAGCAGCAGCGAGAGGCGCAGCGCGATGTCGGCGCGTTCGGCGGCGTAGCGTGCGGCCTCTTTCAGCCCCGCCTGTTCGAACGGCACCTTGTCGCGGCCCTTGCCGATGATGTCGGCGAGCGCAACGGGCTTGTGCTGCAGATGAATCTCGGACAATTCCTCCAGCCCGTGGCCGTGCAGCCCGAGATCGAGCACATAGGACATCAGCATCGGATCGTCGTAAGCCCGTATCGGCAGACCGCGCTGGGCCAACGTTACGAACGCGAATTTCAGATTGTGCCCGAGCTTGACGATGCTCTCGTCTTCGAGCGCAGGCGCAAGACGGGCGAGCACATCCTTTTCCGCCAATTGCACGGGCGCCGCGCCGGCCAAGTCCAATTCGCCCGATATGCGGTGTCCGAGCGGGATGTAACAGGCGGTTCCAGGTGCGGTTGAAAGCGCGATGCCGGTAAGGCGCGTCCGCATGGGATCGATGGAATCGGTTTCGACCGAGAGCGCGAGCAGTCCGGTTTCGTGGGCGGACGCGATGCAGCGGTCGAGCGCTGCCATATCGGAGATGCAGTCATAGCGGCCATAATCGATCGGACGCAGCAGCGCTGCGCGATCCGTTACAGCGCCGGGACAGCCTTGGCCCGCGGCAGGAACCGGGGCGGCGGGTTTGGCTTCGGCGCGCACCGTTACGGGTGCCGGGGATGGTTCGGCTGCTGGCGCGAACGCGTCGGCTTCGTTTACGCCCAATTTCGCGGCGGCCCGGCGCAGCAGACTGGAAAATTCCAGCGACTTCAGGAACGGGATCAGCTTCGCCGGATCGGGATCGTGGACGGCGAAATTTTCGACCGGCTCATCGAGCGGCACGTCCCTGTCGAGCAGCACCAGGCGCGCCGAAAGCCGCGCCTGCTCGGCATGTTCGATCAGAGCTTCGCGGCACTTGTTCTGCTTGACCTCGCCCGCGCGGGCCAGCAGCGATTCGAGGTCGCCGAATTCGGCAATCAGTTTGGCCGCGGTCTTGACCCCGATCCCCGGCACGCCCGGCACATTGTCGATGGAATCTCCAATCAGGGCCTGGACGTCGACCACCTTTTCCGGCGGTACGCCGAAGCGTTCGATCACCTCAGTTGAACCGATGCGGCGGCTTTTCATCGTGTCCAGCATCTCGACGGCGCCGTCGTCAATGAGCTGCATCAGGTCCTTGTCGGAGGAGACGATGGTGACCTTGGCGCCGGCTTCGCGCGCCACCCGCGCATAGGTCGCGATCAGATCGTCGGCCTCGTAGCCCTTCTTTTCGACGCAGGCGACCTCGAAAGCGCGCACGGCATCGCGGGTCAGCGGGAATTGCGGGATGAGATCGTCGGGCGGCGCGGAACGGTTGGCTTTGTATTCCGTGTACATCTCGTTGCGGAAGGTATGCTGGCCGGCGTCGAAGATCACCGCGAGATGGCTCGGTTTGTCGCCGGCTTTGGTGTCTTCAAGCAGCTTCCACAGCATGTTGCAGAAGCCCGACACCGCACCCGTCGGAAGCCCGTCCGATTTGCGCGTCAGCGGCGGCAGCGCGTGGTAGGCGCGGAAGATGAAGCCCGAGCCGTCGATCAGGTAGAGATGATCGCCCGGCTGAAGCGCGCGGGCTTTCGCAAGCCCCTGGCCAGCGGCGTTCAATGCGCCCCGGCCTCGCCCTTCTCCCGGGCTTCGGCCGCTTCCTTGCTGAGGACGAAGCGCCGGTCGCAATAACCGCACTCGACGAAACCCTCGTCTCCCATTTCGAGATAGACCTTGGGATGGCCGAGCGCGCCCTCGCCCCCGTCGCAGGCGACGCGGGTATGATTCACGATGACGGTTTCGGGCGCTTCGATGCTCATGGGTCTCGCAAGGTTGACGGGCTGCGGATCATAGCGGGCGAACCGCCCGCCGCAACCCCGCTCTCATGGACCGGTCTGGTTGGCGGGCGGGATTGGCGGCGGAAGCCGGTATCGTTCACGGCGGGGCGCGGCGAGCATCCCGAGTATCGCACCCGGAACCCCAAGCACCGCCCAGCCCGGCCAGGACAGAATGGTGGCGAAGATCGGCGCCAGCGCGGGCGTCAGGCGCTGCGCCGCCCAGGCATGGGCGTCCATGCCGAAGAGCGCCAGGATCCCATCCAGCGAGCGGATCACGGTCATGCCCTTGGCTTCGAGCGTGCTCACCACATCGGCGCCCAACAGCATCAGCGCGAGCACAAGGAGAACAAGACCGATAAGCCGAAAGATCACCATTTCCCGATCCGCTTCAGCTCTCAGGCCCGAATGACCGGGACTTCGTACAGGTCGAATACTTTATCTCGGGTCATGAGCACCAAGTCTTCCGCGCGTGCCTGGGCTGCCAGCATCCGATCGAAAGGGTCAGAGTGATGCGCAGGGAGGTTTGCAGCCATCTCTGCATGTGCAAAAGTCACCGACAGACGATATGCGTTGCCGCGATCGAGGAATTTCGCCAAAGCATCCATGTCGAAGCGAAGCCGCTGCAATGCGCGCTTTATTCCAAGTTCCCACCAGCTTGCTGCACTGACGAAAAGCTCATTCTCGGTCAACTCGAGTTTGTCCAGCGCTTCTGCTCTGAGCGCACGGGGATTCGCCAGCCACCACAGGATGACGTGGGAATCCAACAGAAGTTTCACGGTTTCTCCCCACGAAAGGCGGCAAGAATATCTTCGGGCAGCGGATCGTCGAAATCCGGTCCGATCCATATCTTTCCCTTCATCACACCGGCGAGCTTACGGCGCTTTGTGCGGGCGACGCGGCTTTTGATGGGCACCAATTTCGCAACCGGCTTGCCGGCCCGGGCGATGACCACTTCTTCGCCCGCCTCAACCTCGGCAATGAGACTGGACAGATTTGTCTTGGCTTCGTGGATATTGACGGTCTTGTCCATGCTCCATGTCGCTTAGCTAAGCTTAGCTAAGGTAAGGGTGTGAACCGCATTCGTCAAGAAAACGCCCGGGAAACATCTGTCTCCCGGGCGTTCTCATGGGTATCGATGAAGCCTCAGCCGGCCTGCTGCTGATCGCCTTCGGCTCCCTGCTTCTTGCTCAAATCCTCGCCGGTCGCCTGATCCACCGCCTTCATGGAAAGCCGCACCTTGCCGCGGTCGTCCATGCCGATCAGCTTCACTTTGACCACGTCGCCTTCCTTGACGACGTCGTTCACCTTGGCGACGCGCTTGGAGGCGAGCTCGGAAATGTGCACCAGACCGTCGCGAGGCCCGAAGAAATTCACGAAGGCGCCGAAATCCATGATCTTGACGACCTTGCCTTCGTAGATTTCGCCGATTTCGGGTTCGGCCACGATCGATTTGATCCACTTCAGCGCTGCCTTGATCGACTCGCCGTCGGCGCTCGCCACCTTGATGGTGCCGTCGTCCTGGATGTCGATCTTGGCACCCGTCTTCTCGACGATCTCGCGGATCACCTTGCCGCCCGACCCGATCACTTCGCGGATCTTGTCGGTCGGGATCTTGATCGTCTCGATACGCGGCGCATGCTCGCCAAGCTCGGAGCGAGCGGTGGTGATGGCCTTGCCCATTTCGCCCAGGATGTGCAGGCGCCCATCCTTGGCCTGACCGAGCGCGACCTTCATGATCTCTTCGGTGATGCCGGTGATCTTGATGTCCATCTGCAGCGAGGTGACGCCCGTTTCGGTGCCTGCCACCTTGAAGTCCATGTCGCCCAGATGATCTTCGTCGCCCAGGATGTCGGAGAGCACCGCGAACTTGTCGCCCTCCTTGATCAGGCCCATCGCGATGCCCGCAACCGCCCGCTTCAGCGGCACGCCCGCATCCATCAGCGCAAGCGACGAGCCGCACACCGTGGCCATGGAGGACGAGCCGTTGGATTCGGTGATCTCGGACACCACGCGGATGGTGTAGGGGAACGTCGTCTTGTCGGGCAGCAGCGGATGGACGGCCCGCCAGGCGAGTTTGCCGTGACCGATTTCGCGGCGTCCGGCACCCGTCATGCGGCCGACTTCACCCACCGAATAGGGCGGAAAATTGTAATGCAGCATGAAGTGCTGCTTGTAGGTGCCTTCGAGCGAATCGATGAACTGCTCGTCTTCGCCGGTGCCGAGCGTCGCCACCACGAGGCCTTGCGTCTCCCCGCGGGTGAAGAGCGCGCTGCCATGGGCGCGCGGCAGCACGCCCACTTCGCACACGATGGGACGCACCGTTTTCAGATCGCGCCCATCGATGCGCATGCCCGTCTCGATGACGGCGCTGCGCATCACGCGGCTCTCCAGCTCCTTGAACAGCTTGCCGAAGAGGCCCGACGGAATCTTGCCTTCCTCTTCGCCGACGAGAGAAGCGGCCGCTTCGGTCTTGATGGCATCGATGCGCTCGTGCCGGGAGCCCTTTGCCGCAATCTGGTAGGCGTCCTTGAGATCGCTTTCCGCATGACGCGACAGAAGCGCGAGTTCGGCTTCATATTCGGCCGTGTGAACATCGCGCGGTTCCTTGGCGGCCTTCTCGGCCAGCCGGATGATCGCGTCGACCACCTTTTGCATCTCGCGGTGGCCGAACATCACGGCGCCGAGCATGACCTCTTCGGTCAGTTCCTTGGCCTCCGATTCGACCATCAGCACGGCGTCGGCCGTTCCCGCCACCACCAGATCGAGATCGGAATTCACCATCTCGTCGATCTGCGGGTTGAGCTTGTATTCGCCGCCGATATAGCCGACGCGCGCCGCCCCGATCGGGCCCATGAAGGGAATGCCCGAAAGCGTGAGGGCGGCTGACGAGGCCACCAGCGCGACGATGTCGGGCTCGTTTTCCAGATCGTGAGAGAGCACCGTCACGATGACCTGGGTCTCGTTGCGGTAGCCCGGGACGAAGAGCGGACGGATCGGACGGTCGATGAGCCGCGAGATCAGCGTCTCGCGCTCGGTCGGGCGCCCTTCCCGCTTGAAATAGCCGCCCGGAATCTTTCCCGCGGCATAGAACTTTTCCTGGTAATTGACCGTCAGGGGAAAGAAATCGATCCCCGGCTTGGGCTCGGTCATGCCCACTGCGGTGGCGAGCACCACAGTCTCTCCGTAGGTCGCCCAGACTGCGCCATCTGCCTGGCGCGCGACCCGTCCTGTTTCAAGAACGAGCTTGCGCCCGCCCCAGTCGATTTCCTCGCGATGAATGTTGAACATTAGACTTTTCCTTCTTTCCCGTGGCCGGATTGCCGCGGGCCTTCCTTGCTGTTGTAGTCAAGAAAACTTGTGCACTCGGGCGCGCGCTTCCGCGCGACCGCGGCGCAGAGGCCGGACGCTGCCGGTTCGTAAGCACGGCGAATGTGAGCCCGATGTGCGGGAGAGGCGTCAGCGGCGCAGGCCCAGACGCTGGATGAGCGACTGATAGCGCGCTTCGTCCTTCGCCTTGACATAGTCAAGCAACCGGCGGCGCTGCGATACCATTTTGATCAGCCCGCGGCGCGAATGGTTGTCCTTGCTGTGGGTCTTGAAGTGCTCCGTCAAATTGGCGATCCGCTCCGAGAGCACCGCCACCTGGACTTCGGGCGAACCCGTATCGCCCTCGCGCGCACCATATTGCGCGATGACTTCCTTCTTGCGTTCAGTCGTTACCGACATCGTCCAATCCTGTTCCCGGCACCAAGGCTCAAGCGCCTGATCCAAAAGTGAAGACCCTGAACGGCCTCAACTCTCCTTCCGCCACTTCGGCGAGCGCTACCGGCTCGCCTTTGGCGGTCGCAAGAAAGACCGTCAAACCGTGAATATCCGTACCCGCTTCGGTGTGCCCGGCCTGCTGTTCCATGAGCCTTGCAAAGTGCGGCGCACGGATGAGGATGGGGTTACCGCTACGGAGACGAACCGAATCCGGCTCCGTCACGGCCAACGCCGGGATGCCGTCCAGCGCGGTCGCGATGGGCCGCAAATGCTCCAAAGCGGCCGGACTATGGCCGAAAGCCTCCAGCGATTCCAGAGAAATCGCGGTTTGGATGGAAAAAGGCCCGACTCGCAAGCGCCTGAGTTCCGTCACGTGCCCGACTGTGCCCAGGGCAAGAGCCAGATCGCGTACCCAGGCGCGGATATAGGAACCTTTGCCGCATTCGACCTCGAAGACGGCATGATCGGCATCGGGCATGTCCATAAGGCGAGCATCGTGGATCTGGATGGGGCGGGCTTCGAGCGTGACCGTTTCACCTTCGCGCGCGAGATCATAGGCCCGCTCGCCATCCACCTTGATGGCCGAATAATCGGGCGGCACCTGCATGATTTCGCCAATGAATTTCGGGAGTTGCGCGAGAATCTGCTCGCGCGTCGGACGCACTTCCGAGGTGGCGGTGACGCGGCCTTCCGAATCGTCCGTGTCGCGCGTCTCCCCCCAGCGGGCGGTGAAGCGGTAGAGCTTCTCGCCCTCCATCGCATAAGGCACCGTCTTGGTGGCCTCGCCGAGCGCGATGGCGAGCACCCCGGTGGCCAGGGGATCGAGGGTGCCCGCGTGCCCGGCCTTTGCCGCGTCGAACAGCCGGCGCACCCGTGTCACCGCGTGGGTCGAGGTCATGCCGGAAGGCTTGTCCAGCACCACCCAGCCATGGATGGGCGAACCTTTGCGTTTGCGGCCCATCTAGTCCTCGGATTCGCCGGACTGGGACTTGAGATCGCGCGCCACCCGTTCGGATTGCAACAGCCTCTCGATGCGCTCCGCTTCGGCAAAGGATGTATCTTCGACGAAGCGCAGCTCCGGCGTGAATTTCAGCTCAATAGCGTGGCCCAGTTCGCCGCGCAGGAAGCCGCGGTGGCGGTTGAGCGCGCCGATGACGGTTTGGGCATTTTGGCCGCCGAGCGGTTCGACAAAGACTGTCGCGTGGCGCATGTCGGGCGAGGGCTTCACTTCGGTCACGGTCACGGAGACGCCGATCAGCTCGGGGTCGCGGATTTCGTTGACGCGCAGGATGTCGGACAGCGCATGGCGCAGCAGTTCGCCGACCCGCAATTGGCGTTGCGATGGACCCCTGGAATGCGATTGGCTGGAGCGGCGATTCATGGTTGTCCCGCGAATGGCGAATAACGAGTAGCGAATGGCATCGTGTCAATTATTCGCGATTTGCCGGTCCCTATTCGCCTTCAGAGCGAGCGCTTGATGGTCTCGACCTCGTAGCACTCGATGATGTCGCCCTTCTGCATGTCCTGATAATTGGTGAACGCCATGCCGCATTCCTGCCCGGACTGGACTTCGCGCACCTCGTCCTTGAAGCGCTTCAGCGTCGAGAGATCGCCTTCGTGGATCACCACGTCCTGGCGGATGAGGCGCACCTTGGCGCCACGCCGGACCAGGCCTTCGGTGACGCGGCAGCCGGCCACCTTGCCGACCTTGGAGATGTTGAACACCTCCAGGATTTCCGCATTGCCGAGGAAGCGTTCGCGCGTTTCGGGCGCAAGCATCCCGGACAGCACCGCCTTTACGTCGTCGATGACGTTGTAGATGATGTTGTAATAGCGGATTTCCACGCCGTCGCGGCGCGCCCGTTCACGGGCCTGCGTGTTGGCGCGCACATTGAAGCCGATGATTGCCGCACCTGAGGCTTGCGCCAGGATGACATCGGACTCGGTGATGCCGCCGACGCCCCCGTGCAGAATCTGGGCTGCAACCTCCTCCGTCCCGAGCTTGCTGAGCGAACCTTCGATGGCTTCGAGCGAGCCTTGCACGTCGGACTTGATGACGAGCGGCAGCAGGCGCTTCTCGCCGTCTTTGCGGCTCTTGAGCAGCTGGTCGAGCGATTGGCGCGAAATCGTCGCCTGGCGCGTCTCGCGGCGTTTGCGGGCGCGGTATTCGGTGACTTCACGGGCACGGGCTTCCGATTCCACGACGACGAACTCGTCGCCGGCTTCGGGTGCTGCCGAAAGGCCCAGAACCTCGACCGGTTCGGACGGGAACGCCTCGCTCACCGGTTCGCCCTTGTCGTTCACCAGCGCGCGGACGCGGCCCCATTCGGAACCTGCGACGACAAGGTCGCCCTGCCTCAGCGTGCCGCGCTGAACCAGGACGGTTGCGACCGGCCCGCGGCCCTTGTCGAGCTTGGCTTCCACCACGGCGCCATCGGCCGGACGGTTCGGATTGGCCTTCAGGTCGAGCACTTCGGATTGCAGCAGGATCGCTTCTTCGAGCTTGTCGAGGCCGGTCCCCTTGATCGCGGAGACTTCGACGGCAAGCACGTCGCCGCCCAGTTCTTCCACCTGAATTTCGTGCTGCAGCAGCTCGTTCTTCACGCGCTGCGGATTGGCGTCGGCTTTGTCGATCTTGTTGATCGCGACGATGATCGGCACGCCTGCGGCTTTCGCATGGGCGATGGCTTCCACGGTCTGAGGCATGACGCCGTCATCGGCCGCGACCACCAGAATCACGAGGTCGGTGACCTTGGCGCCGCGCGCGCGCATGGCGGTAAAGGCCGCATGGCCGGGCGTGTCGAGGAAGGTGATCTTGGCCCCGGATCGGAGCTGCACCTGATAGGCGCCGATATGCTGGGTGATGCCGCCCGCTTCGCCCGCCGCCACGTCGGTTTTGCGCAGCGCGTCGAGCAGCGAGGTCTTGCCGTGGTCGACATGGCCCATCACCGTCACGATGGGCGGGCGCGACTCCAGATCCTCGGGATTGTCGATGATGCCGCGCAAGCCTTCGAGCACATCGGATTCGGCCACGCGCTTGACCGAATGGCCAAGCTCGGTCGCCACCAATTCGGCCGTATCGGCGTCGATGGTGTCGTTGGTGGTTGCCATCATGCCGCTCTTCATCAGCACCTTGATGACATCCACGCCGCGGCGCGCCATGCGGTTGGCGAGTTCGGCAACCGTGATGGTTTCGGGAATCACCACCTCGCGGGGACCTGCGACCGCGGGGGCCTGCTGCTGGCGATGGGCGCGGGCCTGTTGACGCCGGAAAGACGCGAGCGAACGCATGCGGTCGTCGTCTTCCGAGAGCGCCCGCGTGATGGTCAATTTGCCGGCGCGGCGGCCTCCGGGGGTCGCCTTGCGGGCGGCCGGAGCCTTGGCGGGCACCTTGCCTTTTTTCGCCGTGGCCTCTTCTTCTTCCTCAACGAGTTCGCGGCCGCGTTTGGGCACGAGAGCGGCGGCGGCAGGTGCTGCCGCTGCCGGAGCGGTGGTGCCGGTTTCGGCTTCCTTTTCCTTCAAGCGGCGGGCGGCTTCCAGTTCGGCGCGGCGGCGGGCTTCTTCTTCGGCGTGCTTGCGGGCCTCTTCTTCGGCCTTGCGCTTTTCGGCGGCTTCACGCTCGCGGCGAACGCGGTCTTCTTCGACGGCGCGGCGGCGGGCTTCCTCTTCGGCATGCTTGCGCGCTTCTTCTTCGGCGTATTTGGCGTCCGTCAGCGCCCGCAGACGGGCTTCCTTTTCGTCGTCCGTGAGTTCGCGCAAGACCACGCCGCCGCGCGCGGCAGCGGCACGGCGTGCCTCCTCGCGCGCATCGGCGGATGGTTGCAAAGCCTCATCGGCCGCATGCCGGGCGGCGGGCTTTTCCGCTTCCGCCGGTTTGCCGGTCGCGGGCATCACGCGGACGCGCTTCTTCTCCACCACGACCGCCTTGCTGCGTCCGTGGCTGAAGCTTTGGCGAACCGTCGAGGTCTCCGTCCGCTTCAGCGACAAGGTCTTGCCGCCGCCGCTGCCGCCTCGGGTACGCGCACCGCTGTCATCCGTCTCGCTCATTCGAACCTTTCACGCATCCTGAACCTGCAAAGCGGCGAGTAGGGGCATCCGCCCGACAAAACCCTGCTACCCGCCGGAAAAACCGTCCCAGACCCATGGCTTGAGCGGCCGAAATCCGTTCAGCCGTTCCGCCTCGAAGATAAGCCGCTCTGCAATGCGCCCGGATTTGAGCGCTGCATGTACCACATTTGCCTTGCCGAGAGCCAAGCTCAATTCGGCATTGCCGAGCTGTCCGATGACAAACGGCACATGAGCCTTGGCCCTTGCCGCGGCTTGCAATTTGCGCCGTCCATCGGGTGCGGCCTCGGCCGCCTCTACGATAAGTGGGGGAGGATTTGCGTCCCGCAAGGCCTTCTCCACGGAATCGAAGCCGAGGACCATTTCGCCCGCCCGGCGGGCGAGCCCCAGAAGCGCGAGCATGCGCTCTGCCAGGCGAGCTTCGCAGCGCGCTGCAAGTCCGGCATCGGCGCCAACGGATGTCCGCGCGGCCCTGGCGAACAGGCCCTTTTTCACGGCCGCCGCAATCGCCTCGCGCTCTGCGCGCACCCACATGCCCCGGCCGGGAAGCTTGGCTTCCACATCGGGAACGATATTGCCGTCGGGGGCGAGCACGAAGCGCAACAGCTTCGCTTCGGGCAGGACTTCGCCCGTGACGATACAGCGCCGTTCGCGCACGCCGCTCCGCCGCGCTTCCGCCGCATCGTCCCCGTCCCGTTCGGCCAGCATCGTCACTCGGTCGGCGCCTCCGTGGCTTCGGCCGGCTGGATGAGGTCTTCTTCCTTGATCCAGCCCGCTTTGACGCGCGCCTTCATGATGATGTCGTTCACGTCGGTGGCCACAAGATCGAAACCCTCGAGCGAACCCGGCACGCGCACGCGTTCATTGCCCTTGTTCTCGACATAGCCCAGGAGATCGTCGCTGGCGCAGCCGGCCAGATCTTCGAGCGTCTTGATGCCGTTCTCACCGAGCTTCACCAGCATGGCGGGTGTGAGCCCTTCGACCTCGGCAACCTCATCCTCCACGCCAAGCGCGCGCCGCTGGGTATCGAATTCGGCATTCTTCTGCTCGATATAGCCGACCGCGCGAGTCTGCAGTTCTTCGGCCGTCTCTTCGTCGAAGCCCTCGATTTCCGCCAATTCGTGCAACTGCACATAGGCCACGTCCTCGACGCTCGCGAAGCCTTCTGAAGCCAGCAATTGCGCGATGGTTTCATCGACATCGAGCGCTTCCATGAAGAGCTGGGTGCGCTCGGCGAATTCCTTCTGACGCCGCTCGGATTCTTCCTGCTCGGTCAGAATGTCGATCTGCCAGCCGGTCAATTGCGAGGCGAGCCGCACATTCTGGCCGCGCCGTCCGATTGCCAGCGAAAGTTGGTCGTCGGGCACCACCACTTCGACGCGGCGGGTTTCTTCGTCGAGCACGACTTTCGAGACTTCGGCCGGCGCCAGCGCATTGACGATGAAGGTCGCGGGATCCGGATTCCACGGGATGATGTCGATGCGCTCGCCCTGGAGTTCCTGCACGACAGCCTGCACGCGCACCCCGCGCATGCCGACGCAAGCCCCCACCGGATCGATGGACGAATCCTTTGAAATCACCGCGATCTTGGCGCGGCTGCCGGGATCGCGCGCGACCGCTCGGATTTCGATGATGCCGTCGTAAATCTCCGGCACTTCCTGCGCGAACAGCCGCGCCATGAATTGCGGATGGGTGCGGGAGAGGAAAATCTGCGGGCCGCGCGTCTCGCGGCGCACGTCATAGATATAGGCCCGAATGCGGTCCCCGTTGCGGAAGGATTCCCGGGGGATCATTTCGTCGCGGCGGATCACGCCCTCGGCGCGGCCGAAATCGACCACCACGGAACCGAACTCGACGCGCTTGACCGTGCCGTGCACGATCTCGCCGATGCGATCCTTGTATTCCTCGTATTGGCGTTCGCGTTCGGCATCGCGCACCTTCTGCACGATAACCTGCTTGGCGGCCTGGGTCGCGATGCGGGAGAATTCGATGGGCGGCAGCGTCTCGGCGATGATGTCGCCCACCTGGGCGGCGGGATTGCGCCGGCGGGCGTCCTGTATCGAAATCTCGATCTTGTCGTTTTCGACCGTTTCCACGACGTGGAGATAGCGCGAGATGTGGGTCTCGCCCGTCTTGGGGTCGATTTCGACCCGGATCTCGTTCTCGGTGCCGTAGCGCGATTTCGCGGCGCGCTGCATGGCCTCTTCCATGGCGTGGATCACCACCGCCTTGTCGATCGATTTCTCGCGCGCGACGGCATCTGCGATCTGCAGCAGTTCGAGCCGGTTTGCGGCAACTCCCATGGCCATTTCATTCACTCCCTGGTCTCACCCCCGACACGCTCAGGGTGAGGTATTGTAAGAACCATTCCTCATGCTGAGCCTGTCGAAGCATGAGGCGTATCCGTCAATGGGCCGCGTTCGCGTCCCGCATTTCCCTGGCTTTCAGGCTTTCCTGTATCAACCGGTCGGTCAGCACCAGCTTTGCTTCCTCGATATCGCCGAAGGGCAGCCGCACGCGTTCGGTGCCGTGCTCGCCCGTGACATCGATCAGCACGTCATGCCCATCGATGCCTACGAGCATGCCCTTGAAGCGCCTGCGTCCGTTCAGCCCGCGCGCCAACTCGACGCGCGCCTCGTGTCCGGCGAAGCGGGCGAAATCGGGCTCGGCCGTCAGGGGCCGGTCGATGCCGGGTGAAGACACTTCCAGCACATATTCTTCCGCGAGCGGATCGGCAGCTTCCAGCACTTCGGAGATCGCACGCGACAACGCCGCGCAATCCTCCACATCCATGGTGCCGTCGGGGCGCTCGGCCATGATCTGCAGGGTCTTTCTTTTGCCGCCCATCAGTCTCAAACGCACCAACCGGTAACCTGCGGCTTCGACCGCGGGGGCAACCAGCACATCCAGGAAACTCTGACCGTTCAGAGGCCTCTCCAAGACTAAAACCTTTCCGCCGCGGCGATCCTACAATCGCCACACAACAGTTTTCTGTTGTCTGGAATGGCGCGTATCTACGCCCCCGCAACCTCGATTACAAGGGGCCGAGTGCCAGTGACTGTTCATCGTCCGGCGCGTTTCCCATGACGTCAAGGCCGGAAATCGCGTAGCTTCCGGCGCAGTTCAGGATCGCCCATGAATTTCGCCTCTCCCGTTCCCGCCGCCGAGCATTTTCCCAAAGCCGAACGCCCCGATACCGGGCGCTGGGGGCCCTGGGCCACAATCGGATGGTCGATCCCGATCGTCGTAATGATGATCCTGTCCCAGTCGGCGGGGGCGATCGTCTACCTGCGCTGGTGGCGCTTCCTGCACCCGGAGCACCCGATCGCGTTTTCTGCGATTGCCTCGAACGGCGCGGTGCTGGCGGTTGCCATCGGGGTATCGGCGCCCATCGTGCTCGCGTTTCTCGTCTTCGTGATCCGGCTCTCGCACCAGCCGGTGAAAGAATATCTCGCGCTGAGATTTCCGCGTTGGCGCGACATTGGCCTCGGCGCCAGCTTGCTCGCTTTGGTGCTTATGGGTACGGGCGTCATCGCCGGGCTTGCCGGCAAGGAGACCCCGGCCTTCATCGGGGACACGTTTGACACCGCGCGAGATGCCGGCATGCTGTGGCTGCTGGTTGTTTCGTTCGTGTTCCTCGGCCCCTTGCAGGAGGAAGCCCTGTTCCGCGGCTTCCTGTTCCGCGGCTTCGCGCCGCGCTTTGGAATCTGGCCGACCATTGTGGTTACGTCCGCGGTATGGGCGGTCACGCATGCGCAATATGAGTGGTTCTTCGTGGGTGAAATTTTCGCCCTCGGCATTGCCTTTGGCTGGCTGCGCGCCCGGAGCGGTTCGCTGCTCCTGACCTTTGGGCTTCACGCCACCGTCAACGCCATGGCGGTGATCGAAGCTGCGTTCATGGCGGGATCGTGATTTCAGGTTTGACTGCCTGATAAAGCGCCATTCCTCCTTCATCGAGGAGGCACATCACATCGATCAATCCGGCCTGCTCCAGCGCGCGCTTCTGGCGTTGGCGAGTCTCCATGAGGTCCGGATTCTTCCCGTTTCCCGGCTCCGCGTAATGATCGGAATAGAGGAGGATGCCTCCGTCTTTCAGCGCGGACGCGGCGGTTTCCAGGAACCTGACCAGATGGCGCCTATGGCGCATTTCATGGGCCGCCTGCATGGTCACGACCGCGTCGAACGACCCAAGCCCGCGGGCGAAATCGGGCTCGCGAAAATCGCAGGCAGTGAATTCCACGCGCTCGCCGAGCGGTCCCAAGACCTCCCGCGCAATCGCGTGCATGGCTTCGGAGAAATCGAGCGCCACATAGCGCCGGATGGCCGTGTGCCCGATCAGGCTTTGCGCCAGATGGCCCGGACCGGACCCGAGTTCCAGCACATCGATGGGACGGTCGAAGCGGCGGCCTAATGCCTCGGCGAAGGCGGCGAAGAACGCCGGCCGATAGGGCCGCGTCTTTACCGTTTCTTCGACCCAGGCACGCGCCTGCGCGGGATCGCGGAAGTCGATGGGGCTTGGAACGTCTTCGCCGCCCACGGCATCAGGCCCGCACGAAGCGCAGATAGGTGCAGGCACGCCCTGCCTGGATGGCCTTTGCTTCGTAGCGCGTCGATGGCCAGTCCGGCGGGCGGGCGCGCCAATCCTTCGGCGAGGCTGCGGTCCAGTCAAAATCCGGATGCGCCATCAGCCGTTCCAACGCCCAGACGAGATAGCCTCTATCGTCCGTGGCGAAGCGCAGCTCGGCGCCCTTCTTCATTACGCGGGCGAGCCGGTCCAGCATCTCGGTCTGGATGAAGCGGCGCTTGTGATGCCGCGTCTTGGGCCAGGGATCGGGAAACAGGATGAAGACCCGCCCCAGGCTGGCATCGGGCAGGGCCGCGATCACGTCGCGTGCATCTTCGGTGTAAAGGCGAAGGTTTCTCCCTAATACGCTCTGGGGGAGAGAATCCAGTTTTGTCAGCAGCTTGGCGATGCCGGCGACGTAAGGCTCGACCCCGATAATGCCAATGTCCGAATGCTGTTCGGCCTGCCAAACGAGATGCTCTCCAGCCCCGAAGCCGATTTCCAGCCAAACGTCGCCGACCTCGCCCCCGAAATACCCCTGCGGATCGCGGCCGGGGTCCGGCGCAAGCGCGAGCTGGGGCAAAACGGCCTCCAGCAGTCCATGCTGACGCGCGCTTAAGCTCGGCCCTTTACGGCGGCCATAAAGCTTGCGCCGGTGCGGATGGTCAGAATTGGGCTCGGAGCTGATCGGCGAGATCGGTTTTCTCCCAGGAGAATCCGCCTTCGTCATCTGGCGTGCGCCCGAAATGGCCATAGGCCGAGGTGCGCGCGTAGATCGGCTTGTTCAGACCCAGATGCTCGCGAATGCCGCGCGGCTTCAGGCTCATCAGCTCGGGCAGCACCTTCTCCAGCCGGGCGGGATTCACTTCTCCGGTCTCATGCAGGTCGACGTAGAGCGAAAGCGGATCGGAGACGCCGATGGCATAGGCGATCTGGATGGTGCAGCGCTCGGACAGGCCCGCGGCGACCACATTCTTCGCCAGATAGCGCGCTGCGTAAGCCGCCGAACGGTCCACCTTGGTCGGGTCCTTGCCGGAAAAAGCCCCGCCCCCATGGGGTGCCGCCCCGCCATAGGTGTCCACGATGATCTTGCGTCCCGTCAGGCCGCAATCGCCGTCCGGCCCGCCGACCACGAAAGCCCCCGTCGGATTTACGTGCCAGACGGTACGGTCGGTGATCCAGCCGCCCGGCAGTGCGTGTCTCACATAGGGTTCGACGATGTCGCGCACATGCTTGGATTCGAGCCCGGGGTCGAGATGCTGGGTCGAAACCACGATCTGCGGCACTTCCACGGGTTTGCCATTCTCATAGCGCACCGTGACCTGGGATTTGGCGTCGGGACCGAGCTGTGTCTCGCGGCCGTCCTTCCGCGCTTCGGCCATCAGCTTGAGAATCAGGTGGCTGTAATGGATGGGCGCCGGCATCAGGCTTTCTGTCTCGCGGCAGGCGTAGCCGAACATGATGCCCTGGTCGCCCGCGCCTTCGTCCTTGTTGTCCTTGGCGTCCACGCCCTGGGCAATGTGCTGGGACTGGGGGTGCAGCAGCACCTCGATTCGGGCCTTCTGCCAGTGAAAGCCTTCCTGCTCATAGCCGATGTCGCGGATGGCGAGCCGCGCGCGGTGAATGAGGAGTTCCGGCGTGATTTCCTCCGGCCCCCGCGTTTCGCCCGCAATCACCACCCGGTTCGTGGTCGCCAGCGTCTCGCAGGCGACCCGCAAGTCCTTCGGTGCCCAGCCGTGCCTGGGTCCCAGGCGGAAAAAGGCGTCCACCACCTCATCGGAGATGCGGTCGCAGACCTTGTCGGGATGGCCTTCCGCCACGGATTCGCTTGTGAAGAGATAGCTTGGACGCAGCATTGCCACCCTCATGCATGTCAGGGGCGGTTTTCTTACAAGGAATTGAAGGGGGGTCAATGAATTAGATGTCAGCCGGTGTCAGGCTTTGGCCGCTAGATTGGGTGCGGGTGAATTTGTATAGCAGTCGCAGTTTGGGGGGCGGAATGGGCAGACGCGAGTTCTACACGGGCGACCCGGTTCCCTGGTTCATCTGCCGCTCGACCAACAATCCGAACTTCAACTTCGACACGGCGGCCGGCCGCTATCTGGTGTTGTGCTTCTACGGTTCGGCCGCGACCAGCAACGCTGCCCCGGTGCTGCGCCAGATCGTCTCGGCGCTCCGCCCCCGGTTCGACGACGAGAAGGTCGCCTTCTTCGGCATCAGCGTCGATCCCAAGGACGAAGCCGAGTCCCGGGTCCAGCAGATGGAGCCCGGCATCCGTTTCTTTTGGGATTTCGACGGGCGGGTAAGCAAGATCTACGGGGCCATCGACCCGGACGACGTAGGGCCGGACGGGGAACCGCCCTATCACGCCTTTACATTGGTGGTCGATCCGATGCTGCGCGTGATCGCGAATATTCCGCTCGGCGATCCGCAAAAGCACAATCAGACGCTCGCGACGCTGCTGGCGAATTTGCCGGCATTGGACAATCTCAATCTGCAGGCGCCGGTGCTGATCCTGCCCAATCTGTTCGAGCCGCGATTCTGCCGGAGTCTCATCACGCACTACCATAACCGGGGCGGCGCGGAATCGGGATTCATGCGCGAGATGGACGGCAACACCGTCGGCGTGTTCGACCACAACTTCAAGCGCCGGAAGGATTTCCGGTTCGACGACGGACCCGAATACGATGAACTGCGCGGCGCTGTCCGTGCGCGGATCAATCGCCGCCTGGTTCCGGAACTCCAGAGGGCGTTCCACTTCAAAGCCACCCGTATCGAGCGCTACGTGGTCTCCTGTTACGAAGCCGAGAACGGCGGCTTCTTCCGCGCCCATCGCGACAACACGACAAAGGGTACCGCGCACCGCGTTTTCGCGTGCACCGTCAATTTGAATGCCGAGGAATATGAGGGCGGGGACTTGCGCTTTCCGGAATTTGGAAGGCGCACCTTCCGTGCCCCGACCGGCGGGGTGGTCGTATTCTCGTGCTCGCTTCTCCACGAGGCGCTGCCTGTGACCAAGGGCGTGCGCTACGCCTTTCTGCCGTTCCTCTATGACGACGAGGCCGCGAAAATCCGCGAGGTGAATCTGAAATTCCTGACGGGCGAAATCATCGACAAGACCGAGACCGGTCTCGCCTAGCCGCCGCATAAAGTGACGCGTCTATCCCGCGTAGCGGGCCATGGTCGCCGCAAACGCAACCACCGCGATCAGGAACAGCAGTTCCAGCCGCAGATAGAATTGCATGTCGCCGACTTCCTGGGCCGGCGGAAGATAATTCGCGTCCGTCTTCAGCCGTCCGACCCACACCCGGAACAGCAATGTCGGCGGAACCGAAAGCAGCCCGATGGCGGCAAAGCTCGCCATCTTCGCCCAGAACCACATATTGTCGAAATAATAGAGATAGCCTTTGGCACCGAATATGACTCGGCAGCTCCCGACGATCACGATGAGGCCCGCGGTCGCGCCATAGCCGATATCGACGCCGGCGATCCGCCGGATGTCGGCGGGCCCCATGCCGGGGCGCAAAATCGCGAATTCGATGCCGAGCATGATCGCAAGCCCGAACACCAGGATATGATGACCGATCGCCAGCCAGAGGTCCGTCACGGCCGCCCCTCCTTGCCCCTGGCCAGTCTACAGGATGAAGCGTGACAAATCCTGGTCCTTGGCGAGATCCTCGACCTGCGCGCGGACATAGGCATCGTTTATGGTGATGCTTTCCTGCGGCCGGTCCGTGGCGCTGAAGCTGATCTCGTCGAGCACCCGCTCCATGATCGTCTGAAGACGCCGCGCCCCGATGTTCTCCACCCGCGCATTTACGTCGGCGGCGATTTCGGCGATCGCATCGATGCCGTCTTCCGTGAAGGTAAGCGTCACATTCTCGGTCGCCATCAGCGCGATATATTGCTTGATGAGGCTCGCTTCGGGCTCGGTCAGGATGCGGCGGAAATCCTCGCGTGTGAGCGCCTTCAGCTCGACGCGGATGGGAAGCCGGCCCTGCAGTTCCGGCAGCAGGTCCGACGGCTTGGCCAGATGGAACGCGCCCGAAGCGATGAACAGGATGTGGTCGGTCTTGACCGCTCCGTGCTTGGTCGCAACCGTCGTGCCTTCGAGCAGCGGCAAAAGATCGCGCTGCACGCCTTCGCGTGAGACATCGGCGCCGCCACGCACTTCGCCGCGGGCCGAAATCTTGTCGATCTCGTCCAGGAACACGATGCCGTTGTTCTCGACCGTATGGATGGCGTCGCGGATCACCGATTCATTGTCGAGCAGCTTGTCGGCCTCCTCGGCGATCAAAAGATCGTGCGATTCCGCGACCGTTGTGCGCCGCGTCTTGGTACGGCCGCCCAGCGCCTTGCCGAAAATATCGCCGAGATTGACCATGCCGATCTGGGCGCCCGGCATGCCGGGAATCTCGAGCGAGGGCATGCCGGCCCCGGTGTCGCGCACTTCGATCTCGATTTCCTTGTCGTTGAGTTCGCCCGCGCGCAGCCGCTTGCGGAAGGCGTCGCGGGTGGCGGCCCCCGCGCTGCCGACGAGCGCGGTCAGGACGCGCTCTTCGGCCTTGGCTTCGGCTTGCGCTTCGACGTCTTTGCGCTTGGCGGCGCGGACGAGCCCGATTCCCACCTCCAGAAGATCGCGCACGATCTGCTCGACGTCGCGGCCGACGTAGCCGACCTCGGTGAATTTGGTGGCCTCGACTTTCAGGAAGGGCGCTTGTGCAAGCTTCGCCAGCCGCCGCGAAATCTCGGTCTTGCCCACGCCTGTCGGCCCGATCATCAGGATGTTCTTGGGCATGACCTCGTCGCGCATGGCTTCGGGCAGTTGCTGGCGGCGCCAGCGATTCCTGAGCGCGATGGCGACGGCGCGCTTGGCGTCGTGCTGACCGATGATGAAGCGGTCGAGTTCCGAAACGATTTCGCGGGGAGTGAAGAAAGACGACATTCGTGACCTGCTTATTGCCCTCAACGCGGCGCGTCGAGGCTCTCGATGGTGACATTCTCGTTGGTGAAGACGCAGATTCCGGCGGCGATCTTCATGGCGCGCCGCGCAATTTCCTCGGCCGAGAAATCGAGCGGCAGCAATGCCCGCGCTGCTGCGAGCGCGAACGGCCCGCCCGAGCCGATGCCGATCAGGCTGTCTTCGGGTTCGAGCACATCGCCCGTTCCCGACAGCACCAGCGAGGAATTCCTGTCCGCCACCGCCATCATCGCTTCCAGCCGGCGCAGATAGCGGTCGGTCCGCCAATCCTTGGCCAATTCCACGCAGGCCCGCGCAAGATTGCCGGGATGCTGCTCCAGCTTGGCTTCGAGGCGCTCGAACAGCGCAAAGGCGTCTGCCGTCGCCCCGGCGAAGCCTGCGATCACGTCGCCCTTGCCGAGCCGCCGCACTTTCTTGGCGTTGGCCTTGACGATGGTATTGCCCATCGAGACCTGCCCGTCGCCAGCGATCACCACTTTCCCGCCCTTCCGGACCGAAAGAATGGTGGTGCCGTGCCACAGCGCTTCGCTCATCTTGATTGCCGCTCCAGGGGTCAAACGCGAACAGAGGATATGGGCTCAGCTTTGCCGGATCGCAACCGCGGCCCTGCTCAAACCCTTCGACTACCCCATTTTCATACGATATAGCTCAGCCTTTCCCTGGACGATTCCGCCATGCGCACCGCCACTATCGAACGCAAGACACGGGAGACGGAGATTCTGGCTTCCGTCGATCTCGACGGCACCGGACTCTACGACGTCGATACCGGCATCGGCTTTCTCGACCACATGCTGGAGAGTTTTTCGCGTCATTCGGCGATCGATTTGAAAGTACGCGCGCAAGGCGACCTGCACGTCGATTTCCACCACACGACCGAGGACACCGCCATCGTCATCGGAAGCGCGATCAAGCGCGCGCTCGGGGATTTTGCCGGCATCCGCCGCTTCGGCTCGATCCTGATGCCCATGGACGAGACGCTGACGCGCGTGGCCATCGACGTGTCCAACCGTCCCTATCTGATCTGGAAGGTGCAGTTCACACGCCCGAAGATCGGGGAAATGGACACCGAATTGTTCCGCGAATGGTTCCAGGCGCTGGCCCAGAACGCCGGCATCTGCCTGCACATCGAAAATCTCTATGGCGAGAACAGCCACCATATTGTGGAAACCTGCTTCAAGGGCACGGCGCGTGCGCTGCGTCAGGCCATAGAGATCGACGAGCGTCTGGAAGGCGCGGTCCCTTCCACCAAGGACACGCTGTCCGACGATCAGTGAGCCTGCCCCTTTGGGGTGCCGGACGCGGCCCAAAGGAGCGGCGAGCCATGACCAGCCTCTACAATCAGATCGCAGGACGGAGCAAGGAACGCCTCGCCGCGCTTTCCGACGGCGTGTTCGCATTCGCGATGACGGTCCTGGTGCTGGATCTGCGTCCACCGGCAGTTGGGTTGATTCATTCGGAAGGCGATCTCGGATACGCGCTGTTGACGCTGGTTCCGCGCCTGGTTCCTTTTCTGATGAGCTTCATGACGCTCGGCATCTTCTGGGTCGGGCAGCAAACCCAGCACGATTCGCTCTCCCACACGGACCGGTCTTATACGTGGTTCCACATCGCGTTCCTGATGGCGGTCTGCGTCTTGCCGTTTTCGACGTCGCTCCTGGCCGAGTTCATCGCCTTCCGAACTGCGCTTCTTGTGTATTGGGCGAATCTGCTCCTGCTCGGGCTGCTGCTGATGGCGGGCTGGTATCGCGCGAAATCGTTCGGTCTCGTCAGTAAGGACGCACCGCCCGACATCGACAGCGCCTTCATTCGCCGCGTGGTCATCGCCCAGGCGCTCTATGCGTTCGGTGCGGCGCTTTGCGTGTTTTCGACCTGGTGGAGCATCGGGTTCATCCTCGCGGCCCAGGTCAATTACGTCATTGCTCCGCGTTTCAAGCCATTCAGCTGGCTGTGAAAATTCCGGACTGAAAAGCGCGCGGCGGCACGTTTTCGGGCCTTCTCGGCTTGGATTTGCGCGGTGCGAGTGGCACATTCCCGCGCCAGAACGGACCAGATCGGGAGGGCCGCGCTTCATGTCGAACCCCACATCCAAACCGCCGAAAATGAAGCGTCGTCAATTCTTGAAGGGCGCGCTGGCAGCCGGTCCGGCAATCGGGCTGGCCGCCGCGAACAATGCCGCGGCGCAAACAGCACCCGCGCGCGCTTCCAGCGTTCCCGTGGCGCCGCCGAACGAAAACGTCTTGCCCGACGGCACGCCTCTGACCGAAGCGCGCAGCGGATCGGATTGGATGGTGGACGTCATCAAGACGCTCGGCATCGATTACGTCGCGTGCCTGCCTGCCTCCACGTTCCGCGGCTTGCAGGAATCGCTGCTCAATTACGGCATGAACACCAAGCCCGAATACATCATGTGCCTGCACGAGGAATGCGCGGTCGCCATGGCGCACGGCTATGCAAAGGTCGCGCGCAAACCCATGGCCGCCATGGTGCATAGCACCGTCGGGCTTCAGCATGCCTCGATGGCGATCTACAACGCCTATGCCGACCGCGCTCCCATCCTGGTAATTTCGGGCAACATGCAGAACAACGCGGCGCGGCGGCCGAACGTCGAATGGAACCACGCCGCCGTCGATCAGAACGCCACCGTGCGCGACTTCACCAAATGGGACGCCCAGCCGACCAGCCTGCAGGCAACCGGCGAAGCGCTGGTACAGGCCTATGACCTCGCCAGCACCGCGCCGATGGGACCGGTGTTGGTGACCATCGACACCGATGTGCAGGAGGATCCGCTGCCGAAGGAGGAGGAGGCCAAGCTCCGCATCCCGAAGCTCACGCGCCGCTCCCATCCGCAGGGAGACGACGAATCGTTGCGCGAAGCCGCAAAGCTGCTGGTCGCGGCGGAAAATCCCGTCATCTACGCCAACCGCTATGGCCGCACCGAGAAGGGCCCCGCGTTGCTGGTGCAATTGGCCGAGCTGCTGCACGCGCCCGTGATCGACGGCCGGGCGCGGATGAACTTCCCCAGCCGGCACAAATACAATCATTCCGGACGCCGCGAGCAGGCGCTCGCACAAGCCGATCTGCTGCTGGCGCTGGAACCGGTCGAGCTGTGGGGCTTGACCAACGATGTGCGCGACCTGATCGGCCGGCCCAATGTCCGGCTCAACCGTCAGGCGAACCTGAAGGTCATCCACATCGGCACCGAAAGCCTGCTGCTCAAAGCCAATTATGGCGATGTTCAGCGCTACGCCCCGGCCGATCTTCCCATCGCCGGCGATGCCGAAGCGAGCATGCCGTCCCTGATCGAGGCGGTGAAACGCGAACTCACGCCCGCCCGCGCCGCCGTGCTTTCCCAACGTGGCGCAAAGCTCGCCGAGATGGCGCCGCGCCTTCTGGAGCAGGCGCGCGTCGATGCGACCTATGGCTGGGATGCCTCGCCGGTTTCGGTGGCGCGCACCTGCATGGAGCTGTGGGACCAGTTGAAGGCCGAAGACTGGACCATGCCGACCGAGACGGTGTTCCTGTCCGATTACCCGCATCGGCTCTGGGATATCGACAAGCCGCACAATTGTATCGGCGGGTCGGGTGCGCAGGGGGTGGGCTACAACGCTCCTGCCGCATTGGGTGCCGCACTTGCCAACAAGGGGACGGGGCGCGTCACCGCTGCCATCATCGGTGACGGCGAGCTGATGATGACCAACACCATGCTGTGGACCGCGGCGCATCATCAGATTCCGCTGCTCGCCATCGTGCACAACAACCGCGCCTATCATATGGAGGTGATGCACACGCTGCGCATGGCCGACCGGCGTTCGCGCGACACCAGCCGCATCCATATCGGCACCGACATCAAGAACCCGAATGTCGATTATGCGACGCTCGCCAAATCCATGGGGGTCTATGGCCAGGGGCCGATCGAGAACCCGAACGACCTCGGTCCCGCGATCCGGCGCGCCATCGACGCGGTCAAGCGGGGCGAGCCGGCGCTGATCGACGTCGTCTCTCAACCGCGCTGAGGCTAAGATGTACAGGATTTTCGCTGTCGTATTTGCGCTTGCGGTAGGCTCGGCGACGGGGATCGCGTCGGCCCAGGACGAGCCCAAAGGAACCCCCCAAGCGGGGAAGCAATTGTTCGAGGTCAAGGGTTGCTATTCCTGCCACGGCTTTGTCGGCCAGGGCAGCCGCGAAGGCCCGCGCTTGACGCCGCCGCTCGCCTATTCCGCCTTCTTGCTCCAGCTTCGAACCCCCCGGGCGATCATGCCGCCTTACGAGCAGGCGCTGGTTTCCGACCAGCAGGCGGCCGACATCCACGCCTATCTTGCGAGCCAGCCCAAGCCGCCCGACCCCAAGACGGTCCGATTGTTGCAATAGCAACGGTTGCTGCAAAAGCAACGAGACGGCGCGCAATGCTGATGTAGGAAACTTTCCTACAACAGCCCGTCTGTATCCGAGTTACAACAATGCAAGAATAAACGCCCTGGTCGGGGTGGTCACGTTGACGCTGACTTCGACGGAGCATCTAATTGTCTAAATCAAATTTCACATTTCGTTAGTGCAGCTGAAGACGAGTTTTTCAGAGTCACCATGGCGGAATGAAGAATGAGGGTAACTAGTAGCAAAAGATAGCTTCAGCTGAATCGTTCGTAGTTCCGCCCAAACAACAAAAGGGTTGGCTCAGCCGCCCCGGGGGAGGAATTGCGATGAATCCGAAGACATCCAGATTCGCCACGTTGTTGGGTTCTGCGTCTTTTGCCGCGCTGGCGGCATCGCCCGCTGCGCAGGCGCAGCAGGTCGCCCAGGCCCAAATGGCCCAGGCTGCCCCGGCAGAAATTCCAGAGCAGGTGCTGATCACGGGCTCCCTCATCCGCGGCACGGCCGCCGTGGGCGTGCCCGTTACCAATCTCAGCGTCCAGGATCTCCGGATGACGGGATCATTAACGACATCGGACCTCTTCCGCACCATCCCCCAATTCAACGTCATTCCGGGCCCCGTCGGCACCCAGGCCGCCAATGTGGAGCGCGGAACCCGCGTCAACCTCCGCCAGCTGGATACGGGATCGGCGCCCCGCTCGCTGATGATGATCGACGGCGTGCGCTACCCGCCTCAGGGCAACGGCCTCTGCCAGATCGATCCTTCGATCATTCCCTCGGTTGCCATCGACCGCATCGACCTCCTCCTGGACGGCGCCTCGGCGACCTATGGATCGGACGCCATCGGCGGCGTGATCAATATCATTCTCAGGAAGGGTTTTGACGGCGCCCAAACCGAAGTCGGCTGGACCACCGGCTCCGGCGGAAACACCAAATATCTCGCCTCCCAATTGTGGGGCCGGACCTGGGAGGGCGGCGACATCACCATCGGCTATCAGTGGTTCGATGTTTCTCCGACAAAGGGGAATTTCAACTCCAAATACAGCTTCGATTTCAGTCCTTGGGGGTTGGACAACAGAACGCCATTGGCCTCCTCCGCGCCGGGCATCGTTTCGGTGGCCGGGGTTGGCGGCGCCCCCAACAACGCCGGCGGCAATGCGCCGTTCTCGACCGACTCCGTCAATTATCCGGCGACCAACGGTCACAATTGTACGAACTGCTTCTCGATTCCGGCGGGCACGGGCTCGAATTTCAATTCAGCGATCAACAGCGGCATAGGCCCGCTCGGGGGCAGCAGCGCTTCGACCATCAGCTGGGCAGCTTTGGCAACCCCTGCCAATGGCGGCCTGGTCAATGGTACGCGCAACGAATTCAACCCCTATTCCATCACCACCTACAGCGCCGGTATCCAGTACACCGGCGCCACGATGACCGTCGATCAGCGCCTGACCAAGGACATCACCTTCTACGGCGAAGGCCTCTACGGCATGCGCCGTTCGCAGTTTATCAACAACGCAACCGGCAACCAGCTCACCGTCGCGGTGCCGACCATCAATCCCTATTACCCCGCAGGTGCGCCCGCCGGCATCCGCGTCAGTTATAGTTTTTCGATCGATTCGCCTTCCCAGACCGGCGCCATCGGCGAAGCCCAGCGCTATTTGGGCGGCTTCAATATCGCACTGCCGGGCGATTGGGCCGCGCAGACCTATTATTCGATGACGCGCGATTCCGAGTACAACCATGTCGTCGGTACGGTGAACCGGGCGGCCGTATCGGCGGCTCTGGGCTGGACGATGCCGGCGACCGCCCCAACGGGCACGCTTCCCACCATCGGGACCTTCACGAAGCCGGGCACGATTCCGTATTTGAACGTGTTCTGCGACGCGACGGTGTTCAGTTGCAATGCGCCCAGCACGCTGGCCTATATCGGCGCCTTCAATGAGACCTCCGAGGCTTTCTGGGTCAACGAGAAGGGCGTCAAGGCTGACGGGCCGCTGTTCGACCTGCCCGGCGGTACGGTGAGAGCGGCTATCGGCTCCAATTACACCAGCTACCACTTCCTGATCGCCAGCAATACCGAGACCAGCACCAACAACACGGCGATGTCGCTTCTGCGGGATCCGGAAGGGCGGCGGGTATGGGCGGTGTTCGCGCAATTGAACGTGCCCATCATCGGCGACATGAACGCGCTGCCTCTTGTCCGTAAGCTGGAACTGGAAGGCTCGTGGCGTCACGACCAGTACAGTGACGCGGGCGGCACCTCAAATCCAAAGGTGGCCTTCAATTGGGAGCTCTCGGAAGACCTCGGCCTGACGCTGCGAGGTTCGTGGGGCACCTCGTTCCGCGCGCCGAACTTCGGCGAGTTCTCTCCCATTTCAAACGTGGCGTGGAACGGCTGGGGTCTGCAGAATGCGCCAGGGGCCGCCGCATTCCAGAACAACGCGACCATTCAGATCGCCTGCGACCCGGCGACCGGCAAGCCGCCGCCGGGATCGGGCGCGGAAAAACTGTTCAATGCGGGCTTCGCCTGTAATTCGCAGCCTGCCGGTCTATCGCTCAATGGCGGCGGCAAAGCCGCGGTGGATGCGGATTTCCGGAAGTTCACCAACACCGACAATCAGGTTCTGCATCCCGAAATCTCCACCAACTGGAGCGCAGGTTTCGATTTCGCGCCGACGGCCTTCTTGAAGGGTCTCGACGTTCAGGCCACATGGTACAGCGTCAAGATCAACAACCTTCTCATCAATTTCGGCAACCCGACGACCAACCGGTTCAACGATCCCTCGATCGGCTTTGTCTATCTGGTGCCGAGCGATGTGGGCTGCCCGGTTTCACAGAATGGGCACCCCGAGCAATGCGCGAACTTCCAGGACATGGTGGCGAAGGCGCTTGCTCATCCCACCGACTCCGTCCCGACCGCCGCCCAGACTTTGATCTACTGGATCAATGACGGCGGCACTTTGAACAAGGGTTGGCAGAAGACGAGAGGCATCGACTGGAACATCAGTTACGACACCGATCTCGGCGATCTCGGCGCCTGGAGCACCGGAGTCACCGGCACCTATTATCTTGATCAGCCGGCAGTCCGCGTTCCTGGCGCACCAGGTGCCGCGGGAACGCCCATCGACGCCCTGTACCATGTCGATCTGTCCTCGGTTGGCGGCGTAGCGCAGAACGGCGTGGAATCGCTGCCGCGCTTCAAATACCGGGCGCGTTTGGGCTGGAGCGACGGACCATGGAGCGTCACCGGATTCATGGATTATGCGGGGCACTTCTTCCACACACAGACCGCCCCGCCGAACGTCAACAACGAGTGCCTGGTCGCCGGCGGCACCGTTGGCGGCGGCACGTTCCCCTGCTTGCTCAGCAACTACACCAATATAGAGCCGTCCTATTACACCTTCGATCTATCGGCCCAATACGATACGGGTGACATGCCCAGCAACGATTACCTGAAGAACCTGAGCATTCAGCTCGTGGTGCAAAACATCATGGACAAACATGCACCCTTCGAATACCGGACCGCGACAGGCGGAGGTAACCCCGCGAACTTCGATATTCTGAAGAACATCTTCGGCCGGCAGATTCAGGTTCGGGTGGTTCGAACCTGGTAGGCATGGGCTGCGGGCGACGGCCGCGATGGTGAGCGATCCGGCCGCGCTCGCTGGTCTTTTTCACAACCCGGACGCGGGGCAATTGTGCGTCTTCGCGCGAGAGGCTTTAATCCTTTCGCGCGGGAGACCAGACGCTTCATCCTGTCCGCGCCGGAGATGCGTTCCCGCGACATGTCAGCCGATCCGCTGTTCCAGGCCTATGAGCATTTTCACGCCGGACGCCTCGAAGAGGCGGAGGCGACGTGCAGAATCGTGCTGGGCCAGGATCCTGACAGTGCGGAAGCCAATCATTTCCTCGGCGCCATCCGCTTTCAGCAGGGGAAGGCCGAAGAAGCCCTGGAATTCCTGAAGCGCGCCGCGGCCAGCCCGCGCGCCACCGCCGAAATGCACAACCATCTCGGCGCGGCGCTTTACAAGCTCGGGCGGAAGGACGGCGCGATGGAGGCGTTCGAGCGGGCCGTCGCGATCAAACCCGGCTATGCGGACGCACTGAACAATCTTGCGGCGATCTATCGCGAGGACAAGAAGCCCGAAAAGGCCGTCGACAGGCTGCGGCAGGCGGCCGCAATCAACCCCGACCTCTTGAAGTTCAAAGCCAACCTCGACTCGGCCTATCACGACATCGTTCCGGCGTGGCACTTCGCCATGATGGACGACAGGCGGCGCAACGAAGCCTATGAGGCCGCGATCCGCCGCGCGGTTGTCGGCAAGCGCGTGCTCGACATCGGCACCGGCTCCGGACTTCTCGCGATGATGGCCGTGCGCGCGGGCGCGGGCGCGGTGACGACATGCGAGGCGGTGAGCGTGATCGCCGAACAGGCCAAAACGATCATCGCCGCCAACGGCATGTCCGGCCGCATCACGGTGATCCCGATGAAATCGACCGCGATGAGCGTGCCCCAAATCATGCCGCAACGCGCCGAAGTCCTCATCACCGAGACGTTTGCGAGCGGCCTCATCACCGAAGGGGTGCTCCCCACCGTCGAGCATGCGCATGACTATCTGCTCACGCCCGATGCCGCGATCATTCCTGCGGCCGCGTCCGTCATGGGCTATCTTGCCGGCGGCCCGGCGCTGCAAGGCATGCTGTTCGCCGACAGGATCGCGGGCTTCGATCTTTCCGCGTTCAACGCGTTCGCGCCGACGATGCTGCCGGTGACGCTGGATGCGGTGCCGCACCGGGTGCTGTCGGAGGACTGCGAGATCATGCGCTTCGATCTGCGGGAGAAGCGATTCCCCGCCGGGGGCCTGCGCGTCTCGTTCAGGGCGACGCATCATGGCGTCGCGGCCGGGGTTGCCCAATGGATCAGGCTCGAGCTCGATGCGCACACGCGCTATGAAAACCGCCCGGCGCGCGAGGGCGGCTTCAACGGCCATTGGACCCATATCGTGCACCGTTTCCCGCGACCGCTGGCGGTCAAGCCCGGCGACATCGTGCCGGTGATTTTCCGCCACGACCGCACGCAGATCGCGATCGACCTGCTGGAGTAAGCGGGCCTATTCCCAATTCCCCGTGACCGGCTTGGATTTTGGCGCGCCGGCGTGGCAAACTGGCATCGGATCGGGCGCTTTCGGGCCCCGGTGCCGCATGGCCAAAGGGAGGGTTTCATGACGAAGAAGATCAAGCGGCGTCAATTTCTTGCAGGTCTCGCCGCAGCTCCGGCCGTGGGCGTCGCCGCCTCCGCCACCCGGGCGGTCGCGCAAACCCAGGCCGCACCCGGATCGGCCATCCCCGCGGTGCCGCTGACCGACCGGCCGCTGTCCGACATGCCGCCACAGACCATCGGCAAGACCGGATCGGACTTCATGGTCGATGTGATGAAATCGCTCGACATCCAATACATCGCCTCGTGCCCAGGCTCGACCTTCCGCGGCATACACGAATCGATCATCAATTACGGCGACAACAAGACCCCCGAATTCATCACCACGCTGCACGAAGACACCGCGGCCGCGATGTGCCACGGCTATTACAAAGTGGCCAAGAAGCCGATGGCCTGCATGGTGCACGGCACCGTCGGCCTGCAGCACGCCTCCATGGCGATCTACAACGCCTTCGCCGACCGCGTGCCCATGCTGGTGATGTCGGGAAGCATCGGCAATCCGGTGACGCGGCAGGCCTATATCGAATGGAACCATGCCGCGCAGGATCAGGCGGCCATTGTGCGCGACATCACCAAATACGACGATCAGCCGACGTCGCTTCAGGCCTTTGCCGAATCCATGGTGCGGTCCTACGAGATCATGACCACCGCACCGATGGCACCGGTCCTGATCACCGCGGACGGCGATCTTCAGGAAGATCCGATTCCGCCCGAGATGGAAAAGAAGCTCCGCATTCCGAAGCTGAAGGCGCGCTCGCAGCCGGCGGGCGATCTCTTGGCGGTGCGCGAAGCGGCCAAGATGCTGGTCGCCGCGGAAAACCCGGTGATCTACGCCAACCGCTATGGCCGCACCGAGAATGCGCCGGCACAGCTCGTCGCGCTTGCCGAACTGCTGGGCGCCCCGGTGGTGGATGCGCATAACCGCATGAACATGCCGAACCGGCATCCGCTCAATCATTCGTTCCGCCGGGAGGCAGCGCTCCAGAACGCCGACCTGATCCTCGCGCTCGAACCGATCGATCTTTGGGGCCTCAACAATTACGTCCCCGATCTGGTGACGCGGCCGAACGATCCGCGCCGCCGCAATCCCAATCTCAAGATCGTCCATATCGGCACCGAAGGCATGATGGCGAAGTCCAATTTCCAGGACTTCCAGCGCTTCGCGGAAGCCGATCTTCACATCTCGGGCGATGCCGAAGCCACCATGCCCGCGCTGATGGAAGCGCTGAAGACCCAGATGTCGGCCGCCGACAAGAGCCGCTGCGACGGGCGCTGCAGCAAGGTGAAGGAGCAATCGGCAAAGCTCCTGGAGCAGGCCCGCGCGGAAGTCGCCTATTCCTGGGACACCAAGCCGATTTCGTCGGGCCGGCTCGTCATGGAGCTGTGGGACCAGATCAAAAACGAAGACTGGATGATGCCCTCCGAGACCCAGTTCGTGGTCGATTGGCCCTATCGGCTGTGGGACATCAACAAGCCCTATCAGACGATGGGCGGTTCGGGCGCGCAAGGCATCGGCTACAATTCACCGGCGGCTTTAGGTGCGGCGCTCGCCAACAAGGGTATGGGCCGGACGACGGTTGCCATCGTCGGCGATGGCGATTTCAACATGGCGCCGGGCGTCTTGTGGACCGCCGCGCACCACAAGATTCCCATCCTTTATATCGTGCACAACAACCGCGCCTATCATCAGGAAGTCATGATGATCCTGCGCATGGCTGCGCGGCGTCAGCGCGTGCAGAACAAGAACGTCTATGTCGGCACGCTGATCGACAATCCGCCGCCCGATTACGCCAAGATCGCGCAAGGCTATGGGCTGTTTGCGGAAGGTCCGGTGAGCGATCCGAAGGATCTGGCGGGTGCCATGCGCCGCGCCTTGGACGTGGTGAGACGGGGGGAACCCGCGCTCATCGACGTGGTCTCGGACGGACGCTGAGCAGTGATGGCCCACAATCCCCTCCCCCGACGCGGGGAGGGGCTAGGGGAGGGGCCTGGTTGGAGCAGCCCAATTGGTTTGGAGATGGATGTGACGAAGCGTTCTGTTTTTCTCGGCGCTGTGCTGGCAGTCTTGTCATTCGGCGTTGCCCAGGCTCAGGACACGCCCAAAGGCGATCCCAAAGCCGGCCTCGCCAATTTCCAGAAATATGGCTGCTATTCCTGTCACGGGATCGTCGGGCAGGGGACGATGCGCGATGGGCCGCGGATCAATGCGGCGGGCATCGGTTACGCGGCCGTGCTGACGCAATTGCGCACCCCGCGCTATGAAATGCCGGCCTATACCGCGGTGCAGATTCCCGATTCCGGCGTGGCGGACATCTACGCCTATCTGACGACGCTGCCGAAGCCGCCCGATCCGAAGTCGCTCAAGCAATTGCAGTAAGGCGTCAGATCAGTTCGGGTTGTGCGTCGAGCCGGTCATAGCCTTTGAGGCGGTAAACCGCGACCGACACGATCCAGCTCAAGACGAACACGGCGATAATGACATAGCCGAGCACGCCGAAATCCTCGTTCAGCATGGAAATCCAATCCCAGAAAGCACCGCGCAGGGCGAATTTGCCGGCGATGAGGCCGAGCGCCTCCACCGATCCGACCAAAAGGGCCACCAGCACGGACACCGCCGTGATGGTGAGGTTGTAATAGAGCTTCCGGATCGGTTTCACGAAGGCCCAGCCATAAGCCCGTGTCATCAGCACGGAATCGGCGGTATCGACCAGCGCCATCCCGGCGGTGAAAAGTGCCGGGAAAATCAGCAGCGACAGCACCGAAAGCCCCTTCGCGGCGCCGGCCGCCGAAATGCCGAGCACGCCGATTTCGGTCGCCGTGTCGAAGCCGAGTCCGAACAGGAAGCCCAGCGGATACATCTGCCAGCTCGCGCGGATGAGCCCGAACAGGGGCCGGAACAAGCGGCCCAAAAAGCCGCTGGCGCAGAGGAACATGTCGAGGTCTTCCTCGATCAGCCGCCCCCCTGCCTTCACGCGCTGGAACGCGCGGTAGACGCCCATAAGGACGAACAGGTTCGCAATCGCGATGGCGAACAGGAACAGCGCCGACACCGATGTGCCGATCAGCCCGCCGGCGTCCTTGAACGCGGCGAAGCGGGCGTCCAGCGCGCCCGCGCCGAGCGCGATTCCGAGCGATGCCAGCACCACGACCGTCGAATGGCCGAGCGAGAAGTAGAGGCCCACCGTCGTCGAGCCGCGCCCGCTCTGCATCAATTTGCGCGTGACATTGTCGATGGCGGCGATGTGGTCCGCATCGACCGCATGTCTGAGCCCGAAGCTGTAGGCAAGGAGCGCGGTGCCGAGCAGCACCGGGTAATCGTGGAACGCGGAAAACGCCCAGGCCCAGGCGGCGACATTCGCGCCGATGAGGGCGGCGAACATGCCGATGAGGTTGCGTGAGCGAGGGGGAGACGGCATGGGTGCGTTCACCCCGCCTTCCGCACATGCACATGCAGATGCTTGTGGCTGCCCTCGCCCGGGTGCCGGTGCTTTTCGGTTTCTTCCTCGACCGGCACCATGACAAGCCGGCCGTGGCGCACGCCGCGCTCGGCGATCACGTGATCGGCCAGATGGCGCACATGTTTGGCCTCGCCCTTCAGCACGGCCACTTCCATGCAGCTTCCGTGATCGAGATGCACATGCATGGCTGAAAGCGACAGATCGTGGTGCTCGTGGAAGATGTGGGTCAGGCGTTTGGACAGCTCGCGGGCGTCGTGGTCGTAGACATAGACCAGGGCTGCGACACAGGCCCCGGTCTGGCCCGATTCCTCGGCAGCCTGCCGCATGCCCGCGCGCGCAAGATCGCGGATCGCCTCGGAACGGTTCTGATAGCCGCGCGCGGCGCTGATGCGGTCGAGCTCCGCCACGAATTCCTCGTCCAGAGTGATGGTGACGCGCTGCATGGGCGGCTTCCGCCTTGGCCGGTATGATGTTTCATCTCAACAATCATACTCTTGGGATCGTGGCAAGGGTCAAGCCGGGCCGCTTGTCGAAACCCGATCCGAAGCGGCAAACTGTCCGAAAGATCGGCACTGGAGGCAGCTATGGAACGGCGCAAGATCGGCAACAGCGCGCTTGAGACGGCGCCCATCATCTTTGGCGGCAACGTGCTCGGCTGGACGGTGGATCAGCCGTCCGCCTTCCGCATCCTGGACGCCTTCGTCGATGCCGGCTTCAACGCCATCGACACGGCCGACACCTATTCGCGCTGGATTCCCGGCAACAAGGGCGGGGAATCCGAAACCATCATCGGCAACTGGCTGAAGCAGGGCAATGGCCGGCGCGAGCGCGTGCTGATCTTCACCAAGCTCGGCGCCGAGATGGGCCCGGACAAAAAGGGCCTGTCGCGCCGCTACATCAAGGCCGAAATCGAAGACAGTTTGATGCGGCTCCAGATCGACACCATCGATCTTTACCAGTCCCACCGCGACGACCACGAAACCCCGATGCTGGAGACGCTCGAAACTTATGCCGAGCTGATCAAGGAAGGAAAGGTGCGCGCCATCGGCGCCTCCAATTTCACGGCCGCGCGTCTCAGCGAGGCCCTCGAGGTGAGCCGCACCCATGGCCTGCCGCGCTATGAGTGCCTGCAGCCTCATTTCAACCTTTACCATCGCGAGGACTATGAGGGTCCGCTGGAACAATTGTGTGCGCGCGAAAACATAGGCGTCATTCCCTATTATCCGCTGGCGAGCGGGTTCCTCACCGGCAAATACCGCACGCCGGAGGACTTCGGTAAAAGCCAGCGCGGGTCGCGGATGAGCGACTTTCTGAATCCACGCGGACGGCGAATCCTGGGCGCGCTCGATCAGGTCGCCGATGCGCACCGGGTCAAACCCGCAGCCGTCGCTCTTGCCTGGCTCATCGCGCGCCCCTCCATCACCGCGCCCATCGCGAGCGCGACCAGCCTCGATCAGCTCACGGATTTCGCAGCGGCGGCGGTGCTGAAACTCTCCGCTGCGGATGTCGAATTGCTGGACATGGCGGGAGCCAGCTAGCAGGCCGGTGGCTCTCGCGGTTCCATGCTTGCGTGCGAAATTTTGTCTCCGCCCCGCCTCGTGCGCGGCCGAAATTGCTTCTATGATCGTTTGCGACGGGGGTGGCGCAACAGAGGAATCGGGGCGATGCTCGAACCTACTCCCGTTAAAGTCACGCTCAGCAACATCCATTGCTACGATGAAGGCGACAGCATAGGCAGCGCCGAACCCTATCTCTGGACGGTCTTCTTCAAGATCGACGGCGATACGGCGCATGTGAATACGGGCCTGTTCCTCGAAGGAACGGCCACCGTCGTAGCCACGCCCGGGAATCACGGCGATCTTGGTCCGGGGGGCGTCGATGGCGGAGAGGATGTTCCGATCCCGCCCGAGCTCGGCGAGTTCTCGACAATCCTGACGCCCATTCCTGTCGATGGCAACACCACCACCAATCTGCCTGGCGTCGTCGGCTGCGTCGTGATTCTGCTCGAGCAGGATTCGACTCCGGACCATGCCGTTGCGACGGGGCATCAAACTCTCAACGACGCCGTACAGCAGGCTTTGAACGATCTGATCCCGACCTTGCACTTGGGTCATACATCCCCGTCGGACGATGACATCAAAAAGCTCACGGACAAGATCGGCAAGCAGGTCGAGGACGCCATCAGCGATCAAGTCAGCATCTGGGATTGGCTGAAGGTCCTGGGCAATATGGACGACAAGATCGGCTCGGCGGTGTTCTACAAATCACAGAGCGACATCTTGAGCGCCCTGATGGATGGAATAGCCATCGAGCAGGAATGGGAGAATGAAGGCGACTGGAAAATCATGGGCCGCATCGGTGCGGTGATCGACGCCCTGCAAATCAGCTGGGTGCACAAGCCATCGGGGAATGCGGAAGCCCATCACATCGAATTTGTGGGCGGCGTGGTGAAAGGCCAGCCATGGCAATTGCCGACCAAGGACGTCATCCGCTGGATCGAGGCCGGGACGCCGTTTCATGTGCTCGGAAATGACGGCAGCCATTCGGAGGTAGGCGTCTACAAGCATTGGGTGTCGACGGCCAATCCCACCGGGCTTTACATCGCCACCAACCGCGACGGATCCAAGGCGGACAATCTTCTGTCGCTTCCCGACCAGATGTGAGGGGCGGGAACCGGGCGGCCGCTTACGCCGCCGTCCTGCCGTGCTAGAGCGCAATCCGGCGAAGTGGAAGCCGGTTCGCCGTTAGATTGCGCGGCAATTCTAAAAATCTAGAGCATGATCCGATTCCATCCAATCGGATCATGCTCTAGGGTTGCGCGCCTGCTCGACCGGAATTGGAATGGCTCGCAACCTTTGCGGACATATTGGCGATCATGTAATTGCCGTGCAGCTCGGGCTGTGCCTCCTCATCGGGCCGGCGGCCGCAGCCGCCGTTCAGCCCATTCCCGATTTGTCCGGCGTATGGGGGCGCAATTCGGTCGATTTCGAGCCGCCGCCATCGGGTCCGGGGCCGGTGATGAACAAGACGCGCACGTTCTACATGCGCATCGGCGACGACGCCAATCCGATACTCAAGCCCGACGCTGCCGCAAAGGTCAGGGCGGGCGCTGCCGTCTCACGAACGGGCGAAAATTTCCCGACACCCTCGAATGGCTGCACGCCTTGGCCGCCGCTATACGGCTGGCGCGCGCTCCTGATGCAGATGGTGCAGGACAAGAATCAGGTCGTGATCATGACGGTGGGGGATCAGCAGATTCGCCATGTGCGCCTCAATCAGCAACATCCGCGCAATGTGGCGCCGTCTTACAGCGGCGATTCCGTCGGCCATTACGAAGGCGACACGCTCGTCATCGACACCATTGGCGTGAAACCGGGGCCGCTCTTCATGATCGACAATTACGGCACGCCGTTCAGCTCTGCGCTCCATATCGTCGAGCGTATAAGGCTGGTCGATGCGGCAACGGCCCGGCGCGATTATGTCAAGGCGCAAAGGGATAGCGGCCGCGTTACCGAGGATATGGGCGGCGCGACGGTGGACGAAAAATATCCCAAGGGGCTGCAGATATCCTTTCGCGTCGAGGACCCGGCCACGTTCACGATGCCCTGGTCGGGCCGGGTCACCTATATGCGCTCGGCCGGCGCCTGGGAGGAGCGTGTCTGTGCCGACATGCGGCACAATTATCTGACCGGCAAGGACTTCGACCTGCCGCACGCGGATAGGCCCGATTTCTGATTTGTCCTTCCCGTTTGCGGCGCTTTTCGCGGTGGACTACGGTGCCGCCAACCAAATCCTCGGGAGGACAACCATGCACGGCGCGACGATGCCCTTCATGACGGGCCGCATGCTGATCGGCGGCGAGCTGGTCGAATCGAAGGACGGAGGCTGGCTCGAATCCATCAACCCGGCCGATGAAACCGCAATCGGCCGTGTTCCCATGGGCACGGCCGCCGACATGGCCGATGCGGTTGCGGCCGGTGAGAAGGCCCAACCGGCATGGGCCGCGCTCTCGATGGCGCAACGCGCCGATTACATCCACAAGCTCGGCGACGCGATCCTGAAACGCGGCGATGAGATCGCCCGCATCGAATCGCTCGACACCGGCAATACGCTCGGCCCCATGAAACGCGACGTGCGCACGGCCGTTGACCGCATGCGGTTTGCGGCAGGCCTCGCCTACGAGATCAAGGGCGAGACCATTCCCTCCACGCCCGGCAACATCCACATGACCATCCGCCAGCCCTATGGGGTGATCGGGCGCATCATTCCGTTCAACCATCCGATCGGGTTTGCCGCGTCCCGCATCGCGCCCGCGATCATCTCGGGCAACACCATGGTGGTGAAGCCGTCGGAGCAGAGCCCGCTGTCCGCCTCGATCCTCGGCGAAATCTGCAAGGAAATATTGCCCCCAGGCGTGGTGAACATCGTCACGGGGGGGCGCGAGACCGGCGAGACGCTGGTGCGCCACCCGCGCGTGAAGCGCATCGCCTTCATCGGGCAGCCCGCCTCCGGCATGGCGATCCAGAGGGCCGCCGCCGAAACCGCGGTCAAACATGTCACCCTGGAACTGGGCGGCAAGAATCCGCTGATCGCGTTCGAGGATTCCGACCTGGAAAAAGTCGCGGCATGTTCCGTAGGCGGAATGAATTTCGGTTGGCAGGGGCAATCCTGCGGCTCGATGAGCCGCATCATCCTGCACGAATCCATCCACGACCGCGTGGTGGAGAAGATTCTGGAGCGGGTGCGCAAGATCAGAATCGGCCATCCGCTCGATCCCGATACCAATATGGGGCCGATCAACAACAAGGCGCAGTACCAGAAGGTGCTGAACTATATCGACATCGCCAAGACCGGGGGTGCGAAGCTGCTGCATGGCGGCGGCATTCCGCAGGGCGATCCGTTCAAGCGCGGCTTCTGGGTGGAGCCCACGGTCTTCGGCGATGTGACCATGTCCATGCGCATCGCCAAGGAAGAGGTGTTCGGCCCCGTAATGTCGATCCTGAAGTTCAAGACCGAAGCCGAGGCCATCGAAATGGCGAACGGCATCGACCTGGGCCTGACCGCAGCCGTCTGGACCAACGACATCAATCGCGCGCTGAAGGTCGCCCAGGCCGTGCAGGCGGGCTATGTCTGGATCAACGGCGTCGGCCAGCATTATCGCGGCGTGCCCTATGGCGGGTTCAAGAATTCCGGCGTCGGACGCGAGGAAGGCATCAGCGAGTTGTTGAGCTACACCGAGGAGAAGGTGATCAACATCGTTCTCGGCGGCGGCGACTACAATCCGGCTGCCGCGGGTTAGAGCTGATTGTGTTCTGTTTTGATCACCGTCGGGATGTCATCCTGGTCTACCCTGCTCCCGGATGAGTCTGCGATTGGCAAAGCTTTGGCTAATAAAACGGATTGTTTGTGCACATATGATAGATCTGTGATAGGAGCGTTACTGTAGGGGAGGTACGAATGCCGAGAGGGGCCAGCGTGATTCCCCGCAAGACTTTTGACACGGTCGCGGCCGCTCAAAGCATTACAACCGTCGAAGAGCTCGACAAGGTTTTCGGAGATACGCTCTCGAACCTCGGATTCGATGTGTTCGTGGGAGCCAATGTGGTCGATGCGTCCGGCCGGCCCAACGTCAAAATCCTTTTTGGACACACCCATTCCCAATGGGAAGCGCATTATCAGAGCCATCGCTACTACGCGCACGATGCCGTCATCCAGGCGATGCTGACATCCACCGAACCGCTTTTTTGGAGCGATCTGCCCGAGCGGCGTCTGGTGACCGGAAACGAGCGAAGAGTTCTAGACGAAGCAGGCGACTTCGGACTCAAGAACGGATTTATGACGCCCATTCATAATCTCGACCGGTCGATTTCGGCAGTGTTGCTTATGGGGGAATATATCGATGCGAGAGATTCGGATATTCGCGCCGCGGCTCACATGCTCTCAATCTATTATGGCGCGATAGGACGCCGGCTTCATCGCACGATCGAGGAGGAGGCCGGAGACATGCACGCGGCCTTGGCGCTGTCCCGGCGGCAGATCGAATGCCTCAAGTGGGTGCGCGAGGGGAAAAGCTCGCAAGACATCGGGGATATTCTCGGGCTTTCGAGTCGAACGGTAGATTTTTACATCGCTTCAGCCTGTACCCGGCTCGGCGTACGCACGCGCGTGCAAGCCGTGGTCAACGCCGCTCTCTACGGTGCGATGAAACTGTAAACCCGTAAAGTTACAGTAGTCATAATACAGTAGTAACTTTACAGTATCGCAACAGATTGAAGTATACGCTCAATCTCCTGCCGCATTTATTGCGGGAGATCGAGCGGTGAAAGTCCATATCGTCACAAAGGCCAATCGCGCCCTCTATACTTCCGAACTCGAACAGATGCATCGATTGAGACATCGCGTGTTCGTCGATGAACTCAAATGGACGGCCCTTGCATCGCCGAGCGGTTTGGAAATCGACGATTTCGACGATGAAGACGCTGCGGTCTATCTCCTCGCCTGCGAGGACGGGCAGGTCTATGGCAGTCTCAGGCTCTTGCCCACGTGGCGCCGGTGCATGCTGAAAGAGCGTTGGCCTGAATTTGTAACCGAGGGCGAAACGCCGACCGGACCTGCCATTTGGGAATGGACCCGGTGGTGCCCGGGAACGCTTACGGACCGGCGGCACCTCATCCGGTCGCGCTCGGCGTTGATTGTCGCGGCACTCGAATTCGCGCGCTCTCGCGGCGTGACGACATACATCACCTTCTGTGAGGTCAAATTTGTCGGCCAACTTGAGGAGTTGAGCTGGCACCCCCAGCCATTAGGCATGCCGCGGAACTTCGACGAAGGTGTCGCAATGGGTGTGCAGTGGGACGTCGGGCCCAATCTGCTGGCCGAGACACGTTCCCTTCTGCATATGTCCGGCCCGGTGTCTCTCGAAGCGCCGGCAGCGGCGGTAGGGGATACCTTTCTGTGGCCCTGGATGTTGGAACGCCTGTTCAGCGTTACGGCGCGCGATGATGTGACCGCGATCCAGGACCTTCTTGGCCACATCGATGTCAAACCGGCCCGTCGCATGAACGGGCATGCGTACAAAGACATCGTGGCGGACGGGAGGGTGTGATGGAACCCGTATTCTCCTCCGCCTTCGCAGCGTCCTCGCATTCCATCGAACGGGCGACACAGGATATATCGTCCCAGCACGCACTCGAAATCTTGCAGCGCGACGGCGTTCTGGTCATCGAGAACGCACTCTCCTCCTTCCAGCTCCAATCCTTGCGCGCGGAGCTCTATCCTTGGTTTGACGCAGCCAGGGCCGGGCGGGGCCAATTTTTCGGCCGAGGCACGAGACGCTTCAGCGGTCTGTTCGCGAAAGCGCCGTCGACCGCCGATCTGGCGCTTAACGCAGCCGTCTTGCCGGTGATGGACATGCTTCTTCACGGCCCGAACGCGGCAAAACCCATCTGCGATGTCATCGAGCTGAACCTTACACAAGCCATCGGAATCGAGCCCGGAGAGCCCGCCCAATTTCTTCATCGCGACGACGACCTGTGGGCCTTTCCGAGAGACTTCGAACTCATGACAAATGCCATGTGGACACTCGACGACTTCACGATTCAAAATGGCGCCACGCGCCTTGTACCAGGGAGCCACCTATGGGCTCGCGATCGCGTGCCCCAACCGGGGGACGCGATTTCCGCGGAAGCGCCGGCCGGTTCTGTGATCCTTTGGCTGGGGAGCGTGCTCCATGCCGGCGGCGCCAACCATTCGGAAAGCATCCGTCGAGGCGTGGTCATGAGCTACAGGCTCGCCTGGCTCGCAGCGAGCGAAAAACTCCTGCTGTCGATCCCGCCCGAGATTGCTCGCACCTTGCCGGAACGGTTGCAGCAATTGATCGGATACCAGCTGCACAAACCGAACCTCGGCTGGGTCGAAGGCCAGGACCCAATAAGATGGCTGCGCGGCGAATTCGCGGAATTGGCCGAGACGGAAGATAATTTGACACCCTTCTATGAAGGCCTTCTTGAAGCGGTCGAAAAGGATCCGGAAGCCTTTGCCGGCTACCTCACCTGATCGGGCCGAGAGGTTGCTTCACGAATCGGCCGCCACCGCCCAATTGCAAACTCGGGCCCGGCGGAGGAGCGATTATGGACGGTATCCAACTCCGAAAATCGGTTGCGGCTGGACGAAATCCCGCGCGTGCGCTCGTTCATGTTGCTGGCGAATTTGAAAAACGCGGAATGGCGCCGGAAGCCGCGAAAGCCGCCATAGCGGCTCTCACTCCACGAGAACGCGAAGTGCTCAAACTGCTGGCGATGGGGGCTCAGGGTAAGCGGATGGCGCACGAACTCGGGATTTCCAAACGCACCGTGGACACGTACCGCTGCCGAATCCGGTGGAAGACCAGATCGCGCAATATCGCTGAGATGGTCCGCATGGCGATCGCCGGCGGCCTTATATAGTTACCGACGCAAGCGAATGGGGCTCGCCGTTGGGACGCGTCCCCCGCACGCAACCGTGCGGGCCAATTCAGCGATACGGCTTCCCGTGCCCCTCGCGGGGATGACTGGATTTCAGAACGTCCGCGACATCGTGAACAGCGCGAGTACGGCGTTTTGCCCGCGCGTGTGATCGGCATCGACCGCATAGGCGAGATTTGCTCCCGCCGCGAACCCCGCCAGCGAAAACCGGTAACCGCTCTCCAGATCGAACTCGCGACCCGATGGTACAAGCGAGGCGCGGCTGTCGCCCATGATGACGCCGCCCGTCGTCCAATCGCGCGCCACGCCGGTCGTCAGCGTGACTTGGCCGTGCTCGGCCCGCAAGGGCTGGCCGAACGTGAAGGCGAGTCCATCGCCGTCCTGAAGCAGGTTTTCGCGCGCCACGCCCAGCGCGAAGCTCGAGGCATAGACCGGTCCTATCGCGGTGATGAGGCTCGCTTCGGGATGCGTGGCATCCGTGGCCGCGAGCGTGAAGGCCGCGCGAAACGACCAATGCGCGTCGAGCGCGGTTTCGGCGCTTGCCGTTGTCCAGGCCGTCGAGGCGCGGCCGGCCATCTTCAGACCGCCCGAGGCGAGCGAGCCCAGCATTCCGCCGGTCTCGGTCGAATCGCCCAATTCGAGCGCGAAATGCGCGTTTCCCGCCGCGTGGTCGAGCTTCACGGATGCCGTGTCGTCGCTGTTGCGGAACGGCGTGCGCAGATATTGGGTCAGGCCCTGATTCTCGGCCATGGCAGCGCCCAACGAGAGCCCCGTGTCTCCGTCGAGCGCCAATCGCAGGACCGCAAACGTGCCGGGGGCAGCGCCGACCATCGGCGAGAACGCATTGGTCAGCGACGCGCCGGCAAACGCGCTCTCGCCTGCTTGCGTCATGCCGTCATGCAGTGAAAGCCCGGTGCCCGCCGCCCAGCCGATGCCATCGGCGATGCCCGAGAGACGGAACACCGTCTCATGGATCGAATGGTCCTGCGGACCGCTAAGCGTCTGGAACGGCACGATGCCGTCATCGGGCTGCCGCCTGACGTCGAAGGAAAAGGACGTCGCGCTCCCGACCTGGAAATCGGCATAGTGCCAGCCGAGCCGCTCTTCCATCACGCCGAACATGTCGGGCAGATTGGGCCGCGACGTTATGCCGTTCGACAGGTCCAGTTCGAAATCGCGCTTGAAACTGTCGAGGATCATCACTTGGGAGAGTGCGGCATGCAGCGCGGGTGCATCGCCGAAGAGCGAACCCAGCACCATTGCGGTGCCGCTCACCGTGACCGCGCCGGGATCGGCAACCGCGAAGGTGGTGACGCCGATGGGCTGCAGGGCGGCCGCGACGTTCAGGAGGCCATGGCCGTAAACCGCATCCACGCCCGGCGCGCCGAGATCGGTCGCCGACGCAAACAGGATGTTCGCCACATCGCGCGCCGAAAGATTGGGCCAGCGCTGCATGATGATCGCGGCGGCCCCCGAAACCATCGGCGCCGCGAACGAGGTGCCTGACACCAAAGCGGTGCCCCCGTTCCAGGGCAGGACGAAGTTTTCGCCCGGCGCCACCATATAGTAATTCATCGCTGTGCCGGCCCGATCGCTGAAGCTCGAGATCTGGTTGTTGGCATCCACCGAGCCCACGATGATGAAGGCGCCGGCCCCGCTGTCGAGCACGCCGTCCGTCTGCAGATCGGCGATGATGTCCATATTGGAGAGCGACGGACTGGAACCATGGGCATTGCCGGCGGAGGCTACCAGCAACGCGCCGTTCACCACCGCGGTTGCCGGTGAGGCAAGCACATAGGCCTGGCTCACATGCGGCGGGTTTGCGATCACGTCGCTCGCTTCATAGCCGTAGGAGGTGTTGATGATGCGCGCGCCGCGGGAGGTGATGTAGGTCCAGGGATCGGACACGTGATAGAGCACGCCGCCCTGGGCGACGACGCTGTCATTGACGTCCGAGAAATAATCGACCGCGAGCACGGTTGCATTGAAGGCTATGCCGTGGCCGCCGATGTCGTTCTTCAGCGCCGCTGCGGTCGCGGCAACCGCAAGGCCGTGCTGGTCGCTCGAGGGTGCACTGCCGATTTGCGCCGTGTAGATGGCGACCGACTGCGGATTGGCGCCCAAGCTTGCCGGATCGAACGCCACGTCGCTGTAGCTGAAATCGAAATTGAAATCGACGAATCCGATCTTCACGCCCTGGCCGGTATAGCCGAGCGCATAGGCATCGGCCGCGTGTACCTGATCGAGCTGCCCCCCCATATGGTAGTATTCGGCGGTGCGGAACGAGTCCGCGCCGGTCACCGGCGGCACCACCGGGGTGGACGGCGTGGTCGTGGTGGGGGTCACCACGTTGCTGTTGGGTATTCCGGTGCCGCCGCCGCCACCGCAGGCCGCGAGGGAAAGCGCGATTGCGACGCCGCAGAACGCTGTTCCGAGCTTCATGGGATGCTTCTGTCTGGGTGCATCAATGGCCGCTTCATCGCCCGCCCGCGCGCCATTCAACCATAACGGCGCCGATGCTAGTCATGCCCGAGCGGCGCGTCCATAGCTTGGCTTTTGAAATTATTGGCAAATCTCATGCGAACAACGGGAAATATTGCGGCAAGGTTCGCGCTTCGCGAAAGCCCTTGCGCCGGGCGCCTTGCCTATCGGCCATTCATCGCCTATAAGCCGCCCCCTCTCATATTGTATCCTTTGCGGTCAGGTGGAAGATGAAGAAGGGTATCCATCCGGAATATCATTTTGTGACGGTGCAGTTGAACGACGGCACCACCTACCGCACGCGCACCACCTGGGGCGAGGCGAACGGCAAGCTGACCCTCGACATCGATCCTTCCACCCATCCGGCCTGGACTGGCGGTCAGCAGAACCTGCTCGACCGCGGCGGACGTCTGACGCGCTTCAACAAGCGTTTCGGCGATTTCGTGAAGAGCTGAGCTGTAGATATCTAAGGCTGATATCGAGATGAGGCGAATTTCGGAATCGGGACACTAGCCCTCCATTCGCTTTACCAGCGCCGCCAGCCGCGCATGCATCTCGTCTGCCGGCAGCCCCCTGCTGCCGCCATGGCCGGCGAACACCCAAGAGAACGAATGATCCAGCAGCCGTGCCAGCGAGCGCGTCTGCTCGGGCCATGAGTACCAGCAGTAATCGCGCCAGGCGATCAGGTCGTCCGCGTCGAAACTCCAGGCCAGCGAATCGCCCGCGAAGAGACAGCGCTCATCGAACAGATAGGCGACGCTGCCCTTGGTATGGCCGGGCACGGGAATCGCCAGAAGATCGGGAGCAAGCGCAAGCGGCGCGCGTCCGTCGATGATGCGATCGGCGAACGGCGCGCGGGCGCGGTCCGCCTTGTGGATGGTCACGCGTGCGGAAAAATGTTTCGCGTAGCGTTCGGCGTCCGCGATGTCGTCGCGGTGCGTGAGCAGCACCTCGGCCAACCCGCCCCAATCTGAAATGGCGTCCACCACCGCGCGCGTCCAGCGGGGACTGTCGACCATCACATTTCCGCCTTCGCGCCGGATCAGGAAGGAATGCGCGCCGTATGACGAGGGGGCGTTGTAGCCGAGGCGATAGACGTTCTCGATCAGGCTTTCCGGGAAAACGCCGGCGGGCTGTTCCTCGTGCGCATGCGTTCGCACCGAAGCGGTCGGACACAGCAGCCGAGCCCGCCAGGCCATGCGCAGTTCATCCGGCGTTTCGGGCTGGCGCGCGAACACCGACTGGCCGTCTTTCTCGGCGATCAGCCCGGGCGCCACGGTACGGGCGGCCCCGCAATCGGTGCAGCGCGTGTCGATGTACCAATTGCCTGGCGCATTGGCGGGATGAGAGGCGGTCATGGCTCCCAGTATAGGAAGCCGGAAGAAAGGTTGAAACCGGCCCTATTCGTCTTCGAGGTCTTCGTCGCTCGAACCGAACGCGGCCGAAAGGCGGGCGAAATGGGATTGTACGCTCGAGCCCGCTTGAATGACGCCGAACAGAACATCGTCGAGCCGCGCGATTCGCCGATAGAGACTGTCGCTCTTTTCCAGAAGGTCGATCAGCTTTCCGGGCAGCGCGTCCACGCCGTCTTCCCGCTTGCCCAGGCAGATTTCGCGCGCGCCCAGACGATAGCGATCGGAGGCCGCATCTTCCGGCGACATATCGCCTTCCTGCACCGCGCGCTGGATCAACAGCCAGCTTGCCGCCTGCATCAGCCGCGTTGTCACGCGCATGCTTTCGCCGGCATATACAAGAGCGGCCTTGCGAGGCAACGCGCGCGATTCCGTGCGCCCGCGTCCGTCGAGATAACGCGCGCACTCTTCCACCAGCGACATGCCTTCGTCGAAGGTGCGCTCGAACAGCGCCGACGCCCTGAAGCTCTGCAGCGACAGCGCGCCGAATGCTTCGTCTCCCAGCAGTTCTGTACTCATAGTCACTCTCCCGCCCCACCCCCTTGATCACGGAAGCTAGCAAGGCGAATGCGGAGGGCATAGCGCGATTACAAAAAAGTTCCAGACAAGGTTACCCAAACCGCGGGAGAAATTGCCGCAGCGATTTACCATTTCATATTAATTAATACGGCACGCGGTTAATTTCAGCGCTTGAAGAACGAATCGGCTGCGCTCTTCGTCGTTGCGCGCAAACGCAGCGCATCGCGCGACCGCGCAATCTCCGCTTCGAGCGCAACGATGCGCTCTTCCAATTCGTGCGCGGACATCGCGGAAAGGTCTTCGCCGATCACGGTTTCCTTTTTGGGCTTCCTCGGCATCAGTTCGTCGAGATCGATTGCCATCGAAATGTCCTTCTTTCCCTCTTGCCCGCAATTTTGGCATAAGCTCGCTCGAGAACAAGAAAGCCAAGCCATGACCCTGCCCAAAACCATGACGGCTGTTGCGGCCGAACGCACGCCCAACGGAACCGTGCTTTTCACGAAGGAGATTCTCGTGCCCCATCCGGGGCCGGGACAAATTCTCATCAAGGTAGCGACGGGGGGCGTTAACCGTGCCGACCTTCTGCAGGTGGAGGGCCATCATCCCCCGCCGGCGGGAGCGCCCGAAACGCCCGGGCTCGAATGTTCCGGCACCGTCGTTGCGGTGGACCAGGCGGTCAGCGGCATCCGCGAAGGCGATCAGGTCTGCGCGCTGCTGCCGGGGGGCGGCTATGCCGAATACGCGGTGGCCTCCGCGCTCTGCACGCTCCCGGTTCCGAAGGGCGTCAGCCTGAAGGACGCGGGCGGCCTGCCGGAAGTCTACTTCACAGTCTGGAGCAATGTGTTCGATACCGCGAGGCTCAAGCCGGGCGAAGATTTCCTTGTCCATGGCGGCTCCAGCGGCATCGGCACCGCTGCCATCCAGCTGATGCATGCGCGCGGGCATCGCGTGTTCACCACGGCAGGAAGCGCGGAAAAATGTGAGGCCTGCGTGAAGCTCGGGGCCACGCGCGCGATCGATTACCGGAGCGAGGATTTCGTCACGCTGGTGAAGGCCGAGACCAACGGCAAGGGCGTGGATGTGATCCTCGACATGGTGGGCGGCGACTATGTGATGCGCAATCTTCAGACGCTCGCCCGCGGCGGGAGGGTGGTCAACATCGCCTATCAGAAGGGGGCCAAGGTCGAGGTCGACTTCCGTATCGTCCAGGCAAGGCTTCTGACGCTGGCCGCCACGGGCTTGCGCGGGCGGCCCGATTCGGAAAAGGCGGTGATCCGCGATCATCTGGCGCGCGAGGTCTGGCCGCTGTTCGAGGCCGGGCGGCTGAAACCCGTGACGCACACGGTGCTCTCGCTCAACGAGGCGGGCGATGCCCACCAGATGATGCGGGAAAGCCGGCATGTCGGGAAAATCCTGCTCGCCCCTTGATTTCCCCTTCCGGCAGGCCACTTCCTCCGTTAAGAGAGTGCCTTCCTCGATAGGATTGAACCTGGAGAGCGGCGTGGGGTCTTGAAAAGCCCTGCTACGATAAGGAAAAACCTATGTCCGACAAGCCCTTGATGCCGAAAGCCACAGCCGTTTGGCTGGTCGACAATACCTCCCTGTCGTTCGAGCAGATCGCGGATTTCTGCGGCATGCACCCCCTCGAAGTGAAGGGGATCGCGGACGAGGATGTCGCCAAGGGGATCAAGGGCATCGACCCCATCGCGGCGGGTCAGCTGACGCACGAGCAGATCGAAGCGGCCGAGAAGAACCCCGACATAAGGCTGAAAATGGCGCCGCCCAAATACAAGATGCCCCACATCAAGCAGAAGAAGACGCCGCGCTATACGCCGGTCTCCAAGCGCCAGGACAAGCCGGACGCCATCTACTGGCTGCTGCGCAATCATCCCGAGCTGACCGATGCCGACATCATGAAACTGATCGGCACCACCAAGGCCACAATCGCCAAGATCCGCGACCGCGGCCATTGGAATTCGCAGAACATCAAGGCGGTGGACCCGGTGACGCTGGGCCTGTGTTCGCAAATCGAGCTCGATTTCGTCGTCGGCCGGGCGGCGCACCGGAAGCCGCGCGCGGTGAAGAAGACGGGCGAAGGCATGAAGCCCGTCGAGGAAACGACAGCCGGGCTCAACGCGCCTGCGGAAACCGAGAAAACCTCATAGCGCGTAGCGCGCGAGCGCAAAGCCGAGCAGGATCGTGCCGAAAGCGACGCATAGCGCCAGCTTGAATCGCTTTTCGATGAAATCCCGGATCGGATCGCCGAACATATAGAGCAGGCCCGCTTCCACGAAATAGCGGAAGCCGCGCGTGATCAGCGACATCAGAACGAACAGCGGAAACGGGAAGCCGGCAAAGCCGGTGGCGATGGTGACGATCTTGTACGGGATCGGGGTCAAGCCCTGGAACAGGATGATCCACTGGCCCCATTTCGCATAAGCCTCGCGGAAGGCGTCGAGGTCGCCCGAGCCGTAGAGGGAAATCAGCCACTGGCCGACGGAATTGTAGAGCAACGATCCGATCGTGTAGCCGAGCATCCCGCCCATGACGGAACCGACGGTCGAAACACCGGCGATCAGGAACGCACGGCGCCGGTCCGCCAGAACCATCGGAATGAGCAATAGATCGGGCGGGATCGGGAAAAAGGAACTCTCCGCAAACGCGATGCAGAACAAGGCCAGCCAGGCATGGCGCCCGGACGCATTCGCCATGGTCCAATCGTACAGCCCGCGAAAAAGCCCGCGTCTCGGTGTCGCCGTGTTTTCGGTCATGAACTCTTTTCCTGTGCCGGGCCGCGCGGGTCAAGCGGCAAGGCTGCCGGCGAGCCTAATGGGACAGGCGTAAAGATATCGCGTGTCTCCATCGGTGCGGGTTCCTTGAGGCGCATGCGGGTGAAGGCGTGGAACGCCATCGTGGCATGGACCAGGGCGGTATACACGAAAAGCGCGTAAGGCGTTCCTGCCGCCGAGATCGCAAACGAAGCCAGCAGCGGCCCGGGAATGGAAGCCGCTGCATTGATCATCAGAAGCCCGGCCGATGCGTCGACGAATTCCGCCCGCGGCAGACGGTCATTGGTGTGCGCGATGGAAAGCGAATAGAGCGGCAGCATGGAGGCGCCCAGCGCGAACACGATGCCGTAGAAAATGTCCGGCACGCGGATCAGCAGCCAGCCGAGCACGCCCAGCACCAGTCCGCAGAGGGACGCAACCGTGCAGGCCGCCGCAATCATCCAGCGCCGGTCCATGCCGTCGGAAATGCGGCCCAGGGGCCATTGCACGAGCGCGCCGCCGGCAATGAACACGCTCATGAAGAGAGCCAGATCGCGCGTCGAAAAACCGAGCGACTGCCCGTAGATCGGGGCAAGCGTCCAGAACGCTCCATTGGCGAGGCCGGCGGCCGCGCAGCCCGCCGCCCCCACCGGCGAGACCGTGACGATGCGTATCAGATCGATGCGGGGCGCCGGACGGGTGGCCGGCGCGGCGAGACGCGTCAGTCCCATCGGTACGACGCAAAGGCAATAGAATATCGCTCCCACGCTGAAGAGCTCGAAGGATTGGGGCGGGGCGAGCAGCAGCAGCCATTGTCCGGCCAGCAGTCCGCTCAGGTTTATCGCGATGTAGAGTGCGAGAACCTGGCCGCGATTCTCGTTGCTGGCGCGGTCGTTCAGCCAGCTTTCGATGGACATATAGAGGATCGCCATCGAGAGCCCGGCAGCGCCGCGTGCGCCGTACCAGGCCGCGGGGTTCGGCATCAGCGGCATCAGGAGCACGGAAGCCGCGACCAGCACCGCTGCAACGGCGAAGGCGCGGATGTGGCCGACGCGCGCCAGCAGCCGGGGGCCCGCAAAACAGCCAATGACGAAGCCCGAAAAATACCAGGCCCCGAGCGCCCCCACCGCCATGTCGGAAAAGCCCTGCATATGGGCGCGCAACGGCGTAAGCGTGCCGATCAGCCCGTTGCCCATCACGAACAACGCTGCGGCAAAAAGGATCGCGGCAATGCTGGTGCCCGGCGATGCCATGGTGGGGCCTAAAGACGCCTGCGCTCGCTAGCGTGTCTCAGGTTGTAAGTCAAAAAACCCGATTGCGCGCGAATCGTCTTGCCGGGGCATGCGCGCTTGAAGCGGGCGCACGCATTCATTAGCTTCGCCGCACTTTTCACATGTTCCAGAGCAGACATGGCGACGCGATCCAAGAGCGGTTCACGAGCGAAAGCGAAGAAGCCGGCGCGTGGCCTGCGGGCAAAGCCGCGCAAACCGGCAAAGTCGAAAGCCGCTCCCAAGTCGCAGACCGTGCGCAAAGCGGGCAAGCGCGCCAAACCAAAGCAGGCGCCGGCAAAGCCGCGGCTCGCACCTGCCGCTTCGGTACCCGTACTGAAGCCGATGCCTGCCGCCCCCGCACGCCGTCGCTTGCGTCCGCGCGCCGCCGTACCCGCACAGCCAAGGCCCGCGCCGCAGGTGCGCGCAAAGCTGCTGGCCGCCAATCCCTACGACATCGATCTCGACCGCAACCCGGCAAATTTCCAGCCGCTGACGCCGCTTTCCTTTCTGGAGCGGGCGGCACGTACCTGGCCGGAAGCGACCGCCATCATCCACGGCGCCAGGCGCTATAGTTATGCGGAATTCTACGCCCGTTCGCGCCGGCTGGCGTCCGCGCTCGCGCGGGAAGGAATCGGACGCGGCGATACCGTCTCGGTGCTTTTTGCCAACACACCGGCGATGCTGGAGGCGCACCATGGCGTCCCCATGACGGGCGGCGTCCTGAACGCGCTCAACACACGCCTCGATGCCGCGGCAATCGCTTTCATGCTCGATCATTCGGGCGCGAAGCTGTTCATCGCCGACCGCGAATTTGCCGGCGTTGCGAAGGCCGCGCTCGAACTCGCGAAAGTGAAGCCGCGCGTCTTCGTCTATGACGATCCCGAATTTCCGCACACGGGCGAATTGCCCGGCGCGACTGATTACGAGGAATTCGTCGCGGGCGGCGATCCGGAATTTACGTGGGAGCCGCCATCGGACGAATGGGACGCGATCTCGCTCAATTACACGTCGGGCACCACGGGCAATCCCAAAGGCGTGGTGTGCCATCATCGCGGGGCCGCGCTGATGGGTTATGCCAATATTCTTGCCTGCCGCATGGCCGAGCGTCCGGTCTATCTCTGGACGCTGCCGATGTTCCATTGCAACGGCTGGTGCTTTCCCTGGACGCTGGCGCTCGTGGCGGGCACGCATGTGTGTCTGCGCTGGGTGCGGGCCAAGGACATGTACGCGGCTATCGCGGAGCACAAGGTCACGCATCTCTGTGGCGCACCCACCGTGATGTCGCTGCTGCTGAATGCGGCGCCAGAAGAAAAGCGCAGCTTTTCGCACAGAGTGAATTTCGTGCATGCGGCGGCTCCTCCGCCGGAAGCCATGCTGCTCGCCATGCTGGAGGCGGGATTCGAGCTCACCCATGTCTATGGGCTGACCGAGACCTATGGCCCGGCAACCGTCGACGCATGGCATGAAGAATGGGACAGCCTGCCGCTGAAGGAACAAGGCGCCAAGCGTATCCGGCAGGGGGTGCCCTACCCAGCGCTCGAACATCTGACGGTGCTCGATCCCTTGAGCCTCGAAGCGGTGCCGGCGGACGGCGCGACCCTCGGCGAGGTGATGTTCCGGGGCAATATCGTGATGAAGGGCTATCTGAAAAATCCGAAGGCGACCGAGGACGCCTTTGCGGGGGGCTGGTTCCATTCGGGCGATCTGGGCGTCCTGCATCCGGATGGCTACATCCAGCTCAAGGACCGCTCCAAGGACATCATCATCTCAGGCGGTGAGAACATCTCATCCATCGAGGTGGAGAATGCGCTCTACCGGCACCCGGCCGTCCTGTTCGCGGCCGTGGTGGCGAGGCCCGACGAGAAGTGGGGCGAGACGCCCTGCGCGTTCGTCGAGAAGAAGACGGGCCATGAGGCCGTGACCGAAGCCGACCTGATCGCCTTTTGCCGCGAGAACCTCGCGCACTTCAAATGTCCGAAGAGCATCGTGTTCTGCGAATTGCCCAAAACCACGACCGGGAAAATCCAGAAATTCCGTCTGCGGGATCAGGCAAAAACCCTGGCCTGACGCTCGGGAGAGCGCCGTCGGGTGGCGCAGGAACGCGAACGTCAGTGGCTATGCGTTCGCAATCTTTCGAGTTCGTCCTTGAGCCGGAGCTTTTCCTTTTTCAGAGCCGCGACGCGCATCTCATCCCATCCGCTATGGGCCAGCTCGCTTTCTATAAGCTCTTGAATTTTCTTATGTTTATCTGCGATTTCCCTGAGGTGTGACTCTAACGCCATGGGTAGCCTCGTCGATGAAAGGCCGGAAATTAGAGCACCGTGAGGAGCGTTTGTCACCCCTTGACGTGCCATCCGGCCTCCCCCCCAACCCATCACCAATTCGCGAGCGGCGCGCGAAATTGCTGCTCGCGAAGGGCGAAAAACGCCCTCGACAAGCCTCGCGGCAAGGATCAAGAGAAGCGCCCTGAGCGCAATCCAAGCGGCGCGGGGGCGCGGTTCGCCGGTGGGGTGCGCAGGCGATCAAGGGCTTCATGACGGACGAAGAAGAAAAAGCCTTGAGGGCCAAGCTCGCGGAGCTTCGCCAGGAGCATGGCGATCTCGACGCGGCCATTGCCGCGATTGCGGACTCGACCCATCGCGACCAGCTTCAGCTCACGCGCCTGAAGAAGCGCAAATTGCAGCTCAAGGATCAGATCGCCCGGATCGAGGATTCGCTTCTGCCCGACATCACGGCTTGAATTTCTTCTTTTGCACGTACATCGCGCGGTCGGCTTCGGCAAATGCAAAATCGGGGGTGCCGCCCGCCGTCAGCTCGCAGGCGCCATAGGAAAAACTCAACGGCACGATGTTTCCGTTCACCAGCGGCGGCTTTTCGATCAGCGATTGCGCGAGGCTCGCCCCCTTGCGCATCGCCTGGTCCAGCCTGACATGGGCGAGGATGACGGCGAATTCGTCCCCTCCGATACGCCCGAACACGTCGCTGTCGCGGATCTGGCCGGCCACCAGATTCGAAAAATGGGACAGCACCGAATCGCCTCCAGCATGACCGAACTCGTCGTTGACCGTCTTGAAATCGTCGAGGTCGAAATAAAGCAGAGTCGACGGCGTGCCATAGCGGTCCGCAAAACCGATGAAGCGCGAAATCTCGCGCACGAGCGCGCGGCGGTTCAGCACCGGCAGCAGCATGTCCTGATCGGCCGTGCGGGCCGTTTCTTCAAGGCGCGCGCGGGCTTCCGCAAGTTCCCGCCGGAGCTCGTCCGACTGCTGCATAAGGGATGCGACCGCAGCCCTGACGCGGGGGGTGAATTCGGCCTCCGGGATGCCGAGGGCCGACGCATCGGGCGCGCACGCGGCTGCATCCTCCTCCGGCTGCACGGTCAGGCCGGAATGCTCCGATGTCTTGTCTCTCATGCTTCGCTCGCAGGGACCGCCGACTCAGAAACCGCCAACTTGGCATCAAACGCCAATCGCGCAAAGCGGAGCAAATCCGCTTCCTTCCGAGCGATCCGGCCCTATAATGCGCCGCTTCCGCCGGTCCCGCTAAGCCCCCCTGGGACAAAAAGGGAAGCCTGTCTCACATCCTCATGCCCCCCCGAAAACACGTACCCCCTCCTCCCGTCATCGGCATCATCATGGGAAGCCGCTCGGATTGGCCCACGCTTCAAGCCGCGGCCCTGATTCTGGACGAACTGCAAGTGCCCTATGAGACGCGGGTGGTTTCCGCCCACCGCACGCCGGACCGGCTCTACGACTACGCCAGGAGCGCCAAGGCCCGCGGGCTGAAAGCTATTATCGCGGGAGCGGGCGGAGCGGCCCATCTTCCCGGCATGACGGCTTCCATGACGGTGCTGCCGGTTCTGGGTGTTCCCGTGATGACACGGACGCTGAAAGGGCTCGACAGCCTCTTGTCCATCGCGCAAATGCCGGGCGGCATCCCCGTTGCCACCTTCGCCATCGGCGAAGCCGGCGCCAAGAATGCCGGACTGTTCGCGGCCTCCCTGCTCGCACTCGAAGATGGCGCCTTGTCGAAGCGGCTGGAAACCTGGCGGGCGCGCCAGACGAAATCCGTGGCCGTCACCCCCGAAGACGCACCGAAACGGACCCGCCGGTGAGCCAATCCCCATCTCTCAACGGTCCCCTTCCGCCCGGGGCCATCATCGGCATTCTCGGCGGCGGCCAATTGGGCCGCATGCTGGCGCTCGCCGCCGCCAAGCTCGGCTTTCGCACCCACATCTATTCCGACGAGACGGAATCCTGCGCCTTCCACGTGGCGACTAAGGGCACGCAGGCGAAATATGACGACGCCGCGGCGCTCGCGGCATTCGCCGAGTCCTGCGACGTGGTGACGTTCGAGTTCGAGAACGTGCCCGAGACGACCTTGCATCATCTGGCCGTCCGCGTGCCGGTTGCGCCTCATCCCCGCGCTCTGGCGACGGCCCAGGACCGTTTTCTGGAGAAGAGCTTCGTCGCCGGATTGGGCATAGCCACGGCCCCCTTTCGCAACGTGCTGAGCGAGGCGGACGCGGCGAACGCATTCGCCGAGCTTGGCGGTCCCGCCGTGCTGAAGACGCGCCGGCTTGGTTATGACGGCAAGGGGCAGAAGATCGTGCACAGCGCAGAGGAATGCGCGGCCGCCTTCGCCGCCCATGGCAGCGTGCCGGCGATCCTGGAAAAATTCGTCGATTTCGCCTTCGAGGCCTCGGTTGTTGCGGCACGCGGCCGGGACGGCGCGTTCGCCGCTTACGACCCGCCGAGGAACGAGCACGAGAACCATATTCTGCGCCGCTCGAGCGTGCCTGCGCCCATCGGCGAAGCGGGCGCCCGGAAGGCGGTCGATATCGCACGCGCCATTGCGGAATCGCTCGATTATGTCGGCGTTCTCGGAGTCGAACTGTTCATCGGCAAGGATGGCGCCATCGCGGTCAACGAGATTGCCCCCAGGGTGCACAATTCCGGCCACTGGACCATGGAAGCCTGCATCGTGAGCCAGTTCGAGCAGCACATCCGCGCGGTTGCGGGCTGGCCGCTGGGCGAGCCTCAGCGCCATTCCGACGCGGTCATGGAGAACATCATCGGCGCTGAAGTCGAGGATTGGCGGGAGCTTGCCGGGCGGATGGAGGGTTTGCACATCTACGGCAAGCGCGAAGTGCGTCCGGGGCGCAAAATGGGGCACATCACGCGATTGAGCCCGCTCGGAACGAAGCGCCCGGGCTAATTTACTTCCACCGCGAGACCGTCTGCCGCCGATCCCGACAATGTCTCCGAAGCGTTGAGGATTTGAAGCGCCACAATACGGCCCGCCGCGTCGTAGTCGAGAATCACGCCCGGTTTCACGACCGCCGTGTCCTGCACTTTTTCATCCGAAAACCGGATGATGAGCACATCGGCTTGGCGGTCGAGTTTGACTTTCACGTCTTCGGCTTTCCGCGGAGCGTATCGAAAATCTTCAGCGGGTCGGGAAGCTTTGCCATCGCATCCTTCGCCGCCTTCTTGAACGTCTCGATCTGCATCACATTGTCGATGCGGTGGCCCAGAAACGTCCAGGTCGCCTGATGGCCTTCGCTGGCATCGCTGAGCCAATAGGCAAAGGTCGCGCCATAGACGCCGGCAAGTGTCGCCCGCTTGGTGTAATAGGAAAAATCGCTGGAACGGTCGCCGGCCGCGCGCCAGATGGCGTCGACCGTGCGCATCACGAGCTTCGTCGCCAGCATCGCGTTCTGGGGCTGGGCGAGGAACGCAGCCGTGCGGCGCGCGGCTTCCTTGTGCGGCGTCAGCACTTCGATGCGCGCCCGCACCGCGCTCGCGATGCGCTCGCGCATTTTCCGCTCCGGCTCCTGTTTCAGGAGCATATCCGCCATGCGTTTGTCCGCCCAATGCGAGACCGCTTCGGCAAGGCTCGCAGGCCCTTGCGGGAACGCGTCCTGCATCTCACGCTTGGAGATTCCTGCCCTTTGGGCGGCTGCTTCGAGCGTCGCGTGGGAGAGCCCGGTTCGCGGAATTTCTGCCAGCGCTTCGGCGAGCACGCGTTCGCGCAAGCTGTCGCTCATTGGGGGGCCTTTTCCTGGTCGCGCTTGTTCAGCCAATGCTGGATCTCGCTTTCGAAGATCAGCTTGCCGATATCCTGCATCCGCTGCGGATAAAGCACGCCCTCGATGTGGTCGCATTCGTGCTGGACCACGCGGGCGTGGAAGCCCTTGGCGGTGCGCAGGATGCGCTTTCCCTCAGTGTCGTAACCGACATAGCGGATATGGCGGGGGCGCTCGACCCAGCCGCGCATGCCCGGCACCGAAAGACAGCCTTCCCAGCCGCCCTCGGTGGCGGGATCGACCACTTCGATCACCGGATTGATCAGTACGGTCAGCGGGGCCGTCAGGTCAAAGAATTCGGGGTCCGACAGTCCCTCCGAGCGGCCGGCGGGCGCCTGGAACACCACCACCCGCAAAGGCACATGAACCTGAGGCGCGGCGAGACCGGCGCCGTTCGCGTCCTGCATGGTCTCGATCATGTCGGCGACCAGCCGCTTGATATCCGGCGCCGTCGGATCGCGGACGGGTGCTGCGGTCTGCCCCAGGATCGGGTGCCCCATGCGGGCGATTTTCAGAATGGCCATGGGCGGGAATATGGGATCAGAGGCCGAGCGCGGCAATGCCGGCCATCGCGACCTGTTCGTCCTCATGGCTTTGGACCCCGGACACGCCCACCGCTCCGACGACAGCACCCTGATAAAGGATCGGCACGCCCCCCTGGACGTGGAAGGCGTCGGGAAAATTGAGTACGCCGGGCCTGTTTTTCACCGCTTCCTCCCAGGTCTTGCCGGTCCGGTGGGTGATGGCAGCCGAGCGGGCTTTCAGGGTCGCCACTTCGGAGGTTTGCGGGCGCGCCCCGTCCCCCCGCTCCAGCATCAGGAGCAGGCCGGAATCGTCGACCACCGCGATGGTGACGCCCCATTTCTGCTTCTCGGCCTCGGCCTTTGCGGCCGCCATGATGATATGGGCATCGGAAAGCGTAAGAACGGTCTTGCTGCGCATGTGTCCTTCCCCGGCACGGTTCTCAAGCCAGGTTCGTTATCACACCGGCGCCTAGCGGTAGACAGTTTAACGGCGTTCTGATACGAACCCGCGGCCTAATTTGAAGAAGGAGCCTCGCTTGCAGATCATCGTTCGCGACAACAACATCGATCAGGCGCTCAAGGCGCTGAAAAAGAAGATGCAGAGGGAAGGCATCTTCCGCGAGATGAAACTCCGGGGCCATTACGAGAAACCGTCCGAAAAGCGCGCTCGCGAGCGGGCCGAGGCGATCCGCCGCTATCGCAAGCTGCAGAGGAAGCGCCTGCAGCGCGAGGGCTTGCTGCCGCGCTGAAGGATTTGCCCGTATCGGGATGAAAAGGCTGCCGTCGGGCGGCCTTTTTTATTTTTCCGGGGCGCAGTCCTGGCACACCGCGATCTCGATCGTCACATGCGAAAGGCCGGCATGGCGATGACGGAGCTCGCTCTTGATGTCGTCGGCTGAGCACGGGACTGGGCTTATCAGCGAGGCGATCAGCCCCCGGTGGCCCGGACCCAATCGCCACAGGTGCAGGTCGGCCACGTGGGCGTGAAGGTCGTCCTCCAGCGTGTGGCGGATGGCATCCGAAAGCGAGGGGTCGTCCTCGACATCGAGCAGCACGAGACCCGCTTGGCGCATGAGCTGAAGCGACCAGCGCGCGATCACGAACGCGCCCAAAAGGCCCACCACCGGATCGAGCAGGCTGAACCCGAACCAAGCGCCCAAGACCAGCGCGAGGATGGCAAGAACCGAGGTTGCGGCATCCGCCAGCACATGAACATAGGCAGCGCGCAGATTGTAATCCTGGTGGCCGCTGCCCGCGGCGCCATGGGCATGGGTGTGCGCGTGGCCGTGGGAATGGGTGTGTTCGTCGACGTCGTGGTCGGCGTCCTCCTCGTCCTCGTGAAGCACGGCCGCGCTGATGATGTTCACGAAGAGGCCGAACGCCGCGATGAAGATGGCTTCACGATATTGGATCGTAACCGGCGCGTAGATACGCATCGCGGATTCGACGGCGATGCCGAGCGAGATGATCCCAAGCACCATGGCGCTGGCAAATCCCGCGAGATCGCCGAACTTGCCCGAGCCGAAGGAGAAGCGCCGGTTCGTCGCGTGCCGCCGCGCCATCCAATAGGCCCACGCGGCAAGCCCCAGCGCCCCCACATGGGTCGCCATGTGCACGCCGTCGGCGAGCAGCGCCATGGAGCCGAAGGCCGCGCCCGCGACGATCTCCACCACCATGAAGAAGGCGGTCATATAGACCACCAGCTTGGTGCGGGATTCCGCTCGCGCGTGCCCTGCGCCGAGATAGATGTGGTCCTGGGTCCAGGCGTGATCGTGCCGCTCGCTCATGGAACGGAATATAGGCGCGAGAACGTGAAGTGACTATGTGCGCGACGTTAAGACTGGCTTCTCGTGGCGGACCACGTAATGGCCGATCACCTCGATGGGTTCGGCGTCTACCCGGGTGAAGCCCGCGCCGGCGTAAAGCGCGAGCAGTTTGGCCCTCGGCTCGCAGTCAAGGCGAAGAAAACGCCGGCCCTTGGCGCGGGTTTCGGCCTCGCCCCAGGCAAGCATGGCATGGGCAAAGCCGCGCCCTTTGAATTTGCGCGCGACTGCCAGCCGGTGGATGTAGAAGGCCTCGCCTGCCGGGTCCGACGGCCAGAACAGCCTGTCTTCGCGGTGCAGATACATGCAGGCGGCGAGCGCGCCATCCACGCGCCCCGTGACCAGCTCGCCCGAGCGGGCGACATGGACGAGTTCATCCAGCGATGTCTCGTTCGGGCCCCACAGCTTCATGCCGGCGGCGATCAGCCAATCCGCCGCCTCGTGGATCAGCGCATCGGTCTCCGGAACCGCCTCCATCCCGGCGCGCGCGATGACCAGATCCATTGCAGCCGTCACCGCATCGTCGGCATCACGAAGCTCGAATCGCGCGTGTCCCTGGGCCAGCGCGCGGTCACCGTCTTGAGCTTGGTGAAGAAGCGCACGCCGTCGGCCCCGTGCTGGTTCGCATCTCCGAAGGCCGAGCGCTTCCAGCCGCCGAAACTGTAATAGGCGAGCGGCACGGGGATGGGCACATTGATCCCCACCATGCCGACCTGCACACGGGAGGCGAATTCGCGCGCCGCATCGCCGTCGCGGGTAAAGATGGCGACGCCGTTGCCGTAAGCGTGCTCGGAGGGAAGCGCGAGCGCTTCGTCGAAATCGCGCGCGCGGACGACCTGCAGCACGGGGCCGAAGATCTCCTCGCGATAGGTACGCATTTGCGGCGTCACGCGGTCGAACAGGCAGCCGCCGAGGAAGAACCCGTTCTCGTAGCCCTGCATGGTGAAATCGCGGCCATCGACCACGAGGTCGGCGCCCTCCTCCTGCCCGAGCGCGATGTAATCCAGTACCTTCCTGCGGTGGGCGGCCGTGATGAGCGGGCCGTAAGCCGCTTCCGAATCGGTGGGAAGGCCGATCTTCAGCGCTTCGACGCGCCGCTTCAGCCGATGCACGAGCGATTCCGCAGTGCGCGCGCCGACCGGGACCGCGACGGAGATCGCCATGCAGCGCTCGCCCGCGGAGCCGTAAGCCGCACCCATCAGCTCGTTCGCGACATGATCGAGATCGGCATCGGGCATCACAATGGCATGGTTCTTGGCACCGCCCATCGCCTGGATGCGCTTCCCGGCGGCCGCGCCCTTTGCGTAGACATATTCCGCGACGGAAGACGAGCCGACGAAACTGACCGCGGCGATGCCATCATCTTCGAGAATGGCGTCGACGGCTTCCTTGTCGCCATTGACGACCTGCAGCACGCCCGGCGGCGCGCCCGCCTCCAGCATCAGCTCGGCCAGCCGCAAAGGCACGCTCGGGTCTTTTTCGCTGGGTTTGAGAATGAAGCAATTGCCGCAGGCGATGGCGACACCGAACATCCACATCGGAATCATTGCGGGGAAATTGAACGGCGTGATGCCGGCCACCACGCCCAAGGGCTGCCGGATGGAATAGCAGTCGATGCCCGGCCCTGCGCCTTCGGTGTATTCGCCCTTCGTCAAATGCGGGATGCCGCAAGCGAATTCGATGACTTCGAGCCCGCGCTGGATGTCGCCCTTGGAATCGGCGACGACCTTGCCGTGTTCGGACGAAAGCAGGCGTGCAAGAGAATCAATTTCCTTCTCGACCAGGGCCTTGAAATTGAACATCACGCGCGCGCGACGCTGCGGATTGACGGACGCCCATTGCGGGAACGCCTTGGCGGCGGCTTCGACGGCGGTGCGAATTTCGGCGCGGGATGCGAACGGCACTTTCGCCTGCACCTCGCCGGTTGCCGGATCGAACACATCGCCGAACCGGCCCGATGTGCCCTCGACATGTTTTCCGTCGATGAAATGGGTGTGGGTTCTCATGGGAAGCCTGCTGCGGAGCGCATCTGCATCGCCGCGTAGGCGCACGCTGCCCGCACATCATCAGTAGTGATGTGAGGGTGCATGCCGACAATGTCCACGGCAGAGCTTCCGCCTGCAAGGGCGAGCAGGACATGCTCGACAGTGATGCGCGTGCCCTTGATCACAGGTTTTCCCGACATGACTTCAGGCTTGATTTCGATACGTTGGACAAGTTCTTCCATGGCGCAGATCTCCGCGCGCTCTATGTATCACGAACCAGGCGGATCGAGTTGCGCCGCAATGCAGAGTGAGGCCTAACGATATCCGCGTTCTTTTTGAATTCGCGTGTCGCAGTCGGGGCAGAGAAGGCGAGTATTTTCTACGGTATAACCAGCCATACCGTTAAGCCTATCCAACACAGCGTATTTCTCGGGCAAGGGATTGGGACATAGATCACATTTTCCACCCTGCTCACCCATCTTGCGGGCCTTCAGCAGCCTGCGATGATTTGGCTTACCTCGTTCATCATATTGCAATTCTTTCGCGATCTTACGGCGATACGCGAACAGCAAACTGGGATCACCAGCAGAAAGTTTTTCTAGCTTAGCACGAAGTTCAGCAAGCAGCACATTCGCGCCTTGTATTTCATCGGCTGTAAGATTGCGATTCGGCAACTTAGACTAACCCAGCGACTTGATGATTTCTTCCGTCATCTTCTTCGCGTCGCCGAACAGCATCATGGTGTTGTCGCGGAAGAACAGCTCGTTCTCGACGCCGGCATAGCCCGAACCCATGCCGCGCTTCACGAACAGCACGGTCTTGGCCTTCTCCACGTCCAGGATGGGCATCCCGAAAATGGGTGATTTCGGGTCGGTCTTGGCGGCGGGATTGGTCACGTCGTTCGCGCCGATCACATAGGCGACATCGGCCTGGGGAAACTGCGAATTGATGTCTTCCAACTCGAAGACTTCGTCATAGGGCACATTGGCTTCGGCCAGGAGCACGTTCATGTGGCCCGGCATGCGGCCCGCCACCGGGTGAATGGCATAGGAAACCTTCACGCCTTCCTTCTTCAAATGATCGGCCATCTCGCGGACCGCATGCTGGGCCTGCGCCACAGCCATGCCATAGCCCGGGACGATGATCACGCTTCCCGCATTCTTCATGATGAAGGCGGCGTCCTCGGCCGAACCCTGTTTGACGAGGCGGGTCTCCTTGGCCCCGGCCGCAGCCGCCGTCTCGCCGCCGAAGCCGCCTGCTATGACCGAGATGAAGGAGCGGTTCATCCCCTTGCACATGATGTAGGAGAGGATGGCGCCCGATGAGCCGACGAGGGCCCCCGTGATGATGAGCGCGGTGTTCTCCAGCGTGAAGCCGATGCCGGCCGCGGCCCATCCCGAATAGGAGTTGAGCATGGAAACCACCACCGGCATGTCCGCGCCCCCGATGGGGATGATGAGCGTGATGCCGATGACGAAGGAAAGAACCGTGATTGCCCAGAATGCCCAATGCGGCTGGTCCATCACGAAATACACGATCAGTCCGACGATCACGACCCCGATCAGCAGATTGAGCAAATGACGCGCGGGCAGGATGATCGGCGCGCCCGACATGTTGCCGTTCAATTTCGCGAACGCGATGATGGAGCCTGCGAAGGTGATCGCGCCGATGGCGACGCCAAGGCTCATTTCAATGAGGCTCTGGGTCTTGATCAGGCCGGTGCACATGCCCCCTGCATCGAGGACGCAAATTCCATAGGCCTGCGGGCTGTATAGGGCGGCGGCCGCAACCAGCACGGCCGCCAAGCCGACGAGCGAATGGAACGCCGCCACCAATTGCGGCATGGCCGTCATGGCGATGCGCCGCGCAGTGACCGCACCGATGCCGCCACCGATGCCGAGGCCGAGCACGATGAGAATCAAAGTGAGCGCGTCCGAGCCGCCCGCCGCCAGCACGGCCGTCACGATGGCAATCGCCATGCCGATCATGCCGCGCCGATTGCCGGTGCGTGAGGATTCGGGCGAGGCAAGTCCCCGCAGCGCCAGGATGAAGAGCACGCCCGCGATGAGATAGAGCAGTGCGGCGAGATTGGCGGTCAATTCAATCCACCTTTCCGCTTGCAAGATTGAAGATGTGGGTCTCGCAACGAAGATTGGCTTGTGCGGTCCCCACGGGAGGCGGCATGTCCGCCCGGCAATGGTCAATCATTATTCTCGAAGGTCTGCGCACGGATGACACCGGTGGCGGAAACTCGGCCATGTTGAAAGCGATGTCGTAACGGCGGTCCAGACAGTCTGCGCCTTGCAGCGTATCGGCATGTTTGCCGTTGATCGTGATTTCCACATCAAGCGTGGAATCACGGCAGTCGCTCGGCGCTTTGACGGCGGCGATGCGAATTTCATTCTCCTTGAGACGGCAGATCACCGGTTTCTGGACGAGGTCCGGAACGCTCATTTGATTCAGCCGGTCCGAGTGATTCACAAACCCCGGATTGACATCCCAGATGCCCCGCATTTGCACGGAAAAATATCCCGTCTCCGGCGTGCAAACGGTCTGCGCAATCGGAAAGGCTTGGTCTGCGTGTGCGGGTGTTGCCTGAGCCATCCCGCCCAGCGCAAGCACGAGCAGAACGTCCGATCGAAACATCACTTCTTCTCTTTCTTCTTGTACATCGCCAGCATGCGCTGAGTGACCAGGAAGCCGCCGAAAATGTTCACCGAGGCGAGGATCAGGGCGAAGAAGCCGAGTCCCTTGGAAATCCAGCTTTCGTTCGACATCGCAGGGACCGACACCGCGATCAGTGCGCCCACCACGATGACCGAGGAGATGGCGTTGGTGACGCTCATCAAGGGCGTGTGCAGCGCAGGCGTCACGCCCCACACCACGAAATAGCCGACGAAAATGGCCAGCACGAAAATCGAGAAACGGAAGACAAAAGGATCGATCGCTTCCATCATCTGTCTCCGCTATTTCGGCTGCAGCGCCGGATGAACCACCGCGCCGTCGCGCGTGAGGCCCGCACCCTTGACGATCTCGTCGTCCCAATTGAGCGTCAGGGCGCCGGTCTTCTTGTCGACCAGCAGGCTCACGAAATTGAGCAGGTTCCGCGCATAGAGGCTCGAGGAATCCACCGCCAGCCTTCCTGGCAAATTGGTGTGGCCCATCAAGGTCACGCCATGAACCTCGGTCACTTCGTCGGGGCAGGTTAGCGGGCAATTGCCGCCCTGCCCGGCGGCCAGATCCACGATCACCGATCCGGGCTTCATGGTCATCAGCATTTCCTCTGTGACCAGCACGGGCGCCTTGCGCCCGGGGATCAGAGCGGTGGTGATGACGATGTCCTGCTTCTTGATGTGCTCGGCGGTGAGTGCGGCCTGCTTGGCTTGATATTCGGGCGACATAGGTTTGGCATAGCCTGCGGCGGTTTCGGCCTGTTTGAATTCGTCGTCGATCACCGCAACGAAGGTCGCGCCGAGACTTTCAACCTGCTCCTTGGTTGCGGGCCGCACGTCGGTGGCCGAGACGATGGCGCCCAGACGCCGCGCGGTGGCGATAGCCTGAAGACCCGCCACTCCCACGCCCATGATGAAAACGCGCGCCGGCGCGATGGTGCCGGCGGCGGTCATCATCATCGGCATGGCGCGGCCGAATTGGGCCGCGGCATCGATCACGGCCTTGTAGCCGGCGAGATTGGCCTGGGATGACAGCACGTCCATGGCTTGCGCGCGCGAGATGCGCGGCACGAATTCCATGGCAAAGGCGGTGATGCCGGCTTCGGCGAGTTTCGCGATGGTGTCTTTTTCGGTCGCGGGCGACAGCAGGGCCGCCAGAACCGCGCCGCGCTTGAAGTGGCCGATTTCATCGGCTGCGGGCGCGCGCACCTTCAGCACGATGTCGGCATTCTTGAGCGCGGAAGCCTCGTCGGGCGCGATCGTGGCGCCGGCCGCCAGATAATCGGCGTCGGTTAGCCGCGCCGCCTCGCCCGCGCCGGTTTCGACCACCACCTCCAACCCCAGGGCTTTCAGCTTCTTCGCCGTCTCGGGCGTCGCCGCGACGCGTGTTTCACCGGCGCGCCGTTCCTTGGGGATCGCGATGATCATGGCCGTGCGGCCTTCATTCGGGGCTTGGATCGGTCAGCCGTTGTGGGTGCGGAAAATGAAGAGAAGGGCTGCGATGATGATCAGGCCGAGGGTCGACCATTTCGCGCCGTTCCAGAAGGCGTGCCACGTTTTCACATGTTCGGTGATGTCCATGCTGCCGCCAGGCGCGTGATCGTCGGTGGAATGGTTATGCTCGGCCATGCCTGCCCCCGGGGGTGAAGGATTGCGATTGTGGGGCGGACTATAGCAAAGCGCTGGCTTGCGCAAAGTCCGGATGGGAGACGGTGCGGGCTGCCGAGGCGACTTTTCGTCGCGGTGAAATCGGAAAGACTGCGCCGGGTCTTTCGGCGGCATGTGTCCGCGCAACGCAGGCGTCACGGCAGGCGATTGAAGGAAGGCGGGCGCGTTCTATGTCTGAAGTTTGGGACAAAGTGGAGATCGCTTGAGAAACAGGAACAGCCGGCGGGAGAGCGGGGCACGCGCGGCTTTATCGGCCGCTATCGCACCTTTATCGCCCCGTATTGCACCCTTATTCGCCGCTCGTAAAATTGCTTTATCTCCACCAAATCCCGCGCCGAACCTCAAGGTTCGCCTCATTTATCCCCGCCCAAAGGGGAGGAGGGGGGGTGTGGATGGCCGGTGGCGCAAATTGGGACATTTCGGAGCGGCTCTTAAGCGCCCTTTTACTCGAAAGCCCGAGTATGAGACTCGCCACTCCAATCCGCCTCATGCATGACCCAGACCGTCCTTATCGTCGACGATGACCCGGTGCAGCGACGGCTGCTCGAAGCCGCCATCGCGCGCATGGGGGGGCTTACGACGCTTACGGCGCCAGGGGGCGGCCCGGCGCTCGATCTGCTGTTTTCGCCCAGGGGCGAGCAGGTGTCCTTGGTCATGCTGGATCTGTTGATGCCCGACGTGGACGGCATCGAAGTGCTGACCAAGCTCAGGGCCGTCAATCAGGCGGTTCCCGTGATCGTGCTCACGGCCAAAGGCGGGATCGATTCGGCGGTCGAGGCCATGCGGGCGGGGGCGAACGATTTCCTCGTGAAGCCGGCGAGCCCCGAACGTATCCGGGTCTCGATCCAGAATGCGCTGAAGCTCGGCGTGCTTTCGGGCGAGGTTTCGCGGCTCAAAAAGAAGCAGCAGAACCGGCTCGTGTTCGGCGATCTGATTGCGAACAGCCCCGCCATGCAGCAGGTGATCCGGCTCGGCGTGCGCGCCGCGCAATCGACCATCCCGATCCTCATCGAGGGCGAATCCGGAGTCGGCAAGGAACTGATCGCGCGCGCCATCCAGGGCGGCTCCGAGCGCGCCGGTAAACCCTTTATCGCGGTCAATTGCGGCGCCATTCCCGACAATCTGATCGAGAGCATCCTGTTCGGTCACGAACGGGGCGCATTCACCGGCGCCACCGACAAGCACCTGGGAAAATTCCAGGAAGCCGACGGCGGAACTCTCTTCCTGGACGAGATCGGCGAACTCAGGCTCGACATGCAGGTCAAGCTGCTGCGTGCGCTCCAGGAAGGCGAGATCGATCCGGTCGGCGCCAAGCGCCCGGTCAAGGTCGATGTCCGCATCATCTCGGCCACCAACCGCGATCTTGCCGAATTGACGCGGGAGGGCCGCTTCCGCGAGGACCTCTATTACCGCCTGAACGTGTTTCCCATATCCATTCCGCCCTTGCGGGAGCGCCGCGAGGACATCGTCGCGCTGGCGCAATATTTCCTCGCCCGCTTCGCCGCGGAAGAGAGCAAACCCGTGACGGGCTTCCACCCGGAAGTGCTCGATCTGCTCGGGTCTTATTCCTGGCCGGGCAATGTGCGCCAGCTCGAGAACACGGTGTTCCGCGCGGTCGTGCTTTGCGATTCCGACAGGCTCGACATCGCCGACTTTCCCCAGATTGCGAGCGCCATGGGAGTGGTTGCGCGCGAACGCCCGGCGGCGCCGGCCATGTCCAGCGACAACACGGCCTCCGTCCGCACGCTCGCTGCGCCTCAGCGTTCGGAATCGTCCTACACCATCGATGCGGCGAACGAATCGGGCCACATGCGCAAATTCGAAGAGCTGGAGCTGATGATCATCCGCATGGCGATCTCGCGCTATAACGGACGCATGACCGAGGTTGCGCGCCGGCTCGGCATCGGGCGCTCGACGCTCTACCGCAAGCTGAAGGATCTGGGGCTGGCCACCAGCGAAGATGCGCCGGAGGACGAAGACGATATCGCGCGCGCCGCTGCCGGTTAGGCGCCAGGGGGCGGGCCGGATCGCTTGTCGTCGTTCTTCGGCGGCGGAGGGGGATCGGGCCAAGGCGGGATCGGCTTGCTTTCGCCAGGCTTCAGTCCGCCGACATGGTCGAGCAGCGGCTGATAGGTCGAATCGCCCGGCGATATTTCAAGCACCGCCTGTGCCCGGTCGTCATCGCCGGGGCCCGGCACGCCGACCAGAATGGTGCCGTTCTCCAGCATCTTGGCGACACCGACCGATTTTTGCGGCGGACTGTCCGGCGGCGCATTTTCCGCGGCCCAAGCCGCACCCGAAACCATCAGGATGAGACCAACGATAGCCGCGCGCAGGACCATCGCTCAGCTTCGCATACCCAGCGCGGAAAGATAGAGATCGAGGATGGCTTCCTGCTCCTGACGGTCGGCCTTGTCGAGTTTTCGCATCCGGACCACTTGGCGCATGATCTTGGTGTCGAAGCCGGTGCCCTTCGCCTCGGCGTAGATTTCACGGATGTCGGCGCCGAGGGCGGCTTTCTCTTCTTCCAGCCGCTCGATGCGCTCGACCAGCGACTTCAATTGTCCCGCCGCAAAGCCCGATTTTGCCATGGTCTGCTCCCGCAACCGAAAAGGCCTCGCGAAAGCGGGCCGCTCGGGTCATGAAAATCACGGAACGATTTCAATTGGCAATGCAGGGAGCATCGCTTAGCTGTGAGTCTTCTGTTCCACGGCCTTGGCGAATTGGGTCTGCTGCTCGGGCGAGGCCTCCCGCTGATAGCGCTTCTTCCATTCGCCCGGCGGCATTCCGTAGACGATTTCGCGCGCCTGATCCTTCTCGAGCGCGATGCCCTTCTCGGCGGCGGCTTCGCGATACCAGTCGCCCAGGCAATTGCGGCAGAAGCCAGCCAAATTCATCATGTCAATGTTCTGCACGTCGGTGCGTTTCCTTAAATGCGCGACGAGGCGGCGGAAGACCGCGGCCTCCAGTTCCGTGCGGGTCGCTTCGTCCATGGCTGGTCCTCCTGAAACCGGCTGCAAGGGCCGGGTGAACGCGATTTCGGCTGGGCCCATGGTTTCTATAGCGTCGCGCAGGATCGGTTCCAAACGCGCTGCCCAATGGGCGATGCCGGCATCGTCGGAGATCAGGTCCTGACGCACCTCGATGAGAACGTGGGGCAATCCGTTCATGGTTCCATGGCGGTAAAGGCAGTCGTTTTCGAGCTCGCCCGAATAGGGCTCGTTGTCCCCCACCACGATGTCGCCTTCACGGACGAGCCGGTCCATCAAGGGTTTCGCGAGCCGTCCGTCTCTGTCCCACAGCACGCCGATATGCCAGGGACGCGGCGTCCCTCGCCAGATCGGCGTGAAGCTGTGCATCGACACGAGCACCGGCACGATCCCGCGCGCCCGCACCAATTCGACATGGGCTGCGATTGCTGCGTGATAGGGCGCGTGATAGCGCGAGATGCGTTCCGCGAGGGCACTCTCGTCAAGCGCAATGTTTCCCGGAATGACGCGGCCGTCGGACAGCTTCATCACCGCGGTCGGATCGTCATCGCCACGATTGAGGTCGATAACGAGTCGCGACCAGCGCGCGAGAATGGCGGGCGCAGCAAAGCGATCTGCCAAAGCGTGCGTCAGCGCTCTTGCGCCAATGTCATAGGCGATATGGGCGGAGAAATCCGACGCCGGAAGTCCCAGGGTTCCCAACCCTTCCGGCACCGCATTGGACGCATGGTCGCAGAGGAAGATGACGGTTCCCGCAGCATCTTCATTGTGGACTTCATAAGCGTCTGATGAGTTCCTCATGAGCGGACTATAGCGTTTGGGGCCCCTCAGCGATCCGATAAATGCTCATTGACGCAAACCTGAATATGGGGATTCTCCGTTACCGATGCGTCGCAGCCGCAAAACCAAGATCGTCGCCACGCTGGGGCCGTCGAGCCACACACGGGAACACATCCACACGCTCTTCATAGCGGGTGCGGACGTCTTCCGCATCAATATGAGCCATACCAATCACGCGAACCTGACGAACCTCGTCAATACGGTGCGCGCGGTGGAGGCCGATGTTGGACGCCCGATCGCAATCCTCGTCGATCTGCAAGGTCCCAAGCTCCGGCTGGGCAAGATTGATGGCGGCGAGAAACGGCTCGAAAGCGGCCAGCACATCGCGGTGGTGCGTGCGGAAACGGCGCCGGACCCTGCCGACCTTCCGATGCCGCATCCGGAAATCTTCGCGGCCCTGAAAGTGGGCTCGAATCTCCTCATCGATGACGGCAAGGTGCGCCTCGTGGCCGACTCGGTTGCCGAGGCGCGTATCGAAGCCACTGTGCTGCAGGGCGGCATCGTCAAGAACCACAAGGGCGTCAACCTTCCCGACACGCTGCTTCCTATTCCGGCGATGACGCCCAAGGACCGTAGCGATCTCGATTACGCGCTGTCGCTGAACATCGATTGGCTCGCGCTTTCGTTCGTGCAGCGCCCCGACGACGTGGCCGAGTTGCGCAAGGCGGCCGCGGGGCGCGCGGGTGTCATGACCAAGCTGGAAAAGCCGGCGGCTTTTCATGCGCTCGACGAGATCATCAATCTTTCCGATTCGGTAATGGTGGCGCGCGGCGATCTGGGCGTGGAGCTCCCGCTCGAAGCCGTGCCGGGACGCCAGAAGCAGATCATCCAGGCTGCGCGCCAGGCCGGAAAGCCGGTGGTGGTTGCCACCCAGATGCTGGAATCGATGATCCTGTCGCCCGTGCCGACGCGTGCAGAAGTCTCCGACGTCGCGAACGCGATTTTCGAAGGTGCGGACGCAGTGATGCTGTCTGCGGAATCGGCGTCGGGGTCTTATCCGGCCGAGGCCGTCGCCATGATGGACAGCATTGCGCAAGCCGTGGAGAACGATCCTCAATATCGCGCCATCATCGATGCGCAACGCCAGATGCCCGAAGCCACGCTGCCCGACGCGATACTTGCCGCGGTCCACGACGTGACTCGGACAATCAATGCTTCCGCCATCGTCTGCTGGACCAAGTCCGGCTCGACCGGTTTGCGAGCCGCGCGCGAGCGTCCAAATGCTCCGATTCTCGCGCTGACGCCGATTCGCGAGATGGCGCGGCGCCTGACGCTCGCCTGGGGTCTGCACTGCGTCGAGACGGAAGACGCCCACGACCTTGACGATGTGGCGCAGCGCGCCTGCAACATCGCGTTTGCCCAGGGTTTTGCCAAGCCGGGAGAGCGCGTGGTGATTACGGCGGGCTTGCCGTTGGGAACGCCTGGCGCCACCAATATGCTCCGCGTCGCCTTTGTCACGCGAAAGAACGCGTGATCTAGGCGCCGACGTAGCAGGGTGGGAATTCGAACTTGTCGATCCGCTTCTCGATGAACAGAAAATCGGGGTTCTGTAGCCGCGCGTGGAATTCGATCGGCGTCGATTGTTCGATAGTGTAGAAATTGTCGAAATGATCGGGCTTGCCGTCGATCGTGTCGGACGTCATCCGCAAGACACCGTTCGCCACCGACCATTTCCCGGTCTCGGTTTGGCTCCAGACGACCCTGGTACCCTCGCATTTGCGAAATTCCGAATGAAAGGTCCCGTCGGCATTGTAGGCGTCGATATAGGAAATGCTCATGTCGTCGGGCTCGCCCACGCCGTACCAATTGCCGACGAAACTATCTGGAACGCCGGCGGGTGCGGCCTGGGCCGAAGGAACAACTACCGCATGAGCGCCCAGAAAGAGAACCGCGAGCACGGTCCGCGATGTGCGGCCTAGGTCGAATTGGCGCATTTTGGAAACTCGAAGCGCGTGACGCGATGACCGACGAACACGAGCCCTTCGGGGTCCATGCGGATGCGCCGTTCCGTGTCGGTGAGAAGAACGATCCTATATTTCGCTTCTGCCGTGGCAGGATCGCCATTGATGCTGTCGGCGCTGATATGCTCGACGTCGCCATCAACCGACCAGGTGCCCGATTCGGTCTGGTAGCCGATGTAATCGCCATCCTGGCATTTGCGGAATTCTTCGTTGAAGGTCCCGTCGGATCTGAATTCGATCAACGACATGACATTGGGCTCATCCGGCTGGTATGGGCTGTACCAGATGCCAATCAGAGTGGGTTCCGCTGAAATGGGCGCGGCAATGCCGGTGCAGAATGCAGCGGCAAGCAGAAGAGTTCTCCTGACCGGCATCGGGCCCCGCCTGACCTCAGATTCCTTGGCCCTCGACCGTCTTGGTCAGGTCGCGGATACGGTCGGTGAGCCCGTCAATGAAGGGATCGATCGCCTTCGCCTGGCGATAGGCATCGAGCGCATGCGGCTTGTCGTTATATTCCTCGAGAATTTCGCCGAGCTCCGCCAGTGCAGCGAAGTTCTTCGGCTGCAGCGCCAGCGTATGGCGCAGCGAATTCAGCGCGTCGTCATAATCGTCCTTCTGTGTCGCCAGAGTTGCCCTGCGATGCCAGGCTTCGGCAAAGCCGGGGGCGATGACGGTCAGCTTCTGGGCAATCTCCCGCGCCGTGTCGAAGTTGTGGGCTTCTATCGCCTGATCGGCGCGCTTCAGTAAAAGGTCCGCGCTTGGGCTTCCCGAATGCGCCCAGCGGGCCTTCAACTCGCGCTCGATCGGGCGCGCAGCGCGCTGATCGGGCGCCTTTGCAAGCTTGGCCAACAGCTGGTCCTCGGTTTCGGGCGCTTTGGGAACCGGGCGCGAAGGCCGCGCGGCTTGATTTGGTGGAGGCTGCGGACCGGCCTGCGCATCCGGCGCTCCAGCCTGCGGCGCGTCACCTTTTGGTTGCAACAGCTGCAGGTCGGGGACTTGATCCTGCTGATGCGGATCGGGGGCTTGCGAAGGCTGCGCCACGGCCGCGCTGGCCATGGGCAGGACGAGCATCAAGCTCAGAAGCATCTGGCGCATGGTGCCATGCTAGCCAAAAAACATTTCCGACGCGATAGGGGCAAAAGGTCCAAGAACATCTTAAACGGGAAACGGGCGGATCAGCCCTGGCGCGCCTTGAAGCGGGGGTTCTTCTTGTTGATGACGTAAACGCGGCCCTTGCGCCGGATGACGCGGCAGTCCTTATCGCGCTTTTTAAGGGAGCGCAGGGAATTGCGCACTTTCATCGTTGTCTCCGGTGGTAAGATGCCGCCAAATCTGCCGAAAGGCGCGGGAACCTAAGAAGGCAGGCGGGCGCTGTCAACAGCCTTTGCCAAAGGAGCCTTGCGTCCAAAGAGTACTTTAGGAGAGGGGCATGAATTTGAATTTAACGGCCACGCTCGCCGTCGTGGTGCTGACGCTTGCGGTTTTCGGCTTCGCCAACTGGCGGGCCCGTCTCCCGGCGGAGCCTTTGAAGGTCAGGATGATCAATTATCATGTGGTCCAGATGGTCTGTATTGTCGTTATCCTGTTGATGGCGGCACATCTGGTGACCCTCTTCGCAGGCCGTCCCGTGACAGGCCAGCAACCGGGCGGGAGACCGTTTTGAGGCATGAGGCCTAGGAATCTCTGTGCAATAATGCTCCTCTGCGCGGCATCCAGCGCGCCCGCCGCGGCAGCAACCGCGCCCGAAAATGTCCCTCTCCCGCAGGCAATGCCCGAGCGGCCGGCGCGCTTTTACGAATTCCTGCGAGACTTCAAGGGTGATGCGCTCAAGGCCGGGGTCATGAGCGCCACCTATGATCGGGCGGTCGCCGGCATCAGCCTCAACCCCCGGGTGGAGGAGCTGAACGAAAAACAACCCGAATTCGTACGGCCCATATGGGAGTATCTCGCGGGCATCCTGACCGAAGCCCGGATCGCCCGAGGCCGACAACTCATCGCCGCCAATCACGACCTCTTTTTCCGGCTGGAGGCGAACTATGGCGTGCCGGGGGAGGTCCTCACTGCGATCTGGGCGGTGGAGACCGGCTACGGCCAGAACGAGGGCACCTACAATATGTTCGAGGCCCTGGCGACGCTCGCCTATGACGGCCCGCGCATGGTGTATGCCCGCCGGCAATTCATCGCGGGTCTGAAGATTGCTGAGATCGAAGGCAAGGACCCCGTGACCATGAAAAGCTCCTGGGCGGGGGCTTTCGGACACACCCAATTCGTGCCGACCACATTCCTGGAAGCGGCGGTGGACGGCGACGGCGACGGAAAACGCGACGTGTGGAATTCGCCCGCCGATGCGCTCGCATCGGCGGCGAATTACCTCAAACAGTCGGGATGGCGAGCGGGCGAGTCCTGGGGCGAGGAAGTGCAGCTGCCCGAGGTTTTCGCCTACGACATGGCCGACGTGGATGTGAAGAAACCGATTGCCGAGTGGGCGAGTCTGGGCGTGCGGCGGATTTCCGGTGCGCCACTGGAAGACAGCAGCGACGAGGTGGCGATCTACCTTCCGGCTGGTTATCGAGGGCCAGCATTCCTTGTACGGAGCAATTTCGACTCGATTCTGAAATACAACGCCGCGGGCGCCTATGCGCTCGCCATCGGGCTGTTGTCGGACCGCTACAAGGACTTGACCGGTGTTCAGGCAAGCTGGCCCTTGGACGAAGCGCCGCTCGATGAGGCGAGCCGGACCGCGTTGCAGGACGGCTTGACCGCGCTCGGATTCTCGACCGGAGGGACTGACGGCGTGTTGGGCCGTCAATCGCGGGCGGCTATTCGCGCCTATCAGAAGTCGCGCGGGATGCCGGCTGACGGGTTCGCCACGGCGTCGCTTCTCACGCGCGTGCTGAACGAACGCTACGTTCCGCGCTGAATCACCGGCTGAGGCGTAGAAGCAGCGACGTGTGCGCCGTCAGGAACACCACGTAGCGCCCGTTTGCCGCCCCTATGTTCTCGTGCCACCAGACATCGCGCACGCGCCGGGGCCCATCAATGCCAAGCTGCTGCCATGACACCGCCACCGGCGCGCTCTGATCGCCATGATTGAATAAAGCAAGCGCGACAGAACCGTCCGCCAGCGGACGCGCCCAGGCTTCCGTCTGTCCATTCTGGGCGACGCGCTTACCCTGGCGGCCGAGCGAATCCTGATCGATGGCCAACAGCTCCTGATTGGTAAGTGTGGCGACGGTGTCCTTGGTCATGATGCGCACTTCGTTGCCCAGCATCATGGGTGCGGCCAGCACCGCCCATAAATTAAGCTGACTGCGATATTCGTCCGGTGTCATACCGCCATTGCCGACCTGGATCAGACCGGGATCGTTCCATTTGCCCGGACCGGCGAAAGCTTCGGTCCCGTTCTCGGCGAAGCCTGCTTGCATCGCCGATTGAAAATCGTCCTTCACGTCTGGGCCGGTGCGCCACAGATTGGCGCCGGTCTTCGAGCCCCAACTCGCGACGGCAAAAGCGCCGTTCTGGCTGATGCCGAAGGCGATGTCGCGGCCCGACGCACGCAGCGCTTCGCTCATTTTCTGATAGGCGGCCTGCTGTTCTGCTTGCGTCGGATAAAGCATCTCCGTTCCGCACCAGTCATAGACCACGTAATCGACGCCCCAGGAGGCGAAGGTCTTCGCATCGTCGGTCTCATGGCCGTAGCTGCCTTCGAAGCCGCTGCAGCTCTTGGGCGCGGCCGATACTTCCAGACCGAATTTCAGCCCCTTGGAGTGAATCGTGTCGCCGAGCGCCCTCATGTCCGGGAATTTGGCGCTCGCCTGCATCGCGCCATTCGCGTCGCGCCGGCCTTGCCAGCCCTCGTCGACCTCAACATACGTGTATCCGGCAGCGCGCAAGCCGGTTTCGTCGAGGCTCTCCGCGGCGTCGCGGATCGCGTTCTGATCGATGTCGGTGCCCAGTTTGCCGCGGCTCGCCCAGCCCATCGGGGGCATTTTGACGAGAGCATTGGGCAGTACGTCGTGCAGCGCTGGCAAAGGCAGCTTCAGCGGCGGGCCCGCAGGAGCCGCTGCAACCCGTGGCGGAGCTGCCGGAGGGGGGGCCGGAGACGGCGGCGATACCCGTGGCGCGGGCGCGGCGATAGGGGGCTGTATGATCGCCGGCGCCGGTGGCGGCGGGTTCAGCAGCGCCAGATTCGGCTGAGGCGCCGCGATGGCAGGTTGAGGCGGACGTGACGCCGGAGCTTGCGAAGGCGCCGGTCTAGGTGCCGGTGGCGGGGCGGATGCAACCGCGTCTGCAATGGCGGCACGTCTCGCGTTCAGCGTGAACGCGCCTTGGCCCTCATCGAGGCTCACGAGCCTCAGTCCATCGCCCCCGATCATGCCGCCATAATGGATGGTAATGTAGGGCGCACCGGGGATCACCAACGTGAACGCGACCTCGGTCGCCGTGTCGCGCACATCGAACAGCGGCCAATCGTCCGCCCCGACATGCATGGTGCCGTGATTGCCGGCGAACACCAGCGCTGCCCTGATGGGCGCGGCCGAGCCGGGGCTCGATTGGTCGGCGATCCAATTGCCGTCGAGCCGGCCGGAAGCGGTTGCGTTCGGGATCGCCAGGTGCGGTGCCGGTGATTGCGAAGTCGGGGCTTGTGGGGGGGGCGGCGGAGTTGCCGCCACTTGCGCAGGAGGCGGGGGAGACGCTGCCGGCGGCGGGATTGCCGGAGCCGGTGGAGCGGGTCTCGCCGGCGCCGGCGTGGGGACGGCAGGCGCTCCTCGTTGGGCTGGCGGCGGGGTTAGGAGGAGGGCCACCTGCGGCGGTTCCGTGCCGGCGCGGCGGGCGGTGACTTTATAGGCGCCGTCCTGGCTCGACAACTGAAGCCCATCGCTTTTCAGCGTGCCACTGTAATTCACCGTGACGTAAGGCGCGCCCGGAATGACGCGCGCGAATGAAATTGTCTCGCCGGATTGGCGTATGTCGAACAGCGGCGTCTCGTCGCCGCCGGCCCGCATCGTGCCCGAGAGAAGCCGTCCGTTGCGGGTGAAGCGGATGGTCGCCTCCGAAGAACCGCCTGGATTCGATTGCTCGGCGGTCCACTCTCCTTCGAGGGTTTCACTGACCGCGGCTGGGGGGCGGGGCGTGGGCGCAGCAGCACGAGCTGGCGCCGGTGGCGGCGCGGGTGGAACGGCCGGCAGTACGGCAGGGGCGGCACGCTGAGGCGGCGCCGCCGCTGCGGCCACCGGAGGTGGAGCGGCTTGCGGCGGTGGGGCAGGTGCCGGGGCTTGCGGAAGCGGCGGAGCCGGCAGCGCAATGCGATGCGCCGTTAGAGTGTAGACAGCATGGTTCTCGTCCGAACCGACCAGGCGGATTTCATCACCGGTCAGCGCGCCCACATAACGAATCGAGACATAAGGCGTGCCGGGGACAACGACGGTGAACGACACCGTCGTTCCCATTTCGCGAATATCGAAGAGCGTCAGATCGTCCATTCCTTCGCGCATTGTGCCGCTCACGCCCGCCAATGCACGCGTAAAGCTGATCGTTGCCGTCTTGGGAACGCTACCGTCTGCGGCTGTCTGTTCTGCCGTCCAGCGCCCTTCGAGGCCGCTGGCCGGGGAAGCCGCCGACGCTAAAGACCCGATTGCGGCCGCGCTGGCCAAACTTAAGCCAAAAAGGCGAAAAGCGGATCTCATTGTCACACCATTCCCGCACGCATCTCAAAGAGACTTAACCATACGCGACAAAGCTAGTTAGAGTGACGAGATTCCTCTACCCCTTTTTCTAAGGAGCCTCTCCATGACGATCTCCATGTACCGCGCCTCGGTGCCAGTCTTTCTCCAGATCCTGCCCGCCCTGTCCGCCTGCCTCGACAAGGCCGCGTCCTATGCGGCGGCAAAGAAGATCGACTCTTCAGTGCTGCTGCAGTCCAGGCTCTTTCCGGACATGTTCCCGCTGGTCCGTCAGGTGCAGATCGCGACCGACTTCGCCAAAGGCACGGTGGCGCGTCTGGCTGGCGTCGAGCCGCCCAAATACGAGGATAACGAAGCCACCATCGACGATCTCAAGGCGCGCATCGCCAAGACTCTCGACTTTGTGAAGGAGTTCAAGCCCGCGCAGATCGACGGCTCGGAAGACCGCGACATCACACTTCAGCTTGGCGGTCAGTCACGCCAGTTCAAGGGTGAGAACTATCTTGTGAATTTTGCGCTGCCAAATCTCTTTTTCCACGTCACGACGGCCTATGCGATCCTGCGCCACAACGGCGTGGAACTTGGGAAGGGCGATTTCATGCGAGCGCCCGGCTAGGCGTCACAATCCCGAATTCATCTGCGGTTCAGCTTGGTTGTGCGAGAAGCCCTGCAATATCTAGGTAAAATTGCGGGCTGGTACGGCAGGCGCGTGCGTGGTTGCCTGGATTGGTCCGCGACGCAGGAGCAATGGATGCATAAGATTGTCACGACGATTTCCGGCCTGAGCGGTTTGGCGCTGTTGGCCGGCTGTGCCATGCAGCCGACGGGACCGAGCATCAGCGTGTTCCCTGCACCCTATAAGCCGTTCGAAGTCTTCCAGCAGGACCAATATGCCTGCGAGGACTATGCGGCGAATCAGGTGCGTGGAGGCGCGGAAGCCGCCAACAACCGGGCGGTTGGTGCGGCCGCGGTCGGTACAGCGCTGGGGTTGGCACTTGGCGCAGCTACCGGCGAGGGACGTGCGGCGAGCTTCGGTGCCGCGGCCGGCGGGGCAGTGGGCAGCACCATTGGAGCCAACGAATCGCAGCGCGCCAATTTCAGCCTCCAGCGCCGGTACGATAATGCGTATGCGGAATGCATGTACGCCAAAGGCAATCAGGTGGCGGGCTACCGCGGATATGGTCCGCCGCCTCCACCTCCCCCAGGCGGGCGTTATGGTCCTCCGCCTCCGGATGATCGCTACGGTCCGCCGCCGCCCCCGCCCCCCCGCGGCAACTGAGACTTATAGCGGACGTCCCCGGGTGAGCGGCCCCATGGTCGCGACGATCGCCGCCACCACCATCCAGCACGCGGCGATGTAAACGAACACGCTTAAATAACCATAGGTCGTGAACAGAAACGCGATCACGAGCGGTCCCGCCGCATTGGAGAGCCGCCCGATTCCATACGTGAATCCGGTGCCGGAGCTTCGAATCTCTGTCGGGAAGCATTCGGCGGTGTAGGCATACAGCAGCGGCGCGAAAGCCTGGATGAACATTGTCATCAGTCCGCCGAAAATCACGATGAAGAGCGTGTTGAAGGTCAGCCCGTAGAGGATTCCGCAGGTTGCGATCAATATAGCGAAGATGACGATCCAGTATTTGCGCTGCCAGCGGTCCGACAAATATGCGGCGATGAATGCACCGGGCACCCCGCCGATCTGAATGGCAGATGCCCAGGCAAGCGAATCCACCAGCTTGAATCCGTGCTCGACCAGAAGCGTCGGCACCCAGGCGGAAAATCCATAAAAGCCAAGCGTCTGGAAAATCCAGGCCGACATCAGCATCGCCGTGCGCGGGAGAACATGCGGCGCGAACAACTCGGTGAAGCGGCCGTCGCGCGGCGTGACAATCGCCGTATTGGGCGGCGGTAACGGCCCAACTGCCTCGGCAGCAGCGTTCTCGATGCGCTCCAGCGTCTCGTCTGCGGCGGCGAATTGGCCGCGCTTCTCGTACCAGCGCGGCGATTCTTCGAGGTTGCGCGCGAGCAGCGGAAAGATCAGCGCGGTCGCGCCCCAGAGGAACACCAGCCGCCAACCGAAGGGAAACGCCGGCACCAGAAAGCGCGCCACCAAAGCGGCTGCCGGAATCCCGCAAAGCCCGATCCCCATCACCCAGCCTTGGAACGTGCCGCGTGCCCGGGCCGGATACATCTCTGCAATGTAAGTGATTCCGATGGCCGTCATCGCCGAAAGCCCAACGCCCGTGAGAAGGCGCGCCCCAAACAGGCTGTAAGGCTCCAACGCGAACGCATTCAAAAGCGAGAACAACGAAAACCAAGTGACCGAGAGAATGAGCCCGCGCTTTCTCCCCACACGGTCGGAAAGCCAGCCGCCGGCGGCCGCACCCAAGAACATCCCGAAGAACGTGCCCGAGGTGATGAGGCCAACGGTGGGGATGGACAAACCCCATTGGGCGCGGATGGCGGGCGCGGAAAACGCAAACGTGTTGATGTCGCCGAGCTCGAAGAAGAAGCAGAAGCTCAAGAGCCACATGATTTTGCGATGGAATGCGAAGATCGGCAGCCGGTCCAGCCTTGCGGCAGCGGACACACGCTGGATGTCATGCACGTTCATCGGCCCTCCCGGCGTCGTCGCTGCATTCCGCAACTCACGGATGCAATTCTCAGTCTTCGCGTTCTCGCTTATAAGGCTTTGCCCGGCAAACTGCGTTTGCAGCGCAAAGAAAATCGATACTGCGACACGGATCGAACTTGCCCATTGTGCAGAGTTGCGGAGATAAAGCGCTGCCGCAACCGCTTTTCGAATGGCTTCGCCGCGTCTCCTGAATGATGTTCCTGAAGGTATACAGCGTATTATGCGTGAATTGGTCAGTGAGCAAATTACCTGCCGGTTGATCACCAAACCCGCCCTGCACATCATGGAAGGCCGTTTACCGGCAGACCTCGTCGCCAAGGTCAACGAGCATATCGATCGGGTCAGGGAAACGGCGGCGGACTATTCGTCCGCCCTCGTCGGGCAAATCAAGCAAGGGCGTAAATCCGCGCAATTGCAGATGGACTTGAGCGAGACGATGCCTGCGGTGCTTGCGGGCGTCATCGTGCAGATCGCGACGGAATATCTAAGAGAGCAGGGGTTCCACGCCAACGTCGTGCCCAACGATATGTGGAGCGTCCACAGCTATGAGGGCGACTATAATCCGCTGCACGACCATGGCGGGAACACGGCTCTCGGCCTTTCTTCGATTCTATATCTGAAGGTTCCGCACGCGATCGCTAAGAAGCCCGATGTCGAATATGGGCGCGCCCCCGCCCTGAACATGGCGAACGGGAATTGCGACGGATTCACCCAATTCGTCTGGGGCGCAACCGGCATTCGGGATTTCGCGCTGCTGAGGCCGCCGACACAGCAATATGTGAAGCCCGAAGAAGGCAAGCTGCTCGTCTTCCCGAATTGGCTGCTGCACCGTGTCGAGCCGTTCTACGGCGAAGGTGAACGGCGTACGCTCTCCTGCAACATGGATGTCGCATTCGCCGCCGCATGACCCGTCTTTTGAGACGCGTCGACGGCTATCCACACCGCGTCGCGGTGTGGAATGGTGGGCGCGACAAGGATCGAACTTGTGACCCCTACGATGTCAACGTAGTGCTCTCCCGCTGAGCTACGCGCCCTTACCCGTGACCGGGGCCGCCTCTATACAATTGGCCGCGCGAGCCTGGCAAGGCAAAGGCACCTTTCGCCAAGATCGCTCTTCCATAAATTCCCGATGTCGATTTTTCCCCCGAGAGTTTCAAGCGAATATGACGGCGTCAGCCTCACGCCGCGATCATGCGCTCGACTTCCTGCACCAGGTCGCGCAAGTGAAAAGGCTTCGACAGCACCTTGGCGTGCTTGGGCGTCTCGGCGGCAGGATGAAGCGCAACCGCAGCAAAACCCGTGATAAACATGATCTTGAGGGCAGGATCGAGTTCGGAGGCGCGCTTGGCCAGCTCGATTCCGTCCAGGCCAGGCATCACGATGTCCGAAAGCAGGAGGTCGAAATGCTCGTCCACCAGCCGCCGATAGGCCTCTGCCCCGTCACCGAATGCAGCGACCGCGTGGCCGGCGCGCTCCAGGGCCTGAGCCAGGAACCGCCGGAGCGAGTCGTCGTCTTCCGCGAGCAGGATATGAGCCATGCGCCTTACCGATAGGGATAGTTTTGGCATCTTTATAAAGCGCAATGCGTAATTGCCAGCTAATAGGGTGGAAAATGGTTAAAGCCTTGATCCGGCGGCCATCGGGTGATTCACTGGAAGCTCCGATAAGGCGATTGAAGGCGTGATGAACGGGAGCGGCAAGGATGTGCCGGAGGCCTCTGAGTCCGACGGCGTGCTTGAAGACCTCACGCTTCGGCCGGTTGAGGTCCTCGTGCCGGAACGGCAGACAGCCCCGTTCATTTTCGCGTCACCCCATAGCGGGCGGCTTTATCCCCGGAGTTTTGTCCGGCAGAGCCGGCTCGATGCAGTCACTTTGCGCAAATCCGAAGACGCCTTCGTCGATGAGCTGTTCGCGTCCGTTTCCGCGCTAGGTGCGCCGCTGATCGCGGCCCGGTTCCCGCGCGCCTTCGTCGATGTGAACCGGGCGCCGGGTGAGATCGACCCGGCCATGTTCGACGGTCCACTCGCCTCCGCCATCGGGCCGCGGACACCTCGGGTTGCGGCAGGGCTCGGCGTCATACCGCGCATCGTCCGCGATGGCGTTGAGATTTACGGTGCGCGGCTGCCGGCCCGTGATGTGCTCTCCAGGCTCGAAAGCTTCTATCGGCCCTATCATTCGGCGCTGGCGCGCTTGGTTTCGGAGACCCGCCAGCAATTCGGCATAGCTATCGTGATCGATTGCCACTCCATGCCGCCGACCTCGCGCGGCAGCGATGTCGTGATCGGCGACTGCTATGGCGAGGCGGCGGCGGCGGAGCTGATTGTGTCCGCCCAGCGCGGACTTGTGGAGCTTGGTTTCTCGGTGGCCCGCAACGCGCCGTATGCTGGGGGCTTTACCACCAACCTGTATGGCCAGCCGGATTCGGGCCTGCATGCGCTGCAGATCGAAATTAGCCGCGCGCTCTATCTCGATGAGGCGCGCATGGAGAAGACGCCGGGCTTCAGCCTCTGTCGGGAGCGCCTCACGCGCTTTGCCGCCCGCCTGATGTCGGGGGCGTGGTCCGGGTTGGCACGGCGCCAGGCTGCCGCCGAATAGGATTATCCCGCCACCAAGAAAAAGGCCGCCCCAAAGGGGGCGGCCAAGTTTGGGAGGAAACGCCCCGGGAGGGGGGCTGCGACATGCAGGAGGAGAAAGCGATGTCGCACTGCAACAATATGCTATGCTGCATATGCGAAGGCAAGGCCTAATATGGTCCTAATTGCCGCAGGGTCATTAAAATTAAATTACAGAAAATCGGCTGGTTAATTAACGATAATTGCGAATTTTTTGCGTTGCAGTATAAAGCCCTCCAGCTAATGGCTGGACTTACGAAATCATCACGCAACCGCCACACGGGAGTCACACGAGAAAGGCAGGCAGATAGGGACACAGCAACAGGCGATTCGCGTATGCTGAGTGCCCTCGATCTTCCGCCCGCTTTCCGCGCCACCAAGCGCGTGGCCGTCGCGCCCCATCGCAACCGGCATTACCGGACGATCTTCATTTCGGACACCCATTTGGGCTTCCGCGGCTGCAAGGCGGAACTGCTGGCCGACTTTCTTGCCCACAATGACTGCCAGACTCTTTATCTCGTCGGCGACATTATCGACGGATGGCAGATCAAGAAGGGCTGGTTCTGGTCGGAGCATCATAGCCTCGTACTCAACCTCATCCTGAAAAAGGCCAATGAAGGCACCCGCGTCATCTATGTGCCGGGAAACCATGATGAGGCTTTTCGTGACTATTGCGGTCTCTCCATCGGGGGGGTGGAGCTGAGGCGAGAGGCGATTCACGAGACCGCCGATGGTCTCAAGCTCCTGGTCATCCACGGCGATCACTTCGATGCTGTGGTCACCTGCGCGCGCTGGCTCGCGCACCTGGGGGACCGCGCCTATGATTGGGCGCTTTCGCTGAATGACTGGTTCAACGCGGTCCGGCGGCGGGTTGGCCTACCCTATTGGTCGCTATCAGCCTATCTGAAGCACAAAGTGAAGAATGCCGCGTCTTTTATCTCGGATTTCGAGCACGCCCTGGCGCGAGAGGCCAAAACCCGCGGTCTGGACGGTGTGGTTGCCGGTCACATCCACCACGCCGAGACCAAGTGGATTGGCGGCGTCTTGTATTGCAATGACGGGGATTGGGTTGAAAGCTGCACCGCCCTGACTGAAGATGCCCGCGGCCGGTTGGAGATCGTCCGGTGGACGGAAGCGGCCGCTACCGACGCGACCGGTGTTAAGGACGTGCCAGCTCATGTTCCGCCTTGTTCCGTGGCAGCGTGATATCGGTCCGGCTCAAGGCAAAGATATGAATGCATACCGAAATCGGCACACCGCCGGCCAAATGCGCGCGCAGGCGCCCTCCGGCGGGGACGCGATCAAAATTCTGATCGTCACTGATGCCTGGGCGCCGCAAGTGAATGGCGTGGTGCGTACGCTGGAGAAACTGGGCGACGAACTTCGGGCCATGGGACACCTCGTCCGCTATGCAACGCCGGAAAACCACACGACGCTTCCGCTTCCGACCTATCCTGAAATCCGGCTTGCGCTTTTTCCGCGCCAAACCATCGAACGCGCGGTCGATGAATTCGAACCTCACGCAATACATATCGCCACCGAAGGTACCATGGGCCTTTCCTCGCGCTCGCTGTGCCTTGAACGGGGGCTACCGTTCACGACCGCCTTTCACACGCGCTTTCCCGATTACGTGCACGCACGCTTTCCTTTCATCCCGGAAAGTGCGGTGTTCGGTGCGCTGCGGGCATTCCATGCGCCAGCGTCGGCAACCATGGTTTCAACGCTTTCGCTGAAGCGCGAGCTGGAGGGCCACGGCTTCGGTAATGTCGCGCTTTGGTCGCGCGGCGTGGACGTTGCACAATTCCGGCCACGCCCGAGAACGGGGCTGCGAGCCTTTGGCATCGAAGCGAGCGGGCCCCTGTTCCTTTACGTTGGCCGATTGGCGGTCGAGAAAAATGTCGAATCGTTCCTCACCCTGGACCTTCCCGGCACCAAGGTGGTCGTAGGTGAGGGGCCAGATCGCCTGAGCCTCACGGCGCGCTTTCCCAACGCTCGTTTCCTTGGCCAGCGGACAGGGGAGGAACTGGCCCGGATTTATGCGGAATGCGACGTTTTCGTATTTCCCAGCCGGACAGACACGTTCGGGTTGGTCCTCTTGGAGGCATTGGCCTCGGGGACGCCGGTCGCGGCCTATCCGGTGCAGGGGCCACTGGATGTGCTTGGTGAAGCTCCGGTTTCCGTCCTGGACGAGGATCTCCGGGCTGCCTGCCTCCAGGCGCTTGCGGTCCCGCGCGAGGCCGCCCGTGCGTTCGCGGTCCAGCGGTCTTGGCGTTCCTCTGCCGAACAATTTCTTGCCAATCTGGCGCTTGCCGGGCCTTGATAGGGCCTTGGTGCCATTGCGGGCGCGAAAGCGCCCCTATATAAGCCGCGGCCCCCTTCGTCCCAGGTGCTTATGGAAATCCGCAATATCGCCATCATTGCTCATGTCGACCACGGCAAGACCACGCTGGTCGACCAGCTGCTGAAGCAGTCGGGCTCGGTGCGAGACAACCAGCACATGCAGGAGCGCGCGCTCGATTCCAACGATCTGGAGCGCGAGCGCGGCATTACCATCCTGGCCAAGTGCACCAGCGTCGACTGGGGCCCGACCCGCATCAATATCGTGGATACGCCTGGTCACGCCGATTTCGGTGGGGAAGTGGAGCGCATTCTCTCCATGGTAGACGGCGTCGTGTTGCTGGTGGACGCCGCCGAATCGGTGATGCCCCAGACCAAATTCGTGCTCTCCAAGGCGCTCAAACTTGGGTTGAAGCCGATCGTCGTCATCAACAAGATCGACCGCCAGGATGCCAGGCCGAAGGAGACCCTGGAGGAGATTTTCGATCTGTTCCTGGCGCTGGAGGCCAATGACGACCAGCTTGACTTCCATGTGCTCTACGCCTCGGGCAGGCAGGGGTGGGCGGTCGCCGACCTGAATACCGAACATAAGGACTTGTCGCAGCTCTTTGCCCGTATCGTCGCCGACGTGCCGCCGCCCAAACCAATGGCCAAGGCTGGTGACGGCTTTCCCTTCTCGATGCTGGTGACGACGCTGGAAGCCGATCCGTATCTTGGGCGCGTGCTGACAGGACGCATCGAATCGGGCGCCATCACGCTCAACCGTCCGATCAAGGCGTTGCGCCGGGACGGCAGCGTCATCGAGCGCGCTCGTGCCACCAAGGTGCTGTCCTTCCGGGGCCTTGCGCGCGTGCCGACCGAGCGTGCCGAAGCCGGAGACATCGTTGCGATTGCGGGCCTCCAAGATGCCACCGTCGCCGATACGCTTTGCGACATCGAAGTTGAGGCGCCGCTTCCGGCCCACCCGATCGATCCGCCGACGCTCGCCATCACGATCTCAGTCAACGATTCACCGCTTGCGGGCCGTGAAGGCGAGAAGGTTCAGAGTCGCGTCATCCGCGACCGGCTTTTGCGCGAGGCTGAAGGCAATGTCGCCATTCATGTGCACGATTCCGGTGAGGCCGCCTATGAAGTGGCGGGCCGCGGCGAACTGCAATTGGGCGTGCTGATCGAAACCATGCGGCGCGAAGGCTTCGAACTTGCGCTCTCCCGCCCGAGGGTACTGTACCAAACCGATTCCAAAACCGGCCAGCGCCTCGAACCGATCGAGGAAGTCACCGTCGACGTCGATGAGCCTTATGCCGGCATCGTCATCGAAAAGGTCTCCCAGCGCAAAGGCGAAATGCAGGACATGCGCCCTACCGGCGCGGGCAAGACCAGGATTGTGTTTCACGCGCCCTCGCGCGGACTGATCGGGTATCATGGCGAGTTCCTGACCGACACACGTGGAACCGGCGTGATCAACCGCATGTTCTATGGCTACGCTCCGCATAAGGGTACAATCGAAGGCCGCCGGAACGGTGTTCTCATCTCCACCGACGATGGCGAGGCGGTTACCTACGCCCTTTGGTATCTGGAGGAGCGCGGACGGCTTTTCATCACGCCCGGCACCCGCGTCTACGAAGGCATGATCATCGGGGAAAATTCACGGGACAATGATTTGGATGTGAATCCCCTGCGTGCAAAGCAGCTCACCAATATCCGCACCCATTCCAAGGATGAGGCGCTTCGGCTGACCCCTGTAATGCCGCTGACGCTGGAACAGTCCATGGCCTACATCCAGGACGACGAACTGGTCGAGGTCACGCCGAAATCGATCCGCCTGCGCAAGCGGGCGCTGCTGCCGCATTTGCGCAAAAGGGCCAAGGTCGAAGCGGAATAATTCGCTCCCCTTCCTCCCAAGGGTTGCATTAAAATGCGTTCGTATATCGCCTCGGGGAGGGAAACCCATGCGCCGAATGAATGTGTTCGCCATCATGGCAACGATTGCGTTGAGCGTACTTGCCTCTACTGCTCCGGTAGGCGCGCAGGTCACGGCCTATGAGGGCGCACGACTGATTGTGGGCACAGGCGCAGCGCCAATCGAGAACGGCACTATTCTCGTCAACGGGACGCGGATCGTACAGGCGGGTCCTGCTGGAAATGTTCAGGCACCCGCAGGCGCCCGCCATGTGAGCCTTGCCGGCAAGACTGTGATGCCCGCAATTCTGGACACCCATGTTCACCTCAACACGACCCACGACGGTATCGTCAAGGATTTGAAACAGCGGGCCTATTTCGGTGTTGCGGCGGCTCAGAGCATGGGCACCAACGGCTTCGACCTGTTGCCGATTCGCAATGAGAATATTCCCGGCGCCGCCCGCTATCTGAGCGCCGGTCGAGGCATCACCCGGCCCGAGCCCGGACGGGACGACACGCCATACTGGATCAACACGGAAGCCGAGGGCCGCGCGGCAGTTCGCGAACTCGTCAAGAACAAGGTCGACATCGTGAAGATCTGGGTGGACGATCGTGACGGCAAGTATCCGAAGCTGACGCCAGCCCTCTATGGCGCGATCATAGACGAGGCGCACAAGAATGGACTGCGCGTCACGGCGCACATTTTCACGCTGGAAGACGCGAAGGGACTGCTCAAAGCTGGTGTCGATGCCTTCGCCCATAGCGTCCGCGACAAGGACGTCGACGATGAGTTCATGACGCTGGCCAAGCAGCACCCGAATCTCGTCGTGAATCCCAATCTGCCGCCTCGCGGAGTCAAGACGGACGTCTCCTGGTTGAGGCCGAGCCTTCCTGCCGCCGAAATGGCGAAAGTCGACAAAGATAACGTGGACGACGCAAAGGCTAGGGCGTTCTACGGCATTCAGTCGCGCAACCTTGCCAAGCTGAACGCGGCGGGCGTTAAGATCGTGGTCGGGACTGACGGCAACACCCCCTGGGCTCCCCATGTCGAAATGGAAGACATGGTGATCGCCGGAATGACCCCGATGCAAGTTATTGTGGCATCAACGAAAAACGCGGCTGAATTCCTGCGGATTGCCGATGCCGGCACCTTGGAAGCAGGCAAGAGCGCGGATTTCCTGGTGCTCGATGCCAACCCGCTGGACGACATCAAGAGCACCCGCAAGATCTCGGCGGTGTACCTGAAGGGCGTTGCAATCGACCGGGGAAAGCTGCCCTGAGGGCCCCGTGCGGAATGGCGTAGATTGATGTGGAACGGGGCCGGTTTCCCCCTTTCAGACGGCCATCAATCCCTGTATAATTTCGTTAAACCTGACCGTGGAACAATCCACCGGCGCAACAAGGGGACGACTTATGAAATCGGTGAAGCTTTCCGCCATTGCATTGGCCCTGGGGCTGGCTGCCCTTTCCGGCAGCGCTTACGCGCAATCGCGCACGACGCCCGCCGGCAAGCTGTTCTTCGAAGGCGACATCGTCCGTCACGCGCTAATGGGTCAGCAGGGACCGTTCTGCATACTGAACAATCGCTACACCCGTGGCGAAGCGGTGGCGTTCCGCCAACGCGTTCTGAAACCGGATGGCACGCCGGCGACGAACATGGATCTCAAGAGCGTTGAAGTCGAACTCGGCAATGGCACGAAGCTGCCGTTGCATTACGGCGGTCACGGCATGCCCGCGACGGATTTCTTCTGGTCGACTTTCTTCACGATCCCGATGGACTACCCGACGGGATCGCTCGGCTACAAGGTCAACGCGACCATGAACGACGGCAGCGTTGTGACGTGGCAGCCTTTCACCCGCGACACCACAATGCTCATGGTGGTGGCGGGCACTCCCAACATGGCGCCGCCGAAGTAAGTTCGTTCTGATTTCTGGGAGGGACCCATGACGACCAACAGCCGTCGGCTGAACGCTTTGTCATGGGCCCTTGCCCTGTTTGCGCTTACCTGCGGCGGATACGCTTGGGCGGCTCCCCCTTCCGCCTTTGGGCCTGAAGTCAAGATCGGCGAAACCAAAGGCGGCTATGTCGGTGCGCTCGACATCGCTCCCGCGCATGGTAAGGCCGGGACGCCTTTCACAGTGAAGGGCGACAAACTTCCCCCAAATCAGGAATTCCAGGTCGTGTGGCGCACCGTCAACGGCCGGTGGAAGACAACGGACACTGAATATAAAGGCCGCGAATTCATTCCCGCCGATTACCAGATGGGGAAGGTGAAGAGCGACGCGCAGGGGCGTTTTACCGCTACCTTCACGACCCCGGACGATTTCGGATTCGACCATGACATCATGCTGCAGCAGGGCGACCGCCTGCTGAATCAAGTCCTCTATTCCGTCGACATGACGGTCGATTATGCGCCCAAGACCGGTCCTGTCGGAACGCCCATCACCTTCACGGTGAAGGGCATCGGTTGGCGTTCGCTCTATAATTCTTGGGATCTGCTCTACGACAACCACTTCACCGGCTGGATGTCGGCGGTGACAACGCACGGGACTGCAACGTTCACGATTCCTGCTGCCGGCAATATCGGTGATCACGTCATCCAGATCATGCACGGCGCGCTTACCTTCCCCTATTCCAATCCGGAGCAAAATCCGGCGCAGGGGCGGCCGCGCTTCGATCTCGTTTTCAAGGTGACGCCCGGTGCGCCAGTGCTGCCGGCATCACCGGAGACCCAAGCTCAAATGACTGTGCGCCTCGCACCGCCAGAGGGTGAAATCGTCTCCACTCCGCGCTTCTCAGGCGTTGGCGAGCCGATCAAAGTGAGTGCTGCGGGACTGGAGCCGAACAAGACCTATAAACTGAACTGGTCACGTGCAGTGGGCAGTCGCGTCTCCGGTCGCGGCTTCGGGGTGGACGCAATGCCGATTGCGGAAGCCAAGGCAGACGCTTCGGGCCGCATTGAGTTCGCGATCAAGACGCCCGACGACCTCGGCGGCACGCATGGGCTGTTGATCGACATGGGCGGCGGCAAGAGTAAGATCGGTACCCATTGGATTAAGCCGACCGCCCTTCCGCTTGACGTTGCCAGGGGACCCGTGGGCACTAAATTCACGGTTCACATCAAGGGCTGGGGCTGGACCGAAACGTCGAACATCACCCATGTGGTCTACGACAACGCCTATAATGGTTATGCCTGCGCCTTCAACAGCCAGGGCGACATGCAGATCGTCCTTCCCGCCACGGGCGCCCCGGGCTGGCATTTCATCGATCTCTATCCCGGCATCTACAAGGGCGTCGAGGATGACGCGAACCTGACCAATTTCCGTATCCCGCAGCTCACCTATGCGGCCGATCATCCCAACGAAGATCTGCCGGCCTTCCGCTTCGCCTTCGAGGTGACCGCGGACGGCATGGTGAAGCAGGCCCAGGCGCGGTAGCCGTATTTGCGCTAGACCTGCTCTCATGACGCAGGAAATCGATCAGCGCTTGGCTTTCTCCCACCGTCTTGCCGAGGCGGCCGGCGCGGTGATCCGTCCCTATTTTCGTAAGCGCATCGATGTGACCGACAAGGGCCCCGCGGGCTTCTACGACCCGGTCACCGCGGCTGACCGGATCGCGGAAGAAACCATGCGCTCCATGATCGGTGCGAGCTTCCAGGAAGACGGCATCCTGGGCGAGGAACTGGGCGAAGCGCCGGGAAAGAGTGGTTATCGCTGGGTGCTCGATCCGATTGACGGGACACGCGCCTTCATCGCCGGCCAGCCGTTGTGGGGGACGCTCATCGCCCTGGAAGAGCAGGGCGTTCCAGTGATTGGAATTCTGGATCAGCCCTTCCTGAAAGAGCGTTTCGTGGGCTCAAACGGCAAGGCCGAACTGCACGATGCTGCTGGCGTTACCCCGCTTGTGGCGCGCAAATGTGCGCAACTTTCCGAGGCGCTGATTTCCACAACCCATCCGATGCAACATTTCGGCCAAGCCGAGCGCGAGCTTTATTGGAAGGTCGAGCGCGAAAGCCGCCTGTCGCGCTATGGCGGAGATTGTTACGCCTACGCGCTGATCGCGATGGGCTTCATCGACCTCGTGATCGAGACCGATCTCAAGCGTTGGGACATCGCGGCGATCATTCCCATCGTCGAGGGCGCAGGCGGTATCGTCACGGACTGGAAAGGCCGTCCGGTGAGTGGCAGTGGGAATGTCATCGCGGCTGGCGATCCAAGGGTGCACGCAGAAGCCGTCAAGCTGCTCTGCTCCTGACCGGGCGCGAACGCGCGCTTCGTCTCAACAACTCGCGGTGCCGGAATCAGCGGCCGAAGGAACCTGCCGGCTGAGATAGATGCGCCTTCACGAACGCATCGAACTCCGCCCAGAAGCGGGCGCGGATAGCATCCTTCTCCATCAGGATTTCGTGCTCGGCATCTTCGATCTCGACATAGCGCACGTTAGGAAGATTTTGCGCGAATTCGCGTACCGTCTCCACATTCACCACTTTATCGCGCCCCGCCCCGAAAATGAGCAGCGGCGTTGTAATCTCTTCCGCGAAGCGCTTGCGCTTGACCCGCGCCATGGATCGCAATGCTGCGCCCAGCCATCCGAAGGTCGGGCCGAAAATCCGCAAAAAGGGCTGAGCTTTCAGGAACGCCTGATTGCGCTCGAAGCGGACACGGTCGGAGGTGACGGCGTTGTCCTCAAATTTCAAATCCAGCGGATCGCGTTCTTCGATCCCGAAGACCATTCGCGTCGAAGGTTTGCGCAAATTGAACAGCGTCGTAACGAGTTGCGTCATGGCTGGCGAATATTTGCCGGTCTTGACTTCGAGCATGGGCGCAAGCGCTACGCCGCACACAAAACGCCGCGGATGTTCGTGCACGTAGCGCAGCAGCATATGCGCGCCCATGGAATGGCCAAGCACGATGACGGGCAATGGCTTCTCCAGTTCACGCTGGATCGGCTCTACCGCCTGCAGCATCAGAGCGTTGAGGTCGGTATCGTATTCCTCAAAGGTCCTGACATGGCCGGCGCGATTGCCGTAGCTGCGCCGCTCGGAGGCGCCCTGGCCGCGCCAATCCATGCTGACCACCTCGAAACCGCGGACACCGAGCTCTCCGGCAACCTCTTGATACTTTTCCAGAAATTCCGTGTGCCCATTGAGCAGCACGCATATTGCGCGTCTGGCCGTTCCTTCTGGCGGTGTCCATAAGGCGCCGCGCAAATGGCACTTGTCCGGCGTCATCAAGGTGAGCGCACGAAAGGAAGTCACGTTCGTCCTCAGGTTTCAGGAACAAAATGGGCGGGGATATGAGCATCCGGGGCCTTTTCGCACAATGCGCTCAAACTAGCGGCGGGTGCGAAATGTTCCAGGAAGACGGACAGAAAAATACCCAAAATCTGCCTCGCGGAAAGCCGAAGCCAAACGTTTCCTTGGCATTAGCAAACACTGGGGCGGGCGCGGCAAAAGTGGCAGAACCATGGCATTGCTCGACATCCAGGAAGCTGCAGGCCAGAGACGCGACAGCCTTGGCCTTTCCTGTCTCGCGATTCACCTGGGCGTCGGCGGGTTCGTGCTCATAGGGTGGGTCCTTTCCTCGCTCGACCTGCTGATCTTCTACATCCTGCTGCTGCCGGCAATGGCGGGGCAGTGGGCATTCAATCGCAGATCGTGCCTCATCAACAATCTCGAATCGTGGCTTCGCACGGGGCGCTGGCGCGACCCCGAAAACTGCGAGGAAGGCGGATTTGTCTTGATGCTCAGCGACTGGCTTTTCGCGCTCAGGCCAAGTCCCACTGCCATCGATCGCTTCTCATATTCCGTCGTTTTCTTCCTGTGGCTGCTAGGCCTTGGACATATGTATTGGCTTGCTCTCCGTTAGGCCTAGGGCAAAGACACATCGGTCGCCAAGAAATGCTTCCGGGGCAAAACGGAACTCCGGCTGATGCGTTTACCTCAGCGGGCGGATGAGGGGGGCGGTTGAGAGGCTTTCGACCATGTTGCGAACGGCGGAATACCTATCCCAAAGAATCGGTAGGATCGTCGTCGCCGACGATATGAGGCCGGGACTCTTCCTTATCCATCTAGCCGTCATTGTCTATGTCAGTGTGGGTTGGCTGCTGCCCTGGCGCGCTGCGCTCTATTTCTACGCTTTGCTGCTTCCAATGATTGCCCTGCAATGGCTGGTCAACGGCGGTTCATCCATCGTGAATAATGTGGAAAACCTCGTCCACAGTGGCCGCTGGAGTGACGCGGAAAATCGGTTCGAGGGAGCCTTCTTCAAAGTTTTCTTCGACGCCGCAGGAATCCCCGCAACGCAGGCGCAGATCACGACGGGCCTCTGTTTCCTGATGCTGATTCTTTGGATTGCCGCGATTTGCCGTATGATGCTGATCGTGACCGTCGCCTGAGCGCGCGGAAGGCCCTTGAAGGGCAGATTTCCCGTTCCTACCTAATCAACGTCGGAAGGCTTGAATGCTTCCGGCGCTAGGGTGCGGCTTCGAAGAGCGCCCCGGCGATCGAACCACTTCGCTCACGAGAGGAATGTGACATGCGCACCTTTGACCTTGCTCCGCTTTTTCGCTCCACTGTCGGCTTCGACCGTTTGACCGACATGCTGGATTCCGTCGCGCAATTCGATACGGGCGTGTCCTATCCGCCCTATAACATCGAGCGCACCGATGAGAACCATTACCGGATATCGCTTGCTGTCGCGGGCTTTGCCGAAAAGGATTTGAACGCCGAAGTCAAAGAAGGCGTGCTCACCGTGCAAGGCAAGCGCGAGGGCGAGAAGGAGACCCATCAGGACAAGCATTATCTCTATCAGGGAATCGCGGGCCGCAGCTTCGAGCGTCGCTTCCGGCTTGCTGAAAACGTCGAAGTCCGCGGCGCCCAGCTTGAGAACGGGCTCCTGCACATCGATCTCGAACGGATGGTCCCCGAGGAGAAGAAACCCCGCCGCGTCACGATCAACGGCAAGGAAGGCCGTGTGATCGAGAGCAACGCAAAGGCCGCCTGACACCCACTCACCGGTTGAACGGAAGCGCGCTCCGAATTGGGGCGCGCTTTTCCGTTTCGCCGCTTACGCTCTTCCTGCGTCAGGAAGGCTCCGGTACAGTTTCGCCAGCTTTTCCACCTTGCCGATGGGCCGATGCAGAACTGGCGCACCCTGATACCGAAGGGGTTGATGGGGTTAGCCCGCAAAAGGGCGGGCCATGTCACTCCCATCACGGAACTCCGAGAGCATTATCAGACGCTCGCTGCCGGATGGGGGCCCATCCCGGCGGATATTGTCGCCGAGTCGGCGCATCTCGGCCAGATCAAAGGCGAATGGGTGCGTTTGGCCGATGCAGACCCACAAAGGCTGCTACTGTATTTTCACGGAGGCGGGTACATCTCTGGCTCGCCCGAAGGCCATCGTGCATTGGTTGGGAAGCTATGCCGGGCCGGTGGAGCGGCGGCACTTTCCGTCGATTATCGTCTGGCGCCGGAATTCCCGTTCCCCTCGGGTCTACGGGATGCTGTCGATGCGTACCGCTTTCTGATCGCGAATGCCTATCCGCCTGAATCGATCGTGCTCGCCGGGGACGGCGCAGGAGGCGGGCTCGCCGTGGCGACATTAATGGCCATTCGCAATGGTGGGATGCCGATGCCGGCCGGGCTTGTCGCCATGTCGCCCTGGGCCGACCTCACCCTCACGGGCTGGTCGATCATGCAGAATGCCCAAACCGATTCCATAATGTCCTGGGAGCTTCTTTTCTTGAGCGCGCGTCACTACCTCAAAGGCGCGAATCCTGCCGATCCCTATGCCTCGCCGGTATTCGGATCGATGCGCGATTTTCCCCCGATCATGATCCATTCCGGCAGCCGTGAAATCTTGCGTGACGACGCGAGCAGGCTGGGCGAACTTGCGGCTGAGGACAACATCCCTGTCTCGGTCGAAGTCTATGATGGCGCTGCGCATCTGTTTCAGGCGCATGGTGGTGCGGATGCCAAAGTTTCCGTCAACCGGCTTGGACAGTTCATCCGTGCGCGCACGTCTGAGTCTGCACCGACATTGGATTTCAGAAGCGCACGGAGAGGGGCCTAGCGCGTTTCGTCGAAGATTGCTTCGACCGCTGCGTCGAGCGACAGCTTGATCCCCTGCAGGATAGCGCCACGGAAATCGGCCGAACGCAATTTCGCGCCGGTAAGGTTCGCGTAGGCGAGGTCGGATTCCGCAAGCACCGTTTGGCGTAAATCGGCGCCGCGCATGTCGGCGTAGCGCGCGTCCGCCCGTTCGAGCCGCGCCGGCAGAAGCCGCTCGTTCGAAATCAGCAGGGGGCCGAGATTGGCATCGCGCAAATCGGCATTGGCGAGGCGTGCATTTTTGAGGTTGGCTCCGCGCAGGTCGGCACCGGTCAGCTTGCAGGCGCGCAGATCGGCCCCTTCGAGCTGCGCCCCCTGGAAGCGCGCGCCGGAGAGATCGAGCCCGTAGAACACCGCGCCAGGCGCAATCAACGCCGTCAGCACCGCATGGGGCAGCGCCTTGAGCGCCCGCAAATCGTAGCCGGAGAAATCGGCGGGACGGCATTCGCGGCCCTGTGTCTCGGCCCAGCGGGCATGCGATTTGAGAATGGTCTCGACCGGCTCTGGCAATTCGGAGATGGGCCGGCCGGCCACCGCATCGGTGAGGACGCCTGACATATCCGTGCCTTCGAGGCTCGCGAATTCAAGCCTGGTGCCAACCAATACCGCCCCTTTGAGATCGGCGCCCCCGAGATCGCAGCCGCGAAGATCGGCATTTTCAAGATTGGCGCCCGTCAGTTTCGCGCGCCTCAGATTGGCCCGTGTGAGCCGGCAATTGCGCATGATCGCGTCGGTGAAATCGGCTTGAATTGCGACCGCGCCCGAAAGCTTGGCGCGTTCGAGATTGGCGGCCGAAAGCAGCGCCGCAGGCAGTTCGGTCGGGCCGATATCGTGCTGCAGGATCTTGAGTTCGCCCGAAAGGCCCTTCTCGGCGATCTTTCCCTCGCGCAGATCGGCCTCGTAAAGGTCTGCGCCGATCAGATTGGCGCCGCGAAGCGAGGTGCCGCGCATGTCGGCGCGCCTGAGGCTCGCGCCCGCAAGATTGGCCCGCTTCAGCGATGCGCCGAAGAAACTGGCTGAATCCAGCTTTGCGCCCGCGAGATTAGTCTCTTCCAGATAGGCGCCGGTGAAATCCGCATCCGCAAGATTGCGGCCCGAAAGATCGAGGCCCGAAAGATCGGAGAATGCGAACACAGCACGCGCTCCACCGACCCGCCCGGAGTAGAGCAGTTCGTGACGTGCGGCGGCAGCCGCAACCTGTTTTTCGGTCAGCTTGGTGCAGCTCAAGCGGCGCGATTTATCTCGATCCATCAAGAAAGCATCGCTGGCGAAGGACGTCTTCATGCCTGATTGTGCCGCGCCGCGGCTAATAGGCCCTTAAGAACTCGCGAAAAATTGCGGTCCTTAAAAGGCTTGCAGCCTTGCTTCCGTCCATGGCAGTTTGCCCGGCAGAAGGGGCTCGGTTCGGGAAAATCGAGCAAAATCGGCCGTCTGTGAGGGTTAACGTGAAACGCAGCCCATTTGTCTGTGTACTTTTGGCTGGGGTGGCTAGCCCCGCTTTCGCAGACGACCTGACGATCGACAGTATTTTGAGTTCGCCGATCTCCACGTCCACCGCAAGCAATAGCTCGCCCGGCAACATCACCGTCAGCACCACCGGCGGGATCAGCGTCGTCAAGGCTGGCGCTGCGCTGACGATCGATTCGAATAATACGGTGGAAAACCAAGGTGTTATCCAGAACGCATTTGCCGGCGGCGCAATCGGCGTTCACATTCTGGGCGGCAATACGGGGTCGTTCTCGAACGACGTTCTCACCTCTACGATTATTAATGTCAGCGGTGGCGGCACTGCCAATTATGGCATCCTGTTGGATGGGTCCTCTGCCTTCACCGGGGACATTTCACTGGGTTCCGTTTCCACTTTGGCGGTCAATGGGACGAGTTCCATCGGGGTCCTCGTCAATGCGCCCCTCATCGGCAATCTGTCCGTGAGTTCTAATAGCGGGATAACCGGTGAACACGTCCAGGGCGTGGTCGTTATGGCTCCCATTACCGGGTCCGCATCTTTCGGCGGGATTCTCAATGTCGCCGGTACGGCCACCTACACGTCGCAGAATATCGATCCGCTCTCGGGGTCCGCGATTGCCATTGCGAGGGACGTCACGGGCGGAATTCTGGTGATAGGTTCTTCCGCGGCCGACGATGCGACCACGTCGGCGAGCGTCATTAATTCGGGTAACGCCCCGACCATTGCCATCCAGCCCTCTATCGCCGGGTCGGCCGCAACCGACATCGTCATAGGCTCGCTTGCTTCAGATGCGGTCAACCCGACCTACAGCCTGATCAATCGCGGCACGGTGCGCGCGGCCGAGAACGATCCCGGCATCAGCACCATCGCTGTCGCAATCGGCGAAACGGGAACGGCCACCCACACGGTCACGCTTGCGGGGGGTATTTACAATCGCGGTCAAATCTCCGCCCAAGCCGAGACCGACAACACCTTCGCCACGACGGCGCCGGCAGCGTCCGCAGACGCGACCGGCCTTCTCATCGGCAACGGCGCCAGGATCAACACTGCGAACCTGTCTACCTCGGCATTCCTGAATGAAGGCTCGATCATTGTCTCAGTGACGGGAAATCTTTCCGGTTCGGCGACCAGCGTCCTGATCGAGCCGGGCGGCGTACTCTCGTCCTTCGCCAATAGCGGCTCCATCGATAGCGGCGCTACGACCACCGACACAACGATCGCAAGTCTTGCGGCCTATGGCGTTCGCGATCTTTCCGGCACGCTGACCACAGTCGCCAACAGCGGCATCATAACCACGTCGGCAACGACCCTGGACAACAACGCGCAGCAATCGATTGCCGTGGACCTTTCCCATAGCGCTGCGAACGAGACGCTCACCGACAGCGGCGCGATTCAAGGCGGCATCGCGTTTGGCTCCGGGGCCAACGTGCTCAGCATCGAAGGCACGAGCACATTCCTGAGTTGCACCACCGCCTGCCTGCAAGGGGCCGTTCAGGCAAGCGGCAACGGCACGGTGGATGTATTCGTTTCTACGGGCGGCACCGGGGGTACCTTCCGCACTGCAAATGCCCGCCTCTCAACGCTCTCGGTCGGCAGCGGAGGCACGGTTGAATTCGCCCTCGACAAGGCTGCAGCGAATGGGGTTGCGCTCATTTCCACCACCGGCACGACCACATTCGGTTCCGGCGCCAAAGTCTCCGTCGTGCCTTCCAGCTTCCTGCCCGTCAGCGGCACCTACACCTTGGTGCACAGCGGAGGTACGCTGAGCTTTGCTGATTTTGCTTCCGCCACGGCGGAGCCGATCCCCTTCATCTTCAACGGATCGATTACGCAGCAGAACAATGACCTTGTGCTGACGCTACAGCGCAAGAGCGCGGCCCAAATCGGGCTCACGGGCAATGCCGCTGCGATCTATGAACCGATGGCAGCGGCGGCGCTTACCGACGATCAATTCGGCGCGGCATTGCTGACGCTTTCCTCTGCCGACGAGGTCGCGGCAGCCGTCAAGACGCTGGTGCCCGACGTAGCGGGCGGCGTTCGCGCGCTTGCCGTGGCGATGACGGACCAATCAACCGGGGTCGTTGCAGCGCGCGAGCGGGCACTGGTCACCGCGGCGCCCAATACGCGAGACGAATTTCGTTTCTGGGGCCAGGAATTCTACAACAACGTCAATGCAGACGGTACGGCATCGACGCCCGGCTACAATGGTGCCGGCCAGGGCGTCGCGGTCGGCGTCGAATGGGGCAGCATCAATACTGGGCGCTATGGGCTCGGTTACACCTTCTTCTCCAGCGAGGAAGTCGAATCCCATCCGCGCGACACCAAGACCAATGGCGACTGGACCATGCTTTCATTCTACGGAGGCTGGCGCAGCGGCGGATTCTTTGTGACGCCGCAGATCAATGTCGGCGAAGGCAGCTTCAAGAGCCGCCGGGCGATTACGGCCGGAACGCTTAGCCGTACGGCCACCGCCGATTGGTCGAGCTATCTCGCGGCGGGCGGCCTTACCACCGGCTATATCGTGGACGTAGGCGGCTTCCAGATCATCCCGGAAATCGCTCTGGATGGGCTCTATCTCAACGAAGGTTCCTATACGGAAGCCAACGCAGGCGGCCTCGGTCTGTCGCTCAAATCTCAGAACCAGCAGTCATACCGCGGGTTTGCAGGAGTCGTCGGACAGGGGAACTATAGCTGGGACGCGGGCAACCTGCAGCCGCAATTGATCGTCGGCTGGAGCCACGAATTCAATAACAACCCCGCAACCATCGATGGCACCTTCGAATCCACGCCCGGCTCGCCGTTCCATCTGGTTGGCCCGATGCTCGATCCCAACCGGATTGTGGGGGGCGCGAGTTTCGCCTATGTGCTTGGCAATTGGTCCGCGGGGATCAATTACGATGCCATGGCAAGCTCCGGCAGTCTGGCGCAATCGGCAACTATCAGTCTGAGCAGCCGATTCTAGCGCGATCGGCGCATGTCTCCCTGTTCGGACCACAATGCGGCTGCATATTTCTGCCGCGTGTGCGCGTATAACCACACCGACGCACCGCTCGGAGCGTTCCGTGATTTTGCTATCCGGTTTGCGCGGCTTGGCCGCCGCTCTTGCGCTTTCGATGCTAGCCGATTCCGCTCTTGCAGCAGACGTGGCGCCGGCACCGCCTGGGCTCGTGCAGCCACCTCCCGATGTCCAAATCAGTTTCGCATATTTCGAGCAGCGGCTCTCGGCTTTCGGCCACTGGATTTCGCATCCCGTCTGGGGCGAGGTCTGGCAGCCGGACGCTGGCCGCAATTTCCGGCCCTACTTCTACGGGTATTGGCAAAATACCAGCGATTATGGCTGGCTTTGGGTCTCGAATGAGCCTTACGGCGACATCGTCTACCATTATGGCCGCTGGGTTTATGACCCAAATTTTGGCTGGCTCTGGGTGCCCGGCTATATCTGGGCGCCGAGTTGGGTCGCCTGGCGCGAGGCCGACGGTTATATCGGCTGGCTTCCTCTGCCGCCGGGCTATCAGGACTTCGCGCTTTCCGAAGCAGCGCCCGCATACGGCCCGAGCGATCTCTACGGCTACCAATATTTCTATGGTAGCAATTTTGCTCCGGATGCGTTCGCGGGTTTGTGGCTTTTCGTCCCTTTACAGGAGTTCGGGCACAGCGATAGACGCCCATATGTCGTAGATAAGGATCGCCTGGGTGAACTTTATCGCCGCTCGCGCGATCGTACGCATTACGAGCACGACCGCGACCATGACAGGATTGTCGACCGCTCCGTAGACGCAGATGAATTGGAGCGGGCCGGCAATCGCAATTTCGCGCCGCAGCCCGGGCGGCGCTTTCTGCGTCAGGGCACGCCTGTCGTTTCGGTCACCGAAGGTCAGGACATTGCGCGTCACGACCATGAACGCGACCGGAGCCGTCCTATCGCAAGCGGGGTGATCTCGCCAAACTATGCCGCGCCTGCTGGCGCCGGAAGCAACCTCGCCCAGCCCGATCCGGTACGCGCTCCTCTGCCCCCGCCATTTCTTGGGCGGCGCGATGCCCGGCAGGGACAGGGTGAGAATGGCCCTCTGCCCTATGGCGGTGACGCACTCCCGGGTAGTGGGCCGGGAGTTATTTTCCCGCCCCGCAACGCGCGCCCACGCTCGCCCGAACCCTACCGTTCCGCATCCGGACCGGCGCAACCGGTTGCGCCGAATACTCCGTCCACGGAGGGTTTGCGAGGGCGAGAAATCGCTCCGGGACTGGGACCTCAGGCGGTGCCGCAAATGGGGACTGCCCGCGACCTTTCGCGCGGGCAAATGCGCGGATTGGGTCAACCGATTGCGCCTGCTCTATCAGCGCCGGGTATGGCGGTGTCTGTACCCCCAAATGCCATGCCGGGAGCCGTTCTACGCCCGGTGCCACCCATCGCCCCGGTAGCGCCCCCCTCCGCCCAACCGGCTGTACCGGCGGCCGCTGTGCCGGCACCGCGGTCGGGGCCCGTCTCCCCGCAAAAATCGCCTTTTCCGTCGGATCGTGGGACCCTCCGATGAACGCATATGGGTCCGGACGCTCGGAGCACGCGGTTGTGAGCGTCCGTTCGCCCAGCAGTTGCCGGTCCTTCCGGTCTTTTCGTCGCAGAGCATGAGAATGATTGATTGCGCTTGGATTTTCGGTTACGTCCGGCAATCGCGGAAGCGGCGGTAACGAGAAAGACGGCCGCAAAGGGGGATATTTCCACATCCGTGGATCGATGAATTCGGATGTCATCTTTTGGATGATGTCCGGGGGCGGGTTGCGGAGGCCGCTCGCTGACCACGGCCCGCGCAGAAGTAGGGTTAAGGCTCTGTAAAGGGGATGGACCATCATGAAGAGGTTGTTAAAATGCCTCCTGATGGGTTATGAGGAAGGACCCTGCAGATACGACCCTGTGGGAGCGCCAAAGTTGACTTTGGCCTTGGGTGGATAAGCAATTTCGGGCACTTAAGCGATGACAACACTACAAGAACTCCGTCCCGTTCATGGGAAGCCGCTCAAGAAGAACCGTACGATTGGCGTTGCCGCTGCACTTGCGTTTACGGGCAGCGCAGGGTTTGCGTTGTACGTCGGTTTGAATGGCGCTCTCATCACGCTGGTAAAGGAAAATATTAAGGCGGTGGTGACGACCGAAGAGGTCAAGAATGAGACGCCGCCGCCGCCGCCACCGCCGGACTTCAAGCCGCCGCCGGTGAACGCGATTGTGCCCGAAGTGACGATTGATCTTGCAGCGGCGCCGCCGCCGCCGGTCACCAACGCGATCAGCAACACGCCGCCGCCGCCGCCCGCGCCACCCAAACCAGTTGTGACGGCGCCGCCGCCGCCGCCACCACCGCCTCCTCCTCCGACGCCGCCCGTCGCTACGACAAGTCATGCGGTGACTGCGGATGATTATCCGCCGGTTTCAATCCGCTTGCAGGAGCAGGGCAAGGTTCAGATTAAATACACGATCGGCCCCGAGGGTTCGGTCAGCGAATGTGCGGTGACGATGTCGAGCGGCAAGCCACGCTTGGACGACGCCGCCTGCACCATGGTAAAAAAGCGCTGGAAATTTAAGCCCGCCACGCAGGATGGCAAGGCAGTGGCTGTATCGGTCCCTGCGGAAGTGATTTTCGCGCTAAAGTGAGGAATGCCGGCGTGGCCGGACTACCGGAATGCTGCTGAAACGGTCTTCCGTGACATCTGACGAATGAACCTTTTGACTGGCGGACGCTTGGTCGTCCTTCTTAAAACGGAGCAGAGTAGAATGAACGCGAAGACCTTGACGATCGCTTCCGCCTTCGTCGCTTTCATGATGGTTGCCGGCCCGGTCAGTGCTCAGACGGCGCCCGATGCCGGCGCTCCCGCAGCGACGGCGCCTGCCGATGCTGCGGCTACACCTGCTGCCCCCGGCGATGCCGGAGCTGCTGGTGTGAATCCCCCCGGGACCGCCAGTGTGGAAAATCCCTATGGCCTGAAGGCGCTCGTTACGACCGGCGATTTCGTATCGCACGGCGTGCTGACCCTTCTTCTGATCATGTCGTTGGGCACCTGGTACATCTTCGTTACCAAGTTCGTTGAACAGGCAAAGCTGCTTGGTCAGGCCAAGACGACGGAGAAGAAGTTCTGGACAGCGTCGAACCTGGAAGAAGGTATCGACAAGCTCGGCAAGAACAACGTGTTCCGCAACGTTGCGGAGCGTGGCCAGCAGGCGATGGCCCGCCAGGGCGGGCTCCTCTCGCAAGCGGATTGGGTGCAGATGTCCTTGAATCGCGCCGTCGAAGAAGAGAATGCGCGCCTCAGTGGCGGTATCTCATTCCTGGCTTCGGTGGGTTCGACGTCGCCCTTCGTTGGCTTGTTCGGAACGGTTTGGGGCATTCTGAACGCCTTGACCGCCATCGGCGTTGCCGGCCAGGCATCGATCGACAAAGTCGCGGGCCCGGTGGGTGAGGCGCTCATCATGACGGCGCTTGGTCTTCTGGTCGCGGTGCCGGCGGTGCTTTGCTACAACTTCCTTGTTCGTCGCAATAAGGTGCTGAGCGAGAAGTTCCGTTCCTTCGCGAACGATCTTCAGACCTATCTGCTGTCGTCCAAGCGCTAACCGTTTGATCGGGCGCTATTTGAAAGGACGTTTGCCATGTCGATGAGCTTGCCCGGCGCCGACGAGGAAGATGATGTAAACTCGACCATCAACACGACCCCATTGGTCGACATCATGTTGGTGCTCCTGATCATCTTTCTCATCACCATTCCTGTAGTGATCAAGTCGGTGCCGATCACGCTTCCGGTGGCGACGAATATCGTCACCATCACGAAACCGGAAAACATCACCCTCGCTGTGGATAGGGACGGGAACTATTATTGGAACGACGCACCAGTCACAAACGACGACATGCTGAGCATGTTGCGGGATGTGGCCGTGAAAGTTCCCCAACCCGAAGTCCATATCCGAGGCGACAAGGACACCCGCTTCGAGAATATCGGCAGAGTGCTCGCCGACTTGCAGCGTTCGGCGATTCTAAAGGTTGGTTTCATAACCAATCCTGAACCCAAAGTATTCTGAGTTAGGAAGAGAGGTAGCGCCCATGTCGATGAGCGTTGGATCGCCCGGTGGCGAAAATGAAGTCATGGTGGAGATGAACACGACGCCGTTGATCGACGTCATGCTCGTGCTGCTTGTGATGCTGATTGTCACAATTCCGATCCAAACACATGCGGTGAAGCTCGACCTGCCGCAAGCGCAGGCGAATCCACCTCCCCCGACCCAGCAGCCGGTCGTCGTCGACCTGGAGATCGATTTCGACGGGACGCCGATTTGGAACGGCACGCCCGTTCCAAATCGGGCCCAGCTCGACAAATACTTTCAGGATATCTCTAACCAGATTCCTCAACCCGAGGTACATCTGAGGCCGAATCGGCTCGCCAAATATGACGCGGTGGCGCGCGCCCTCGCCGATGCACAGCGGCTCGGCGTGACGAAGATTGGTTTTGTCGGCACCGATCAATATATTCAGTAGGCACTCAGGGTTTTTGGGGGCGTTTGGGGGCGGCGTCTGCACCTGTTGCGGGCGTCGTTTCGAACGAAAGAGGAAACCAATGAACAAGACGACACGCGCGATTTCGGCGGCCCTTCTGATGGGCGCTTCGGTTGTTGCATCAGGATTGGTAGCCGGCACACCGGCCTATGCCGCGGCGGCCCCTGCCTTCAAACTCGATAATAAGGATAAGGCTCTTTACGACGCTGTCACAGGTGCTCAGGCGGATGCCCGGGCCGGCCGCTATCCAGAGGCGATAGCAAAGGCCAAGCAAGCCGACGGTCTGCCGAACAAACCGGCAGGGCTTTCCCCTGCACTTCACCAGATGATCCTAGGCTGGGCCGTTCAGGCGAAGGACTACAACGGCGCGCTCGATCAGGTTGAGAAGATGATTGCCGCCAACGAGGGCAACAAGACCGAAAACCTTAAACAGGCCCTGGCTATTTCCTTCATGACGAAGAACCAGGCGAAGCAGAAGCAATATGCCGACCAGCTCGGGGGAAATCTGGACAATGAAACGCGGCTCGCCATTGCGAGCCAAATGGCCAATGCCGGTCAGTTCAAGGAAGCACTTACCTACGCGCAGCCGGCCTTGGAAGGGAACGTTTCCGAAGCGGCCTTGAAGTTCCAGCAGGCCACCTATTTCAGGATGAACGACGCCAACGGGCGCCGGGCGGCGCTTGAGCAACTGGTGTCGAACTATCCCAAGCCCGAATATTGGCACGATCTGTTGCAACTCGCCCGCAATCAGAAGGGACTGAATGACGAACAGGCGATGGATATCTACCGCCTGCGGCTCGCGGTCGGCGATTTGAAGACCGTCGACGATTATTTTGAAGCGGTGCAGGAAGCCTTGGTCGCCGGCTATCCCGCCGAAGCCAAGGCAATGCTCGATAAAGCGGCAGCAGCGAAATTGCTCAACGGGGAACGGGCGGGGCGCCTCGTAAAGACGACCGATCAGCAAGTGGCGGCGAACGCGAGCGTTCAAGCCGATCTCCAGAAGAAGGCTGCCACCGATCCGAATGCTGGCGTCAAGCTGGGGCTTTCCTATTGGAGCAACGGCAAGAGCAAGGAAGCTGAGGACGCGATCCGGAGCGGCATGAATGGAAAACTTGCCGATCCAGACGGCGCCAAGATTGCGCTAGGCCACGCGCTTCTCGGCCAGGGTAAGAAGCAGGATGCGATCAATGCCTTCGACTCGGTGGCCAAGAACAGCAAGGATGCTCCGATCGCGCGGTTATGGGCCATCTATGCTCGTCGGGCCGAATCCGCCAAGGGGTAGAATCCGCCATTCGTTTGCCATAAAATTGCATCATCGATATCACCTGGGTGGGCGCGATTAGCACCTGCCCAGACGTGATTTGGGAAGCGAGCGGCTGGCTGACCGTGGCTATCGCCAGGGGTCGCTGGGCTCCACGTGGAAGTAGGAAGAGGAAAACCATGAACAAACTCATTCGGCGCGCTGCCTTGGCCGCTCTCATTTCCGCCGTGTCGGTAGCCGCGATGACGGCGCTGACGCCCGTTCAAGCTGCTCCGGCACGGGGCCAAGCCAATGCAAAGGCGGCACCCGGTCCAACGGTGCGCACGGCAGTCGGCAAGCCTCTGCAAGAGGCGCAAAAAGCAACAGAAATGAAGGATTTTGCGACTGCGTTGGCCAAGGCCAAGGAGGCAGACGCGGTCAAGGACAAGACGCCGTACGAAGAGTATATGGTTGCAAAATATATCGGTTTCGTTGCAATCAACCAGCCGATGCCGGATTACCCGGCTGCGACTGTTGCCTACAATCGCCAAGTCGCATCGGGCGCCGCTCCAGATATGGAAAAGGCCACGATGTACGGCGTCGCGCTGCGCCTGAATTATCAGGCCATGGATTATGCGGCCGTGATCAAGGATGCAACCGAGCTTCAGGCGATACAGCCGCTCGACGACACTGCTTACCTCGTGCTTATCCAGTCTTATTACAACACCATGGATTACGCCAATGCAGCCATGGCCTCGAAAGCGGAACTGGCCGCCAAGGTAGCCGCCGGCATGAAGCCTGGCGAGGACGTTCTGGGACTTCTGCTCAATGCTCAGATCAAGAGCAAGGACGAAGCAGGCGCGCGCGAGACGTTAGATCAGATGGCCGTCGTCTCTAAGAAACCCGAGGTCTGGGACCAGGTGATGGATTTTGCGCTCGGCGCGCAGGGCATTTCCGATCACCAACTTCTGAATCTGTACAGGTTGGCTATTCTGGTCGGCACCATGAAAGATACCGACTACAACGCAATGGCAACAATTGATCTGCAAAACGGGCTTCCGGCGGAAGCCAAGTCAGTTTTGACGAAGGCGAATAAGACCGGTGAGCTTCTTACTCAGGCCAATCAACTCGCAGCGCGCGACCAGGAAGCGCTGCCGGCGCTTGCCGCTGAAGCCGCCAAACAGACGAACGGTGAGGTCGACGTCAAGCTGGGTGAATCCTATTTCACCTATGGCCGTTTTGACGAAGCAATCGCCGCTCTTCAGAAGGGGATCGAGAAGGGCGGGCTGAAAGATGCCGCCGATGCGCAGACGACGCTTGGCATCGTGCTCTATGCGGCCGGGAAGAAGCCGGACGCGATTGCCGCACTGGAGAAAGCCGCCGCAATGGGCGGGGCCGGAGGCGGTGTCGCGCATGTCTGGAGTCTCTACGGCAAGCGCGAAGCGGCGTAGGATTGTTCCATTCAGGATTGAAGAAAGGGGGTGCGGTGGCTATCGCGCCCTCTTTCGCATTTGTGGACACGTTACCCTCGCGCCTTTTTCGCGAATCTGCGCTAAATGGCCGCAATGGCGGGCCTGCTGACACCGGCGGAATGGGAGGCGCTGGCCTTGAGCCTGCGTGTGGCCTTCGTTGCGGTGATGGCCGGGCTGCCTTTTGCGTTCCTCGCCGCTCTGGTTCTCGCCCGCTGTCGGTTTCCCGGCAAGGCGCTGTTCGACGGAATCGTACATCTCCCTCTGGTTCTTCCGCCTGTCGCTCTCGGCTATCTTTTGCTGATCTCCTTCGGGACGCGAGCGCCTCTGGGTGCATTCCTACTGGCGAATTTCGGCATTCGTTTCGTTTTCAGCTGGACGGGGGCTGCGCTTGCCTCGGCGATCCTGACGTTTCCCTTCCAGGTGCGGGCGATCCGGCTTTCGCTGGAAGCGGAAAGCGCAGGGATTGCCGAAGCCGCCGAATGTCTAGGTGCCGGACCTCTTGATCGCGTCTTCAGTCTTCACATTCCACTGGCCGCCCCCGGAATTCTGGCGGGCCTCGTCACGGCGTTTGCGGCCTGCCTCGGAGAGTTCGGGGCCATAATCACATTCGTCTCCAATATTCCCGGTGAAACCCGCACCCTTCCACTGGCGATCTTCACCGCCATCCAGACGCCAGGTGGGGAAGAAGCTGCAGCTCGCTTGGCTACCCTCTCTATCGCGCTCGCTTTGCTCGGACTCGTGCTGGCCGATTGGGTGTCGCGGCGCATGCGGAGAATCGTTGGGGCATGAGCGAAGGTATTTGGCTGCGTCATGAACTCGGCGTGTTCAAGCTGGATGCTTCATTTGCATTCGGTGATGCGCCGGGCGTGACAGCGCTGTTCGGCGCGTCGGGTGCAGGCAAATCCACTATCATTCATGCGATTGCCGGACTTTTGCGCCCCCAATCGGGCCGAGTGACGTTAAACGGACAAGTCCTGCTCGATACCGAGCGTGGAATTTTCATTCCAGCACGCCGGCGGCGCATCGGAGTGGTGTTCCAGGATTTGCGTCTTTTTCCGCATTTGAGTGTGCGCTCCAACCTCGTCTACGGCATGCGACGGGCCCGTTTGCCCAGCAGTAATCCGGCGCTTCGGAGGACTGTGCAACTTCTCGGTCTCGAGGGGTTGCTTGAGCGCAAACCTAGTATGCTTTCCGGCGGAGAGCGTTCGCGCACGGCGCTCGGACGAGCGCTGCTGATGAACCCGCGCGCTCTCCTGTTGGATGAGCCGCTTGCCGCGCTTGATGCCCCGAAAAAAGCCGAGATTCTTCCGTATCTCGAACGGCTGGTGCACGAAACGAAAATTCCCATGCTCTATGTCAGCCATTCGCTCGACGAGGTGGCGCAGTTGGCCGACCGCATGGTCGTGCTGAACGGCGGGCGTGTGGTGGCCGAAGGTTCCCTCTTCGACGTGACCGCCCAGCTCGATCTCTTCACTGGTGCGCATCGGTTGCCCGGCGCCGTTCTGGAAGCAACAATCGCTTGCCATGATCTGTCACATGGGCTTTCCGAACTCGCTTTCGCGGGCGGTACACTGATTGTGCCAGCCATCCCGCGTCCCGTCGGAGATAAGGTCCGTATACGGATTGACGCAGACGACGTGATGCTGGCGCTTGTCCGCCCGGAAGGCGTCAGCGCCAACAATGTGCTCCCTGCCGCCATAACCGCTATCAGGCAGGACGGGGCGAACGCCGACGTGCAGCTCGCGCTCGGTGGCGCGCATCTGATCGCGCGCATTACCAGCCGTTCACTGGAACGATTGGAGCTCAAACCCGCCACGCGCGTTTTCGCGCTGATCAAATCTGTGACTGTGGGCGGGCGCGAACAGGCCTGAGCTTAAACCGCCGCCCCCGGCGTGCTAGCGTCGCTCAAGGCCCAGTCCTTCGGAGTAGCCCCATGAACCTTGTCCATTCAGTAGCGCTTTGCGCCGCGCTGGCCCTGACGGCGGCATCACCGCAGGTGCGAGCCCAGGCACCGGCCGGCATATGGGCGATAGCGGGCGAGATGACCACCGAGCGCACCGACGTCGCGGCCATCGAGCTCAACGGCAAGTTCTATCTCATGGCCGGCCAGGCGATGGGGAGCGAAGCCTCTCCCATAGCCCAGGAATATGACCCCGTCGCCAAGCGTTGGCGCGATCTGGCACCGCTTCCCAAAGGCGTTTCTCATGTGGGCATCGCAACGCTGAACGGCAAGATCTATGTCGCGGGCGGTTTCACGGCCAACGTGCACAAGAACCCGCTCGACCAATTCATCGAATACGACGTCGCGACCAACACCTGGCGCACCCTTCCGCCGCTCCCTGCGCCGCTGGGCGCGGTGGGCCTCGCAGTCCTGGCCGGCAAGCTCCACATGGTGGGCGGCCGCGGGCCGGACGGGATGACCGTTACAACCCACTACATCTACGACGTCGGCGAGGCGCGCTGGTTCGTGGCGGCGCCGCTTCCGGTCGCACGGGATCATCTGGGGATCGTGGCCCTCGACGGCAAGCTCTACGTCATTGGCGGCAGAACGGGTGCGACGGTGGACAACACTGCCTACACCGACGTCTACGATCCGGCGGCGAACACGTGGCAGACCATGGCGCCGATGCCGACCAAACGCAGCGCCGTTGCGACCGTTGTCTATCGCGGCCAGATTCTCGTGTTCGGCGGCGAATGCAAAAATCCGCAGACGGGCCAGACCTTCGACGAAATGGAAGGCTACGACCCGAAGACCAACCACTGGACCGCCTTCGCCAAGCCCCCCGTAGGCCGCCACGCCGATGGCGGCGCGGTGCTGGGCGACACCGCTTATTTCTTCGGCGGCAATGCCGGCTGCGGCGGCGGCATGCCGCAGAAAACCATTCTCAGCTTCAAGTTCTGATCACGCCTTCAGCGCCGGCACCAGCCGCTCCGCGTTCTCGTAGAGGATCGCGTTCATCTGAGCCTGGCTCAAACCGCAGGCGCGCAAATCCGTCAGATTGTCGGCATCCGACACATAGGGATGATCGCTCCCGAACATGATCTGGCTCAACGGCGCGAATTTCAGCAGCGCCGCCATGGTCGGCGGCGAACTCGCATTTGCGGTCTCGTAGTACAATTTGCGGAATTCCGCCTCGATCCCGTCCGGGGCCACCTTGGACAGATCGGTCGCCTGCGTCAGCCGCTTGAAGCGCCCCGCGAACATCGGCACCGCCCCGCCCGAATGCGAGAACACGAACTTCACGTCGGGATAGCGCCGGAACCCGCCGGTCAAAAGGAATCCCATCACCGTGCGCGCGGTGTCATAGGGTATCTCGACCAGGTTCGCCTCCAGAGGCAGGGCCGGGAAGATCCGCGTGCAGCATGCCGCGGCGAGCGGATGGAAATAGGCGACGGCCTTGCGCCGGTTCAGCTCCTCGAACACGGGGGCGAACGCCGCATCGCTCGCATATTTGTCGCCATAGGACGTGGCGAAGCCAGCGCCCACGACATGCAGATCGTCGAACCCGTGCGCAATCTCCTTCAGCGCCGCATCCACATCGGGCAGCGGCAGATACACAAGCTGCGCGTAGCGCCCCGGGTGATCGCGCACCAGTTCCGCGCCGTAATCGTTGATGCGCCGGATCAGCGTGCTGCGTTGGCCGGGCTCGGTGCGCTCCGCAAATCCGGTCGGCGGCGAGATCACCGCCTTGGCGATGCCCGTCTTGTCCATGTCCTCGAGCGAATAGGAGAGGTCCCAATTGAGCCCGCCGGCATCGCCCGCCCCCACTCGGTTCCCGGCGGCCGCATTCACCAGGAAGGGCGGATTGAAATGGTGGTGGAAGTCGATTGTCCGTGCCGCTGCCGCGGCGCGCGCGTTTGGCCCGAGTGCCGTCGCCGCACCAAGCGCGGCAAGGGTCGCCACGATCTCGCGCCGCGAGGGTTCGCCAATCCGCCCGCTTGTCCCAACAATCTGCCGCGTCATGCTCTCCCCCATGTGCCGGTCTCGTGTGACGAGCGCGAAGCATAGCATTGCGGGCACGCTTTTGCGCTTCCTCCCCCTTGCGCGGGCGAAGTGCGGCAGGCGGGCGGCGCGAATCCGCGATACCCCTCCCCCCTCCCCTCATGAAGCGGGGATAAACGGAGTCGTTTTCCAGGATTCGCGCGGAGTTCGGCGGGGATAAGGTCATTTTATTTGCGGCGGATTCGGGTGCTTTTTCAGCGCTTTTGGGTGCAATTTGCCCACCATTTCGGAGCGAACCCGCCGGGCTCTCCGTCCAAACTCCATCGTTCGACCAAACCTGCGCGCTGCCGAGGCCCAACTTCATCTGGACTACATGGGAAGCGGCGGCGTTGAGTTCGAGTGCCCCCGCGCGCGCCTTCCTCCTCCTTTCAGGGGGAGGCGGACAGTGGGGTCATTTCCCGAACAGGGCCTTGCGCCGCTCCAGGCTTTCGGCGGGCCACAGAATCTTGGAATCGTAATAGACCTCGAAAGCGGGCACGCCGTCGGGAAGCCTGACCCAGGGCTGCTTGGAGCGGGTGTAGATGTGCACGTCGGGGGCAAGTGTGGAGGGTTGTTCCAGCGTGCCCACGCGGACGAAGCGAAGCTGTTCGCGCCCGCCATAGGTGCTCCACAGGGCGGTGCCGCAATCGGGGCAGCGGTGGATGACATGGGGACGGCCGGAATCGGTCGGCTGGGGATAGGGCTTCGTCTCGCCCGAGAGGAGTTGAACGCGGGTACCCTCGATCAGCGCGTTCAGCACGAAGGCGCTTCCGGTCTGGCGCTGGCAATCCAGGCAATGGCAGCAATGCACGAACATCGGCGCGGATATGAGCCGGTATTTTACGGCACCACAGGAACACCGCCCGGAAAGCTCTGCCATGGAGGTCACCCTTTCTGTCACGCGCAATTCAAGACACTACCCTCCCCTTGAGGGAGGGTCGATCCGGTGAAGCGCGTCAGCGATGAGACGGATCGGGGAGGGGAGATGTTTGAGCCGCGTCCCCTCCCCGAACGATTTCGCCGGATAAATCCGGCTTCCTCGTTCGACCCTCCCTCAAGGGGAGGGTAGGAAATCATGGCAGCAATGCACGAACATCGGCGCGGATGCGAGCCGGTATTTCACGGCTCCACAGGCACACCGGCCGGAAAGCTCTGCCATGGGTTCACCTCTTCCGCAATCGAATTGACGGCCCGCAGTTTACGACCAATATTCGGTTCCATGAACGGCGCGATTGTCCACGACCCGATTCTGAAGCGCTTTCGCGCCACGCTGGAGACAGCGTATGGCGGCCGAATCGAGCGCGTCGTGCTTTACGGTTCGCGCGCACGCGGCGACGCTCGCGACGATTCCGATTACGATGTCGCGGTGTTCTTGAAGGACTTGGACGACCGCTTTGCCGAAATGGACCGGTTGGCGGACATGGAAACCGCTCTCCTGTCGGAAACGGGTGCGTTCATTCATGCCATGCCGTTTGAGGCGGGTTCTTACGCTGAGCGCACGCCGCTGATGCACCAAATCCGCCAGGATGGAATCGATCTGTGACGCCGGAGGCAGGCCGCTTTTTGGAAAAGGCGCGGCACTGTCTAGACAATGCGCGGGTGAACCTAGGGAGCGGCCTCGGTGACGATGCGGGCAGGAACGCCTACTTAGCCGCGTTCCATGCCGCGCAAGGGCTGATTTTCGAACGGACTGGCAAAGTGGCGAAGACGCACCACGGCGTTCACGGCCAATTCGACACGTTGGCAAAGGGGGAGCCCGCCATCGGTGCGGAGATTCGTCCGTTTCTAGCGCAGGCCTACAAGCTAAAGGCATTGGCGGACTACGAAACCGGACCTGGCTCGGAAATCTCGACGGAGCGCGCCGCAGCCGCCCTCGAAGCAGCGCGTAGATTCGTGGATCGTGTCGCGGTTGTCCTGTCCGGATGAGGGGCACTCGCACGTGTCGGTGGCATCCTCGCCAGCAAGCCGCAGGGCACGCTCTATATCGGTGTGACGAACAATCTCGTGCGGCGTGTGTTCGAGCACAAGCAAGGCAACGTTCCGGGTTTCACAAAACGGTATGGCGTGCACGCGCTGGTGCATTGAGAGCCGTTCGAAGGTTACGAAGCAGCGATTGCGCGCGAGAAGAAGTTGAAGCGATGGCGGCGGAATTGGAAGCGCGCGCTCATCGAAGAGAACAATCCGAATTGGGCTGATTTGTTCGGAACGATTGCGCCGGGATTTCAGGAAAATCTCTGAAGCACCGCTGAGACCTGATGCAATTGCGTCTGGCTTTGAAGTGGGTCCCGGATCGTCCCTTCGGGCCGTCCGGGATGACACCGTGTGATATAATGCCGGCCGGCGGAAGTGCGGGAGCGGTGGATGGCGGAGGGGAAGCAAATACAGAACAATGAGGCGGCGGTGACGCGGCGGGATGTCGTGCAGGTGGGCACTGCAGCGGCGGTGGCGGGGTTGATTGCGGCGTCGGCGGCTGCGGCGCAAACTCCGGCCGCAACTCCATCGGGGCAGCAGATGGCACAGAACGCATCCAACTCCGCGGCCACCCCGCAGGGCGCGGGCACCGCGACACCGCGTGGGCAAAACAATATCCGCACCGGGGAGCAGCAGCCCTTCTACGACTACTCGCCCCTCCCCAAACGCCCGAAGCTGAAATGGCCGAACGGCGCGCGCGTCGCCGTCTTCATCGTGCCCAATGTCGAGCACTGGGACGTCCATGACGACAAGGGCCAGATGGACGTGCGCAACCTGCCGCGCAACGATTACGGCTTGCGCGTCGCGGTGTGGCGGCTGATGGAGGCGTTCACTGAACGCCGCATCCCCACGACCATCGCGCTGAACGCGTCGGTCTGCCGCTTCTACCCCGAGCTGATCGAGGCCTTCAAAGCGCGCGGCGACGAACTGATGGGCCACGGCATCACCAATTCGGAGCGCCTCAACCTGGTCTCGCCCGAACAGGGCGGGGCAATCGTGCGACAGGCGGTCGACATGATCCGCGCGGCCTCGGGCCAGCGCGTGCGCGGCTGGCTCGGGCCGGGCCTGGCCGAGAACGACGGCACGCTCGATGCGCTCAAAGCGGCCGGCGTCGAATATGTCTGCGATTGGGGGCCGGCCGACGATCAGCCCTTTCCGATGAAGAACGGGCTGCACGTGATGCCCTATTGGGTGGACATCAACGATCTCGGCCTGATCGACCGGCAGGGGACGCCAGCCTCGGTGTTCGCGTCCTATATCGTGGATGCGTTCGATACGCTCTATCGCGAGGGCGGAGATCAGGCGCGCGTGCTGCCCATCGCGCTGCATCCGTTCCTGACCGGCGCGCCGCACCGCGCACCCCATCTGATCAAGGCGCTGGATTACATCCGCGGGCACGAGCACGTCTGGTTCGCGCGGGGCGGCGAAATTCTGGACGCGTACAAGGCGGCGACACGCACGTAATTTAGCCTCGCCTTGAGGGAGGGTCGAATGGGCGGCGCGCGGATTCGCGCGAGCACGTTCGGGGAGGGGATATTTGTGCGTGTCCCCTCCCCGAAATTTTCTCGCTGCGCTCGACAATTTCGACCCTCCCTCAAGGGGAGGGTAATGAAGCGCGCTTGGCCGTAAGGTTCCCGTAAGCTACGCTCCCCGCAACGAAAACAAGGGAGCGGACAATGCACGGACCGCACGATATAGGCGGGTTGGAGGCCGGGCCGGTGGACACCGAAGCCCACGCCACCACCTTCTGGGAAAAGCAGATCGACGCGCTGAACGCACTGATGGGGCAGAAGGGCTATCGCCGCACCGACGAGAACCGGCGCTATATCGAGAGCCTGGGCGAGGATGTCTACAACACGCTGTCCTATTACGAGCGCTGGACGGCGGGGCTGTCGCGGGTGCTGGTGGACAAGGGCATCGCGACCCAGGACGAGATCGACGCGAAGGTGGCCGAGGTCCGCGCGCGCCTCGGGCAGGACGCGGCCTGATGGGGGCGTTTGCGCCGGGGACGCGTGTGCGCGTGCGGGAGGATTTCCCGCCTGGCCATGTGCGCACGCCGGTCTATGTCCGGGGGAAGGAGGGCGTGGTGACGCGGAAATTCGGCGCGTTCCTGAACCCCGAGCTGCTGGCGATCGGACGCGACGGGCGCCCCGAAAAGGTGCTCTACGAGGTGCGGTTCCGCCAGGCCGATCTGTGGCCCGATTATGCGGGGAAGCCCGACGATACGCTCGACATCGACATCTATGAACATTGGCTCGCGAAGGTCTGACCCATGCAGGAACACGCGCACGACCACGATCATCACGGCCATGACCACGATCACGATCACCCGCAGGAGCGCGCACCTCACGCGCCCCCGCAACCCGACGAGAAGATCCATTCCTATTACCAGGTGCTGGGGCTCGCGCTGAAGGAACTCCTGATCGAGAAGGGCATCGTCACGCCGGAGGAAATCCGCAAGACGATCGAATTCCGCGATTCCATCACGCCCGCGACCGGTGCGCAGGTTGTTGCGCGGGCCTGGATGGACCCCGCTTATAAGGAGCGGCTGCTCAAGGATGGCTCCGAGGCGATCCACGATTTCGGTCTGGATATGAGCGGCACCGAATTGGTGGTGGTGGAGAACACGCCCGCCGTTCACAACGTGATCGTGTGCACGCTGTGCTCGTGTTATCCGAGGAGTGTGCTGGGCCTGCCGCCGTCCTGGTACAAGTCCCGCGAATACCGCGCGCGCGTGGTGTGCGAGCCGCGCGCCGTGCTGGCCGAATTCGGCACGACGCTGCCGGATAATGTGGAGGTGCGGGTGCACGATTCCACCGCCGATATGCGCTATCTGGTGCTGCCGATGCGCCCGGCCGGGACCGACAATATGAGCGCGGAGCAATTGGCGGAGCTGGTCAGCCGCGACTGCATGGTCGGCGTGTCGCTGCCGCGGGCGCCCTGATGCTGCCGGCCGCCGAGCGCCGCGAAAAGGTCCGCGCCGTCATTCGCGTGTCCTCGTGCAATTTCATCGAGGCGTATGATTTCATCGTCTACGGCTATTACGCGAATTACATCGCGGCGACATTCTTTCCGTCGGGAAGCGAGTTCGGCTCGCTGATGCTGTCGCTGGTGACGTTCGGGGCGGGCTATCTGATGCGGCCGTTGGGCGCGATCGTGCTCGGCGCCTACATGGACCGGCGCGGGCGCAAGCAGGGGCTGATCCTGACGCTCGGGCTGATGGCGGCGGGCACGCTCTCCATCGCGGTGATGCCGGGTTACGCGCAGATCGGATTGATCGCGCCGATCCTGATCGTGGCGGGACGGCTGGTGCAGGGCCTGTCGGCGGGCGCGGAATTCGGCGGGGTTGCTATTTATCTGGCCGAGATCGCAACACCGGGACGGCGCGGCTTCTATTGTTCGTGGCAGGCGGTGAGCCAGCAGGTCGCCGTCGTGTTCGCCGCGGCGTTCGGGTTCGGGCTGACACTGATCGTGCCGCCGGAACAGATGACGCTGTGGGGCTGGCGATTGCCGCTGCTCGCCGGCATCGTCGCGATACCGCTGATCCTGTGGCTGCGCCGTTCGCTCGAAGAGACCGAAGTGTTCAAGCGCAGCCGCCATGTGCGCAGCACCGCGGAGGTGATGCGGATCCTCGCCGCGAATTGGAAGCTGATCGTCAACGGGCTTGCGCTCACCGTGATGACGACGACGAGCTTTTATCTCATCACCGCCTACACGCCGACCTATGCGCGGGCGGCGCTGCATATGGAACCGACGACCGTGTTCCTCGTGACGCTGCTGGTGGGGCTCTCCAACCTCGCCTGGCTGCCGGTGGGCGGCGTGCTGACCGACAAATTCGGCGCGCGCGCGGTGATGCTGCTGGTGACGGCGGCAGCACTCGCGACCGGCTATCCCGCCATGCTCTGGCTGGTGGCAGGGCCGGGGTTTGCCAAGCTGCTCGCCGTGCTGCTGCTCTATTCCGTCTATTTCGGCCTCTACAATGGCGCCCTCATTCCGCTGCTTGCCGAGATCATGCCGCACGAGGTGCGCACGGCCGCGTTTTCGCTTGCCTTCGTCACGGCGACCGCGGTGTTCGGCGGCTTTACGCCCGCGATCTGCACCTATCTGATAGAGGCCACGGGAAATCGCGCCGCACCCGCTCTGTGGCTTTCCTTTGCCGCCGCCATCAGCTTCGCCGCCGCCTTCGTCCTGCCGCGGATTCTGACCGCGGACAGCCGTATCCGGGCTCAATTCCTCTCCCAGCCGCAATAATCCGCCTACGGAGATATCCATGCTTACGTCCGCCCAGCGCCGCGACAAGATCAACGCCGTGATCCGGGTTTCCGCGGGCAATTTCCTGGAGATGTACGATTTCATCATCTACGGCTATTACGCGCGCTACATCGCCGACACGTTCTTCCCCGGCCAGAGCGAGTTCCTGCGTCTGGTGCTGTCGCTGATGACGTTCGGCGCCGGCTTCCTGATGCGTCCCATCGGTGCGATCGTGCTCGGCGCCTACATGGATCGCGCCGGACGCCGCAAAGGGCTGATCGTGGCGCTCGCGCTGATGGGCGCGGGTACGCTCTCCATCGCGGTGACGCCGGGCTATGCGCAGATTGGCTTCATCGCGCCGCTCATCATCGTCGCCGGGCGGCTGCTGCAGGGATTTTCCGCCGGCGTTCAGATCGGCGGCTGTTCGGTTTATCTGGCCGAGATCGCGACGCCGGGCAATCGCGGCTTCTATTGTTCGTGGCAATCGGGCAGCCAGCAGGTGGCCGTGGTGCTGTCGGCGCTGCTGGGCGTCGCCCTGACCGGCGTGCTGCCACCGGAACAGATGACGGCGTGGGGCTGGCGGGTGCCGATCCTGATCGGTTGCCTCATCGTGCCGCTCGTCTTCTGGCTCAGGCGCTCGCTCGAAGAGACCGAGGCTTTCGCGAAATGCACCCCGATGCAATCGAGCCGCGCAGTGCTGAAGCGCGTCTCGGAGAATTGGGGGATCGTCACCATCGGCGCGATGCTGTCGATTCTGACCACGACGACCTTCTATCTCATCACGGTTTACACGCCGACCTATGGCAGCCAGGTTTTGCACCTCGATCCCGTCGGCAACATGCTGGTGACGCTGTGCGTCGGGGTGTCCAATTTCATCTGGCTTCCCATCGGGGGCGCGCTCTCGGACCGCATCGGACGGCGGCCGCTTCTGTTCTTCATTCCGGTTCTTTGCCTCGTCACGGCCTATCCGGCGATGGCCTGGCTGGTGGCAGGCCCGAGCTTCGCGAAGCTTCTCGCGGTGACGTTGTGGTTTTCCATGATCTTCGGGCTCTACAATGGCGCGATGATTCCGATGCTCGCCGAGATCGTGCCGGCCGAGGTGCGCGCTGCCGCGTTCGCGCTTGCCTATAGTCTGGCGACCGCGATCTTCGGCGGCTTTACGCCGCTGGTCTCCACCTATCTCGTGGAAGCCACGGGAAACCGCGCCGCGCCCGCGTTGTGGCTGTCGCTTGCGGCGGCCATCAGCCTGGCGGCGGCGGTGATGTCACGGCGCGTGCCCGCGCAAGCCGGCTTGCAAGCCGCGATGGCTTGACCATGCTCACCCGCGAACAGCGCAAGGCGAAGATGGGCGCGGTGATCCGCGCGGCATCCGGCAATTTTCTCGAGCTCTACGATTTCCTCGTCTACATCTATTTCGCGAGCTATATCGCGAAAGCGTTCTTCCCGACGAAAGACGATTTCACCTCGCTGATGCTTGCGCTCGGCACCTATGGCGTCGCCTCCATCGCGCGACCCTTCGGCGCGATCATTCTCGGCTCCTATATGGACCGCAAAGGCCGCCGCAAAGGCCTCATCCTCACGCTTGCGCTGATGGCGGTGGGGACGGTGTCGCTCGCCTTCACGCCGTCCTACGCCACCATCGGGCTTGTCGCGCCGCTGATCATTACGCTCGGCCGGCTGGTACAGGGATTTTCGCTGGGCGTGGAAGCGGGCGGGGTGAATGTGTATCTGGCAGAAATCGCGACGCCGGGAAATCGCGGTTTCTATTGCGCCTGGCAGGCATCGAGCCAGGCGCTCGGCGTGATGGCCGCCACCGGATTGGGCGTGCTTTTGACCGCCATCCTCACCACGCAGCAGATGGAAGATTGGGGCTGGCGCATTCCTTTGATCGTCGGCTGTCTCATCATTCCGGTGCTGTTCTGGCTGCTCAACAGCCTGCCCGAAACCGAAGTGTTCGAGCATTCGACCCATGCGCGCTCGACAGGCGAAATCCTGCGCATCCTCGCCGAGCATTGGCCGATCCTGGTCATCGGCATGGCGATGACCATCCTCAACACAACCGCGTTCTACTTCGTGAACGGCTACACGCCGACCTTCGGGAGCGCGGCCCTGCATCTGGCCCCGCTCGGCAATTTCGTCGTTGCGCTGGTGGTGGGAACCGCGAGCTTCATCCTGTTGCCGATTGGCGGCGCGATTTCGGATCGCATCGGTCGCTGGCCTTTTGCCATCGGCACGCCGTTGCTGGTGCTTGCGACCGCCTACCCGGCGCTGTCATGGCTGGTCGCCGCACCCAGCTTCACGCGGCTTTTGATCGTGGAGATGTGGCTTGCGGTGCTCTATTCGATGTATGCGGGCGCGTTGGTGCCGCTGCTCGCCGAGGTCATTCCGGGCAAGGTGCGCAGTTCCGGTTACGCGATCATCCTCAGCATCGCCAACGGATTGTTCGGCGCCTTCACGCCGGCCATCGCGACCTTCCTGATCCAGATGACCGGCAACCGCGCTTCGCCCGCGCTGTGGCTGACGGCGGCCGGGGCGGTGAGCCTCGTTGCCGCGTTCGCCGCCCGGCGTGCAGTCCGCACCCCTGTGCTGCAGCCCTCGATGTGATGACAGCAGGCCCCAAGCGCGCCGTCTTTGCCGGATGTGCGCGGAATTGCGCGACCCATCTGCCGGCCGTGCTGCGCAATATCGAGCGGATGAGCGCGCTGTTCGGCGATGTGGGTGTCGTGATCGTCGAGAACGATTCGACGGACGCGACGCGGCAGGTTCTGGAAACATGGGGCACCGGACGGCGGAATTTCCACCTCGTCAAATTGGACGGGCTTGCCTCTGCGGTGGCCCAGCGCACGGTGCGGCTGGAGCTTGCACGCAATCTCTATGCCGATTTCGTCCGCACCAGCGATACGCTGTCCGCGTTCGATTATCTCATCGTGCTCGATTGCGACGAGGTCAATGTGCGGGAGGCCGATCTGAGAGCGGTGGCCCGCGCGTTGGAATTCCTGGAGCGCGAGGAAACAAACGCGGCCGTGTTCGCGAACAATACCGGGCTCTACCACGATGTCTGGGCGTTGCGGCACGATCGGCTCTGTCCGGGCGATGCCTGGGAAGAGGTGATGGATTACGCGCTCAAGCACCATGTCCCGGACGACATCGCATTCAAGGAGACGTTCGAGAAGCGGCTGATCGCGTTCGATCCTGCCGCCGGCGCAATCGAGGTCGAATCGGCGTTCGACGGGTTGGGCATCTACAAGATGGGCTTCGTGCGGCGGAACGTGAATCCGTATCTCGGCTACAAGGTCCGCGCCATGACCAGGGACGGCCGGATCGGAATCGTGCGGCTGCAGACCTGCGAACACGTCCATTTCAACCGGGGTATAAGGGCGCTTGGCGGGCGGCTCTTCATCCTTCCCTATCTGGTCACGTTCAACGCGGTTGCGGGCAAAATCCCGGTACCGGTTTCGGCCTGGCGCTCGATGCTTTTCTGATACAAAAGCGGTACGGATTTGTGGCATAATTGTTTGGTCGAAAGACATGAAGGGGAAAATCATGCGCCTTTTAAGCCTCGTTCCCGCCGTGCTGGCGTTGTTCTTTTCGACCGCCGTCTATGCCCAGCAATGGTCGGAATGGTCCGATCGCGAGAACCGCTTCACCGTCAATTTCCCGGGCGATCCCACGAAGACGGAAATCACCTACAAGACGGCGAAGGGAACGAACCTGAAGGCGCGCATCTTCATGGCGACTGCGGACCCCAAGTCGCGCTCGGCCGGCACCTATTCCGTGACCGTGGTGGATTATGCCTCTGCGCCGGACGAGATCGCGACGGCCATCGCCGATGCGGCGGCTCAAATCCGCACCAAGGGCGCGGTGAAATACGACGAAGCCAACAACATCGACCAGATGGCGAGCTGGCGGCTGACCGTCGAAACGCCGGACCGGCACCGCATCCTCGCCGAAGCCCTGATGTCGGCCGAGAAGCGTCTCTACATCGTGCAGGCGGACACGCCGATGAATGTGCCGCCGCCCGCACAGTTCCAGGCCTCGCTGCAGATCCTCGACGAGGAAGGCGTGCGTATACGCTACAAGACCGTCGGCAGCAGCGAACGGGTGCGGTAGGAGCCGCCCGGAGGGCGCACATGACGGGAATAAAGCTCAGTCCCGCGGGGATCGCCGATCGCGGACTCATGAAGGATGCGCAGGCGCGGAAAGCCGGGGCCACCGACCTCGATATCAAGCTTTCGCGGGAGTCGGGATTCGATGCGCGCGACATCATGAACTTGCGCAAATTCACGCTGGAGAAAGCGCTGCTAATTGTTTTTCGCTGTCCCAAGCCGTCGGCGCGCGCCTTCCACGGCGATTTTCCCGCCAAGACCTGGGCGACCAAGACAAAGACGAACGAGACCGGGACCGTTTTCGGCCGCGGCGGGACTCTGATGGTGTCGGACTACGACATGATGAGCGCATGGCGCGCGACCGGAACCGGCTACCAGAAGATCTACGTCTCCTCGATTCGAGGCCCGGGCGCATCGAGTGGGCCGTGGCTTCCCCAATCCGCGTCACTCGTGCGCGACATGAACGGGTTCCTGATCACCAAGATTCAGCATGGCTGCCAGGACGACTGGCAATCGGCGCAGAATCCCGGCGTGAAGATGTCGGACCATTTCCTGGCAATCAGGCGGGGCGACGGCATTTACCTACGCGATCCGGTTGTCTGCGAGAATTTCTACCGCAGCCATTCGCTGTTCTGGCCCTATGGCGCAGGCGGAAAATATGTCGGATGACCGGTCCAGCGGCTCCGGCACGACATCGCGGGAGCCGCAGCCAATGTGGAAGCGGCCGAGCTTGCACTACCGCGCGACTTTGATGGCGTCGGAGGCGATCTTCACCACGTCCGGCGGATAGGAATAAACTTCCTTCACCAGCTGTTCGACCTTGGCGCCCGATTGCGGGCGCACTTCGAGATCGAGCTTCTTCATCTCGGCGAGGAAGTCCGGGTCCTTCATGGTGGCGTCGAAGGCATCGCGCAGCGCCTTGACGCGATCGGGCGGCATGTTCGGCGGCGCCGCAAAGGGCCGCGCCATCACCTGACGCGAGAAGATCAGTTTCAGCGCCGCCTTTTCCTTCGGATCGCCTGTCTGATCGATGACGAGCGGTACGCCGGGGATATCCTTGTTCACTTCGACGCCCAATTGCAGCGGCACGGTGACGAGCTTCTTGTCCAGAAGGTCGTGATCGCGCGAAAGCAGCGCCGTCCACGACCAGCCGCAGCGGCCGTCCACTTCGCCGCGGCGCATGGCAAGCAGCACTTCGGTGCCGCCGGGGAAGCCGGTGATGAGGCGGCCCGGCAGATGGAACATGTTGCGCAGCACGTTCGCGTAGATGTCGAGGTCGGAGGTGACGCCCGAGCCTCCGACCTTCCAGGGCTTGGTCTTCATGTCGGCCCAGCTCTTGATCCCCGACGCCGCCCAGAAGACGCAGACGGAGGGTTCGTCGGTGACGCTGCCGATCCAGGTGAATTTTGTCGCATCGAATTGTTCGCCGGTGGTGCGCCCCAAGAGCTTCTCCATGGGGATGCCGCGCGCGAAGGTGCCGATGACCGTGCCGTCCTTGGGGGCGACGTTGTAGATGTAGTTCGCGACTTTCAGGGTGCCGGCGCCGGGCATGTTCTGCGGCACCATGGTCGGGTTGCCGGGGATGTGCTTGCCCATGTAGCGCGCCAGCGTGCGGGCATAGATGTCGTAGCCTCCGCCCGCCGAAAACCCGATCAGAACCTGGACGGTCTTGCCCTTGTAGAAATTGGCAATCGCGTCGGCGGCGTGTGCCGGCACCGCGGCAGTCAAGAGCGCGGCCACGGCGGCGGTGAAGAAACGGGACCAGACCATGCACGCTCCCAGGGATGAACGGGCAAACCTAGCGGGACGCGCGCGCCTACATCAAGCCGGTGGCGTCGCGCAAGGAGGGCACCCAGTCGCCGAGCACCGCCTGCGGCCAGGGCACCGACAGGCCGCGGTCGAACAGGGCGTAGCAGAACAACGTCATGGCCGCGGCGAAGATGACCGCGCGCGGCAGCGGCTCGCGGAATCCGAAACCCATATAGACGAACACGAAGACGCCGATGGCCGGGATGAAGCCGATCGTTGCGGCGAGCACGACCATCCCCACGAGCCACCCCAGGAATTCCACCGCACGCCTGACCGCCACGCGGGGCGGCAGAGGCGGGGGCTCCGCTACGGCGCCGTGCGGGGTTTTCACCGGGCTTTCCGCTTCATCGGCTCCGAACATCTCGGTAACGAGATTGAGCACCGCCACGATGAGGGCCGCCCAGCAGGCGGTGCGCGGCACGATCTGTTCGATCTCGGGCCAATCGGACGAGGTCACGAGGGCCGCAACGATCAGCGCGATCAGCGCGAGCGTGAACATCGCGCGCGGCTTCAGCCGCAAATGGGCGCGCGACAGATGCGTGAATTCGTGCGCGAGCCGGCTGACGGTGGCGCCTAGCGGCCGGTACAGCGCCCAGGCGATCAGGATCGCAATCCCGATCACCACCGGCCGCATCATCCAGCGCGCGCCGTAAATCTCGTTGGAGAGGAAGAGATAGCGCTCGAAGATCGGCCCGAGCACGAAACCCAAGACCATCGGCGGACGCGGCCAGGAGAAGCGCTTCATGATCCAGCCAACGGTGCCGAAGAACAGCAGGAAATAGAGGTCGCCCCAGCTCCGCGTCGCCTGGAAGGTCGCCACCAGCACGATGGGCATCACCATGGGCAGCAGGATCTCGTGGCGCATCTCGGCGAAGCGGGCGAGGTGACGCGCGCCCAAGAGGCAGATCGCGGTGCCCAGCACATGGGCGAGCGTGAGACTCCAGATGATGGAATAGGTGACGTCGAGATTCTTGCCGAGCATGTCGGGGCCCGGCGTCAGCCCATGCAGCAGGAACGCGCCCAATAGCAGCGTCATGGAGGCGCCCGCCGGCACGCCGAAGGCAATCGTGGGAACGAGGTGGCCGCCTTCCTTGGCGTTGTTCGAGGATTCGGGTGCGATCACGCCGCGCACATCGCCGGTGCCGAAGCTTTCCGGGTTCTTCTCCGTGCGGACGGCATAGCCGTAGACGATCCAGTCGATCACCGCCGAGCCGATCCCGGGCACCACGCCGAGCGCGGTGCCAAGCGCACTGCATTTCAGCACCAGCCGCCAATTCCGGAACACATCGCGCACGCCTTCCCACTGGCTGGAGATTTTCACGTCCAGGCGTTCGCCCGCGATCTTCCTGCGGTTGATCGCGAGATCGGCGAGTTCGGGCAGCGCGAAGAGGCCGAGCGTCACCGGGATCAGCGGCACGCCGTCGAACAGATAGAGCCAGTTGAAGGTCCAGCGCAGCGTACCGGTCTGCGTGCCCGAACCAATCATGGAGATCATCAGTCCGATGCCGGCGGCGGTCAGCCCCTTCAGCGGCGCGCGTCCGGACAAGGTCGCCACCATCGATAGCCCGAAAATGCTGAACGCCAGCAGTTCCGGCGAACCGATGGCGAGCATCAGCGGCTGCAGCAGCGGGATGGCAAGCGCGAGCACAAGCGCCCCGAACAAGCCGCCGATCGCCGCCGACACGAACCCGGCGCCGAAGGCGCGCCCCGCCTGGCCCTGGCGCGCCATCTGATGCCCGTCGATCACGGTGGCGGCTGCGCCCACCGTGCCGGGCACGCCGAAGAGGACGGCGGGAATGAGGTCCGATGTGGTGGTGACCGCGGCGACTCCCAGCAGCAGCGCGAACGAGGTCGGCGCATCGAGATTGTAGGTGAAGGGAATCAGGACGGCCAACGCCACCACGCCGCCCAATCCGGGCATGCAGCCGATTGCCAGGCCGATCAGCACGCCGAGCACAAGGATGACAAGGCGGTGCCACTCCAGCAGCAGCTGAAGCGCCTGAATCGCCATATGCAATTGGCCCGGCATCGGCGCGTTGTTCCCCCCTTCGAATACGGCGGGCTATCTCGCTATCTTCCCCTCACCCCGACCCTCTCCCCCCGAGGGGGAGAGGGAGCGAAGGGCATCGCCCTGAGCTGGTGAGGGGGCGGTTTTCCGCCCATCCCCCGTCCCGCATTTAAGCAGCGCTGGGGCGGCTCAGGCTACACAGACGCGTGAAGCGGGCCACCGGTCAAACCTAGAACCCCGGCGCGTTCTCCACCTGGTCGAGCCAGTTGAAGCCCATCGCCTTGACGATGCGGTTGTTGATGACGATCAGCCGCGCCTCGCCTTTGCCGGTGTTGAAATGCTGATGGATGGAGAAGGGCGGGATGTAGATGAAATCGCCGCGCTGCCATTCGGACTTTTTCGGCTCGGTCTCCCAATCCCAGTGATAGGCGTCGATGCAATCGAATTTCACGTCCCAGTGCAGGTCGTAGCCCGAGCCTTCCGCGACGAAGACCACTTCTTCCCACATATGACGGTGTTTGCCGGACTGCGCGCCCTCCTTGAGGTAGAGCATGTAGGCATCGACGCATTTCTCCCGCGTGCCCATCTTCTCGTGCACCAGATGGCGGATGATGCCGTCCGGCGAATTTTCGAAGGGCTGGTCTTCGGCGCTCACCACATTGGGGGCGTGTTCGTAATCGGCGCGGAAATCCAGTGAGCTCTGGATGTCTTCCTTGCGGTAATTCGCGGTCTTGGTGCCCACATGGGCGACGTCGCGTTCTTCGATGACTTTCATGTCGTTCTCTCCGGGTGCGCTGGATTCAAAGATCGGTCGGGGGAGTCCAATCCTCATGGCCTTTCGGCAGCGTATTCGGAGGATAGGAAATCATCTTCTGATAGAGCAGGTGCATGAACAGGAAGAGGGGCTTGGCCTTGAACACCAGCAGGATCGCTTCGTTGTCCGGGTCGTCGTTGAAGTGCTGATGCACGCAGCCATTCTCGACGAACATCACATCGCCCGCCTTCCAGGGAATGTGCTTGCCGTCATGGATGTCGTGGCCGCGGCCCTTGATGATGAAGAAGCAGGCGGAGTTCAGATGGCCATGCTTCTGGGAATAGGCGCCCGGCGCATAGGCCTCGACATGGCACTCGATGGCCTGGGTGACCTTGGCGGCCGCCCCCGGCGCGATGGGGTGCTTGCCGTAGAGGTTGGGGCCGCCTTTCCAGGGCACCGACTTGGACGAGATGACGCGGGGGGCGTCCAGCAGTTCCTTGGTGAGATGGCTGTAGGTGCCTTCGAGCGCCCGAACGAAGGTGCGCTTCTTCTGCCAGCGCTCCCAGACGACGGGGACTTCCTGATTGTGCTTGGGGCCGGGGACGCCCTGGTCTTTCGGCTCAGCGCCGGAGGGGTCTGCGGACATGGGATTTCCTTTGGTTAGGCGATGTTGGTGGGCGTGTTTTCAGGCCGGGTTCCGATCCCGTCAAGCGAAACAATAGACGGAACCTCACACTGGGTCCGGGCCGAGCTCGTCGAGCAGCGCAGCTGCGGCTGCCCTAAGACCTGGGAGAGACTCCTGAATGATCCGCCACACGCGCCCATGCTCAACGGCGGCATATCCGTGAATGAGCACATTGCGAAACGCAATAACGTCACGGATATCGGGGATGCGGCGTGCCAGATTGGGTTCAACTTTGTTCAGCTGACCAAGGGCTTCGCCGATAATTTCAAACTTGCGCTCCACCGCTGCCCGGATGAGATCGCTCTGCGCATAAGTCTCGAAATCCATCCCCGACAGGAATGTCGAGATTGCATCGGCAGCTTGCCGGATATCCCACAAATACGCCCGTGGATCACGATGCATAGATCACCTCGCGCGAGCGGTCGATCTCGGCACGGATGAAGGGGTTTCTGACCGCTGCGGGCTCAACCAAATCGACCGGCCGCCCGAGCAGTTGCTCAAGGGCGCTCGCCAACCCGAAAAACTGTTCGAGGGGGGGTAGACGGAGGTCCGCGTTGAACTCAACGAGAAAATCGAAGTCGCTGGACCCGGGATTGAAGTCCCAACCGCGTGCGGCCGACCCGAAAACCTCAAGCCGTGCCACTCCGTAGCGGCGGCATACCGCTGAAACGGCATCTCGCTTTCCGGCGATGGCAGCATGCATGACCGTCTTCGCCCCGGGTTTTCCTATTCTTTTCAGGCGTGGGGCGGGGCTCGTCAAGCGGGAGACCTGGGATCGGTTCCTGGCTATAACATGCCCTGTGAGGAATCGTACCAAAAAAAGGATATGTGTTGATTTTTGAACGATTGGCGGCTTGAATGCCCCCCAACCGGCACCAAAGAGCACCGCGTCCACATGCAAAAAAGTTTTTTTACCTCAAAGCCTTATGTCGTCGGGGGCGTCAACGGCCCGGACCTCGCGCCGCATGTTCCCGCCGAGGAGGCCATCGGCAAGGTCGTTTCCAACCTTTGGGTCAATCCGGAATACAAGCACCTGATCGTCAAGGCCTCGCCCAAGCATCTGAAGGTCAAGCCCGGCCAATTCTTCAACATCCTCTGCCCTTCTCCGGACGACGGCGAGCTGTGGCTGCGGCGGCCCCAGAGCATTTACGTGGTCGATTCCGAGGGGGGAAATCTCGAATTCCTCTACAAATGCGTGGGCCGCGGCACCAAGGGCATGGCGACCTTCAAACCGGGCGACGATTGCAACCTGGTCGGCCCGTTGGGGATCGGGTTCTCGTTCAAGCCGGAATGGAAGAACATCGTGGTCCTCGGACGAGGTGTCGGGCTTGCCACCATGGGGCCGATCTCGCAATTGGCCGCTGAGAATGGCGTCGGCGTCACGGCGATATTGTCGGCGCGCTCGCCGGAGCTGGTGATGGCGGACGAGCTGTTCGGCAAGGTCGGCGAGGTGATCCGTGTGCTCGACAGCGACGGGACGAGTTCGGTGGAAAACGTAGGCGCGATCCTGGAGAAACTCATTGCGGCCGGAAAGGCGGACGCGTTCTTCACCTGCGGCTCCAACCGGCTGATGTTCCTGATGAAGGAATTGGGCGCCAAGCACGGCGTGCCGGGCGAGGTCGCGATGGAGCAGATCATGGCGTGCGGGCTGGGGCCCTGCTACGTCTGCGTCCGCACCTTCGAGGTGGACGGTCACAAGGAACTGCGCCGGGTGTGCATCGAAGGCCCGGTGTTCGATTTGCAGGAGTGCGTGGGATGGTAGACCTGTCCGTCAAAATCGGGACCGTGGAACTCAAGAACCCGATCATGCCGGCGTCGGGCTGCTTCTCGACCGATCTGGCGCAGGTGATGGACGTCAACCGGCTGGGCGCGCTGGTGGCCAAGACCGTGTCGCGCGAATACCGCATTGGCAATCCGACCCCGCGCGTGGCCGAACTCGAATGCGGCATGATCAATTCCATCGGCCTGCCGACCAAGGGCATCGGCTATTTCCTCGAACATCAGGTGCCCGATTACGCGCGCTTCACGCCGCCTCTGGTGGGCTCGATCTCGGCGACGACGGCGGACGATTTCGAAGCCATGACGCGCGAAGTCGCGGCCCATCCGGACGTGGACGTGATCGAGGTGAACATCTCCTGCCCGACGCGCAACCCGGGCGGCGGCAATTTCGCGATGCACGAGGATCACACCTTCAATGTGGTCAAGCGCATTCGGGGCGCGACCGGCAAGCCCGTCTGGGTGAAGCTGTCGCCCAATGCGGGCGACGTGGTGGCCATAGGCCTCGCCGCGGAGGAAGCGGGCGCCGACGCGCTCGTGGTGTCGAACACGATCCTTGGGCTCAAGATCAATCTCGATACGTTCCGCCCGGCCATCGGCAACAAATTCGGCGGCATTTCGGGACCGGGCGTGAAGCCCATCATCGTGCGCATGGTGCATCAGGTCTCGCAGCGGGTGAAAATTCCCGTGATCGGCTGCGGCGGTATCGTGAAAGTGGAGGACGTGGTCGAATACATGCTGGCGGGCGCATCCGCGGTGATGATCGGCTATCTGATCTTCCGCAATCCATCGGGGTTGATCGCGATGATCGACGAATTGGCCGCGTGGTGCGACAAACGTGGGTTCAAGCGGGTGGCGCAGTTGACGGGCGCCATGGTCAACGATCCCATCGCGGAAACGTTTTCCGCCGCGGCCGCCCCCATCGGGCAGGGGCACAAGACCTTCGTGCCCGCGGAGTAGAAGCCGTGGCCGAGCGCATCACCATCAGGAAACCCGACGATTGGCACCTGCATGTGCGGGACGGCGCGATGCTGCGGGCGTCGCTGCCTTATACAGCGGCCCATTTCGGGCGCGCGATCCTGATGCCCAATCTTCTGCCGCCGGTTCTGACGGTGAAGGATGCCATTGCCTATCGCGAGCGGGTGATAGCGGCGCTGCCCGAAGGCTCTCATTTCACGCCGTTGCTGACGTGTTATTTGACCGACAACACTGATCCCGACGATGTGGAAATGGGATTCCGCGAAGGCGTGTTCACGGCGGTGAAGATGTACCCCGCCAATGCGACGACCAATTCCGCCTATGGCGTGAACGATTTTACGAAGATCCGGCGCGTGCTGGCGCGCATGGAAAAGATCGGGATGACATTCCTGATCCACGGCGAGGAAGCCGACCCGGCGATCGACATTTTCGACCGCGAGGCCGTCTTCATCGAGCGGCGGCTGACGCCAATGCTGAAGGATTTTCCGGGGCTCTTCATCGTGCTGGAGCATGTGTCCTCGCGCGAGGGCGTGGAATTCGTCAAGGCGAACGCCCCCCAGTTGGGCGGTTCGATCACGCCCTATCATCTGATGCTGACGCGCACCGATTGGCTGGGATACGGCAATCGCCCCTATATGTACTGCATGCCGGTGCTGAAACGGCGCGAGGATCGCGATGCGCTGCGCAAAGTGGCGACGTCGGGGGAGAGCAATTTCTTCCTGGGCACCGATTCTGCGCCCCATCCGGTGGCGAAGAAACTGGCGACCGTGGGTGCGGCGGGCCTCTTCAATTCGCCGGTCGCCATCGAATCCTACGCGCAGGTCTTCGCCGAAGAAAACGCGCTTGCCAAATTGGAGGCGTTCGCGTCATTGAACGGGCCGAAGCATTACCGCCTGCCGCCGAATTCGGAGACCATCACACTGGAGCGCGTCGCGTGGACCGCGCCGGAGGACGTGAAGGTCGAAGGGCCGGAAGAGCGCGCGCTCATCCATCGCGGCGGGGAGCAGATACAATGGAAGGTCGTCGCGAATTAGCGGCGAGACGCAGAATATGATTGAAGCGCCGGGCTTTGCCGACAAGAAAACAATCGCGGAACTGACCGCGAAGATCCTGCTGGAAGTCGAAGCGGTCCGCTTTTATTCCGACAAGCCGTTCATCTTCACCTCCGGCCTCGCGAGCCCGGTCTATACCGATTGCCGGCGGCTGATTTCGTTTCCCCGCGTACGGGCGTCGCTGATCGATTTCGGCGCCTCCACGCTTGCGCGCGATGTGGGATTCGAGGCATTCGATGCGGTCGCGGGCGGCGAAACGGCGGGCATCGCGTTTGCGGCCTGGATGGCCGACAAGCTTGGGCTCCCGATGCAATATGTGAGGAAGCAGGCCAAAGGCTTCGGCCGCAACGCGCAGATCGAAGGCGAGGTGAAGGATGGCCAGCGTGTGCTGCTGGTCGAGGACATGACGACCGACGGCGGCAGCAAGGTCAACTTCATCAATGCGCTGCGCAAGGCGGGCGTTCTCTGCGATCACACCTTCGTCTTCTTCTATTACGACATCTTCCCGGAAGGGCTGAAGACGCTGACCGACATGGGGGTCGCGCATCATGCGCTCGCCACCTGGTGGGACGTGCTGGCGGTGGCGAAGAAAAGCGAGAAATTCGAACCTCTGAGATTGGCGGAGGTGGAAGCTTTCATGCACGATCCCCGCGGCTGGTCGAAAGCGCATGGCGGAACGGCGGGTTTCGGTGTTTAACACGAAAAATTGGGATGTGATTGTCGTCGGCGGCGGGAATGCCGCCTATTGCGCGGCATTGGCCGCGCGCGAGCAGGGCGCATCCGTGCTGATGCTGGAAGCCGCACCCGAAGACGAATCGGGCGGCAACTCACGCTTTACCGCGGGCGCGATGCGCGTCGTCTACAACGGCGTGGACGACATCAAGACGCTGGTCCCCGATCTCTCGCAGGCGGAAATCGACACCACCGATTTCGGCACCTATACGCAGGATCAGTTCTTCGACGACATGGCGCGGGTGACGCAGTTCCGCACCGATCCGAATCTGTGCGAGCTGCTGGTGACGAAGAGCCTCCCCACGCTCGTCTGGATGCGCGAGAAGGGCATCCGCTTCGTGCCGATCTATGGCCGGCAGGCGTTCAAGATCGAAGGCAAGTTCAAATTCTGGGGCGGGCTGACGCTGGAGACGGTGGGCGGCGGGCCAGGGCTTGTCGACATGCTGACCGTGTCGGGCAAGAAGAACGGCATCGAAATCCACTACAACACGCGGGCGACCGATCTCGTCTATGACGGCGTGCGGGTGATGGGCGTGCGCTTCAAGAGCGGCGTCGAAACGGGCGAATTGACGGCGGGCGCGGTGGTGCTTGCCAGCGGCGGGTTCGAGGCGAATGCGGAGATGCGCACGCGCTATCTCGGACCGGGTTGGGATTTGGCGAAGGTGCGCGGCACCCGCTTCAACAATGGCGAAGGCATCCGCATGGCGCTTGCCATCGGGGCGAGCCCTTACGGCAATTGGTCCGGCTGTCACGCCGTGCAATGGGAGATGAACGCGCCGGAATTCGGCGATCTTGCGGTCGGCGATCAGTTCCAGAAACATTCCTATCCGTTTGCGCTGCTGGTGAACGCGCTGGGAAAGCGCTTCGTGGACGAGGGCGCCGATTTCCGCAATTACACATACGCGAAATACGGCCGCATCGTGCTGGAGCAGCCGGGCCAATTCGCCTGGCAGATCTGGGACAAGAAAACCAAGCATCTCCAGCGCGACGAATACAATATCCGCCAATGCACCAAGGTGACGGCGAACACGATCGAGGAATTGGCGAAAAAACTCGACGGCGTGAACGCAGACGCGTTCGTGAAGACTATCGCCGAATACAATGCCGCGGTCCGGCAGGACATCGCATTCAATCCCAACGTCAAGGATGGCCGCCACACGGAAGGCCTCGCCGTACCGAAATCGAACTGGGCGAACACCATCGATACGCCGCCCTTCGAAGGCTACGCGGTGACGTGCGGGGTCACGTTCACGTTCGGGGGCTTGCGCATTGCCGCGGACGGGCAGGTGATGGATCTCGATTACCGCACCATTCCCGGTCTCTATGCGGCGGGTGAGCTGGTGGGCGGCATCTTCTATTTCAATTATCCCGGCGGCACTGGGCTCACCTCGGGTTCGGTGTTCGGCAAGATCGCCGGTACCGCCGCAGGCAAAGCGACGCGAGGCTAACAGTGCTGCGCTTGAACGAGCTTTCGGCCTGCGAAATCGCCCACGGCGTTGCCGCGGAGCGGTTCACCGCGCAATCCATTACGCGCGCCTGTCTCGACCGCATCGAAGAACGCGATTCCAAAGTCAAAGCCTGGGCCTATGTCGACACGGATGCGGCGATTGCGCAGGCGCGGGCCATCGACCGCGGGGCGAGCAAGGGCGTGCTGGCCGGCGTGCCGCTCGGCATCAAGGACATCATCGATACTTTCGATATGCCCACCGACATGGGCTCGCCGATTTACAGAGACAATCATACGTTTGCGGATGCGTCCTGTGTCGCGCTCGCCCGGCGCGCCGGCGCGGTGATCCTGGGGAAAACCGTGACCTGCGAATTCGCAGGCCTGACGCCCAACGTCACACGCAATCCGCTGGATTTGGATCGCACGCCCGGCGGCTCGTCGAGCGGTTCGGCCGCCGCAGTTGCGGACCATATGTGCGCGGTTGGTTACGGGACACAGACGGGCGGTTCGGTGCTGAGGCCGGCGTCGTTCTGCGGCGCAGTCGGGTACAAGCCGACATACAATCTTATCCCGCGCGGAGGCATCAAATTCGCGGCCGAATCGCGCGACACCATCGGGCTGATCGGACGCAGCGTGGACGACGTCGATCTGGTCGCGAGCGTGCTGATTGCGCGTCCCCTTTCGCCGCGCCGCGACACGCCGCCCCGGATCGGGCTCTGCCGCACGCATCTCTGGGAGCATGCGCTGCCGGAATCCAAGCACGCGGTCGAAGACGCGGCTGGGCGGCTTGCCGCCGCGGGCGCGCACTTGCGCGATGTGTCCTTGCCCGATGCTTTCGATGCAACGGCCGAAGCCCGCACGGTCATCAATCCGGTGGAACGCGCCCGTTCCATGGCGCATGAATGGAACACTGCACGCGCGCAGATCAGTCCCGGCCTGACGCGGCAGATCGAGCAGGGCCTTTCCATTCCCCATGCGCGATACATCGCGTCCCTGCGGCGCATGAAGGAATGCCGCGACATGATCCCCGGCATGTTCGGGAATTGCGACGTGCTGCTCGCGCCCTGCGTTACGGGCGAAGCGCCCATGGGTCTTGAATCCACCGGCGACACGCGCTTCCAGGAATTCTGGACCGCGCTGCACACGCCTGCGATCACATTGCCGACCCACAAGGGACCGAACGGGCTTCCGATCGGGATCCAGATCATTGGCCGTCTGTATGAAGACGAATTGCTGCTTGCTTGCGCCCGCTGGGCGGCTGAGCGTTTGGCGGCTTAGGAGCACCCATGGAAATCAACAACAGTTTCGATGTTCCGTTGCCGCCGGCCGACGCCTGGAAAGTGCTGATGGATATTCCGCGCATCGCGCCATGCATGCCGGGGGCGGAGCTGACCGGCGTCGTCGACAAAGACACCTATGCGGGCAAGGTTTCGGTGAAGCTCGGCCCCGTGGCGCTGACCTTTGCGGGCCAGGTGAAATTCACCGACATCGACGAGGCCGGGCACAAGGCGCGCGTCAAGGCGCAAGGCAAGGACGCGAAGGGCCGCGGCGGCGCCAATGCGAACGTCGATTTCCATTTGGAGCCGATACCGGCGGGCTCGCGCGTGCTGGTGAAGACCGACCTCACGCTGTCGGGGGCGGTTGCACAATATGGCCGCGCCTCCGGTCTCATACAGGACGTGGCGCAGCAATTGATCGGGCAATTCGCCGAATGCCTGAGGGCCCAGCTTGCCGCATCGGTGGCGGCTGCCGAACCGCGTCCCGGCGCGGAGCAGTCCGTGGCCACACCCATTGCCCCGCCCGAAACCAAAGCGCAGACGCTGTCCGGTTTCACGCTGATGTGGATGGTGTTGAAGAGTTTCTTCCGCGGGTTGTTCGGCGGGAAATGAGAAGTCCCCCCCTTCTGGTCCTTCGGACCATCCTCCCCCACAAGGGGGGAGGAAATTGAACTCCCTGGATCGCATCGCGCTTAAGGCGCTGTATGTGCTGAAACCGGAAACGGCGCATCATGCCGCGTTGTTCGCGCTGGAGCATGGACTGGTTGGCGTCCAGGCCGGCGCGGACGACCCCGTTCTACACACCCGCGTCTGGGGCATCGATTTTGCCAACCCCATCGGGCTTGCCGCCGGTTTCGACAAGGATGCGCGTGTCGTCGATGCGATGCTGGGACTGGGCTTCGGCTTTGTCGAAGCGGGCACCGTGACGCCAAAGCCGCAACCCGGCAATCCGAAACCACGGCTGTTCCGGCTGAACGAGGATCGGGCGGTCATCAACCGGCTGGGCTTCAACAGCGGCGGTGTCGAGGCTTTCGCGCAGCGGCTGAAGGCGAGGGGCCAAGGCAGCCAGGCGCCCGGCATAGTCGGGGCCAATGTCGGCAAGAACAAAGACACCGTGGACGGCGCGGCCGATTATGTGGCCGGCATCGAACGGGTGGCGGGGCTCGCCGATTATCTCGTCTGCAACATTTCTTCGCCGAACACGCCGGGCCTCAGGGCAATGCAGGCGCGCGGACCTATCGAGGATTTGCTGAAGCGCGTGCTCGCGGCGCGCGACCGCGCCGCGCCGCCCGGAAAGAAGCCGCCCCTTCTGGCCAAGGTCGGTCCCGATCTTTCGCCCGAACAGCTTGCCGATATTGCCGAGGTGGCGCTCGCAACCGGCGTGGATGGCCTGATAATCGGCAACACCACCATCGAACGGCCCGCTTCGCTCAAGAGCCGCGACAAGGCCGAAGCCGGCGGCCTTTCCGGGGCGCCGCTATTGAAGCCGTCGACGCAATGTCTGGCGGAGGTTTACCGCTTGACGAACGGGCGGCTTCCCCTCATCGGCTGCGGCGGCGTAGCCTCGGGAGCCGATGCCTATGCCAAGATCAGGGCCGGGGCTTCGCTGGTGCAGGTCTATTCGGCGCTGGTATTCGAGGGGCCCTCGCTCGCGAACCGCATCAAGCGGGAACTGGCCCAGTGTCTGAAGGCGGATGGTTTCAAATCGGTGTCGGACGCGGTCGGGCGCGACCATATTGAATTGGCACAGGTTTAGGAGGGCGGGTTGACGACGCAGGATTTGAGAAGCTGGATCGCGACCATGGAGGCTGCGGGCGAAATCCAGCACATCTCGGGGGCCGGGCCCGAGGAGGAGATCGGCGGCATCGTCGATTTCTATCAGCGGAAAGTCGGCAATCCCGCCGTTCTGTTCGACGACATCCCGGGTTATCCGCGCGGCCACCGCGTCATCGCCAACATCCTCACCTCGATACGCCGCATCCATCTGACGCTCGGGCATCCGGCCGATGCGGGCGCTCTCGATCTCGTGCATTTCTGGCGCCGCCACATGAAGGAGGCGAAGGCGATTTCGCCGAAGATCGTGAAGACGGGCGCCGTGTTCGAGAACGTGTCCGAAGGCAAGGACATCGACATCTTCAAGATCCCCGTGCCGAAATGGCATGAGCTGGACGGTGGCAATTACATCGGCACCGGCGACATGGTGGTGATGAAGCATCGCGACACCGGCTGGATCAATTACGGCGCCTACCGCGTGCAGGCGCAAGGCGCGGGCGTCGCCTCGGTGATGTGCTCCAAGGGCAAGCATGGCGATCTGATCATGCGCAGCTACCACGAAAAGGGCGAACCCTGCCCCATCGCGGTGGTGTGCGGGATGCATCCGGCGCTGTTCATGATCGCCGGGCTGGAAGTCCCGTATGGCAAGAACGAATACGATGCGGCGGGCGGCTTGATCGGCGAGCCGGTGGAAGTGATCGCCGGTCCGCGCACCGGGCTTCCCATTCCGGCGCATGCCGAAATCGCGTTCGAGGGTTTCGTCTATCCCAACGATCTTGTCACGGAAGGCCCGCTCGGCGAATGGACCGGCTATTACGCCGGGGGCTTGAAAAAAGAGCCCGCCATCCGGATCGAAACCTTCATGCACCGGAACAATCCCATCCTGATGGGCGCGATTCCGGGCGTGCCGCCGGACGACGATTCCTTCTACCGCGGCACCTATCGCTCGGGCGCGGTGTGGAATCAGCTCGAAGCCGCCGGCATTCCCGAGGTCAAAGGCGTGTGGGCGCACGAAGCGGGCGGGAGCCGCCTGTGGCTGACGGTCGCCATCAAACAATTATATGCCGGCCATTCCAAGCAGGCCGGTTTGATCGCCTCGCAATGCCATGCCGGCGCTTATGCCAACCGCTTCGTCGTCGTAGTGGACGACGATATCGACCCCGCCGACATGGACAAGGTGCTGTGGGCCATGTGCACGCGCTTCGACCCGCGCGAGGGGCTGGAGGTGCTGAAGGGCTGCTGGAGCACGGTGCTCGATCCCATGGTCTACAGCGAAGACGACCGGCGCAACGCGCGCGTGGTGATCGATGCCTGCAAGCCGTGGTCCCGCCGCGACACGTTTCCTGCGGTGGTGCGGAATTCCAAGGAATTGGACGAGAGAATCCGCGCCAAGTTTGCCCACCTCCTGCCGCGCTAGCGTGCCGCATCCGCGCCCGGACGCGTGGGAAGTCGCGATAGTTGTCCGGCCCGGTGCCCCGTGCCACTGTCGAGACAGGCGGCGCCTCAGGTCTGGGGGAAGAATGGCACTGCGCGTCAACGATTCTCTCTTTCGCAGCGGAACCATCGGGATGCCGCACGCTCTTGCGGCGGCGTTCAAGACTGTTGCGCTCGCGCAGCGCTGCATGATCCTGGTGCGCGCCACCGGCCCCACCTGCCTGCAGCTTCTCGAACAGGGCTACGACACCAAGGGATTCCGCATCCACGGCAAGTCCTGCGACTGGGGCCCGATGGCGGGCTTTGTGCTGCGGGACCCGCGGCTCAACAAGTCCGGCATGGACAAGGCCGGGTACAACAAGCGTCAGCATTCCGAATCGCTCAGCGACCGCGATGCACAGGCCGGGTGGAAAGCCTCGGTGACGCCGCTGAAGATCTATGAGGAGCGCCGGCGCTGGCTGGTGGACAATGCCATCATCAAGGTGGAACGGCGCGGCGATGACCGTTGGGAAGGTCAGGCGACCCACAGGAGCGGGATCAGTTTCTATTACAGCCTGATCCGCGACAGGGCCAATCCCGAGCTTTTGGGCGTCTATCTCGACCGGACGAGGAACGGGAACGGATTCCAGCAGGATCGTGGCGGCGCGGTGGTCCGCTACGACACCAAATATGGCGACATGTATGAGCCGCTTCTCGCCATGACGAACCCGCCCCAACACCGGCACATCGAAAAGGACGACGATCCGCGCTCCCATCTGAACGCGGTCACCGGCGATTACGACCTGGCCGCCATTTGGCCCTTTGTCACCGGACCGAAAGGCTACGATCCGCACGGCCTCGACCGCCGCGTGCTCGGCACCGTCAAGGGCTACAGCCAGGCCCACCGGATCGAAACAGTGCAGGAGCGCTTCTTTACCGAAGGCAATCAGGGCCATCCCTTCGTCGGGTCGCAGGGCACCAAGCTCGGGAACATGACCGACCGCATCTACGAAGTGGGCCAATACATCAATTCCGTGATCGGCAGTGCCCGGAGCGACAGCTATGGCCGGATTTGGGGACCCTTCCCGCGCCGCAACGTGATCTGGCACAGCGACGAGGCGGCGCGGCCTTTCGTGGACGACGTCGACCTGCCGCTGTTCGCCATCGCCCCCAGCGGGTGCGATGTCGGCATTGAAACGATCGGCGACTTCGGGGAATTCGTCAATTTCTGCGTCGGGCACGATTTCAAGGTGACGCTTGCGGAGGGCTGGGTTCTCAACCCGAACGGCAACAAGGGGAACCGGCTTGGCGCGCACTTCGCCCATCTGGTGCCGGATTATTGGAAGGGCCAGCAAATCCAGGTGCCCCAATGGTACAACAGGTGAACGGCCGGATTTGAAGCCGCAGGCAGGAGGTGGTGCGCCATCCCGCCGCGAGGCGCCGTGAAAATGCCCGCTGAAGCCGTTTGACACGAGTGTCCAGGGCTTTATTGATAGTCCCACTGGTGACGGCCTCGCGTTGGGGCCGGCCATGGGCTGGTCCAAGGACGCGTTCGCGCGGGGCTGGCTTTCAATCAGAGGGCGGCATCCTTGACCCGCCAGCGGCCTGCGGCTCGCGGCGCAAGGGTCAAGGGAAGTCTCCCTCAATGGGCAGGGGATCGAGGGTAGTACACGATGAAGCCGCCTCCTTTTTCGTATCACGACCCGCGGACGGTGTCCGATGCGGTCGGCCTGTTGAGCAGCCTCGAAAACGCGAAGGTTCTGGCCGGCGGGCAATCGCTGATGCCGATGCTGAATTTCCGCTACGTGCTGCCGGATCACCTTATCGACCTGAACAAGATCCCCGAGCTGTCGTTTTTGCGCGAGGTGGACGGGGGAATCGAACTGGGCTCCATGACGCGGCAGCGCGACATCGAATTCTCCGATCTGGTCAAGGCGCGCTTTCCGATCATCAATGAAGCCATCCTGAATGTCGGCCATCGCCAGACGCGCAACCGGGGCACCATCGGGGGATCGCTGTGCCATCTTGATCCGTCGGCCGAGCTTGTGACCATGGCGGCCGCGCACGACGCGGTGGTAACGGTCGCTGGCCCCAACGGCACGCGCGATATTCCGTTTGCGGAGTTTCCGGTGGCGTTCATGACGCCCGCGCTGGAGCCGAACGAATTGCTGGTGAAGGTGCGTTTCCAGCGCTGGGCCGCGGGGCACGGCTATGGCTTCGTGGAATTCGCGCGGCGGCACGGCGATTTCGCCATCGCCTCCGCCGCGGCTCTGATCGAAGTGGATGCTGCCGGCAAGATCGGCCGCGCGTCGCTGACGCTCGGCGGCGTCAACGTGAAGCCGGTGCGCATGTATGAGGTGGAACGCAAGCTGATCGGCCAGGCGCCGTCGGAGGATTTGTTCCGCGAACTGTGTGAGGAATGCCGCAAGGTTGACGCCATCGACGACGTGCATGCGCCGGCATCCTATCGCCAGCATCTGGCGGCGGTGATGTCGCGCCGCGCGCTGGTCGCGGCCATGGGACGGGTTGGAAGAGCATGAGCGAGAAGCGGAATATCGCCGTCACCATCAACGGTAAACGATACGAAGAATCGGTCGAGGTCCGCTGGACGCTGGCCGATTTCATGCGGCAGCAATTGGGGCTGACGGGCACGCATCTGGGCTGCGAGCACGGCGTGTGCGGCGCGTGCACGATTCTGCTCGATGGGCGGTCGGCGCGGTCGTGCCTGATGCTGGCCGTACAGGCTGACGGGCACGAAATTATGACGGTCGAGGGCATTGCTCCGTCAGCGGACAAATTGCATCCGCTGCAGGAAGCGTTCCGGGACAATCACGGCCTGCAATGCGGCTTCTGCACACCGGGCATGCTGACGACATTGATCGAATTCCTGCGCGACAATCCCGACCCGACGGAGCAGGAGGTGCGGATCGCGATTTCGGGCAATCTCTGCCGCTGTACCGGTTATCAGGGGATCGTCGCGGCCGCACTCGATGCCGCCCAGCGCTTGAAGGTTTTGAAGGAAGCTCCGTGACGGCACGGACGTTCGGCAATCGGGTCGGCAGGATCGAAGACCCGCCGCTGCTGACGGGCAAAGGCCGCTTCATCGACGACATCGCTTGGCCCGATCTGGCGCACGCCGCGTTTGTGCGCAGCCCGCACGGGCATGCTTGCATTCTCGGCATCGATGCGCGCGTGGCCCTCGCGTTGCCGGGCGTCTTCGGCGTTTTCACAGCGGCGGATTTCGCGCCCCGTCTGAAAATCGACCGGCTGATCGTCGGCTTGCCGAGTTCCGCCTACCGGCAGGAGGTGAACCGGCCTGTTCTCGCCAAGGACGAGGTTGTCCATGTCGGCGAGCCGGTGGCGGTCGTGGTCGCGGTCAACCGCTATGTGGCCGAAGACGCAGCCGCACTGGTGAATGTGGAATACGACATCCTGCCTGCGGTCGCCGATGCGCGCGCGGCGCTCGCGAAGAATTCGCCCAATGTTCACCGGAACGCCCCGCACAATCTGCTGGCGGAATTCGACATTGCCTATGGCGATGTAACGGCGGCGTTTGCGAACGCGCCCCATGTGTTTCGGGAAAGCCTCTGGCAGCATCGGGGCGGCGGCCATTCCATCGAATGCCGCGGCTGTGTCGCGCGTTACGATGTCAACGAAGAACGGCTGACGGCATGGTGTTCGACCCAGACGCCGCACACGGCGATGCAGCTTTTGTCGGGCATGCTTGGCTTGGACGAAAGCCAACTGCGTGTCATCACGCCCGATGTCGGCGGCGGCTTCGGGCCGAAGCTGATCTTCTATCCGGAGGAGGTCGCGGTGCCTTTGGCCGCGATGCTGCTCGGCCGGCCGGTGAAATGGATCGAGGACCGGCGCGAGCATTTCGTGGCCTCGACGCAGGAACGCGATCAGTTCTGGGACATCGAGATCGCGGTGGATCGCGACGCGCGCATTCTGGGCGTGCGCGGGCAGCTCATCCATGAGCACGGGGCCTATACCGCGCGCGGCGTGAATCTGCCCTATGAATCGGCGCAGACGGTGACGCTGCCCTATGAGGTACCGGCCTATGCGTTGAACGTGAAGCTCGCCCTCACCAACAAGGTGCCGGTGACGCCGGTGCGGGGCGCGGGGCAACCGCAGGGGTGCTTCGCCATGGAGCGGCTGCTCGACCGCGTGGCGCGCGAACTCTCGCTCGACCGCGCCGAGGTGCGGCGGCGCAATCTGATTCAGCCTGAGAAGATGCCCTACGCCAAGCCGCTGAGAAGCCGCGGCGGGATGGCCGTGTTGCTCGATTCCGGCGATTACCCGCGCTGTCAGCAGATGGTGCTGGATGCCATCGGCTGGGCCGATTTCCGCACGCGGCAATCCACTGCCCGTGCGCGTGGCCGCTACATCGGCGTGGGGCTCGCGAACTTCGTGAAAGGCACCGGGCGCGGGCCGTTCGAACCGGTAACGGTGCGCATCGGGCCGTCCGGAAAGATCCAGATTTATTCCGGCGCGACCGCGATGGGCCAGAGCACCAGAACGATGCTGGCGCAGATCGTCGCCGATCAATTCGGCGGCGCGATGGATAACATCGTTGTCACTGCGGGCGATACCGCGGGCACCGCCATGGGCATCGGCGGGTTCAACAGCCGCCAGGCGGTGATGGCGGGATCGTCGGCGCATTTGGCGGCCGTCAAACTGCGCGAAAAGACGATCGCCATCGCTTCCAAATTATTGAACGCGCCGGTAGACCAACTCGACGTCGACGCGGGCGCCGTGTTCGTGCGCGCCAAGCCCAAGACCGCGATAGCGCTCGGCGATATTGCGCGCGCGGTCGCAGGCGTTCCGGGCCTCGCGCTGCCGGGCGGCATTGCGCCCGGGCTGGAAGCGAGCGAAGCCTTCGTGTGCGACGAGATGGCGTATGCGAACGGCGCGGGCGCTGCGGAAGTGGAGGTCGATCCCGATACCGGCGCGGTTTCCGTCCTGAAATTCGTAATCGCGCATGATTGCGGGCGCGCGATCAATCCCATGATCGTGGACGGCCAGATCGTGGGCGGGGTCGCGCATGGCATCGGCAACGCGCTGTTCGAGTGGATGGGCTTCGACGCCGAATGCCAGCCGATCACCGCGACATTCGCCGATTACCTTTTGATCGGGTCCAGCGAAACGCCGGATATCGGTGTGCTGCATCTGGAATCGCCTTCGCCGCTCAATCCGTTGGGCGTGAAGGGCGTTGGCGAATGCGGCGTGATGCCGGCAGCCCCCGCCATCATGTCGGCCATCGAGGATGCGCTTTCGCCCTTCGGCGTACGAATTGCGCGGACGCCGATTCTGCCGCCGGAAATCCTCGCCGCCATTCACGCGGCCGCGGGCCTGGAGAAAACCCTTGCCCCTACGCTTTGACGACATCGGCAACCGGTTGAAGGCGTTTCGCTTGGGCTCCGGCCTTTCGGCGGAAGACGTGGCCAAGCGCATCGGCATTTCGCGCACCGCGCTCTACCGCTTCGAGAAAGGCGAACTGGTCAAGATCGACACGCTCGAGAAATTGGCGGAGCTGCTCGACGTCTCGCTGCCGACGCTCTTGGGCGTGGGCGTCGAATATATCGCCTCGGCCGTCACCTATTTCGAACGCATGCGGCAGATCGAGGAAACCGCCGAGCACATCATCGTGCTGGCGGGGCCGCTGTCCTATCTGCTCGCCTCGGATGCCTTCAACGCCGTGCTCGGCCAGATCCTGAAAGAAAGCATCCCAGAGAATATCGAAGACCGCGCGCGGGCCGAAGGCGAAGTCGAAGAGATCATGGCGGTGCTGACGCAGCGTAAAGAGACTTATCGCCGCCGCCAGCCGGCCATCGTGAACCTCATCGCGGCCTCTGAGATCGCGCGCTTTCTCATCAATGGGATGGTCGGGCGGCTCGACTTGCCCGAGGCGGTGCGGCGCGAACGCCGCGCGCTCGCCCGCGCCGAGGTCGAGCATTTCGCCCGCATCATGGAGCGCGAGCCCATCGGCGTGCAGATCGGCATTGTGCCGGAGACCTTGCCGCATACGGGGTTCCAGATTTTCCGCCAGCCCGACCGGCAATTGCTGTCGCTGTCGCCGTTTCGTCTGGGGGAGGAGCCCAATGTGCGCGTGGGGGTCGCGATGATTACCTCGGCGCCCGAAGCGCTCGCGCTGCATCACAAGCAGGCCGAAGGCATGTGGCAGCACGCGCTGAAGGGCAGGGAAGCTGCCGGTTATCTGCGCGATCTCATCGCGCGGCACCGGGCATAGCGGCTCAACAGGTTCCGTCGCTGTGCGTGATTCCGGCCGGGCAGTTCAGAACCGATGGCGGACCATTGGTCTGCGGCGCCGTGTTCTGCAGCGTGTAAGGCGGCGGCGTCTGCGGATACAAGGCTTGCGGATAAAGCGCGCCGGAATTGGGCTGAGGCGTTGCGCCGGGGTTGAAATTGCCGACACCGGGCGCGCCGACCATGCCGGCAAGGGGAACAGTTCCCGTTGACGCCGAACCGCCGACGCCGGGAACGACGACCGTTCCCGGCACGAGGGTCAAACCGCCGGGAACTGGGTTTCCGGTGCCTGTGCCTGGAAGAGGGGTGGGCATCCCGAGCCCGGGCGTACCCACACCGGCGGGGCCGGCGCCCGTGCCGTAATCCTGCGCCTCCGCGACCGATGCCGCGAACGCCAACGTCGCGCAAGCGAGCGCGGCAAGGCTGATTGAAAATTTTCTCATGGAAACCGCCCTTCGGCCGATCTCGGCGTGTTTGGGTCCGGCGCGGCGTCGTGTCTCGCCGTCGCCTAGAAATAGGCGCGACGAACGGGCGGCGAAAGGGGGCGCACATTCACGTTTGGAAGACGGGGGTACGGTAATGCGGAGGAAAGGAGCGATTAATCCGCCGTGATCAGCGTACCCGCGCCGTGCTCGGTGAAGAGTTCGAGCAGCAGCACATGGGGGATGCGGCCATCGAGAATCACGGCCGCATGCACGCCCTTTTCGACCGCGTCGATGGCGGTTTCGATCTTCGGGATCATGCCGCCGGAAATGGTGCCGTCTTCGATCAGGGCGCGCGCCTGAGCGACCGTCAGCTTGGGGATCGGCTTGCCCTCGCGGTCGAGCACGGCTTCGACATCCGTCAAAAGGATCAATCGTTCGGCGGCGATGGCGCTGGCGACCGCGCCCGCCACCGTATCGGCGTTGATGTTGTAGGTCTCGGCATTCGGGCCGACGCCGATGGGCGCGACCACCGGGATGAGATCGGAATTCAGGATCATGTTCAGGACTTCGGCGTCCACGTGTTGCGGTTCGCCGACGAGGCCAAGGTCGATGCTGACGCGTTCGCCCGTCTTGGGATCGATTTTGCTGCGCTCGATCTTGCGCGCCAGCACCATGTTGCCGTCCTTGCCGGAGACGCCGATGGCGCGGCCGCCCGCGGCATTGATGCCGGCGACGATCTGTTTGTTGATGGTGCCGGAGAGCACCATTTCGACCACTTCCATGGCCGCCGCATCGGTGACGCGCAAGCCGTCAATAAAGGTGGAGGGGATGTTCAGCCGTTTCAGCATGGCGCCGATCTGCGGCCCGCCGCCATGGACGACGACCGGATTGATGCCGGTCTGTTTCATCAGCACGATGTCTTGCGCGAATTCTTCCGGCACGCCGCCTTCCATAGCGTGGCCGCCATATTTCACGACGATGGTGGTGTTGTCGTATTGCAGGATGAAGGGAAGCGCTTCCACCAGAACGCGCGCGGTGGCACGCCAGCGGGCGAGCTGCCGGAGCGTTCCGTCGCGCGTGTTTTCTTCCTGCACGCTCATCGATTCGTGGGCCCTCTCGGTCGCGGAGGCTTATAGCCCCTGATGAACGGCATCAAAACCAAAACTTGGGGATGGGGAAACGGCGGCTCACGATTCGGTCAGACTGGTTAAGGTGGCGCGAAGGGCTGCGATTCCATCGCCTTTTTCGGCCGAAGTGGCGATCAGCTCGGGATGTGCGGCGGCGTGGCGGCGGGCTTGGGCTTCGGTTGCGGCTTGCACTGCGGCGAGCTCGCCCGCCTTCAGCTTGTCCACCTTGGTCAGCACGAGCTGATAGGAAACCGCCGAGCGGTCGAGCAGATCCATCACTTCGATGTCCTGCGGCAGGGGGCCGCGGCGGGAATCGATCAACAGCACGGCGCGGCGCAGCGTCGGGCGCCCTCGCAGATAGGCGAAGATCAGTTCCGTCCAGCGCTCCGAATCCGTTCTGGAGACTTTCGCATAGCCATAGCCGGGGAGGTCCGCCAGCATCAGCCGGTTCCCCAGCGCGAAGAAATTGATCTCGCGCGTGCGCCCCGGCGTATTGGAAACACGCGCCAGCGTCTTTCTGCCGGTGAGGGCGTTGAGGAGACTCGATTTGCCGACATTGGAGCGGCCGACGAAGGCGACCTCCGGAAGCTCGGTCGCCGGAATGGAATCGAGGTTCGCCGCGCCCCGGACGAATTCGCAGGCTTGCGCGAAGAGAATGCGCCCTTTTTCCTCGGCTTCGCTCAGCGCGGTCAAATCCGTGCCGGCCATCAATCCGGCGGGCCGGCGGGCTTTTCGGGTGCTTCGCCGCGCCGGAGCCGCGCGCCCATCCCACGCAGACGATCGAGGAAATCGACGGGCGTGCCGGTCGCTTTCATGATCGCCACCTGCTGGATGATGGAAAGCGTGTTGTTCCAGCTCCAATAGATCACCAGGCCCGCCGGGAAGCCCGCCATCATGAACATGAAGATGAGCGGCATGAAGCCGAAGATCTTCTGCTGCACCGGATCGGCGGGAGGCGGATTCAGATTGGTCTGAAGCCACATGGTAAGGCCCATGAGCATCGGGAAGGCGCCGAGCACGAGGTAATGCCCGAGCACGGGAATCTGCGTCGGATCGAAGGGAAGGAGGCCGAACAGATTGAACAGATTGCTCGGATCGGGCGCGGAGAGGTCCGTGATCCAGCCATAGAAAGGCGCGTGCCGCATGTCGATGGTGACGAGCAGCACCTTGTAAAGCGAGAAGAAGACCGGAATCTGGATCACCATCGGCAGACAGCCGGCGAGCGGATTCACTTTCTCCTTCGAGTAGAGCTTCATCATCTCCTGCTGCTGCTGGACCTTGTCCTCCTTGAAGCGCTCGCGGAGGCGCTCCATCTCGGGCTGCAGCTTCTTCATCTTGCTCATGGAGCGGTAGGACGTGTTGGCGAGCGGGAAGAACAGCGCTTTCACGAACACCGTGAAGATCAGGATGGCGACGCCGAAATTGCCGACATAGCGGTAGAGAAAATCGATCGCCAGAAACATCGGCTTGGTGATGAAGGCGAACCAGCCCCAATCGATCGCCATGTCGAAACGCTGAATGCCGAGGGTCTGGCCGTAATTGTTGACGAGATCGACGGTCTTGGCGCCGGCGAAGAGATGATGGATCACCACCTGCGAGCCGTTGGGCGCGACCGTCTTTCCCTTCATGGTGAAATCGGACTGATAGGCCTTCACGCCATTGGCGTCATAGGCCTTGTAGGTGGCGGTGAATTGCTCCGACTGCGGAGGAACGACCGCGGCCATCCAATATTTGTCGGTGATGCCGAGCCAGCCGCCGGTGCTGTCGAAATGCTGGGTATCGTTGGTCTTGCCGAGATCGTCATAGGTCGGGTCCTTCAGCGTGCCGCCGAGCACGCCGACGAATCCCTCATGCACGACCCAAAACCGCTGCGAGGGCGGAACATTGTGGCGCGCCACCAGCCCATAGGGGTAAAGCGTGACGGGCGCCGCACCGTGATTGTCCACCGAATCGATGATGGTGAACATGTAATTGGTGTCGACCGAAATGCGCCGCGTGAAGGTCAAGCCTTCGTCATTGTCGTAAGTGAGTTCGACGTCATGGCCCGGCGAAAGCTTGTCGCCCATCGCGAGCTTCCATTGCGTGTCGGCGCCGGGCGTCTTTTGCGTGGAGCCTTTTTCCGCGATCCAGCCGAACTCGGCGAAATAGGGATGCTCGGCCGCCATCGGAGAAAGAAGCTCGATCTCCGGGCTCTTGGGATCGGGCGTCTCGTGATAGGTGCGCAAATTGAGGTCGTCGAAGCGACCGCCGGTCAGATTGATCGAGCCGTCGAGCGCGGGCGTGTCGATCTGGGTGCGCTCGGGGGACTGTTTGAGCGCGGCTGCGCGCGGCAGGTTGTGTGTGGCTGCGGGCGCGGCCGCGGCACCTGGCTGCACCGCGGGGTTGGCCGGTTTCAGCTGTTGGCTGGTTTGCTGCTGATGCTGGCGTTCCTGTTCCTGTTTGATCTTCGGGTCGCCGACGAAATATTGCCAGCCGAAGACCACGAGCATCGACAGCACGACGGCAATGAGCAGGTTGCGCTGTTCGGACATACGGACTCCGGGAGGATTAGCGCTTGGAGGTTCGCGCCGGGACGGGATCATACCCCGAGCCGGAGCCAAGAATCGTGAAGGGATGACAACGTGCGAGCCGCCTGAGCGCAAGCCAGCTTCCCGTGACCGGGCCGTGGCGCGAGAGCGCTTCCAGCGCATAGGCCGAACAGGATGGGCTGAAGCGGCAGGACGGCGGCAGAAACGGGGACAGCGTGTAGCGATAGGCGAGGATCGGCGCGCGCAAAGCCGCTACGGCAAAACGGCGGGGCAGTTGGCGCAACAATCCGGCCATGGCTTCTCCTATTCGCCGCTTGCTTCGGGCCGCGGCCGGACCGCCATCTGCGCCCGGTCGAGGGCTGCGTGGGCGGACGTAAGCGCTCGGCCGAGGTCCGAGAGAAGCTCGCCAAAGGGGCGCACGAGCGTCTCGGTTCGCGCGACCAGAACATAGTCATGGCCCGGCCGCCCTGAAAGGGGCAGCATTTGGGCTGCCGCTGCGCGCAAACGCCGCTTGGCGCGGTTGCGTTGGACGGCGCCCCCCACCTTGCGGCTCGCGGTGAAGCCGACGCGAAGGGCGCCCGGCGAGAGCGCAAGCGCGGGCGAGGGGCAGGCCTCAAGGGTCAGCGCGGGTAGGGATTGGCGGCGGCCCTTCTGCGCGCGCAGGAAATCGGCCCGTGTCTTCATGCGCTTAAGGGCGAGTTTGGCGGGAGGCGGGGCTTCCGCGGAACCTGCTGCCTGCGCGTTCAGGCCGACAGCCTCTTGCGGCCCTGGGCGCGGCGGCGTGCGATCACCTGACGGCCCTTCTTGGTCGACATGCGCTTGCGGAAACCGTGGCGGCGCTTGCGGACAAGTCTGCTCGGCTGGTAGGTGCGCTTCACGACACGTCTCCGGGAAAGGCCGGTTTTCGGCCCGAAAGAGCCGTGCTTCTAGAAGGCGGGAGGAAGGCTGTCAACTGCAGCATTTGCCGGCGAAGGGGAACCCGGTTCGCCGCGGAAAAATGCGAGCGGACAGGAAATCGCTCAAACGAAAACGGCGGGGTTGCCCCCGCCGCTTCGCGAACTATGGACGATGGCCTAGTTGACCTTGACGATGGCGACGTGGTTGACGCCGCTTTCGGCCATCGCGAGACCCGAGCCGTCCTTCAAGGGCATCATGTTGCGCACGACGCCGCCGCCCGAGGGAAGCACCGGGAAAGTCTGGAACTTCTCGGTCTTGGGATCGAAGCGCACGAGCCCGTTCGGCTTGGTGTTGCCTTCGTCATACCAGACGATTCCGTTCAAGACCGTGATCCCATAGGGCTGGGACCGCGGGCCGCCGGGTGAAGGCCATTCCTTGGTCGCGCCGGTCTTGGTGTCGTACATGCCGAGATAGCCGCGCGAATAATCGGAGATCCAGATCCGGTCCTCGGCATCGATGGCGATGCGGCGCGGGTTGGTCTTGGGGTTGGGCAGCGTCACCTCGGTGATTTCCATGGTGTCAGGATTGATGGTGGCGAGCTTGGGCGCCAGCCATTCGCTGAACCAGAGCTTGCCCTTGGAATCGAACACCATGCCGTAGGGGGCGGAATGCTCGGTCGGAACCACGGCGAGCTTCACGGCGCCTGTCTTGGGATCGAGCCGGCCGACCATGTTGCTGTTCTGGGAGGTGAACCAGAGAATGCCGTTCTTGTCGAACAGCGGGGTGTGCGGATCGCGGGCAGCACCCGTCTTGTATTCGGTGAACTTGCCGGTCTTGACGTCCAGCTTGCCGATATAACCCTTGAAATTGCCGGTGAAGAAGATGTTCCCGTCCTTGTCCATGACGAGGCCATGCGGGCCGGAAATCGGGGTCTTGGTCTTATAGGTGTCGAATTTTCCGGTCTTGGGGTCGAGATGGCCGATATAGCTGCCCATGTGAGCGGTGAACCACATGGTGCCGTCGGGAGCGGCCAACGGATCGTGCGGGCGTGAGCCGGGGATCGGCAGCTCGTATTCGGTGATCTGGACCTTGGCGGGGCCTGGGATCGACTTGAAGGGATTGCCGGGCTTTTCCGGGAAGCTCTTGATCAGATATTGCGACACCGATTCGACCTGGTCGGGAGTCAGTGCGGCACCCGCGTTCACCATCATATTGACGACGTTGTGCCAGCCCGTGGCGTCATAGCTGCCGTTGACGATGCGGCCAAGCTCGTGACAGGCGGTGCAGGCCTCCGCCACGACGGCCTTTTCGGGCCCCGCAGGAAGCTTGCCCACATCGGGATCGTTCGACGCCGCATAGGCAGGAAGGGCGAAAGTCGCAACCGCGGCGGCGGCGATGAAATGAAGTCTCGGCATAGGGGCACCCCTTGCGAAATGTTTCCGGCTCAAGCCGGGCGGCAATTTAGTGGAAGCCCGAGGTCCTGCCAATATGGCTTTGGGCGCAAGAAACAGCGTTCTTGGGTTGGCAGGGCCCTGCTCAAATCCCCATATCACATTACGATGATCGAGCCGCCCCATCGTCTCGCCGGATGCTCCCTCTCTTGCGGACGGCATTCCGCGAGCGGCCCGGATTACGCAAAAATTGGTCTTCGGGCATGATTTTGTCCTCAATCTGGTGTTACCTCACACCATGCTGAAGGAACTGGAGAAGCCCAGAACCGGGTGGCGGCTCGCGGTACGCAGCCTGTCGGGCCGGCTTCTCTTGCTGACCATCTCTTTCGTGATGCTCAGCGTGGCGCTGATCTATTTCCCCTCGGTGGCCCGCTATCACCATCAATTGCTGCAGGACCGGATCAATTCCGCGCAACTCGTCATTCTTCCGTTCACCGAAGCCCCCGGCGAGCAATTGTCCAGCGATCTCAGGACGGAACTTCTGTCGCGCGCCGGGGTCGAGGCGGTGATCCTGAGGGGCGGGGGCCAGCATGAGCTGTTCCTGGTCGGACCGGACCCTCCAGCGATCCAGGCTGTCTATGACGGAGGCGAGACCAATCTGGTCGAGCAGATCAAGGACGTTCTGCGCTGCTTCTTGGCGCCCCCCAACCGGACCATCCGCATCGATGCGATGATCGGCATCGGGGAGGGCAGCAGCATCATCGTGGTGGCGAACGAAGAGCCGATCCGGGCGGCGCTGTTCGTGTTTTCGACCCGGGTGCTGGCGCTTTCGATTTTCGTCTCGGCGCTGACCTCCCTTCTGGTGTTTGTCAGCGTCTATTGGCTCATGGTTCGCCCGATGCAGCGCATCACCGCGGCCATGATCGCGTTCCGCAACGATCCCGAAGACCCCTCGCGCATTCTGACGCCCTCGCCCCGGGGCGACGAAATCGGCACCGCCGAGCGCGAGCTCTCGACCCTGCAGCACGAGCTTTACGGGTTCCTGCAGCAGAAGACGCGGCTGGCATCCCTCGGCCTCGCGGTCGCGAAGATTCAGCACGACCTCCGCAACATCCTATCGAGCGCCCAGATCGCATCGGACCGCTTGGCGACGCTCGAAGATCCGGTGGTCAAGCGCGTGACGCCGAGACTGGTCGATGCGCTGGATCGCGCGGTCAAGCTCGCCACCAACACGCTGCGCTATGGGCGGGCCGAAGAGCGCACGCCCCAGCGAGCGCGCGTTGCGCTGGCGCCTCTGATCGACGAGGCGGTCTCTTCCGCGCTGCCGGAGGCCGGCGAAATCGCGGTCGAAAGGCGGGTGCCCAAGGGGCTCGAGATCGATGCCGATTCGGAGCAGCTTTTCCGCGTGTTGCTGAATCTTTTGAGCAACGCCCGACAGGCGCTTCAGGCCGACGACGAGTCCGCCCCGCCCACCGCCCGGAAGAGGGGGATTCTGATCGAAGCGTGGCGTCAGGACGATGGGGTCACCATCGAGATTTCCGATACCGGCCCGGGCATTCCCGAACGCGCCCGGGCGCGGCTGTTCCAGCCCTTCTCCACGATGCGGAGCGGCGGTTCGGGGCTGGGGCTCGCCATTTCGCGCGAGCTCGTTCACGCCCATGGCGGGGACATCGAGCTGGTTTCGACCGGGCCTTCCGGCACGTGCTTCAAGCTGACCGTGCCGGACCGCAAGCACGCAGCGGTCTAGCTCCGCGGGGGCGGCGGAGGCGGCATGGTGGAGGCCACGCTCGGGCGCGCGATGTGGCGGGCGAGATAGGCCAAAAGGCTCTTGCGTTTCGCGAGCAGCTCGCCGCTTTCCGGCATCTTGCTCAGATAGAACAGGATCGGGATCAGATTGATGTCGGCGAGCGTGAAATCATCGCCGACCAGATAGCCGGTCGCCTCTACCGCCTGGTCGAGTACCCCTAACTGCGTATCCATCTTGGCGAGGGCCCCTTCGATCAGGGGCCGGTTCGGGCTGCCGTCCGGCGTGCCGGGAAAGAAATAGCCGAGCAAATATTGGCGCACGCAGACGGGATCGATGGTGGTGTTGACGAGCGAAATCCACTGCTCGGCGCGCGCCCCCTGAACCGGATCGCGCGGGGTGAGCGGCGGGCCATCGAAGGCGTGGTCGATATAGAAGGTGACGGCGCGCGATTCGCAGACCGTCACATCCCCGTGCCGCAGCACCGGGATCTTGCCGAAGGGATGAATCGCAGCGACGTCGGGCGAATGGGGCCGCGCAGGGTTGAGCGCGTAAGGCACGCCCTTTTCGGTGCAGGCGATGCGCGCGACCCAGACATAATTGCTTTGTGGCGCGCCGATGATTTCCAGTTCCGCCATGTGCCCCTCCGGCTCTTTCCTTCTTATAAAGAGCATAGAGCAATGAGGTTCGCATCAAGGATCGCGCGTCATGGCCTGGGACCCCAAGACCTATCTCGCTTTCGCCGAAGAGCGCACGCGCCCGGCTCGCGATCTGCTGGCGCGAATCCCGCTCAAGGCGCCCAAACGCATCGCCGACCTCGGTTGCGGGCCGGCCAATTCCACCGCCCTGTTGCGGACGAGATGGCCCGATGCCCGGATCGATGGAATCGATCATTCGCGCGAGATGCTGGCCGATGCGCGCAAGAGTGGAGTGGACGCGAATTTCGTCGAGGCCGACATCGCGCGCTGGATGCCCGAGGCGCCCTACGACCTCATCTATTCCAATGCCGCGCTGCAATGGCTGCGCGGTCACGAGACGCTGTTTCCGCGTCTGTTCTCGTTTGTGGCGCCGGGCGGCGTGCTGGCGATCCAGGTGCCGCGCAATTATGACGAGTTGTGCCAGGTGGTCGTGCGAGACATCGTCTCCGATGCGCGGTGGGCGGAGAAACTCCGCCACGCCCGCGATTGGTGGAACGGCCTCCCGGTCGAGGCCTATTACGACCTTCTGGCGCCGGCCGCAGCCGGCCTCGACATCTGGGAGACGCGCTACATCCATATCGTCGAAGGCGAGGACCCGGTTTACCATTGGATGCTGGGAACGAGCCTGCGTCCCTTCGCGGCCGCCCTCGAATCGCCGATGCGCGAGGACTTCCTTGAGGAGTGCCGGAGGCGACTTGCAAACGCCTACCGGCCCCGGCCGGATGGGAAGATCATCCATCCATTCCTGAGGCTCTTCCTGGTTGTCCGGAAGCGAAATATTGCGTGAAAGCAATGGTTAAGACATTCATTTCACACACTTTTGGGATGGTTCACGATAAATTGTGTTGAACATGAAAAAAAGTTAATAAGGTCCTTTGCCGTGTTCTGAAGCATATTCAAGGCCTCAACCAGGGAGGCCATTTATGGCTCATGATTCGTTGAAGTCACTCGACAATGCGCTTGCTCACGTCAAGCAGGACCGTCGTGGGTTCCTGAAGACGTTGATCGTTGGCTCGGCTGCGGCTGCGATTCCTGTGATGACCTCACAGGCCGTTGCCCAGGACGACGGCGGCGACGAGGGCAAGAAGAAGAAGAAGAAGAAGAAGGAAGAGTAGTCTTCCAAGTCTGCTTCTTTGAATTCTTGTGAATGTGTACAAGATGGCCGTGCGTCCGATAGGGCGCACGGTCATCTCTACTTATGGTCATCCCGAACTCCATGGCTCATCCCAAAATTCATCCTGCCATCCTGTTGTCGCCAATCGAGGATGGATATGTCGCCTACGACCCCACCACTGACCGTCTGCACCATCTGAACCCAATCGCCGCGCTGCTGGCAGAGCTTTGCGACGGCAGCCGCAGCGTGGAGGACATCCGCAATCTGGTGGGTCCGCTGCTGCCGCCGGGTCAGGCCGAGATGGTCGACCGGTGGGCGGAAGAAGGGCTCAAATCCGGTCTTCTGATCCAGGATACGGAGAGTTCCGGAAGCGCGCGCGAATTCACGGCCACGGAACTTGCCGATCTGGCAAAGCGCCTGAGCGAGTACGGCAAGGTGCAGACCGCCTATCTTTGCCAGAAGCGGGCGGTCGCGCTGGAGCCGGAGAATTGGGACGCCTGGTACGATCTGGGCGATCTTTGCCAATCGGTCGGAAAACGCGACGAGGCCCGCGAGGCCTATCAGAAATATGCCGATGCCCACCAGGAGGATGCGGAGATCCAGCATCTGCTGGTGGCGCTGAGGGACGATGCGCCGCCGCCCCGCGCCTCCGACCGGGTCATCCAGCAGATCTACAAGGGTTTTGCCCGCAGCTACGAAGAACGCATGCGCGACGACCTGGAATATCAGGGGCCGGAGCGCATGATCGAGGCCATCCGGTCGGTCATCGGCACGCGTTCAGGTTTGAAGGTGCTCGACCTCGGCTGCGGCTCGGGGTTTGCCGGGACCGTGCTGAGGCCGATTGCGGCCGATCTCACCGGCGTGGACCTGTCCCCCGAAATGCTGGAGCTGGCGCGCAAGCGCGGCATCTACGACCGGCTGGAAGTGGCCGAAATCACCGGCTGGCTGAAAGATTCGCCGGAGCGTTTCGACGTCATCTGCTCCTGCGATGTACTGATCTATTTCGGGGACCTCCACGAAATCGTCGCCGCCGCCGCTAGCCGGTTGAAGCCCGACGGAATCTTCGCGCTCAGCATGGAACGCGGCGAACGCTACCCCTTCCAGCTGACCGATACCGGGCGCTATGCGCATCATCCCGATCATGTGCGCGAGGCTGCAACCGCGGCAGGGCTTGCGGTCGGCTATATCGGCGAAGCGTTCTTGCGCATGGAATATGGCGTGCCGGTGACGGGTCTGTTCGCCGTGCTCAAGAAATAAGGCCGTTCTGTCTGGAGCGAGCCCGTGGCAGGGTTCTTGCGTTCTAACGGGCATGGACCATGCAGACGCCAGATCTCATGCCCTCTCCACCGGCCGCTGAGCTTGCAAGCCCGGTCATCGAGACTTTCTCGCTGACGCGCCGCTACAAGAATATATTGGCGGTGGATGGCGTAACCTTCGCGGTTCGGAGGGCCGAGATTTTCGGACTCATAGGTCCGAACGGCGCCGGCAAAAGCACGCTCATCAAAATGCTGACGACGATGCTGCCGCCGTCTTCCGGACGCGCAATCGTGGGCGGATTCGATGTCGCGAAGGAACCTCAGCGCGTGCGCGGCCACATTGGCTATGTGCCGCAACAGCTTTCGGCCGATCGCGAATTGACGGGCTACGAAAACCTGCTGCTTTCGGCGCGGCTCTATCTTATCCCTCGCCGCGAGCGGGCTACGCGGATTCGCGAGGCGCTTGAAAGGCTCGGTCTTTCCGATGTCGCCGGTCGTCTCGCGCGGGACTATTCGGGCGGAATGCTCAGGCGGCTTGAGATTGCCCAAAGCATGATGCACCGCCCGGCGGTGCTGTTCATGGACGAACCGACAGTGGGGCTCGATCCTGCCGGCCGGCATGCGGTTTGGAACCATGTGCGCGATCTGCGCCGCGAACTCGGCACCGCGATTCTCCTCTCCACCCATTACATGGATGAGGCCGAGGATCTGTGCGATCGCGTGGGGGTCATGCAGAGCGGACGTTTGGGGCCGGTGGGCACGCCTCAAGAGCTGAAATCGCCGCTTAAGGCCGGCGCGACGCTCGACGATGTATTCGAGCAATTGACGGGCACGCCTGTGCCTTCAAGCAGCGGGCATCAACATGGATGACATTGCACGCAGCCCCGCAAACGCTTCGTTGAGCGGCTTGCAGGATTACGCCACGCAGGTCTTTGCCGTCGCGGCCGCGGAATTCGCCAAACTCGGCCACGACCCCTGGGAACTTGTGACGCGTGCCGTCCAGCCGATCCTGTGGCTTTTGCTGTTCGGCGAAGTGATGGCGCGGGTGCGAGGATTGAGCACGGGCAACGTCTCGTATGTGGACTTTCTCGCGCCGGGCATTCTCGCGCAGACGGTCCTGTTCGTTGCGATCTTCTACGGCATTTCCGCGATCTGGGAACGCGATCTTGGCGTCCTGCACCGTTACATGGTCAGCCCCGCGCCGCGAAGCGCGCTGGTGCTGGGCAAGGCGGTTTCTTCGGGCGTTCGCGGCCTCGCGCAGGCCGTGTTCATCTATATCTGTGCGGCGGTCATCGGCGTCGATTTGAACTGGTCGCCGGTCAATCTGCTGCTGGTTGTCGGGCTCGTGACGCTGGGATCGGGATTGTTCTCGACATTTTCCCTGGTGATCGCCTGCATGGTGAAGACCCGCGAGCGCTTCATGGGCATCGGCCAGATCATGACAATGCCGATCTTCTTCGCGAGCAATGCCATTTATCCGATTGCCATCATGCCGCCATGGCTGAAGATCGTGTCATCGTTCAATCCGTTGACATACGAAGTGGACGGGCTGCGGGCGCTGATGTTGCGCGGCGGGATAGCCACCTACGGCATTGCTTACGATTTTGGCCTGCTCACGCTTGTCGCCGCGATGTTCGTCATTTTGGCCACGGCCGTGTATCCGCGCATGACCCAATAGGGCATCGCGCTCAACGGCGTGCGTGCATTTCGAGATAGGCGTTTTCGAGATTGCGCGTGTAGCGCGCCGTATCGAAGAGCGGCGCGGTCGCGCGCGATTGTGCGAGTTTCGCCTTAAGAGCCGCCAGCGAGTCTGCGTCGCGCGCGAGCCCCAGCGCAAGCGCCTCGTAGGCGGCGAGGGACTCCGTCACCAATTCGGGCATGCCGGACGCATGGAGCAGGCTCGCTGCGACGCGGCCGGCAAAGCTCGTGCCCTTGCAGGTGAGCACGGGGACGCCGGCGAGAAGCGCATCGGCCGCGGTCGCGTGCGCATTGTAGGGGAGGGTGTCGAGGAAGAGATCGGCGAGCGAAAGCCGCGCCAGATGTGCCTCGGGCGCCGGTGCGTAGGGCGCAAGGATCAGGCGGTCAGGATCGACGCCGCGCGCCTTTGCCTCGCGGGCGAGATTGCGCTGTGCGGCATCGGCCATGCTCGACAGCCATAACACGCTGCCGCCGGTCTCTTTCAGAAGCCGCATCCAGATGTCGAACATAGGCGCCGAGAACTTGAAGCTGTTGTTGAAGGCGGCGAAGACGATGCCCTCGGCCGGCAGGCCGGCTTCGCGCCGCGACGGCGCCGCCCCGATTGCGACCCGCGTCGAATCGACCGGGAAATAGGTATCGGGAAGGCGGATGACGGTTTCGCTGTAATCGCGCGCGTCATCCGGAACGGTGATGGTATCGGCGATGAGATAATCGGCATAAGCGGCCCCCATCGTGCCGGGAAATCCCAGATAGTTCACCTGGATCGGCGCCGGCCTTGCGGCGAGTATGGAAGGCCGCGCGTCCGCCGTGAAACCGCTCAGATCAACGACGATGTCGGCCTCCACGTCGCGCAAGGTTCGCGCCGCGCGCTGGTCGGTTTCCTTGTCCACGTCGATGAACCGGTCGAAGGCGCGCATCAGGCGTGCCCGTATCGGGCTTCCATCGTCGGGGCCGCAGCTCATGCCGATAATTTCAAATCGCGCGCGGTCGTGGTGTTCGAGAACGCCCGCAATGGCCTGGGCGACCGGGTGGGTGCGGAAATCCGCCGACAGATAGGCGATGCGGATCCGTTCATGGCCGTAGCCTTCCCCTCGCCAGAGCGGTCTCGGCGATGGCGGATGCTTGTGCGTGGTCCAGATGGCGGCGCATCGTTTCTGCGCAGCCGGATCGCCCGAGAGCGCGATGAACGCAAACGGATTGACCACGCGCCGCCCATGCGCCACGGCGGCCGCGATGTCGCTGCGGTCGGCTTCCCAGCCGCGCCAATCGCAGCATTGCAGCTTCGCGAAGGCGAGATCGCCGCGTGCATAGGCATGATTGGGATCGCGCGCGAGGACGGCTTCGAACCCGGCCACCGAATCCTCGTAACGCTTCAGCGCGAAGAGCGCGTTTGCGCGGCCCTTCACGGCATCGATGCTGCCGGGATTGAGTCGAAGCGCAGACTCGTAGCTCGAAAGCGCCTCCTCCTCCCGCCTCGCCGATAACAGCGCGCTGCCGCGATTGAGCTGGCCCTCGAACAAATCGGGCATGAGCGCCAGCGCCTTGTCGTAGCTTGCAACGGCCTCGTCGAAGCGGCCGAGTTCGGAGAGCGCGTTGCCGCGATTGTTCCAGGCCTGCACGATGCCGGCATTGACGGCGAGCGCGGCATCGAAGCGTTTGAGCGCATCTTCGGGCCGCTTCTTCTGCTGCAGCAGCGCGCCCAGATTGGTCAGCGCTTCGGGAAAACGAGGCGCAATCGCGATGGCGCGCTCCAGCGCGGCCATGGCGTCATCGGTAAAGCCGTCTTGGGCCAATTGGCAACCCTCGACGAAAGCGGCGGCAGCCGCCGGCGGGACTTGCGGTGACGTGGACACCGCAAAACTCCTCGGCGGTTCGCCGCGTTGCCCGCGCTGCCACATATCGAGATAGGCCGATTCCAGATTGCGCGTGAAGCGCAGCGTGTCGAACAGGGGGGCGCTCGCGCGGTTGACTGCAAGCTTTGCCTTCACATCGGCGAGTGCGGAGGCATTGCGCGCGAAATCGAGCGCCATGGCCTCATAGGCATCGAGCGATGGCGCAATCAGCTCCGGGAGCCCGGCCGCATGGAGCAGGCTCGCCGCGACCCGGCCGGCGAATGTGGGTCCGAGCGCGGTCAGCACCGGAAGGCCCATCCACAGCGCATCGCTCGCAGTCGTGTGGGCGCCATAGGGCTGGGTGTCGAGGAAGAGATCGGCGAGCCGGTGGCGCGCGAGATGCTCGGCTGCACTTACCCGCCGCGCGGGGATAAGCCTTTCGGGCGCGACGCCGTGCGCCTTCGCCTCGAGTCTTAGATTGCGCATGGCTTCGGGACTGTCTTCGAGCAGCCAGAGCACGCTTTCCGGAATTGCCTTGAGCAGCCGCATCCAGATCGCGAACATGGAAGGCGCGATCTTGAAATTGTTGTTGAAGCAACAGAAGACAAAGCAATCTTCCGGCAATCCCGCTTCCGCCCGCGAAGGTCCGCCGATGGTGAGCAGGCGCTTGGAATCGTTGCACTGATAGGTGTCGGGCAGCCAGGCGATCTGCTCGGTGTAATAGGGCCGGTGCTCGGAGGGCAGCACGACGCGATCGGCAAGGATGTAGTCGATATAGGGGGCGCCCATCGTGCCGGGATAGCCGAGATAGCTCGCCTGAATCGGCGCCGGGCGATGCGCGAAAATCCCCGACCGGCTGTCCTTGGTGTGGCCTTTCAGGTCGACGGCGATGTCGATCTCCATCTGGCGCATCAGCTTTGCGATGTCGGCATCGCTTCTGCCGCGCACGTCGATGAAGCGGTCGAACGCCGCCATCACGCGGGTTCGCATGGTGCTCCTGTCGTCGGGCCCGAAGGAAAAGGCGATGGTCTCGAAACGCGCTTTGTCGTGGGCCTCGAACACACCGGCCATCAAGGCCGGCGTCGCATGCGAATGGAAGTCGGCCGACACATAGCCGATGCGAATCCGCTGATGCGCATAGCGTTCACCACGCCACAGCGGATTGGGCGAAGGCGGCGCCTCGCTTGCCGTCCAGATCCGTGCGCATTGCAGCTGATCGGCCAGGGAGGATGAGATCAGCACATTGATGAAAGGATTGACGACGCGCTTTCCCGACCGGAGACCAGCCGCGATTGCCGCTACGTCCTCCTGGTAATGGCGCCAGTCGCAGACGCTGATGCGGTAAAGACAGAGATGACCGCGCGAATAGGGAATCTCGGGATCGCGCTTGAGAGCGGCTTCGAGATCGCTTGCCGCGTCCTCATAGCGCTTCATCGCTGCAAATGTCGCCGCGCGGTTGAGCGTGGCTTCGGCCAGCGTGGAATCGCGCGCGATCGCTTTGGCGAAGGATTGGATCGCTTCATCGTAACGTCCCATGGCCTGCAGGATGCGGCCCCGATCGTTCCAGGCCGAGGCGTTGCGCGAATCGAATGCGAGCGCGATGTCGAGACTCTGAAGCGCTTCCTCGTTGCGGTTCAGCATCATCAGCGCCATGCCGCGGCTCGATTGTGCCTCGACGAAATCGGGTTTGACCGCGAGCGCCTGGTCGAAGGAGGAAAGCGCTTCCTGAAGGCGGCTCAGCCGCTGAAGCGCGGCCCCGCGGGTGAACAACGCCTCGGGCGAACGGGGATTGAGGCGCAGGGCATCGGCCAGAATGCGCTGAGCGTCTTCGAAGCGGCCGACCTGGTAATGAAGAAAGCCCAGCGAGAAGAGGGCGGGAAAATTGCGCGGATCGGCACGCAGGATGTCCGCGTAGAGCCTGGCGGCTTCGGCGAAATTGCCGGCCTTGTGCGCTTCGATCGCACGCTGAAGAATGTTGCTGTTCATGCGAAGGACCGGCGGGAGCGCTGGCGCGGGCGTATCATTCCTAATCGCCGAGCGCCACGCCCTCGCGGCGCGGATCGGCGCCGCCTTCGTAACCGCCGTTCACGCGGCGAATGCCGTTGACCCCGGAATCGAAGGGAACGGCGCGCACCTGATGGCCCATTTGGGTGAGCGCGGGCGTGAATTTTTCGAGCGCTGTGCCGCGTTCGATCACGGTCGCCCCGTTCAGGTTAACATGGCGGGGCGCGGCCGCCGTGTCCGCCATGGAAAGCCGGCCGTCGATCAGGTTGATCAGGGCTTGCGCGACATAGGCGATGATCTGCTGTCCCCCCGGAGAGCCGACCGTGGCAAAGAATTGGCCGTCTGGGGCAAAGACGATGGTAGGCGACATCGAGCTCAACGGCCGCTTGCCGGGTGCCGGCGCATTGGCCACGGGCTTGCCGTCGATCGTGGGCTCGAAGGAAAAGTCCGTAAGCTCATTGTTCAAAAGGAAGCCGCCGGCCGATATCTCCGCGCCGAAGCCCGCCTCGATCGAGGTGGTCATGGAGATGACCTCGCCGCGGTCGTCCACGGCTGCGAGGTGACTGGTGCCATGCTCGATCTGCGGCGGCATCGGCGCGAAAAGCGGCAGCTCTGCTTTCTGCATCGGGGTGCCGGCTTCGGCCATGCCCATGGCGCGCATCGGATCGATGAGGCGCGAGCGGGTGTCGAGATAGGCATGGTCGAGGAGCCCCGGGAGCGGCACGGCCACGAAATCGGGATCGCCCAGCCATTTGTCGCGGTCGGCATAGGCAAGCCGGCTCGCCTCCGAAATCAGGTGCACGGCCGAGAGCGTGCCTGGCTGCAATTGGCCGGCGGGGAAATTCTGCAGCAGGCCCAGAATCTCCAGCACCGTGGCGCCGCCCGAGGTCGAAGGAGGCACCGAACATACGCGATAGGCCCGATAAAGCCCGCAAATCGGCGTGCGCTCTTTCGGCTGATACCCCGCAATATCGGCCGTCGTCATCACCGTGGGATTGACGGGGGCATGGGTGACCGCATCGGCGATTTCGCCTGCGATCTCGCCTTTGTAAAGGGCATCGGGCCCGCCTTCGGCGATCTGCCGGAAGGTGCGCGCCAGCTTTTCGTTGCGCCAGATTTCGCCCGCTTTGACGGGCGTGCCGTCGGGATGGAGGAACATCGCCTGAATGCCAGGCATGGCGGCGAGTCTGGGGCCCCCTTGGGCCAGTTCGGCGGCCAGCCGCTGCGGCACTTTGAAACCCTGCTCGGCCAGCCGGATGGCCGGTTCGAACAGCTTTGCCCAGGCCAGCTTGCCGTGGGCCGCATGGGCCATCGCCAGCATCCGCACGTCGCCGGGAACGCCCACCGACAGTCCGCCGGGCACCACATCGAAGTGGCGCCGCGCATGGCCCTGGGCATCCAGAAACATATCCGGCCGGGCCGAGGCCGGCGCGGTCTCGCGGCCGTCATAGGCATGGAGCCGCGTTCCATCCGCGACGATGAGATAGGCGCCGCCTCCGACGCCCGACGATTGGGGCTCCTCCAGATTGAGCACCATCTGGGCCGCAATGGCCGCATCGACTGCCGAACCGCCCGCGCGCAACATGGCTAGACCTGCTTCGGCCGCGTCCGGCTCGGCGGCGACGATCATGTGGCGGGCGGCAATGGCGGCTGCCGGTCTGGCCGGCGGCGCCGCCCGGGCGGGCGTGAGCGTCTCACCAAGTGCTGCCGGATCGGTCGGCGCAGGAGGCGCGGCCGCATCGGCAGGCCCAAGCCAGGCCGCGCACAGAAGGAGGGCCGCCGGGCCCGACTGCACAACCCTTCGTGCCAAAGCCGCAAGACCCGATGCGACCCAATTCATGTGCGCCTCATTGCCCAACGTCGCCTAAACTAACTAGCGAAGTCCTTCCTGCCCAGCGCCTGACGGACACATTTGAGCAAGGACCCATGTTCACAACGACGCGGTTCGCCGGGGGATTGCCGCAACCGATGCTGTGTGGTGCGTTGGTCCCTTGAAAAGCCGGGCGCGCCTCACTAGGTTCGGCGACCCTTGGAAGGCACCGGTAGCTCAGCTGGATAGAGCACCAGACTACGAATTAGTGCCGGGGCAAATTTGATACTTTCTCATACCACCCCACAGCTCCTCCTAAGTCTCTGAAGGTCTTGCGGTTTCGGGTTTTACCCGTACGCACAGGTGCTCATTGCACTTCAGCGTAGCGCCACGTTTGGCGGAGACATAGTGGAGACACAGGATGCTGACAGAGTTTGGAGTCCGCGCAATCCAACCCCCGGAAATGGGCGCGAAAATCTACCTCGACGGGACTGTACCGGGCTTCGGGGTTCGGGTGACAGCTACAGGCACTAAATCTTACGTGCTCACCCACGGACGCACCCGTATCCGAGAGACCATCGGGCGGGTGGGAATCCTTGATCTCAAAGAGGCCCGCGTTGAAGCGAAACGGCGTCTAGCCACGTACACTCTGGGCAAGACAAAAATCGCCTCGGTAGGCTGGAATTGGGCCCTGGAGCGATATTTGGATGGGATTAAGGCGAAGCGGAAGGCCACAACCCATACCGAATACGGCCGTCTCCTCAAAACCTATTTCAAATTCGGGGATACGAAGCTCGACGAAATCACACCCGGACAAGTCCAAAAGAAACTGGACCACATCCGCGGTTCCGAACGCTTCCACGCGTTCACCGTCCTTCGAGCGTTCCTTAATTGGTGCAATCGCCGCCACTACTTCGACGTTTCCCCGGTGGCGCGGATGGAAAAACCTGAGGGCTCAAAAGCTCGGGCAAGGGTACTGGCCGATGAAGAGTTGAAGAAAATCTGGAACGCGTGCGGGGACGATACATTCGGCCGGATCGTCAAACTTCTTATCCTCACCGGACAGCGGCGTGGAGAAATCTCCAAACTTCAGGGGAATATGATTGGAGATGACCGCATAACTTTCCCGTCATGGCTGACGAAAAATGGACGTGAGCATACGCTTCCCATAGGGGAGTTGTCGGTGCTCACGCTCTCACTGACCAAGCCCTCGAAGACATTGGTTTTTCCAGCACGCGGGAACATTTCCAGGGCTTTTAACGGCTTTTCAAAGAGCAAGGCCACCCTGGATGAAAGAAGCGGTGTGACGGACTGGACGCTTCACGACCTTAGACGAACGTTTGCTTCTGGCCTCGCCGCGCGAGGAGTGGCCCTTCCGGTCGTCGAAAAACTTCTCAACCATGTCAGTGGAAGCTTCGGCGGGATTGTAGGCGTCTACCAGCGCTACGACTTCTTTCCAGAAATGAAAGACGCCGTCGCAAAGTGGGAGATGCACCTAAAAGAGGTCCTAGCTATTCCGTAACTTCCCCGAACTATTGCACGGGCGGCAAGTCTCACCTTTTGAGTCCTTACCTTTTCCGTTGCAATGCGGACATGTCCGCTGGGTCATTTCACGACCGCGACCTCCCGGCATACCTTCGCCCATGTGTCCCTCCAACTACACAAGAGGGCGTGATACTGTTCCGCTTGCCTGAAGGCGTCAACCCGAAGGGCGTCATGACGCTCTCCAAACTTGGAGAGTTACATGACGCGGTTATTGTCGAAGAAGCAGGTCAAGGAGCGAGTCGTTTATAGCTTTGCGCACATCGACCGGCTCGAAAAGGCCGGGTTGTTCCCTTTGAGGGTGCGGCTTGGCAATGGCCGATGCGGGTGGGTGGAGCAAGAGATAGAGGACTGGATTCAGACCAAGATTGCGCTTCGCAGAGCCCACGTGACCTCCCAGTAATGGGAGCAGGGAGCCGGCGTCCAAACCGGCTCCCTTTATCGTACCCGTTACCCCGCCCTTTTCCGTATAGGACTCAGCGACGGCGCTTACATGCTGAGTATGGGGCCTCAGACTTCCCCATTGAGCTACACATTTTCGGGGTGATTTAGCGCGACTTCATCTGTCTTTACGTATTGCTCTGCAATCCGCAGACCTCTCGCGTACGCCAACGGCGCACGCTTCGAGGAAAGACAGAGGTAACGCTTCGTCTCCTTACAAGCATTTTTGTACTAAAATCTCACTCACAGTACCTTCGTAGGCGGATTCTACTAAGTCCTCGTGCCGATAGAACGACTCTGAATCTGAGTTTATTTTCTGGGTACGTATTCTCGTCGGCGGGGGCAGGCGGTGGGGGCGCACGACTATTCGGGACCAGGTGCAGGTCCCCGCGACCAGCGGGTTCGTCCCAGCTGGCACATGATTGCCCGACACCCAGCCGGTAATTGTCAATTCCGTTTCGGACGCACGATCCGATCCAACGAAATCCCATCCTATCGACCGCAATTGGCGACGCATTTCGGTCATCTGAGTTTCCGCCAAACGAATAGTTCGCAACCGCTCCCGCGCGGACTGCGGAGTGAAGAGGGAGCATGTCGAGGAGAAGGCCCAGATCTTAGCAATCATCTTTAGGGAGGGGTGCAGTGAAAGTTTCGATCAATCACAGTGAGACGCAACACGGTTTGGTGTTCAAGAAAACCTACTATGCCGTCACGGTATCAGTCACATTCAACGAAGAGGAAATGGCCGTCATTCGGAAGCGCAAGATGGAGAAATCCGTCCTTCTTGAGCGCGGGCCGGACGCCGTGGTGCGCGAGCGGTTCAAGAACAAACAAGACTATCTCGCATCCCTCGGCGGCTTTGAGCTGTCGGTAAACAAACTGCTCAAAGGCCCAGACAGCTACGAATGCGAAACGCCAGTCGCGGCGAAGCAATACGAAGCCCACGTCATTGACAGCTTGAAAATCCTCAAAGAGCACCTCCAGGGCAACGCTGAACTCGCCGAGAGCAAGTCCTTTGAACTATGACGATCCGGTAAAGGTCATCGCGATGGCTGCCTTTATGGCGGCCGTCGCAGCGCTTCTGGCTTATGCCATGGTGATAGCTCTGCCGTTTGCGGCCGTGGGCGCCGGA
>CAZBRO010000008.1:0-158023 GCA_964494505.1 uncultured Bordetella sp.
CGGCCGCCCCTTCCACCGCCTGCGGCGGTCCCCCTCCCCCGTAAACGGGGGAGGACCGCCCCCTCCGGCGCTGCGCGCCACCTTCCCCGTAAACGGGGGAGGACTAAAGGGGGATTTGCTATACGATTAGGGTCCTCCCCTGCGCAGCGGGGGAGGGGGACCATGCGCAGCATGGTGGAGAGGGCAATGCGGGCTCCGGTTCTGACGTTCAAACGCGCGCGCGCCTTGCGCAGAACCATGACGTTGCCCGAGGTCATTCTTTGGCGCCATTTGCGGGGCGACGCTCTGGCCGGGTTGCGCTTTCGGCGACAACATCCCGTCGGACCATACATTCTCGATTTCTTCTGTCATGCGGCGCGGCTTGCTATCGAAATCGACGGAGGTGCGCACGAAAGCACTGATCGTGCCGCGCATGACCGGCGCCGCGACCGCTGGCTCACCGGACAGAGCATCAGAGTTTTGCGTTTCGCCGCGCGGGACGTGTTGGACGAGGCAAGGCTGGAATATGTGCTGGCCGGTATTCAGCTTGCGGCCGCCCCTTCCACCGCCTGCGGCGGTCCCCCTCCCCCGTAAACGGGGGAGGAGCGCCCCCTCCGGCGCTTCGCGCTTTCCTCCCCCGTAAACGGGGGAGGAAAGGATCGCCGGCGTCAGTATTTGGCGGGGTAGAGGTCGATGAAGCCGTCGCGGTTGGGCATCTGCACCTTCATCAGCGTGTCCTTGTTCAGGACGTCGCCGTCCTTGAGGAGGCCGTTCAGATTGAAGATGTAGGCAACCGTCGCGTAGACCTCGTCATTGGTCAGCGATTTGGGCTGGGTCCACGGCATCGCCCGGCGCACGAAATCGAACACCATGCTCGGATAGGGCCAATAGGAGCCCACCGTCTGCACCGGCTGGGCAGGCGCCTTCAGCGTGCCGACACCGCCGAAGAGGCGCGGGCCGCCCATCCCGCCCTCACCGCCCGCTCCATGGCAGGAGGCGCATTTGACCGCATAAATGGCCTTGCCCTGGGCCGGCGTGCCGGAGCCCGCGGGCAGGCCCTTGCCGTCGGGCGTGATGGTGATGTCCCAGCCGGCGGCGTCCGCTTCGCTGATCGGTTTGCCGAAATGGGGCGCATCGGCCGCGGAAGCCGCGGTTGCAAGCGCGATGGAAGCGCCAATTGCGAGGAGGAAAGTGCACCCCCTCACCCCGGCCCTCTCCCCCTGGAGGGGAGAGGGGATTGCGATCTTAGACATAGACATGGGTGACGGCTCCGTTGGCGGCGATGCCCCAGCTCGAAATTGAATTGACGTGGTTCATCGGGAAGGCATTCACATTGGGCGTGTTGCGGGGCTCGCCGCGCTCGGCATAGAGCTTCTGGCGGGTCGGCTGCACATTGCCGCCTTCGTCTGTTGCGCGGCTCATGACGACCGCGGGCGCGCCGCTCCAGTTCCAGGGCATCCGGAAGCGGGTCAGCGCCTTGGGCAGCACCGGGGCCTGGAGTGCGGCCAAGGCCCAGGACTTGCCGCCGTCGGCGGAAACCTCGACCTTGTCGATCCGTCCGTGTGCGGACCATGCGAGGCCGCTGATCTCGTAATAACCGGGGGCGGGCATCTGCATGGTGGGCGAGGGCCGGGTGATGAAGCTCTTCACCTCCATCGGATAGTAGAAGCGCCAGGCCTTCCCCGATTCCAGCAGCAGCGTGTATTGGCGCGATTCGTTGATCGCCATCGCGGGCTCGTCGGTGAGCTTCAGCCGGCGCAGCCATTTGACGTTCATGTTGCCTTCATAGCCCGGCACCATCAGGCGGATCGGATAACCGTTCCACGGCATGATACGTTCGCCGTTCTGGTAGAAGACGATCATCGCATCGTCCATCAGCTTGGCGGTCGGGATCGAGCGCTGCATGGTGACGCCGTCCGCCCCTTCGGCGATCGCCCATGTCGCCTTGGGATCGACGCCGGCTTCGGCCAAAAGCGTGGAGACGCGGATGCCTGTCCATTCCGAGCACGAGAGCAGCCCGTGCAGCGCCTGTACGTTCGCCTGGATCGGCTCCTTCGACCACATGCCTGCGGAATTGCCGCCGCATTCGACGAAGCGGATGTGCGATTCCATCGGATAACGCATGAGGTCGTTCAAGGAAAAGATCAGCGGCTGCTTCACCATCCCGTGGATCAAGAGCCGGTGCTTGTCGGGGTCGATGTCCGGGGCGCCTGCGCGTGCGACGACGAAGTGCACGCCGTTGGGCGTGATGATTCCGTCGAGCAGATGATGGGGCGTTCGCGCCTGGCCGGTGCCGATGCCGTTGTTGGGCGCGATCAGGTGCGCGACCTTGGCCTCGAACTTGGACGGATTTGAATAGGGCGGAATCGGCGCGCCGATGGTCGTGCTCCAGGGATCGTTGGCCAGCGGTTCGGCAGCGGCCGTCGCGATGCCGCCGATGCTCGCGGCCGCTGCGGTTCCGGCGAATACCGCGCCGCTCGTCAGCAGCGCGCGGCGGTCGAGCAGGCCGTTGCCCGCGACCTGTGGAATCTCGATGTTGCCGATGTCGCGCGATTTGCCCATGGGTTCCTCCCCTGTTCGCTTGGCGGCAGTTTACCCTATCGAGGAGCGGCGTCATTGTGCTCGCTTGGATACCACGCTTAGTGCTCGGCCCCTCGGAAGTAGTACGGGATCGTACATTTCCTAACCGCAATTTCACGCGCGCCTCGCGGCGGATTTGCTAAGTTCCCGCTGCGCTGAAAACAGCGTGAAGTACCCCAACGACGTACCCCCCGCTGGCGACTGACCCCCGCCGGCGGGGTTTTTATTTGTGCTGACGGGCGCCAAGGGGGGGCGCGCCCTTGCGCGGCCGGGCGCCAGCCGTGCTAAGAGGGCGAAATCGGCAAACGCCACGGGAGGACTGCATGGCCAAGGGATATTGGATCACCACCTATCGTTCGATTTCGAACCCGGACGCACTGGCGGCCTATTCCAAGCTCGCGGGGCCGGCGCTGGTGGCCCAAGGGGGCAAGTTCCTGGTTCGCAGCGTGGCGAAGAAGGCGATGGAAAACGGCGTCATCCAGCGCACCGTGGTGATCGAATTCCCGACCCTGGAAGCGGCGATGGCCGCCTATGACAGCCCCGCCTACAAAGAGGCGCTGGCGGCATTGGCAGGCACCGCCGACCGCGACATGCGCATCGTGGAAGGCTGGGAAGGTTAACCCTTCGGCGCGAGAACCCGTGGACGTTTACTCCGATCCCGGTTCATCCGTTTCGCCATTATTCCTGATCTGCGGGTGGTCGTGCAGGACGACGCTCAAGAGCGAACTGTGCACTTCCAGCTTCCCGTTGTAACTGATGAAGCCCAGTTTGCGGAATTTGTTCATGAAGAAGCTCACGCGTGACCGGGTCGTTCCGATCATGTCGGCAAGGGTCTCCTGGCTCACCTTGGCGATGATGGTTTCGGGCTTGCCTTCCTTTCCGTAGTTCGCAAGCAGAAGCAGCGCCCTTGCCAATCGCTTTTCGCTCGAATTGAAAAGCTGATCGACCAAATCCTCCTCGACCCGGATCGTCCGCGCCAAGAGATGCGCAAGGAACAGTTCGGAGAAGGCCTGCTCGTCATGCAGTACGCGCATGATGACCTCCTTCTCGATCCGCGTGATCTCGCACTCGGTCATGGTGACTGCCGTCGCCATGCGGCGCTTCTGCCCGGCAAGGCATCCTTCGCCGCAGAATTCCTCCTTTCCGAGAATCGCCACCACGGCTTCCTTGCCCTGCTGGGAGATCACGAAGACCTTGACCTTGCCCTTCAGGATATAAAAAACCGAATCCGCGGACTCGCCTTGCGCAAAGACAGTTTGATTCTTGGGATAAAGAGCGACCGTTCGGCCCGTGCTGGCACTGGCCAGGAAGACTTTCGAATCGAATGGCGCAACTGAATTAGTCAAGCCGAAGCCTCGTGGGGAAAAGTGTCTAGAATTATTACAGCACTATCGTGGCCGGCCCATGATCAAATTTGCACAGTTCGGTTGCGTCGCTGACGAAATCGTACCGCCGGGCGCATATTCCACGCAACCGGCACGCGCCGCAAAAGTGAACGGAACACGCGCAAAGTGATCAATATTAGACAGACTTACACAACCCGGATCGCCTAGCGTCATCATGCGATTGGCTGTTCTGCGAGGCCGATCAGACGCGGGGGGAACCGTGATCGCGAGACAATCTGATAGTGAAATTATTCGTTCGAGCACTGCGCGCGAACATGGGTGTTCATCGGCTTTTCTTGCACGCGGCGTCCCTGCAATCGCCATGTCGTTGGCAGGATTTCTGTGGGCCTCCTCGGCATTGGCCACACCGATCCTTGGTTCGGCGCAGAGTTTCGCGGTCTTGGGAGCCTCCACGGTGACCAATACCGGTTCAACCACGATCACCGGTGACCTGGGAGTTTACCCAGGGCTTGCGATCACAGGGGCGGGCACGATCACGCTCACGGGAACGATGCACGCGGGCGATGCGGTCGCGCAGCAGGCTCAGAGCGATGCCCTCAGTGCCTACACCACTCTTTCGGGCCTCTCGGTGACGCACGATTATTCGGGTACGGATCTGGGTTCGTTGCCCACGCTCTCTCCCGGGGTCTACAAGTTCGATACGTCGGCGCAGTTGACGAACACGCTCACGCTCGACTTCGCGAGCAATCCCGGCGGGACCTTCGTGTTCCAGATAGGGACGACGCTCACCACCGCCAGCTCCTCGGTTGTCGATGTGCTGAACGGCAGTTCCCTGAGCCAGGTGTATTGGCAGGTTGGCAGCTCCGCGACGCTCGGCACGAGCACGGTATTCGCCGGAAACATCCTCGCCGACCAGAGCATCACCCTGAATACAACCGCGAAGATCCTGTGCGGCCGGGCAATCGCCCTTAATGCCGCCGTCACGATGGACACCAATACCATCTCCAACGATTGCAACGCCGACAATGGCGGCACCGGCCGCACCGACTACGGCAGCGGGGGATATAGCGGCGGTACCTCTTCGGTTCCGGAGCCTGGCTCGCTGTTTCTGCTCGTCTCGGGCCTGATCGGCATGGGGGCGGCGACGTGGAAGGGACGTCCAGCGCCGCCGCGGCTGAGCCGTCTGTAAAAGCCTTCGACAGGCCGCATTGCACACGCGCTGGTGAGTTTTCCGGACCCGAATTATTTGTTTTCACGAAATCTGGAACAATCCGGCGCTTGGTCAATCGGGTACAGACGAGCTTGCGCCTCAAGCCTAACCTCAACGCGCTGGGTGCTTCCCATGAGCCCCCCCACGCGATCACCCAGCCATGGCCCGGGCGATTGGTTGACGCCGTCGCCCGGGCGCCGTCTTCAATCGGCAGCGAATGGCTGCGTGAACGTGGGGAGGAGCGTGAGGTGTGCGTATGGCCGTGGCAAACAGAGATCCCGCATCGGGACACCCCGATGACGGCGACAGATGGCCCTTCCCGCGCCAACGGCCGTCCCTGCTGGAGATGGAAGGCAATAATTCCCTGGCCAAAGCTATTGTTGCAACCGTCCGCGAGCCGCTCATCGTCATCGACCGTGGTCTGCGTATCCTGACTGCAAGCCGCTCCTTTTACAGTCTGTTTCAGGTCGATGCCCAAGAGATACGGGGCCAGCTCCTTTGCGAGATGCCGGCCGCACGGTGGGACATTGCCGCCCTGCGCCTGCTGCTGGAGAACGTGATTTCGAGCGCCGTCGCCATCGAAGCCTATGACGTGGAACTCGAGGTTCCAGGCCTGGGGCGGCGCCACATGTTGCTCGACGCCCGCCCGGTTCCGGACGAGCACAACTCCAATGTCGCTATGCTGGTCGGTCTCGAGGACGTGACGCTACGGCGAGAAGCCGACCGGCTGAAGGACACGCTGCTGCGGCAGCAAAGTGTTCTGATCGGCGAAATCCAGCATCGGGTCAGCAATAGTCTGCAAATCATCGCCAGCATATTGTTGTTGAAGGCCCGCAAGGTACAGTCTGAGGAAACCCGCTATCACCTGAACGATGTGCACAAGCGGGTGGTTTCGATTGCCACCGTCCAGCGCCAATTGCGCGCGGCCAGCCGGAATGACGACGTCGACGTCGGTCCGTACCTGACAACCTTGTGCAACGAGCTTGCCAGTTCGATGATCGGGGACGACGGTGCGGTGACGGTGACGGCCGTCGCCACGGGCGGCGCCGCCAAGGCAGACCAGGCCGTGAGCTTCGGTCTCATCGTCACAGAACTCGTGATAAACGCGCTCAAACATGCATTTCCGGATGGGCGCAAAGGCCATATCGCAGTCGAATTCGCGAGAGACGGGGCAGCCTGGCGTTTGGCGGTGTCCGACAATGGCGTCGGACGGCAACACACCGGCGAGCCAGATCATGTCGGTCTCGGAACCAGTATCGTCGAGGCCCTCGCCGCTCAGCTGAAGGCCACGGTGAACATCTCCGATTGCCATCCCGGCACGGCGACGGAGATCGTCCACGCCGGTTGAAGCGGGGCCGCGCGCGCGATCTATTTCGCCGCGAGGATTGCGTCCAGGCGGGCAACGCCGGGGCCGGTGCGTTCGAGATGCGGGTAGCGCAGGCCCTCGTGGTAATCGATCTTGAGCGTGCTGTAGCGGTCGCCGTTCTTGAGGATGAATTCGATCGGCGCCTTTGAGGATTTCGCGCCTTTCACCGCCTCTTTCAGCCTGTCGCCGTCATAAGCGACCCCGTTCACCGCGACGACCTGCGTGCCGACCGTGAACCCCGCCTTGAACGCCGGGCCTTCCCACAATACGTCGGTGATGCGCGCCTCGCGCCCCACCGTCAGCCCGAGCGAATAGGTGAGATCGACGACGCGGCGGCGCGCCTCGGCGCCTTTGGAGAAATCGGTCGGCGTGTCGTTATACACAAGCCGGTAGCCGCCGCGCGCCAGCCCATCGAGCGGCGCCTCCGCGCCCACATTGTCCAATCGCGCCCGCAGGAACTTCGCCCAATCGTGCGGCTGGACCGCGTTCAGCGTCTTCACCACGTCCTCGAAATCGTAGGTCATCGGCTCGTAGCTGCCGTCGTTGACGCCGAAAAAGGCCCGCGCGAAATCGTCGAGCGATTTTTTCCCGCCGGACATGTCGCGGATGAGCGTGTCGGCATCGAGCCAGACTAGCTCGCCTTCGGAATAGTAATCCTCCGCCCGCTGCCAGCTCCGCCACGGGATCGGGCGGCGGTTCTGGGCGACGGGATCGTTGGTGGTGTCCTGAAGCGGGCGCCATTCGCGGCCCCTGCGGTTGTCGTAGGCGGCAGCGGTCGCTGCCACCGCATCGAGCGCCTGCTGCTTGGTCAGAAGCCCCGACCGCGCCGCCAGCACATAGCCCCAATATTGCGTCTGGCCCTCATAGACCCAGAGCAGGGAATCGCGCATCGGCACGTTGAAGGTGGGCGTCCAGAGGTCCGCCGGCCGGCGGTATTTGCCGTTCCACGAATGGGTGTATTCGTGGGGCAGAAGATCGCGCGTGTCGGCGTTCTTCTCCCATTCGGTGAAATAGGTGGGCGCGGTTCCGTTCTCGCTGGAGCGGTGATGTTCGAGACCGATGCCGCCCATCTGATCGGAGAGCGAGAGCAGGAAATCGTAATGGTCGTAATGATGCGCGCCATAGAGCTTGTAGGCTTGGCTCACCAGAGCGCGGTGCGCGGCGATGGCTTCGGGCTTCATCTCCAGAAGTTCGGGCCGGTCGGCGACCACGTTGAGCGAGACGCGCGCGGGCCCGTTCGGATCGAGTTCGACGCGTTTGTAATTGAGGCCCGCGAACATCGGCGAATCCACCAGCGTGTCGAACGCGACCGGTTTGAAAATCGCCGTGCCCGCATTGATGGACGCCGTATCGAGCGCGGTGCCGTATTTCCAGCCCTCCGGCAGCTTGATCGAGGGTGCGACCATGATCCCGCGGGCAAAGATTCCCGCCGGATAGAGCGCGACCGTGTTCCATTCCAGATTCAGCATCTCGGGCGTCATCACCACGCGGCCCTGATCGGCAACGGTGGCGGTGAGGATCTGGAAATCGAGATCGAGCGCAGTCGCGCCCGCCGGCACGCTGACGCGGAAGGCGTAGACGTCGAGGGGATCGCGGGACCATTCGAGCCGCGTCTGGCCGGCGCGGATGCTGAGACCGGCGAGCTGATCGATGCGGCCCGTCGGCGCGTGCGTGCCCGGAAGCCAGCGCGGATAGAGCAGCGTCATCGGCCCCGTGTTCGCCACCGGAATGGTTTCGTGCACGCGGAAGATGTGGCGCACCGTATCGGTGGCATCGACGGCAAGGCTGATCGTGCCGGGGTAGCGCGCGTCCTTGGGCTGGGCGATTTCAGCCGAGATGGGCGGCATGGGTGCGGGGTTGGTCTGCGCCAAGGCGGCGCCGCCTGCGATGAGACCAGCGGAAAGAAGAAGGTGTGCGGTTCTCACATGCGCCTCCCACATGGCCAAAACGGCAGAGGCGAATTTAACGCAAATTGAGGTCGGGACCCAGGCGCCGTATGCACTCCGCCGATGGGATATGCCCAAGCCGGTCCCCTCCCCGAAGGTGTCTTTTTGCTCCGCGCAAATCCACCTTCGACCCTCCCTCAAGGGGATGGTGGAATGTCCAAGCGGTTTTGGCGGCTGGGTTTTCCGCCGGCGGCGGCCGGGCTCCGTCTTAAGCGGGCATTATCCCCTGCAAGCTAAGGTGCCGCGAAAGCCAGCCGCCGATTTTTCGCAAATCGCAGGAGAAGATTGGCGTCATAACCGGCGATTGAGCGACTGATGGGGTTGAAGAGCTTACGAAACGGCCTTGAGGCCGTGCGCGTCTCGAAAATGAGCACGCGCCTGACGGTCATGTTCGTGGCCGCCTTCGTCGTGCCGTGGTTCGTCTATGCCTGGGCGATGACCACCGGACGGACGGCTGAGGTGGAACGGGTCGAGCGCAACCTGGCGGCGCTGGCCGCAGCCTATGGCGAACACGCGACCACCCTGATGCGATTCGGCATTCCGGTGCCGGCCGATGGAAACGCGGCCCCATCCGATCCCGCCGCCATGCGGCGCGGCGCGGAAGAGGTCGCGGCCTTTCACAGCGCGCTGAACGTGCCGGGCGTTCGGTTCGGTTTGCGCAAGATTACGCAGCCCGGGAACGCGCTCCCGCGATTGAGCATCGCCGATGCCGCTCCCGATCTGTCGCCGCTCTTCCGCCGCGAAAACGGCGTCCTCTTCGCCGAAGTCGATCGTCCCTTGGCCGGTATCGCCGCGTCGGCTTCCATCGACGAAAGCGTGGCCCTGAAGGACTGGCGAGAGCGCGCGGAAACCGAGTTGATCGCACTTGTGCTGCGCAGCCTGTTCGTGGCCGGAATCGGCATTTTTCTGGTGCAGCAATTGCGCCACCGTGAGGCCGCGGACGCCGCCCTGGTCAAGGCGAAAGAAGCCGCCGAACAGGCGAGCCGCGCGAAATCGGCCTTCCTCGCCAATATGAGCCACGAACTGCGCACGCCGCTGAACGCCATCATCGGATTTTCGGAAATCATCAAGAACCGGCAATTCGGAGTCGCAAGCGAGCGTTATCCCGAATATGCCGGGCATGTCTTCGACAGCGGGACGCATCTCTTGTCGCTCATCAACGACATCCTGAATCTGTCGAAATTGGAAGCGGGGCGGTTGAACCTGGAGGAAGACGATTTCGATCTGAAATCCACCTTCGAGGCTTCGCTGAAATTCGTCGAGATGCAGGCGCGCCTGGCGCAGGTGAACCTGTCCATGCGGCTCGATCATCCCGATCTTTGGGTCCGTGCCGACGAGCGGCGATTGCGGCAGGTGCTGATCAATCTGCTGTCCAACGCGGTCAAGTTCACGCCGGAAGGCGGCCATGTCGTGCTGTCCAGCGCGCTGGTCAAGGAGGGGCTCGCCATCTCCGTCCGCGACACCGGGATCGGAATGGCGGCCGAAGACATTCCCAATGCCATGGCGCCGTTCGGTCAGGTCGAGAGCGTGCTGCGGCGCAAACGCGAAGGGACCGGATTGGGCTTGCCTCTCGCCAAGCAATTGATCGAGCTGCATGGCGGGACGTTCACCATCGAAAGCCGTCTCAACGAGGGCACGACCGTGCGCTTTGTGCTCACACGGGAACGCATCCTCGAAGCGCCGCGCTGGGCGGAAACGGCAAGTTCGGCGGCCTGAGAACTGCCGCCGGTCGATCCCGGGAGAGCGCTCGCCCGCCCATTTTTGTCACAAGCAAAACCAGGGATCGCCGGTTAAGCAGGCAAATGAGTTCCCGCTTGTCTCAGCAACGGGGGGCAAACACATGAATTGTGCAGCCGGGCCGCTTCAGCAGCCGCCCAACGTCGATCCCTTCGCGTGCTCGTCCGCGGATCCCCATCTCGGCAGTCCGCTTCAGGCGGCGTTCCACGAAACCATCCGCCACGTCGTGCTTGAGACCCCCATCGTGCTTGTCACCGGAGGCGCCAGCACCGGCAAGACCTTGCTCGCCGAGATGACCCGGCGCACCTGCTCGGACATGGGTTTGTCGGTCAGGCACATCGAACGCGGCGACCTGATGCATGTGGCCTTGAGCGAACATTGCGACGTTCTGCTGGTCGATGAAGTGAATTCGGCGCCCGATTCGGAGCTGAGCGAATTGTCGCCCGACGCGGGAAAGAATGTTGCGACGACGATCGTGCTGCTGGGCTTGCCATCTTGCGCCGGCCGCGCGGTTCTCTCCGGCCTTCGCCCTGCGATGATCGAGCTGACCCCGCTCCCGCGCGCCGACGCACGGGAGTTTCTGCTCACGCGGGCGAGGCGCGCCGGTTTGCCGGACCTTTTCACCGCCGAATCGTTCGAGCTCATTGTTGCCGAATCGAAAGGCTCGCCGCGCCGGTTGCGGTCTATCGCGGGGCTCGCCTATTTCAGCGCCGTCTCGGAGGGCGCGCCGCAAATCCGCGCCGAGGACGTGAACGCCGCGCTGCTGCTTCAGGTCCCGCCCGCGCTCGGGGCCGACGATGGAGCGATCCTCTATTTCGGTCCCGCCGAAGAGACGCCTGACTCCGAGTCGATGGCACCCGGGATTCTGCCCGCCATAGAGGTGGCGGCCGAAAGCCCGAACGGCGCGAGGCAAGCCCCGTTGCGCGCGGTCCGGCCGGACTTCGAGGAAAGCGAGGATGCCGAGCCCTCCGGCCAAGAAGCCGCCGAGGGCCTCTGGAGCAATTACAGAATGCTGGCCGCGTCCATCGTCCTCGTCATTGCGACCGCGGCCGGAATCGCGGCGACCCTTTCGATGCTGTCGGGGCCGCATCGCTCTTCCGTGACCGAAACGAAAAACCCGCCCGCCCGCGTGCAAGCCTCAGCCGTCGCCCCCACCCTTGCGCCATTGGCCGTTCCGGGCGAAGCCGAGGCAATCATCGAAGCGCCGGCTTCGGACGCGCAGGAAACGGCTGCCGCGGAGAGCGCGGCCAAAGCCGCGGGCGTGGTTGCGGAAGCCCCGGCTGCGTCCGCGCCCACCCCTGCTGCCCCCGCAACAGCGGACGCGGCGTTCCCGCTGCCGCTGACGGCCGAAGAACAGGCCGCTGTCGCGCGGGGCATTCGCGAATTGGAGCGGGCGGCCCAAGCCGTTCCGCGTGCGCGCCGCTGATCAGATGGGTCCTCCCCTGCGAAGCGGGGGAGGTGCCGAGCAGAGCGAGCCGGAGGGGGTGTTCGTGTGAACGCTTGCCGCCCCCTCCGCTCCCTTCGGGAGCACCTCCCTCGTAAACGGGGGGAGGATCGCTAATGGAAGGTGGGCGGGCGGAAGAAGGTGAGAAGGCGTCCGCAGATGAGCACACCGACCCAGGCCGACAGCGACGTGCCGGCGATCAGCTTGGCGCGGAACGGCGCGTCGGCGCCCGCCGGCATCGACTTCACCTCCGCGAATGCGGCCGTGAGATAGAACACCGCGACATTGATCCCGGCCACCGCCATGAACACACCCTTCCACCAGAACGACGGGTTGTAGGCGTATTGTTCGGGAAAGCCGGAAAAGAACACGATGCCGGTCAAGATGTTCACGCAATAGCCGGCGATGCCGAACGGGATCAGCTGGTGCAGCGCGGAAGGCGGAATGCCGCGCGCCATGCCGAGCACGCGCAGGTCGAAGAGGCCCACCGTGCCCAACAGCAGCGACAGCCCCAGATAATGCAGCGTCTCGGCCGCCGGCCACATCCAGTAATGATCGGCGACCAAATGGTGCAAGCCGGTCGCGCGCACCCAGCGCTCCCAGGCGTCCGGCGTTTCGGGTTCGGTCCACATGTGCGCGAGCCCCTCCTGCCCACGGCGCCATTATAGCAGGCCCGGGCGCCCTGCCTTCCGCTAAAGTGACCCGCGTCCCTTGGATTTGACCCTGTATGGCCGAATTGCACTACAGCCCGCGCGAACGGCGCTTCGTCGCCTCATCGGCGATTCTGGGCTACGCGTTCGATTTCTATAACCTCATCATCCTCGCCTTCCTGCTGACCCCGATTCAGAACACGCTGCACATCTCGCTGCAGCAGAGCGGCAGCGTGGTTGCGGTCAGTCTCGCGGCGTCCGTGATCGGGGGGATTCTGTTCGGCTGGCTCGGCGACAAAGTGGGGCGGAAGAACGCGCTGCTGATGACGCTGCTGCTGCTCGCGGGCGGATCGATTCTGTCGGCGCTGGCGTGGGATTACGCCTCGCTGCTCGCGTTCCGGGTGCTGACCGGCATAGGGGTCGGCGGCGAATGGGGTGCGGGCATGGTGCTGCTCAACGAGGTCTGGGACAATCGCCGCCGCGGCGTAGGCAGCGCCATGGTGCAGGCGATGTCCTCGCTCGGCACGGCGATGGCGTCCCTTGCCGCAACATACGCGCTCGCCCATTTCGAGCCCGGTATCGCGTGGCGTCTCGCTCTCGCCGTCGGCGGATTGCCGCTGCTGCTGATGCTGTTCGTGCGCTCGAAGATGCCGGAATCGCGGCTGTGGCTGGAATACCGGCGCCGCCTGAAGACGGGCGAATTGCCGCCCGAGAAGCTGTCCGAAAAATCGCCTTTGGTGGAGATCTTCAAAGGCGCTTCGCTTCGGTATTTCATCGTCGGCACGACAATCGCGGGCGGCTACATCATCGCCTATCAGAGCATCACCATCTTCATGCCGACGCTGATGGTGCGGGATCTCGCCGCGAGTTTGCCGGCGCTGCGCGACGCGACGCTCTGGTTCGCGGCCGCGTCCGCGGTGGGGATGATCGGGGCGGGCTATCTCAGCGATTGGGCGGGGCGGCGGCGGTCGGTGCTGGCATTCACGATCATCGGCATTGCGGGCGTCATCGGCATCCATGCCTATGCGGGCGAGCATTTTCCGGGCGCTTACGCGATGTGGCCGCTGTTCTGGTGGTATTGCGTGTGGGGATTCGGCCAGGGCTCCATCGGCCAGTTCGGCCCGTGGTTCGCGGAGCTTTATCCGGTGGAGATGCGGGCGACCGCGGCCTCGACCATATTCACCAGTGGACGCGGTATCGGCTCTATTGCACCCTATCTGGTGCCGGTGCTTGCTGCGAGCTTGGGCAGCCTGAGGGACGCGATGCTGTTGGCGCTGGCGGGTGCGTCGGTCAGTCTGGCGTTCACGCTGTTCCTGCCGGAAACCGCGGCGCGGCCGTTCCGGGTGGTGGAGTCGAAAGAGCGCGTAGGCGCCGAAGCGGGGTGAGGATGCCGGAGCTGACACAACATTGCGTCCGCGAGATCGACGTGCGGATGCGGCGTGCGGGAACCGGCGAGATCTTGCTGTTCCTGCATGGCGCGGCGGGCCTGCCGCCGTGGACGCCGTTCTTCGAGCGGCTTGCCGCGCACTATGACGTTCTGGTTCCCGAGCATCCCGGTTTCGGCACGGACAAGCACGCAGGCAAGATCAGGAACGTCGCCGATCTCGCGATGTACTATCTCGACTTCATCGATGGCCTCGGCGTGCCGGTGCATCTCGCCGGTCATTCGCTGGGCGGCTGGACGGCGGCCGAGCTTGCGGTGCGCAATTGCTCGCGGCTTGCCAGTTTGACGCTGATTGCGCCCGCCGGCGTGCCCGTGAAGGGCATCCCCACGGGCGACAATTTCATCTGGGGCCCCGAGGAACTGGTGCGCAATCTTTATCACGACCAGCGTTTCGCCGACGCGATTCTGGCGCGCAGCCTGAGCGAGGAAGAAGCCGATGCGATGCTGACTAACCGCTTCATGGCGGCAAAGCTCGGATGGGAGCCGCGCTGGTTCAGTGCCGCGCTCGAACGCTGGCTGCATCGGATTTCCGCGCCCACGCTTCTGATCTGGGGCGCGGACGACAAATTGATGCCGGCGGCCTATGCAAAGGCCTGGGAAGCGGGGGTGCCGAATCTGCGCAGCGCCATTCTTCCCGAATGCGGCCATGTCCCGTTCGTCGAGAAAGCCGATGAGACGGCGCGCCTGATGGGCGATTTCCTGGAAGGAGGATCGGCATGAAATTCGCCTTCTTCCATTTGATGCCCTATCGCCCGCTCGATTTCGCCGAGCGCGCCAAGCACCGCTCCGCCTGGGTGGTGCTGCCGAACCGGCTCTACGATCCCAAGAAGGGTGCGGAGGAATACGCGTCCTATCTGGATCAATTGACGTATGCGGAGGAATTGGGCTTCGACATTGTCGCGGTGAACGAACATCATCAGACGGCCTATGGCATGATGCCCGCGCCCAATCTGATCGCGAGCGCGCTGATCCAGCGCACGAAGGCGGTGAAGATCGCAATATTGGGCCGCGCGCTGCCGCTGACCGCGAATCCCATTACCATCGCGGAAGAATTCGCCATGCTCGACAATCTGTCGAAGGGGCGGATCATCACCGGCTTCGTGCGCGGCATCGGCACGGAATACCACGCGACCGGTTTGAACCCTGCCTTCAGCCACGAACGCTATCAGGAGGCGCACGATCTGATCGTGCAGGCGTGGACGAGGCCGGGGCCGTTCCCGTTCGAGGGCGAGCACTACAATTTCCGCTACGTCAATCTATGGCCGCGCCCCTATCAGGACCCGCATCCCCCGATCTGGATTCCCTCGCAAGGTTCGTCGGAGACGATCAAGTGGGCATCGGACCCGGCGCGGAAATATCCCTTCCTGGTGACGTTTTCCGCGGCCGATCTGGTGTCGCGCTATCTGAACATGTATCGCGATTCCGCGCGCGCGTTCGGGTATGAGGCCTCCGGCGATCAGTTAGGTTGGGCGGCGCCGATTTATGTGGCGGAGAGCGATGAACGCGCGAAGGCGGAGGCCAAGGCCGGCATCGAATCGCTGTTCAATCAGTATCTGCACAATCCGTGGGAGATGCTGCTGCCGCCGGGTTACATGTCGCTGTCGTCGATGAAGAACACGATGAAGATGCGCAAAGCCCTGGGCACGCGGAACCGCGATCTCACCATCGACGAATTGATGGAGTCCGGCACCGTGGTGGTGGGGAGCCCCCAAACCGTGCGCAACCGCATCGAGCAGATGCGCGAGAAGACCGGGCTTTCCATTGTGGTGGCGATGCTGCAATTCGGCGTGCTGAACGACGAACAGACGAAGCGGAACATGGAGCTGTTCGCGGCAGAGGTGATGCCGAAGCTCAGGTAGCGCTGCCCCCTCCGGCCCTTCGGGCGACCTCCCCCACAAACGGGGGAGGATCAGAATCGCGCGGTCAGTTCGCGGGCGATGAGGGCGGGGATTTCGCTTTCCGCGTCCACGTAACGATCGACCGCGCGGATGTTGCGGTATGCGGATGAATCCGCAGCCCTTGGGTTGCCGCCCGCTTCCACCACGCGCGTCGCTTCCAGCAGCAGCCGGCGCATTTGCACGATGGCCCGGTCGGTGGAACCGAGATGCTCCTCGGAACGGTCGACAATCGGCCCCATGCCTTCCTGCACCGCGACGTCCTGCGTGTTGATGCCTTCGATGCCGGTGAAGGTCTGCGTCGCCTGCACGTCGCGGTCGATCAGGTAATTGTTCCGCCAGTTCCGCTTCAGCCGCCCGTCCGGAAGAAGTTCATCTTCGCCCCGCCCGTAACCGGCTTCCATCTCGCGCGCGAACTCGCGGTCGAGCGGAATCTCGGGATCGGCCGAATAGGAAAAATTGATGACCGACACGGTCACATCGTCGATAGGCACCCAATAATGGCCGTTGATGGTGGGGATGCGCGGCGGCGATTTCTCGCCGCGCACCGGCACCGCGCGGGCGCGCATCTGCGTCACGGGCATGATGTATTGATAGACCCGCACCCAATGGCGGCCGTCGATTTTCCGGATGCCGCTATATTGGAAGCCGTAATCCGTAGACTGAACGTCGAGCTTGGGCGTGGTGCGTTCGTAATCGTCGAGCCACGACATGTCGCCGATGGTGACGTTGTGGAGGATGGTGGCGTGGGAGGAATCGAGCCCGCCTTCCAGCGCCTGCAGATAGTTGCAGTCCTGCACCGTGCACGAGACGAAGCGGTGGGTAACGGGCGCCCGCGTCAGCTCCATGTCGGGGGGCGGCGGCATACCGGCGGCTGGCCCCATATAAGCCCAGATCAGGCCGCCCGCTTCGTGCGCCGCATAGGATTTGATGCGGATTTTGTCCTTGTACGTACTTTCCTTGGGTTCCGTCGGCATCTCGACGCAGCGGCCCGTCACATCGAATTTCCAGCCGTGATAGACGCAGCGTAGACCGCATTTCTCATTGCGGCCGAGGAACATCGGTGCGCGGCGATGCGGGCAGAACGCATCCACCAACCCGACCGCGCCATTGCTGTCGCGGAACGCGACCAGATCCTCGCCGAGAAGGCGGAAGCGTACCGGCGCGCCATCGGCCTTCGGCAGCTCGGACGCCAGCAGCGCCGGCAGCCAATAGCGGCGGAACACATTGCCCATCGGCGTACCGGCGCCAACGCGGGTCAGGCGTTCGTTGTCGTCCTTGGAGAGCATTCTTTTGCCTGTGGAGGGGCGGGGACGGCAGCAAGGGCGCGTTCCTCATCGGAGATGCCGAGCGTCCGCCAATCGGTCGTTTTGGGGACAATCCCCTCGAAGGAGGCGAGCGTCGTCCGCGGTACGCGAGGGGCCACCGTGCCGATGGCGGGCCCGCCGTCGCGGAACGTCTTGGCGGCGGCGATCATCTGGCGGCGGAATTGCACCACCGCGATGTCGCTCGCGCCCAGCATATCGCGGGAACGATCCGCGATCGGCCCCATGGATTCCCACATCGCCATGTCCTGCGCGGGGATGCCCTTGATGCCGGTGAAATCGCCCGCCTTCATTGCCGCGCGATCCTGAAGGTAGCGGTTGGCCGCGTTGCGGAACTTGCGGTAATTCTCGTCGATGTCGACGCCGATCTGGGCGGCGCAGAATTTGCGCCAGTCCTCCTGCGAGATGCCTTGCGTCTCGTGCCAGGCGACCCAGTAGAACATGGTGTTCACATCGTCGATCGGCACCAGCATCTGCGCAAGCTTGTAGCGGTCGTTCGGCGGGATGATGACGGTGAAGGGCGCCACGAACAGCGTGATGCGCACATAATCATGGGTCGCCGCATTGACGACGGGCTTGCGGATGGCGGCGTAGCGAAACCCGAACGAGGTGCGCTGCACGGCCAATCGGGGCGCCTTGTCGGTGGAGGGACGCGGCCAATTCGCTTCGGTGGCCTTGGCGCCGTCGACCGCCATGGAGGGCATGTCGGTGGAATGCAGACTCGAGCTGTGCGCGGAATCGATGGAGCCTTCCAGCACCTGCGCCCAATTGCATTGGGCATGCATTTTAACGATAGCCGTGCGTGCGGTGGGCGTGGGCGCCCAATTCGGCGGCTCGAATTCGGACATGGTTTCGGCCGGCCCCATATAGATCCAGACAAATCCCCCGGATTCGCGCGCCGGATAGGATATGTGCTTGCGCTGGATCTTCAGCCGGCCGCCTTCGGGCTCGCAGGCCTGATCGACGACGTTGCCCTCAACATCGAACTTCCAGCCATGGTAGAGGCAGCGAAGCCCGCATTCCTCATTGCGGCCGAACGCGAGCGAGGCCTGACGGTGCGGGCAATGTTCGCCCAGCACGCCGAGGCGCCCCGAGGTGTCGCGAAAGACGACGAGGTCTTCGCCCAGGAGCCGCGTGCGCACCGGCGCGCCGTCGGGCTCGGCCACTTCCTCCGACAGGCAGGCGGGAAGCCAATGCCGCCGCATGATGCCGCCCATGGGGGTATTGCCCTCCACGCGGCAAAGCAGCTCGTTGTCCTTGGCGGTGATCATGATAGGACCCGGAAATGCTTAGGCCTCTAAGTTATCCTTCGCGCAGCCGCTTGTCGAGTTGCCGTTAACCGGCCTCTTCGTCACCGGCGAGGTTTTCGATCATCCGGAGCAGCGTCCGGCGGGTGCAGGCGACATCGGCGGCCGGCGCGCCGTGGACGGCGATTCGGTTCACCTCGAGCGCCAGCGGCACCAGCCTTTTCTTCAAGGCGCGGCCCTTGGGGGTCAGATGGATGAAGACGTTCTTCCTGTTCTCGTTCGTCTGTCTACGGACGATATAGCCCTGTTTCTCCATCCCCTTCAGCGCGGAATAGGTGGTGGGCTCCATCACGCCGGCCTGCTCGCTCAAGGCGCGCTGGGTGATCCCGTCTTCTTCCCACAGGATGCGCAGGAACGTCCAATGCCCCACAGAGACGCCGTGCTCGCTGAGCCGCAAATGGAGGGCGCGCATCAGCCCTTTGGACGCATCCCGCACCAGATGGGCGAGGCGGTCGTTGGGCACAGCTTCCCGCCAGTGCCTGAGGATCGCCTGGGTGCCGCCATCGCCACGCTCGCGCTTCACGGCGCGCCCGCTTCGGGGCCTGGCGCGATGTCGCGTCCCTCTCGGGCGGATCGAAGAATGGCAAAGCACACTTCCATCGTTGCGAGCCCCCATTCGCCGTTGTGGAGCGGAGGCGTGTTGTAGAACACTGCGTGGCAGAGTTCGTCCAGTACTTCCTTCCGCGGCATTTCGACGTTGGGGAGGGCGTCGAAGCTGCGCGCGGCGTCGCCATAGATGAACACGCCCCCCGGCATCGGGCGCAGATCGGCATTAGCACAGGAGGCAATCAGCACACCGAATTGCTGATGCAGGCGCGGGCCCGTTACTACATCCGGCGCTTGGCCGCCGCCATAATTGCCGGCCTCTTTGAGCGTGGCCTCGGCCGCAACGGAGCCGGCCCCGGAGAGTGCCACACGCGCAGCGGCGTAGCGGTTCGGGTCTTTGGGCAAGCCGCTTTCGGCGACCCAGCCCATGAATTCGTCGCTGTCGAAATGGGCATAACCGGAATAGGTCAGGGTCGCGAAAGCGCCATTGTCGAAGGTCAGAAGCGCCGCATAGGCGCCTTCGGTGGGCCGCGCGGGGTCCCACGCGCCGGTCAGCGCGCGCACGCTCTTCGCCCCCCCGCCCGCGAGCAGACGCACCATGTCCACATGATGCGGCGCCTGGTTGTAAATGACGCCGCCGCCGAGGCTCGTATCCAATTCTTCGGGCCGGCGCGGGCGGTACAGGAAATCGGTGAAATTGATTGCCGTTATCATTTGCAACGGTCCAAACCGGCCGCTTTGGATCAGCGCGGCCGCCTGCGCGATGGGCGCATCGAAGGAATGGCTGTGGCCGATCACCATGTGAACGCCCGCCGCGCGCACGTCATCCGCCATCGCCCGGCAATCAGCGGACGTCAGAGCCATGGGCTTTTCGACCAGCACATGCTTGCCATGAGCGGCCGCTATGCGCACATGCTCCGCGTGGAATTGGTGCGGTGTGGCGACATAAACCGCATCGACGCCGGAATCCGCACACAGAGCATCCACAGTCTCGTACACGCTGGCCCCGAAATCGGAGGCGAAACGGGCGCGCGCCTCGGGGCGCGGGTCGGCGCCCGCCACGAGCCGAATATTCGGGTGCCGCACGAGGCCGGGCAGCATCAGCATGAAAGCTTTGCCCAGGCCCGCGACGCCCAGGCGCAGTATGCGGTCGGTCATTTCTTGCCGCTGTTAGGCCCGATCCGCCGCCAGCGGCTGCCGGCCGCCGACTTCGTCCCAGATCTGCACGTCCTTGGTTTCGTGCCTGAGGCCCAAGGTGCTGACCACGACGCCGATGGCGGCAATGGTCATGGGATAGGCGAGCCCGATGAGCGGTATCCCGGTGAACATACCCGCGAGCAGAGTCGCGATGAACGGCACCCCGCCGCCGAACACACCATTACCGACGTGATAGGGTAGCGACATCGAACTGTAACGTATGCGCGCCGGGAACAGCTCGATCAGGAAGGCCGCAATCGGGCCGTAGACCATGGTGACGAGGACCACCATGTACCAGACGAGCAGGGTCAGCATCGCCGGGTTGTCCTTGAACACGCCGAGCCAGGTGAACACCGGCCAGTAGCTCGCAACCGCGAGCGCAAATCCCGCCGTCATGATCCAGCGCCGGCCCACTTTGTCCGACAGCCAGCCCCAGAAGACGAAGAACGGCGCGCCCAGGACCAGCGCCACGATCATAACAGTGTAGACCGTAATGTACGGAATCTTGAGCACCGCCTGCATATAGGCCAGCGCATAGAACTGACCCGTGTACCAGACGACCCCTTCGGGCGCGGTGAAGCCGAACAGCGCCAGCAGCATCAGGCCCCAATTCTTGCCGCTGCCATACGCGTCGCGCGCCGGATTGTTGGACACTTTCCCCTGATCCTTCAGCTTCTGAAAGAGGGGGGACTCGCCGAGCTTCAGCCGGAGATAGGCGGAGAGAACCACGAGCAGCGCGGAAAGCATGAACGGAAAGCGCCAGCCATAATCGCCGAACGCGGCATCGCCCATACCGATCCGGAACACCATGATGACGAGAAGGGCCGTCACGATGCCGAGCGTGGCCGTCGTCTGGATCCAGCTCGTGAACAGCCCGCGTTTGCCGTCGGGTGCATGTTCCGCGATATAGGTCGCGGCCCCGCCATATTGACCGCCGAGGGCCAGGCCCTGCACGACGCGGCAGGCGACGAGAAGGGCGGGCGCCGCCCAGCCGACCTGATCGTAGGTGGGCAGGCAGCCGACCAGGAACGTGGAAAGCCCCATCAGGCCGAGCGTCAGCATGAAGGTGTATTTGCGCCCGACGAGGTCGCCCATATACCCGAACACAACCGCACCGAAGGGGCGCACCACAAAGCCGGTCCAGAAGATGCCCAGCGAATAGAGGAAGCCCTCTTTCATGTCCCCCGGAAAGAAATGGGTGGCGAAAAATGCCGCGAGCACACCGTAGAGATAGAAATCATACCATTCGATCAGGGTGCCGCCGGACGACGCCGCGATAATGAAAGGCAGACTCTGTTTGGTCTTGGCCGGTTGGCCGTAGGCCGGTGCCGTCAACGTCGCCATATTCCCCTCTCATTCTTTATTTGAAGGAAGCGTATGCCCGCCTCAATTACGAGGCAAGATGGCGGGCGGCTGAGACATTCATCTTGGTTCGACAAGATCACCATGAGGAATGATGAATCCTCATCCTGAGCCTGTCGAAGGATGAGCCTGTCGAAGGATGGGGCCCGAAGCCCTGCGACCATTGCCGCCTGCGCCGGGCGTCCCTAAAACAGCCTCATGGGGACGGGTGGACTCTTGCCGGCGCAGAGCGTGGACGCGGCCATCGCGTTCGGCGGCGTGTCGAAGCGGTTCGTCCGCGCGGACGGGAGCGAACTCCTTGCCGTGGAGGATGTGAGTTTCGCGGTGCCGCCGGGACGCATCGTGGCGCTCTTGGGGCCGTCGGGATCGGGCAAGACGACGCTCCTCAACATGGCCGCGGGGTTGATCGCGCCGGACACGGGCGAGGTCGGGATCGCCGGGCGCACGGGCAGCCGAATCGATTGGCGGCGCATCGGCTACATGTTCCAGGACGACCGGCTGCTCCCCTGGCGCAATGCGGCGAACAATGTGGCCCTGGCCTTGGAGGCGGAAAATACGAGCCCGGCGGAGCGGCGGAGGCGCGTGGCAGCCATGCTGGCGCTGGTGGGCCTGACGGATTTCGCGCTCGCTTATCCCCATGAGCTGTCCGGCGGGATGCGGAGCCGCGTGGCGCTCGCGCGCGGTCTGGTCACGGATGCGGACATCCTCCTGATGGACGAGCCGTTTGCGCGGCTCGATTCCGAGACGCGAAGCGCCATGCATGCCGAGCTGCTGTCGTTGCAGCAGAAGCGCGGGCTCGCAATCCTGTTCGTGACCCATGACGCGGAGGAAGCCGTGATCCTCGCCGACGAGATCGTGGTGCTGTCGGCGCGTCCGGGGCGGGTACGCCGGCGCGTGACGGTCGAGAGCCCACCGCCGCGCCGAGCGCGTCCGGAGATTTATGCGCTGGCACAGGATTTGCGCGCCGAAACCGGCGGCGAGGCCGGCACGGCATGATCCCGCTGCGCATTATCCTTATGCTGACGATATGGCTGGGCTCGACGGCGGCCCAGGCGGCCACAGCCCCGGAGAAGATCCGCGTCGGCTATTGGACCAGCGGCTACAGCGCAGGCTTCGGCGCAGTGATGGAGCAGGAACGCTTCCTTGAGAAGCATGGGCTCGCGCCGGACTACATCGGCTTCACCGACGTCAACGGACCCACCAAGGCGCTCTTGACCCATTCCATCGATGTGGCGTTCGCGGCACCCGCGGCGGGGGCGTTCACGCTCGGCGTGCAGGGCGCGCCGGTCGAGATCGTGCTCGCCACCCAGATCGCCGAAGCGACGTTCGTGGCGAAACCCAATTCCCCTTTGCGCAGCCTCGCCGATCTGAAGGGCAAGAAGCTCGGCATGTCGCCCGCGGGAAGTGCGGTCTATGCCATCGCCGCCGCCGTTCTGGAAAAGAATTACGGCCTCCCGACCTCCAGTTTCACCGCGGTCGGCGCGAACGAAGGGCCGCTGCTGAATTTCCTCATGCGCGGCGACATCGACGCGGCGGCTCTGCGGGCCGTGACCATAGCCTCGCTCTCCGGCGCGAAGCTGAAAGTGCTGGGCGGGCTGGTGCCGGAATGGAAGCGCATGATGAAGACGGACGCAGCGCCGATTCTCGGGGTCTCGCTCGCGCATCGCGATTTTCTGCGCGAGCGTCCCGCCGCTGCCGCCAATTATGTGCGCGCCGTGATGGAGGCCACCCAATTCGGCGCGAAGGAGCCGGCACGTGCGTCGGCGATCCTGGCCAAGAGCGCCAATCTCGATCCGCAGGACGCCGCCTCCTATGTGCGCCTGTGGAATCAGATCTACATGGCGCGCCTCGAACCCGCCGATGTCGCGACGCTCAAAGCCATGGCGGAGATTTTCCGCAAAAGCGGCACGGTCGAGGGCGCAGTGCCGGCAACGCTGTTCGACGCGGCTCCGTACCAAGAAGCGAAGCGCAATCCATGAGCGGGCCCCCACGCAGCGCCGTGCGCGGGCGAGGATTCTGGACCGCGGTTCCGTTTCAGCGCGCAGGCTTAGCGGCGCTATTGCTGCTTCTATGGTACCTGGCTGCGCTGAATTTGCCGGTTTATGTGCTGCCCGGTCCGGCGCGCGTGGCGGCGCGGCTGGTGCAGCTCACCGAGAGCGGCGATTTGCCGTCGAATCTTTTCACCACGCTGGTACGCGTGGTGGCGGGCTTCGTCATCGCCGTGGGAATCGGATTGCCGGCCGGCATTCTGCTCGGATCGAGCCGGAGCCTCGGGGCGTTCTTCGAGCCGGTGCTGCCGGTGATGAACACAGTCTCCTCGGCCATCTGGGCGATTTTCGCGGTGATCTGGTTCGGGCTTTCGCCGGCGACGCCGATCTTCGTGGTGCTGATGACGGCGCTGCCGCTGATCGTCACCAATGTGTGGCAGGGCACCCAGGCCGTGAGCGCCGATTTTCTAGAGCTGGCGCGCACGCTGCGACTCACCCGCATGCAGACCTTGGTGAAAATCCATCTGCCGTCGATCCTGCCCTATTTCTTTTCCGGCGCGCGGCTCGCGTTCGGCTTCGGCTGGCGGGTGAGCCTGGTGGCGGAGACTTTGGGTGCGGCGAGCGGGGTGGGCTATCGGCTGAAGCAGGCCTCCGACCTCATCCAGACGGACGCCGTGTTCGCCTGGACGCTGGCGCAGATCGCGATGATGCTGGTCATCGAGGTCGCGGTGCTGCAGCGGCTGGAGAAGCGCCTGTTCCGCTGGCGGAGGGACGTGCGCAGCTAAACTAAAGCGGTTTTCCCTCGGCAGAGTCGCCGGCTCCCTCACCCTTCGACCGGCTCAGGGTGAGGATTTAACAACATCATCTTGCCGGGCGCGATTCTAAAAATAGACCGTAGCGGTGACGCCCATGGTGCGCGGGTCAATGACAAAACCCGACACCGAGCCCGGCTGCAGCGTGGTGTTGTAGAGGAGCGACCAGGCCCGTTTCTGGAACAGGTTGCGCGCCCACACTTCGAGGCGCCAATTGCCATCGCGCGATTCCACGCCGAGCCGCGCGCCGGCCGTGGCATAGGCGCCCTGCACCACATTGGGCGAGGGCGTCGCCGAGGTGCCGACATTGGACTTGGCCTGCCAGCGCATATCGATATTGGCGAACCCGTCGACGCCGAGCGGGGGCAAGGGCTGGCGATAGGATGCGGCCGCCGCGAACACGACGCGCGGAGCGAGCGGCGCGGTCGTTCCCTCCAACTGCGTCAACCCGGAGGGAAAGCCGCTTTGTCCGAATACCGCTTCCTGATAGATGGCCGACGCCGAGATTTCCAATACCGGCAGCGGCCGCCAGGCGGCATCGGCTTCCACGCCCTTGGTCGAAAGTTGCGGCAAGTCCGTGGTTTTGCGATTGAGCCCGGTGAAATAGCTGAACTGGTAATTGTCGAACGTCTCGTAGAACAGCGCCGCGTTTGCGCGCCAAACCTCATCGGCGGAGATGAGGTGCATGCCCGCTTCCACCTGATCCGCCGTTTCCTGCTTGAATTGGAGCTGCGAGGCGTTGGGCGCGACGGCATCCATGCCCGAACGGTCGAGCTGGAAACCGCCGCCCTTATAGCCGCGGCTATATTGCAGATACGCGTCGAGCGATTTGGTGAGTTTCTGATTGAGCGCGGCGGTGCCCGACCAGTTGCCCTCCGCGCGGTCTGCCGCATAGGTGCCGTCATAGCGGGGATCGAGGTTGGGAATGCAGATGACGCCCTGCATGGAGGCAGGCACGCCGGTGAGCGTGCGCCCATGGAGCGCGACCGCATTGGCGCAGCCGGGATTGTTGCTGGTGAGGGTGGCGGCAAGCGATTTGCTTTCCGCGGTGTAGCGCAAGCCCAGCGAGAGGGAGAGCGTATCGGAGAGCGCAACGACCTGATGCGTGAACAGCGCATAGCGTGTTTCACGCTGGCGGAACACGTCGAAGACGCCGGTGCCGGGCGGATAATTGCTGCCCGAAGGAAGCCCGGTGAAGAGGGGAATGGAGCCCCCGGCCATGCCGTTCATATAGCTCTCGAACATCGAGCCCGCCGTATAGGAATCGCGCGACACGATGAGCGCGCGGTCGGCAAAGGCGCCGAAGAGATAATCGAAGCGGCCGGCGACACCCTGAAGGCGCGCCTCCAGCGTGGACATGGCGTAGCGTTCGCCGTCGCGCGGATCGTTGGCGATGTCGGCGGGGCCGCCGTCGACATCGTAGCTGCGCCGGGTTTGCGAACTGCGATAGGAGGCGATGGCCGTGAATCGGCCGGCGCCGGTCAGCCAATCGGTTTGTGCGCTCGCCCCTGCGCTGTCGCTGAATTCGAAGCGCGGGGCCTTATTGTCGATCTGCGAGACGTCGGCCGCGTCGCCATACGCGGTCACCGGCACGCCCGCGAGCTTGGCAACGAGCGGGATCGTGGGACCGAGCACGTGATAGACGGGCGTATTCACCGTGCCGCCATGGTGCAGATAATCGGCGATCAGCCGCACGCTGACATCGGGGCCGGGTTCGAACAGAAGCTGGCCGCGCGCTTCCTCGCGATGCCGCCCGCCATAGGACTCGCCCGTGATCGCATCGGGGAGGTAGCCGTCGATCGTCCCCCATAGCGCGTCGATACGCCCGGCGAGCTTGCCAGGTATAAGGCCGCCATTGGCCGAAACGCGCAACTCGCGCTCGTCCAACTCGCCGACGGTCGCGCTTGCGGAAAACTCCGGCGCGAACGAGGGCGCACGGGTCAGCACATTGATGAGACCGGCGGTGGTGTTGGTTCCGAACAAGGTCCCTTGCGGCCCGCGCAGCATTTCGACGCGTTCGACGTTCGCCAAATCGAAGATCGCCAGATTGGGGCGCAGCAGCGGGACGCCGTCCACCGTCACCCCGACGGTCGATTCCAATCCGATGTCGGCCCCGGAGGTCGCCACGCCGCGAAAGGCGATGAGCTGACCAAAGGATTCGCCGATGGAATTGAGCACGGTCATCTGGGGCGCGAGCGCCGTCAATTCCTTCACCCCGGTGACGTGGGATTCTTCAAGCCGGTTCGCGGTGAGGATCGAAACGCTTCCGGGAATGTCGAGCACCGAGGCCGAGCGCTCGGTGGCGGTTATGACCACTTCTTCGTTCGGCTCGACGGAATTGGCTGTGGTTTGGCCAGCAATATCCGCAGCCCAGCCTGCGGATGCGAGCAGGCAGGACGTCAGAACGGAAGCAGCGGCCACCCCCCGTTGGGCCAACTTGAACTCCAGCCATGGCGCTCCTCAGGCTGGTATGAGGCCTAAGGCGAATGCCCGCAAGATTGTTGAATTGCCGGGCCGGCTTTTCAACCGCGCACGTGCGGCGGAAAAGCGCGGGAGGCCATAAAAGCCCCGCAATCCTAAGGGTTTCGTTAAGGTGAATATAAATTTTGGATGGCACAATCGCGAAGAGCGAGGTAGAGGGCTCACACGGGCGGCGCGTTGCGTTGCGTTTGCACCTCCCGGCGTTCGCGTAGTTGTGTAAGTCCTAATGTCGTGTTGTTTGCGTAATGCGTAAACTGAGGGCGGCCGGCCAGGGGGACTAGCCGGCCGCCCCGCCCTGGCTGGCGATGGTCACGGAGAGGCCGCTCGAGCGCAACCTTGTGACCAATCGCATCGCCAAGTCCGGCCCTTCGTGTTACGGGCTTTTATGCCGTACACGGAGCACTTTCACTGCTTCTGAACCCCTCCCCGCTTTGGATTCTCCGATAGCTTCCTGTCGATCTCGGTTTTCGCCTTGTCGAGAAGCTGCGCCTGCTCCCCCATCTCGAAATCCCTGAGCGTGGTCGCCATTTGGGACAGCGCCTCGGCGATGTACCGGAGCGGATGCAAACTCGAAAACGTATTCATCTGATCGCTCCCACGCGCCGCGAGGTGGCGCGAATCCAAGGCTGCGTGCCAGTGGGCTCGGCATAATGGGAGAGGATGCCCGCCACCGCCCGAAGCGTCGCCGTGTCGGAAACGTCGCCTTCGGCGCGGCACACGAGAGCATCCGCGAGGAAGGCGGGGCGGTGATCGCGATGAAACGCATCGACCACGGTGGAAAGGCAGGCAAGCTGCGCGAACTGCCCCGCGACCACGTAATTGCCGCCGATCTCGGCCGCATAGGCGCGGAACTCCGAGCTCGCATAGCAGGACGGAAGCTGGCGATCGAACACCATGTCATAGCGATTGGGTTCGAAGCCCTCGATCCATTTGGGATAGACGGGCGTGGCCAGCATGCTTTGCGGCGGCGATACCCGCCGTGTGAACGCGACCGGAATGGAACAGGCGCGTGCATGCCTGAGAGCCGCGCGGCAATTGGCAAGCGCTTCGGAGAAAGGCGGAGGCCCTGCCGGCTGCACTCCGGCCGAAAGCTCCTCATGCAGATCGATGAGGACGAGCGCGGGCAGTTCGCGCGCCCGCTCCCTGAATTGGAGAAAATTGACAACGGTGTTCATGAAACGCCTTCTGCTACGCTGTGACGCGCCGGGGCTTGCGCACGCGGCTGGACGGAGGGACGGGTGACCTTGCGGGCTGCGGAGCGCTCGAGAACGCCGGGCTCGTGCCAGCGTCCTTCAGGCCGGATCATCGTGTAGGGATCGGCGCCGATGGCGATGGCGTCGGGAGCCCTCTCGATGTCGGCCACGATCTCGACATAGTCGAAATCGGAGAACACGAACTCCTTGGCCCCTTCGAGCGGCCTGAAGCCGAAGCGGCTCCAGAAATTGACCAGCCGCTTCTGGGCATGACCGTAGAGCTTGCGGTAGCCCTTTTTCTGGCAGAGCTCGATGCCGGCCTTGACGATCTGGAAGGAGAGCCGCGTGTTGCGGAATTCCTTGCGCACCGCGAGCCGTTCGATCTTGGCGAAATCGGCGAAATAGCGGATGCGCATGCAACCGGCCGGCTCGTTGCCGACATAGCCGATGATATGGGTGGCGGAGAGGTCGTTGCCGTCGAACTCCTCTTCATACGGACATTCCTGCTCGCCGATATAGACGGCGCTGCGCAGGGCGGCGACCCGCATGAGGTCTTCGAAGGTGCGCGCAATCGTAACCGACATCTCGCGCTCCGCGGCGGCGCCCCGATAGGAGTCGTAGAGGGGGGCGGCCGGGCGCGAACGCGGAAACACGTAGAGCTGCGGCGCGTAGATGGGACCGACCTTGGCGCCCCGCTTCAGGCCGAGCGTCTCGTTGAAGCGGAAGCCGTCGTCGGTGTTGGGGCGCGAATAGATGTCGACGCCGGCATATTGGGGGGTCTCGAGCTTCTCGAGCACCATCGAAATGCCGCCCGCGAGCATCCCCGGCGCCAGCGCCGCCCAGGTGTAGATGCCGGCCGGCCGCTCGCCGGGGCCGGCGAGGAGGGATGTATCGGGGTCGCGCGTGTTCAGGGTGTTCGCCGCAAGTTGGAGGAGGCCTCTCTTATTTAGATACAGGAAAGCGAAGAACCCGTCACCAAACGGAACACCTGCATCGAACTTTCGCTTGCGGGCAATCGCCCACATCGCGTCAGGGTTGTGCTTGATGACTTTTTCCACAACCGAGTTGTCGGTCAGCCCGGGGATGGCGGCGCGGGCCTTATCCATGAGGTCGGCGAGTGCTTCCTTTCCCGGACGGAACACTGTCAAATGCTTGGCGAACCTGCTAGAATCCAAAGCTCCAAGAGGATGACGCGCCTTCGGTACGTACGGGATTCCTTGTGTGCGAAAAAGTTCCAATGAATGTTCGGTCACAACTTACACCCCATATTTCGAATGGCCGTGATAGAAACCTACTGAGGGACGGTGGCTAAGTATGCAGAGCCGAAAGGAACGGCGTGTTCCGAATACGGAACACCCCGTACAGGGTCAGCGCCGGGCTAGCCCGGATTGGGAGGCTGTACGCATCTCGTTGGAGGTCGTACGGAAGCGCTCCTTCCGTGCGGCGGCGGAGCATCTGCGGATGTCCGTGAATGCGGTGCGACGGCGCGTCGACCATCTCGAGAAGGCACTCGGGTTCAAGGTGCTGACGCGCCATATCGACGGCATCCGCGTGACCCCGGAGGGCGAAAAAGTTTTCGCCATCGCCAATCGGATGGAAATCGCAAGCTTCGATTTGTTGCAGGCGCGCGATTCCACCGAGGCAACGGTCTCGGGCGAAGTGCGGCTTGCGGTGACGGAAGGTTTGGGAACGTTTTGGATCGCGCCGCGCCTGGTCGAGTTTCAGCGCGCCAATCCGAAGCTTTTGATCGATGTGAACTGCGCGATGAAATCGGCGGACGTTCTTCGCATGGAAGCGGACGTGGCAATTCAGATCACGCGGCCGACCGCGCTCGATCTGAGGCTCGTAAGGCTCGGCCGGCTGCATCTCATCCCGTTTGCGGCGCCAAGCTATTTAGAAACCTTCGGCACACCCAAGACGGCGGCCGATCTCGTCCGCCATCGCATTCTGGTGCAGTCGGACGACAACGTGCAATTCCGTGAACTCTACGACCGGCTTTTCCCCAACATTTCTCCCACCGAAATCGTCGCGCTCCGGACCAATGTCTCGAGCGCCCATTACTGGTCCATCGCCAAGGGGGCCGGGATCGGCCTTCTGCCGACCTATGCTCAATGGATCGGCGCGCCGATCGTGCCGCTCGATCTGGGCATCCACGAAACCGTGGACATCTGGCTCACCTACCATCCCGACGTGAAGCATATCCCGCGCGTGGCGCGGCTGATCGATTGGGCGATCGGGGCGTTCAGCCCCCAGAAGTACCCCTGGTTCCGCGACGAGTTCGTGCCTGCGAGCGATTTGAAGGACGCCTATCGTCACGAGCCTATCGCGACGATGTTCGCTTCCAGCGCGGCCTGAGGCCCTAAGCCGATTGGCTTTGGAGTTGGGCTTGCGGCGGGCGGACCAGCAGCGTCGCTATCGCGGCGCCCAGCGCGATGGCGAGAAACGTCAGAAAGGCGGCGTTGTAATTGCCGGTGCGGTCGAAGATCGCGCCCACGAACCATGCCGAAACGATCGATGAGCCCAGGATGATGACATACATCGCCCCCATCACCCGGCCGAACGAAGGCGAGCCGAAACAGGCAGCGACGATCGCAGACGAGGACGGAAGTATCCCCCCCAAAGAAGCGCCCGCAAGTGAGCACCCGAGGATCAGCATCGGATAGCTGGAATAGGTGATGAACACGAGCAGTGCTGCGATCATTGCCAGCGTCGAGGCCAGCATGATGACGCGCCGCTCGATAATATCGGAGAGCAATCCGCTGACGATCTTGGCGAGCGCCGTCAGGATGGAAAAGGCGGCGATCAGCAGCGCGGCCGAAACCGCACTGTACCCAAGGCCCGTGCCGTAAGGCACCAACGAGACGATGATGGCCTGGGCGATCCCGTCGATGGAGCCCAGCGCAATCGCCACGGCCCAGAAATTCAGCTCCGTCAGCATATCGCGATATCGCCATAGGACGACGGCGCCGCCCTCCGGGCCCTCCTGCTGGGCGCGGGGCATGTCGACGGGTGGACGGCCGGCGTTTTCAGGATGACCTTCCATGTGCAGATCGGCGGGGCCGCTGCGAATCACCAGAAGCGTGACCGCCATGACGATCGCGACGATCAGCATCCCCTCGCCGAACAAAGCGGGCCGCCAGCCGAATCGCTGGATTCCGACGCTGAGCAGGGGCACCACCACGAGGCCGCCGGCCGAGGTCGCAAGCGCCGCGGCGCCAAGCGCGCGCCCGCGCCTCCTGTAGAACCAGCGCGACGCCAGCGTCGACGTCGTGAGGGGGCCAATCGCCACCGCCCCGAACGCAACCGGCAAAAAGAGCGCCAACACCATCAGGGGAATCGACGACGTGACCGCGATCGCCGCAAAACCAAGGCCGAGCGAGACCGCGCCGAGCGCGATCACCCATTGGATCGGCAGCCGGTCGAGCAGATAACCGACCAGCGGCGACAGCAGAGCGCCGCCCGCAAATGCAATGGGAATGGAGCTGTTGGCCGCCGCGCGCGAAAGCGACAACTCGTTCTGGAGCGGGAGGACAAAGAGGCCGGCAGCATAACTGGTGCTGCCGATGGACAGCATTTCGGTGAGGGCCGCCGCGGCAAGCACCCACCAGCCATAATAAATCGACGGGCGTTCAACCGAACGCACTTGTCCCCCTGCGCTGCCAATCGGAACTCGCGAGGTGACCCAGCCGGCGTCGTCCCATTCCCCGCAAACTAGCGTGAATGAGGTCCCGCCCACAAGTTGACGGCCCTAGACGCGTGCGAGCGCCTTGACCAGCACGTCCAGATTGGCGAGCCCCTGCAGGTCGAGCACCAGTTCGGCGATGCGGTCTGCTTGGGCCGGCGCAATCCGTCGGGAGGCGAGCTTGGAGAATTTGGCCGCGACTTCCGCAGCGCTCGGGAAATGGCGCTCGCTGCCGCGCGGCGCTTCCACTGTTTCCTCGAGCACGGCGCCGTCCTTCAAGTGCACGGCAACACGCACCATATGGCGAAAATTGGAGCCCTTGGCGGTGATCGCCGGATCCTCCATCACTTCGACTTTGGCGGCAAGCGCAAGGCGGGCCGGATCGGCCAGCATTTCGTCCGTGAACTGATCGACGAAGACATCGCCTTCGATGAGGAGCGTGGCAAGGCAATAGGACATGTTGAGCTGCGCGGCCGTCATGCCTTCGGGCCGATAGGGCCAGCCCGCGTGTTCCAGCGTCGCCTTTGAGGAATTGACAACGATCTTCTCCACATCGCCGGGGCCGAAAGGGCAGCGCGCCTGCATCAGCCGGATGGCGTCAAGTGCGGTATGGTTGGTGCTGACGCAGGAATAAAGCTTGATCGAGATGCGCATGGTCTCGAAACGCTCACCCAGGCCCTTTGTCAGCTCATCGCGGTCGAAGCGGTCGGTGGAACGCGAGAAGGTGGTGCAAAAGCCGCCATACGGATTCTCGAAGACATCGGTGATGCCGGTGAAGCCATTTGCGGCCAAGAGCGCCCCGTAGAGCCCGCTTTGCGCCGCGCGGCCCGCATGCATGCGCTTCACCATGGCGCCGAATTGCGCCGCCATCAGGCCGGATGCCTGAGTTCCCGCGATGCCGAGTGCGTGGACCGTCTGTCCGGCGGTGAGCTTCAGACCCGCCGCCGCCCCCGCCGCGGCCGAGAACACGCCGACCGTCGCGCCCGAGTGCCAGCCCTGCACGATATGCTCCTGACCCATGCACATGCCGACGCGGGGTCCAATCTCGTAGCCAGCGACCGCGGCGGTGAGGAAATCGCGCCCGCTCATGCCGGGTTTCATCTCGGCGACCGCGAAAAGAGGCGGCAGCGTGACCGCTCCCACATGCAACACGCCCTGGCGATGCACATCATCGAGTTCGAAGCTCTGTACCAGCGTGCCGTTGGCAAGGGCCGCGTGAGGCGCGGACAGGCGCAAATCCGTGCCCCAGACTCCTGCGCCGCTCGAGCTGTCCACGCGGCCAAGCGTGTCCATCAGGATGCGGCTCCATTCCAGCTCGGTCCCGTAAATGGCGCAGCCGAGCGCGTCCAGGATCAGGAGCTTGATTCGCTCCCGCACCTCTTCGGGGATGCCTTCATAGGCCAGCCCCGCCACGAACTCCGCCATGCGCGCGGTGAACGGATTGGCATTCCTGTTAAGCGTGCTCATCTTTTGCCTTTGGAACCGCGCCCGATCGATGCCATAGACCATAGCGGCCCGAAGCCCACAAACGAAGGCGGCGAAAGGATTTTCCCGGCATGATCCCGGCACCGCTCCGCGCGGTGATCTTCGACAAGGACGGCCTTCTGCTCGACACCGAAACGGTGGTGCGCACGGCGATGTTCAAGGCTTGCGCCGAACTCGGCTACATCATGGAGGACGGGCTGCATTTGAGCCTGATCGGCCATGGGCGCGACGGCAATGACGCGATTCTGCGGGCCCATTACGGCGCCGATTTCCCGCTGGCCGATTATCGCGAACGCTGCCGGATTCATTTTGAGGAGATTTGCCGCGACGAGGTGCCCGAGAAGCCCGGCGCCCGCGAGCTTCTTGTGTATCTCAAAGGCAAGCGCATTCCCGTCGCCGTCGCGACCGCGACGGGCCGCGCGCGCAGCGAAGACAATCTCCGGCGCACCGGGTTTGCCGGTTTCGTCGACGTTCTGGTCACCCGCGACGATGTGCAGTTTTCCAAGCCCCATCCGGAGCCGTTCCTGACCGCGGCCGAGCGCCTCGGCGTGCTGCCGTCCGAATGCCTGGCACTCGAGGATTCCCATCAGGGCGTGCGCGCCGCCCATGCCGCCGGCATGGCGACCATCATGGTGCCGGACATGCTGAAGGCGACGCCGGAGATCGAAGCGCTTTGCGCGGGCGTGCTCGACGACCTGCACGCCGTACGGGCGCTCATCGAGGAAGCGCTTCTGTCGCGTTCCCAGACGCAACATGCCCCGCCACCTCCACTGGCCTTCCGGGCGGTCTGGAGCCGCCGGTAACGTCCCGGCCCTGACTTTGCGGGCCCGATTCCCGGCCTCTGTGGAGCCTTCGCAACCCCCTGTCCGAACTGGTCAAAATGACCATACAATCTCCGCGCGGACGGCGGGGAGCATCCGGCGTGATTATCGACTTCACCTATGATTCGAGCGTGGCGAGCGCGCCTGCCGGTTTCACCGCCGTGCTCGACCAGGTCGCGAGCTTCTTCGAGGCCCGCTACCAGGATCCCGTCACCATCACCATCGCGGTCGGCTTCGGCGAAGTGAACGGTCAGGCGCTTTCCGGAAGCGCGCTGGGCGAAAGCCTGAGCCTCTACGACTCCTTCAGCTATGCCCAGGTGAAAGCAGCCCTCGCTGCCGATTCAACGACAGCCACGGACGCAAGCGCGGTCGCTTCGCTGCCGGCGAGCAATCCCACAAGCGGCATCTATTGGCTGACCACCGCCAACGAAAAGGCGCTCAATCTCGGCACGAACAGCGGGGTCGACGGCTATATCGGCTTCAGGAGCACGCCCGGTACGTTCGATTACAACAACAGCGACGGCGTGACGGCCGGCCAATTCGATTTCTTCGGCGTGGCCGCCCATGAGGTCACCGAGGTCATGGGCCGGCAATTGCTCACCGGCCAGATTCTATCGGGCAATTCGCCGGGCTACACGCCCCTCGACCTGTTTCATTTCTCCGCGCCCGGCACCCGCATCTTCGTCGGCAACCAGGCGGGCTATTTCTCTCCCGACAACGGCACGACCAATCTTAACAATTTCAACACCAGCCCGGGTGCGGACTACGGCGATTGGGCAGCAAGCGCGGGCCATGACGCCTTCCTTGCGGTCACCAGCCCAAGCGTCGAGAACGACGTCTCCCTCGCCGATTTCAAGACGATGGATGCCATCGGTTGGGACCTGACGCCGCTTCCCGATTTGACGGTGAGCAATTTCACGGCCGGCGCAGCTTCGGCGAGCTTCGTCATCAACAACACCGGACAGGCTGCGGCGGGATCATCCACCGCGGGGGTCTATCTCTCCCACGACAAGATCATCACCACGGCCGACACGCTGGTCGGCAGCGCCTCCACGCCCGGGCTGGCGCAAGCCGCGAGCGACCCGGAAGGGGCAAGCCTCGCGCTTCCGACGAACCTTACGCCCGGCACCTATTATCTCGGCGTGCTGGCCGATGAGAGCGGCGCGGTCGGCGAACTGAGCGAAACCAACAATGATTCGGCCACGCTTCCGATCATTCTCGGCAATGTTGGCGCCAATTCGCTCAGCGGCACGGCCGCGGGCGACACGCTCCTCGGCTTCGACGGCAACGACACGCTCTCCGGCGGCGGCGGCAAGGACACCATGATCGGGGGGACAGGCGACGACCTCTATATCGTCGACAATTCCCTGGATGTGATCGTCGAGAATCCCGGTGAGGGCACCGACCGGGTGCAGTCCTCCGCCACCTATGCGCTCGCGGCGAATGTCGAGAATCTGGCCCTGACCGGCAGCGCGAACATCAACGCCACCGGCAACGGCATGGACGATTCCCTTACCGGCAACAGCGGCAACAATGTGCTCACCGGCCTCGGCGGCGCGGATACGCTCGACGGCGGTGGTGGCTTGGATACGGCGAGTTATGCGGGGTCGCCCTCGGGCGTGAACGTCAGCCTCTCAACGGGTGCGGCTTCGGGAGGCGATGCCCAAGGCGATGTGCTGCTCAACATCGAAAACCTTACGGGCTCGGCGTTCGGCGACACCATCGAAGGCAGCAGCGGCGACAATGTGCTGAACGGCGGGGCCGGCACCGACACGCTCACTTATGCCGATGCGCTGGCGGGCGTGAATGTGAGCCTTGCGCTGACCACAGCGCAGAACACCGCCGGCGCGGGCACCGATACCGTCAGCCTGTTCGAGAATCTGATCGGCACCGCCTATGCCGATACGCTGATCGGATCGAATTCGGGCAATCAGATCACCGGCGGCGACGGCAATGACAGCATCGACGGCGGCGGCGGCCCCGATACGATGATCGGCGGCACCGGCGATGATCTCTATGTTGTCGACAATGCGATGGACAGGATCACCGAAAATACCGGCGAGGGCAGCGACTCGGTGTTTTCCTCCGCCACCTTCACGCTCGGGGCCAATGTCGAAAATTTGACGCTGACCGGAAGCGGCAATATCAATGGCACCGGCAACAGCATGGACAATGCCATTACCGGCAATGCCGGCAACAATGTTCTCAGCGGACTCGGCGGCGCGGACACGCTCGACGGCGGCGCGGGCGTGGATACCGTCAGTTATGCCGGTTCGTCCGCGGGCGTGAATGTGAGCCTGTTCACGGGCGCGGTCAGTGGGGGCGATGCGCAAGGCGACAGCATAAGCAATTTCGAGAACGTCACCGGCTCGTCCTTCAACGACACCATAGAAGGCAGCGGCGGGGACAATGTGCTGACCGGCGGGGCGGGCACCGACACGCTCTCCTATGCGAACGCGGGCGGCGGCGTGACGCTGAGCCTCGCGATCGCAACAGCGCAGGCGACCGGCGGCGCGGGCACCGACACGGTGACGCAGTTCGAGAATCTGACGGGTTCGGCCTTCGGCGACGTCCTGACCGGTTCGGGCGCGGCCAATACGATCCAGAGCGGCGACGGCAACGACACCGTTGACGGTGGCGGCGGCAACGATGTGCTGAAGGGCGGCAATGACGATGACCAATTGCTGGGGGGACTCGGCAACGACTCGCTGACCGGCGGCGCCGGCGCCGATACGCTCGGCGGCGGCGGAGGCGGAGACCGCTTCGTCTACACGGCAATCGCGGATTCGCCGGCCGCCGGGAGCCACGACAGCATCACCGATTTCTCCCATGCGGAATCCGACAAGATCGACCTGTCGGCCATCGATGCGAATGCGAATTTGTCTGGAAACCAGGCCTTCAGCTTCATCGGGACGCAGAACTTTCACAACGTCGCGGGCGAGCTGCATTATGTGAGCAACGGACCGGGCATCACGGTGTCGGGCGATGTGAACGGCGATGGGCTCGCCGATTTCAGTATCGACGTGAACGTTACGTCGCTGGTGGCGGCGGATTTCGTTCTTTAGGACGGATTAGCCCGATCCGGGACCTACATGCTTCGACCAGCTCATGCTTCGACAAGCTCATGCTTCGACAAGCTCAGCATGAGGATTTTTGAGTAATTTCCCACCCTAAGCCTGTCGAAGGGTGAGCCATGAGATCTTGCACCGCCGCGGCGAGGGCGGGTGCGACGTCGATGGCGTTGGTCTCGTGCGGGATCGTGTTGGCGGTGACGATGCGCGCCGGGCCGGCTGCCTTGAGCGCCTCGTAAGCGCCGGGGGCGAACACCGCATGCACGCCGACGCAGATTGCCGGCTTCATCGCAGCGCGATTCAAATGGCCCAGCGTCTCGATCATGGTGCGCGCGGTCGATACGATGTCGTCCACCAGCACCGGCGCATGATCCCGCCAGCGCGCGACATCGGGGACGGTGACCTCCACGTCGGTATCGCTGTTGCGCCGCTTTTCGAGCACGACGAACGGCGCGCCCGCATCCTTCGCGACCGCTTCGACCCATTGCGCGCTTTCCTCATCGGGCCCCACAAGCAGCGGCGATTGCACATGCTGGGCGATCCAGGCGGCCAGGAGCGGCGCGGCGTGCAGGCTGACCGCCGGGATGCTGTAAATGGAGGCGAGGTCGTGGATGCGGTGCAGATGCGGATCGACCGTCACCAGCCAATCGGCGATGCTGGAAATCTCGTTCGCGAACAGGCGTGCGCTGACCGCTTCGCCCTCACGGAAGCGGCGGTCCTGGCGCATATAGGCAAGATAGGGCGCGACCAGCCCGACCTGCGTGGCGCCAAGCTCGCGCGCGGTCGCAGCCGTGAAGGCAAGCGGAAGGAATTTCGCATCGGGCCGGTCAAGCGTCGCCACGATCACGAGGGGGCGGCCCGAAACGCCGGACAGCAGCCGGACATGGCTTTCGCCGTCGGGAAATTGCCCGAACTCGGCGATGTCTGCGCCGATGGTCTTCCCCAGACGAGCCGCCATGGCCTCGTTGCCCGGCAAAGCGAGCAGCAGCGGAGTCATGCGTGTTCGAGCCCGACGATGTCGTAATTGGCGCGCGCATAATGCAGCGCGTAATCGAGATCGCCCGGCGCTTCGGCATGGATGGTGACGAGCGGCTGACCCTTGTCCACATGCGAGCCGAGACGGACGTGCAATTCCAGACCCGCCGCTTTCGCTTCCGGGGCGCCGGCAAGCTTGGCGAGCTTGGCGAGCCTGCGGTTGTCGATTGCGGTGACGGTGGCCGCCCACGGCGCAAGGATGCTGTGGCGATGCTGGGCCACGGGCGGGGTGCGCATACCGCCTTGTGCCTCGCAGATGCGCTGGAATTTCACCCAGGCTTCGCCGCTCGCGAGCGTCTTGGCCGCAAGGGCAGCGCCCTCGCCCGCCGCGGTCGCGCCGCCGAGCTCCAGGATATTGGCGGCAAGCAGCAGCGCGCGATCGCGCAAATCGCTCGGCGCATCCGGCGCGTTCTGCAGCACCGCCAGCACGTCGCGCGCTTCCAGCGCCGGGCCGATGCAGCGGCCGACCGGCTGCGACCCGTCCGATTCGATCACCCGCGTGACGAGGCCGAACACGCCTGCCACCTGTTGAAGGCTTTGCGCCAACGACCGGGCGGCCTCGCGGGTTCTGACCTTGGCGGTCTTGCCCACCGGCATATCGAGCACGACATGCGTGGCCCCTGCGGCGACTTTCTTCGACAGGATGGAGGCGATCAATTGGCCCTCGCTGTCGAGGTCGAGCAGCCGCTCCACGCGGATCAGGATGTCGTCAGTGGGGCTCAAGCGCACCGCGCCGCCCCAGACAATGCAGCCGCCCTCGCGTTCCACGACGCGGCGCATCTCTGGAAGATCGAGGTCCACGGGCGCCAGCGTTTCCATGGTGTCTGCCGTGCCGGCGGGCGAGGTGATGGCGCGCGAGGACGTCTTGGGAATGGTGAGGCCGCAGGCGGCCACGATGGGAACGAGGATGGGGGTGGTGCGATTGCCGGGAAGTCCGCCGACGGAATGCTTGTCCACGATAGGCGTCTTGTCCCAGACGATGCGGTCGCCGACTTCGATCATGGCGCGGGTGAGCGAGGAAATCTCTTGATTGTCCAGCGGGCGCGCGGCGCAGGCCGTGATGAAGGCCGAGAGCTCGATATTGGAATAGAGCCCCTCGGCGACGTCCTTGATGATGTTGGCAAGCGCGGCTTCGTTCAGGCGGCGCCCGTAAACCTTGCCGCGCACGCTGCTCAAGGATTCGATCGGCGGCGGATGGGTGACGGTCACTTCGCCGTCTTTATGCAGCTCCAAGCGCTCCCAGACCGCGTCGGAAAGGCCTGCTTCGCCAGCGCCGACCATATCGGAGTTGACCTGATAGAGATCGGCAATGGTGCTTCTTCCGTCGTGGGAAACCAGCACCCGGGCATGGGATTCGAACCCTTCGGATTTGCAGACCTGGCAATTCTTGTTCATGAAAATCTGTGCGATCTCCGACCCCTCAATTCCGATCCGGATCGCCTTCAAGGGATGGGACGTGGTGCTGATCGACTGGGGCACCGACTGGGTGCGGACGATATCGTTCATGCGAGCACCGCCTCGTCGCGATAATCGGGAACGGTGCATTCCCATTTGAGTTCTTCGGCGATGCGGCGGCGGAGCGCGTCGGAGGCGGCAGGCTCGCCATGGGTGACGAACGTCATCTTGGGCGGCGTCTTGAAGTTGCGGAGCCAGGCCATGATTTCGTTCGCATCGGCGTGGGCCGAAAGCATGTGCAGATTCTCCACGCGCGCGCGCACCTGGATATACCGGCCATACATCTTGATGGAGTCGGCGCCCGCCACCATGGCGGCACCCCGCGTGCCCCCGGCCTGGAAGCCGGAGAAAAGGATCAGGTTGCGCGGGTCGGACGCATAGGCTTCCAGATGATGCAGCACGCGCCCGCCGGTCGCCATGCCGCTCGCCGAGATGATTACTTTAGGCATGCGCATACGGTCCAGTTCCTTGGATTGTTCGACGGACTGGACGTAATTGGCCACTTGAAAGGCCGCGCGCAAATCGGCGGGGGCAAGGCGGTGATCGTCCCGGTGCGCTTCGTAGATGCCCGTCGCATCCGTCGCCATGGGGCTGTCGAGATAGATGGGAAGATCGGGAATGCGCCGCTGCTGCCTCAGCGTGTGCAAGTAAAGCAGAAGCGTCTGCGTGCGGCCGACCGCGAACGCGGGGATGACAACGGTGCCGCCATGGGCAGCGGTGCGGCCGATCGCTTCGGCGAGCGCATCTTCGGCGCTGCGGGCTTCGTGCGTGCGATTGCCATAGGTCGATTCGACGACCAGATAATCGGCCGTCTCGACCGCGTCCGGCGGGAACAGGCTGACGTCGTTGGGCCGGCCGAGGTCGCCGGAGAAGACGATCTTCGTGCTCCCGTGCGTCAGCTCGACCATCGCCGCGCCGAGGATGTGGCCGGCATAAAGAAAGCGCGCGCTGAGCCCGCCGGGAACGGAGAGGGCCTTGCGGAACGGCACGACGCGCAAGCGCTTCAGCGCGGTCCGCGCATCCTCTTCCGTGTACAACGGCAGCGCCGGCTTGTGCTTGGAATAGCCGTGCCGGTTGGCGAATTCCGCGTCCCTCTCCTGCAGGTGGCCGCTGTCGGGAAGGAGCAGCCCGCAAAGATCGCGCGTCGCTTCGGTGCAATGGATGGGGCCGCGGAAGCCGTTCTTCACCAGGAGCGGCAGATAGCCCGAATGATCCAGATGCGCATGGGTCAGAAGCACGGCCGCGATGTCCTGCGGGGGTACCGGAAACGGCGCCCAATTGCGCAGCCGAAGCTGCTTGAAGCCCTGGAACAGGCCGCAATCGACGAGCAGGCGCATGCCATCGCTCTCGAGGAGATATTTCGAGCCGGTGACGGTGCCGACACCGCCGAGGAAGGTGAGTTTCATGCTCATGAGCCTCTACTATGCCGCGGGCGTTGTCGCAGGATTTGAGACATATCAAGGCCTGCCGATTGCGTCAGATCAAAGCGCCAAGCTTGGGCGAAGCTATCTTTGAATTCATGAAAGCGGCCATCGCTCATGCTTGTCTCGGGTTGCTGGTGCTCATGCTGACTGCGCCCTCGATCGGGCAGGAGCCTGCCGGCCGGTCCGCTTTGAATGGGTCCGGGCTGAAATTGACGGTGCCGCCGCGCATCCTCCTCGACGAATGGCAGAAGAGCCCGGCCGGCAATCTCGCCCATTTGGGCGGGCTCGCACCCGGCGCGCAGCAACCCGCATCGATCCAGAGCTTGCGGCTGTTCGACGGCAGCGGTTTCGGGGCCGATCTGCGCAATGACGGCAAGGTGCATTACCGGCTCCCCGGCCCGAGTATTCTCGGCACGCATCTCGGCGGACAGCTCAGCACCAATTCGGCGCGGCTAAGCCTGACCTGGCCGCCAAAAAATTGATCACGCGGAGACGCGGAGACAATGAGAGAGACACAAAGACCATGAGGCAGGTGCAAAGGACATCCGCGGCTCCGCGGCTCCGCGTGCGAATTTACTGCCGCACAGGCATGCCGGACTTGGGGCCGGGATCGGGATTGAGCTTCTGCTGCAGCTCCTGATCGCGCTGGGCGCGGGCGGTCTTGGCGGAATCGAACTTCTCCACCTCGGCGCGATATTGCTCGTAAGCCTTGACGTCGTCGGGCCGGCGCACATCGCAGCGCGCCGACGGGAGGAGTTTCATTTCCAGGCACCACATGTCGAAGCTCATCACTTCCTGTTCGGCGCCGGCGGGCGAGGTCGTGCGATAGCCGACAATGGCAAACGCGATCATGACCATCAAAATGGTGCCGTATTTGGCGAGCGTGCGCATGGGTGCATCCCTGTTCCTCGGCGGGGAGAATGCCGTGCCCGCGCGCCCCATGCCTTGATCTGGCGCAATGGGCGCGAAGAAGGGGTCAAAACACCCGGGGCAGCCGCAGGACCGCGCGCAGGCCCCCAAGGGCGGAATCCTCGAGCCTGATCTCGCCGCCATAGAGCTGGGCCAGATCCCTGACGATGGGAAGCCCGAGCCCCGAACCGGGCACGCGCTCGTCCAGCCGCTGGCCGATCTGGAACACCATCTCGCGCGATTCCACGGGCAGGCCGGGGCCGTCATCCTCGACCGCGATCACCGCCTGGTTGGCGGGCACATCGACGCTGCCTTTGATCGCGACCCGGGCGCGGCTCCATTTGCAGGCATTGTCGATCAGATTGGCGATCATCTCGTTGAGGTCCATCGGATCGCACATGGCGATGCAATCGGGATCGATGTCCACCTCATATTGCAGGTCCTTGGCGGCATAGAGCCGCTTCATGGCGCTGACGATATTCGCTATCGCGGGCGGCAGCGGCGCATTCATCCCCGGCACCGCGCGGGAAGCCGCGGCGCGGGCGCGCGCGAGCTGGTAATCGATCTGGCGCTGCATGCGCTGGCATTGCTGCAGGATGACATGGGCCGCCTCGCTCTGGCCGCGATGCTCGAGCCGGTAGGCCTCATCGGTCAGCACGGCCAAGGGTGTCTTCAGCGCGTGGGCGAGATTGCCGGCCTGGGCGCGGGCGCGCACGACCATCTGGGCGTTCACGTCGATCAGGCTGTTGAGATCGTCGACCACGGGCTGGACTTCGAGCGGGAAGCTCCTGGGGAGGTGCGTCGCCTTGCCCGAGCGGATGGTTCGGAGCGCGCGTCCCAATCGGCTCATGGGCTGGAGCCCCACCAGCACCTGCAACACGGCCGCCGTGATGAGCGCTGCCGCCAGCAGCACAAGCGAGGTGGCGAGCGAAATGTTGAAGGTGCGCAGGATGCGGTCGATAATTCCCGAATCGACATTGACCTGAAGCCGCAGCGGCCCCATGCCGCTGACCGGCGAGAACGAGGTTTCATACAGAATCAGGCTGCCGCCCGGCGTGGGCACGACCAGCTTCTTCATCTCGCCGCTGGCGAGCCGGTCGGTGGGAACGGGCAGCGTGTCGTTGCTGGCCGAGGTCGATTTGATCAGCCGCTTGCCGTCGCGGCTCACCTGCCAAGAATAGCCCGAGCCGATCTGGGAAAAGCGCGGATCGCTGAGCGTGCGGTAAAGCTCGGGCTGGCCCTGCGGACTCACATCGATGAGGGAGGCAAGCTCGTCCAGATGCCCGCGCATTTCGGCGTCGGTCGCTTCCGTCGCGTATTGCCGGAAGAGCGCGGAGATGAACACCCCGGCCGCCGTGATGCCCGCCGCGATCCAGATGAACGCCCCGATCACCAGCCGCGCGCGCAACGAGCGGGGGAGCAGCATCTTCATCCGAAGCGGTATCCGAGGCCCCGCAGCGTCTTGATGCTGTCGCGGCCGAGCTTTCGCCGCAGCCGCCCGATATAGACCTCGATGGTGTTGGGATCGCGCTCTTCCTCGAGCGGGTAGAGATGTTCGATCAGTTCGCTCTGGGAGATCACCCGCCCCGCCCGGTGCATGAAATAATTCAGGATGCGGAATTCCTGCGCGGTGAGGTCGATGGGCTTGCCCGCGACCGTCACGCTGCCCGCAACGGGGGAGAGCTCGATATCGTTGTGGACGAGAACCGGGGAGGCCTTGCCGGCGGAGCGGCGGATGAGCGCGCGCAGCCGCGCAGTGATTTCCTGAACATGGGACGGCTTGGTGATGTAGTCGTCGGCGCCCGCGTTGAGGCCCTCGACCTTTTCGGTCCAACTTCCCCGCGCGGTGAGAATCAGGACCGGCATTTCGCGGCCGAGCTTGCGCCATTGCATGAGCACGTCCACGCCCTTGATGTCCGGGAGACCCAGATCGAGGATCGCCGCGTCGTAATTCTCCGAGCGGCCGAGTGCCAAGCCGGTCTCGCCATTGGCGGCGTGCTCGACCACGAAGCCGTCGCCCCTCAGGCCATCGGAAAGGCGGCGCGCCAGCTCGGGATCGTCCTCGACCAGAAGGATACGGATGGCGCTCTCCCTTTGTCTTTTCGAGCAAAAAGCAGTACAAGTCCGAATGCAAGCGGTGGGCTCCCTTACAGCTAAAATTCAGCTTCAAGTCAGCCTAGCGCCAGCTTAATATGCGATGGTCACGCATCGCTTGATCCGGCAACCGGGCAGGCCCGTCATTTAACGAGGAGAAAACCATGAAATTCAAAGCATTAGCTCTGGCCGGCATGGCGATGGCCATGTATTCGATTCCGGCCTTCGCGCATCATTCCTTCGCCATGTTCGACGCCGACAAGAAGACGACCCTTGAAGGCACCGTGAAGGAGTTCCAGTGGACCAATCCCCATAGCTGGATCCTGATGACCGTGAACGGCGACCAGTGGGCGATCGAAATGGGCGCTCCCGGCGGTCTCGCCCGTCAGGGTTGGGTTCCGAAGACCTTGACCCCCGGCATGAAGATCACCGCGACGATCCATCCGCTGAAGGACGGGACGCATGGCGGCCAGTTCATGGCGGTCCAGCTTCCGGACGGCACCACGAAGGGCAACCCGAACGGCGCAGCGAACGCGAACGCGGGCGGCGGCTGATACAATCGGCCTAGAAGTCAGAAAGGGCGGGAGCCGTGCTCCCGCCCTTTTCGTTTTGGGCGTCTCTCACGCTATCCAGGCCTCACGCCACCGGGGCGGAAAGGTCGCGTTTCTTTTCCAGGAACTCGTCGCGGCCGATTTCGCCCTTGGCATAGCGCGACTGCAGAACCGCCAGCGGCGATCTTTCCTCACCGCGCCGGCCGGATGCGAAGGCGCGCAGCGCCACGATGGCAAGCACCACGAAGGCAAGCCAGAACAGGGCGCCGAACGCCATGTGCCAGCCCCCGCCATAGGCCGTCATGCGCCATCCCCAGGCCGGTCCGTACCACATCATGGGCTTCTCCTTCGTACGCCGCTCTCATGCTTCGTCCCGCGGGCGAGCCCGGGATGAGGTGCTCATCCTGAGCCGGTCGAAGGATGAAGGAAAAGACGCGCCGCTAATGAAACATCAGAACCGGGATATCGACGCCGGCCAGCACCGCCTGCGTGAAACCGCCGAAGATGAATTCGCGCATGCGGCTGTGGCCATAGCCGCCCATCGCCAGAAGATCGGCGTTCAGCCCGCGGGCGGTTTCGAGTATCGCATCGGGCACGGCGCGGCCGGCCGGAATCACGAAATGTCCCCAGGCGTTCATATCGTGCCAGCGGAGCTGCCGCACGACAGACTCCGAGCATTCCAGGCAGTTTCCCGCCGTCTTGTCGTTCTCGTTCGCGCTTAGAACCTCAACCCGCGCCGCGCTCTCCAGGAGCGGCATGGCGGCGGTGACGGCGCGCGCCGCTTCGGGCGCATCCTTCCAGGCGATGGCGATGGTCTTGATCGGCTGGGATGGCGGCTTTTGCGCCGCAAGCAGCACGGGCCGGCCGCTTCCCACCACAATGCTGCCCAGCGCTTCGGCGGGCAGCCGTCCGCTGCGCTCATGGCCGCCCGCAAGCACCACGAGATCGTAATAGCGCGCGTGCGCGATGAGCCCGTCAATTTCGTCATTGGCGCTGACTTCGCGCCAGGCGGCGCTGACGGCCTCGCAAGGCGGGGTGCCGGCGATGGCGACCCGCTCGGCCTTGCAGAATTCGTCGAACGTCTTCCTGGCCGCCTCTGTGCGCCCGCGCGCCTGCTCCTCGATCGCGCCAAGGGTATCGGCAAGGACCATGGATGAACCCATGTCGAGGGTCGCTGCCTGCGCGATCAGGGCTGCCGGGTCGGGCAGGATGCGCAGACATTCGATATGGCCGCCCGACGGCTTCAGCAGGGCGTGGCATAAAGCAAGCACTGAAGAATCGCATTCCGTGCCTGTCATGTGGGCAAGAACGGTCTTGATCATGGAACCTTCCCCGTTGGTTTTTTACTCGCTTATTCGGCGGCTTCGGCGGTTTCTTTACGCTCCCAGGATTTGAATCCCTGCTCGCCATCGGAAAGCGCCTGCAGCGCTTCGACGTCGATGAGCACGAATTGGCGTAAATTCGGCGTCTCGATCAGCCCCATGCGCTTGAGTTCGCTCAGCACGCGGCAGATGGTTTCGTTGGTGAGCCCCAGATAATCGGCGATGTCCTGGCGGTTCATCGGCGCATCGACCAGATCGTCGTCTTCGAAACCGATGCGTTCGGCAAGCGACAGCAGGAAGGAAACCACGCGCTCCTTCGCGGTCTGGCGGCCGAGCACGGTCAGATGGTTTTCCATCTCGCACAAACGCTGGGACAGCATGGTGACAAAGCGGCGGCGCACGCTCGGACGTTCGTCCACGAGCGCGGACAGCTGCCGCTGCGGATAGACCATGAGCACCACATCGGTCACCGCTTCGGCGGTGAAGCAATGGGCTTCGGATTCCATGACGCTGAAGAAATCGCCTGGGTAGGAGAATTGCGCCACGTGGCGGCGGCCGTCGGACATGTGCTTGCAGAGCCGCACGACCCCGCTCACCACCTTGTAGCCGTAATCGGCGGCATCGCCTTGGCTGAAGATCGTCTGGTTGCGCGGGACGCGGGTTTTCGTGCCGAGGCGCTGAAGCGCGCGGACGTCGTCGTCGGCGCCAATAGAGTTACCGAACTCAATGCCTTTGCCGCCGACGACGGGCCACGCCAGGGGGGCTTGGGGGGAGGAGAAGGCGGTGCGGATTGCGGGGGCGATGGACATTGTCAGTTCCTCTGTGGCCGTTAACGAACCGTTGCAGTTTGTCCGATCCGCGCCGCAGAAACATTCAGGACTTGTCCTTAAGGGGGACTACGTAGAGCGTCGCTGCGGTTCTAAGTGGAAATACCTACACATCGATTTTGTGAATGTTTTGCGCATGTTTTGCGCATGTTTATCGGGCGCGAATCGCCCATTCCCGCCTGCTCCCGGAGCCCTGCGGCCTGCCGGAGATGCCCGGATTTTTTCTGCGAACTTCTATTGTAAAACGGCGCTCTCAGCGCGGGGCGGCGGATGTGTCTCTGACATGGCCGGAGGCCGACGCCACGGCGCAGCGGATATTCTCGATCAACAGTTCGTCCTCCACCGGCTTGTTCAGGAGCGCATAGGCGCCGGCCTGAACCGCACGCGCGGAAAGCTGCGAATCACCGCGCCCGGTGATGATGATGACCGGCAGAGCGGAGCCCTGTTTGCGCATGGTGTCGAGAAGCTGGAGCCCATCCATCTCGGGCATGTGCAGATCGAGCAACATACAGGAGGAATGCCCGGCCTCGGGATGGGCGAGGAAATCGCGCGCCGATGCGTATTCCTCCACCGCGATGCCGTAGGACTCGAGCAACGCCCGCATGGAGTCGCGAACCGACTCATCGTCGTCCACTACACAAATAGATTGGGGCAGAGGGGCCACGGCACACACCGGCTGTTTTCGCGATCCTAAATAAGCAAAGCAGAGGAAACCCGAAATAAGGGACTGTGCTTACAATTGCGGTTTGGCCGGCCTTTTGTTGACCCAGATCAAGCCGGCGCCTCGGGGATTCTGCTTAGTTGTATTGGGCAAGTCCAAATGTCCGAAAAAGGGGAAATTTTCGATGAAGACCCAGACCGCCGCGTCCCATTCGTTGCTCTGGTATGCGTTGCTTTTCGCGATCCTGGTCGCGGGATTGCTGATTGCGCTGTCGCGCTCGGCCGCTGTTGGGCCGCAGCCGCCCGCTGCAGCAGCCGTGCAAACCGGAAGCACAAATCAACCGGCGCCTGCAACGCTTTGAGAGTTACCGGCAGCGCGATTCGCGCGCTAATTCCGGGCGAGGCCGGTTCTCTTCCACAATGCGCCGCGTTCGGCCATTCGCGTGGCATCGGCGATATCGCTTTTGGCCTTTTGAGCGACGTCTGCGCTCAGAACCCGATCCACATCGGCGGAGAAGGACGCAAGCGAGGCAACCGCCTCGTCATAATGAGCCGTCCGGACAAGATTGAACGCGGTTTCAAAATCCTTCCGAAGCGCCATGCGCCCGTCGGCCACGTGAGCCTGATCGAGAAAGGCCGCAGGCTGAACCGTCTGGATTCCGGTTTCTATGTAGCCCCAGGCCGGCGCAAGCGCGATCGGGTCCTTGGTCATCAGCGCGTTCACGAGTTGAACCGCCGCGGCCGATTGCTTCTGAAACACGTCCGCGCTGACGCGGGTTTTCGCGGCCGGGTAATAGGCCTGAAAGCCCGCGCTCGGCCAATCGCCTGAGATGTGCCAGCCGGGCCAGCCGCCAAGATCGACGAGATAGCGCGAGAAGCCACCGCCGAGCCAGGGTTGCTGCGCACGGCCGCTCTTGCCGGGTCGGGCTGGCACGTCGTTGATGGCGCGCGGAACCGCCTGATCCAGAATCGCGCGAGAGGCTTCCAGCACGGCCAGCGAATTCGGCCAGCCCCAGATATAGGTCGTGGCCGCACGGCCGGTGGGCGCGTAATCGTCGCCGGTTTCGGCGAATTGCAGCCCGCCGAAATGTTCGAGCGCAAGCCCGCCGACCACCGTCTTGAACAACTCGGGGTGCAGCTTCACCGTATCGAAGGGATAGCTCCCTTCCGTGCCCGGTACGAAATGGCGCGATTCCAAATACACGATGATGCTCTTCGGCCGCTGGCTTTGCGGAATCTGCGCGTAATAGTTCAGCACCGAAAGGATCGCGAGGCCGCCATCGTCCTCGACGATCGACGGCCCATCAACATGGGTGGCGAGCAGGATCGATTGGTCGTCGGGCGTCCCGAAATTCTTCCCCGGCAGGGTGGCGACCGTCTCATAGGCGTGGGCGTTTTCCTCCTCATGCGCGTCGAGCACGAGTTTCGCGGTCTTGCCGGCGGCCGCATCGGCCAGAACTTTGGCGCCAGCGACGCGGTCGAGCATCAGCAGCGGCACGTTGAATTGGCGGGGTGTGGGATGAATGCGCGTGCCGGCGGCGGCGAGCGGAGACATGTCCATCACGGTGACAGCGGCCGCCGCACCCGAGGGCATCAGGACGTTGGTGATGATTTCCCGGATTTGCCCGAACTGATCGCGGTTGCGGAAGCTCGATTCCACGTTGGCCGGGATCTTCTGGAACAGCGGCGTCGGGAAGGTTTGCGAATCGGAGCGGTACTCGTAATCCTTGTAGCTCATGGCCGCGCCGGGCCTGCCGAATTGACGGGAGGGCGGCGCTTCGGGGCCTTCCGCTGCCGTGCATCCGGGCGGGTTGCCGCAATAGGCGGCGGGCGTTGCGGGCTGAGGCACGCCCAGCGGCACGCGCTCCATGGTGCCAAGCGTCGCATAGGGCTGCTGCTTGACCACGACGATCTTGCCGCGAAGGGCGGAAAGCGGCGGACGCTGGGCGGCCGGTTTGGTCAGATCGTAGAGGATCATGGAGGCGGTGACGCCTTCGGGACCGGTGGAGCCCGATTGCGTGCCATAGGACGCGACGTCCACCGCCGTACCGTCGGAGGTGAACGACCAGCCGCTCTTGTCCGGGAATTCGGTCGTGTACCAGCGCGTATAGGGGAAAGCGAAATCGGTGATGTCGACGAGGCCCTTTGCCTTCATTTCGGCGTGCAGCAGGGCCATGAATTTCTGCCAGCCGGGACCGGCGGTATAGGCCGGGCCGAAGGCATCCTTCTGATCGAGCCAATCCTGAATCTGCTTCTGAGAGGCCAGCATTGCATGGTCGACGGCCATCAGCTTGGGCGATACCGCCTGCTGCGCACCCGAGGAAGCAAGCGAGAGGAGGCTTGCCGCCAACGCCCCGCACAGCCATGCGGATCGTATCCGCCGCGCTTTCTGCATCATGTCCTCCCCAGCCGCTCCGGTGCTTTATGACCAGCTTAGAACAAATCGCCCGCGGTTTCCTCCATCTGGTCCGCCTTCGGGAAGGATGGGGTCCGCAGACGAGGCGAAGGGCCTTATGCCGGTGCGCGGGGGGATGTTATCGTCAGGCCCGAACACGCCCGGGCGGGCGGAGAAACGGGCACGGGGAGAGAGAGATATGGCGGGATTGGTTTCATCGGCGCGGCTGCTGGCCGGCATTGCGGTCGTTTCTGTTTCGGCGGCGCTTGTCGCAGGCGCGGCTGCGCAAACCGCCGCCGTGCCGGATTTTTCGTCGAACGGAGCCGCCTGGGCACAAGGGAACGGCGTCAATTTCATCGCCGTCCCCGGCTCGCCCAGCCCCATCGTCAACGATCCGGCGCATCCCCATTACAGCAACCAGGAGGCAAGGCGTCTCGGCATCGAGCCGACCTACCGCATCGCCGACCTCACCAATCCCAATCTGAAGCAATGGGCGAAGGACGTGATGAAAAAGGACAATGACGAGGTCCTGAAGGGCAAGATCGCCTATACGCCGGGGTCCTCGTGCAAGCCCGCAGGCACGCCCGTCTTCATGCTGGACGGCGGCCCGTTCTATTTCGTGCAGACGCCCAAGGAAGTCCTGATCGTCGCGTCCGAGGATTCCAACGCCCGCCACGTCTATATGAACGTGCCCCATTCGGCGAATCCGAAACCCTCCTGGTACGGAGAATCGGTCGGGCACTACGAGAACGGCGACACGCTGGTCGTGGATACCATCGGGCTCACGACCAAGACGTTCGTCGATCAGTTCCGCACGCCCCACACCGACAGACTGCACGTCGTGGAGCGCTGGCATTTGCTGAACGGCGGCAAGAACCTGGAAATCGAAGTCACCATCGACGATCCAGGCACGTTCAACCAGCCCTGGAAAGGGCTGGTGCGCCTTAAGCGTGGCGATGAGCCGTACACGGAGTTCGTCTGTTCCGAGGGCAATCACAATCTTTTCGATTACGGCATCCCGAAAGCCGACAAAGCGGATTTCTGAGCGGCGTCATCGGGCGGGCGTCCCCGCCTCGCGCTCAATTCCCTCTCAGCAGCGGCCAGGCGAGGGCTTGGAACGCCGAACGCGGTGTGGCTCCGGTAGCAAGTCCGGTGTCCGGAAAGAGGCCGGCCGGGGGGCGGAAATGCGCTCCCGACAGAAGATCGAAGATGGGCAGCAACGCCGCGTAATTGCAGCCGGCATGTTCCGGCGCCGGCGAATGATGCAGGCGATGATAGGCCGGCGAATTCAGAAGCCACCAGGCGGGGCCGAAATCGAGCCTCAAATTCGCATGCGAGACGAAATTGTATGTTGCAAGAAGCCCGTATGAGACCACGATCACGGGCGATGCCTTGAACAGCATCCCTATGGCAAGCCAGACGGTCAGGCTCTTGATCCACGATTCGAGCCAGAAGTGACGAACCGTCGTCGTCGTGCCGAAACTTTCATCGCTGTGATGGAGCGAGTGCATCGCCCACAGAAACGGGATTGCGTGCTGCGCGCGGTGGAAGAGGTACTCGCCCATGTCCATCGCAACGACGTAGATGGCTATGCCCAGGATCAAGCCGGCCCCGCCTGCCGGGAGCAGGAAAAGGCCGCCATGGGCCTGGTTCACCGTAAAACTGGTGATCGGAGCGAGCCATGCGGAGCCGATTACCTGAGCGGCAAAGCCGAATCCTCCGATGCCCAGATTGCGAAAGATGCCGGTCTGTTCCGGTATTGCCGGCCGCGCGCGCTCCACGAGGCCCAAAAACAACATCGCCGCCAATTGAATGACCGCTGCGAAGGCGAACGCGTAGATCCCTGGCAATCGAGCACCCGGTGAGCGGTCAAAGGCATCCCTAGCAGGCAGCGATAGGGCACATCATGACATTTCGCAGGACGGGACTCACGGAACTGTGCCGCTGCCGGAAGAAGGGAACAATGCAATCCGGACCAATATCTCTCTAGAATGACCCGATGCGTTCGCCCGGTTCAGCCTCTCCCCTCCTTTCGGCGACCCAGTTGAAGAAGTCCGTCCCCGGCGGGCGGGTTCTGTTCGACGGGCTGGAACTGGCGCTCCGTCCCGGCGAGTTCGTCGCCGTCATGGGCGAATCGGGCGCGGGCAAATCCACGCTTCTGAACCTCATCGCAGGGCTCGATGTGCCGGACGCGGGCAGTATCGCGATCAAAGGCACGCCGCTGGAGGCGCTCGACGACGATGCCCGCACGCGGCTGAGACGCGAGGCAATCGGCTTCGTGTTCCAGGCATTTCACATTTTGCCCCATCTGACGCTCGCCCAGAATGTGGCGCTGCCGCTGGTGCTGCAGCACGGCGGCGCGAAGGAGTCGCAGGCCCGCGCCGAGGCCGTTCTCGCCTCGGTCGGACTTGCGGGCCGCGGCAGCGATTTTCCCCGCGCGCTCTCCGGGGGCGAGCTGCAGCGGGTCGCCATCGCGCGTGCCCTGGTGCATTCCCCCGCCCTCATTCTCGCCGACGAACCGACTGGCAATCTCGATCCCGAAACGGCGGCCCGCATTCTCGACCTCTTCGCGACCGAAGTGCGGGATTCGGGCGCGGGCGTGCTGCTGGTCACCCATTCGCAGGTGGCCGCCTCGGTTGCCGACCGCACGCTCATCCTCACCCGCAACGGATTGGTCGAGCATGGAAGCTGATTTCGCCGGCATGAGCGGGGTTGCCACCCGCTGGATGATCGCCGGCGAATGGCGGGCGCATCCGGCGCGCGTCATCATGGCGGCCATCGCGATTGCGGTGGGCGTGGCGCTCGGCTTTGCGGTGCATCTGATCAACGCATCTGCGCTCGACGAATTCGCCCGCGCGGTGAAGACGGTGAACGGCGACGCCGACCTGCAGGTGCATGCGGTGACGCCGCTCGGCTTCGATGAGGCGCTTTATCCGAAGCTTGCCCGCGTACCCGGAATCGCAGGCGCGAGCCCGATCGTGGAATTGCGCGCAGCCGTATCGCCGGATGTATCCCTGACGCTTCTCGGCGTCGACCCGTTTCTCGCGGCAATCGCGACGCCGAGCCTGATCGGGCGGCGGGCGGAAGCCGCCCCTGCCCAACGGGGCGCGAATGCGCAGCCATCGACGGCGGAGGAGGCCTTCGACGCGAATGCGGTCTATCTGTCCGAAGCCGCGCTGACCGAGACCGGCAAACACATCGGCGATGAGATCGTGTTCTCCGCGCAAGGCAGAAACCTGCCGTTCACCGTCGCAGGAACGCTCCCCGGCGTGCCGGAGGGCGAGAGCATCGCCGTCACCGACATCGCCGCGGCGCAATGGCGGTTCGCAACGCTCGGCCGTTTGCAGCGGATCGACCTCAAGCTCGCCCAAGGCGCCGACGCCGCACAGGTGCGGACAGCACTTGCCGCCCTGCTGCCGAAGGACGCGGAGATCGCCAATCAGGAGACCGAGGCGCGGCGCACGGATGCGCTGTCCCGCGCCTACCGCGTCAATCTCGACATGCTGGCGCTGATGGCGCTCCTGACCGGCGGGTTTCTCGCCTTTTCGGCGCAAGCTCTGTCGGTGGCGCGGCGGCGGCCGCAATTCGCGCTGTTGCGCGTGCTGGGCGTGGAGCGTCGCGGCCTGCTGAGGCAAGTGCTGCTCGAAGGGGCGATGGTCGGCGTCGCGGGCTCGCTGCTCGGGCTCGGTTTGGGACTTGTGCTCGCCGAGACGGCGCTCGACGTGCTCGGGGGCGATCTCGGCAGCGGCTATTTCAGCGGCACGCATCCGGCCCTGATTTTCGCGCCCGCGGCGGCGGCGATTTTTTTCGCGCTGGGCGTTCTCGCAGCCCTGCTCGGGAGCGTGCTGCCCGCGCGCGATGCGGCACGCGCGCAGCCGGCGGTGGCGCTGAAAGAGATGGGGGATGCCGCCGATCCCAATTCCGCGCCCGGTGCTCGCATCGCGTTCGGGTTGCTGCTGGCGGGAGGAGCGAGCGCGTTTCTGCCGGCGTTCGGCGGTTTGCCGTTCTTCGGCTATCTCTCGATTGCGCTTTTGCTCGCGGGCGGAGTCGCCGCAATGCCGCTGCTGGCGCGCGTGCTGCTGGCGCCGGTGCAGCGTTTGGCGCTGCCGGTGCCGGCCCATCTCGCCTCCAAGCATCTCTGGGGCGCGCCATCGCAAGCGGCGATTGCGCTTTGCGGGATTGTCGCGAGCACCAGCCTGATGATCGCCATGGCGGTGATGATCACGAGCTTCCGCGCCTCGGTGGATTCCTGGCTGGTGCAGGTGCTGCCGGCTGACATCTATCTGCGCGTCGAGGGGGACGATTTCGGGGCGTTTGCGCCGGAGGTGCAACAGAAGCTGGCGGCGGTGCCCGGCATCGCGAGCATCCATTTCCGCAAATTGACGCCGCTGCGGCTGTCGCCCGAGCAACCGCCGATTGCGCTGTTGGCCGAAGACATAGACCCGGCCGATCCGGGAAAAATCCTGCCGCTGATCGGGGCGGCTCTGCCGGTGCCGCAAGGCGCCATCCCGGTGTGGCTGTCCGAGCCCGCGACATGGCTTTACCCCTATCGCGCAGGCCAAACGATTGCGCTCCCGCTCAACGCAACGGGGGCGGCCACGCGCGTATTCGTCGCCGGCATCTGGCGCGATTACGGCCGCCAGCAGGGCACGATTGCGATGAATGCCTCCGATTACACAAGGCTGACGGGGGATGCGCTTCGCTCGGATGCCGCGATCACGCTTAGCGGCGACGCGGATGCGCGCTCCGTCACCGAGGCGATGCGCGCGGCGATGCCGCCCGAACTTTCGCAGCGCGTCAGCTTCGCGCCGTCGCGGGAGTTGCGGGCGCTGTCGCTGCAGATTTTCGACCGCAGCTTCGCGGTAACCTATGTGCTGGAGGCCATCGCGATCCTGGTGGGATTGGCGGGCGTCGCCGCGACGTTTTCGGCGCAGACGCTGGCGCGGACCAAGGAATTCGGAATGTTGCGCCATATCGGCGTGCTTAAGCGACAGATCGTGGCCATGCTGGCAGCCGAAGGCGCGCTGCTCGGCGCGGTCGGCGTGGTGGCGGGGATCGGGCTCGGCATCGCCATCGGAGAGGTGCTGATCCACGTCATCAATCCGCAGTCCTTCCATTGGACCATGGAAACGCGCCTGCCGTTCGCGCTGTTCGCGACCGTCACGGTGGCGCTGGTCGCAGCTTCGGCGGGAACTGCGCTCTTGGCCGGCCGGCGGGCGCTGTCATCGGATGCCGTGCGCGCGGTCAGGGAGGATTGGTGATGCGCGGTGCGAAGCTCGTCGCGGCTTTGCTGCTGCTGCTGGTGACGGCTGCGAGCGCGGCCGATGGGCCGGTGCTGCCGTCCTACCCCGAGATGCATCCGGGCGTGGCGTTCCGCTTTCCCGCCGATCACGGCGCCCATCCCGAGTTCCGCACGGAATGGTGGTACGTCACCGGCTGGCTCGATACGGACGACGGGCGCTCGTTCGGTTTCCAGGTGACGTTCTTCCGTACACGGCCGAAGGTGGACGAGCGCAATCCGAGCGCCTTTGCGCCCAAACAGATCCTGTTCGCGCATGCGGCACTGTCCGATCCCGCCGTGGGCCATCTGCTGCACGATCAGCGCGCGGCGCGCACCGGATTCGGGCTCGCCGAAGCCGCGACGGGCGACATGGATGTGGCGCTCGACGATTGGACTCTGAAGCGCGCGGGCGACGGCCGTATGCACACGCGCGTGCCGGCCAAGGATTTCACGCTCGATCTCGACTTTGCACCGATGCAGAAGCTGCTGCTCGAAGGCGACAACGGCTACAGCCGCAAAGGGCCGCTGCCGGCGGAGGCGAGCTATTACTACAGCATCCCGCATCTGTCGGTTTCCGGGACGGTCGCGCGCGGGGAGCGGAAGATCGCCGTCAAAGGCACCGCCTGGCTCGACCGCGAATGGTCCACCTCCTATCTCGACCCGCACGCGGTCGGCTGGGATTGGGTCGGGTTCAATCTCGACGACGGCGGGGCCATCATGGCCTTCCAGATTCGCGGGGACGACGGAAAGCCGCTGTGGGCGGGCGGCACGGTCCGCGACGCGATGGGCGTGGCGACCGCGCTTTCGCCAAGCGATGTCCGCTTCGCCCAGATGCGGCACTGGCGCTCGCCCCGAACCGGCACGGATTATCCGGTCGGGCAGACGCTGACGCTACGGCTCCCGGCAGGCACGCGCGAATGGCCGATCACGCCCCTGTTCGACGACCAGGAACTCGACAGCCGCGCGGGCGGAGGCCCGGTCTATTGGGAGGGTGCGGCGCGGATACCGGGCGGCCGCGGCTATCTCGAACTCACGGGCTATTTCAAGCCGCTGAAGATGTGAGTCTGCCTCATTGCGGCGTCCCGCGGCGGCCCAAGGCTGGCGTGAGCGCCCGACTGTGCTAGCGTGCCCCTCAAGACAAACGATGCCGGGCCAGGAAACCCCATTCATGACCGAAGAGGCAATTTTCCGGCGCATGGCGAAGCGGCTTCTGCCCTTCATCATGCTGCTGTACGTGGTGAACTATATCGACCGCGTGAATGTCGGTTTCGCCGCGCTGACCATGAACAAGGACCTCGGCCTGTCGCCCGCCGTGTTCGGCTTCGGCGCCAGCATCTTCTTCATCGGCTATCTGATTTTCCAGGTGCCGGCCAACCTGATCCTGGACAAAATCGGCGCGCGGCGCTGGGTGTTCATCATTCTTTCGGTGTGGGGCGTGCTTTCCGCGTGCAATGCCTTCATCGCGGGCGAAAACAGCTTCTACATCCTGCGCTTCTTCTTGGGCGTCGCGGAGGCCGGCTTCTTTCCCGGCATGCTGCTCTATATGACCTTTTGGTTTCCGCAATCCTGGCGCAGCCGCTTCGTGGGCGTCTTCATGGCCGCGATTCCGCTCGCCAACATCATCGGCGGACCTCTCTCCACGACCATTCTGGGGCTGGATGGCGTCGCGGGCCTGCATGGCTGGCAATGGATGTTCATTCTGGAAGGCGTTCCGGCTTCTCTCCTCGGCTTCTTGGCGCTGAGACTGCTGCCCGACCGGCCGGCAAGCGCGTCGTGGCTGAGCGATGAGGAAAAGCGGATCGTCATCGCGCGGCTGAAGACCGACGAAGGCACGACCGAGCATCGCGATTTCTGGCCGGCCGTGACCGACCCCCGCGTGATCGCATTGGGGCTCGCGCTGCTCGGAAACCAGATCGGCCTTTACGGCGTGCAGTTATGGCTGCCGCAGATCGTGAAGGACATGGGATTCAGCAATTTCGCAACCGGCTTCGTGGTGGCGCTCTGCTTCGTGGCCGCCATGGTGATCATGATTTATTGGGCGCGGCGCAGCGACGCCAAGCGCGAGCGCATCTGGCATTCGGCGATTCCGCTGCTCTTGGGCGCGTTCGGACTGATGGTGGCCGCCATGACGCAGTCCAATGCGGTGGTGCTTGTGTCGCTCGCGGTCGCCCTGGTGGGCACGCTTGCCTATAACGGGCCGTTCTTCAGCCTGCCATCGACATTCCTCGCGGGCACCGCGGCAGCGGGCGGCGTAGGATTCGTCAACACCATCGGGAGCCTCGGGCGGTTCATCGGGCCGTGGGGCGTGGGCCTGCTCAAGGAATCGAGCGGCGGCTATTCCTCCGCTATGGCGGCGATGGGCGCGGCCATGCTGGTGTCGGGGCTTATTGTGGTGGCCATGGGTCGCATGTTGACCGTGCGCAAGCCGGCCGCACAGGCAGCGGAATAGGCCCCCTCCGCTCGCATTCGCGAGCACCTCCCCCGCAAGCAGGGGAGGATCCAAAAGCGTTCTAACGCGCGACTGCGTCGCGGGTGTAGTATTTCGCGCTATAGGCTTTGGGCTGGAATTCCGGATGATAGCGGCACGGGCCGTCGAAGCCGGTGCGCAATTGCTCGCAGGCTTCGGCGAAATGTCCGGCTTCGGGCTTGTATCCCATCACGATCCACTGGTTCAGCAGTTCGAGCGCCGCCACGATTTCGGGTGCGCTCTGCCCGGTGTGCAGCGCTTCGTCCGTATAGGCCTGCACCAGCCGGTCCTCGTTGCCCGCCGCGCGCACCGCATCGCGGTAAACCGATTCAACCTCAACCGTCACCTGCGGATCGTTGATCGAATGGATCGCCACCATCGGAACGGGGAGGACGCCCGTGGGCTGACCGTCCTTCTTCAGCGCCTCGCGCGCGGCCGGATCGGCCGCAAAGCGCGCGACTTCGCGGTTCAGCGCCACGTCGTCGGCGGAACCCTTGTATTGGATGCCCATATTGGAGAAGGCGCTTCCGCCATGGGTGATGCGCTGGTCGATCTCACGAAACAGGAACGTCGCCGCCTGCATGTGCCGCGTCAGCATCCGCTCGGGAAATCCCATCACGCCGATGATATTGGCGAGATTCTGCTTCTGCTGATCGCTGCGCGCGGCCGCCGGTTTCGAGACGCCGGTGCATTCGTCGACCCGGGCATCCATGTCCTTCAGCGTCAGCATGGTGTCGTGGGAAAGGCCCATCCATAGCGGGTATTGCGGCTCACCGGGGCGCGGCAGGTTCTTGCAATAATATTGATAGACCACGCGCAGATCGGCGCGGAATTCGTAGCCGACAGCCGCACCCGACACGAGCCCGCTGTTCAGGAACACGCCGTCATAGGCGAAGCTGCCGTCCCCGTTCTTCGCGTGCGTCTCGATCAGCTTGGCCGCGACCAGCCCGCCATAGGAGGCGCCGTGCAATATGGTGCGCTTGGGCTTGGCGATGCGGTCAATAAAGAATTGCCGGGCGGCCTCGGTATCGGCCGCGGCCATCTGCACGCCATAGCCTTCGCGGCGATAGGTCGAGGCGACCCAGCCATAGCCGCGCTCAATCTCGACCGCATATTTCGTGAGATCGCCCATGCTGCTGGAGGATTTCGGCGGCTCGGTCGCAGGCCCGCCATGGGCGAAGACGATCAGGTTTCCATTCCAGCTCTTGGGCATGGCGGCGAGCACATAGGCGCCCGTCTCGAGCTTCGCACCGTAGCAGGTGGCAATGGCCGCGACCGCGTCCGGACATTTCACGGAATCGGGGAGCCCGGATTTCAGGGCCTCCTGCGCGAGAGCCGGCATGGACAGCATCGAACCGGCGAGCAAAGCGAGCGGCAAGGATTTCGAAAGGCGCATGTTCCGGCTCCCTTTCTCTTGAACTATGGCGCGACGATCGTCCGGCTGTACCAGGGCTGGGAATCCCAGCTCAGGACTTTCTCCTTTCCATCGAACAATGCGCCGACCCGCCCACCTGTGGCGCGATAGGAGAATTCCTTCACGCGATCGGGCGGACTGGTGGTCGCGTTGCGAGTGATGTCGGTGGCCTGTTCGGTCCGGAATATCTGGTATTTCGAGGGATCGGACGGATTGAAGAACTTCACGTCGCCGCCGCCCTTGTTCGCGGGCGCGCGTTCGTATTTCACATGCACCTGCATATGCTCGCCGTTCGCGGCTGCGAAATCCCAATCCTCTTCGGCCATTGCGGCGCCGCCTGCCGTGCTGACGCTGCGCGTCATCTTGGCGGTTGTGGCGTATTGCATGACGCCGAACGTGCCGGGTGCGGCCGCCTGCGTATCGGTCAGCCCGGCGAGAATCATCTGGCCGGTCTCGGTGCCGCCCGTCTGCTTCACGGGAGCGGCGAGATAGACCAGCCGCTCTGTCCCCCGCCCGGCCGGTTTGCCGTCGGATCCCACGATGTCCATGCGGTCGATGAAGATCATGCGCAGGTTTGCGTCCTTGGCCGGACCCGCGGCCGCCATCTGAGACTCCCAGCCCGGCGGCAGCATCTTCTTGAGTGCCGCGTCGGAAACGTGGAAATCGAGCTGAAAGCGGTGCTCGGCTCCCTGCTCCAGCACGGTCTCGGCGCTGGCCGCGCGGGCCGCGAACGCAAGCGCGAACAGGCTTGCGGCGATTGCCCTGGTTGCGATTGGCGTCATTCCGCTCCTCCCAGCTTTTGCGCCCGCAACTTCAAGCGTACAGGGCAAATGCGCCGAGGTCCATTTCCGGTTGCGGGGGCGCGAAGGCGCAAGCCCGTGCCCGGTTGAGAATTGTCAACACGGCGCCCCGCCTTCCCCGTTCTATTGCCACGACGGACCGGCGCGGACACAGCCGGGCCGAGAGCCGAGGTACTTATGGCCAGAATCACACGCGCGAAGGTGTACGATTTCGCGGCAACCCTGCCGCTGATCCTTTGCTATGGCATCGGGATCGCGGGGCTTTGCGTCAGGCTGGCCGCGGACAGCGCCGCGCTCAGGGATTCCTTCACGGCGACGGGCCTGCTCAACGCGGTCTACGAATCCGGGACGATCGTTTTTCTCACCCTCCTGATGTCGCTGTTCGTGTTCCGTCGGGTGCCGACGAACGGGGCCAAGGGCGTGCTGCCACGGGCGGCCGCGATCCTCGGCGCCAATATCCAGTTCCTGTTCCTGCTCCTGCCGCGGGTGGAGAACAGCTTCCCCATCCTGCTCGCTTCGACGCTGGTCACGCTGGCCGGGCTGTTCGGCTCGATCTATGCCGCGAGCTTCCTCGGCCGTTCCTTCAGCATCATGCCGCAGGCGCGCAAGCTGGTGACGGCGGGACCGTACCGGCTGGTGCGCCATCCGCTCTATCTCGCCGAGCAGATCGCCCTCTTCGGCATCATGTGGCAGTTCGCCCAGCCCTTCGCGTTCCTGATCGTCATTACCGGCTTTGCGATCCAGTTCGTGCGCATGCATTACGAAGAGCAGGTGCTGGCCGAAACCTACCCCGCCTACCGCGCTTATATGCGGACGACCGGGCGAATCCTTCCCCGCATCGCCTCGCGGGACACTCGCACCGTGCGGGACCGCGCGGCCGCGTGGCAATGACCATGCGCGCGCTGCTCCGAGCCGCGGATGTGTTTCGCCGCGCCGAACGCGGCGCCGTGGCGATCCATATCGGGCTGATGGCGATTGCGCTCATCGGCATGGCGGCATTGGGGAGCGAGATCGTCTTCGTCCTCAACCAGCACCGGGAGATGCAGATGGCGGCCGATGCCGCCGCACTGTCGGCGAGCACCGCGCTCAGCAAAGGCTACCCCTCGGACCTGAACGTCGAAGCGCGCGCGGTGGCGGCGAACGCAGGCTTCGTCCATGGCGTCGATGGGACGAACGTCACGCTCAATCATCCGCCGCTCGGCGGCAACAACACGAGCAACAACCAGGCCATCGAAGTGGTGGTGTCCCAACCGCAGACACTCTACATGACCTCGCTGTTCAGGTCGGGCGTGTTCAGCGTGGGCGCGCGCGCCGTTGCCACGGCCGGCAGCGGCACCTATTGCGTGGTGCAGCTCGTGGCGAGCCGCAACCCCGGCGTGACCGCGGCCAATGGCGCGACCGCCACACTGACCCAATGCGGCATTGCCATCGATTCGACGGGCGCCACCGCGCTCTCGATGAGCGGTGCGGCCGTGATTACCGCGCAGTCGGTGTCGATCAGCGGCAACAAATCCATCACCAATGGCGCCGTTCTCAACGCTCCCTCCGTGAAGACATACCAGCCGGCCGTGACCGATCCCTATGCCGGTGTGGCGATGCCGGCGTTGCCCGCGTCCTGCGACTTCAACAACAAATCCTATGCCCACGGCACATGGAACTTGGTGTCCGGCAAGCGTTACTGCAACGGGCTCGCCCTCACCAACGATGCCATCGTGACCATGGCGGCCGGCACCTATTTCATCGATCGGGGCAGCTTCAATGTTGGCGGCAATGTGAAGCTCACCGCCACCAATGTCACCATATTCCTCACCAGCAGCACCGGCAGCGGCTATGCGACCGCCGTCATCGGGAATGGCGCCTCCGTGACGATGAGCGCGCCGACCACCGGCACGCTGGCCGGAATCGTGTTCTTCGGCGACCGCAGGGGCCCCATTACGAACGTGGCCGATTTCGGCGGCGGCGCGGTGATCAACGTCAACGGAGCGCTGTATTTTCCGAGCCAGAAAGTCACGTTCTCGAACGGCGTCAACAACCCGTCGGGCTGCACGCAGTTGATTGCCGGCGAAATCCAGTTCGTCGGCGGCTCCAATTTCCAGAACAATTGTCCGGCCGGTGTGATCGCCGCGGGCGGCGGCGCCAGCACACTGGTCGAATGAAAGGAGATGCGGCACGGATGCGCGGACGCATATTTCACTCAGAAGTCACGGATGGCACCGATCGGTTGCGCGGGACGGCGGCCATCGAGTTTGCGCTCGCTACGCCCTTTCTGCTCGCACTCATCATCGGCATTACCGAGGTCGGCATGGCCTCTTACGAGAGCATGCAGGTGGGCGACGCTGCGGAAGCAGGCGCGCTCTATGCGTTCCAGCATCCGACCGACTCGGCCGGCATACAGAACGCCATCACCAACGCGACCGGAACGGCCGGCATCTCCGCGACCCCTGCGCCCACCGCGTTTTGCGGCTGCCCGGGCGCAACCGGCGTTACAGTCGGAGATTGCGTGACGGCCTGCGCGAGCGGCGATGCGCAAGGACACTATGTGAAGGTCAGTGCATCGTTCACGCACAACGCCATTCTCGATTTCCCGGGCTTTCCCGACCCGCTGGTTCTAACCGGCAGCACGATCGTCAGGGTGCAATGAGACGCCAGCCCCTCCCCCTTCTCTTCGCATCGCAACGCGGATCGTTTGCGATAGAGTACGGGTTGGTGTTGCCGGTTCTGCTGCTGTTCGTGCTCGGCATCATGGATGCAGGGCGTCTCATCTGGACCTATAGCTCGCTCTCCCGCGCGGCCGAAGCGGCCGCCCGCTGCGCGGCGGTCGATAGCATCAACTGCGCAACCTCGACGCAGATCAAGGCCTATGCCGTGGACCAGGCCTTCGGCCTGGATGTGACGAGCGCGGCCTTCACGCCGAGCGCGCCGGCTTGCGGATCGCGCGTGGATGCGACCTACACCTTCCAATTCATCATTCCATGGATCAGTCCGGCCCAGCCCTATGGCGCGGCGAACACCCTGACCCTCAACGCGACGGCGTGCTATCCGCCGTCGCACTGAGCGTTCGGGTCAGCGCGTCTCGCGGGCGTAATCGAAAAAGCGCAAATTCGATTCGACCTGAGCCTTGGCGAGATCGGCCCGGCCGAACTCGGCCGCGCGCGTATTGTCGCCCATCAGTCCATAGACAAGCGCGAGATTCTGGCGCGTGCGGGGACTCGCCGTGCTCGATTTCGCCATCGGGGTGAGGATGTCGATGGCTTCCGTGAAGTGCCCGCCGATCGCAAACGAAAGCGCGAGATCGTTCCGGGCTGCCACATTGCGGGGGTCCGCAGCGAGCACGACATTATAGGAGCCTTGGGCTTCCGCATGGCGGCCGAGCATGTCGAGGGCCACCCCGCGCCTCAGCAGCACGCGCGTATCGGAGGGTGCCTTCGTGCGCGCCAGTTCGGAAAAGGCGAGCGCCTTCTCGGGTTCGCCCAACGCCAGCTGCACACGCGAGAGACCAAGCAGCGCCCCCAGCCTCGCGGGATCGGCATCCTTGACCTTGTCATACGCATCGATGGCTTCATCAAAAGCGCCGGCTTCTAGCATCACGTCGCCGAATTCCACCGTCAGCGGACCATCGCCGGGATAGGCTGCCAGCACCGTGCGGTAGAGATTGACGGCCGAGGCGAGATCGCCCGCGGCCCGCGAGGCGCGGGCAAGCCGCAAAGCAGGCTGAACCTGCTCCTGTACAACGCGCAAATTGACCGCGCTTTCGGCGGCCTCCTTGGCCGGCGTGCTGGCAACGGCGCAACCGGCAAGCGCCACGGCAGCGGTCATGGACATCGCCAACCGCAGCATTCGTTGGAGAACCTTCTTCTGTCGCATCGCGTCCTACTTTCTTTTGATTACGCAATCGATCTTTCGGCCGCGAATTCACCGTCGTTCGAAACGGTTGGAATCCGCGTCCATCGCGTGCGCATATAAAGACAGAAGCTGCCTGTTACTGATTGATGAATGTCAACATGGCTCCAAGCGATTTGAGACAAAAACCTCCGCAGCGAAGAACGCAGCGTTTTTCGCATCATCTTCAAGGAGAGGATCTCATGCATACGGTTTCCATAAAGATTGCCCGGTATCTATCGATTGAATCCGAGCGCGGCGTTACTGCGATCGAATACGGGCTCATCGCTTCGCTGGTCGCGATTGCCATCATCGTCGGCATCACGCTGGTGGGCACCAATCTCAACTCGCTGTTCAACTACATCGGCGGCAAGGTCGCGCCCCCGGCTTCCTGACCGGAGCCGTCCCTTCGCTTGGCCCCGCAAAGCGAACCTCCCGACAGCTCGCCAAAGGCGTGCTTCGGGCGGGACGCAGTCAAGGAGCTGTCTCCGCAACGTCTCGCGACAGATCATCGAACATGAGCGCTTTGCTATTTTCCGGAACATTGCTCGCGGCCGGCCTTGCCGGTCTCGTCGCGTCATGCGTTTCGGATCTTAGGGAGCGCCTGATCTACAACGAGGTGGCTCTCTTCGTTCTTGCCTCGGGTGTGGCGCTGCGGCTTTCGTCTACGCCCGGTCTGATGTGGATCAGCCTGGCGGCGGCGGCCATCGCGCTTGTACTTCTTGGACAGGTCTGCCGTTTCGGCGTGATCGGCGGCGGCGATGCAAAGCTGATCGCCGCCGCGATGCTGCTGGTGCCGGTCAACCGCGACGGGCAGTTGCTCGCCAATGTCGCCATCGCGGGCGGCGTTCTCAGCTGTGTTTATCTGACGCTGCGCGCCGCCATGCGCCGCGGCCTCATCCATGCCGTACCGGCAGGCGCCGGACAACAAAGCTGCCTTGCCGGCGAGCTCGCCAACATCGCCGCAGGCGCACCCATGCCATACGCGCTCGCCATTCTCGGGGGCGCCGTCATCTCTATTGGAAACGAGGCTTCGCAATGCGTCTCCGCAACATTCTGCTCGCTGTAGGCGTCACGGCCCTGTTGGCCGGTGCCTCGCTGGCAGCACTCTGGATGTTTCAGCGCCCAGCCATCGAGGCGGCCCAGCCTCCAGGCGGCGGGGCCGGGGTTCCGGCACCCATCGCTCAGCCGCAAGCCACCAAAGCCGTCCTGGTCGCGGCCCATAAGATTGTCTCGGGCACCCTGCTGCGCGCTGAAGACGTGACCTGGAAGGACGTTCCCGCCTCCGGTGTCGCGCCCGAACAGATTGCGCGCGAGGCCGGCGGCGATGACCGCTATCTCGGCGCGCTGGTCAAAACGGAAATCGCCCAGGGCGAGCCGGTGGTCACGGGCGCTCTGATAAAGCCGTCCGATCGCGGATTCCTGGCTGCACTGCTTCATCCCGGCATGCGCGCCGTCTCGATTGCGGTGGAAGCCACCCAAAGCGCGGCCGGCCTGCTGCTTCCCGACAATCGCATCGACATCATCCTGACCCAGACCTTCGCGGAGGATTCCGAACCGACGCGCAAATCGGTCGGCGAAACCATCCTCAAGGACATCCGCGTCATCGCGGTCGATCAGCGCCTCGGACACGAACTGCCGCCCGAGAAGACGACCGGACTCGAAGGCTCCATGCCCAAGACGATCACGCTGGAAGTGACCGAGCGCGAAGCGGAAACCCTTGTGGTTGCAAGCCGCATCGGCCGTCTCGACGTATCGCTGCGCGCGCTCGGCGTTAACGGCGAAGAGGAGGAGGCGATCGTGGCCAAACCGGTCACCGCAGTGTGGGCCGTCGATGTTTCGCCAGCCCTGAAGTCCATCAGACGTGCAAGCCTCGTTGCGGCTCCGGCAGCACCTGCTCCGGCCCCTGCCGCTCAGCCCGAACGCCCCCGTCAAATCCTAGAGGTGATGCATGGTCCGAAAATTGAAACCCGCTGAACGGAGCCGCGCGAGCTCGCGGCTCCGTTGCAGCAGCGCGGGGGCACTTGGCGCGCTGCTGCTTGTGGCGGCACCGCTGATGCCGGTCCTTCTGAGCGCGCCTGCTCGTGCCGCCGCTGCGCAGGCCGATGTCAAAGTCTTGCTCGACGTCGACAAGGCCGTGACCGTCGATCTGACGCAACCGGCAACGACCGTGTTCATCGCCAATCCCGAAATCGCCGACATCCAGGTCCCGGCGGGGGCCAATGCCACGCATGTGATCGTGTTCGGCAAGAAGCCGGGTGCGACGACACTCTATGCGATGGGCGCGAACGGCGTGCTCGCGAGCTTTTCGATAGAGGTGGGACGGCCGGCCGAGACAATCGCCGCCGCCATCAAGAAGATCGTGCCGTCGGCCGATATACAGGTGTCGAGTGCGCCGAACGGCATCACGGTGTCGGGCACGGCCCATTCGCCCGACGACGTCCAGCAGATCAAGAGCATCGCGCGCCAATATGTCGGCGAGAAGGAAAGCGTCAATCTCGACGTCGCGGTTCAGGGCAGCACCCAGGTGACGCTCCGCGTCCGCGTGGTCGAAGTCTCGCGCGACGTCGACAAGAATTTCGGCTTCAACTGGGACGGCATCTTCAACAGCGGCACGATTGCAATCGGGCTCCTGCAAGGCCGGATACCGACCCAGGTCACCACCGACCCGACCACGGGCGTGCAGACCCGCTCCTTCGTGGCCGCCAACCCGGCCGATGCGTTCGGCTCGGTCGGTGTCGGATTCCACGACGGGCGGACCGACGTCGCAGGACTGATCGATGCGCTTCAGATGGAAGGCCTAGTCACCGTCCTTGCCGAACCCAATCTGACCGCGATTTCGGGCGAGACCGCCACCTTCCTCGCCGGCGGCGAATTCCCGGTTCCGATCGCACAGGCGCTGCAGCAGATCACCATCGAATGGAAGCGCTTCGGCGTGAGCGTCGATTTCGCGCCGGTCGTGCTCAGCGGCAATCGCATCAGCGTCAAGGTGCGCCCCGAGGTGAGCGAACTCACCGATACGGGCTCGGTCACGGTCAACAATTTCAAGATTCCGGGGCTTGCCGTGCGGCGCGCGGAGACCACCGTTGAGCTCGGAAGCGGTCAAAGCTTTGCGATCGCCGGCTTGTTCCAAAACAACGTCACCAGTGCGCTCAGCCAGCTTCCCGGCATCGGCGATCTGCCGATCCTGGGCGCGCTGTTCCGTTCCTCGCGTTTTCAGCGTCACGAAAGCGAACTCGTCATCATCGTGACGCCCTACATCGTGACGCCCGCGGACAACCGCGGCGCCCTGCACGATCCGACCGAGGGCGTCGTGTTCTCGAACGATCTCGAACGCATCCTGCTTGGCCGGCTCACCGCGGGCCGGAGCGGCAAGGACGAACCACTTCCCGCCGACGCACCGCATCTGAGCGGACCGGCCGGCTTCATGCTGGAGCAATAATCATGAATGCGAGCATTCGCGCTTTGCGCAATTCTTTCCTTGTATCGGCGGCGGCAGCCCTTCTCTTGAGCGCGGCTGCCTGCGCGACCGGTCCCGATCCCAAGCCCACTGCGGCCAATCCATGCCCGCCCTGGCTGGAATTCCCCGCCGACAAGCACAGCAATGTGGAAACGGCCTATCTCGGCTGCAGCAACGACGCCAACCTGAAGGCCACCGTCGAAGACGCGGCCGATTTGCAGAAGGGCCGCGCGCTCGGACCTTCGAACGGCGCGCGCGAAGCCCAAACCCAGGACCAATACATCGCCGGCCAGCGCAAGCCGCTGCTGTCGGCGGGTGCGCAGACGCCGAGCATTATTTTTTCGGGCAGCGATGGAGGCGCCAAATGAACGTCCAGGTTCCAGCGCCACTTACGACAAGTTCGGCTCCCGGGGGTGCGCGGCCTCAGGCAATCGTCGCCGTGCTCGACCGCGATTCCGAAGGCGTGATCCGGCAGAGCCTGAGCGATCTGGGCATCGCCAATGTCGAGTTCATCAACGGAGGCATCGGAGCCGCGACTGCAAGCCTCGCCCAACGCGCCTCGCCGCGGCTGCTGGTGACGGACATTTCCGGCATTACCGATCCGATCCTGCCGATCAACCAGCTTTCGGAAGTCTGCGAGCCCGGGGTCGGCGTGGTGGTGATCGGTGAGAGCAACGATATCCGGCTCTACCGCAATCTCAGGGAAACCGGAATCGCGGAATATTTCTTCAAACCGCTGGTCGGCAATCTTCTGACGCAAGCCTTCCATGGCATCCTGACTGGCGGGGCCGACCAGCGCAACTCGCGTACCGGAAAGCTCATTTTTGTCCTCGGCACACGCGGCGGCGACGGCGCAACCAGCATCGCGGCCAATACCGCCTGGCATCTGGCCGAGATCGGTCAGCGGCGCGTGCTGCTGATCGACCTCGATCTGCAGCTCGGCGATGCGGCGCTGCAGCTCGACGCCGCACCGACCCACGCGCTGCGCGAGGCGCTCGAACATCCCGAACGCGTGGACGAGCTGTTCCTCCAGCGCGGCGTAACCCAGGTCACCGAACGGCTTGGAATTCTGGCGGCGCAGGAACCGCTGGGCGAAGGCGTGACCATCAATGAAGAAGCGGTGCTCGCGCTCCTGGGCAAGCTCCTGCACCATTACCGCTACGTCTTTGTCGACGTGCCGCCCGCGCTGGCGCCGCGTCTGATGCGCGTGCTCACCCTTCCGAGCATGCTGATCCTGGTCAGCACGGCGTCGCTTTCATCGGCCCGCGACGTCGCGCGCTGGCGCCAGCAGATCGGCCCCAACACGCCCGAGCGCACGACGATCCATGTCCTGAACAAGAACGGCGCCCATGGCAGCCTGCCCTTGCAGGAATTCATCGGCGCAGTCGGGCAGGCGCCCGACATCATCATTCCGTATGAGCGCGAAATCGGCATCGCCTCGGCGATGGGCGTGGCGGCGGTGCGCAAATGCGCGAGCCTCCAGCGCGGACTGGCGCCGCTGTTCCGGCAACTGACCGGCGAAGCCTTGCCCTCCCACTCCTTCCTTTCGCGGCTCTTCGGATGACCATCCTCGGCTTTGGCAAGAAAACCACGGAAGACGGCGGTTTGCCGCTGCTTGAACTCGCGCCGCCGGCACAGGCTTCCTCCCAGCCGGACTCCCCTCCTCCTCCGATGAGGCGGACTGCCGTGTCGACGGCGCGAGATCTCATTCGCGACCAGGTGCTGATGCGGATCGAACCCGGCGTGGCCGTCCGCATGACGCAAGAGGAACTGATCGGGCGCACCGATCAACTCGTCGCTGAAATCGCCAACGAACGGCGCGTCTTGCTGAACCAGCATGAGCAGCGGCTGCTTGCCCATGAGATCGTCGACGACATGGTGGCGCTCGGCCCGCTCGAACCCCTGCTCAACGATGAGGGGATCTCCGACATCCTGGTCAACGGGCCGGACAAGATCTTCGTCGAACGGCACGGCAAGCTCGAGCTGACGAAGCTTCGCTTCCGTAACGATGCCCATGTGCTGCACGTAGCCCAGCGCATTGCCTCATCGGTCGGCAGGCGGGTGGACGAATCGAGTCCGATGCTCGATGCGCGCCTTGCCGACGGCAGCCGCGTCAATGTGATCATTCCGCCCTTGAGCCTGAAAGGTCCCTGCATCTCGATCCGCAAATTCTCGCGCACCGCGATCGATTTCGCGCGCTTCATCGAGCTTGGAAGCGTGTCGTCGCAACTTGCCCGCGCTCTCGAAATCGCCGCCCGCTGCCGACTCAACCTGATCATTTCCGGCGGTACCGGATCGGGCAAGACCACGCTCCTCAACGCGCTCTCGCGCATGATCGAGCAGAACGAGCGTATCATCACCATCGAGGACGCCGCCGAACTCCAGCTCCAGCAGCCTCACGTGCTGCAGCTTGAAACCCGTCCTCCCAACGTCGAAGGCAAGGGCCAGATCTCCCAGCGCGACCTTGTCCGCAATGCGCTCAGAATGCGGCCCGACCGCATCATCGTGGGCGAAGTGCGCGGTTCCGAAGCCTTCGACATGATGCAGGCGATGAACACCGGCCATAATGGCTCGATGTCGACGATCCATGCCAACGCGGCGCGCGACGCGCTCGCGCGCATCGAAAATATGGTGCTGATGGCCAATCTGAATCTTCCGATCCGCGCCATCCGCGGCCAGATCACCAGCGCCATCGACCTCATCATCCACACCGAACGCATGCGCGACGGGGTGAGGCGGGTGACCGAAGTCGTGGAAGTGGCCGGGATCGAAGGCGAGATGATCTCGCTGGGCTCTCTTTTCACCTACCGCTTCACCGGGGAGAACCAGGATGGAACCTTGAAGGGCGTGTTCGAGCCTTCGGGGCTGCGTCCTCGCTTCCTGTCGCGGCTCGAATATTACGGTCTGGCGGGAGCTTTTCTCGAAGCCTTGAGCCCGCGCACGCAGGGAGCGGCTTGAAATGATCACGCTGCTCCTGGCACTCGTCTTTCTCCTGCTGGCAGCCGCGACGCTGTTCTTCGCGCTTTTTGTGAGCCGGAACGAACGCCGTTCGCTCGAAGAGCGCCTGAAACTGGTATTCGCCGGCTTTAAGCCGCTCGGGCCCGCCGAGCCCGGTCAAACGGCGGAACAGGATCGGGCCGCGGAACGGCTCAGGCGCGTGGTTTCGCTCGGCCTTCCCCACACCTGGGGCACGCATGCCAGCTCCGCAACATTGCTGCTGATCGCGCTTGCAGGCGCAGTCTGCGTGTGGCTGCTGACAACGCTTCCCTTGCAGCTTCCCCATTGGATCGCCGCACTGGCTTCGCTCGGCGCCCTTCTGTTGCTGCCCCGGCTTGTGCTCGCGCGCGAGCAGAGCAAGGCGGAAAAGCGCTTCACCAATCTTTTTCCCGACGCGATCGACATGGCGGTGCGCATGCTGCGCGCAGGGATTCCGATCAGCGCCACGATCAGGACGATCGGCGAAGAGGCCGCCCCGCCGGTGGGCGATGTCTTCAAGACCATGGCCGATCAGGTCGCGATCGGCATCCCGTTCGAGGAGGCCCTCGCGACGACCGGCCAGCAGGTGGGCCTGCCGGATTTCCGCATCTTCGCCATCGCCGTGGCGCTGCAGCGCGCGACTGGAGGCAATCTTGCCACCACGCTGGAAATCCTGAGCGACATCATGCGCAAACGGCGCACAGTGCGGCTGAGGGGTCAGGCCACCACCGCCGAGGTGCGGGTGTCAGCCTATATTCTCAGCGCCATACCGTTCTTTGTCACCGGCATTCTCCTGGTAATCCAACCAGGCTATCTCGCGCCGCTCGTCACCGATCCGCGGGGCAAGATCATCCTGGCTTCTGCCGCAGCAAGCCTGGCGCTCGGCCTTTTAACCATGCGCCGCATGATGCAGCGCGCCATCAGGATGTGAGGCGGAGCCGAACATGACCGAATATTTCGGCGTAACCGAAGCGCTCCTTCTTCTGGCAGCGATCGCGCTTGGCGTGGGCGGCGCGGCGCTGATCGGTTACAGCACGCGGCTCAAGCGCGCGGAAATGGAAGCCCGCCTTGCGCTGGTGCGCGTTTCGCTTCCTGCCGCCATCGACAGGGCCGAAACAGACAATGGCGTGCGGCTGGTGCGCATCCAGGGCAGCGCCGTATTCAACCTTGAGCAGCGCGAGATCGCGCGCAGGCTCGCGGGCTTAGGCGTTTCGGAAGAGCGCGCGGGGTACGTGTATCTTCTCATTCGGATGACGGTGGTGTTCGGGCTCGGAGCCCTCGTCCTGGTGATGCTGCCCCATTTCCACGCGTTTGCGGCATCGCGTCCCTTGACCCTGCTCACCGCGTTCGCCGCAGGGATCGCCGGCTGGTTCGTGCCTCAACTCCTGCTTGGACACTTCATCAAAGCCCATGTGGAAACGGTGGTATCGGGCCTGCCCGATGCGCTCGAACTCCTGGTGATCTGCGTCGAGGCCGGATTGTCGCTCGAAGACGGCATCTCCCGAATCGTCAAGGAGCTGAGGCGTTCGTATCCGGCACTTGCGGAGGAACTGGCGCTCACCTCGGCCGATCTGAAGATCCTGCCGAGCCGGGATCAGGCCTTCGCCAATCTCGCCGCCCGCATCGATGCCCCAAGCGTCCGCTCTGTGTCGACCACCCTCGCCCAGACCATGCGCTACGGCACGCCGCTGGCGCAGGCGCTCCGCATGGTGGCGTCGGAGATGCGCAACGATTCGCTCATCGCGATGGAGAATCGCGCCAACCGGCTGCCGGCGCTTCTGACCGTGCCGATGATGCTGTTCATCATGCCGACGATTTTCCTGATCGTGGGCGGGCCCGCGGTGCTGCGCGTGCTCGACACGCTTGCAAAATGAGCCCGCCGCAAGACGCTCCAAACAGCGAGGGGAGGAACATGGGCGCCATAGAGAAGAAGGCCAAGCGGCTCGAATATCTGATCTTCCTGCCGGTGCTGCTAGTGCTGCTGGCGATGTGGTCGGTGGTGCTGGCGTTCACCTATATGGAGCGCGGCGCCACCATCGAGCGCGCCACGACGCAGCTTGGGATCACGGCCGCGATCCTCGCCGATGTCAACGAACTTTCGGAGAAATTTCCCTCCGCCGGCGACGCGGGCGTGAACCGCACGGCCGCCATCTGGCGGGCCTTGCTGCAATATCCCGCGGCCATCATTTGGGTCGAGAAGAACGGCGCCCTGGTGGCCGGCGAGCCGCCTGGACAGAATCCCGGTCCGTTCATCCTGATGGAGGAGACCAGGGGCGACTCCATCGTCCATGTCGCGCTGTCGCAAGCCGACGTGCTGGCCGAATGGCGGCGCGCGCTGATGTGGCGGCTGGCGGAGCTTTGCTTCATCAGCCCACTGCTTCTTGGGCTGACCTATCTTCTGATCCGCTCGCTCGATGCGCGCAGCGCCGCCGAACGGAAGATGCTCATTGCGCAGGAGCGCGCGGCCCAGCTCGCGATCTACCAGAAGCAGCTTGAAGACACCGTCACGCTCAGGACCAACGAACTCAGTGTCGCGAACGGGCAACTGCAGAAGGAGCTTATCGAACGAACGGCTGCGGAAAATGTGCTGCGCGAGCACGACGCGCTGCTCAATGCGGTTGCGCGCAGCGCCTCCGAGCTGCTCGGCTCCAGCAGCCACGGCGACGCGATCTCTGTGGTGCTCGAACTGATCGCGCAAACCTTGATGGTCGGCCGCGTTCAGTTGAGCGCGCTCATCCCCGACAACAACGGCCATCTGCGGGCGGCAATGGAGAACGAATGGCGCGCGCCCGGCAACAGCGCGACGATCATCAACCCGCTGCTGCGGGACCTGGACGCGACGGTCGTGTTCCCCAAGGCCATGCCCGCGATCATTGCCGGGGACGCGGCTTCCTTTTCGCTGCAGGACATTCCAGAGGCGTATCGGGGCCCGTTCCAGAAGGCGAACATGCAGTCTTTCCTGCAAATTCCGGTGATGATCGGCAACAAATTATGGGGTGCGCTGACGTTCATCGATTCGTTTCAGGCCGACCGTAAATGGAGCTGGGCAGAAACCGATGCGCTGAAGACGCTCGGCGGCCTGATCGGCGCGGCAATCATGCGGGCCCGGTTCGTCAAGGAATTGGCGGATGCCAACATGATCGTCCAGAACAGCCCGACCATCCTTTACCGCTTACGCGGCGAACCGTCCTTCCCGCTCATCTATATCTCCCAGAACATCGTCAAGTTCGGATACGACCCTGCGACGTTGCTGGGTGCGCCCAATTGGGCGGACATGCTGATGGAACCGGAGGACCGGGCCAAGTTCGGCGCCGCCGTGACGCAGCTTCTGGAAAAGGATGCGCAGGGCGGGACCATCGAACTCCGCAGCCGCAGGGGGGACGGCACCCGCTTCTGGGTGGAAAACCGCTATTCACCCGTTCGCGATAAAATGGGCAGGCTGACCGAAGTGGAAGGCATCGTCATCGACGTCACCGAGCGCAAATCCGCCGAGGAAAGGCTGGCGCTGCTCGCGCGCACCGATGGACTTACGGGCCTCGCCAACCGCACGACATTCGTCGAGCGGCTGCACCAGACGTTCGCCTCGGCCAAGCGCGGCGGCAACCCTTTCGCAATCCTCTATCTCGATCTGGATCGCTTCAAGGACGTCAACGACACGCTGGGCCACCCGGTGGGCGATCTTTTGCTGAAAGAGGTGGCGGAGCGCTTGCGGACCTGCACCCGCGAAGGGGATTTGGTCGCGCGCCTGGGCGGTGACGAATTCGCCGTGCTGCAGACCGAAATCGCGCAAGCCTCCGACGCGGGCGAGCTCGCCAATCGCATATTGCATGCCATAAGCACGCCGTTCGATATCAACGACAACGAAGTGCGCATCACGGCGAGCATCGGCGTTTGCCCGTTCACCGCCGGCAGCGGCAGCCCCGACGTCATGCTCTCGCGCGCCGATCTGGCGCTTTACCGGGCCAAGGATTCAGGCCGCAACCAATACCGCTTCCACAGTGAAGACCTCGACAAGGAAGTGCTCGAACGCGTCTATTTGAGCGAGGAACTGCGCAAGGGCATCGAGGCGAACGAGCTCGACCTTTTCTATCAGCCGCAGGTCGAGCTGCTTTCGGGCAAGATTGCCGGGCTCGAAGCACTGGTGCGCTGGCGCCATCCGAAGCGCGGCCTGCTGGAACCCAAGGATTTCCTGCCCATCGCGGAACAGACAGGCACTATCGTGGCGCTCGGCCATTGGGTGTTCGCCAAGGCCTGCGAGCAATTGCGCGTCTGGCAGAAGCAAGGCGTTGCGCCGGCCATCATTACCGTCAACCTCTCCCTCATGCAGCTCAAGAATGAGCGCGAGTTCATTCGCGATCTTACCGAAACCGCGAAGAAATGGGACGTTCCGCTGTCCAATTTCGAGTTCGATGTCACCGAAGCCACCATCGCCCATCTCACCTGGACGCAGAACAGCGTGCTCGCGCAGCTGCGTGGGCTGGGAGCGCGAATTGCCATAGACAATTTCGGGACGGAATATTCTTCCTTCGAATATCTGCGCTTTTACGACGTCAGCCATCTCAAGATCGCACGTTCCCTGGTAGCCACCGCCACAACCGATCCGGAGCGAGCCGCCATCATCCGTGTGATGATCAACATGGCCCGCGAACTCGGCATCGGCATCATGGCCGAAGGCATCGAGACGGAAGAACAGCGCAGCCTGTTCCTGGTGCCTGGCGGCGTACCGCCGATGGCGCAAGGGTTCTATTTCAGCGGCGCAGTCGATGCAGCCGATGCCAGCGAGTTGCTGCGCAACCAATATATCAAGCCCGGTCCCGACGAAAGCAAGGCGGCATGAACACCCTTACCGGATATAGCAAAGATGTGCAGAAGACACATCCCCGTGCCGCGAAGAAACCGTTCGGGCGCAGCGCAATGAAGAAGGTGCTTGCAGCGCTGGGCCTGCCGGCCGTCTTGATGGCGTCCGGCCCGGCATTCGCCCAGCTTACCCAGACCGACGTGATGGTGGCGGCGCGCACTGTGGATTTCATTCAGAAGATCCACACCGGAGAGTTGCGTGCCGGCATCGTGTTCGCCCCCGAATCGCCCAAATCCGTCGACCAGGCGAACGAGCTGCGCACGATCTTCGGCAACGGATTCCGCTCGGGAGACACAACGCTTAAACCCGTGATGCTGAGGACCGATCAATTGGCCGACGCCGATGTCGCTCTGCTCTTCATGACCGAGGGAATGGGCGCATCGGCCGCGAAGGTCGCCGGCATCAGCAAGGCGAGGAAGATTCCCTGCATCACCTTCGACCTCGCACAGGTGCGCGATGGCAATTGCGCCATCGGCGTGCAGTCCCGGCCGAAGATCGCGGTCTTCATCAACCGCAAGGCGGCCGCCGAAAGCAACGCCACATTCTCCGACGTGTTCCGCCTGATGGCGACGGAGTATTGAGCCGCGCCGTCATTATCGACACCCCGGGCGCCCGCGTTTAAGCTTGCCCAAGGCACGCCTTGGGGAGCCGCCGATGGCGAATGCAGACGATGTGGCGAATGTCAGGCGCCGCAAATTCCTGAAGGGCGCGAGCCTTGCCGGAGCGGCCGCGTTCGCCACCCCGCTGAAGGCGATGGCGCAGGAGCGCGCGGCGACGCCGGCCGGCAATTCCGTGCCGCTTCCGAACAGGGCGGCCGAAACCGCTCCGCCGCCGGCGCTCGAGGTGCTCACCGAAGGCAAGAGCGGCAGCGATTTCATGGTCGACTGCATCAAGAGTTTGGGCTTCGAATATATGGCGGCCAATCCGGCGTCGAGCTTCCGCGGCTTGCACGAATCGCTGGTCAATTACGGCGGCAACAAGGACCCGGAATTCCTCACCTGCAGCCACGAGGAAATCTCCGTCGCCATGGGCCATGGCTATTTCAAGATCGAAGGCAAGCCGCTCTGCGTGTTCGCGCACGGCACCGTCGGACTGCACCACGCCACCATGGCGCTGTACAATTCCTGGTGCGACCGCGTGCCGGTCTATGTCGTGATCGGCAATATCATGGACGTGCAGTTGCGCCGTCCGGGCATCGAATGGAACCACAGCGCACAAGACCCCGCCGCCGTGGTGCGCGACTTCACCAAATGGGACGACAACCCGGCCTCGCTGCAGCATTTCGCCGAAAGCTCGGTGCGCGCCTACAAGATCGCCATGACGCCGCCGACCCTGCCGGTGCTGCTCGTCGCCGACGGCGCGCTGCAGGAAGACCCGATTCCAGCGGGCCTGGATTTGCGCATACCGAAGCTGCCCAAGGTGTCGGTGCCGCAAGGCGAATCCGGAGCCGTCACCGAAACCGCACGCCTGCTCGCGACGGCGGAGAATCCGGTACTGATCGCCGACCGGTTTGCGCGGACGCCGGCCGGCGCGAAGATGCTGGTCGAACTCGCCGAAGCGCTGCAATGCCCGGTGATCGACACCAGCGGGCGGCTGAACCTGCCGAGCCGGCACCCGCTCAATCAGAGCAGCCGTGCGCGTGCGCATTTGAGCCAGGCCGATGTCGTGCTCGGACTGGAAATGACCGATTATTGGGGCACCATCAATTCCTATCGCGATCAGCTTCACCGCACCTCCAAGCCGATCACCAAGCCGGACGCCAAGCTCATCAGCCTCGGCACGGGCGATCTCTACACCAAATCGAATTACCAGGATTTCCAGCGCTTCGCCGACGTCGATGTCGCGATTGCGGGCGACGGGGAAGCCACCATGCCGATGCTGATCGAAGCGGTGAAGAAGCACGCCGACAGCGGCAAGAAATCGGCCTTCGAAACGCGCGGCAAAAAGCTCGCCGATATGCACAACGCCGATTTCGAACGCGCCCGCATCGATGCGACCTATGGCTGGGACGCGAGCCCGGTTTCCACCGGAAGGCTGTGCGCGGAGGTCTATAACCAGATCAAGGACGAGGATTGGTCGATGGCCTCGCCCACCGCCTCGCTCAGCTATTGGCCGCAGCGGCTGTGGACCATGGACAAGCCCCATCATTTCATCGGCGACGGCGGCGGCATGGGCATCGGCTATTGCGCATCGGCCTCGGTGGGTGCGGCGCTCGCCAACCGCAAGCATGGCCGGTTCACCGTCGCCATTCAATGCGACGGGGACCTCCTGATGACCATTGGCGTGTTGTGGACCGCGGCCCATCACAAGATTCCGCTGATGTTCGTGATGCACAACAATCGCGGCTATCACCAGGAACTGATGCATGTGCAGCGCATGGCCAACCGCCATATGCGCGGGCTCGACCGCGCCCATATCGGCACCACGCTGCGCGATCCTTTCATCGATTACGCCAAGATCGCGCAAGGCATGGGCATCGCGGCGATCGGGCCGATTTCCGATCCGAAGGATCTGGGGCCGGCGCTGACGCGCGCGAAGGCCATCGTCAAAGGCGGCCAGCCGGTGCTGGTCGATGTCGTGACGCAGGGGCGCTGACGACGATGATCCTGCGCTTGTCCGCAATTGTGCTCGCGGCTTCCCTCACGGCCGCATGGGCGGCCGACGCGCCGAAAGGCGACGCCGCGAAAGGCCGCGCGCTCTATATGGCCAATGGCTGCTCCTATTGCCATGGCACCGCGGGACAAGGCGGCGGCGGACGCACCGGTGGCTTGCGCATCGCCAATATGGGGATCGGATTCCCCGCGTTCCTGAATCAGCTGCGCCACCCCGCGAACGAGATGCCGCCCTATGCGGAATCGGCGATGCCGGATCAGCAAGTGGCGGACATCCATGCGTTCGTGTCGAGCCTGCCGCCACCGCCCGACGTGAAATCGATCCCGCTCCTGAACCGATAGGGCGGCGCCGCTCACCGCGCCCGCAGGATCACGCCTTCGTTGGCGCGCAAGCCAAGTTCGCGGCCGAGCGTTTCGTGTTCGCGGTCCAGGAACGTGGACATTTCCACCGTCGCGCCCTCGAAACGGCCGCACTCCGCGCTGCGCGGCTCGTGCCCGAGATTGAGCACCACCAGGAAGCGATCCGAACCGCAGGCGCGCTCATAAGCCAGCAAATCCTCGCCGCCCTTGAGCTCCAGATTCGCATAACTTCCCGTCGACAGCGCAAGGCAGCCCCGTCTCAGCGCAATCAGCCGCCGATAGAGCGAGAGAATAGATTTGTCGTCCTGGCTCAAGCGGTCGACATTGCAGTTGGGCGCCTCAGCGTTAAGCGGCAGCCATGGCGTTCCCGCGGTGAAGCCCGACACCGGCGAGGCGTCCCACGGCATCGGCGTGCGTTGGGGATCGCGTCCCAAGCCGAGGCCCGGTTCGTTGTGCTCCCAGGGGTCCTGCACGCGCTCGGGCGGTATCGAGACCTGCGCGATGCCGACCTCGTCGCCGTAATACATGGTCGGCGTTCCGCGCAACGTCAGCAGCAGCATTGCGGCGATGCGGGCCTGCGCCAGACCGATTCGCGCGGCAATGCGCGGCTTGTCGTGATTGCCGAGCACCCAATTGGGCCAGCTTCCGGGCGGCAGAACGCTTTCATATTCCTTCACCACCGAGGCGATCATGCGAGCGTTCCACGGGGTCTGCAGAAGCTGGAAATTGAACGGCAGATGTGTTCCCCCCATGTGCTGGCCGTAATAGGTGACGAGCCTTTCGAGCGGCAGATAGATCTCCCCGATCAGCACGCGGTCTTCATAGGCATCGAGCACACCGCGCAGGCCCCTGACCACGTCGTGGATGTCCGGCTGATCGGCGGAATGGAGCTGGAGGAATTTCTCGATTTCCGGCTGGCCGGGCGCATAAGCGGGATTGGGCGGATTATTCCGGAACTCCGGGTCCTTCATCAGATGCCACAGAACGTCGGCGCGGAATCCGTCCACGCCGCGGTCGAGCCAGAAGCGCAGCACATCGTGCATCGCCGCCCGCACCTCGGGATTGCGCCAATTGAGGTCCGGCTGCTCCTTCAGGAACGCGTGGTAGTAATATTGGCCGGTCGCTGCGTCCCACTCCCAGGCGCTGCCGCCGAAATTGCTCCGCCAATTGTTGGGCGGGCCGCCCTCCGGGCTTGCGTCGCGCCAGATGTACCAATCGCGCTTCGTGCCGGTTCGCGAGGAGCGGCTTGCCCGAAACCAGTCATGCTGATCCGATGTGTGATTGGGCACAAAATCCATGATCAGTTTCAGCCCACGCCGATGGACATCGGCAAGCAGCCGGTCGAAATCGCCCAGCGTCCCGAAAGTCGGATCGATGCTGCAATGATCCGTGATGTCGTAGCCGAAATCCTTCATCGGCGAGGGATAGATCGGCGTGATCCAGATCGCGTCGATGCCGAGCCAGGTGAGATAATCGAGCCGCCCACGGATCCCTTCGAGATCGCCGATGCCGTCGCCATTCGAATCCTGAAAGGAGCGCGCATAAATCTCGTAGACGATGCCCTGCTGCCACCAACGCGTTTGCCCCATGGTTCCTTCCGGAGGGAATGGCTCCGCTGAAGGAACTCCTTTGGCCTCAAGATGTTCACTTTCAAGCATCGTGGGCTCGCGAAAATGCTGAATACAATCGAGACCCGGCATGGTTCCCCTTCCGCGGCGGCCCGGCGGCTGGCCGTGGGCGCAGAACCCGATGGCGCGGGGACGAGCTTCCGCGTCTGGGCCCCGGACCGGCGCGCGGTGTCGGCATGCATCGAGGGCGTTGGCGAACATCATCTTTCGCGCGAGGAAGGCGGTTATTTCTCCGGGCATTTTCGCGGCATCGCGGCCGGCATGCGCTATTGGATCCGGCTGGATGAGGACGAGACGCTCTACCCCGATCCCGCCTCGCGGTTTCAGCCCGATGGCCCGCATGGCGCATCCGAAATCGTCGATGGAAGCGCGTTCGCCTGGACCGACGCCGGTTGGCCGGGGCTGACACTCAAAGGTCAAGTGGTTTACGAGATGCATTCCGGCACGTTCACGCCCGAAGGCACCTGGACAAGCGCGGCCGAAAAGCTGCCGCTGTTGAGAGATGTCGGCATCACCTGCATCGAGATGATGCCGATCGCGGAATTTCCCGGCCGTTTCGGCTGGGGCTATGACGGCGTCAACCTGTTCGCGCCGTCGCATCTCTATGGCCGCCCCGACGATCTGCGCCGCTTCGTGGCGAGCGCGCACGCGCTCGGGATGGGCGTGATCCTGGACGTGGTCTACAACCATTTCGGCCCGGACGGCTGTTACCTGCGGTCATACGCGGAATCCTATTTCACCCCCGCCTACGAAAACGAATGGGGTGACGCGATCAATTTCCATGGCGAGGACGCAGGCGGCGCGCGCGACCTCGTCATCGCCAACGCGCGCTATTGGACGGAAGAATTTCATTTCGACGGTTTGCGGCTGGATGCGACGCAGAGCATCAACGATTTGCCGGAAACCCATATCCTTCGCGAGGTTGCGCAAGCCGCGCGCGATGGAGCCCGGTGCCGCAGCATCATCGTCGTCGCCGAAAACGAGAGACAGGAGGCCAGACTCGCACGCGGAATCGAATCGGGCGGCTATGGTTTGGACGCGCTGTGGAACGACGATTTCCATCATTCGGCCGCCGTCGCGATGACCGGGCACAATCCGGCGTATTACTCCGATCATCGCGGCACCCCACAGGAATTCGTTTCAGCGGCGAAATACGGCTTCCTGTTTCAAGGACAGCGTTACGCCTGGCAGGGCCAGCCGCGCGGCACGCCCGCGCTCGATCTCGAGCCTCCGCAATTCGTGCTGTTCTTGGAAAACCACGACCAGGTAGCCAATTCCGGTTGGGGTCGCCGCATTCACCAATGCACGAGCCCCGGGCGTATGCGCGCCTTCACCGCGCTGATGCTCCTGCTGCCGGGGACGCCGATGCTGTTCCAGGGGCAGGAATTCGGTTCGTCCCGGCCGTTCCGTTATTTCGCGGATCACGAAGGGGAGCTGGGCAAGTCCGTCGAACGCGGAAGAAAGGAATTTCTCGCGCAGTTTCCCCATCTTGCCGACGCGCCGGGACTCGCAGCGCCGGGCGATCCGGCAGCCTTCGAAGCCTGCAAACTCGACTGGACGGAGTTGGAGCGGAATCGGGACATCGTGGCGCTGCATCGCGATCTCATTGCAATGCGCCGGACCGATCCCGTGTTTGCCGCGCAAGTACCGCGCGCGCTCGATGGCGCCGAAATTGGCGAGCAGGCCTTCCTGTTGCGGTTCTTCGGCGCGCGCGGCGACGACCGGATTCTGCTGGTCAATTATGGGCGCGATCTCAATCTCGAATCGCTGGCGGAGCCGCTCATCGCCCCGCCCGTTGACCGCCGCTGGCAGCTCATCTGGTCGAGCGAGGATCCCCGCTATGGTGGCAGCGGCATCGCGCCGTTCGATGCGGAGGATGGACTGTTCATCCCCGGCGACGCGGCCCTGGTTCTTTCCGGCGTGTGAGTTCACGCACGGCCGGCCCGGTGCCGGATGCAGCAGGGTCCCCGAAGGTGGAAACGGCTTTCGCAAGAGCAGCTTGCGCATGACGCCCTTTAAGCAGGCTGGAGACTGCCCAGACGCAGGCGGGGATTCCCGCGAAGGGCAACATACTTTAAACTGGCAGCACATAGTCCCAAAGACCGCCCGCTGCCCGCGTCCTCAGGAGAACTCCCCATGCTCACGCGAAACGCCGTCTTCCGCTTTGCCGCGATTGCGGGCCTTACCTGTTTTGCCACGGCCGCGCTCGCCCAATCGTCCGAGCCGCTGACCATCCGTAAGATCAACGATCGCATCTATATGGCGGAGGGCGGCGGCGGTGCGTCCGGCATTGTCATCGGCCAAAACGGCGTCATCGTCATCGACGTGAAGACGACGGCCGAGTCCGGCAAAGACGTCGTGGACGCGGTGAAGAAGCTGACCCCCAAACCGATCACGACGGTGATCTTCACCCACAGCGACGGGGACCATGTCAACGGCATCGTGTCGTTTCCAAAGGGCCTGACCATCGTCGCGCAGGAAAACGACAAGAAGGAGATGGAAGAGGCGCTTGCCGCCGGAGCGCGCGGCGCCCCGCCCAAGGAACTGTTGCCGAACAAGGTCGTGACCCAGACGCGAGAAGACGACGTTTTCGACGGCGTCAAGATGACGCTTATCCATGTTGCGCCGGCCCATACCAGCGGCGATCTTGCGATCTATCTGCCCGACGAGAAGGTGGTGTTCACGGGCGATCTGGTGGGCAATGGCGATCCCACGATCCATGCCGCGAAGCATGGCCAAACCGAGGGGTGGATCAAATTCGTCACCGCGTTGACGCAACTCGACGCCAACACCTATTTGCTGGGCCACGCTCCTCCGGCGACGAAGGCGCAATTCGAGGCGAAACTGAAAGCGGCCAGCGACAAGCGCGCGAAGATTACCGCGCTCGTGAGGGAAAGCAAATCGCTCGATCAGATCAAGCAGGCCTTGGGCGAAGCGCCGGCCCCCGGCGCTGCCGCTCCGCGCTTCGCCTCCTACACGGAAGTTGTCTACGACGAACTGACGAAGAGGTAACGCCGGGCAGCACGGGCATGAGGCGCGGGCGCGGCGTTCGCTCGCGGAGGTTCGGAACGGAATTTTTCGGGGCGCAGCGGAATGAAGAGTGCCCGTGGTCCGATGCATTGATTTTGTTGGCGCTCCCTAGGGGAATCGAACCCCTGTTTTCGCCGTGAGAGGGCGACGTCCTGGGCCGCTAGACGAAGGGAGCCGCGAACAGCGCCGCTTATACGTTTGCGGCAGAGGCGGATCAAGCGAGAGCGCCTCAGCTTCGGATTTCGACGGGAAGGAATTTGTTTTCCGCGGTGAAAACGAAGGCGGCGAGCGTCAGCCCAAAATCCGGCGAGCCGGCCGCGATCAGATAGAGAAAATCCGTCTCATAGGCGTCCGCGCGGTCGGTGGCGGAAGGTTCGGCGACACCGTCCGGGTGCGAATGGAAGCAGCCTATGATCCGCCGCCCGGTCCCGCGCAAACGCCGCATGAGGTCGAACTGCACTTGCGGATCGAGCAGGAATTTGCGCTCCGGATTTTCCGACAGATTGGCGGTTTCATGCACCGCGAGGACGCGCCAGCCTTGCGGCTCGCCCACGCCTTCGATCAGCCCGCATGCTTCGTTCGGATAGGCGCGCGCGGCCGCGACCAGCATCTGGGCCGCCAATTCCTCCGGCAGACTCAGAATAGGCCCGCTCACGGTTTCGCTTTGATCGCGATGCGCCCGAGAACGCGCCCGGAGCCCGCGTCCAAAACCACCAGTTCTTCCCCGGCGGGGCCGGAGAGCGTGACGAGAATGCGGTTGCCGTCGAGTTCGGCCTGCTCGACCTTTTCACCGGGCGCGGCCAGCGCGGCGCTGTAACCCGAAGCGGTCGTGGCCGCATCGGCCGCCGGCCGGTTGCCCGCCTTCAGCGCCGCAGCGACGATCAGCCCAATGACGCCCAGGACGATAAGCACGCCCAGGATGATGACGAGGGCAAGCAGGCCGCGATAGCCTGGGGCGGGTTTTGCTTCGCTTGGAGTCATGGCCGAGAAATCATCCGCCAACGGAAGAGTTCGCGAATTTCGCGCAAGCGATGCGCACAAGGGCTGGCGGCTGGATCATTTTCTCGCGGTCCAAGTCCCCGAGCTTTCGCGTTCGCGCCTGCAGGGGCTGATCGCGAAAGGCAGCGTCACGCTTGGCGGCGCGACCATAAGAGACCCCAACAAGCGGGTCAAACCGGAAGACGACGTCTCCATCGACGTGCCGCCGCCTGCGCCCGCAACACCCGAGCCACAGGCCATTCCGCTCACGATCGTGTATGAGGACTCCGATCTCATCGTCATCGACAAGCCCGTTGGCCTCGTGGTCCATCCGGCCGCCGGTAATCTCGACGGCACGCTGGTCAACGCACTCCTCGCCCATTGCGGCGATACCCTGCCCGGTATTGGCGGGGTCGCCCGTCCCGGCATCGTCCATCGGCTGGACAAGGATACCAGCGGGCTGCTTGTGGCCGCCAAAACCGAACGCGCGATGCGCAGCCTTGCCAAGCAATTCGCCGCGCACACGGTCGAGCGCTCGTACAATGCGGTGGTGTGGGGAAGTCCGCGTCTCGCGGAGGGCGTGGTCGAAGGCAATCTCGGCCGCAACCCGTTCGACCGGAAACGGATGGCCGTGCTGCGCGGACAGGGAAAGCCGGCGCGCACGCGCTATAGCGTGTTGGAACGCTTTGGCGATTCCGAAAAGCCGTTTGCGGCGCTCATCGAATGCCGGTTGGAAACCGGGCGCACCCACCAGATCCGGGTTCATCTCGCCCATATCGGCCATCCGCTGATCGGGGACGCCACCTACGGCAGAAGCCGCCACCCGCCAAAGCCAAAAACCCCTGAAGAAAAAACGGCTTACGAGGCGGCCACCGAATTTCCCCGGCAGGCGCTCCACGCCGGCGTGCTCGGATTCTTCCATCCCACGCGGCAGATGAAACTGCGCTTCGAGTCCCCTTGGCCGCCAGACTTCTTGATGCTGATCAATGCCTTACGCGGGATGCGGTCTTAAGAATAAACAATCTTGTAATCGAAGACTGCGATACCCACATTTCGCCAGAATGGGGGGATACGCTTCATCTAACAGGCGTTAGCACCAGGAAAGGTTTGCTTTGGCAAACCCGGTTGGTGGCGTTTTTCCGAGGGGAATGAAAAGAATGGCGACCAGAGCGCTTCCGGCGATGGGTGAGGGCGGCCTTTCCCGCTATTTGGCCGAAATCCGCAAATTTCCGCTGCTCGATCCGCAGGAAGAATACATGCTCGCCAAACGCTGGCGGGAGCATGAGGACACCGAGGCGGCACACAGACTCGTGACCAGCCATTTGCGGCTCGTGGCGAAAATCGCCATGGGCTATCGCGGTTATGGGCTGCCGATCAACGAAGTCATTGCGGAAGGCAATATCGGCCTGATGCAGGCGGTCAAGCGCTTCGAGCCGGAGCGGGGCTTCCGGCTGGCGACCTACGCGATGTGGTGGATCAGGGCGTCGATCCAGGAATACATCCTGCGCTCGTGGAGCCTGGTGAAGCTCGGCACCACTGCGGCACAGAAGAAGCTGTTCTTCAATCTGCGCCGCGTGAAGGGCCAGATCGAGGCGCTGGAAGAAGGCGATCTCAGGCCCGAACAGGTGGCCGACATCGCGCACAAGCTGGGCGTACCGGAAGAGGAAGTGGTGAACATGAACCGCCGCCTCGCCTCGCCCGATTCGTCCCTCAACACGCCTCTGGGCGGGGAGTCCGATTCCGAGTGGCAGGATTGGCTGGCCGACGACACGCTTGACCAGGAGAGCCGGCTCGCCGAGTCGGAGGAACTGGACGAGCGCCGGACGCTTCTTTCCACGGCGCTGGAGGAACTCACCCCGCGCGAACGGGACATCCTGGAGGCCCGGCGGCTACGCGAGGAGCCCATGACGCTGGAGGACCTCTCCGTCAAATACGACATCAGCCGCGAGCGGGTCCGCCAGATCGAGGTCCGGGCCTTTGAAAAACTTCAGGAAAAGATGAAGGCCGCGCTCACCCACAAGCGCGCCGCCACTCTCGACGCGCGCTAACCTCTGCTCTAGATTGCCCCTCCTGGAACGCCGGGCAACGTATCCGGCGGGGGAGGCTTGAGCTATGGACAAACTGATCAGGAATCTTGCCGTCGCCACGCTTGCGGTGTTTGCCGTCGGGGCGGCCTGGGCGCTGGTCCAACAATTGGTGAAAACCGCGACCTTGCAGTCGCTTTCCGGCAACGACATTTCCGTCGAGCAGGCGCTGCTGGTCGCGCAAGGGGCCCTCGACGCGTGCAAGAAGGACAATCCCACTGTCACGGTCGCGGTTGTGGATCATGAAGGCGACGTGCGCTTTCTGCTCCGCGGCGATGGCGCGTCGCCGGAAATGGTCGATGCGGCCCGCCGCAAGGCCTACACCGCGCGGACCTTCCGCCAGGCGACCTCGGCGTGGCTGGAGCGCACCGAGATGGACGCCAAGGACGATGCAGGCAAGCGGATCGACCTTTATGGCCAGCGGATGCTCGATGGCGTGATCGCCGAGAAGGGCGGCATACCGCTCCTCTGGCATGCCGATGCCATTGGTGGGGTGGGCGTTTCCGGCTCCAAGAGCGGGGAAACGGACGAGGCTTGCGCCAAGGCCGGTGCCGACGCCATTGCCGATCAGCTGTTCTAACCTACCCTCGCTTCGCGACACGCACACTCATTGAAGGAGGATTTCATGTCCCGCATATCTTTGGTGCTGACGGCAGCCACGATTGCCGGCGCTCTCGCGGCCGCAAGCGGCGCGGCGCAAGGACAGACGACTTCCAGTCTTACATCGGCCCAGGCGATGGCGGCTCTGCGCGCCGTGCAGGCTTACGCGAAAAACGACGGTACCGATCCTTCCCTGGCGGTGATCGACCGCGACGGGAACATCGTGCTCGAACTCAGGGGCAACGGCGCAGCCCCGCACAATATCGGCCTCGCAGAGCGCAAGGCTTTCACCGCCAATACATTCAAGATGAAATCGATCGAATGGCGCGACAAGACCATGCCCGGCAAGCCCGATGCCGATCAGCGCAATACCCCCAAAGCGATTCCGCTGGGCGGCGGCGTTCCCATCGTGGTCGGCAATGAAGTCGTCGGCGCGGTGGGCGTGTCCGGCACCAAAGGCGGCCAGGAAGGCGATACCGCAGGTGCGCAGGCCGGCGCCGACGCGGCCGCGGCTGCCGCCTCGTCGCGACCCGTAGCACAGAATTGAGTTAACCCGGAGATAACAGAATGAAATCCTTTTTCACCGCGCTCATCGGCGCGTTTCTTTTGTTGTGCGGCGCGAACGAATTGGCGAAAGCCGCTGCCGCCGATATCTCGGCCGAAGGCCAGATCTACGCCACCACCTTTGTCGAGGTGACCCCAGGCGCAACCGCGCAAGCCCTCGCGATGCTGAAGGAATACCGCGACGCCACACGCCGCGAACCGGGCGTAATGACGGCCGATGTGTACCAGGAAATGACGACGCCCTCGCGCTTCGTAGCCAACGAAGTATGGCGGGATCTCGCGGCTTATGAAGCCCATGCTAAAGCCGCCGCGCGGACGCAGCTCTTCCAGAAATTGCTGCCCATCCAATATGGGCCGCCGGATCCCCGCACCCATATCGGCTATTTCGTGGCTCCGAGCGGCGGCGCGCCGAGCGCCAACAGCGTTTTCGTCTTGAGCCACCTCGACGTGACGCCGCCTGCTTTGCCCAAATTGTTCGAACTCATGAAGCCCTTGTCGGAGGGTTCGGCCAAAGACCCCGGCATGCTGACCTACGATATTCTTCGCCAGGCGCCGGGAACGGGAAATCATTTCCGGCTGTTCGAAATCTGGGCGAACGAACGCGCCTTCGATGCGCACAATCTGGCGGGGCATACGCAGGCCTTCCGCAAGGAACTCGCCCAATATCTCGGAACGCCCTACGACCAGCGCCGCTACAGCGTCGTGAATTAAGGTGAAGGAGCCTCGCCCAATGAGAAAGCTTCGCCGGCTTGCGTTGGGCGCAGGTCTTGCGGTGTTCGGCGCTTCGCCATCGCTTGCTCAGCTCGACCGGCAGATTCCGGTTATCGACGGGCCGACTTATACGATGACCTATCTCGAGGTCGTGCCCAGCGCGACCGCGCAGGCACTCAACCTGCTCAAGGACTATCGCGACGCAAGCCGCAAGGAACAGGGCGCGATGTTTGTTGAAATCTATCAGGAGCAGGGGCAGTCGCACCGCTTTGTCTTACGCGAGATCTGGCAGAACCGCGGGGCCGCCGCGGCGCACGGCAACGCGGCCGCAATGAACGCGCTCGCGCAAAAACTCAAACCGGTCGAACTCGGGCCGATCGATACGCGCATCCATCAGGCCAACGCCGTGACTCAGGCGAAGGCGCCCAATCCGAACGACGTCTTCATCATCAGCCATGTCGATGTGGCAGGCGGCAATACGCAGAACCTGATCAACCAGCTCGGCACGCTGGGCGAGGCCAGCCGCAAAGAGAACGGCATGGCACAATACGAAATCCTGGACGAGGTTCCGGCGCACTCGAACCACTTCCGGACGTTCGAGGAGTGGACAAGCATGGCCGCGTTCGAGGCGCATGACCGCGCGCCGCAGACCCAGACCTTTCGCAACACCGTGCTGCAATGGCTGGGCACGCCTTACGACCAGCGAATCTACAAGCTCGTGAATTGACCGGAGGCGGACGCATGATCGATCACGTCGGTATTCCAGTCTCCGACTATGAGCGCGCCAAGGCGTTCTATGCGAATGCGCTGGCGCCGCTGGATTATGTTCTGATCATGGAAGTGCAGCAGACCGCCGGCGATTCACCGGCTTGCGGTTTCGGCGCCAACGGCAAGCCCGACCTCTGGATCGGGGCGGAAGGCGGATTGAACAAGCCCGTGCACATCGCGATCCTGGCCAAGAACCGCGCGGCCGTGGATGCGTTCCATCGCGCAGGCCTTGCCGCGGGCGGCAAGGATAACGGCGCGCCGGGGCTGCGGCCGCATTATCATCCGAATTATTACGGCGCCTTCGTGCTCGATCCCGACGGTCACAACATTGAGGCCGTGTACCATGGCGCCCCGTAAGACGCGGTGTTGAAAAGAAACGGCCGCTCTCCAACGAGGAAAGCGGCCGCCGGTTTTCATCTCATCCTTCGACAAGCTCAGGATGAGGAAGCCGTTCATCTCAATACCATTTGCGCACGCGCACTTCGGACGCGTTGCCGACGAGCTGCTGGAATTTCGGGATATCGCCCGACGGCATGCCCTGCGTGTGATAGGGGTACACCACCTTCGGCTTGAAATCCTTCACCCATTGGGCGGCAGCTTCCGCCGTCTGCGTGTAGGGCAGATTGAACGGCACGAACGCAACGTCGATATTGGGAAGGTTCTTCAGCTCGGGCGCCTCTTCCGTATCGCCCGCGAGATAGACGCGCTTGCCGCCCATGGTCATCACATAGCCGTTGTCGCGCCCCTTGGGGTGGAACATCAGCCGGTCCGGGCTGGTGTTGTATTCCACCACCGCCTCGACCGGCACGCCGGCATAGGTGCCCTTATCGCCGTTCTTCATCACCTTGGTCTTGGCCTGCAGCGCCGGCGGCATCATCGCAAAGACGCTTTGGGGGGCCACGATGACGGTGTTGGGGCCGGCAAGCTCGGTCAGCGTCGGCACGCTGAAATGGTCGCCGTGCTCATGGGTGATGAGGATGAGATCCGGGGGGGCAGCTCCGCGGAAATCGGCGGCTCCACTGTTCGGGCCCGGCGGATAGCTGGTCGGGTCGGCGACAATGCGCTTGCCGTTCCAGGTGAAGACCACGCCGGCATGATGGACGGGGTGGATGATGACGTCGCCCATGCTGGTGGCGAGCTTGTCGTCCTGCGCGGCCTGCGCGGCGACGGGTGTCGATACCGATACGGAAATGGCCGTCGAGGCGAGCGCGAGTGCTGCCACCGCGGCGGCTGCACCGAAAATGCCAAGAGTTTTCACGTTAGTCGTCTCCAATGTTCGTTTCGTGGAAGCAAATCCGGCGAATCGCGTGGCTCGCAGCCGGTGCCGGGCGCGATTATAGGGCGGAGCGATACCCTATGGCTACGCTCTTGCGCGCAGTCCGCTATGGTAGGCGGCAGGAAGCCCGCGGAGGGCCGATGGACGCAGATTCGGCAATCCCGCCTGGGATTGCGCCATCCCCCGCGTGGGCTGAAAAGGAGCGCACCATGAGATTGAAACTTTGGCAAGTCGATGCGTTCGCCGAGAAGCCGTTTGCGGGCAATCCTGCTGCGGTCGTGCCGCTTGAGTCCTGGCTCGACGACGCGCTGATGCAGAGCATCGCGAACGAGAACAATCTGTCGGAGACCGCGTTTTTCGTGCCCCGCGAGGAGGGCTTCTACGATTTGCGCTGGTTCACACCGTCCGCAGAAGTGGAGCTTTGCGGACACGCGACGCTCGCAAGCGCCTGGGTGATTTTTTCGGAACTGGGCATTGCCGGAGACCGGGTACGCTTTGCCACCAGGAGCGGGGTGCTGAGCGTGGATCGCGGCGAGGCCGGGCACAACCGCATGGCGCTGCCTGCCGATCCGGTTCGGCCCTACGCCAGCCCCGCCGGATTTGCGCAGGAACTCGGTGCCGCCCTAGGCGTGCGCGCCCCCGACGAGATGCATCGCGGGCGCTACCTTTTCGCGGTGTGGAACGACAGCGCCAGCATCCGCAGCATCAATCCCGGCAGCGCCTTCACGCCCTTGCTCCGGCAGACGGGGTTCTGGGGCCTGATCGTGACGGGCGAAGGCGACGGCAAGCCCTATGACTGCGTCTCGCGCTTCTTCGCACCCGACAAGGGCGTGTTCGAAGACCCGGTGACGGGTTCGGCTCATTGCGCGATCGTTCCCTATTGGGCGAAGCGGCTGGGCAAGAGCGCGATCCGCGCCTATCAAGCGAGCCCGCGGGGCGGAGATCTTCAGTGTACGGATGAGGGCGCGCGGGTCGTGCTGTCGGGCCCTTGCGCGCTCTATATGCGCGGCAAGATCGAAGTGTGATCAGCCGGCGTTGGCGAGCCTGTTCTGGGCCGCCAGACGTTCGCACGCCTCATCGAGCGCGCGCTCCAGGCCCGAGACCGGCACCGCCTCGTCGAACGTGAAACCGCGGTGGGCCGCATGCAGTCCCACGAGCCCGAGTTCGTTCGGCGGATCGAGCCAGATATGCCCCGTGGATTCATGGCGCGAGCCGATCCAGACATAAATGGTAACGGATCGGACGACGTTCTGCTTGTGCCCGGTGTAAACGTGCAGGCCGCGCTTCTCGGCCCATGGCAACAGGATGGAATCGATCTCGCTGTAATCGTTCATGCGCCAATGGTTGAGCAAAGCCTAACAAACAGCAAGCTCGCGACTTTGCGACGCGGACGTCGCCCGGGGATTACAACGCAATTGACGCGAGCGCCCCGAACGGCTACAGACGCGCCCGGGCCACGCTCCCCCAACGGAGCGCCGTCATTCTGGAAGGAATGAATCATGACCGGTAGCAAACCGGCCGTGCGCCCCGCACGGCCTTTTTTTTCGTCCGGACCCTGCGCCAAACGGCCGGGCTGGACTCCTGAAGCCCTGAAGGACGCCTGCCTCGGGCGTTCGCACCGTTCCAAGCCGGGTAAGGCAAAGCTCAAGGAAGCGATCGACCGTACCCGCAGCGTGCTGCGCGTGCCGGCCGATTACCGCATCGGCATCGTCGCAGGCTCCGATACGGGCGCGGTCGAGATGGCGCTGTGGTCCCTGCTGGGCCCGAAGCCCGTCGACGTGCTGGCCTGGGAAAGCTTCGGCGAGGATTGGGTCACCGACATCGCCAAACAGCTGAAGCTCAAGGACACGCGCATCATCAAGGCGCCGTATGGCGCGTTGCCCGATCTCGCGCAAACCGATCCTTCGCACGACATCGTATTCCTGTGGAACGGCACCACGTCGGGCGTGCGCGTTCCCAACGGCGACTGGATTCCCGCCAATCGCGAGGGCCTCACCATCTGCGATGCGACCTCGGCGGCGTTCGCGATGGACCTGCCGTGGGCGAAGCTCGATGTCGTCACCTTCTCCTGGCAGAAGGTGCTCGGCGGCGAAGCGGCGCACGGCATGCTGATCCTTTCTCCCCGCGCTGTTGCCCGCCTCGAATCCTTCAACCCGCCCTGGCCGCTGCCGAAAACCTTCCGCATGACCAAGGACGGCAAGATCGTCGAGGGCATTTTCGAAGGCGACACCATCAACACGCCGTCCATGCTGTGCGTGGAAGATTATCTCGACGCACTGACATGGGCCGAAAGCATCGGCGGATTGCCGGGGCTGATGGCGCGCGCCGACCGCAATTTGAACGTGCTGGCGGCATGGTCGAAGGGGTGCGGCTGGGCCGATTTCCTCGCCGGCGATCCCAACGCGCGATCCAATACCAGCGTCTGCCTGAAGATCGTCGATCCGTGGTTCACGGCGCTGCCCAAGGACGCGCAAGCCGCCGCTGCCTCGAAAATCGCGAGCCTTCTGGAGAAGGAAGGTGTGGCGCTCGACATCGGTGGCTATCGTGCGGCACCTCCGGGTTTGCGCATCTGGTGTGGCGCCACCGTGGACGCGGCCGATCTCGAAGCCCTGACGCCTTGGCTCGATTGGGCCTTCGCGCAGGTGAAAGCAAGCTGAAGACACCCCCTTCCGGCGCGCAAGGGCTGACGCCCGCGCACCACCGTCCCCCTCAAGCGGGGGAGGAAATGGAGTTGCACATGCCCAAAGTTCTGATTTCCGACAAATTGTCTCCCGCAGCCATCGCGATCTTCAAGGAACGCGGCGTCGAAGCCGACGTGAAAACCGGCCTCTCCAAGGACGAGCTGATCAAGATCATCGGCCAATATGACGGCCTCGCCATCCGGTCGGCCACCAAAGTGACTGTCGATGTCATCCGCGCGGCGAAGAATTTGAAAGTCATCGGACGCGCCGGCATCGGCGTGGACAATGTCGATATTCCGGCAGCTACCGCCGCCGGCATCATCGTGATGAACACGCCGTTCGGCAATTCCATCACCACCGCCGAACATGCCATCGCTCTGATGATGGCGCTCGCACGCGACATCCCGGCCGCGAACGCATCCACCCAGGCCGGCAAATGGGAAAAGAACCGCTTCATGGGGGTGGAGCTGACCGGCAAGACGCTCGGCCTCATCGGCTGCGGCAATATCGGCTCCATCGTTGCCGAGCGCGCCAAGGGGTTGAAGATGCGGGTCGTGGCCTACGATCCGTATCTTTCCGCTGAGCGCGCCGCCGATCTGGGCATCGAGAAGGCCGAGCTCAACGAGCTTCTGCCGCGGGCCGATTTTATCACGCTGCATACGCCTTTGACCCCGGAGACGCGCAACATCATCTCGGCCGATGCGATCGCCCGGATGAAAAAGGGCGCGCGCCTCATCAATTGCGCACGTGGCGGTCTGGTGGACGAAGCCGCGGTCAAAACGGCGCTCGATTCCGGCCAGCTTGCGGGCGCGGCCTTCGATGTGTTCGAGGAAGAGCCGGCCGAGAAGAATCCCCTATTCGGCAACGAGAAAGTCGTCTGCACGCCGCATCTTGGCGCCTCCACCTCCGAGGCGCAGGAGAATGTGGCGCTCCAGGTCGCCGAACAGATTTCCGATTATCTCCTGACGGGCGCGGTTACCAATGCGCTGAACATGCCCTCGCTCTCGGCAGACGAAGCCCAGAAGGTGCGGCCGTGGATTGCCCTCGCCGAGAATCTCGGCGCCTTTACCGGCCAACTCACCGAAACCAGCATTACCGCCGTGGAGATCATCTATGAAGGCACAGCAGCAACTCTGAACACACGCGCACTGACGCAAGCCGCGCTCTGCGGACTGCTGAAGCCCGCGCTCTCCGAGGTCAACATGGTCAATGCTCCCCTTGTAGCCAAGGAGCGCGGCATCCGCGTCTCCGAAGTCCGCCGCGATCAGCAAGGCGCCTATGAGGGCTACATCAAGATCAGCGTGACGACGGATGCTCAGACGCGCAGCGTTGCGGGCACCGTGTTCTCCAACAACCGCCCGCGCCTCATCCAGATCAAGGGCATCGACATGGATGCCGAGTTCGCGCCGCACATGCTCTACATCACCAACGAGGACAAGCCGGGTTTCATCGGGCGGCTGGGCACGCTCCTTGGCAATGCCCATGTCAACATCGCGAACTTCAATCTCGGCCGCGCGGCGCCGGGAGCCGATGCGATCTGCGTGGTTCAGCTCGACGAGCGGATGCCCGATACGGTACTTCGCGAAATTCGCGATCTGCCCTGGGTAAAGCAGGCCCGCGCGCTCGCGTTCTGAATTCATGAGTCCGCAGGCTGCGATCGGCTTTGTCTGGATCGCCTCGCTCCTGTCATGGGCGGCAGCCGCGTTCTGGAGAAGCCCGACGGTCAAGCGGCCTGCCGGCAGCGAAGACTTCGTCTCGCGCCTGATTGTCACCTTGGGCGCCTTCTTGATGTTCTGGCGCTATAATTTGGCGCCTGGAATTGGCGTGGCGGGATGGGCGCTGCTCGGCATTCAGATCGCCGGGATCGCTTTTGCGTGGTGGGCGCGGTTGCATCTGGGACGCCTGTGGTCGGGCCGCATCGTGCGCAAGGAAGGCCATCGCATCGTCGACACCGGTCCATACGCGCTGGTGCGGCATCCGATCTATACAGGGATCATCACGGCCGCGCTCGCGACCGGAATTGCCGAGGGACGCGTCCTTGCGCTCGCGGGGGCCGTGATCCTCGGCATCGGCTTTTCCATCCGCGGACGGCTGGAAGAGCGCTTCCTGCGCCAGGAGCTGGGAGAAGAGGCTTATGATTCCTATGCCCGGCGCGTGCCCATGTTGATTCCTTTTACCGGGCGGACGCGGTAGTTTCGCGCGCAAAGCATCCGAGCGAAGACAATATGGCCAATGTTGCAGTGATCGGCGCCCAATGGGGCGACGAAGGCAAGGGGAAGATCGTCGACTGGCTTTCCGCCCGCGCTGATGTGGTGGTGCGATTCCAGGGAGGCCACAATGCCGGGCATACACTCGTCATCGACGGGGTAACCTACAAATTGTCGCTGCTGCCGTCGGGCGTGGTGCGCCCCGGCAAGCTCGCCATCATCGGCAACGGCGTTGTGGTCGATCCGTGGGCCTTCCTGGAGGAAATCGCACGCGTCGAGGCGTTGGGCGTTCGCGTGACGCCAGAGAATCTGATTGTCGCCGAGAACGCGGCGCTGATACTGCCGCTGCATCGCGAGTTGGACATAACGCGCGAATCCTCGAACAGCGTGCAGGCGCTGGGAACGACCAAGCGCGGCATCGGCCCGGCCTATGAAGACAAGGTCGGCCGGCGTGCGTTGCGCGTGGTGGATTTGAAGGATCTGGCCGGCCTGCCGCGCAAAATCGAGCGGCTGCTTGCCCATCACAACACGCTGCGTCGTGGCGGGAATCTTCCCGAGATCGATGCGGACGCGCTGTTCGAGCAGCTCAAAGAGGTCGCGCCGAAGATCCTTCCTTTTGCATCCTGCGCCTGGAGGCGGCTCGACCAGGTGCGGCGCGAGGGCAAGCGTATCCTGTTCGAGGGCGCGCAGGCTGTGCTCCTCGACATCGACCATGGCACCTATCCCTACGTCACTTCGTCGAACACGGTCGCAGGGCAGGCGGCGGCGGGTTCCGGCATCGGCCCGCGGGACATCGGCTATGTTCTCGGTATCGCGAAGGCCTACACCACGCGCGTCGGCGCGGGGCCGTTCCCGACGGAACTCACCGATGAGACCGGCGAGCGCATCGGTAAGATCGGCGCGGAGTTCGGCACCGTCACGGGAAGGAAGCGCCGCTGCGGCTGGTTCGATGCGGTGCTGGTGCGCCAGACCGTGGTGACGGGGGGCATCGACGGGATCGCGCTCACCAAGCTCGACGTGCTCGACGGGTTCGACGAAATCAAGCTGTGCGTGGGCTACCGGCTGGACGGACGCGATATCGATTATCTGCCCGCGGACGCGACCGAACAGGCGCGCTGCGTGCCCATATACGAAGTCACCGACGGCTGGAAGGAATCGACCAAAGGCGCGCGCAGTTGGGCGCAATTGCCGGCGCAGGCGGTGAAATATGTGCGCCGGGTCGAGGAGCTGATCGGCGCGCCGGTAGCGCTTCTTTCCACCAGCCCGGAACGCGAGGACACCATCCTGGTGCGCGACCCGTTCGTGGATCGCTGAGCGATGAACAAGGTCCTTCCCGCATTATTTGTGATTCTTTGTTCGACGCTGCTTTCGGGTTGCTATCAAAGTGCGGCGCCGCTGATTGCACCCGACGCGGCGGACTTTCCGTTCGGGGCGCGGCTCAGGTACGCGGCATTCGAGTGGAACGCCGACAAGGGAATGTGGGACGATTCCGAACCCGGCGCGCTCGCGCGCGAGGGCGATCATTACCTGCAGACGCCGGACGGCAGCGCTCCCTCCGACGCAACGCCGTTCCGCCTCAAGAGCATCGAAGGCGGTTACTACATCGGACAGGAAGAAGCCGATTCGCGTTACGTCTACGATCTTCTCAAGATCGACGGCGATACGATTTACGAATACGCCATAACCTGCGACGACGCAGCCAAGCCGCTGGTGGCGATGGGCTTGGTCGACAAGATCGAGATGGAAGGAGTCGTCGGAAACATCTGCACGGTGTCGAATTTCGACAGGCTCGCGCAAGTGTTCCGCGGCATCGTCATGAACCGGCAGCCCAAGGCGAAATTCGTCATCGCGCGATAATTGCTACTCGCGCATCGCGTGCAGATGATTGAGAGGGCCGGTGCCGTGGCCGAAGGGAAGGCCGGTGCGGATCGCCTCCTGCACGAAGGCACGGGCGCGGACGACGGCGTCGTATAACGGCATTCCTTGCGCCAAACCCGCCGCGATTGCCGAGGCCAGCGTGCAGCCGGTGCCATGCGTCGAGGGATTCGACAGGCGCGGGCCGCTGAAGCGGTGGACGCCGGTATCGTCAACCAGCACGTCCGTGACCGTGTCGCCGGCAAGATGTCCGCCCTTTACCAGCACGGCGCGCGCGCCTGCTTCGCGCAAGATTTCCGCCGCGCGGACACAATCCTCCGCTGTGTCTACGTCGATATGTGCGAGATGCGCAGCTTCCGGCGCATTGGGCGTGATCAACGCGGCCAAGGGAAACAGCCGCATCTTCATCGCTTCCACGCCCGCATCGTCGAGCAGCGCGCGGCCGCCCTTGGCGATCATCACGGTATCGACGACCAGGGGGATGGATGCCCCCCCTCCGCCGCCTTCGGCGGCACCTCCCCCGTAAACGGGGGCGGAAAATTCCGCGAGCGTATCGGCGACCGCGTTTACGCATTCGGCCGAAACCAGCATGCCGGTCTTGATCGCGTCCGCGCCGATATCGGCCAACACGGTGCGAATCTGGGCGGCGACGATTTTCGGCGGCACCGCGTGGAAGTCGTGCACGCCCGTGGTGTCCTGGACGGTCACCGCCGTGATCGCCGTCATGGCGTAGGCGCCGAGTACGGTCAGCGTCTTGATGTCGGCCTGAATGCCGGCACCCCCGCCCGAATCGGACCCTGCAATGATGAGGACGCGGGCGGGGAGTTTCATGGGGTTAACTGGGAATCGCCCCCTCACCCTAACCCTCTGCCCTATAGGGGGCGAGGGATAAGGCTCGGTGGATCAGGCGCTGGCTTCGCGAATCACCTGGGCGATTTCGCGCACCACCTGACGAACGAGCTTCTCGTCGTCGCCTTCACCCATGATGCGAATCACCGGCTCGGTCCCGGATTTGCGCACCAGCAGCCGTCCATGGCCGTTCAGCCGCGTCTCGCAATCCTTGATGCGCGAGGTGACGTTGGCATCCGCAAGCGGCTCGCCGCGCCTCAAGCGCACATTCTCCAAGACCTGGGGCGCGGGCTCGAAGATGTGGGCCGCTTCGCTCGCGGGCCGGCGTTCCTCCGCCAGTACCGCCAGCACCTGCAGCGCCGCGATCAACCCGTCGCCCGTGGTGATGAAATCGCTGAAGATGATGTGGCCGGACTGCTCGCCGCCGACATTGAAGCCGCCTTCGCGCATCTTCTCGATCACGTAGCGATCGCCGACAGGCGAGCGAATAAGCTTCAGGTTCAGCCCCGCGAGATAACGCTCAAGCCCGATATTCGACATCACCGTGCCGACGAGACCACCGCCCTTGAGTTCACCGCTGCCCGACCAGGAGCGCGCGATCAATGCCAATATCTGATCGCCGTCGATGATGGAGCCCTTCTCGTCGCACATCACGACGCGATCCGCATCGCCGTCGAGCGCGATGCCAAAATCGGCGCGCACCTCCTTGACCTTTTCGATCATGGCGGCAGGCGCGGTGGAGCCGACGTCCTGATTGATGTTGAGCCCGTTCGGCTCGACTCCGATGGAGACGATGTCCGCGCCCAATTCCCACAGAACGGCGGGGGCGACCTTATAGGCAGCGCCGTGCGCGCAATCGACCACGATGCGCAAACCCTCAAGCCGCAAATGCTTCGGGAAGGTGCGCTTGACGAATTCGATGTAGCGGGCCTGCGCGTCCTCGATGCGGCGGGCGCGGCCGATATTGGCGGGCGCGGCAAGCCCGTCCTCGAGTCCGTTTTCCATCAGGGCTTCGATTTCAGCTTCGCGCTCGTCCGACAATTTCTGCCCGTCGGGACCAAACAGCTTGATGCCGTTGTCGGTATAGGCGTTGTGCGAAGCCGATATCATCACGCCCAAATCGGCGCGCAGCGAACGCGTCAACATCGCGACAGCGGGCGTGGGCAAAGGGCCGAACTGGAACACGTCCATGCCGACGGCGGTGAACCCCGACACCAGCGCATTCTCGATCATATAGCCCGAAAGGCGCGTGTCCTTGCCGATCACCACACGATGGCGATGATTGCCGCGCGTAAAGATGCGCCCGGCAGCCATGCCGACTTTCAACGCGATTTCGGGCGTCATCGGAAACTTGTTCGCCAAGCCCCGGATGCCATCCGTGCCAAATAACTTACGCATACTCGGTGACTCCCCCGCGTGACCCCAATGAGAGCCCAATCAATGCAGCATAATCTATCAGGGATTTACAACAAAAGCTCATGCGCCGGCCGCGCCAATCTGCGACCAAATAGTTAACGCGTCGCGAAGAGATCTGGGCTCATGCGTGCGAATAATGTCGGCTCCGTGAAGGGCTGCATAAAGCTCAGCCGTGAGCGTGGCAGGCCCGATGTCATCGACACTACGGTTGACGAGCTTTCGCAAGAACGATTTGCGCGACACCGAAATCATGATGGGCAGGCCGAACGCCGATTTCAGCTGCGGCAATCGTTTTAGTACGGTAAGCGACACTTGGGGGCGGGTTCCCACGAACAAGCCCATACCGGGATCGAGGATCAGCCGCTCGCGGGCGACGCCGGCATGGGTCAGCGCATCGATGCGCGCCTCGAAGAAATCGGCGATGCGGCCCATGATGGATTTGGGATCGATGTCGATGGCCTGCGCGCGGCCCGCTCCCTGCACCGCATGCATAACGATGAGCTTGGCTTTGGCGCCGGCCAAATGCGCATAGAGGGACGTGTCGGAGAAACCCTGAATGTCGTTCAGGTAATCGACGCCTTCATCGATGGCCCAGAGCTGGGTTTCCGAAGCGAAGCTGTCGATCGAAATCTTCCAGCCCTTTTCCTTAGCGACCAGAACGATCGGTGCAAGACGGCCGATCTCGATGTCGGGCGACACAGGCTCGGAGCGAGGATTGCTGGAGGCCGCACCCACATCGAGCGCGTCAGCACCATCGGCGATCAGTTCGGCCGCGTGCGCAAGGGCGGCTTCGGGTTCGAGATAGCGCCCGCCATCGGAGAAGGAATCCTCGGTGATATTCAGGATGCCGAACGCCATCGGAAAACGGGTGCCGGAAACGGAAAATCGGGCCTCACCAGAAATGGCGGATTCCGATTTCCGGCTTCCGGCTTCCGAATTCCGGCTCACGTTCCGGGCTGCGGTTCCGGCGCGATGCCGATACCGGGTTCACGCGCACGGCCTGCCTGGGGCACGGTTGCCGCAGGCCTTGCCTGCGGCTGGGCCTCCGGCTCCTCGTAGGGCGTGCGCACCGGCCGTTCGCCGCGCAACAGCGCCTTGATCTCTTCGCCCGTCAGCGTCTCATATTCGAGCAGGCCCTTGGCCAGCGTGTGCAAATCCTCGACCTTGTCCTCGAGAATTTTCTTCGCGCGGTTATAGGTATCCTCGATGATGCGGCGGACTTCGGAATCGATCTTCTGGGCAGTCGCTTCCGACACGCTCTGGGTGCGCGACACCGAGTGGCCGAGGAAGACCTCTTCCTGATTCTCGCCATAGGAGATCGGGCCTAACTCGTCCGACATGCCGAAGCGCGTCACCATGGCGCGCGCCATGCGGGTGGCCATTTCGATGTCCGATTGCGCGCCCGTCGTTACTTTTTCATAGCCGAAGATCAGCTCTTCCGCGATGCGTCCGCCGAACGCCACGCAAAGATCGGCATAGAGCTTCTGCCGCGTGAGCGAGACCTGATCGCGTTCGGGGAGCCGCATGACCATGCCGAGCGCACGGCCGCGCGGGATGATGGTCGCCTTGTGGATGGGATCGGACCCGACGACGCTGAGCGCGACCAGCGCATGGCCGCCTTCGTGATAGGCGGTGAGTCGTTTCTCCTCGTCCGTCATGGCAAGGGTGCGCCGTTCCGCGCCCATCATGACCTTGTCCTTCGCGTCTTCGAATTCGGCGCGGCTGACGAGGCGCTTGCCGCGGCGGGCCGCGAGCAATGCTGCCTCATTGACGAGATTCGCGAGATCCGCGCCGGAGAAGCCAGGCGTGCCGCGCGCGATAACCTTCGCATCGACGTCGGGCGACAGAGGCACCTTGCGCATATGAACTTTCAAAATCTTCTCGCGGCCCGAAAGATCGGGATTGGGCACCACGATCTGGCGGTCGAAACGGCCCGGGCGCAGCAGAGCGGGATCGAGCACGTCGGGCCGGTTGGTCGCCGCGATCAGGATCACGCCTTCATTGGCCTCGAAGCCGTCCATCTCGACGAGCAGCTGATTGAGCGTCTGCTCGCGCTCGTCATTGCCGCCGCCAAGGCCGGCGCCGCGATGGCGGCCGACCGCGTCGATTTCATCGATGAACACGATGCAGGGCGCGTTCTTCTTTGCCTGTTCGAACATATCGCGCACGCGGGATGCGCCGACGCCCACGAACATCTCGACGAAATCCGAGCCCGAAATCGTGAAGAAAGGCACATTCGCTTCGCCCGCGATGGCGCGTGCGAGCAGCGTCTTGCCGGTGCCCGGAGGACCGACCAGCAGCACCCCTTTCGGAATGCGGCCGCCGAGCTTCTGGAATTTCTGCGGGTCCTTGAGGAAGTCGACAATCTCGACCAGGTCTTCCTTGGCCTCGTCCACGCCCGCCACATCGTCGAAGGTGACCCGGCCCTGGCGCTCGGTCAGCATTTTGGCCCGGCTCTTGCCGAAACCCATGGCCTTGCCGCCGCCGGCCTGCATCTGGCGCATCAGGAAAATCATCACCGCCACGAACAGCAGCATCGGGAACCAGTTGATGAACACCGACAGCAGCGTGATGTTGTCCCCCTCGGGCCGCACCTTGATGCTCACATTGTGCTCGAGCAGCCGCTGGGTAAGGCCGGGATCGTCGGGGACGTCGGTCGAGAAGGGGGTGCCGTTCTTGAATTGGCCCTCTATGTGAGTGCCCGCGATGTTCACCGACTTGATTCCGTCGGCGACAACCTGCTGATTGAACTCACTAAAATCGATGGGGGTACGCCCCTGGCGTTGGGCCGGCCCCTGGAAAAGATTGAACAGCGCCACCAGCAGCAGCGCGATGATGATCCAGAGAGCCAAATTGCGGAAATTGTTCACAGAGCGCGACCTCGTTTCCGGGCCCGTCGTCAGAGGAGATAACGCCGAGGCACGGTGTTCGTGCGAGAGATAGGTACTTCTATACCCTTCTGCCAGTCAGGAAACGGTTAAGAATTGCATCAGAGCCTCGGAATGTGCCCTTTATTGGGCGGCCGGGGCTAGGCTGTCTCCGCCTCCAGGCCATGAGCCGTCTTGATCGCGGGCTGACGAGTAGGCCCGGTTGTCGATCTGCGGGGCTGCTCGCGCGCGATGAGCAGGGTTGGAGGGCCGAATGCGGCCCGCGCCGCCTTGGGCGCCCTGCCGACGCGGCAGCCGAGAAGCGTGCGGGCGGCGAATTCACCCGGCACGACCGTATCGTAAAGGGCTTCCAACCGTTCGAAACGCGGCCGGTAGACACACTCCCCCACCCGCATCAAGACGGCGCAAAGCGCCCGCAAGCCGATTTCGCGCGGCAGCCGGGCCAACGCCGCCCCATCGAGCAGCGCAAAATCACCCTCGAATCGGGCGTGACGGCAGAGGAACTCTTCCGTGGCCGCATCGAGGGCCTCCCGTGCACGGACGAGATGCTGTGCGGCCTGGGCAATCCGGGTGGGCGAAATCCCCGCCGCTTCAAGCGCCGGCATCGCCTTTCGGATGCGGCTGCGGGCAAAGCGCTCGTCCTGGTTCATCGGGTCTTCCAGCCAGGACGCACCTTTGGCCGGGAGATAGGCCCTGAGCTGCGCCCGGCTGATCCCGAGCAGCGGCCTTACGACCTGTACGCCCTCGAACCCCGGACACGGCAGAGGGGCGCGTGCGCGCATCGCCGATAGTCCGTCCACGCCGCTGCCCCGCCCGAGGCGCAACAGGAATGTTTCGGCCAGATCGTCCTCGGTATGGGCAAGGAAAAGATTGCGGACACCGTTCTTGATGCACCATGCGCCCAGCAGCCGATAGCGCGCCGCGCGGGCTTTGTCTTCGACGTTGGCCTCGGGCTTGCACCCGTGCCAGCGCAAGATGTGGGTGCTGAGGCCGAGCGCCCTCGCCCATCCTACGGTAAGCTCCGCCTCGGCTGCGGATTCGGCGCGCAAACCGTGATCGACGGTGAGAACCACCGGCGCCGCACCGCTTTCGCGGCCGGCCCAGCTCGCGAACATATGCAGCAGCGCGACCGAATCGCCCCCGCCTGACACCGCCAAGGCCGCTGGATGTTCCCGCTTCACGCCAAGCTGCGTCAGGCTGACCGCAAAACGCCGCTCCAGATTGGAGGCAATTTCACTTGCACTTGGCTCCGGTGCGCTCTGCTCTGGCCCGCGTCGCGACGGCCTGCGAGGCGTCGGGATATTTTGCTGGGAGCGCGGCAAGGGCGGCACAACCTTCCTTCATCTGCCCGAGCTGGAAGAGGGCAAGACCAAGCTGCAGCATGCCTTCCGGCGCCCGCTGGGCTTTGGGATATTTCTTCAGCAGTTCCGCGAAATCGTGCGCGGCTTCATCGTAATCCTTGGCAGAATAGGCGATGTCGCCGGTCCAATATAGCGCGTCCGATGCCTTGTCCTCATCGGGATGATCGTCGGCGAATTTGCGGAAGGCGTCGCGGGCCTTATCGTATTGGGCGCTGGCGAGCAGAGTCATCGCGGCATCGTATTGGCCCTTTGCGTCGGGTGGGCGCGCCGTGGCCGTCGGAAGCCGCGTATTGGCCGGTATCTGGCCGAGATTGGCAGGCGGCGTGCCGCGCGTGGGGGGAGCTTGATCGGACGTAAGGGACGCCACCGCATCGCCCGGTGCGGGCGCCGCCGCCATGGCCGCCATATCGGAGGGCATGGGAGGGGCACCTGCGGCGACCATTCCCTGCTGCGCCTGCTGGGCCTGGAAATCCATCTGCTTCTGCAGCCGGTCGGTTTTCTGGGAGACCTGGTCGACCTGATGTCCGAGTTCCTCCATCTGGCCGGTCAAACGGCCGAGGGTTTCCTCAAGTTCGTCGATTCTGCGGATCAGTGGATTGAGATCGGGCATCACCGGGGCCGGCTGGACCTCGGGCGCCGGCTCGGGCATGGCGGCCGCTGCCCCCGGAGCTTGCGTCTGTGCGCCGGGATTCTTCCGGAACGTCTCGGCCTGGACATCGTGCATGTCGCGCTCCAGCCGCTGCAGGCGCAACAGCAGGTCCCGTGCATCGATGGTCTGCGTGGCGGGAGCCGCAGCCGCAGAGACGGCCAAGCCCCAGAACGCAGCCCCCGCGAGCGCCGCTGTCCCCGACCACGTCCACCGTCCGCGCTTAAGCTTCATCGGATCGCCTCCGGCTCAAGAAACGCATGTCGCGGGCAAAAGAAGCCTTCCGCCTCGGGACCGCGCGACCACTCAACATACTACCCCATGATTCGTCCTGGAGCGGTGGAAGCATGCAGTAGAAAACAAACTTGGTGGAAATTGGGCTGCACCAACGCATAAACGACGGGGACCGGAATTCCTTCCGATCCCCGGGTCTCATCTTCCGGTCGTTCCAATTACGAAACCGAGCCGCTCTTGATGGTCGAAACGCCGCGCCGATTCTGTGCCCAGCACGCTTCGCTCGATTCTACGCACACCGGACGTTCCTTGCCGTATGAGATCGTGTCGAGCCTTGCTGCGGAAACACCCAGGCTGGTGAGATAATCCTTCACCGCCTGCGCACGGCGCGCGCCCAGTGCGAGATTGTATTCGCGCGTCCCGCGCTCGTCGCAATGACCTTCAAGGGTCAGCGTCACTCCGCCGAACCGCTGCAGCCATGCGGCCTGCTTTTGCAGCGTCGAGCGCGCATTGTCCGTGAGGTCGGACTTGTCGAATTCGAAGAAAATGCGGTCGCCGACATTCACCTGAAAGTCCTGCACGCTGCCCGGCACGATCGTTTGCGTCACGGGTGCGGCCGGCCGTGGCGGCGGCGGAACCGGCGGCGGCGGAGTCGGCGTGGCCATAGCGGGAGCCGGCGGCGGCGGGGCCGGCGGCGGCGGCGGCGCTTCCATCATCTTTGCCGCGCATGCGGACAGCAGAAATACAAAAGAAAGACTCGCCAATGCTGCGCTGAGTTTCGTCATTTTATCGACCTCCGTTATGCGCAAGACGCCCGACCACTTGGCGATGCGCTTTCTTAGGGTATGTCCCCCTCACAATGCGAATTCAGAACCAAAACTGCCGTCCGAATGGAACAAAATTACGGGATGGCCCTCACTGTATCAAGGGCGACCAAGCCGGATCGGACGCATCCCCCGGCGAAAGGACGCGGCGCTCGTTCTTTCCTGTGATGTCGATGGACCATATCTGAGAGCCGCCGCCCGCGCCGCCCGGACCGGCCTGTAACGTTCGCGTGTACATGATCACCCGTCCATTCGGGGCCCAGGTCGGCCCCTCGTCCTGCCACCCGTGGCTCAACAGCCGTTCGCCCGAACCATCCGGGCGCATCACGCCAACGCCAAAATAATTCGGCGTAATCTTCGTAAAGGCTATGAGATCGCCGCGCGGACTCCACACCGGAGTGCCGTTCTTGCCGGCTCCGAAGCTGATGCGATGCACATTGCTGCCGTCTGCGTTCATCACATAGATCTGCTGACTTCCGCCGCGATTGGACTCGAACGTGATCTGTTTTCCGTCCGGCGAGAAGGAGGGCGCGGTATCGATTCCAGGATCGTTGGTCAGCCGCTTGGTGGTGCGAGTCGCCAGGTCCATGAGATAAATGTCGGAATTGCCGTTGGTTTCGAGCGCCATGACAACGCTCTTTCCGTCCGGAGAGAACCGCGGCGAAAAGGTCATCGTGGGAAAATTTCCCAGCATCTCCTGCCGTCCCGTCTCCAGATCGAACAGATAGACCCGCGGCTTGGCCTGGATATAGGACATGTAGGCGATCATCTGCGCGGTAGGGTTGAACCGCGGCGTCAGCACCAGATAATCGCCCTGCGTCAGGAACACCGGATTGGCACCGTCCTGATCCATCACCGCGAGCCGTTTCCTGCGATTGAGCTTGGGCCCCGATTCGGCAACGAACACGATGCGCGTATCGAAATAGCCCTTTTCGCCGGTGATTCGCTCATAGATGGAATCGGAGACGAGGTGGGCGATGCGGCGCCAGTTCTCCGGCGTCGTCATGTATTGCAGACCCACCATCTGGCTCTCGCCGAAAATGTCCCACAGACGGAAATCAACTTTCAGCCGTCCGTCCGGTTGCATCACCGCCTGGCCGGTGACCAGCCCTTGCGCCTGGACGGTGCGCCAATCGCCGAATCGCGGCGGCGTGTTGATGTCGACGATCTTTTCGATGAAGGACGCAGGACTGAGCGAGCGAAAGAGGCCGGAGCGCTCGAGGTCGGCCCGCACCACGGCTGCGATGTCGCGTCCGGCCTGCGGATTACCGAGGAAATCGGGAATTGCCAACGGAATGGGCTCCGTGACGCCCTGATCCACACGCACCTGCAGCGCCGCGCGCGCAGGTGCAAACGCCCCGAACAGGGAATCGAACGCGAATACGGCGGCAATGACGAGCGTCCGCCAGGGACGGCGAAGCAGGGTTTTATCTGAGCGTGCCATGACTTTCCAAATATCCTACCGGCCGATCATCTTGCTGGGGTCGAATGTCATCACGATTTCCCGCCATGCATCGTATTTATCAGGGGGGAGACGTTTATAAGGCTCGCAAACATTGACCGCCCGGAGTGCTGCCTCGGCTGCCGTGCGCATATAACCATTGGTCGCTGCGGCTGCACGCGTGGCAGGTTCAAGCTGGGGCGGCTGCGCCAAGCTGCCGTCCTGCGTCAGAAAAACGCGCACCTGAACGATCAGTTGCTCCGGATTGGGCGCCCCGACCGGTACGTTCCAGCACTCCCGCATCTGAGCCAGAAGCGCGTCCTTCAGGTCGAGGCTAAGGGCGCTCTGGTCGCCCAAGCCCTTGATCGTCTGTTCGGCGGGTTTCGCATTGGGGGGCGGCGCCACGGGCTTGGGTGTCCGCTTATCGAGGAGCGCCAGCACCGTATCCACATCGAATCGCTGAGGGGCTTGCGGCCGGCGGCGCGGAAGCGCGGGCTTTGCTGGCGGTACCGCGTTCTGCTCCGCCTCCTTGGGCTTGGGAGTAGGCGTCTTGTCCGGCGGCGGGGGGGCCACCTCAGCCTCCGGTGGCGGGGGTGGTGCCGCGGCCGGCTGAGGCGGAGCAGGCTCGTCGGGCGGGGTCTCGACCTTCTGCTGCTCTTGAACCGTCGGCGCGACATTGGACACGTCGGCAATGGTAACAAGATCGACCGGTATGTTCGGCGGCGTTTCGTCTGCGGGAAAGGCAAGCGCATGCGGCCACGCGATCGTCGCGGCAGCGATGATCCCAACATGCAATGCTCCCGATACGATAATGCTGCGCTTCAACATGCCTTCCTTCGCGTGCAACCTCACCCGTCCGAGCCGGATTTCAACAGCAGCGCTGGCGGGTCACGAGCGGCTCATTAGCTAACGCTCCGGCGGCTTTTTTGCGGCATCCGTGACCAGGCCGATGCGCGTGAAACCCGCCGCATTCAATAAACCCATGACCTCCATGACTTTCCCGTAATCCACGGTCTTGTCGCCGCGCACGAAAATGCGCTGGTTGTAGCCATTGTCCGAGATTGCCATCAGCCGGGGCACCAGATCTTCAATCCCGATGGGAGTGTTCTGGAGGAAGATGTTTCCATCCTTGTCGACCGACACGGCGAGCGGCTCGCGGTCTTCGCCGAGCGACTTTGCCCGAGTCTGCGGCAGGTCCACCGGAACGCCGACGGTCAGAAGCGGCGCCGTCACCATGAAGACGATGAGGAGCACCAGCATCACGTCCACGAACGGGGTGACGTTGATTTCCGACATCGGCCGGCCGAGCCGCTTGCGCCCGCCGCGGGGCGTGCGTCCGGCCCGGGGGCTGTTGAGGGTGGCAGCCATCAGCGGCTCCTCTCATCGAGCTGCCGCGACAGGAAGGTCGAGAATTCGTCGGCGAAGGCTTCGAGCCGGCCCGTATAACGGCCAAGCTCGTTGACGAAGCGATTATAGGCGATCACCGCTGGAATGGCGGCGACCAGCCCGAGCGCGGTTGCGAACAAAGCGTCCGCGATCCCCGGCGCCACCACTGCAAGCGTGGTGTCCTGCCGGGCCGCAATCGCCTGGAACGCGGTCATGATGCCCCAAACCGTACCGAACAATCCGACGAACGGCGCCGTCGAACCGACCGTCGCGAGATAGCCTAGCCCGCGTTCGATCTTCTCGACCTCGCGCTGGATCGAGACGTTCATCGCCTTTTCGACGCGATCCTTGACGCTCGCGAGTTGATTCTCGCGCGGAGGGCCGCCCTCGAAGGAGCGTTTCCACTCGCGAAGTGCGGCCACGAACACCGCCGTGAAAGGCTGATCGGCGCGTTGCTGGTGCTGCGCATAAAGCTCTTCCAGCGAGCGGCCGGACCAGAAGCTTTTCTCGAATGTCCGCGCTTTTCGCTTCAACGAATAAAAGGCAATCCCCTTGTCGACGATCAGGACCCACGACCAGAAGGAGGCGAGGATCAGGAGCGCGAGCACGCCTTTGACGACGATATCGGCGCGCAGAAACAAGCCGACCGGGGTAAAGGATTGCTGGATTTCCGCCGCCGCGTCGGCGCCGCCGCTCTCGCGCACCCCTTCAGGAGCAGCAAGCGGAGCGCTCTCGGCGGCGGGCCCCGAAGGGGCTGCAACCGGCGGACGGCCGCCACCCGGAGCCGCGCGCTGGAACTGCGCCATGGCCGAGCCCCCTCCGCCGTCGAAGACGAGCGAAAGCACGAACGCCAGGAGCACAATGGCGAGACAACGCAAAATGGTCATTGCCGGATTCCGGGGCAAAGTTTCGGGCCTGATCCTAAGCGCAATCGGGCGAAGTGGATGACGATTCGCCAGTCGATTGCGTGACAATCCAAAAATCATCCACATGCGTGGGGCAAGATTGCGAATCTCCTGGAGATGCGAGACGAATCACGATTTTACACAACCCCATTCAAACGTGGCTGAATTTTGACCCGGCCCGCGCCCTCGGTTCGTGAGGCCTGCCGAAAGCTACGCCGGAGCGGCAATTAGGCCACGGTCAGAGGTTGTCACCGGGAAAGTCCGAGGGCCGCCCTCAGTTCCGCCCGCGCCGCGGCAAAATCCGTCTTGAAGTCGGGATTCTGCATCATGAGCGCGGTCATGACAGTGGCTTGGATGCGGCCGGCTTCGACGTCGCTTGGGAAATGCACGCCGCCGACCACGCGGCTCCGGCCGTAATCCCATCCGCGTTGGAACAGTTCGGCCCGTTTCTCCGGAACCATGTCCGCCAAGAGGATCGCCGTCATGGCCCCGAACGTCGAATGCCCGCTCGGGTAGGAATAGGTATAGGCCGGCGTAGAGGCCTCAGGCGGCAGGCAGGGCGAGGCGGCATCGTGAGGCGCGCTGTTCTCGACCGCCGCACCGGGACGATTGGCGGTGTCGCGTTGCATCGAGCCTGGCGGATGCACGCGATTGTCCGCCACGAAAGGCCGCGACCGCTCCCAGCAATCCTTGACGATGTTGGAGGGCCCCGTCGTCTCGCGCCGCACTTTCTGCAAGAAGGCGGTCACGTCCGGCACCTTGCCGAAGGAGAAGTCCGGAGCCAGCACGAAGGCGAAGCGCGCGAGATCGACCTTGGCATCCTCCTCGGCAAGCTTTGTGCGCTCGGGCGAAGCGGCCTTTTGTGCGGCGATGATCGCATCGATGTCGTCGCGTTGCGCGGCTGAATTGAGCGCTGGGGGGGGCGGCAGCAGATGAACGACATCGAACGCGCCCGGTGCGAGATAGGGCGTGCCCGAAAGGGCCAGCGCCTCCGTTGCCGCAAGGCACAGGAATAGGGCCGGAACGAAAAACAGTCTCCTCACGGTACCCTCCGTTTTGCGGCCGACCTATAGCAGCTCTTTCGTTGTGAACGGCAAGCCAGGACCACCCCTATGGGCCGGGGATGCAATGGTATCGCGGGTGCCGTGCGCGCGTGTATCATGTAACGCATCTTTGACCGGCCGTATCGAACACCGGTTCGAGAACTTTGAACGGGAGGGGAGAACTCGCATGCGTAATCGTCTGACGTCGGTCGCGGTCTGTGCTGGCCTGGCCGTTACAGGCCTGGTTGGCGGGCTGGAGTTGCGAACGCAAAGTGCGGCCGCGCCGGCCGCGCAGGCGGCTCCCCCCGATACGGCGGCGCTCAGAGCCCAGTACGAGAAATGGCGAACGGAGTTCAAGACCTGGGGCAAGTTCGCCCCGATCGGACAGGAATCCAAAGGCACAACTGCCCTCATCACGCCGGAGAAGGTCGCCAGCGCTCTAAAGCTCGTGAAGAACGGGATCGTGGTGTCGCTCGCGCACGCCGAACCGCAGGTGGTCGCCGCCGACGTGAACGCCGCCGGCATCTTCCACCGCGTCACGAACCAGATCACGGACGGCGGTACGACCGACAATTACCAGGTGAGCTACCACGGCCAGACGGTCGCGCACATCGACACCTGGTGCCACTTCTTCGAAAACGGCCAGATGTATAATGGCGTACCCGTCAAGGGCAATGTAACCAACGAGAGCGGCTGCAAGAAGGGCGGCATCATGAACTGGAAGGGCGGCATCACCACGCGCGCCGTCCTTTATGACATCGCGGCGCTGAAGGGCGTCGACTCGATCGACCCCAGCGTGCCGATCACGCGGGCGGATCTCGAAGCCTGGGAAAAGAAATCCGGCGTGAAGATCGGCCCCGGAGACATTCCGCTACTCTACACCGGCCGTTGGAAGAGACGCGCCGCGCTCGGTCCGTGGACGGGCCAAGTCGCGGGCTATTATCCCGACACGCTCGCCTGGATGCATGAACGGCTGCCGTCCTTCATCGGCCACGACTTTAACATCGATTGGAATCCGAGACCGGGCTGGGAAGGGATGCGCAACCCGATCCATGTGGCGGTGCTGAACTGGATGGGCATCAACATCGTGGAGTGCCTCGATCTCGAGGAACTGGTTGCGACCGCGCGGCGGCTGAACCGGTACGAGTTCGTGATCACGTTCGCGCCTTTGCCGGTAGAGGGCGGCATCGGATCGCCGGTCAATCCGATAGCGATTTTCTAGCGAAGCAGAGCAAAAAAGAACCGGCGCTGCAGCCTGTGCAGCGCCGGTCCCGGCAAACCGAAGTGAAGCCTCAATTCATCCCGAGCCCTTTGCGGACTTCCACCTTCACCGCCTCGAAATCGGCGCGAAAGTCTGGGTTCTTCATCATCTGATTGATCGCGAGCGAGGCCGTGATGTAGCCGCCCATGCGATCGGAGGGATAGGCCGCACCGCTCGTGATGCGGTGGATAGCGTATTCATCGCTGCGCTCGTAAAGCGCGTCGCGCTTTTCCGGCACCATCATGCCGAGAAGCAGAGCCACTTCGCCGGCCGTCGTGCTATGCCCGCTCGGATAGGTCGGACCGCCGGCGGCCTTGGCGATATCGTCGGGCGTGTGGATGTCCTTGCTGTACTGGAAGGGACGCACCTTCTTGTATTTCTGCTTCATCGGGCCGACGCCGACGCCCGCGTCCTTCGTCACCTTGGCGAAGAACTCACCGGCCATCGGGAAATTCTCCTTGGTGAATTTCGGTCCGAGCACGGGACCGGCGACCGTATAGACGCTCTGGTCCAGGTCGTGATGGATTGCGGCATCCAATTGGGGCGTCATGTCCTTTTGCAGGTCGATGATCGCCTGGATGTCACGCTTGCCGGCCGGTGTATCTTCCTTGGGCGGTGCGGGGAGCAGATTGGCGAAATCGACGTCCGTGGCGGTGAGGTAAGGCTTGTCGGAAAGAGCCAAGGCCGGTGTCGCGGCCAGGCACAGAAGAAGCATTGGGGCAAAAGCGAGCTTGCGCATGAGGTCCTCCCTAGGGGTCGGGTTTAATCTATCCGGTTTTCGAGGAATAACTCCAGTTTTCGGCGTGTGGAATCGGGCACACGGCGGGGCCTGCCGTCAAGCGTGATGATGCAGACCTCGACCTCCGCCGTGACCAGCGGGGTCTCGCCCCTGAGCACCGCCTGAGCCAGCCGCATGCGGGCCCCGGCCAATTCCAGGACATTTGTGCGGACGGTCAGCGCCTCTTCCATGCGAGCGGGCTTCCGAAAGTCGACATTCATGCGGCGCACCGCCCACACCAGCGGCTCGGGCGATTCGAGCATGCCCTGATGACCCGCTCCCGATATGCGCAGGAATTCCGATCGCCCCCGCTCCATGAAGCGCAGATAATTGGCGTGATAGACGACTCCGGAGAAATCGGTGTCCTCGTAATAGACCCTGACCGGAAAGACGTGGGTGCGGCCCTCGAACCAGCCGCCGGAGGGTTCGGACGCGGACGGGCTTGGCGGTTCAGGGCTCGTCATCGCCGAACAGGAGCGGCTGCTGCGGTTTGGGCGCCGGGCCGGGAAGGCCCAGATGCGCATAAGCCTGGCCGGTGACCATGCGCCCGCGCGGCGTTCTCTGGATGAACCCTTGCTGGATCAGGTAAGGCTCGATGATTTCCTCAATGGCGTCGCGTGGTTCGCTGAGCGCCGCGGCGAGCGTTTCGATCCCCACCGGACCGCCGTTGAAGCCTTCCGCAATCAGCGCGAGATAGCGCCGGTCGAACGCGTCGAGCCCTCTGCTATCGACTTCGAGGCGCGCCAGGGCGGCATCCGCAACCACCTGATCGACCGCCACGCGTCCGGCCACGGCCGCGAAATCGCGCACGCGCTTCAACAGCCGCCCGGCAATGCGCGGCGTGCCGCGCGAGCGCATGGCGATTTCACGCGCGCCGTCTTCGGTCAGGTTCAAGCCCAGCACGCGCGCGCCGCGCGCTACAATCAGCATCAGCTCCTTCGTCTCGTAAAAAGAGAGTCGGATAGGAATGCCGAAGCGGTCGCGCAAAGGCGTGGTGAGGAGCCCGGACCGGGTGGTGGCGCCGATCAGGGTGAACGGATTGAGCCCGATCTTCACCGAGCGCGCCGATGGTCCTTCGCCGATGATGAGGTCGAGTTCGAAATCCTCCATCGCGGGATAGAGGATTTCCTCGACCGCCGGATTGAGGCGGTGAATCTCGTCGATGAAGAGCACATCGCGCGGTTCGAGATTGGTGAGAAGTGCTGCGAGGTCGCCCGCCCGCACCAACACCGGCCCCGACGTGGCGCGAAAACCCACGCCAAGCTCGCGCGCGACGATCTGGGCAAGCGTGGTCTTGCCCAAGCCCGGCGGCCCGGAAAACAGCACGTGATCGAGCGGTTCGTTGCGCGCTTTGGCGGCTTCGATGAAGACGGACAGATTTTCGCGCGCCTGCTGCTGGCCGACGAATTCGGCAAGCCGCTTGGGCCGAAGGGAGGATTCGAGTTCGTCTTCCTCGGCGCGCTCCGGCGCTACGACGCGGCTCGTATCCTTGATAGGCCCGGGTCCGGTCTTCGGCGCAGCCATTCCGTCAGAACCTCATCGCGCCAGCTGCCGCAAGGATTCGCGCAATAGTGCATCGAGCGGCAGCGCATCGGCATTCGGGCCAATGTTTTGCTCCGCGCGGGACACCGCTTCGGCCGCAGCCATCTGCGAATAGCCTAATTTCACCAAAGCCGCGATGGCATCCGATTCAACTGGATGCGGGGCCTGCAAGCCCCGGACACGCTCGCCGGTTTCCACGCTCCGCTGCAAGGCCAGAGACGGTGCTTTGTCCTTGAGTTCGGTCACGATGCGGGTGGCGAGCTTCGGCCCAACCCCTTGGGCGCGGCCAACCACGGCCTTGTCACCAAGCATGACGGCGCGCTCCAATTCCGAAACCTTCAGCGCGGAAAGAATAGCCAGCGCCACACGCCCGCCCACGCCTTGTACCGTCTGAAGCAGGCGAAACCATTCACGTTCGTCAGCCGCTAGAAAGCCGTAGAGCCGAATCGCCTCATCCGAAACCTTGGTCTCCACCGCCAAAGTGGCGGTCGCTCCGACTGTGAGACGCGACAGCGTAGAGCTTGGGCAATGGACGACATAGCCGACACCGCCGACATCGATGATGGCGTGATCCGCAGCCACCGTATCGACTCGTCCGGTGAGCTTTCCGATCATGACGCCAAAGCCGCGGCAATACGCGCGCGCGTGCCGGCCAGATGGGCGTGCGCGATGGCGCAGGCAAGTGCGTCGGCGGCATCCGCCGCTTCGAAGCGCGCCGCTGGAAGCAACCGCCTCACCATGGCCTGGACTTGGGCCTTGTCGGCATGGCCGACGCCGACGACGGATTTCTTGATGTGGTTGGGCGCATATTCCGCAATGGAGATGTCTGCTTCCGCCGCGGCAAGGAGCGCGATGGCGCGGGCATGGCCGAGCTTCAACGCCGCCACGGGGTCCTTCGCGACGAAAGCCTGTTCGACCGCAACCGCGTGCGGCACATGGGCGATCAAGACAGCGCGAATACCTGCGTGCAGCACGGCAAGCCTCATCCCCAGCGATTGCGTCGCCGTGGTGACGATCACGCCGTTGGCGACATGGGCGAGCTTGCTGCCGGAAACTTCGATGACGCCCCAGCCGGTGCGCGAAAGCCCCGGATCGAAACCGGCTATGCGGATAAGCTCCATGCGGCAATCCCAGAATCACTGGCTTCAGTGTCCGCCAGAGCCCGTATAAGGCGCAACAGCCTTCGGCTCAGATGCCCGCGTGCAGCCGGATACCGAACACCGAGACAGGTCCGCGATCCGCGTTGTAAGCGGGGTTCAAGACGAACTGATAATCGAGGCTGAGCGCGTAATGCGCGGCCGCGGACAGGCTGTAATAGGCCTCGAGGATTTCTTCCGGTTCGTAACGCAACCGGCCGTCGCCGATCAGAATGCCGAGTCCGCCCGCCGCGAAATAGCGTTGAGCAGGTTTGGAGATGCCGTTTACGACGCCCGCAATGCCAAGTGTGTCGTCAGGCCGCCCCCAGCCCGACCCTCCGAGCGAGACCCCGCCGGAAATCGATTTATTGATCTCCGTGAACTCATAGGCCTCCTTGCTCCCGTCATTGGCGCTGGCGCGCAGGAAGAGGCCCCAATCGTCTCCTACCTGCTGCTCGACATTGAGGGTGAACCCGGGACGCGAAGCATAATCGCGGACGCTCGCCGTATCGGGTGTTCCGCCGTGCGCAGCCGCGATGGCTTCATCATAGCCGCCGGTGCGTCCGCGATTGACGAAGGCCAGGAATTTGATCTTGTCCTGAAAGCCCCCGACCGTGCTGCGCAGCTCCAATTCCGAGACGATTTCGAATTGGCTGAAATCGCGCTGCAGGAAACGGCTGTTGGGCACCCGCGACAGATCGAACGCCCCCGTTCGCAGGGTCCACCAGTCTTCGGTCCATTCGGCCGCGCCGCCATAGCTGTAGCCCCACGCGTCGGCAGCGTAATCGAAAGCGCCCGCATCGATGATCGACCAGTTGAGAAAATCGGCCCTGGGATCGTGCGCGTAGCGATTGGTATCGAAAATGTCAGTCACACCGAACTTGCCCAAGGTGAGGGTCACATGATTGGAGGCGCGCGTGGTCGCGAGCTGATTGGCATCGGATTCGACAGGCATCTCCGCGCCATCAAGGTCGAAGGTTTGACGAAGAAACAATCGGGGCACGCGAAAATAGGGCGACGACGCGCCGATCTTGTATGCCTCCCCGCTGAGGAAACCGGCTACCCCCAGCGTATTGCTGAGGCCGAAGCCCTGGTCGGCTTCGACATCGGCATAGGCTTCGGCGCCCCGCCACAATCGCGCGCCGGCAAACAACGTCGCATCGAAGGTTTCATCTCCACGCGAGCCGGGGTCGAGGCTGTTCGCGCCGCGATAGGCCGAGCGAAACGCCGGGTGGTACTGCACGACGAGGGTGGTTTGTGCGTGCAGGCTGTAGATCTCAGGATCGGTGACCGCTTGCGCGAGCGCGCTGGCCGCTCCAAGCACGATGGCGAGCGGGATCGTGACAAGAAAAAGCAGACCGCGATTCATCCCTGGAACATGCCTCGCGATTGCAACGCAGCCATGTCGAATGAGAACGGGAAAGACCCTGCCGCGCCTCAAGCCGCCGAGAGCTTCTCCAGAAGCGAATCGCTCATCTCGTAATTGGCATAGACGTTCTGGACGTCGTCGTGATCGTCCAGCACGTCCAGCAATTTCGACAGCGTCTCGCCGGCATCGTCGCTGACCGCGATCGTGTTGGTCGGCCGCCAGACGATCTTGGCCGACTGCGCGGGGCCGAGCTTGGCTTCCAGCCCGTCGCGAACGGCGGCGAAATCCTCCACCCGGCAAAGGAACTCGTGGCCTTCGCTCGACGAGATGGATTCGTCGGCGCCCACTTCTATGGCCGTCTCCAGCATGGCGTCGGCATCGCCCGCATCGGCGGGATAGACCATCAAACCCACGCGGTTGAACATGAACGACACCGAGCCGTTCTCGCCCAGCGCCCCGCCATATTTCGAGAAGGCGGCGCGCACGTCGGCCGCGGTGCGGTTGCGATTGTCGGTCAGGGCCTCCACGATGATCGCGACCCCGCTGGGGCCGAAGCCCTCGTAGCGCACCTCTTCGTAATTCTCGGCGTCTCCGCCCTGGCTCTTCTTGATGGCGCGGTCGATCACGTCCTTGGACATGCTCTGCGCCTTGGCGGCGATGATGGCGGCGCGCAGCCGGGGATTGTGATTGGGGTCCGGCAGACCGAGCTTCGCCGCCACCGTGATTTCGCGGGAGAGCTTGGAGAACAGCTTGGAGCGCTGGGCGTCCTGCTTGTTCTTCCGGAACATGATGTTCTTGAACTGGGAATGGCCAGCCATGGGGTTTTTCCGGGCTTGATTGGCCGGTCAGATAGCCGGGCAATTGGCTGGGTTCAAGAGCGCCTGAGATCAACCAATACGATCAGCCGAAGAGGTAAGCGTCCATCCTGAGGCTTCCGAAGGTGGAGCTTCGATGCAGCCGCTCGGGGTGAGGGGCCTCGCCGCCAGCCCCGAGCGCCACGAAAAGGGGGAGAAAATGCTCCTCCGTCGGATGGGCCGTGGCGGCATGGGGCGCAAGCCGGCGATAGGCGAGAAGGTCCTGTTCGCGTCCTTCCTCGAGCGCCGCCTGAATCCAATCGGAGAATTCGCGCGACCAGGCGGGTTCGGGCCCATCCAGGCGCCAGCGGTCGAGGGCGCGCAGATTGTGGGTGAAGCCGCCGCTCCCGAGCACCAGGATGTCCTCTTTCCGCAACGGCGCAAGCGCGCGGCCGAGCTTCAGATGGTGCCCGGTCCCAAGCGGACTCTGGACGCTGAGCTGAACGACGGGAATATCGGCTTCCGGATACATCAGCATCAGCGGCACCCAGGCGCCGTGATCGAGGCCTCGGGCGTCGTCGGTGGCGGTGTCGAATCCCGCCGCCGAGAGCAGCTCTTGGGTGCGGTCCGCGAGCCCAGCCGAGCCCGGCGCGTTGTACGCCATCCGGTAGAGCTCGTCGGGGAAGCCATAGAAATCGTGGATGGTCTGGTTGACCGCCACCCGGTTCACGGTCGGCTCCCGGTTGTCCCAATGGGCGGAAACCGCGAGCACGGCCCGCGGACGCGGCAGTCGCGCGCCAAGGCTTTTCAGGAATTCGCGCGCCGGGCACGCATCAAGCGGCAGGGTTGGCGCGCCATGGGAGACGAAGAGGCTGGGAAGCATGGTCGGGATATGGGCCGCTCAGGCAGATGGATCAAGAGACAGCCGGTTCGCTAGGTCCGAAGGGGCCTGGAACGGCCCCGACGCCCCCTCCTCCCGGTCAAAAACAATTTTATCAAGCAATTCCAGACGGTTGATGGAATTTTTCCAGGACGATTCCGGTGCAATAAGGGTGCTTTTCGGTGCAATTCGGTGGATTTCGGTACGGATTGAAAGTGGCCTCCTCGACCATGCAAAACCATCGGACCTTGAAATATGGGCATTCCAGCCCCCGAATACGACCAAGAGGACTTGGTTAGGGCTCATGCCCGAGCCGGCGAAACTCTGTTTCGGCTGCAGTCTCGCAGCGAGGGCTAATCGCGCGTGACTGTTTCCCAGACCATATCGAGTGAGACGGTCGGGTAGGCGTGGCGGTAGGCATTGCCCGCGTCCCGGACGGCTCGCCACGAGGAAACTCAAAATGTGACAGTGCCCAAATCGGCAGCCGCTGAGTTGGGGAGCAATGGTGTAGGCACCCTTCCGCGCGGAAGACTGGCGGGGCCTACTACTCTCTCTGCGGAATGAGTAAGTGAAAAAGGCGTCGAATCAAAAGGAGGGAAACAAATACTAAGGCGACTGAAAGTGAAACAAGTCGAAACATGCCGTCAAGTATGTACATTCTTTCCATTGGGAACTCAGCAGGCAGTATTATAGGAATGGATAATGCACCCAGCAAAACAAGTATGACCAATAGAGCAGAGGCATAGGCCATGAATGACAATTTTCTACGCAGGCTGACGTTACCCAGTAAACGCCGTTGACGGCGGTCCAGGGCTGACGACGCAGTGAAGCGACCCCACAAACCGCCTGACCGGCTGCAGAGTGATTTCCATCGCCAAATCCGGCAAACCCAAAAATAAAATCCTAGTTCACAGAGCCACGCTGTGGTGGCGACACCAGCAGTAGCTACCAGGTAAATCGACTGGTACTGCCCTAATAGTGCTCGAATATTTGCTGAGGCGGCGAACAGACCGATCGCCAAAATTGCACCGGCGGCCATATAAAAGCAGACTTGCACCAATGTCCTTGCCACAGACATCTGTCGTTCCGTTAAACGGAACACAAAAAATCGGTTTTCGCCAGCCGGATCAAGGCTCAGCGAGAAGTAATCTGTTGTTCCGTCGGAAAAGAAAGCCATCGGTGACGCTCGCTACCACGATTGCGCTATTGCTGCGCCGTCCGGACTAAGGGCCGGCGGATATCCTTCCGCGAGCATAGCTCAATTGAAATTGCTGTTCATCGTTCGGCGAAAACAGACTGTACCCCCCGCGTCTGCGCTCCGAAGCCCAGCAAATCAGCCATGGTCGCGCTCTATACCGTCTGGTGCAACTTCGTTCGCCAGCACAAGACGCTTCGCGTGTCCCCGGCTATGGCCGCTGGCATCGAAACGCGCGTTTGGGATGTGTCGGACGTGGTCGCTTTGATTGATGCGCGCGAAGCTCCCGCCAAAAAGCGCGGCCCTTATCGCAAGCGGGAAAATTCAAACTGAGACACTACCGACATCTTCATACTTTACTCGTGTCATTGACCCACGGCAAAGCAGTCCAATCGAACGAGGCCATGCTCCGAGGCTCCGTTCCGATCACACAAAATTACGCAAAACCAAATCCATTGCCAACCCACGCCACCCTCACACGAACGGTTCCGTCGGGATCAGGCGGCCCCCGGCGCGGACCGGCTCGCAGCGCAGCGCCAATCCCGTCATCCTGTCGGTTTCCACGAACACCGCGCACATCGTGGCCGGGCCGTTGGCGGGCGTCATGCGCCCTGTCGGCATCTTCTTGGTGAAGCGCTGCAGCGGCTCGAACTTGTCCATGCCGATGACCGAGTCGTAATCGGCGCAAGCCCCCGCATCGGTCTGATAGGCAGTGCCCTGGGGCAGAACCTGGGTATCGGCCGTGGGCACATGGCTGTGCGTGCCGATCACGCAACTGACGCGGCCGTCGCAGAATTGCCCCATCGCCATCTTCTCGGAGGTGGCTTCGGCATGGATGTCGACCACAATGGCATCGCACGCCGCGCGCAACGGACAGGCGGCAAGCTCGGCATCGACCGCCGCAAAGGGATCGTCCAGCGGGTCCATGTGGACGCGGCCCATCGCATTGATCACCAGCACGCGCTGGCCGTTGCGGGTCTGGTACAGATTGGCGCCGCGCCCCGGCGTGCCGCGCGGATAATTCAGCGGCCGCAAGATGTGGTCTTCGGCATCGATGAAGGTGAGGATTTCGCGCTGGTCCATCCAGTGATTGCCGCTGGTCAGCACATCGACACCGGCAGCGAAGAGTTCGTTGGCCACCGCGCGCGTGATGCCGAAGCCGCCCGCGGCGTTCTCGGCATTGGCGACGACGAATTCGAGGTTCAGGCGCTCGCGCAGGCGCGGCACTTCGCTGGCCACGATTTCGCGCCCGGGCCGGCCGATGATGTCGCCGATGAAGAGAATGCGCATGCTCTACCTTTCGAAGGCCCTTGCGCCCAGTTCGGTCACGATCCAATCCAGCCTCTCATCGTGCTCGTCATGCGGGATGGTGGCGAATTCCTGCGCGCTGAACGCATAGCCGGCAGCGATCACCCTTTTCGACGCGCGAAGCTTTGCCAGCGTGCGGTCATAGAACCCCGCCCCATAGCCGATGCGGTATCCCAGCCCATCGAACGCAAGCAGGGGGACGGCCAGCACGTCGGGATCGACCTTCGGCCAATCCCGCGACGGCTCGGAAAGGCCGAAGCCGCCGCGCACAAGCTCTGCCCCTTCTTCGTAGAGATGAAAGTCGAGCGGCTTTCCGCGTCCGGCGACCCGGGGAAGCGCGACCCGCTTGCCGCCTGCCCGCAGCATTTCCAGCAACGGCGCGGGATCGGCCTCATCCCCGATGGCGAAATAGGCCGAGACGATCGCATCCTTCGGAATCGGAATGGATTCCAGGAAACTCCGGGCGACGCGGCGGGAGAGATCCGGAACGGAGGGCTGGAGCGACGCCCTTCGTTCGAGCGCTTCCTTCCTCAGGGCTTCCTTCGACTCGGCAATGTTCATGAGGGAAGCTGCTAGCCGATAAGTGGGCGGGACCGCCATCGCCGTTGGAGTTGGATCCTCACGGGCCTGCAGTTGCAGGTGGGCGCCATATGACCGGGACCACGGTCCCGGCCAGGGACAGCTCCCGGTGAGTACCATTAAGGCCCCTGGGAGTCGCTTTCCTGACGTGCGGGGTAGTACCCGCCCGCAGCTAACTTAGGCGCGCGCCACCCGCCCGGCAATGGCCTCCAGCCGAACCGAGGCGCTTTCCAACGCTTCGGTGGCCCGATCCTCGCTGTTTTGGCGCGATTTCAGGGATGCGATTTCATTCTCGCGCTCATGGAGTTTGGCCAGCGCTTCGGCCAATTCATCGGCGATGACGAGGCCGGCCATCAAAAGGAGCCGGGCATCGCCCATCTGCCCGACCGAACTCGTAAGCTCGCGCACGCGCTTGTCGAGGTATTGGCCAAGCTCGCGCAAATGGTCTTCCTCGCCGTCGTCGCAGGCGACCGTATAGGCCCGCCCGTTCACCAGAACATTCACCAGCGGCATGCGCCTCGCCCCCTAATTCCGTGACAGCATTTCGCGGATTTCCGCAATCGTGCCGTCGAGCCGCTCTTCGACTTCCTCGGTCAAGCCCACCAGACCGCGCGCTTCCTCTTCCAGCACGGTGATGCGGGCGAGAAGCCTTTCACGCTCGTCCTTGAGAAGGGCAAGCTCCGATTCCAGGGCGGCAGTCCGGCGGGCGCGCTCGGCCGCTTCCTCGACGCGCGCTTCCAAGCGGTCGAGGCCCGAGGAGAGCTTCGCGATGGCAGCGTCGAGCCTGTTCATGAAAATCCGGAGCGAAGCGGGCGGGGCACCTTAGGCGCTGAAGCAACCCTCGGCAACGCCCGGCGAAACTTGGGGGGAAGGGCACCGCGCGGGAACCGGTGGGCGGGCGCCATTTGCGTCTTGCGCGGGCGCGGAGCCTGGCTTAAGGCCACGGCTCATGGACGACATTACGAATCCGGGCAGGGAGCCCGTGCGCCTGATGGCCAACGCCATCCGGGCACTTTCGATGGACGCGGTCGAGGCGGCGAAATCGGGCCATCCCGGCATGCCGATGGGCATGGCCGATGTCGCCACCGTGCTCTTCACCCGCTTTTTGAAGTTCGACGCCGGGGCGCCGGCCTGGCCCGACCGCGACCGCTTCGTCCTGTCGGCCGGCCACGGCTCGATGCTGCTTTACTCGGTGCTCTATCTCACCGGCTATCCCGGCATAAAGATCGACGACATCAAGCGCTTCCGGCAATGGAAAAGCCCCTGCGCCGGCCATCCCGAGCATGGGGCGATTCCGGGGATCGAGACCACGACCGGCCCGCTCGGTCAGGGATTGGCCAATGCGGTGGGCATGGCGCTGGCCGAGCGCGTGCTGAACGCGCGCTTCGGCGATGGTCTGGTCGATCACAAGACCTATGTCATCGCCAGCGACGGCGACCTGATGGAGGGCATCAGCCACGAGGCGTGCAGCCTTGCCGGCCATCTGAAGCTCAACCGCCTGATCGTGCTTTATGACGACAATGGCATCTCCATCGACGGCTCGACCTCGCTTGCCGATTCCACCGATACGCTGATGCGGTTCGAGGCGATGGGCTGGGCGGCCGCGCGGGTGGATGGACACGACGCGAACGCGGTCGCGGCCGCACTCGAAGACGCGCAGAAGAGCGAAAGACCGGTGCTCATCGCTTGCCGCACCGTGATCGGCTATGGCGCGCCCAAACGCGCCGGCACCTCGAAAGCGCATGGCGAAAGGCTGGGGCCGGAGGAAGTCGCCGGTGCCCGGACGGCTCTTGGCTGGCCCTATGAGCCCTTCGATGTGCCGGGCGATTTGCTGGCGGCGTGGCGGGCGGCCGGGGCCCGCGGCAAGGATGCGCGCAAAGCCTGGGAATCGCGGCTGGCTGACAGCGCAACGTCTCTGCGCCAGAGCTTCGAGGCAGCACTTTCGGGCGATATTCCCGTGGGCCTCGCGCCTGCGCTGGCCGCCCTGAAGGCGAAGCTGGTGGCGGAAAAGCCCAAGGTCGCGACCCGCAAAGCCTCCGAGATGGCGCTCGAGGTGGTGAACGGGCTGGTGCCCACAACCATCGGCGGTTCGGCGGATCTGACCGGTTCCAATCTCACCAAGACCCCGAACGATCCGGTGATCGCGCCCGGCCATTATGCCGGCCGCTTCGTCCATTACGGCGTGCGCGAGCACGGCATGGCCGCGGCCATGAACGGAATCGCGCTGCATGGGGGGCTCATCCCCTATTCCGGGACGTTCCTGGTGTTCTCCGATTATTGCCGCCCGTCGATCCGGCTCGCAGCCCTGATGGAGCAGCGCGTCATCCATGTGATGACGCATGATTCCATCGGTCTGGGCGAAGACGGACCGACGCATCAGCCCATCGAGCATCTCGCATCGCTCCGGGCGATGCCCAATCTTCTCGTCATGCGGCCGGCCGATGCGGTCGAGACCGCCGAGTGCTGGGAAATCGCGCTGAACCAGAAGACGCGGCCGACGGTGATGGCGTTGTCGCGCCAGAATCTGCCGACCGTCTGCACCGAGCCGCGCGATGCGAATCGCAATGCCGGCCGCGGCGCCTATGTCCTGAAGGACAGCGAAGGCGAGGCGTTGGTCACGTTTCTGGCCACCGGATCGGAAGTCGAGATCGCGCTGAACGCGTGCGGCATATTGCAGCGCAAAGGGGTCGGCGCCCGCGTGGTGTCCATGCCGTGCTGGGAATTGTTCGCCGAACAGAGTGCCGAATACAGGGCCCAAGTCATTGATTCGACGAGCGTTAAGGTTGCCATCGAAGCAGCCTCGCCGTTCGGCTGGGAACGCCATATTGGCCCCTCCGGCGTTTTCATCGGATTGGACCATTTCGGAGCGAGTGCACCCGCGGAGGAACTGTACAATCGCTTCGGCATTACTGCCGAAGCTGCGGCAGAAGCAGCCGAGGCTGCGCTTCTGCGCCTTAGCAAGAAGGACTGAGACATGGCCGTTCGGGTGGCGATCAATGGGTTCGGGCGCATCGGCCGGCTGGTCCTACGTTCGATCATCGAGACGGGGCGGAAGGACTTGCAGGTCGTTGCGATCAACGATCTCGGCCCGCCGGAAACCAACGCCCATCTGCTGCGCTACGATTCGGTGCATGGGCGCTTTCCCGGCGTGGTGAGCGTCGAGGGCGACCGCATGATCGTGGACGGCCACGACATCCGTGTCACCGCGATCAAGAACCCGGCCGAGCTGCCCCACAAGGAACTCGGCATCGACATCGCCATGGAATGCACGGGCATCTTCACGTCGAAGGAGAAAGCCTCCGCGCATCTGACGGCCGGCGCGAAGCGGGTGCTGATCTCGGCCCCTGCCGACGGCGTCGAGCTGACCGTCGTTTACGGCGTGAACCATCAAAAGCTGACGCACGAGCACATCGTGGTTTCCAACGCGTCGTGCACCACCAATTGTCTCGCGCCGGTCGCCAAGGTGCTGCACGATTCCATCGGCATCGATCACGGCTTCATGACGACGGTGCATTCCTACACCAACGATCAGCCCTCGCTCGACCAGATGCACAAGGACCTCTATCGCGCGCGCGCAGCGGCGCTTTCGATGATCCCGACTTCGACGGGTGCGGCGAAAGCGGTCGGGCTGGTGCTGCCGGAGCTGAAAGGCAAGCTCGACGGGGTGTCCATCCGCGTCCCGACGCCGAATGTTTCGGTGATCGATTTCAAAGCCGTGATGAAGCGCGAGACCAGTGTTCAAGAAGTCAACGATGCCATGAAGCGCGCCGCGAGCCAGGAACTGAAAGGCATTATCGAAATCGTCGATGCGCCTCTGGTTTCACATGATTTCAATCACAATCCGGCGTCGGCATCCTTCGCGCTCGACCAGACCAAGGTGGTCGGCGGCACTTTGGTCCGGGTGATGGCGTGGTACGACAATGAATGGGGCTTCTCGAACCGCATGGCCGACACGGCCGTCGCCATGGCGAAACTGATCTAGCCTTCCATGTACCGCACGCTCGACAATTTGGACGTCAGGGGCAAACGAGTCCTGGTGCGGCTCGACCTGAACGTCCCGATGAAGGACGGCAAAGTCACCGATCTGACCCGCATCGAACGGCAGGCGCCGACGGTGCGCGAACTGTCCGATAAAGGGGCACAGGTGATCGTGCTGTCCCATTTCGAGCGGCCGGGCGGCAAGGTCGTACCCGAGATGTCGCTGAAGCCGGTGGCGCCTGCGCTTGCGGCGGTTCTCGGACGAAACGTGGCATTCGCGGAGGATTGCGTCGGTCCGGTTGCCGCGGCGGCGGTCGCCAAGCTGAACGACGGCGACGTGCTGCTGCTGGAAAATACCCGCTTCCACGCGGGCGAAGAGAAGAACGACCCCGAATTCGCCAGAGAGCTTGCCGCGCTCGGCGACATCTATGTCAACGACGCGTTCTCGGCCGCCCATCGCGCGCATGCCTCGACCGAGGGGATCGCCCATCTCCTGCTGTCCGCGGCCGGGCGCTCCATGGAGGCCGAGCTTTCCCATCTCTCCAAGGCGCTGGAAAATCCCGAACGCCCGCTGATGGCGGTTGTCGGCGGCGCCAAGATCTCGACCAAGATCGCGCTTCTGGAAAACCTCATCGGGCGCGTCGACACCCTGGTGATCGGCGGCGCCATGGCGAACACTTTTCTTGCAGCGGAAGGCCGCGAAATAGGCAGATCGCTGATCGAACGCGACCAGTTCGAAACGGCAAGGCGGGTCGTCGCCAAGGCGCAGTCGTCGGGGACTGTGCTTCTGCTCCCCGCCGATGTCGTGGTGGCTCGCGCGTTCGCGGCCAACGCCGCCAGCCGCATCGTCAGCGCAGGCGATGTCGGCGAGGATGAAATGATCCTGGATGTCGGCCCCCGGACCATCCAGGCCTTCGGGCGCCTGCTCGATAAGACGAAGACATTGGTGTGGAACGGACCTTTCGGCGCCTTCGAGATGCCGCCCTTCGATAGGGGCACCAATGCGGCGGCGCGCGCCGTCGCCGAGCGCACGCGGGAGGGCAAGCTCCTTTCGGTTGCGGGAGGCGGCGATACGGTGGCAGCATTGGCCGGAGCCGGGGTGGCCGATGAGTTCAGCTATGTCTCGACTGCTGGTGGCGCATTTCTTGAATGGCTCGAAGGGCGGACGCTGCCCGGGGTCGCGGCGCTGGCGCGTTGAGATCGAAACAAGGGACAGACCATGAACAAGGATCAGCTCGTCAAGGTTGCCGGCGCAATGGTCGCCAAGGGCAAGGGGCTTCTGGCGGCCGACGAAAGCTCCGGCACCATCAAGAAGCGCTTCGATGCCATCGGCGTGGAAAATACCGAACCCAGCCGTCGCGATTACCGCGAGATGCTGTTTCGTACATCGTCCGCGATGAAGAACAATATCTCGGGCGTGATCCTTTACGACGAGACGATCCGGCAGAATGCGAAAGACGGGACGCCGCTGGTCAAGCTGATTACCGATGCGGGCTCGATCCCCGGCATCAAAGTGGACAAGGGCACCAAGGCCCTTCCTTTCTGTCCCGGCGAACTCATCACCGAAGGTCTGGACGGCCTCGGCGAGCGGCTGGATGAGTATTACGCGCTTGGCGCGCGTTTCGCGAAATGGCGCGCGGTGATCGACATCGCGCCCGGGAACTCTCCCTTGCCGACGCATACGGCGATCCACACCAATGCGCATGCGCTCGCGCGCTACGCCGCTCTCTGCCACAACCACGATATCGTTCCCATCGTCGAGCCCGAAGTGCTGATGGATGGCAGCCACGATATCGATACGTGCCTTCGGGTCACGGAATGGGTGCTGAAGACGACGTTCCAGGAGCTCTTCTATCAGCGGGTGATGCTGGAAGGCATCGTGCTGAAGCCGAACATGGTGATCTCCGGCCAAATGGCGCCCAACCGCGCGCGCCCGGAGGAAGTCGCCGACAAGACCATCCGTGTGCTGAAGGAATGCGCACCGGCCGCGATTGCGGGCATCGCGTTCCTCTCGGGCGGCCAGTCGGACGAGGAAGCGACCGTGCATCTGAACCTGATGCACCAGATGGGCCCGCTGCCTTGGCCGGTGACGTTCTCCTATGGCCGCGCGCTGCAGCATGAGCCGCAGAAGGTCTGGGCCGGCAAGGCGGAGAACGTCGCTGCCGCGCAGCGCTCGTTTGCGCATCGCGCGCACATGAACGGGCTTGCTTCGATGGGCCAGTGGAGGCCCGATCTGGAAAAGGCCGCGTGAGGGGCTGCCATATTGCGTCGCCCAGTCAGTGATAGACTGACCGAGAGGTGAAACGTCGATGTTGACCCTGAAAGAAGTGGAAGCTGAAGCACTGCGCATCGCGCGCGAGCAATTTGGCGCGGAGCAGGTCAAAAGAACCGTGGTCGAAAGCGATATTGATTCTGAGGGCAAGGACAGTTTGAGCATCACGATCGTGCTCAAATCTATTGGCCTTCTAACGGGAATGCGCTTGGGCAAAACCAGCCTGGATTTGATCGATTACATGTACCGAAATGGGGACGATCGATATCCCTACACGCATTATGCGACCGAGAAGGAAATGAAGGAATTAGCGGCGAGACATGATTGACTCGCGACAGTTGCTGAAAATTGCGCGGGAGCTGGCAACAAGCAAAGGTCGCGGCAGACCTCGAAGCGGGGCGTTGCGACGTTCGATTTCGACATCCTATTATGCCCTATTCCATTTTTTGCTGACATCGGCGGCCGATCTCCTCGTCGGTGTCACAGAGCGCAACAAACTGCGTTATAGGCTTGTATATCGGGCTTTCGATCATGGTCGAATGCGTTCCTGTTGTGAAAATGCCCTCAAACCCGGACATTTTGGCGTGCATATCCGCGAATGTGCGGCGTCGTTCATGGACTTGCAGGATACCCGGCACAAGGCCGACTACGATCCATCGGCTCCCGTCACCCTGTCGGAAGCGAAAGCAGCAATAGAAAGAGCGGAAGGGGCGCTGCAAAGGTTCGGTGCCGCTCCTGAAGCCGAGAAACGGCTATTCCTTACGCTTCTGCACTTTCGGCCGCGCCCGTGACCGACCGCTGCCGGCTTTACCTGATCACGCCGCCGAAACTTGAGCCGAAGGCGTTCGCCGAGACGCTGAAGCGCGCTCTGGATGCGGGCGACGTCGCGAGCGTGCAACTGCGGCTGAAGGACGTCCCCGACGACGAGATCATGCGCGCGGGCGACATCCTGATGCCGGTGACGCAGCGCGCGGGCGCGGCCTTCATCCTGAACGACCGGCCCGATCTTGCCGCGCGCCTGGGTGCGGACGGCGTGCATGTCGGTCAGGAAGACGCGGGCTATGCCGAGGCGCGCGCCGCCATGGGGAAAGACCGCATCGTCGGCGTCACCTGCCACAATGTCCGCCATCTTGCGATCGAGGCGGCCGAGGCCGGTGCCGATTATGTCGCCTTTGGCGCCTTCTTTCCGACCGCGACCAAGGACGCCAAGACCCGCGCGGCGCCTGAAATCCTTCAATGGTGGTCTGAAATGATGGTGGTGCCATGCGTCGCCATCGGCGGGATCACGGTGGAAAATTGCGCCGTGCTGATCGAGGCGGGCGCGGATTTTCTGGCCGTTGCGGCCGGGGTCTGGGATTACGCCGCCGGTCCCGCCGCAGCCGTGAAGGCGTTCAACGCTCAATTCTGACCTGTCATCCCGGCCGGTACGCGCAGCGAAGCGCGAGCCCGGACCCACCTGTTGCACAAGCGCGGCGTGCCGGGTGACAAGTTCCAACGCCGCTGCTAGAACCCGCGCGCTCTTTCAGAAAAGTTGCGCGTCATGGCAAAAATCGCAGGCAACGAAGTCAAGCCGGGCATGATCATCGAGGTGAACGGCCAGCTTTGGTCGGTGCTCAAAACGAATTCGGTCAAGCCCGGCAAGGGCGGCGCCTATAATCAGGTCGAGGCCAAGAACGTGATCACCGGCGGCAGGCTGAACGAGCGTTTCCGCTCGGCCGAAACCGTGGAGGAGGTCCAGCTCGAACGGCGCGATTTCCAGTATCTGTATGCCAATGGCGACATGCTGACCTTCATGGACATGCAGAACTACGACCAGATCGAGATCGAAGCCGATTTCGTCGGCGACCGCACCCAGTTCCTGCAGGACGGCATGAAGGTCGTGGTGCAATTGCACGAGGGCAAGCCGCTCGGCATCAGCCTGCCCCAGCAGGTGGTGCTGCAGGTGACCGAAGCCGATCCCACCACGCGCGGCCAGACCGCGGCATCGTCGTACAAATCGGCGACGCTCGAGAACGGCCTGCGTATCCAGGTGCCCCCCTTCATCGAAGCGGGCACGAAAGTCATCGTTTCGACCGACGACGGCTCTTACGTCAAACGCGCCGAATGACACGCGAATAGCGAGCAGCGAATAGTGAGTGGCGAATAGGGACCGCGGCCCCTATATGCTATTCCCCATTCGCCATCCCCATTCGCCCGAAAGTTCCCATGCCGTATCTGTCGCCTGCGCTGAACGTGATGATCGCCGCCGCCCGCAAGGCGGGGCGCGGGCTGGTGCGCGATTTCGGGGAACTAGAAAATCTGCAGGTTTCCAAAAAAGGCCCGGCCGATTTCGTCACCAACGCGGACTCCCGCACCGAGCGCATCCTGATCGAGGAATTGTCGCGCACGCGGCCGGGCTACGGTTTCCTGGTGGAGGAAGGCGGCGCCATCGAAGGCCGCGACAAGACCCACCGCTTCGTCATCGACCCGATCGACGGCACCACGAATTTCCTGCACGGAATCCCGCAATTCGCGATTTCCATCGGGCTGGAGCGCGAAGGCCACCTGGTCTCCGCGCTGATCTTCAATCCGGTCACCGACGAGATGTATGTCGCCGAGAAAGGCCATGGCGCGTTTCTGAATGACCGCCGCCTGCGCGTTGCCGCGCGCCAGAATCTCTCCGACATATTGGTGGCCTCGGGCGCGCCGTTCCTGGGAAAAGACGGGCGCGAAACATTCCTCGCCGAATTGGACGCCGTCGTTGCGTCGACCGCGGGGATGCGGCGGTTCGGATCGGCATCGCTCGATCTGGCCTGGGTGGCGTCCGGCCGGTTCGACGCGTTCTGGGAGCGCAATCTGCAGCCCTGGGACATCGCGGCGGGTATCCTGATGGTGCGCGAGGCGGGCGGCATGGTCTCCGACATGGACGGCCGCGAGCACATGATGGATCGCGGGCACATTCTTGCCGCCAACGATGCGCTGCACCGGCAATTACTGGACCTGCTCCGCGGCAAGTCCTGAGTCCATTCCGGTTTCCTTCATGAAGAAGTCCCAGATGACTTCAGGCGCATCCACATCCTCCGTCTGCGGACCGACCACGCGCGGGAAGCGGTAATTGCGCTGCGGCACCACATGGCCGCCGCCATTGATCGTGTAGAGCACGACGGAAGGTTTTCCCTGCGCGGACCACGTCACGCGATCCACCGATGTGCGGTCCGAGTTGTTGACGTGCGGCAGGCGCGCGATGTCCGGCGGGCCCTGAAGGCCATTGATGGCGGCAAAGAACTGCACCGTCTGATCGGTCGACATGGTGCGTCCGAAACCGGTGCCCCGGCCATTGGTGCCGCCATTATACGGGTTCACCGGATCGGCGGTGCCGTTCATGATAAGGACGGGCATGGGCCTGGGCATGGGGGCGCATTCCATGTTGTCGGGCGCGGGCAGGTTCGAGGAAATCGCCGCGATGCCGGCGAATTTATCGGCGCGTTCCAATGCCAGGCGAAAAGCGAGCGCTCCGCCATTGGAATGGCCGGTGGCGAAGACGCGCTTCGGGTCGATATGGTGGCGCGCAATCTCGGCCGCGATCATGGCATCGACGAAGCCGACATCGTCGATGCCGCGGCGCGCGCGCGTCTGGTTCTGCAGCTTGCGGCAGCCGTTCCAGGACATGCCAACTCCGTTGGGATAAGCGACCACGAAACGAAAGCGGTCGGCCAGCGCTTCGTATTCGCCGCCCGAACCTTCGCGCGCCTCGCCGCCATCGCCGCCGCCTCCGTGGAACACGAAGAGAAGGGCGGCGCCCGGTTTCAAGCCGCGCGGTTCATAGGTGAAATAGGACCGCATGCGGCCGCCGATCATGCCTTCGTTGCGGGTAAAGGCGCCGGCGGTCTTGGGATACTCCATGGCCGCAGCGGTCGCGGCGATGCCGTACATCGCAAGCGAGACCGCAAGGAGATGGTGTTTCTTCATCGCACGCTACCGCTATTGGCAGCCCGATGGGACCTGCGCTCTAAAGACCCAAGGGGGTGAAGCGTTCGAAGGTGCAGGCCTGCCGGTTGAGCTTGTTGTTGTCCAAATCGTGCCAGACGTAATCGGCCTCGATGGAATCGTTGGCGAGACGTCCGGAAAAATTGTCCAGGTCGAACATCTTGGATGAGATGGTCAGCGTGCTGCCGTCCCAGGTCCAAACGGCGTTGGTGTCTTCTTCGCCCGTCATGTAGGCGGCTTGCGCGCGTCCGTCCCCCGTCAGGTAAAAGGCGATGAGGAAACAATTGTTGGTCGTGCGCCAGGCGCCGAGCGGGGCTCCGTCCGCGGCCGGAGCGGCCGATGCGGCCGGAATGACGGCCGCAGCGCAGATGCCGCAGACGCCCAGAATCGCGGCCAAATTCTTGACGGGGCTTCGCATCTTCCGTGTCTCCGGATGGACTGGATCAATCTTACGCGCGATTGCCCGCTTCTGTCTCGCATCGGGGCGAAACGAAAACCGTGGAACTTCCATACGTGTTTTTACGCATGTTCGCGCGGGGCGCTTTTTTCTGAGTCGTTAACTGAATCGGTTTAACCATTTGGCGTGTTCTACAAGGACGCGGGAAATGGTGGAAATGATAAAAGATTTTGTAACGCGCTATCTTTCGGGTGATATTTCCTATCCCGATGCGCTGGACTCTCTGGATCCACTGGTTGGTTACGGCCAAGCGCGCGAAATTCTGCGCTATGCGGTCGAAGAAGGTTACGAAGAGTACGCGACGCAACTGGCGCCGGTGCACGCATAAGCCGCGTTGCCAGCCTTTGGAACTAGCTTGCCAGCGCTTTGGTTTCGTTGAATTGCAACGAGGCCAGCCGCGCATAAAGACCGCCGCGGGCAACCAGCTCCGCATGGTTGCCTTCGGCGGTAATGCGGCCCTGATCCATCACGATAATGCGGCGCAAGCGCTGGATGGTCGCCAGGCGGTGCGCGATCACGATGGTGGTGCGCCCGCTCATCAGATTGGCGAGCCCCTGCTGCACCAGCCGCTCGTTTTCGGCGTCGAGCGCGCTCGTCGCCTCGTCAAGCAGCAGCAGCGGGGCATCGCGCAGGATTGCGCGCGCGATCGCCAGACGCTGGCGCTGGCCTCCCGAAAGCGTCACGCCGCGCTCGCCTAGTCTGGCATCGTAGCCCTCCGGCAGACGGCAGATGAATTCATCGGCCGCCGCGGCGAGCGCGGCCTCGCGCACGTCGGCGTCCGATGCACCGGGGCGGCCATAGCGGATATTGTCGGCGATGGTGCCCGCGAAGATCGCCGGTTCCTGGGCCACCAGCGCGATTTCCTTCCGCAAATCGCGGGGATCCAATTCGGCGATGTTCATGCCGTCGAACAGGATGGCCCCGCCCTGCGGATCGAAAAACCGCAGCAGCAATTGAAAAACGGTCGATTTGCCCGCACCCGACGGGCCGACCAGAGCCACCGCTTCGCCCGGTGAAATCGCGAACGAAACGCCGTTGAGCGCCTTGTAATCGGGCCGCGCCGGATAGCGGAAGGTGACATTGTCGAAGGCGATGGCTCCGCGCGCCGGTTGGGGCAGCGGGCGCGGGTTCGCAGGCGGCTTGACCTCGGGCTCGGTCGAGACGATCTCCATCAACCGCTCGGTGGCGCCCGATGCGCGCTGCACATCGCCCCAGGTCTCGCTTACCGCACCCATGCCGGTCGCAAGGAACACGGCATAGAGAATGAACTGGCTAAGCTCGCCGCCGGTCATGCGCTTGGCCAGCACATCGGAAGCGCCGATCCAGAGCACGATGGCGATCCCTGCGCCCACCATGAAGATCACCAGCGCCGTCATCACCGCGCGGATTTTGGTGCGGCGGAGAGCGGCATCGAAGGACGCTTCCACCTGTGCGTTGAAATTGGTCCGGTCGGCGCCTTCGTGGGTGAAGGCCTGCACGGTCTGGATCGCGTTCAGCGCCTCGCTGGCATAGGCCGAGGTATCGGCGATCCGGTCCTGGGATTCGCGCGACAGCTTCCGCACCCGGCGGCCGTAAAGGACGATCGGCACCAGCACCATGGGCACGCCGACAAGGCAAAGGCCCGTCAGCTTCGGGCTCGTCACGGTCATCATGATGAGGCTGCCCACCGCCATCACCAGATTGCGCAGCGCAAAGGACGCGGAAGAGCCGATCACCGTCTGCACCAGCGTGGTGTCGGCGGTCAGCCGCGACAGCACTTCGCCGGTGCGGGTGGTTTCGAAGAAGCGTGGGCTGAGCGACAGAACGTGGCTGAAGACCTTGCTGCGGACATCGGCGACAACGCGCTCCCCGATCCAGGTCACGAGATAGAACCGGGTCGCCGAAGCCATGCCCATGATGCCTGCGACCGCGATCAGCGCGAGGAAATAGCGCCCGATATTGGCGGCGTCTTCCTCGGAAAAGCCGTGGTCGATGACGCCGCGAACCGCCGCCGGCAGCACCAGCGTCGCCGCGGAGGCGACGATCAGGGCAGCACCCGCCGCCGCGATCATGAAGCGGTAGGGCATCAGGAAGGGTTTGAGCGCCCGCAAGGGGCTGAGCGATTTTGAGGGCGCCCTTTCGCCGGTCTGAGACGAATTGAAGCCGGAGTCGCGGGAATTTCGAGCCATGGGGGTTCTATAGCCGAAGAAATCGGGCGGGCGGTAGCGTCCATGGCAACGCGTACCGTCCGCGCCCCCTGCTTAGCCCCGTGGAGGGGCGTTCCTTTGTCGCGGCTGGATGGGGTGATCCCGGCGGCTGCCGTGTTAGAACAGGCCAGCAATGTCCGCGACCTCGCTTTCCCGTACCCGTCGTCCGCTCGTCCTCGGCTGCGTGATGCTGGCGCTGTTCATGGCCGCCATCGAGGCCACCATCGTGGCGACCGCCATGCCGCAGATCGTGGGCAAGCTCGGCGGGTTTGCCCTCTATTCCTGGGTCTTCGCGGCGTTTCTTCTGACCCAGACCGCAACCACGGTGCTGTTCGGGAAGCTTTCCGACATTTACGGCCGCAAACCGGTGATGATCGGGGGCATCCTGATCTTTCTCGTCGGATCGCTGCTGGCCGGCTTTGCCTGGTCCATGCCCTCGATGATCCTGTTCCGCCTGATCCAAGGCTTGGGCGCAGGGTCCATGCAGCCGGTCGCCGTCACCATCGCCGGCGACCTCTATTCCCCGCGCGAGCGGCTGAGAATCCAGGCATGGCTGTCGGCGGTGTGGGCGATTGCCGCGCTCGCGGGACCGCTTGCGGGAGGGCTGATCGTCCAGCGCTTCGACTGGGCGTGGGTGTTCTGGGTGAACATCCCGATCGGGATTCTGACCATTATCGGCTTCGTCCTCTTCATGGACGAGAACATCGAGAAGAAGAGCCATTCGCTGGACTATGCGGGGGCCGTTCTGTTCTCCATCGCGGTGACGGCGCTGCTGGTGGCGCTGACGCAAGGGGCGACGCTGACGCTCGGCGAGATCGGCGGCCTGGTGGGAATATTCGCGCTCGCAAGCGTGCTGTTCTTCTTTCAGGAGAAGCGCGCCGCCGAACCGATGATCGCGCTCGATCTTTGGGGCATGCGGATGGTCGCGACGGCCAACGCCTCGCTTCTGCTGGGCACGATGACGCTGATCGGTGTCACGTCCTATCTGCCGATCTATATCCAGGGTGTGCAGGGACGCCCCGCGATTCTCGCCGGCATTCCCTTGACCGCCATGATGTTCGCCTGGCCGTTCGCGTCCGCCGTGTCGGGGCGGATTCTGAAGCGGTTTTCCATGCGCACGACGCTGAGATGCGGGGCGTGGCTCATTCCCATCGGCACGGCGTTCCTGCTCGGCATGAGGCCGGACAGCAACCCCGCGTTTGCGGGCCTGGGGCCCTTCATCATGGGCTTCGGCATGGGGCTCTTGAACATCTGCTCCATGGTGATGATCCAGGGGAGCGTCGAGTGGCGCAAACGCGGCAGCGCCACCGCTTCCCTGATTTTCGCGCGCACGCTTGGCAACACCTTTGGCGTGACGGCGCTGGGCGCGGTGCTGAATTTCGGCGTCGTGCTCTACGCGGGCGAGCACGGGGCAGCCATGAGCGCCGACGAAATCCACGCCCTGCTGGGGAGCATCGGAAATGTGCTCGGCGGCGGCGCCGATCCCGCCTTGCGCGCGGCGCTCGATTCGTCGCTGAGGCTCACATTCCTCGCGATGGTCGGGTTTTCCGCTTTGGCTGCGGTGCTTGCGATGATGGTGCCGGTGCGCGAGCTGGAATCGCTATCCGGGCACGGGGCGGAAACGGGCGGCGCCCCGCTGCCCTCTCCCCCGGAAGGGGAGAGGGGCATTCAGGGCGCGGAGTGAGGCGTTAGCGCGAGGTCCTAAGCTCGGTCTCGTAAGAACTGAGGCGGGTCTGGTAATCCTTGCGCTGCTGCTCGTTCAGCCTGCTCTGTTCCTCGTAGGTTGTCTTGAGCACAGAGTAGGTCTGTTGCTGATTCTGATATTGCTGCCGCTTCTGCTCGCTCCAATCCTGGATCTGCGAATTCAGCGACGTGAAGGCGTTCAGCTGATCTCTGTATTTCTGCTGCAATTGTTCGACCGTGGTCTTTTCGGTCTGATATTGGGCGGCGAGCGCGGTGTAATGATCCTTGATCTGAGGATTGTGGACCAGCGGATTGGGGGTCGCGAGAATCTTGCGATTGAGGTTCGCGGTCGCCGTGCGCTCGGCCCGCGAGGAGAGCGGCTGGGGCCGCCTGAACACGCCACCCGCATTGGGGAAGCTGACGGCGACACGGGAGGGCGCGCGAACCTTCAAATCCTTGTGGCCCGCATCGGCGACATCGACGCCGACCTGATAAGCGCCTTTCGGGAGCTTCATCAGCACCCAGGGACCCTGGCAACGCACGGTCATGTCGACGCCCGGCCCTGAGACGTGGACCTGTTCTTCGCCGAGATATTGGCCTGCCTTGCCGGCAAACTCGAAGCGCGTCGTGTAGGCGCGCCATTTCGTGTCCCTGCGCGCGTCGTAATCCGATCCCGTGCAGACCGTTTCGACACCACTGACATTGACCGCGATGTTTTCAGGTGAAACCGGGTTTTGCGCCAACGCCGCGCCGATTCCGAGGAAAGGCGCCAACGCGGCACCCGCCAGAGCCTGGATCTTCATGACTATTCCTTCTCGAACACGCTCAAGCGGCCACCGGCAGCGGATGCGCGATTGCGCGCGGCATCCCTCCAGCTGACCCCGGATCGGCATGAACAATGTGCCGCAAATTGCGGCTATTCACGGCGATGGCCCCTCAAGCCTTGGTCAGCATGGACTATGAATCATCCCGATTCGATGTGGCACCGGCCAAGCCCCGTGGTCACAGAGTTATCACAGCGGTTCCCACGCTCCGGTTCGCGCAAAAAGAAACGGCCCCGCCGATGAAAGCGAGGCCGTTTTCACAGATACATCCTTCGGCAAGCTCATCCTTCGACAAGCTCATCCTTCGACAAGCTCAGGATGAGGAGCGTGTTTAATTAAACCAATTGGGCTTTGGGCATGGAGAGGAAAGCGTTGGCGACATGCCAGTAGAGCTGCCGGTTCAGGCCCAGCGTCAGCGAATGCGCGAGACCGGGGAGAATGGAAAGCTGCCGGTCCGGATTCGGCAATTTGCTGTAGAAATCGAGAATGTCGGCTTCCGTCGCGATGCCGTCATATTGGCCGCGCGCGAGCAGGACGGGGCATTTCACCAGGCTCGCTTCGATGATCGGCAGCTTGGCCGTCATGTCGAGATAGGTGCCGGTCGGGACGGAATCGCCGAAGCGAAGCTCGGAGGCGACCATTGCCGCAGCGACCCGATTGTCCGACGTGCCCGGTTTGTCGCGGGTGAAGATGGATTCGATCATCTCCTTCGGGCGCGGGCGGCGGTTGTGCGTGCGGTAGAAATCCACCTGCTTGGCCCGCTCCGTGAGCGTGGGGGAATCCTTGCCCGTATAGGTGTAGGCCCCGAGCAGAATACGGTCCACCCGCTCGGGATGGGCGGCCGCGAATGCCGCCACGCGCAGTGCGCCAGAGGATTCGCCCATGAAATGGAATTTCTGCGAACCCGTCTCCTGCGCGATCGTCGGGAATGCCGCGTCGAGATCGGCAACCCCCGACTTGATGTCGGAATTGCCGCTGGTCACGTCGGACTTGCCGTAGCCTTCGAAATCGATCGCCCAGACGTCATAACCGAAGCGCGAGAACACGTTCATCATGTTGTATTCGCCGGCGCCCGGGACATTCAGGTCCCAGCTCGACATCGCGCCGATGGAAGACCCGTGCACCATGATCAGCACCGGAAGGGCCTTGTCGCCGGCCTTTGGCTCGGACTGGCGGCGGCGATAGAGCTGAAGTTTCACGTCGCCTTTCTTGGCGACGTATTCCTTGTTCCAGAAGCCCTGGCTGCCGAAGCTCGCATTGGCGGTTGCCGCGCGTGCGACGGCCGGCATCGTGACGGCGGCCGCGGCGAGCCCCAATCCCGACAGCACCTTGCGGCGGCTCGGACCTTCATCGGTGTAGTTCGCGTCGGATTCGGGGTGCATCGGGTTCCCTCCTGAGGATTACGCCGGCGTGTCGGGCGCTGAATTGCAGTTTACGTGGCCGATCGGCGCGCGCCAATCCCCGAAAGCACGGCTTTGAGCGGGTTTGCGCTGGATCAATGCCATAAAGACGGTGTGCTGCCATTAATTCTTATGCGCGGATTTCGATTGCTCTTTCATGTGGATGCCCATTTGTGGGCGGAGCACGGCCTCAAGCCGGGCGATCCCTGTCCCTCTTGTGGCCAGAAGCTGAAGCTTACGGAAGTCCGCTCCCTCGCCACGCTTTTCAGACCCCGCGAATGGTTGGTGTGCAGCAATGTTCATTGCGATTTCCGGGCGCCCGACGGCATGGCGCAAGCCACGGCCTGACATTGCCGCGCCGTCCGACAAAAACTTCATCCGTTGCCTCCATTGCCGGTAACTTGGACAGAGGAGTATCGTTGTCTTAAGCGGGTGCCCGTCAGAGGTTCGAAATGACCGCTTGGGAAAGCGCGCGGAGAGTGGGATTTGCGGCCCTGGCCGGTTGGCTCTTGGGCGGAAGCAGCGTGGGACCTCCGGCCCCGCAACAGGTCGATGTCGCTCTCGTCATCGCCACTGACGTCTCCTATAGCGTCGATGAAAACGAGGCCCATTTTCAGCGCGAAGGCGCGATTGCCGCGTTCCGCAATCCCGACGTGGTGAAGGCGATTCAATCCGGTTCGCTCGGGCGGATCGCGGTGACCTATCTGGATTTTTCGAGCTACAACTCGAACAAGATTCTGGCGGGATGGACCATCATCCACGACAAGGCGAGCGCGGATGCGTTTGCCGATCTGCTCGCCTCCAAGCCCCGCACACTGGGCGTCCAGACCTCGATCAGCAGCGGGCTGGAATTGGCCGAGCATCTGCTCGACAGCAGCGGACTGACCGCCAACAAGCGCGTCATCGACGTCTCGGGCGACGGTCCCAACAATGACGGCCATCTGGTCGAGAAGGTTCGCGACGAGATCGTAGGCCGGGGCATCGTCATCAACGGTCTGCCGATCGTGACGCCGGAGGACAAGTTCGACGTCTATTATCTGGCCGACCTCGACAAATATTATGCGGGCTGCGTGATCGGGGGGCCCGGCGCCTTCATCCAGGTGGCCCATGGCTTCGAGGATGTCGCCCGCGCGCTCAGGCGCAAGCTGATCCTGGAGATTTCCGACGCCCGGCCCGCGGCAGCCCCACTGCTGATGAAGGTCGCGGCGACCACGGGACATCCCGTGCCGCCCTCGCCGCATTTCGTCTATGAGAAGGGTTGCGACATCGGCGAGCGGATGCGGTTCGGCGGCGTCCAGGCCGACCGGCAATAGCTTCTTACGTCAAATCACAAGACATCGGCGAGGACGCGGAACGGCCGCGCCGCGAAGCGTTTTCCTGCCCCTCGCCGGTCTTGTTCTGACGCCTGGGAGCGGCGTGGATCGTGCGCAGGCCGGCAACGTCGAGGACCTGAATCGATCTGGGGGTCGTACGGCGAATAAGCCCGAGACTTTCGAGTTTTGCGAACGCGCGTGCCGTGGATTCCGGCGCGATGCCCAGATAATCGGCGAGATCGGCCCGGCTGATCGGCATGCTGAAAGAGCGGCCATCTCCCTGATGCTCCAGAGGATCGACAAAATCGAGAATAAATGAGGCCAGCCGCTGATAGGCGTTTTGCTGACCCAATGTCAGCATCCTCACCTGAGCCCTGCAATAATCGTCGAAGACTTTTTGAAACAGAACCGATTGCAGGTGCGGCTCGCTGGCAAGAAGCTGCTGCAATTTCTGCCATTCGAAACGATAGGCCTTCGTCGCGGAAACGGTTTCCGCCGAACTGAAATAGCATCCCCCGCAAGGGACGCCGCAAAGATCGCCGGTGCCCACAAACGCCATGATTTGACGATGGCCGGTATCGTCGCAGCGGTTGATCCGCACGATGCCTTCCGCGATCAAATAGACGAAGCGGGCCTGCTCGCCTTGCGGACACAGATTTGTGCCGCGTTTGCAGACGACGAGCGTCGCGATGCGTTCGAGCTTTTCCTGTTCGGAGCGCGAAAGCAGATTCCTTACAGGTGCTGCGTGCGCAAGCGTACCATCGAACGAACGTGCCCGAATTTCGGGTAGTCCAGCCATCTCATCCCCCCGGCTACGCAAATCTCCCGGGGGAAAAGTTATGTCAGAATTGTGCCGATGTATGTCGGGCACGGTATAAATCGCCTGTAGGAACCCGCCTCGCGCCTGCTGGCGGCGCGCTGTTCCCCGAATCGAGCAGCGCAACGACAACGTGTTTTCCTGCTACCGCCTATTCGGCAGGAGTGGTGCCTATTCCGCGCTGCCGGGAAGCTTTGCCAAGCGGGCCTTGGTACGATGTATTTTTGGCACAGCTTGATACATTGCGAGGCAGCTCACCCAAAGGTCGGGCATTAGTTAGCGCAGGGTTCAAAAGCTGAACCCAAAGTGCCCCGGTGATCGGGGCGCTGCGCATGTCGCAAACGACACCCCAGTTTTCCTCCCCCGACGGGAGGGGCATCGCAGCATCGTGGCGCCCCCATCACGCCACTCAAAGGCGTCCCGCCAAGGCACGGGCGCACAAATGGTTCGGCAGGGGAACCGAGGAAACGCTTCAGACGCCGTAACAGCGGCCGTTCCATCTAACACAGAGCAACGGATCCGCATGGAGGGGGGAATTGGGATGTTGAAGAATAAAGCACTCATGGGAAGCGCAGGCGCAATCTTCGCCGCGCTTGTGAGCGGTCCGGCGGCGGCGGCGACGCTGACCGGTACGGCCGGGATGCTGACGACGAGTTTTACAAGCTCCGATAATAGCGGGCCGGGAAGCGACACGACCAAATCCTGGCTGCTGGGCGGCGCCATTGCCGGGCCGCTGAACGGTTTGGAAAACCTCAACTTCCAGGCCGGCGCGAGCTACACCCACAATTGGGCGCATCAGTTCAGCGAAGAGGATTGGCACTTCAACGCCAATGCCTTCTGGGCCGGCAATGACGGCCGGGTCGGGACCGAAGTGACCTATGCCAATTTCACGGGCATCGGCAGCCTCTATAGCGGCGGCGCGCTGGGCGAATGGTACATCAACAATCTCACTGCCATGGCAAAGGCCGGCTGGGCATGGACCACGGGCTCACCCATCGGCGGCCGCGGCAACTACGTGGGCGCCGCTCTTGAATTCTACGCGATGCCGGACCTCGGCATTACCGGCGGCGTCGAATGGGGCGACATCGTCTCCGGGCAGGGATGCAGAACCTGCGGCCGCCGGGACCTCAACGTCACGGCTTGGGAAATCGCCGCCGAGTTCCTGTTCTCCGAGGACTACGCAATCTCGGGCTATGCCGGGTTCACATATAACCAGGACAAGATCTTCGGCAGCGACACGCACGACAACATCTGGCATGTCGGACTGCGCTGGTACACCGGCGGCGGCACGCTCCAGTCGCATCATCAAAATGGCAGCTTGAACCCGTGGCTCTCGGGCGTGGGCGCACTGCGGTCTCTCTGAAAAAAAACGCCTACCGGGACGGGACAACAGGCGGAGCATGCTCCGCCTGTTTCGCATTCAACTGCCCGTCTGGCCGCAGGGGCTGGCGCAGCCTCCGCCGGTGAGAATGCACTGGCAGTCTCCGCCATATTCGTCGGAGAGGAGCGCCATGTATTCGTCGAGAGCATTGCGGAGCAGCTGATGGCGCGTGCTGTTCTTCTTCACCGCCATGAGCCCGAGCGTCTCATGCTCGGCAGGGGTCAGCGTCACCATCAGCCGGCGCGGTTTGGCGCAATCGGGCGGCGTGGTCCCGCCGGGAGGCGGCCCCCCCGAAGCGGTGACCCGGCGGGGCTCGCGGACAATCTCGGGCTCCAGGACCGGCTCCGGCGTGCGGGCTTCGGCCTCATGGACGTGGCCCAGCGAATGCACAGGCGCCATGAACGAAGGCATGGGAGTTGCCATCATGGGCGCGAGGACCGACGAGGGCCGCGCCTCGCCTTTGCGCACCAGGAGACCGGCGGTCAGACTTGCAAATCTTGCGCTCATTTGCGGCCCATATCGGTTGGGTCGGCGTGGCGGCGGCCGAACACGCCGGCGCGCCGTTCGGGACCGGCGAAGAACGACGCGGACCGCGCCACCTCCCGGCGGTCGAGACCCGAGCGGCGTTCCGGGCCCTCATAGGCTTCCGCACGCGCGGGGTCGCGGCGGTCCGCACCTGTCCGGCGCTCCGCGCCTTCGTAGAAGAAGCGGTCGGCCAGCGGCACCTCGCCCACCACCCGCGCCTCCAGGATCGGGGGCTCGTCGGGTTCGGGTGGCCTCATGTCGTCCATCGCCGACAAAGGCACCAGCGAGAAATGGGAGGGGCGGATGTCGGGCGCCAGACTCGCATCCTTGGTCAAGCGCGCGATCCGGTCCTGCAGATAGACCCAGAGATCGGTGATTTCCTTGGTGGATGCCGATTTCGGCGCCGCTTCGTTGACGGTGCGTCCGTCCACCATGCTGGCCGCGAAATCCACCCGGTGATGGACCGTGACGGGCGCGACCACGCCATGCTGGGAAAGCGCGACCGCGGCCTCTCCGGTGATGCGCGCCCGCTGAGTGGCGCCGTTGACGACGAAGATGAGCGGCTTGCCGAAGCGTTCGGCCATGTCGACGGTCGCACCGACCGCGCGCAGATCGTGGGGCGAGGGCCGGGTCGGCACGATGACCAGATCGGCATGCGCGATCACCTGCGCGATGGAATCCGAAATCGCGGGCGGCGTATCGATGATGGCGAGCTTCGTTCCGGTACGGGCGAGATGGGAAAGTGCGCTCTGCAGCTCGAAGGCGCCGACCTGCGCGAAGCGCGGCGCACGCGCGGCGCGCGCGTTCCACCATTGCGACAGCGATCCTTGCGGATCGGTATCGATCAGCGTCACCGGGCCTGCGCCCGCCCGTTCGGCCTCCACGGCCAGATGGCCAGAGAGCGTGGTCTTTCCCGAACCGCCCTTCTGAGATGCCAAAGCCACTACGATCATGCGCCCCTGCCCAAAGCGAAAATGCCCAACCTTTCTAAGGGATAGGTCTTGCGGTCCGGCAAAGACGAAGGCCCGAAATTGCCACAGTTTGTCGGAGCCTTGTCGGAAAGTTTGGCTCGATTGCTTACGGCCAGGTTCACGGTAAATATCGGGCGGGCAGCCAGAGCGTTGCCGGTTCCGGAAGGCCCCGGCCGATCAAGAAGGCCGTCCTTTGCCTGTGGAAATAGGCTATAGTGCGGCTTGGCACGTCGGCTCGTGGGAACGGGCGCTGACAAACCGGCCACAATTCAGGGTTAAAACTAGGAGAGGAAGCTAACCATGAAACTTGGATACACAGTCGCGCTCGCTGCCGCCGTCAGCCTGTTCGCGGCGTCGGCCTATGCGCAGGGCCAGGATTTTTCCAAGGTCGAGATCAAGACAACGCCGCTCGGCCACAATGTCTATATGCTGGAAGGCCAAGGCGGGAACATGACCGTTGCCGTCGGAAACGATGGCGTCATCCAGGTCGACGGCGAATTCGCGCCGCTGCACGACAAGATCGCGGCCGCCGTCGCCAAAGTCTCAGGCGGCAAGCCGGTCAAATATCTGATCAACACCCATTTCCACGGCGACCATACCGGCGGCAACGAGAACTTCGCCAAGGACGGCATCACCGTCGTTGCGCATCAGAACCTAGCGCTCCGGCTTGAGCACGGCTCGACCAACGGGATGTCGGGCCAGAAAACCGCGCCCGCGCCAAAGGGTGCGATTCCGACCAAGACCTATACCACCGAAGGGCTTCAACTGATGGTCGATGGCCAGTCCGCGATGGTCAACCATCCGGCCAGCGCCCACACCGACACGGATTCCTTTGTGTATTTCCCGGCCGCGAACGTGATCGCGACGGGCGACGTGGTCAGCACCGGCAACCGCTACGTCACTATCGACTACGCCAATGGCGGCAGCATCAACGGCATCATCTCGACGGTCGAGACCTACATCAAGATGGGCGACGATCAGACGAAATATGTGCCGGGCCACGGCGAACTCGCGAACAAGGCCGACCTGCAGAAATATCACGACATGCTGGTGCGCGTGCGCGACTCGGTGCAGGCCGAGATCAAGTCGGGCAAGACCGAGGACCAGGCGGTTGCCGACAAGCCGCTCGCCCCGATCGGCGCGCAGCTCAAGACCAATCAGATGGCCGACGACGCCATGGTCAAGATGGTCTACCGCTCGCTGAAGGGCGTGAAGGCGAACAAGGCCTGACATCCGGACGGAAGGTTCATGGCCGGGGCGGAAATCGCTCCGGCCGCTTTGTGTGGGGGGTTCTGTGAATCGTTTTTCGCGGATCGTATGGGTTGCGGCCTCGAGCATCGGTTTCTGCACGCTTGCCTTCGCAGCGGCGGAATCTCCGATGCAGCCGGATTTGTCCGGCCTCTGGGAACCGCCGGGCTTCGACCTCGCGCCCGCCGATAAAGGCGAGCCGGGTCCGGTGCTGAACATGTCGCATGACATCCAGCGGCCGGTCGGCGATTACAAAAATCCGGTGCTCCAGCCCTGGGCCGCGGCGCAAGTGAAGAAATGGGGCGATGAGATCACCGCGGGCCGCGTCCCCGACCACGTTCATACGCTCTGCATGCCCATGCAGGTGCCCGGCGTGATGACGCTGCACAACGCCTACGAGTTCGTGCAATTGAAGGACAAGGTCGTCATCCTCATCGCCAATCAAGCGCAGGCGCGCTACGTCTATCTGAACGTGCCGCATTCCAAGACCGTGTCGCCCTCCTGGTACGGCGAATCCGTCGGCCATTACGAAGGCGACACGCTGGTGATCGATACCATCGGCCTCAAGACGCATCCGCTCGCGCCGCTGGACCGTTTCGGCACGCCGCATACCGACAAGCTTCACGTCGTCGAGCGCATCCATCGCACCGGCCCGAAAAGTCTGCACATCGACTTTCACATCGAGGATCCGGGCGCATTCACGCGGGCCTGGGACGCGAGGCTCGATTTCCATCCTTTCCCGGAAATCGGCGAAGATGTCTGCGCCGACACCACCACCGATCCCATCACCGGCAAACCCTTGAAGGGCATACCGGTGGATTTGCACCCGGCGTTCTGACCAGGCGATGAGCGACGGCAGCGACCATCATCACGCGCCGAAATGGAAGCACGACGGCGTTCGCATCATTCCGGGCGATTCGCTCGATCCGAACACCGCACAGACGCCGGGAATGGATCGCAAGGCCGCGATCAATTATGCGCGCGTGGGGGCGCAGAAGATCTGGGCCGGCACTGTCAGCATCAAACCCGACGCCAAGACCGGCGCCCATCACCATGGCGAACTGGAAAGCGTGATCTATGTCGTGAAGGGCCGCGCCCGGATGCGCTGGGGCGAACAACTCGAATTCATGGCCGAAGCCGGTCCCCGCGATTTCATCTTCGTCCCGCCTTACGTGCCGCACCAGGAAATCAACGCGAGCGCGGACGAACCGCTCGAATGCGTGGTGATCCGCAGCGACAACGAAGCCGTCGTGGTCAATCTCCACGTCGACGCAGTGGAGAAACCCGACACCGTCGCCTGGGTCGATCCGATTCACAAAATCTGATCCCTCTCCCCATTGGGGGAGAGGGTCGGGGTGAGGGGGCGGTCTCGACATAAACGGGTGCGGGAGCATGTGTCGACAGCTCCCCCTCACCCGCTCAGGCTTCGCCCTTCGCGGCCTCTCCGCCTTCAGGGGCGAGGCGATTCAATATTTGTTGTGCGACCAGGCGGTGGTGAAGGTGAACGGCACCAATATGTGCGCCTTGTTCGAGGTGTCGCCCCAGACCGGCGTGTCGAGGGGCTTCGGATTCTTCACCGCCACATGCAGCTTCCCCGCCTGCGCCAGCTCGTTGGCGCTGACGACAAAGGAGAGCTTGGTTCCGCTCAGCACGCTGGTCGGCACCGGTTCGTCATTGACGTAAACCACCGAGCGCGTCGTGAAGCCGATGCCGCTGAGCGTGAAGGTTGTGTCCGGCGCGCCCTGGATGATCGTGTGCGGCGCGAGGGCTTCGATGCCCGGCGTCGGCGACAGCGTCGGGTTGGGCACCGGCCCGTTGCCCGGCCCGCGGCGCACATCGTTCACGCCGCCCCCGATATTGACCATGTTGCCGTTGGGCGCCCTCACCTGGAACAGCGGCCGCGGCTCGCGATTGCGCGTTGCCGCCTTCAATCCCGCCTCCCAGGCGAGATCGCTGACCACGGCATTGTCGTATTCCTCATGGGTGTTCGAGAACATGTCGGCGCGATACCAGGCGTGATAGGAGCGGTCGATCACCTTGCCGTCCTTGATGACCGTGTCGAGCTGGCGAAGATTCTTGATATCCACCAGCGGATCGGCGTTGACGATGTCGATGTCGGCGAGCTTGCCCGGCTCGATGGAGCCGATGTCCTTTATCCTGAAATGGTCGGCCACCCATTTGGTGCCCGCCTGCAGCACCTTCATCGGCGGCATGTGCGCGTCTTCCTGCATCACCGCCATTTCCTGATGCAGCCCCAATCCCGGCGGGGTCTGGGTGATGTCGGAGGCGGCCACCACATGGCCGCCCGCGGCGACCACATCGCCGATGAATTTGGCGTGGTTCTTGTAGCCGCATTCGCGCAAGGAGATCTGATCGGGCGTCAGATAATCCTCTTTGGTCTGCTGATTGTCATAAACGTCCTGGATCGAGAATTCCGGGTAATAGGCAAGCATCTGCGGATCGGTATAGGCTGCATGAGTCTCGGACTGCACGCGCTTCCACATCGAGGGGAAGCCGCGGTCGGTCGCCATGAAGTCGGGTTCGAGCGCGGTGTTGTGCGCGACGAGGAAGGCGACCATGTCCTTTTCCTTGGCCGGATCCATGTCGCAATAGGCATCCGGCGGCAGGCCGACATAATCCTTCCACTTCTCCGAATCCCTGTTCATCTGGACGCCCAATTCGCCGGTGTGGATCATCACGTCCGCGCCTGCATTGACGCATTCCTTCCCCCGCGTCTCGGGCCCGACGCAGCGCATGACCACGCCCTTGCCCGCCTTGTGGGCCTCGTCGGCATAGGCCGCGAAGACCTCCGGCGGGCCGTCGCCGTCATTGGAGCCGAGGAAATCCGCGCCACCTTCCATGTTGGATTTGGCGAGCGCGCGCGCCGCATCGACGGTGCCCGCGATGCGCTGGCCGTCGCCGGGCTTGTAATTGTCCGGGCGGTCGCCCTTCGGCCCGCCGCCGCGCATGTTGAGCACGCCCTGATAGAGCCGGGGCCCCGGGAAAATGCCGTGATTGATGGCATCGCGTTCGGCAACGCCCTGGTCGTTGCGGGCGCCCGTCACCATGGCCGAGGTCACGCCCCAATGGAGGAAGCCCTCGCCATACATCCAGTTCCAGTTGGCCTTGGCGTCGATCAAGCCGGGCGTGATCCACTTGCCGGCCGCATTGATCACCTGCGCCCCTGCCGGCACCTGCACCTGGCCGGCGCGGCCCACGGCCGTGATCCGGTTGCCCTGGATCACGATGACGGAATTGGGCACCGGCGCGCCGCCATTGCCGTCGATCAGCGTGCCGCCCTGGATGACCAGGGCCTGCCCCTGCCCTTGCGCCGCAACATGGGTGACGGCGCCCACGGCCGCCAGCGCGGCCGAAACCAGAAGTGACACGGTAACGGACGATTTCCTCATCGATGCCTCCCCAAATTTCGTTGGTGCCGTTATAGGCGAAGTCCGGTCCTCGGGCGAGATTGACTTGGCGCACCCTTTTGCGGGCTTATTCCGCCGGGTTTTCAGGATCAGGTCTCATGAAAGTACTGGTGCTTCCCGGCGATAGAATCGGTCCCGAAATCACGGCGGCAACGCTTGGCGTGCTTCAGGCCGCAGCCCGCCGGTTCGCGCTTCCTCTCGACATAGAGGAGGACGTAGCCGGTCATGCGAGCCTCGCCCGCTACGGCACCACCGTGCGGCCGGGGCTGCTCGAAAAGGTGCGCGCGGCGGACGGGCTGATCCTCGGACCCATGGCCACCTTCGATTTCAAGGACCCGGAAAAGGGGGGGATCAACCCCTCCGCCTTCTTCCGGAAGAATCTCGACCTCTTCGCCAATATCAGGCCGTCGCGCACCTATGCCGGACTGCCGGCGAAGCTGGGCCAATTCGATCTGGTCATCGTGCGCGAGAACACCGAAGGGTTCTACGCCGACCGCAACATGGCCGCCGGCAATGCCGAGCTTCTGGTGACCGAGGATGTGGTGATTTCCATGCGCCGCATCACGCGCAACGCCTGCGCGCGCATCGCACGTGCAGCGTTCGAGCTGGCTGCTGCGCGCAAGCAGCACGTCACCGTCGTGCACAAGGCGAATGTGCTGAAGATCGGCGATGGCATGTTCATCGAGGAATGCCGCAAATGCGCGGCCGATTTTCCCGCCATCGCGGTGGATGAGGTGATCGTCGACGCCATGATGGCGCATCTGGTGCGCAATCCGGCGCGATTCGACGCCATCGTCACGACCAACATGTTCGGCGACATCATTTCCGACATGACGGCGGAGGCTTCCGGCAGCCTTGGCCTCGGGGGCTCCCTTAATGCCGGGACCGATTACGCCATGGCCCAGGCAAGCCACGGTTCGGCCCCCGATATTGCGGGGCGCAACATCGCCAACCCGTTCTCGCTGATCCTTTCCACCTCGCTGCTGCTCGGCTGGTACGGACGGCGGGCGGGCCTCTCTGCTTTCGTCGACGCCGCCGCAGGCATCGACCGTGGCATCGAGGGGGCAATCGCTGCCGGCGAGATCACACGCGATATTGGTGGTAGGCTCGGGACCAAAGAGACAGGCGACGCGCTCGCAGCGCGCATCGGGGAAACATGAGCGGAGCAGCCACAGACGCCGGAATCCTGCGCGATGGCGTGCGCGTGAGCGGGCTCACGCCCGTCCAGGATTCGGCGCTGCGGAAGGCGGCATGGCGTCTCGTGCCGCTGCTCACCATCGGTTATCTGTTCAGCTATCTCGACCGCAATTCGATCGGGTTCGCGGCGCTGACCATGAACCAGGAGCTGGGGCTGACCGCGACGCAGTTCGGGGCTGCCGCCGGCTGGTTCTTCTTAAGCTACACGCTCTGCGAAGTGCCGGCCAACATGGCGCTCTATCGTTTGGGCGCGCGGCGCTGGATCGCGCTTATCCTCGTTGCCTGGGGAATCGTTTCCGCGAGCACGGCTATCGCGGTGGGCGCGAACAGCCTCTACGCCATGCGCTTTCTCCTGGGCGTGGCGGAGGCCGGTTTCTTCCCCGGCGTGACGTTCTATCTCGCCTATTGGTTTCCGCGGGAATATCGCACGCGCATCCTCGCCTGGTTCCTTGCCGCCATTCCGCTCTCGTCCCTGATCGGCGCGCCGGTTTCCGGGCTGCTGCTGGGCATGGACGGCATCTGGGGGCTGTCGGGGTGGAAATGGATGTTCATCATGGTGAGCTGGCCCGCCGCCATGGTCGGGCTGATCGTGTGGCGGACGCTGCCCGACCATCCGCGCGACGCCTCCTGGCTCACCCGCGACGAGATCGACGCCATCGCCCAGATGCATGCCGCCGAAACCCACGACCGGCCCAAGAAGTCCGTCTGGGGCGCGCTTTCCGATTCGCGCGTGATCGTGCTCGCGCTGGTGCAATTCGGATTCACGCTCGGCTCCTATGGCGTGGGCATCTGGCTGCCGCTGATCTTCAAGGAATACGGGCTTTCCAATGTGGCCGTCGGCTTCCTGGTAGCGGTGCCCTATCTGTTCGCGACCGTCGGGATGCTGGCCTGGGCGCGTCTCGTCGATAAAACCGGGAAAAAGATTTTCAACATGACGATGGCGCTGGCGCTGGGCGTGGCCGGGCTTGCCGGCTATCTGCTGTCGGGGTCGCTGCTGTTTTCATTGATCGACCTGACGGCCGCCCTTGTCGGCATCACGGCGGCGCGCGGTATTTTCTGGGCCATTCCGCCGCGCATCCTGACGGGCGTGGGGGCCGCGGGCGGAATCGCCTTCATCAATTCCATCGGCACGTTCGGCGGCTTTGTCGGGCCCTATATGATGGGCGTGTTCAAGGATGCGACCGGCGGATTCACCTATGGCATCATGGCCATGGCGGGCGTGATGATCGTGACCGCGGGCCTCTCCGCATCGCTGAAGCTGATGGTGCGGCACGAGTAGGAGGATGAGATGGAGATTTCACGGCGCGCCTTCGGCGCGGGCGCCCTCGGGGCGGCTGCGGGTTTCGCGATGAGCGCGAGCGAAGCTGCCGAAATGGCCGGCGCCACCGATTGCCACGTCCACATCATCGGACCGATGGCGAAATATCCCATGGTGCAAAATCGTCCGTATACGCCGCCGGAAGCAAGCGTTGCCCAGTTGAAGGCGATGCATGGGCGGCTCGGGATCACGCGCACCGTGCTGGTGCAGCCGAGCTTCTATGGCACGGACAATTCCTGCATGATGGATGCGCTGGCCGAGCTTGGGCCGGCGGCCCGTGCGGTCGCCGTGGTGCCGCTGACGATTCCCGACGCCCAATTGCGCGACATGGATGCCAAGGGCGTGCGCGGGGTGCGGCTCAATCTGGAATCGGCCGGCAACCGCGACGCCAAGAAGGCGCGCGACATGCTCACCGCCTATGCCAAAAAGGTGGCGCCGCTCAATTGGCACATCCAGATTTACACGGTTTCATCCGTCATCCAGCAGCTCGTGACCGCGATCGCCGATTCGCCGGTGCCCGTCGTGGTCGACCATTACGGGATGCCTAACGCGGCGGAAGGCTTTTCGCGAGGGGTCGCCGCACTTGTCGATCTGGTGCACGCGCGCAAGGCCTATGTGAAACTGTCCGCACCCTACCGCATCTCCAAGGCAGGTCCCGAATACAAGGATGTAAAGGCGCTGGCGCAGACCTTCATCTACAACGCGCGCGACCGCATGCTGTGGGGGAGCGATTGGCCGCACACCCAGAACATCGCAGGCCACCCGGCAACCGAGGTGACACCGTTCGCGAAGATCGACGACGATGCGATCTATCGCCAGTTCAAGTCCTGGTATACGGACCCGCCGACGCAGAAGATGATTTTGACCGACAACGCGGCGAAGCTCTACCGGTTCGCGTGATGGGAGCGACGCTGCCGGCGGCGTGAAAGAGGGAGGGACGTCATGACCATGAACCGGCGCGAATTCGGGATGCTGGGTGCGGCTGCGCTGGGTGCGCTTGCGATGCCGCGCATGGCGCACGCAGCGAGCGCGCTCGCCGGCATGCCGCCCGGCGCCATCGACGTGCACAACCACATCGTCGGGCCGATGGCGAAATACCCGATGGCGGCAAACCGCACCTACACTCCGCCGGAAGCGAGCGTGGCCCAATTGCGGGCGCTGCGCACGCAATTGGGCGTCGCGCGCAACGTGATCGTGCAGCCGAGCTTTTACGGCTTCGACAACAGCCAATTGGTGGACGCGTTGACGGAGCTTGGCACATCGGCGCGCGGTGTCGCGGTGGTGCCGCAAACCGTGTCCGATGCGGAATTGCAGCGGCTCGCGTCCAAAGGCGTTACCGGCGTGCGGTTGAATCTGGCGACCGCGGGCGTGCGCGACCCGAAGGTGGCAATCGATGCGATCAACGGTTTCGCGCCCCGCTTCGTGGCGCTGAACTGGCATATCCAGATCAACACGGGCCTGCCGGTCGTGCAGGCGATTGCACCGACCGTGGCCGGCCTGAAGGTGCCGGTGGTGTTCGACCACATGGCCAATCTCGAAGCCGAGAAGGGCGTTGGCCAGCCGGGCTTCGCCGCGTTCGTTGAACTGGTGAAGAGCCCGAATGTCTATGTGAAGCTGTCGGCACCGTACAACCTGTCCAAGCTGCCGCCGCCTTGGCCCGATGTCGTACCCTTCGCAAAGGCGCTTATCGCGGCCGCCCCCAACCGCATGCTGTGGGGCACCAATTGGCCGCATCCGGGGAACGCGCGGGGACCTATTACACAGATCACCCCCTATCAGGTGGTGGACAATCCCAAGCTCCTGACCGCGTTCGCGGAATGGTGCCCGGATGCGGCGATGCGCAAGATGATCCTCGTCGATACGCCGCAGCGGCTTTACCGGTTCGTGTAGAAGCGCCCCCTCCACCGCCTGCGGCGGTCCCCCTCCCCCGTAAACGGGGGAGGATCAAAACGACGCGCAGGCCGGCGTTTCGACCAGCAGCACCGATTCCTGATTGAAGCGGCGCTTGTAGGCATCGCGGATGGAATCGAGCTTGGCCGCATCCGACGCAGACCCAGGAAGCACGATCGCCAATTCCTTGCTTTGCTCGCGCGCGATCATGCCCGCGCTGTTGCGATATTGTCCGTACACGTCGTAGACGGAGAGGCCGTCAGGAAAACGCGGCGTCACTTCCTGATCGAGGAACAGCCGCCATTCGTCCTCGCTCAGCATTGCGCGGCCCCTGACATCCCGGCCGAAGAACAATTGCGCTTCCACCATCGGCATCAGCCCCGTCGGGCAGGAGCGCGGCCCTGCCGACATGCACGCCGAAACGCAACAGGCCAGAGCAAGAACTCCGAACGCATATAGACGAATGTTCGCTCCGCACTTCAAGGAATGGTGTAGCTCCGTTCGCCCGTGACCTTGCCGTTGGCGTCGTAATCGGTTTCCGTGACCTTTATCTTGTCCCCATCCGGGCCGTGTTCATAATCCTTCGTCTTCTCGGTGGAGCTGCCATCGGGGTGTTTTTCGGTGTCGGTCTGCGATGTCTTGTCGCCATTTTCGTTCCACTCGGTCTCGCGTTCGTGCGAGGACCCGTCGGGTCGGTGGATCGTCGTCGTGCGGCCCCGCAACCGGCCTTTGCGGTACCAGCTGTGGACTTTCTTTGTCAGCGCGTTGTTCTCGAATTCTTCATAGTCGCTGCTCTCGATCTTGCCGTCGTCGTCATACTCCTCGACCAGCGTGCTGGACCCGCCAAGGTCGTAGGATTCTTCTTTGCGGCGGATGAGCTTGCCGTTCGGATCGCGCGTTTCCTCTTCGGTATGGCTGCGGGTGTGGGCCGGTCCTATGTAATCGTCGAAGAACCTCCAGAGCGTCACCCAATTGCCGTTCGCATCCTTCCGGCGCTCGTAGTAGATGCGGACGTGCCCCAGCGGGTCGGTATAACTTGCGCTTCTGACCCCGCCGGCGGCGTCGTAATGCTTCTCGATCCAGCCGCCGCCAACGCGCTCTATGGTCCACAGCACCACGCCGTTGACGTCCGTCGCCGTCAGTTTGACGATTTTGCCGTCCGCATAGGTGGGCGTGACGATCCGAAGCAGCTTGCCGGCCGGATTGGTGACCGTAATCTTGATGATGTTGCCGGATTCGCCGTATTCGGTTTTTACGGTGTTGCCGTTTCTATCCGTGGTCGTCTTCGTCTCGCCGCCGCCTCCGCGCTTGAGCGTCTTAAGAAGGATGGTTCTGAACTCGGCCGGCGGCACGGGCGGCTTGGGCCCGCCTGCGGCGACAGCTTCGGGCGAACGCCGCAGGGATGCCGGTTTGACTTGGCGCTTTGGCGGTTTCGCGGCTGCGGGCTTTGCCTTCCCGCGGGAGCCTTTGGACTTCTGCGGTCGGGCGGCCGGTTTCTTGCGCGCGGCCGGTCTGGATTTCATGACGTGCCCCCCCAAGACAATCTCGGGCGCAAATCTACGCGCGAGGCGCAACCCTGACCAGTTCGCAAGCCCGCTTCTTTGGCGCTAAAGTCCGGCGCGACGCACATGCCGCCGAAGGACCATCCGAATGATAGCCCGTGCGATTCTGGCCTTTCTGCTGATTCTTTCCTTTCCCGCGGCGGCGCAGCAAAAGACGCCTTGGACCGCCGACATTGCCGAGATACGGCATGTGGCCGCCATGCTGCCGGGCGCCAAACCGCTGCGCGTGAACGTGGTCAAATTCGCCGAAAGCCGGCGCACCAAGAATTTCTCGGTCAAGGGCGCGCCCAAGGACCCCAGCATTCAGGCGCGCACCGCCTTCCAGGTGGTTTATCCGGACGGCACCATCATGATCGATTCCGGCATGGACCTGCAGGTGCACAAATTCTTCGGCCGGGGCGTGGAGGAACCTTATTTCCCCGATCAGTTCAAGGAAGTCGAACGCGCCGACCGCGCTGCGAAAGTTATCGTCATGACGCATGAGCATGGCGACCATGTCGCAGGCGTGATCCGCACGCCCTACTTCGCCGAACTGGCACCCAAGACGGTGCTGACGAGGACGCAGGTAAACACGCTCATGACCGACCCGCAGATGCCGGAGATCAAATTGACGCCGGAGCAGGCCTCCCGTTTCATCGTGGTCGATTACGACAAATATTATCCGTTCGCGCCCGGCATGGCGCTGATCAAATCGCCGGGCCACACGCCGGGCTCGCAGATGATCTATGTGGCGCTGGCATCGGGCAAGGAATTCGTCTTCGCGGGCGACGTCGCCTGGCACATGGACGGGGTTCGCACCATCACCGGCAAGGACGCGCCCTGGATCACGGAGGACGAGGATTCGATCCACGGCGAGCTGGTCTGGCTGAACGGGCTGATGAAGAACGAGAAGAACGTCACTGTCGTGCTCAGCCATGACGAGGAACAGCGGCTCGAGAACATCAAGCAAAAACTTCTCGGCGATCGATTTGAATGATTCGGCAGGAATGGGAGTGAGATCATGAAGACGGTATTTTCCGGCGCAGGGATGCTTGCGCTTGCATTGGCGCTGTCCCTTTCGGCGAGTGCGGCGCCCGCAGACAGCGGCGGCGTGCCGGTGGCGAAGCAAGGCTATCTCTTCGCCGGCGGAAAATACGAAACCATCGCCGGCAAGCGCGTCATGACGGGGCAAATCTACGCCGAGTTTCAGATCCCCAAGAACCAGACGCACCGCTACCCCATCGTGATGGTGCATGGCGCGATCCAGACCGGCACCAATTTTACGGGCACGCCGGACGGCCGCGAGGGGTGGGCGGAATATTTCCTGCGCCAGGGTTACGCGGTGTATGTGGTGGATCAGCCAGGGCGCGCGCGGGCGAGCTACGATTCGAGCGAAGGGGCGCAGGCATTCCCCGAACTGGAGACGACCGAGCAGCGCTTTACCGCGCCGGAAAAATTCAAGCTGTGGCCTCAGGCGCAAATGCACACGCAATGGCCGGGCACGGGCATGGCGGGCGATCCCGTTTTCGACCAGTTCTATGCCTCGCAGGTGCCGTTCGTGCGCACGCCGGAAAAGGCGCAAGCCATGACGCGCGACGGACTGGTGGCGCTGCTCGAGAAGATCGGGCCGGCCGTGGTGATGACCCATTCCCAGTCGGGCGCCATGGGCTGGCTTACCGCGGACGCCAAGCCCGATCTGGTGAAAGCGCTGATCCAGGTCGAGCCATCGGGCCCGCCGGTGCACGATGTGGATATGGTCGGGGCGCCGGAATATCTGCACGAGGGTGCGGAGACACGCCCCTGGGGCCTGGCCGCGATTCCGCTGAATTATTTCCCGCGCGCGGCAACCGCCGCCGACATGCAGTACATCGAGGAGGACAGGCCCTTGGGGCCCGGCCTCGCGCGCTGCTGGAAGCAGGCGATCCCGGCGCGGCAATTGCCGAACCTGCAAAAGATGCCGATGCTGGTGGTGAACGGGGAAGCGTCGTTTCACGCGCCGTTCGAGCATTGCACGGTGAAATATCTCGAACAGGCGGGCGTCAAAGTGGCCTGGATCGATCTCGGCCGCGCCGGCATCCACGGCAACGGCCACATGATGATGCTCGAGAAGAACAATCTCGAGATTGCGGCCACCATCGAGAAATGGCTTGCGAAGGCGCTGCCGGCCGAAACCGCGGCGCGCTGAGGGCTGCTATTTCTTGTTCATCGGGGGCGGCGGAGTAGGCGCCTTTCCCTTTGCCGGCTGCGCAGTAAAGAGCGCGGCCGTGGTCTGGGCGCCGGCCTTCTTGCTCTTATCCTGCTTGGGCTTCTTCTTTTCCTTGTTGCTCCGCTGTTCCCTGTGCGCCATTGCGGCCTCCCATTTTCGAGTCGTTTCGACTGTCGGATAATTTAACCCAGCCGCATCGGCGCGTCGAATGGGGCCGCTCGCCGGGGCGCCCGCACAGGCGAGGCCGTGAAACCAGCCCGATTGCGGGATAGAGTTTGCTACATGTGCGGAAAATTCACCCAGATGATGGGTTGGGGCGCCTACGTGACGCTCGCCGACCTGATCGGCACCAGCGGCGGCCCATCCGAAACCGTGACGCCGATGCGCTTTGCGACGGTCGTCCGGCTGAACGCGGCGGGGCAACGCGAGGCGGCCCGGTTGCGCTGGGGCCTGGTGCCGCCCGCGGCCAAGGACCCCAACCGGGCGCCCTTCATCCATGCGCGGGCCGAATCCATCGACGAGCGGCCGACCTTCGCGGACGCGTTCCGGCGGCGCCGCGGTCTGGTGGTGGTCAAGACCTTCAACGAGGGCAAGGAGATTACGCCCAAGCGCACCGAGCAACACACGATCACCCCCAATGACGGCAGGCCGGTGGCCATCGCAGTCGTCTGGGAGCGCTGGGGCGAGCCCCATGGCGCCGCCCTCGAAACCTTCGCCATGGTCACGGTTCCGGCCAATCGGCTGATCGGGGAAATCACCGACCGCATGCCGGCCATCGTCCAGCCGGAGGATTGGGCGAAATGGCTGGGAGAAGAAGCCGCAAGCGTGGACGCGCTGAAGGCGATGCTCACCCCGTTCGAAGGCGATTGGACCATGCGGCCGGAGAAGCCGCGCCCGCCAAAGGATACACCCGATCAGCCGAGCCTGTTCTGAAGCCGGTCTTGTCTAACGCCGCTTCCGCCAGCGCAGCGACAGGCATGAGAGCCCGCCGTCGAGCTTGTTTATCTCGGTTACCGGAAGGGCGGCGACGTTGTACCCGGCACTCCGAAGCATGGCGATGGTCTTGGGGAAGCGCGCACCCACAAACATCGTATCGTTGACCCTCAGCGAATTCGCGGCGCCCTCTTCGCCATCGGGAACCAGGAGGATTTTCAGGCCGGAAAAGATACCGGTATCGGCCATCGCCCTGGTCGTAAGCACCGCGTTTTCGGCCGGAAGCGAGACCCCGCTCTTCAGGTGAAGGAGGTCGCCGCGGGTCTCCACGATGCGCGCTTCACGGCCAAGGAGCGCGAGGTTCTTCTTGATGGCTTCGGCGCCGGCGCGATTGGTGCGCTTCGACAGCCCGATGAACACCATGCCCGGCGTGACAAGGACATCGCCGCCGTCGGCGTATTCCTCGCCCTTGAGTTCGAGCACGGAATCGAAATGGCGCATCAGGGCGGGGCGCATCTCTTCGGCCTCGCCGACGCGGGTCGGCGTCCCGGGCCGCAAGAGGATGGCGCCTTCGGGCAGCACCAGAGCCGGATCCTCGACGAACATGGAATCGGGAAAGTTCTCGAGCGGGGGAAGCACATCGACGCTGAGACCTGCCGCGCGCAGTGCCGCAACATAGGCGCTGTGCTCTTTGCGGACGGCCTCGTAGCTCGGCTCCGCTTTGGGATCGCCGCGCAGGCCGTCGACGACGCTCCTTCCCGGCTCGCGGACAATGGCATGGTCGAAATCGAATACCCGCATGCGATTCTCCGGGCGGCCCCTCTTCGCGTCGCGATCTTACGTTGCGCTGAGATGGCGGACCATAGAGTGACGGAAACGGCGCAAGCCCCTACACTGCGGGGATTCCAGGAGGGGCGATGATGCTCAACGACATCTCGATCGGCTCGATTGTCTTATACCTGTTCGCCATTGCAATTCTCGTCGTCGTTTTCAGCAGTTTCTATACGGTGACCCAGCAAACCGTCGCCATCATCGAGCGGTTCGGCCGGTATGTGCGGACCGAACAGCCCGGATTGCGCATGAAATTGCCCATCGTCGAGCAGGTCGCCAAGCGCGTGTCGCTGAAAGTCCAGCAGCTCGTCGTCGAGGTCGAAAGCAAGACCCAGGACAATGTGTTCGTGAAACTGCCGGTGGCGGTGCAGTACCAGGTCACCCGCGGCCGGGAATCGGATTCCTATTACCAGCTCGCCAACCACGAAGATCAGATCGAATCCTATGTGCTGGATGTGGTTCGCGCACAGGTTCCGAAAATGTCGCTCGACGAGGTCTTCGAACGGAAGGACGACGTCGGCCAGGTGGTCAAGAAAGAGCTTGGCGAATCCATGGGGATGTACGGCTTCACCATCGTGAACGCGCTGGTGCGGGACGTGGACCCCGCCGAAGGCGTGAAGACCGCCATGAACGAGATACAAACGCAGGAGCGGCTGAAGCAGGCCGCCCAAGCCAAGGGCGACGCGGCCAAGATTCTTGTGGTCAAACAGGCCGAAGCCGAAAAGGAAACCAAGAAGCTCCAGGGCGAAGGCATTGCCGCCGAGCGCGAAGCCATTGCGGAGGGCATCAAGAAATCCGTCGAAGCGGTCGCCTCCAGCGGAAATATCGACCCGGCCGAGGCGATGCGGACGCTGCTGCTGACGCAATATTTCGACACGTTGGCCCGCATCGGCACCCAGTCCCACGCGACGACGATCTTCCTGTCGCATTCGCCGGGCGGAATGACCGATGTGATGAACCAGATCGCCACGGCGGTGATTTCGGGCAATCAGGTGACGCGTGCGGCCGATTCGCCCTCGGCGGCGCGAGAGACGGCCTAACGGCGTTTCGATTCGCGCTGGTGTCACCCGGCGCCAAAGCAAAAGCCCCGCGCGGTTTCCCGTGCGGGGCTTTTGGTTTCGGTGTGTTGGCGGGATTATCTGGCTCATCCTTCGACAAGCTCAGGATGAAGCGTCGTTATCGAATCCGTTTTTTGCAGGCCGGGCGGCGACCGACTCTCCCGCGTGTTAACACGCAGTACCATAGGCGCTGGGGGCTTTAACGGCCGAGTTCGGAATGGGATCGGGTGGAATTCCCCCGCTATGACCACCAGGCCAGCAAAAAACGGATTTGAGCGAATGGCGCGCAGCGAGTGGCGAATAAAACTATTCGCTACTCACTATTGGCTATTCGCGTATCTCGAAATCCAAACGAAGCGCGCCATCCTGGGATCATCACCAGGCATGGGACAAGTCATGCATGAGCGTTCAAGCCAATCGAGCGATTAGGACTGGTAAGCTCAACGCATTGCTGCGCTTACACACCCAGCCTATCGACGTGGTAGTCTTCCACGGCTCTCAAGCGAGACCTGGTTTTGAGGTTAGTTTCCCGCTTAGATGCTTTCAGCGGTTATCTAGTCCGTACTTAGCTACTCGGCTGTGCCACTGGCGTGACAACCGATCCACCAGAGGTACGTTCTTTCCGGTCCTCTCGTACTAGGAAAAAGTCCTCTCAAGTTTCGAACACCCACGGCAGATAGGGACCGAACTGTCTCACGACGTTCTAAACCCAGCTCA
>CAZBRO010000009.1:0-142326 GCA_964494505.1 uncultured Bordetella sp.
GCGGTGGCATCGAGCGTCGAGAAGTTGGTGGCGTTGAGCGCGCCGATCTGGGTCGGGGAGAGGGCGGCGATCTGGGTGTCGGCGAACTCGCCGATATCGGTGGTGGAAAGCCCGCGCAGCTCGGCCGTGCTCAAACCCTGCACCTGGGTGGAGTTGAGCGCCCCGATCTGGGTGGAGTTCAGGCTGGAGAAGTTTGTTGCGTTGACTGCACCGATTTGCGTGGCATTCAGCACGCCTATGTGTGTGACGTCGAAATTGTCGAGTTGCGTGCTCGTCAGAGCGGCAAATTGTTGACCGCTGAGAACGAGGAGCTGGGATGTACCGAAGACGAGCGAACTCGTCAGCTGCGGAATCTGAGTCGCAGTGAGACCGCGAACTTGCGTCGGAGACAGGGCTGCGAGTTGCGTCGCATCGATGACGGCGATACCGCTGGTATTGATTGCGCCAACCTGAGTGGAGCTCAGCGAGGCGATGTCGGTGGTCGACAGGCCTTGGATGACAGTGGACGCCAGGGCGCTTATCTGAGCGGCCGAAAGCGAGGAGATTGGCATGGTGTCGTCCACCTTATGAGTTCTTCATTATGCGAATAGGCCTTTGCCTACCGACGGGTCCGCATGCAGCCTACGACTGCGACTCCTTATGAATAGTTACGAAGGCGTGTGTTTTTAGACTTCAGGTCAAACGAGCTGATTTAGCGGCGGCTTTTAACTGCCGATTTTTGTGTTGCTATTTCGTTAAGCCGCCCGGAATACCCGTTATCGATCATCGACTTCGGGTCGAATCTATCGGTGAGGCATGAGCGCTCGAAGGATGTCCAGGCGCCGCTCCCCAAATGCATGCCGCGGCGCCAAAATATGTGCACTCTGCTCGATCGGCTGATTGCAATCGGACAGCGTCGCGTTGGGTTTGCCGCCCGTTCTGGACCGAAAAGGACGGGCGATTACGCCCGTCGCGCGCTCATAGCCATTGATGGAAGTGCCGGATGTAAAAGTGCTTCACGATCTGGGTGAGCGTGCAATAACCGAGCAGGATTCCCACAAGCCAGGCGAAATATGGCGCCGGCAACGGGACGAAACCCAAATGTTCGCCGATGGGCGAGAACGGCAGATAGATTCCGATGGCCATGATCGAGGCCGTCAATGCGATCACCGGTCCCGCCGCGCGGCTCTGAACGAACGGCACGTGCTGTGTACGGATCATATGGACGATCAGGGTCTGGGTCAGAAGTCCGACCACGAACCAGCCCGATTGAAACAGGGATTGCTGGGCAACGCTGTTCGCGCCGAACACGAACCACATCACGATGAAGGTCGTAACGTCGAAGATCGAACTGATAGGCCCGATGAAAACCATAAACCGCGCGAGCCCGCGCGCGTCCCACTTGCGGGGCACCTTCAGATATTCCACGTCCACATTGTCCCAGGGAATTGAAACCTGGGAAATGTCATACAGAAGGTTCTGTGTCAGCATCTGAATGGGCAGCATCGGCAGGAAGGGAAGGAAGATACTGGCAATCAGCACGCTGAACACGTTTCCGAAATTCGAACTGGCCGTCATCTTGATGTATTTTATGATGTTGGCGAAGGTTTTGCGCCCTTCTATGACCGCCTCCTCCAGCACCATCAGGTTCTTCTCGAGGAGAATGATATCAGCCGACTCCTTTGCGATGTCGACCGCCGTATCGACGGAAATGCCGACATCGGCGTCCTTCAGAGCGGCGGCATCGTTGATCCCATCGCCGAGATAACCGACGGTATGTCCGCGGCTTTGCAGCGCCCGAATGATGCGGGATTTCTGCATCGGGGAGGCCTTGGCAAAGATAGTCGTGTGCTCGGCGGCCTCGGCGAGTTCGAGATCGGATAACGCCTCGATATCCTGGCCCAATATGATGTTCTCGACCGCAAGACCCACTTCCTTGCAGATCTTGCGGGTTACCACCTCATTGTCGCCGGTGATGATCTTGATCCCGATGCCATAGTCCTTGAGTGCGGCAATCGCCGTGCTGGCGGTTTCCTTCGGCGGGTCCAGAAATGCGATGTACCCCGCGAGCACCAGATCCGTTTCATCCGTCACCGTGTAGGTGCGATCTTCCGGCGGCAGCCATTTGTAAGCGACGGCAAGCGCGCGCAGTCCATCCTCGTTCAGGTCGCGGGTGAGCGTGCGCACCTGCTTGCGCCTGTCTTCGGTGAACGGCACCTCTCCACCTGGCAGCGCGCCGTTGTCATCGGCCATGCTGCAGAGCGGGAGGAGTTCTTCGATGGCGCCTTTGCAGATCAGCAGGTTCTGGTTGCCGCCGTCACGCACGACGACCGACATCCGCCGCCGCATGAAATCGAACGGAATTTCGTCGATCTTCCTGTAATGCTTCATGCCGTCGATTACGTCTTGGGCTTGCGCATACTCCATCACCGCGACATCGAGAAGATTCTTGAGCCCGGTCTGGTGATAACTGTTGAGCCAGGCGAATTCGAGAACCTGACTGTCCTCATTGCCGTGGATGTCCAGGTGCCGCTCGAGGATGACCTTGTTTTGGGTCAGGGTCCCGGTTTTATCAGTACAGAGAATATCCATCGCGCCGAAATTCTGGATCGAGTTGAGCCGCTTCACGATCGTCTTGCGCCGCGCCATCGTGACCGCGCTTTTGGCGAGGTTGGCCGTCACCACCATAGGCAGCATCTCAGGCGTCAGGCCGACGGCTACCGAAACCGCAAACAGCAGGGCTTCAAGCCAGTTTCCCTTGGTAAGGCCATTGATCAGGAACACCACGGGGGTCATTGCCAGGATGAACCGGATCAAGAGCCAGCTGACCCGGGAAATTCCCCTGTCGAAGCTCGTCAGCGGGCGGGCGCCGACGATGTCTTTTGCCATGGCGCCGAAATAGGTGGCATTCCCGGTTACCGCCACGACGGCAGTTGCCGATCCGCTCACGACATTGGAGCCCATGAAACAGGCGGTTTCCAATTCGAGCGGGCTGCGTGCCGTACTCGACGCCGCAGGCGCATTGCCCACTATGCCGGGCGGGACGGCATGCTTTTCAACCGGAATGGCTTCCCCGGTCAGCATGGCCTGGCTGACAAAAAGGTCCTTTGCCGTCAGCACGCGGACATCGGAAGGGATCATGTCTCCCGCCGAAAGGTACACAATGTCGCCGGGAACCAGCGCCGAAATGGGAATTTCCTGAGGGCGTTCCATGCCGGCGCGCAACACGGCCGTGGTTGCCCGGACCATGGCCTTCAATTCTTCCGCCGCCTGATTGGAGCGGAATTCCTGCCAAAAGCGGAGCAATGTGCTGAGCAGCACCATCGCCACGAGTACGATGACGGTTCTGTAGGACCGGTCGGCCGGTGCTGCAAAAATGACGTCCGTAAACAGCGATACCACGCTGACGGCGAACAGCACGCCGTTGAAGGGCGTCAGGAAAGCGTAGAAAAGCTGCTCGTACCAGCGGGGCGGCCGCTCATGCGTGACTTCGTTGGCGCCGAAACGCAGGCGTCTGGCTTCAACCTGTTCTTCGGACAATCCGGACGGACTGGTTTCCAGCCATTCCATCGCCTTCTCGGGCGAGCGATCGCACAGGTTCAGAAGCTGCGATGACGATGCCCGCGCGCCTTCGGCGTCATGCCGGATTCCGACTTCTTTGTTCATGGCGAAATCTTCTCTGCAGGGTAAGGAACGTGCCTCGTCGCGATACAGGCGGAGCCACGTTGCGGCCCTGCGACATGGGCCGTTTCCGCAATCTTCAAGGAATCGTTTGCGCGGAAGCCCAAGGACGCAACGATGCGTCCGGCCGCCACCGTAGTGGCTATAGAGGGTCGGCACATTATATTGCAATTATACGCGGGTATATTGCGAATGGGCGCATGCGGCGGGGAAGGCCGTGCGAATATCGGGGCACGTCGAGGGTGAGCGCCAATGCCATGGGCGGCCAGCCGGGAGTATGAGATGACCAGCAAAACGCGAAGCCGACCTTGGTCCGGCTCGTTTTCCGCCGAAGCCAAATCCCTCGCCAGAGCTTACTTCCGGACGGTTTCGAATTCGTCGGCCCTTCCTTTTCTGGCCGCGGCGCTGGCGATCGTGATCTTCGTGTTCGACACCATCACGGATTTGGAGATTGCGGTTGCGGTGTTTTATGTCGCTGTCGTGCTGATATCGGTGAGCTTTTCTCAGGGACGCGGCGTCGTGCTGGTGGCCATCGGTTGCGGCATCCTCACGCTCGTGAGCTATTTCCTGACGGAAAAGGGTTCCGAGCGCGCAGGACTCATCAACTGTCTGATCAGCCTTTCGGCGATTGGTGCGACAACCTATCTGGCGCTGAAGATCGAGGCGGAAAAGGCGGCCGTGCATGAGGCGCGGGCGCAGCTCACCCATATCGCGCGGGTGACGAGTTTGGGGGAACTGACGGCCTCGATCGCGCATGAGGTCAACCAGCCGCTGGGTGCGATCGTAATCAACGCAAATGCCTGCCTGCGGTGGCTTTCGGGCGATTCGCCCAATCTCGAAGAGGCGACGAGGGGGATCGAGGACATCGTCAGCGACGCCAACCGGGCGGGCAAAGTAATCGGGCGAATTAGGGCGCTGACGAAGAGAGCGCCGTCGCGCAAGGAATGGCTGGATATCAACGAATCCATTCTGGAAATTGTTTCGCTCACGCGCAGCGAGGTGCAGCGAAACCATATCTCTCTTCATACGGAGCTGTCGGACGGGTTGCCGCTTGTGCTTGGCGACCAGATCCAATTGCAACAGGTCATCCTGAATCTCGTCATCAACGCGATCGAAGCGGTGGACCCGGCACAGGAGCATCGAGAGGTCACGATCGCTTCGAGGAAGAGTGAATCCGGGGGCGTGATCGTTTCGGTTCTGGATTCCGGGACGGGGCTCGATCCCGTCAATCGCGAGCGCCTCTTTGACCCGTTCCAGACCACCAAGCCCGAAGGAATGGGAATGGGATTGGCGATCAGCCGCTCGATAGTCGAGGATCATGGCGGACGCATATGGGCAGAGACGAACACACCGCGCGGCGCCATCCTTCGGTTCACATTGCCGACGGTTCGCGATGAAGCATGACACGCGATGAACGACGCAAACCCAATCGTGTTCGTTGTCGATGACGACCCGTCGATCCGCAGGGCCACCGACAGGCTCCTGCGGTCGGCCGGATTGGAGGTGCGCACCTTTGCATCAACGGATGAATTCCAGCAGAGCGAGCGGCCGGACGTGCCGTCCTGTCTGGTGCTCGATATCAGGATGCCGGGGAAAGACGGCCTCGCCTTCCAACGTGAACTGATTGGAGCGGGAAATCAGATCCCAATTGTCTTCATAACCGGCCATGGCGACATCCCAATGTCCGTGCGCGCGATGAAAGCAGGCGCCATTGAATTTCTGACGAAGCCGTTCTCCGATCGCGATCTGCTCGATGCAATTCAAACGGGGATCGAAGCGGATCGCATTCGGCGGCAGGGCGCGGCGACGCTTTCCGGGCTGAGGGAACGCTTCGAGCGACTGACAGCGCGCGAGAGGAATGTGCTCACGCAGGTTGTCGGCGGGCGGCTGAACAAGCAGATCGCGGGCGAACTCGGCTTGAGCGAGATAACAGTCAAGCTTTGCCGCGGGCAGATGATGCGAAAGATGCAGGCGGGTTCACTCGCGGAGCTTGCCCGGATGGCCGAGAGGCTCGGAATTTCGCCGGGCAAGACGTAAACGTCACCCCCCCAAGATGGACTCCTTCAAAAATCCGGCGTTCTGGCCTCCGGCATCGGGTGATGCGGATCGTTGAAGACGCTGCCGTGGTTCTCGGCGCATACCGCTTCGGTAATTGGGCCTTCCTTCACGCGATGATAAATTTGCATGGCGGACCACGGCATGTTGAAGGCGGCGGGATCTTCGACCGTGAACGTCACCTGCAGCGTTTTCCCGCCGTCCATCACGCGATAGCGCTCCACCACGTGAAGTGCCGCAGTGTGCGGTGTGCGGTAGTCGTCGACGAAGGTCTTGTCGTTCATGCCGATGGTGTCGACCACCAGCGTATCGCCATTTTCGTAATGGCCGACGGATTCTCCGTACCAGGACGGTTTTGGAGTCTTGGAATGAGGCACATTCATGTAGACGTGGCGCGTCTGGGCATCGGCCTGATTGAGCAACAGCACCTCTTTCGGCGTCTGCGCGAAATAAAGCGGTTCGAGCCGTCCATAGATCAGGAAATCCGGCACGCCGCCCGGAACGCAGCTCGAGCGCGCGCGGAACGGGGCGCCTCCTGCCAGCACCTCGTCGTTCGTCTTCTTCATCTGTTCGATGGCCCAAGGCTTCAGAATCGGATTGGTCAGGTCCGAAACCCGGTAGGTCGGCTGCAGGCCCTTATCGTTGTTGGGTTGATAGGGGTGGGCTTTGTCGAAGGTGACGGGACCGGGCCCGGAGGCCGGGGGAAGATAATCGTCCCCGACTTTCACCCAGGATAGTTCCGCCGCCGCCAGATCCGGGATAGCGGCATCTTTTTCCGCGGCCGGCGCCGTCCAAGCCGAACCGAGGAGCACGGCCATGCCGATCAGGCCCCGCGAAATGTCCTGTGATGAAAACCCGAACATGTTTCTCTCCTCATTCACGGCAGGCGAAACGCGTAGACGGCTTTCGACGGCTTGTCGCCCCCGCAGCTGGTCGATCCACCGATGAAATAGGCCGTGTTCCCTGACACGGCTGCGGCTTGCGCATGCATCGGCGCGGGCGCCTTGGCGAGCGCCCGCCAGCTGTCCGTCTTGGGATCGTAGCCGTCGAATTCGTCGAACGCGATGCGCTCCTTCGCGTCCTTGCATTCGCCGCCCCAATAAAGAATGAGCCCGCGATAGAAAGTGGCCGCTCCGCTGCTGCGCGGCACCGGCATAGGCGCTGCCGTGCGCCAGGAATTCGTGGCCGGATCGTACACGTCATGCAGCCCGACATTGTCGACTGTCGCATTCGTGCGTCCGCCAAACACGTGGATCTTGCCGTCCACCACCAGCATGCCCAGATGATCGCGGGCCACCGGAAGAGGCGCCGCCGTGTTCCATTTTCCGCTTCCCGGATTGAACACGGCATGTGTGTTCCCCGTCTTCCCGTCCGGTCCCCGGCCGCCGATCATATGGATGTTGCCGCCGAGCGCGACCAGGCTCACCGAACCGAGCGGTGCGGGAAGCGCAGCCAGATCGCGCCAGGCGTTTGTCTTGGGGTCGTATTCGATGAACTGGTCGCGCGGATTCTTGTGAACGTTCGCGGTGAACCCGCCCGCGACATATATCTTCCCGTTCACGGCAGCCATGCCGACATGCGAGGCCCCCTTGGGCATGGGTGCCAGATCCCGCCAGTGTCCTGTCGCGGGGTCGAATTCCTGAAACAAAGGCGAAGCCTGATTGCCCATGGCTTCGCCGCCCGCGACATAAATCTTTCCACTGAGTTCGATGGCGGCGATTTCGCTCCGCTCGGTCGTGCCTTGCGCAGCGACGGACCAGGCGCCGTCGCCGTCGGCGGCGCGCGCAGGCGCGGAGACTGAAGCAATTCCCACCATCAGAGCAAGGAATGCGCGGTTCCGTGCGGGTTTTCTCATCTGCATCGTTGTTTCTTCCTTGGCGGCGGCCGGTCAAGCTAGCATAGGTTTTCCGCTCTCGGGGGCGGCGCACAATGCTTTCGCTGTTGAGAGACCATTACGAGAACATTGTAATTTCCCAATCTATGGGCGCTTTCTGCGGTCTTTTCCGGGAGGACCTATTACAATCCCAGCGGAAAAGTTCGAGGGAGCCGTGCCATGCGGCAATTACCGTTGCTATGTGCGTTTGCCATCCTCGTGATGCCGTCCTTCGTATCGGCGCAGCCGGCGCAAGAAGCCGGCCCCTATCATGTGCTGAAAACCGTCAAGGCCGGCGGCGAGGGCGGTTTCGACTATATCAACGCCGATGCCGACGGACGCCGACTCTATATTCCGCGCCGTGGTGACGGAGCACGCATTACGGTCTTCGATCTCGATACTCTCAGCCCCGCCGGCACCATTCCGAATTTCAACGGTCACGGCGCGGTTGTCGATCCCAAGACCAATCACGGCTTCGCCAGCAGCAAGCCCGTCGTGATGTTCGACTCCAAGACGCTGATGCCGATCAAGACCATCGACGTGCAAGGCAATCCCGACGGCATCTTCTTCGATGCGTTCAATCAGCGGGTCTATATTTGGAGTCATATCGCACCCACCGCGACGGTGATCGATGCCAAGGACGGCTCCATCGTCGGCACGATCGATCTTGGAGGCGCGCCGGAGCAAGCCGTGAGCGACGGCAAGGGACATCTCTATGTCGACATCGAGGATATGGCCAATGTCGCCGTCGTCGATGCGAAGACGCTCAAGGTGACCGCGCATTACGATCTTGAAGGCAAAGGCGGCACCTGCGCGGGTCTTGCGATGGACGTGAAGAATCGCATCCTTTTTGCCGCCTGCCGTAATCCGCAGAATATGGTCGTGCTGAGCGCCGACAACGGCAAGATCCTCGCGAGCCTGCCGCTCGGCAGAGGCACGGACGGCGCGGTGTTCAACCCGAATACCATGGAAGCCTTCAGCTCCCAGACCGATGGGACGCTCACCATCGTGAAGGAAAAAAGCCCGACCGATTTCGTGGTGGAGCAGACCCTGCAAACCATACCGAGCGCCAAGACCCTCACCTTGGATGCCAAGACGAACCACATCTTGCTGATGGGAGCGGAGTTTCCGCCCGCCCCGCCGCGCCCGCCGGGCGGAGGGCAGGGCAATCCCAATCCCATGATCCCCGGTTCGTTCTCGATTCTGGTGGTGGGAAAGTAGAGCGGCGCAGAAGGGTTCGATGAATCATTCGGCGCTGCTGAGATCGGCTCTTTGGGCGCTTCTGCGAAACAAGACGCGAAGCCTTCTGACGGTGTTGGGCATCACCATCGGAATCGCCGCCGTCATCTGCGTCGTGGCCATCGGGCGGGCAGGGCAAAGCGAGGTGCAGAAGCAGCTCGACAATCTTGGCAACAATCTCGTCTGGATAGAGGCGGGCGGCCGCGCGGTGAACGGCGTGCGCACGGGAACCCATGGGACCCCGACACTGACACTGGCCGACGCCATGGCGATCAAGAACCAGATACCGGTCATCACCAGCGTATCGCCCCATGTCGATGCCCAGACCCAGGTGATCTACAACAACCAGAATTGGTACACGTCCTTTCGCGGTGTGGCGCCGGAATATTTCGACATCAAGCGCTGGGAGGTGGATCAGGGCGCGTTCTTCTCTGAGGAAGACGTGGAGCGCGCGGCCGATGTCTGTGTGATCGGGCGCACCGTCCGCGAACAATTGTTCGGCGGCGACGATCCCATCGGCAAGGTCATCCGCGTAAAGGGAATGCCGTGCAAGGTCGTGGGCACGCTGCAAGCCAAAGGTGTTGCACTTTCCGGCCAGGACCAGGACGACACCCTGATGGTCCCCTACACGACCGCAATGAAGAAGCTCAAAGGGGTCATCTGGATCGACGATATTCTGGGTTCTGCGGTTTCGGCCGACGTGGTGAAGCTTGCCGGCCGGCAGGCGGCGGCCATCCTGCGGGACCGCCATCATCTGCGGCCCGAAGAAGACGACGATTTCAACATCCGCAATCCCGAGGACATCATCCAGGCGCAGCTCGCCGCCAGCCGTACATTGACCATTCTGTTGATTGCGATTGCGTCCATTTCCTTGCTCGTGGGTGGGATCGGCATCATGAACGTGATGCTTGTCTCCGTCACCGAGCGGACGCGCGAAATCGGCGTGCGCGTGGCCGTCGGCGCGACCGAAGGCGCGATCCGTCTCCAATTCCTGGGCGAATCGGTGATGCTGAGCCTCATTGGCGGTGCTGCTGGCGTCATTCTCGGCCTCGTGGGATCGGTGCTGATCGGGCGCAGCTTCGGATGGTCCATGCCGATGTCGCCCGATTCCATACTGATCGCGGTCCTGTTCTCGGTCGGCGTGGGCGTGTTCTTCGGATATTATCCGGCACGCAAGGCGTCCCTGCTCAACCCGATCGAGGCCTTGCGCTACGAATGATCGCGCGATGACCGTGCTCGGGATCAATCTCAAATGGCTGGCGGTTCTTGGCCTGCTGCTCGCGGGCGGGATCATCGCGGCGTTCGATCTCGGCGGCGGGGATCAGGTGCGGTATATCACCGCGAAAGTCGAGCGCGGCGACGTCCATGACGATGTCGACGCGACCGGCGTGATCAATGCCGTCGTCACCGTGCAAGTGGGCTCGCAGGTTTCCGGCACCATCGCCAAGCTCAATGTCGATTTCAATTCCCGCGTCCATCGCGGCGATATCGTAGCGCTGATCGATCCCTCCCTGTTCCAGGGCGCTTTGCAACAAGCGGTCGCGGACCTGGAGAACGCCAGGGCCAATGTCGTTGCCGTCGAGTCCAATCTTGAAAAGGCAAAAGCGACCCTGGTCCAGACCGACGCCGATTTCAGACGGCAATCGGCGCTGGTGAAATCGGGCGCGCAATCGCAACAGGCAGCCGAGCTTGCGCAGGCCAATTACGAAGTCGCGAAATCCGGAGTCGCAGCCGAGAACGCCGCCGTCGCCCAGGCCCAGGCACAGGTGAAGCAGAAGGAAGCAGCCGTTTCCGTGGCGCGCACCAATCTCGATTACACGACGATTCGTTCGCCGATCGATGGAATCGTGGTGGCGCGAAATGTGGATGTCGGACAGACCGTCGCCGCTTCGCTGCAGGCGCCGACGATTTTCAACATCGCCCAAGACCTGACCAAGATGCAGCTCTATGCCAAGACCGATGAATCCGACGTCGGACGCATCAGGCTGGGTCAGAAGGTCACGTTCAAGGTCGATGCGTTTCCCAAGGACGTTTTTCGCGGTGTCGTCAGCCAGAAGCGCATGAACGCGACCACGGTGCAGAACGTGGTGACCTACGACACCATCATCGACTTCGAAAACCCCGATATGAAGCTGTTTCCCGGCATGACCGCCTATGTGACCATTCCGGTGGCAGCCGCCGACGGTGCCCTGAAGGTCCCGAACACGGCGCTGCGTTTTCGTCCTTCGCCGCAGGAAGCGGCCAAAGCCGGAACTTCAGCCGCAATACCGGCTGCGGTGATTCAAGGCGGCGGCGAGGTTGCAACCGTCTGGAAGCTCAAGCCCGACAAGACGATCGAATCCGCGCAGGTCGCGCTCGGCATCACCGACCACGCCTACACGGAAGTCATGAGGGTCGTTTCGGGGAGCTTGAAGGAAGACGACAACGTCATTACCGCGGCGCTTGACGCCAAGCCCGGCGCCGCAGGTCCGCCGCGGTGAAGCCGGAATCAGGGGCTTCGGCGCAACCGATCCTTCGTATCGAAGACATTCACAAATATTACGACATGGGCGAGACACGGGTGCACGCCCTGCGCGGTGTCAGCATCGAGGTTCATGCCGGTGAATTCGTCGCCGTGATGGGGGCGAGCGGCAGCGGGAAATCGACCCTGATGAATATCATCGGCTGCCTCGATTCCCCGAGTTCCGGACGCTACGTCCTGAGCGGCTCCGACGTCTCGCAGCTGGACAAGAAGAGTCTCGCCGGCATCCGCAATCGCATGCTCGGCTTCGTGTTCCAGAACTACAATTTGATCCCGCGAACCACGGCGCTGGAGAACGTCGCGTTGCCGACGCTGTACACGCGCATGAACCGGCAGGAGGGCATCAAACGTGCGTCAGAGGCGCTTGCCATGGTCGGCCTCGCCGGGCGCAAGGACCATTACCCCTCGCAGATGTCGGGCGGACAACAGCAGCGTGTGGCAATTGCCCGCGCGCTGGTGAACCGGCCCTCTATTCTGCTGGCCGACGAGCCGACCGGGAGCCTCGACAGCGTGACATCTGTCGAAATCATGGAGATCCTGCGCGGGCTGAACGAACGGGGACTGACCATCGTCATGGTGACGCATGAACCCGACGTCGCCGATTTCGCCAAGCGCGTGATCGTTTTCCGCGACGGCCAGATTCAGCGCGACGAGTTGCACATGGCGAGGGCCGTCACACCCTCGGCCTAGAAATTGCCGAAGCTGAAGGGGCCCGAGACATTGTCGCATTGCTTGGAGAATTCGTTGGGACCCGAAGGCAAAATCTGCGGGGCGAGGGTGTTGGGAAGGCGCGGCGCGGGTGCCGCCGCAACCGGCGTCAAAAGGCGCGCGCGCGGCGGGGCAAGGCGTGCCGCCTTGACCGGCGCATCGTTCTGCGAAATTTCCAGCACGAGCTTGCGTCGCATGCCAAGACTATAATCGCGATAATTGCGGACCACCACGACGAACGAGCCCCGGCCGCCCGCAACGCAGGCGGCATAGTATTTGTCCAGATCGGGGTAGAAGCCGTTCGCCTGTGGGTCCATCACCGGCAGGCCGTTAATGATGATGCCGCTCGCCACCACTCTGTCATGCACGGGCGTCATGTGAGCGCCGGCATTGTTCGCGCCATCGCCCGAAACGTCGATCACCTTGCGCGTGGCGGTGATGTCCTTGTCGCTGCTCTCGAGCAGCGTCGATCCGAGTTCAAGGACGCTGCTGATGGAGGTGCGGTGTCCGAGCGTGCGCGGAATTTTGCGGATGATATCGGCAAAGGCCGCCGCGCTCGGCCGGTCGCTGACGACGTGCCAGTCCACGACGATTCTGTTGTAGGGGTCGCTGGAGAAATCCACCACGGACACGGCGATGCGCCCGGTCGAACCCGACTGAATCGCCTTGATGACTTCGAGGTCGAGAAAGGCGTCCGCGGTGCCCTCGCGTTCGAGGAAGAGTTCGTCGTTGTCGATGCTGCCGGAAACATCCATCGCAAGCACCAGCTTCAGGTCGACCTGCTGTTTGGCCTGCTGAGCCGCGACAGCGGGCGGCGATGAAGCCGCAACTGCCAGAAGAACACCGGCGGCACGAAACAGGCGCTTGAGCCGAAGCTGAGAAATCCTCATGTCCGTCACCTCGCTCGAAAGAGCCCGGAGCGCGTTCCCGCGTCCTTACGTATCGGTCCACATGCGGAACAGGTTGAAGTATACGCCTGTCAGCCGGACGATGCCCGCATGTTCTGGAACGGCCTGCTCGAATTGCTGCAGAACGGTTCCAAGTTCGAACAAAAGGGAGCGCTTGGCGTCCTCCCGGACCATGCTTTGCATCCAGAAGAACGCCGCGAGCCGCACACCCCGCGTAACCGGCGTGACGTGATGTACGCTGGTCGCGGGATAAAGAACGAGATCGCCCGCCGGCAGCTTGACTGTGCGTTCGCCGAACTCGTCGAGAATCGCTAGCTCGCCGCCGTCATAATCATCCGGAGATGTGAGGAACAGCGTGGCCGAAAGATCGCTGCGGACGCGTTCGGCCGTACCCCAGGTATGCTGGACAGTGGCATCGACGTGATCGCCATAGGCCTGCCCGCCGGCGTAGCGGTTGAAGCAGGGCGGAACGATCTTGAGCGGCAGGGCTGCCCTGATGAACAATTTGTTCTTATTCAACGCTTCCAGGATCATCCCGCTCAACCGGCGGCCTACCGGATGGGACGCCGGCAGTTGCATGTTGTTTTTTACCGCTTTGGTCAGAGGCCCGGCTGTCGCCTTGCCGTCGAGCCACTCCGTCCTTTCCAGCTCGTGGCGGCATGCCTGTACTTGCTCGGGTGTCAGCACGGCGGGAATGCGTATCAGCATCGGCCTTCGCGCCCATGATTGAACGAACTGCGATGTCTCATTCCGCCACCTGTGATGTTGGGCTGCATCAGTGAGTACATTCGAGCCGGGTCGCCCTTCGAGATGTCGCCGGATGAGCAACAAATGGCCGGCGCGAGCGATGTTGCTCGATCGCCGGCCACCGGAGAAACCGCTACCAGTTCTTGAGCACAGTGACGCCGACAACGCGCCCGGTATCGGGCTTCAGGATGTCGTAACCGGAAATACTACGCGTGCTGGTGCTGGGGCCATACTCGAAGGGCGAGTGAATCCCCATGAGGTTTTGGATGGTAAGCTGAAGGGTGATGTTTTTGAGATATTCGTTGGCCGGCATGTCGCCGGTGTTGTAGCCGAGCGACAAATCGAACGTGTACCAGGAGGGCTCGATGTTGCTCCAATTGCTGATGGAGCAGGGGAACGTGCCGCCTCCCGTCGTGCCGCCCGCGGCCGTGCACTGGTTGTTGACGTTGGGCGGAACGGGCCACGGCGCGTAATAATGGCCGATATAATTCACGAACCCGGTAGCGGTCCAAGGACCGTTGCTCCAGCCCAGCCGCGCCCGGTAGATCATCCGGGGCAGCGTTTCCACGCCGTTCTGCGGAATGCCTCCCGCCCCTTGTATGTTCTGATGGAAAAGATCGACGACCGTGCCGCCGTTGATCGTCGCGTTATAGCGGTGCAGGTAGTAGGTGCCGGTGATGCCGGTGTTCCAGGCGCCGAGGTCGCCCAGGTCGAGATCGTAGCTGGCATTCCAGTCGACCCCATCGACTTTGAGGAAGCCTGTCGAGGCGGTACTGGCATCGCTGATCCAATAGATGCTGGTAAGGGCGCTGGGACCCACAGCGTTATTGCGATCGAGTAAACCGGACAGCGCCATTTTTTCGAACGGTGCGCAAGACGTCGGATTTGCATTCGCCGCCACCGGGCAACCGAGATCGCTCGGCAGGATGACGTGGAACCGTTGCAGCGGGTCGGCGATGGTATTGTCTGTTGTCGTATTGAAACCCAACAGCGTTCCATTGACCTTTACGCTGTACCAGGTCGCCTGGATATCCAGGCCTCGCAAGGCTGCGATCTGCGGCGCCAGTTCGAAACCGACGCTGTAATTGATCGACTTCTCAGGGGGAAGCGCCAAGCCGCCCTCGCGCGATGCGGTCTGTCCGGTGGTGGCGTCGACATAGCTGCGCAATTCGGGATGCGGCCCGCCACCCCAGGAGATGCCGGCAGGCGTCGAATTGCAGCCAAATCCGGCGGCAAACAGCGCCGCCCCGGCGCTGCCCGGAGTCGGCGCTGCGCCGGAACATGTAACGTGCAGAGTCCCTTGGCTGGGGAGGTTAAAGGAGTCGTTGGCGTCGCTGAGTACCGTCGAATATTCGCCGGCATTGGCGAAACGGAATGAGGTTCCCCAAGAGCCGCGGATGGTGGCGCCGATCATATCGTCCACCAGCCACGTGAAGGCCAGCTTGGGATTGCTGGTGCCGCCTTTCAGCGTGCCATTATACTGGTCATGCCGCCATGAGAGTTCCAGATCGAGCTTGCGGAACAGCGGGAGGTTGAAATTGTCACCGAACACCGGGACATCGACCTGGGTGTAGCCCGCCCAGACCGAGTAGGGCTCCGAATCGTTGATGATCGACAGGGGCGTACCGGCCGGTGACCCGGAATTGTTGCCGGTGAACCCAAGCACATTATCCGACTCGTAGGTACCGCCGACCGCTGCCTTGACCTGGCCTGCGGGAAGGTCGAACAGCGGGCCGTCGAAACGCGCGCCCTTCTCCTCGATGCTGTATTTGTCGCCCAAATAGCGCTGGGCTTGTAAGTAGGCCAGCGTTGCGGGCGAATTGCACTGGAACTGGGTCACATCGCAGAACAGGTTTAGATAGGGGATGCCGGCGGGTTTGGTGACGCCACCCGTGGGAGTTCCCAATGCGACGTTGACGGCGTTATCGTTGACCGTGTTGATCGTATAAACATTGGACTCATAACTGCGGGAATCAAAGAGCTGCCCGTTCCAGCCTCCCGGCAGGTCCAGGTTCAAACCGAACTCATAACGATACGACAGTTCGAACGCCGGAATGGTAGGCGGAAGCTCGCGCGCAAAATCGTAGGAGACGCGCAAATTGCTCGGAGCGTTGGTGGGATAATAGGGATTGGTCGTGGGCACGACGAAGGTCTTGATGGTGTTCGTGACACCCTGACCTTGAACGGCCGGAGCGATTTCCTCCACCCGGCGATTGCTATAGAAACCGCTCGCGAAAAAGGAGATGCCGGGCGCCAGCCTCTGATCGAAGGTGGAGGCAAAGGAATTCTTCTGTTCCGCAGCGAGTTCCCAGGCTTCCTTTAGCGGATCGATGACGTTTTGGGTTCCTTTATTTGCCGCATTGGCGGCGAACGTCGCCCAGTTGATCGTCGAGGCGCTGGAAGGATTCGTCGGGCCGAGACCGCCGGGGAAATTGGCTCCGACGCCATGAGGGATGGCCCAGCAATTGGTGCAAGCTATGGTGCTGCTTGACGGCGCGCCGGTCGAAATCGTGCCGGGAATGGAGGAAGCGAGGGGGATCGCATTATCCAGCCCCCAGGGCGTGTAGTTCATGGTGTATTTCGAATGGGCGTTGCCGGCGACGTGTCCCTCGTCGATCCATTCGTAAGTCAAGGTGATATCGCCGCCATCCCAGGTGCGGCCATATAGCTGGGACGCTTGATATTGAAGGCCGCCATTATCGGGCGCCTGGAAATGCAGCAAAGTCACCGCGCCGTCATAACCGCGCTTGAGCACCACATTGATCACACCGGCGATGGCGTCGGAGCCGTAGGTGGCAGATGCGCCGTCGGCGAGAATGTCCACGCGGTCCAATGCGAGCGCAGGAATGATCGAGGGATCGACCGCGCAAATGCCGTCGGCCTGCGGCGGAAACCGCACACCATCGATCATCAACAATGTGCGTGGACCGGTCTGGTCGAGGCCGCGGATATTGACGCGCGTCTCGCGTTCCTGATGGCCGCCGGAATTGACCGCCGATGGCCCGGGCGCAACGTTGGCAGAAGGGACGGTGCGGAACAGGTCGCCGATGGTGACGTTGCCGGTCTCGGTGAAATCCTGAGAGCCCAGATTGGTCACCGGCACGCCGACCGCGGCAGCGCCGTGAATCAGCGATCCGGTAATCAGGACCTGCTCGGGCGCCGCTTCGGGCTGTCCCTGTGCCATCTGCGCTTGCGCCGTCATCTGCTGCGCCTGCGCTGGAAGGGCACTGATCAATGTAATAAGTGACGCGGATCCCATAAGAGCCGCGAATTTGCTCGTTGTCGGATTCATAGTCGCTCCCCCGTGCCGATTGATCGGCACGCCCCAAGTTGAGGCCGGAGTCCCCTACTGAACGGTGCGTGCGGACCTTGCTTCCCCTCGGATCCACGCGCGTCAGACCAAGCGTTTACTCACCTGTACTCGGCGACGCTCTTTTAATCCGGCGTCATTCGGTTGATGTCCCTAGGGACTGACAACCAGCACTTCATATGTTCCCGGCACGCGTGCGATACCCCGTCCCCCCGGACCGGGTGCGCCTGTCGGATCGGGTTGGGACGCCATCAGATAGAGGCGGCCCGTCTGAGGATCGAGTGTGCCGGTGCGAGATCCCGCCTGGGTCGGCAGCTCTTGCACGATGGCGACATGAGCGGCATCGGCAACGGAAATGATTTCCAGGACGCCTGCGCCGCCGCACGGAATGAAGGCGAGCTTGCGCGCCGGGTCATAGATCACCGCGTCGGGACCTGCCTTGATCGGCAGGGACGCCACTTCCTTGCCGGTTGCGGCATCGAGCACCTTTGCCATGCCGTTGCCGCAGGACGAAATCAGCAGTTTGGCCTGTGTCGCATACGCAAGACCGGAAGCGCCCCGGCAGCCTTCAAGCTTGTAACGGGCGATGACGGTTTTGCTCCTGGCATCGATGACGGCGATTTCCGGCACCGAAGTCACATTGACGAACACTTTTCCTTCGCCATCCGCGGTCGGAAATTCCAGGGTGCCGCCGACCATAATCGTAGCAACCGCCTTTTTGGCGACGGGATCGACCAGCGTTGCTTCTCCACTGTCGTGATTCATCGCAAACACAAGCTTGGTCGAGGGATCGTAAGCAGCGCCGTCGGGATTCTTTTGGCCTGGTACGTCGGCGAGTACGCTGTCCGTTGTCTTGTCGACAATGCGAATGTCGCCTTCGCGCCGCGGCAGCGCAAGCAGATTGGTGCCCGGAACCGGCAATGCCATATGCGCGCGGGCCGCGCTCGCGAGTTGCGAGACAGCGCCGGTCTTTGCATCGATCACAGTGGTGAAATCGGTGCGCGCCATCAAGACGCGGCCGGTCGCCGCGTCGAACGTGGCGTAATCGAATCCGCCATCCGGCACTTTGATGCGATTTGTAATTCTATAGTTCGTGTCCGCGCCGAACGCGGCAGAGGAGAGAATCGCTGACAACAAAATGCCGACAAGGAGTCTAGTCTTCATAGACGACATCCTTTGAAATCGAGCCATGTTGCGAAAAAATATAGAGGAATTTTTTGTATCGCGTTGTTGTGGTTCGATTACTGTAACATTGGGATTTGCCAACCTGCATACAAAAGCCGGTTTGGTCACTTCCTGGACAGGTACATGTAATTTTTTCAGCGTAGTTTGCTAATTGGCGGTGGCCCTCCGGATCTGGCCGGAACCCCTGGACGCCGCCTTCTTGAGACCCGGATTCCCTCAATCCGGGTCTTCCTTTGAATGAAACACGCGTATGTAAATGCCATCATGCTGTATCGGCGGGATTCATCGGCAGCGGTAACGCGCCGCCGCGTTGGATATAGGCAACCCGCGGACATCGCAGACCGCGCCGTGGCCGCCAATCCGGGACAGAATTTGCCTATGCTTTTGTAATTGGCGCCTCGCGGTTATGCCCTCCGAAAGCGGCGCCGCGGCGCTCAGATTACGTTTCCGGTCAGGCCCCGATGGCGGGGTCCGGATCGTCAGCGCGCGGCGATTGGAACCGGCAAAGGCCGTTCCGAGCGGTATCGGCTCGCGCTGCCGGGCTCGGTTCGTCAAATATTGTGATTTCGCAATGTTCCCCGGGGCGGCTTATCAATCCATTGCTTCGGATATCCGGCCGCATCATGGTTCCCTTGACCAACCACAGCAATTGCGAGGCCTGCATTGCGGGTTCTTCTCGTGGAGGACGATGCTGAGACCGCCGCTTACCTGATTGGCGGCCTTGAGGAAGAAGGGCATGTCGTGACCCGTGCGAAGCATGGGCGCGAGGGCCTCTTATTTGCGATGACGGAGACGTTTGAGGTTCTCATCGTCGACCGGATGCTGCCCGAGCTTGACGGCTTGAGCATGGTGAAGACCGTGCGCGCCGGCGGGAACGATACGCCGGTTCTTTTCCTGACGACGATGTCGGGGATCAACGACCGGGTGGCGGGCCTGAACGCCGGCGGCGACGACTATCTGGTGAAGCCGTTTGCGTTTTCCGAGTTGATCGCGCGGCTGAAGGCGCTCGCGCGCAGGCCGGCGCGGATCGCCGAGGAGACGCGCTTCAAGGTGGCCGATCTGGAACTCAATATTCGTGAGCGGGTGGTCAAGCGGGGCGGGCGGGAGATTCACCTGCAGCCGCGCGAATTCCGGCTGCTCGAATATCTCATGCGCCATGCCGGCCAAGTGGTGACCAGGACCATGCTGCTCCAGAACGTCTGGAATTATCATTTCGACCCCCGCACCAACATTGTCGAATCCCATCTGAGCCGCCTGCGGACCAAGATCGACAACGGCTACGCGCCGGAACTCATTCATACGGTCAGGGGCGCCGGATATTGCCTGCGCGCGCCGGATTAGGGTCGTTTGCGCGCCGCGCCAGGGCCGCCAACGCGAACCTCACGCGGCGGCGGGGAACAGCACCGACACCCGCAAACCGGGCCGATTGTCGGCGAAGACAAGCTTTGCCGCGTGGCGCTGCGCAATCGCGGCCACCAGACTCAAACCCAATCCGCTGCCTTCGGTCGTACGGCTGGTTTCAAGCCGATAGAACGGCCGCAGCACTTTGTTCCATTCGCTCTCGGGAATTCCCGGCCCCGTATCGGCAACCTGCAATTCGAGGTTTCCGGCGACCGATCTGGCATTCACCGAAATCCGCGCGCCCGCCGGGGTATGGCGAATCGCGTTGTCCACCAGATTGACCACCAATTGCGTCAGCAATTCCGGATCGCCGGGGAGGTTGATTCCAGGTTCGACCTCCGAAATCAGCCGTTGCCCGCGATCTTCGGCCGCCGGCGCGAAATCATCGACAATCCCGGTCAGAAGCTTCGACACATTGACCACGCCCTTGGCAGCGCCTGGGCCGCTCGCCCCGATCTGCGCGATGCGGAGCAAGGCGCCAAAGGTCTCCAGAATAGAATCGGTCTGCGCGATCGAATGCTCGAGCGCATCCTGCAACTCCTCGACGGTGGTCCCGCGCCGGCGCGCATATTCCAAGCGCTGCCGCAATCGCGTCAGCGGCGTTCGGAGATCGTGAGCGATGTCGTTCGTGGCCTGGGTGATCGTACTCATCAGTTCTTCGATGCGATCGAGCATGGCGTTGACGCTGCCCGCGAGTTCATCGAACTCGTCCTCCGTGCCGCGGGTCGGGACGCGGTTGGACAGATCTCCCTCCATGATGGCGCGGGCCGTGCGGCTCACCACTTCGACCCGCTTCAGCGCGGTACGGCTGATGATGGCGCCGCATGGAATCGCCAGCAGGAACGTGATCAGGAGACCGATGCCGAAGGCGCGCGCGATTACGATCCGCATCTGGCGCAGGACGGAGGTATCCTGTCCGACCAATAGATATTCCCCCCGCGCCAGCTGATAGCCGCGCGCACGCACGTCGAATATCTGCCCGTCCAGGGGAACGCGAATCATCATCGGTCCGATCGTCGATTTCATCGAATCGATATTGCCCGCGATCTTCCGGCCCGAGGCGTCCTTCAAGAGATAGACGGCGCGCACATCGCGGCGGGCGCGCAGGTGATTTTCGATGATCTGGGGCAGTCTTGCGTCGCCGGCCAGCCCCGCCTCGTCCTGAATGGCGGCGAATTCTTCGGCGATCTCATTGGTTTCGTCCTGGGCCGCGTAATCGGTGGCGAACCAGTAGATCACGCCGTAGAGAACCAGCACGGAAGCGATGAAGAAGCTTGCATAAAGCAAAGCGAGCTTGAAACTCGACGTGCGAAACAACTTGGTCCAGCGCATGAAGCGAATCCCCGGTTTGGGCGCACGTGCGATTTCTCCATAATTTACTCGTCCCCAGCGCCCTTTGTCATCGCCTGAAGGTGGGGCTGTCACGGGCCGCCGAACGCGCGCTTGAATGCCGTGTAGAAATAAAGGAGGGCCAAACCGGCGATCGCGATGCCGATCTGCAATGCCGCCCGGCGCCAGACGCGCCGGCGCATTTCCGGCACCCTCGCTTGGCTCTGCGCCAATTTCCTCGCGAATTCGGGGTCGCGCTTGGCCCTGGATTTTGCCCTGGCGGACATCCACAGGACCGGACCGATGACGAGCGCCAGCCCGGCCGAGGTTTCATAGAGCCGCATGCCCGGCGGCGCTGCGCGCGCGCTGAGGCTCAGCAGGAACCCCAGACCGATGCAGCCAAGCGCTGTCCAGCCGGCTATGCGCTCCCAAAGGGATGGCCGGGGCGCCTCGTCCATGTGTCCATTCCCCTCCTCCGGGCCGAGCGCGTTAGAACGGCGTCGATAAATCGCGCCAGATCTCACCCGTCACGGCAAGGGCGAGCTTCTCCCAATGCTCCGCAAGGGCGCCATAGAAGTCGCGAATGGGGCTATCCGACAGCTCCGCATCCCTACGGGCAGTCATAGCCAGTTCACGGTAATAGTCGGCACGCTTTTCGGGCGTGAGATTCGCCAGATCGGCCATGATTCGCCACACGCATACAAGATGCAATTTCGGGTGCGAGTGCACCGAAAGTGTGCCGAAACTGCGCAAGCTTGTGCCGGACTGTAAGCACCGGGAACCTGCGGCCAAAGCGTTGTTTACCGGGGGCGGCAAAACCGTGTAATTGTCGCCCAAATGGTTGCGCGCTCACTCGATTTCCTCACCCCTCCGGCCAGACCCGTTAAGGTTGCAGCACTGGTTCGGTTCACGTTCTGGAACGGAACCGGGGTCCCTTGCTCGCCGCTTTTGAGGGACGCCGCGCAATGATTCCGGACAAAGCCCGTATCCTCATCGTCGACGATCATCCGCTGGTGCGGGAATGGCTCGCCAATCTGATCGAGCGCAATCCCGACCTGACCGTCTGCGGGGAGGCTGAAGACGCCGAGGGTGCGCTCAAGGCGACGTCGGAATTGGACCCCGATCTTGCGATCGTCGATCTGTCGCTCGGCAGCAATTCGGGGCTGAATCTCATACAGGCTATCCGCTCCGCCCACCCCAAGGTCGCGATGATCGTACTCTCGATGCATGACGAGCAGGTCTATGCCGAACGCTGCATCCGGGCGGGCGCACGCGGGTACATCATGAAGCGCGAGACCACGAAGAACATCATCGATGCGATCCACGAGGTGCTGAAGGGCAATCTCTACCTCAGCAAGAAGATGACGGAGCACCTGGTCCGCAAGGTGGTGTCGTCCGATGCGCCCCACGTTCCCCCCATCGCGCAGCTTTCGGACCGCGAACTGGAAGTCTTCAAGCTCCTTGGCCAAGGCTACGAGATCACCGAAATCGCCAAGCAACTCGACGTCAACATCAAGACGGTCCACACCTACTGCGCCCGCATGAAGGAAAAAATGAAGGTCGCCACCACCGCCGAGCTGATGCGCGAAGCCCTGCGCTGGAATGGCACTCTGCCCGTCGGGTGAAGCGTTACTTCAGCACATATCCCGCCGGCAGCACCTTGTGCGGATCCACGCGGACGACGAGGTAAACGATCTGATCGCCGGTGATCTCCGTCCACCAGTGCGGCGTGTTGGGCGGAATGATGACCACATCGCCCGGCCCGAGTTTCCGGCTCTTGCCTCCGGTCACCTTGCCCCCGCCCGTACTCGGACCGTTGAGCGTGGTCACCACGGGACTGTCCGCGGGCGTGTCCTTCGGGTTCTCGATGGTGCCGCCGGTCACCAGCGTGCCGTTGCCGGAGATGATGTGATAGATTTCGGCGATTTGGCTGTGCTCGATGCCGCCGCCGATGTCGCGCCCCTCAGTCTTGGCGCGATGCACCACGCCGACGCCGACATTGTATTCGTTGGCGATGCTCACGACCTTCAGCTGCTGATCGCTCACGGGTGCGGTCGCCGTCTTCTTCACGGCGGCCTGGATGTCGGTGTTGGATATGTCGGTCGCGACCCCGCGTGGGCCGCCGGCTGCGGCGAGCACCACGACGGGAGCAGCCACGCAAAGCCCAAGCAACAAAGCAGAGAATTTCTTCATCGGGTCCTCCCTGGCTAAAGCGCGAACCGGCGAAGCGGAAGCCGCCTCGCCGCTGGATTACGCGATCATCAAAGACCTTGTTTTACTTCGACGAGTTCGATGGCCTCGTGGCTTGGGCCCTCGATCATCGCCGCGCGCGTGTCGCCGAGCCGATAGGGCTGTTCGAGAAACACCACGCCCTCGGCTTTGAGCTTCGCCACCCATTGATCGAGATTGGCGACGCTCAATCCCACATGGTCCATCAGATGCCCGCGGGTCGCGGCAAGCGGCTTGTCCGTCTGGCGTATGTACCAGTTCATCGACACATCGCCGAAAGTGACACCCGCGGACGGTGTGCGGAACATGCCCTGCTGCTCCAGCGCGGGCCAGGAGCGGTCGGGTCCGCGGGGCACTTTGCAATCGGCAGCGCTGCGTTTGGGCGCGCTCGCCGGGGTCTGCGGCGAAGGCGCGTTCAAATGGGTCTGGTACCAGACCAACGCGCAGAAGGGATCGTCCTCGTACATATGTACATGGTTGAAGCGCTCGGCCGGCATGTTGCCCTGGTATTCGATCAGCGAATTGTCCGGCCCGCGCAAATAGGCGAACCCGGCGCCGCCCAGCGGCTTGATGCCTTTCGCCTTCGCCTCTGCGATCTGGGCTTTGCTCAGGCCCAGAAGGCCGCCGGTGCCGGGCCAGGTGTCGCTGCTGACGAAGACCATGCCGCCTTCATCGGTGGTGTAGAGCGGAGCGAGCTTGACCTCGGGGCGCTGTTGGAACTGCGCGAGATTCTTGCGCACATCGGTCACATGCCAGCCGAAATGCCAATAGGCGGTCGCTTGCGGATCGGAGACGGGCGGTCTTGCCACCTTGGTGAACAAGACCAGCACGTTGTTGGGCGAGGCAAGCGCCGGCATGCCGCCCCAGCTCGTTTTCGAGGTGCTCGGAAATTCTTTGGTGTAGAAGGCGATTGCCCCGTCGGGATCGACCGAATTCAGATGCAGATGATGGAAGCCGGGCGGCGGAAGTGCGCTTGCTGCGCTTTGGGCGGAAGCCCGTTCAGCCCCTGCGGCCAGGACCGCCGCAGCCACCCATGGAATGACAGACGTTCCCCTCATGATCGGCCCTCCGGCTCACCATCCCAGGCCCGCACGATAGCACGTACCGCCGGCGGCGGAGGAGCCGCCGGTGGATGCGCGCTTTCCAAATCATCCCCATATTCAATCCATGAACAGCGAATGGAATCGAAGGAGCCAATGCGGCCGTGCACCCGAGGGCATCCCAATTGCACCCGTATTGCACCGGAATCGCGCGGCTATTGCACCCTTATTGCACCGAATTCGAACTACCTTATCCCCGGCGAACCCGGCCGAAATCCTGGATTTCGGCCAAACTTATCGCCGGTTTGAAGGGGAAGGGGGAGGGGTGAGGAATCGCCGGTCCCATGGCTCTCGGGCCGGCCGCTCCCAAGGCATGGCGGGAGCTGCGCGCATCTTGCGGCGTTGCGCGTATCTCGAGCCCGCTTTATATCAACCGCCCGAACGAAAGGCCCCGCTGCTTTGCGCGCTGAAACCGAACGCACCATCGACGACATCAAGCAGGCGCTCTCCCTGCTGAGGAGGCATCTTTGACTGGGACAATGCCGTCCGCCGCCTCGATGAGCTGAACGCCAAATCCGAAGCTCCCACATTCTGGAACGACGCCAAAGCCGCGCAGGAGCAGATGCGCGAGCGCAACCGGCTGGATAAATCTCTTTCCACCTATCGCGCACTCGAGAACGAGTTGAACGATAGTGTCGGTCTGATCGAACTCGCCGAAGCCGAAGGCGATAAGGCAATGGTGGCCGACGCCGAAGCCACACTCGCCGGGCTTCGTGTGCGGGCCGAGGCCATGAAGCTCGAATCGATGTTGTCGGGCGAGGCCGATGCGAACGACGCCTATCTTGAAGTCCATGCGGGAGCCGGCGGGACTGAATCCCAGGATTGGGCGGCGATGCTGCTGCGCATGTACACGCGCTGGGCCGAGAAGCACGGTTATAAGGTCGAATACCTCGAAGAGAGCGAAGGCGAAGAGGCCGGCATCAAATCGGCCACGATTCAGATCAAGGGCGAGAACGCCTATGGCTGGCTGAAGACGGAAACGGGCGTGCATCGTCTGGTGCGGATTTCACCCTTCGATTCCAATGCGCGGCGGCACACGAGCTTTGCCTCGGTCGGCGCCTTTCCGGTGATCGATGACAGGATCGAGATCGACATCCCGGAAAAGGAGGTGCGCATCGACGTCTATCGCGCATCGGGCGCGGGGGGCCAGCACGTCAACAAGACGGAATCGGCCGTACGTATCACGCATCTGCCGACCAACATCGTGGTGCAGTGCCAGAGCGACCGCTCGCAGCACAAGAACCGCGCAACCGCCTGGAACATGCTGCGCGCGCGATTGTACGAAGCCGAGATACGAAAGCGCGAAGAGCAGGCCGCCGCTGACAATGCCGCCAAATCCGACATCGGCTGGGGCCACCAGATCCGTTCCTATGTGCTGCAGCCCTATCAGTTGGTTAAGGATCTACGTACCGGGATCGAATCGCATTCACCGCACGACGTGCTCGACGGCGATCTGGATGCGTTCATGGCGGCGTCGCTGGCGCAGAAGGTAGGCGTCGAGCGCGGTGGGCCGGTCGCCGACCTGGATTAGACTTTCACCGACAATTCGACGCCGTCACCGATGGGAAGCTCGACCGACACGTATTTGAGAGGGTCGCGCACATAGACGAGATAGGTGGCGAGCCGCTCGGGAAACAGGCGCGTATCGTCGCCGATGACGAGGGCTCCATCGGCGAGCTGCGGTTCCAGCGCTTTCAGCAGCGGCAGGTAGAAATCCTTCCAGCCGTCCAGGAACAGCATGTCGATCGGAGCGGGGAGCGATTTCAGCGTTTCGAACGCGTCGCCCTGGCGGATTTCCACCCAGCGATCGAGCGAAAGCGCCGCAAGATTTGCCTGCGCGGCTCTCACCTTTGCGCTGGACAGCTCGGCCGTTATCAAGAGGCCCTCGGCGTTGTCGTTGAGCGCGGACGCCAAGTGGATGGCGGAAATCCCGTGCGACGTCCCTATCTCGACGATGGTCTTGGGCCGGTTCGCGCGCGTCAGCACGTAGAGCAGCTGGCCTACTTCCGGCGGCACCGGCATGAAGGCCTGGTCGAACATCGGCGACAGTTCGGGCGCGTAGCGCTGGCCGCCGAAGCGGGCGTCCGCCTCCCGCTGGATGCTGGCGAGCACCAAGGGGTCGGTCGCGTCAGCCTCGGCGAACAGCCTCGAAAGGAGACCTGCGACGGCTGGCGATGTGAGGGTGTTGGGCATCGGCCCGGGCTAAGGCGCGGGGGCGCTCGTCATGGCCGAAGGCGGTGCAGCCGGGGCCGGGCGGCGCTCGGCGCCGGGCTTGCGCTCCGAGAGGCTCGCTGCGTCAGGTGCATCCGCCAGGGGATTGTCCGAGTGGCGGCAATTACCTTCGAAGAACGCCCCCGATTCGACCGAAAGTGCTTCGTGCAGGATGTTCCCCTCGACATGGCAGGTCGCGCAGAGCTGAACTTTGCGGGCGCGGATGCTGCCTTCGACGCGGCCTCGGACGGTTGCCTCATCGGCATAGATGTCACCCATGATCACCGCTTTATCGCCGACAACCAGATTCGCGGCGCGGATATCGCCGTCGACCTTGCCGTCGACCTGAACGTCACCCGTCGAGATCAGGGTTCCACGAACGATGAGCTCAGCGCTGATGATCGACGGCACACCCCCATTGCGGACGCTGCGCTTCGACGCCGGAGCAGCTTGCGGAACGGAAGCCGCTTCAGGGTCCTTATTCTTCGAGAACATCGTGCCCTGCCTTGATGAATTTGCCCGGATCCCTCACGGCATCATCGTACCACACTTCGTAATGGACATGCGGCCCTGTGCTGCGCCCGGTAGATCCGAGGTCCCCAATCGTAGCCCCCCTCTCCACCCGCGCCCCAACCGGGACCAATATCTTGGACAGGTGTGCGTAGCGCGTGCGGATGCCGTTGCCGTGATCGACCTCGACGGTGTTACCGTATTCGCCCTGCTTTCCGGCAAAAACGACAATCCCTGGCCCTGTTGCCCGAACCTCGGACCCCTTCGGTCCGGAAAAATCGATCCCGGAATGAAAGGCCAGCTGTTCGTTGAACGGATCGATGCGTCCGCCATATTCGCTGCTGACGCTGCCGAATTGAGTGGGCGAAAGGAGTGGAACCGCATTCAGTGCCATCACTGCTTCGTGCAATTTCTCCATAGCCGTCCCCGTTTCGGCGACGCCGGCGCTGAACGTGTCGTCCCCCTCCGAAGACAGTTCAAACGGGATCAGAGGGCTCATTTGGGCTTCGTTGCGAGACAGGCGACCGATCAAGCTCTTGGTGTCGATACCGGTTGCCTTGAGCGCCCTGCCGAGGCGCGCAGCTTCCGTGCTCACGTCTTGGGTGGCCTCGCTCAGAAGTGTTGTTTCAGCAAGTTCAAGCCGCACGATGCGCTTGCTCTCGGAGTCGGCCACCTTGAGCGCGGGCTGATCGGAGGTATTCAGGGAGACCTTGCGGTGGAAAAGGCTGCCCAGCCTCTGGAAAACGCCCGAGAGGAAGGGCACGCGTGGCGCCGCTTGGACCGGGGCAGTCACCTTTGCCGGAAGGCTCTCCGTTTCCGGACCAGCCGGGATTGCGGCCTGCATCATCGGCGGCACCAGAGTGGACGCCGCATTGGGCGTCAATGGATCGAACACGCCGCCGATGCCCGAGGCATTGCGCAATGGCGGCATCGCCGTAGTTTTCGCGTTCAGCGTCGGTCCGGTGGCTTTGCCGGCACGGAGCGAGGCTTCCAGATCGCTCTTGTGCTCGATGACCGCGGTCAGGACTTGCTGCTTGGCCTCCAGCGAATCCGCGACCGTCTTGAACCGGTCCTGAGCAAGAATGAGCGAGCCGTTCAACTCGTCATAGGAAAGCTGCAGATCGGCGATGCGGGTTTCATACGAGGCCTGCATCTCTTCGAAATGGCGCTGTTTGGCCGCGAGGATACGGTCCTTGAAGATCACGTTAACCGAGGTAAACGACACCCAGCCCAGGAAGGCCAAGCTCACGCCCGCGCAAATCGCCTGCATGTGGGAACTGAACGTGAAGAACTGCACCCGCCCATCGCTGCGGATATAGATTTGCCGCTCGGGGAAAGAAACGCTTATGCGCCTCCAGGCGCGCTGCCGGAGCGATTCCATCATTACCCTTCCCTCGCGCCCCCAAAGGGCTGTTGGCCTTATTTCACCCTGTTAGCGGCGCGAGATCAAGCGCTTACGCCTTGAGAGTGCCAATCCGTCTCAGGCAGGCAACGGCCCCTATAGGGCCTTCACGGCGGCCAACACCTCGGCCGAATGCCCCGGAACCTTCACTTTGCGCCAGATTTGGCGGATGACGCCCTTGCCGTCGATCAGGAAGGTGGCGCGCTCCATGCCCATATAACGCCTGCCATACATGCTCTTCTCGACCCAGACGCCATAAGCCTGAGCGATCTTGGTGTCTTCATCGGCTGCGAGCGTCAGTTGCAGCTCGTACTTGGCCTTGAACTTGTCGTGGCTCTTGGCGCTGTCTTTCGAGATTCCCAGGATCACCGCGCCCGCCGCCTTGAAAGCTTTGGAATCCTTCGTGAAAGCAATCGCTTCCGCGGTGCAGCCCGAGGTATCGTCCTTGGGATAGAAATAGAGCACCACAGATTTGCCTTTAAGCTGTGCCAGAGAAATGGTGCCGTTCCCATCGGCTGGGAGCGTGAAATCCGGCGCCTTGTCGCCTGGCTTAAGATCGTTTGACGCCATCGACGGATCGCCTCCTTTCTCTCGACCGTTGTTACCCTGAAGCGATTACCTAGGTAGGATAATCCCGTTAGGAATCATCGCTTTTCGCCTATGATCGTCCGCCGGCTTAAGCCGGCTCGAAATACCGGGGTATGAGCTTGGAGTACGCTTAGCGATGCTGATCCGGTATGTCCAGCGCGCCGGCCTGATCATCGGAGCGATCCTCGCTGCGGTGCTGTTCTTCCTCGGCGGCGCCGCATTGCGTCTCCTGATGGGCCCGATTTCGCTCGGGCCCTTTGCCAGCGTGATCGAGGACGCGCTCAATCATTCGGTTGCCGGTGTGGTTATCCGCTTCGACCAGGCGGTGATCGAATGGTCGCGTCCCGAAGGCAAGATCAATCTGATTGTCCTTGGCACCAAGGTGTTCGACGTCAACGGCCATATCATCGCGCAGGCGCCCAAGGCCGATCTCGATTTCGACGCCGCCGGAATGGTGCAGGGGAAGCTCAACCTCAAGCGCTTCGGGTTGATCGGCGTTCAACTCACGGGCATCCGCGACAAGACAGGCGCCATCCGGCTGGGCTTCGGGCCCGAGGAAGGAGAACCCGATCTTTTCAAGACCATTCGCAACATCCTGCAGAACAGCGCGGCGGGCGGAGGTTCGCTCGACAGCTTCGCCATCCGAAATGCAAGGCTCGCCTTCCGCGATGAGCCGACCGGTCTTTTTGTCGTGGCGCCCGACATCAATTTCACGCTCGACGACAAGGGCAAGACCTTCGACGTCTCGCTCGATGCCGCCGTCGAGATTTCCGGCATTCCCGCGCGCTTGAGCGCAAAGGCGACCTTGCGCGAAGACGGCAGTCCGGATCATGGCACCCTTGCGATAAAGGGCCTTTCGCTCCCGGCGTTGGTGCAGAACAGCGCAAGATTTGCAAGCCTGAAACCCTATCGCTTGAGTTCGGATTTAGAGGCAAGCTTTGCCTTCGATCGGGATGGAATGTTTACCTCCACCGATTTCCATGTGGCCGGCGCGGGCACGGTCGACACAGCCGTTTTCAAAACCCCGCTCAAGCTCGACAAGTTCGAAACCACCGGACATTTCGATGCCGCCGGAAGCCACCTCGCATTGGCCGATTTCACCTTCGCGACCAAGGAGATTGCAGCAAAAGTAAAGGCCGATTTGCAGCTCGGCTGGAAAGAGGACGAGCTTGCAAGCGTGAACGGAGACATTGCAGCCGCCGATTTCAGGCTCGACATGCCGGATTGGTTTTATCAACCGCTCGCCTTTTCCAATATTTCCATCCAGGGCGCGTATGATCTCGGCGCGCGCACGTTCACCTGGCAGCGTGCGGTGCTCGATGGCGGCGCGTTTGTCGCGGATACCAAGGGCGAAGCGCACTTTGCCGGCGGCGGGAGCCCGGCGCTTAGCGTGGCGGGCACGATCAACGCGCTTCCCGTAGACGAAGCGTTGAAATATTGGCCGGTGGGCGTCGGTCCCGGCGCGCGCGACTGGATCAAGGAGAACATTCCCGGCGGTCGCGTCGGGCCCGTTCGGGTGGAAACGGACTTTCCCGCCGGCGCGCTCGATCAGGACCGATTGCCGGATTCGTCGATGACACTGACGTTTCCCTTCGAAGGCATGAGCGCCCGCTATATCCCTGGGATGACGCCGGTGACGGCTGCGCGCGGCGAGGCGAGACTGACGGGTGACTCGTTCCATCTGACGGTTGCCGCCGCATCCGTCGGTCCGCTCGCGGTAAGCGAGGGCGATGTCGCAATTCCCGACCTTCACACCCACGGTGTTATCGGCCACATCAAGGCCCATTCCGAAGGCAAGGTCTCCGAGGTTCTTGACCTGATCGACGAGCAGCCGCTCGGCTATGCCAAGCGCTTCGGCCTGAAGCCGGAAACCGTAAGCGGTCGCGCGGCGGTCGATCTCGACGTCGACCTGCCATTGCTCCGGGACATTTCCTTCGACCAGATTAGAATCGGCGTTCAGGCCAAAGCCAGCGATGTTGCTCTCCCCCTCGACAACCGCAAGCTCGATCACGCCCAGGCGAGTTTCACGATCGACAACAAATCGCTGACCGCGCAAGGGAACGCGAATCTCCAGACCGTGCCGATCGTCTTCAAATGGACGGAGGATTTTCTCGCCGAAGGCATCACGACTCGCGTGGACGTGGCGGGACGGCTCGACGAACAGTCGCGCGCGAGCCTCGGACTTTCCGAGCCCAAATGGATAAGCGGCCCCATGCCGGCGTCTCTCGCCCTCACGGGGCGCCGGTTTCATTTCAGTGATGGTGCGCTGAAGGCCGATCTGACGGGTGCGGCCGTGGATCTTCCGGTGCTGAATCTTGCCAAGCGCGCCGGCACCCGCACCAACGCGACCGCTCAGCTCCATTTCGGCGAGGCGGGCGCGGTCACGATTTCCGACCTTGTGGTAACCGGCGAGAGTCTGAATGCCAAAGGCGGGCTCTCGCTCGACAAGGACGGCAAGATCGTAAACGTGTCGTTTGGCGAGGTACGTTCGGGCATCAACGACTTCGCCCTGGACCTTGCGCCAACGGTGGGCGACGGACTTGACGTTCGCATTCATGGCAAGAGCCTGGATGGCGCGCATTACTTTACCGACAAGAAGAAGACTCCGAACGCAACCGCGCCCGCCGACGCGGATGACGACCTTCAGCATCCGCTGTCTCTGAATATCAAGGTCGATCGTCTGGTTTTGCACGACGCGGTCAACCTCAAGGACGTTTCTCTCGCGCTCGCTCTTGCGCCGAAGGACAGGATCAACGGCTTCACCCTTGATGCCATGGGAACAGGCAAGGGCAAGATCACAGGCCACATGGAGGTGGTGAAAGGCGTCCGCAATCTGACCCTGGATACGGACGATGCGGGTGCCTTGATCGATACCTTCATGAGCTTTTCGAGTGTTCGCGGCGGCAAGCTCTCCGCCAAGATCAGTTTCCCCGCCGACCTGCCCGGCCCGGCGAACGTAAAGACTCCGCTCGCGGATTATCAGGGCACGGTCACGCTCTCCGATATTGTCGTCACCGACCAGCCGTTCGTCGCGCGCCTGTTTTCCGCGGGCAGCCTGGATGGTCCGCTGCGGCTGCTGCAGGGCTCCGGAATTCCACTCAGCACCGTGAGTGTCCCGTTCAATGCCCGCGGGAAGGTCGTCACCATCCACGAAGGCCGCGCCGCGGGGCCCGCCATTGGAGCCACATTCGAAGGCATGCTCGACCGCAAGACCGAGAAGGTGGATGTCACGGGCACGCTCGTGCCGCTCTATGGCCTGAACAGTTTCCTCGGCGCGGTGCCTCTCCTGGGCGACATCCTGATCTCGAAGAAGGGCGAAGGCATCTTCGGCCTCACCTACGCAATGAAGGGCAACCTCAACGAGCCGGCGCTTTCGGTGAATCCGCTGTCGGTTTTGACGCCGGGAATCTTCCGCAGGATCTTCGAATACGCCACGCCGAAGGCGCCGCCGCCGGAGATACCGCCTCCGCCGCAAGCGTCCGCCGAGAGCAAGCAGGCCGCGCCTGCCCCGACGCCGAATTGATCGGACTGAATCGATCAGACCGGCTTGATAAGCATGTGGCTTTTTTTGCCCACCGACAATTTCACGACGCCGTCCTTGAGATCATCCAAACCGACAACTGCGCGCACGTCGGCGACCGGAACGTCGTTGGCGCGCAAGCCGCCGGACTGGATGAAGCGGCGGGCTTCGCTGGCCGAACCGGTCAGTCCCGCGAGATGGGCAAGCGTCGTAATCGGAATGCCCTCGGCGAGACGAGACCGTTCAATTTCGAACGTCGGCAATCCGGTGGCAAGCGCACCCTCCTCGAAGGTGCGGCGCGCGGTTTCCGCGGCGGAATCCGCTGCAGCGCGGCCATGAACGATGGCGGTCGCTTCGGTGGCGAGGATTTTCTTGGCCTCGTTCAGCTCCGCGCCCTGCAACGCTTCAAGCCGCGCGATCTCGGGAATCGTCATGTCGGTGAAGAAACGCAAAAAGCGGCCGACGTCTCCGTCTTCGGTATTGCGCCAGAACTGCCAATATTCATAGGGGCTCAGCATGTCCGCGTTCAGCCACACCGCACCGGCTGCGGTCTTTCCCATCTTGGCGCCGGACGACGTTGTGATGAGGGGGGTGGAGAGCCCGAAGAGCTGCGCGCTTTCCATGCGCCGTCCCAGATCGATGCCCGACACGACGTTGCCCCATTGGTCCGAGCCGCAGGACTGCAGCCGGCAGCCATAACGCCGGTACAGCTCCACGAAGTCGAAAGCCTGCGTGACCATGTAATTGAATTCGAGAAACGAGAGCGCCTGCTCGCGCTCAAGCCGGATCTTCACGCTCTCCATGGTCAGCATGCGGTTGACCGAGAAATGCCGCCCGACCTCGCGCAGGAACGGGATGTATTCCAATTTGTCGAGCCAATCTGCGTTGTCCACCATGATCGCGTCCGAGGGTCCGTCACCGAACGCAAGAAGATGCCGGATACCCGCGAGCATGGAATTCTTGTTGACCTGGATCTGTTCCGGCGTCAGCAGCTTGCGCACTTCGTCCTTGCCGGAAGGATCGCCGAGCTTGGTGGTGCCCCCGCCCATCAGCAGGATCGGGCGGTGCCCGGCCTGTTGCAGGCGCCGCAGCGTCATAAGCTGCACCAGATTGCCGATGTGCATGCTGGAGGCTGTGCAGTCGAACCCGATATAGGCGGTCACGCGCTCTTTCTGGAACAGCGTGTCCAAATCTTCGGGTGCGGAGCAATCGTAATAGGCGCCGCGCTCCGCGAAAATGCGGAGGAATTCGGAAGCGAATTTTGGCGCGGCTGTCATGATAAGCTCGTTGCGAAAGGGCAGGGTGTGTAGCACGGATGGCGGACATTCTTAAAGTGATGGGTCTGATGAGCGGCACGTCGCTCGATGGCATCGATGCGGCGATCCTCGACACGGATGGCGCAGGGATCGCCGTGCCTGGGCCTGCGCTCACGGTTCCCTACCATCCCTGGACGCGTGCCATGCTGAACGAGGCGCTGAAGGCGGCGTTGCACACACGTGCGGGCGACCCGGTTCCACCGCAGATCGAGAAGGCAGAGCGGCTTTTGACCGACGCGCACGCGCAAGCCGTAGCGGCCCTGCTGCGGCACGCCGAGTTGAAGGCGCCCGATATCGCCTATATCGGCTTTCACGGCCAGACGATCCTCCATCGGCCTTCCGATCGCTGGACCTGGCAAATCGGCGACGGCGCTCTGCTTGCCCAGGCGACGGGAATTGCCGTCGTGAACGAATTCCGGCTTGCCGATGTGGCGGCCGGAGGGCAGGGGGCGCCGTTCGTGCCGCTCTATCATTTGGTTCTGGCGCGCGACATGGAACGGCCGCTGGCCGTGGTGAACATCGGCGGTGTCGCCAATGTCACCTACATTGGCTTGAAGGATGAGATCATCGCCTTCGACACGGGGCCCGGTAATGCCGCGCTGGACGACTGGGCCCTCAAGCATACGGGCGAGGCGCTCGACCGCGATGGCAGGCTGGCGCGCAGCGGGACGGTGAACGAGGCTGTGCTTGCGTTCATGCTCGATCATCCGGTTTTCCTGCGGCCGCCGCCGAAATCGCTCGATCGTTTCGATTTTCCCATGGCCGCTGTGGAGGGGCTTTCGGCGGCCGATGGCGCGGCCACCCTGACCGCGTTCACGGCAGCGGCAATCGCCCGGGCCCGAGAACACCTGCCTGAGCCACCGAAGACCTGGATCATCTGCGGCGGCGGGCGGCACAATCCCGTGTTGATGGAGGCGCTTCGCGCGCGGCTTTCGGGTGAGGTGATCACGGCCGAAGAAGCCGGCTGGCGCGGCGATTTCCTGGAAGCCGAGGCGTTTGCGGATTTGGCCGTGCGTAGTGTGCGCGGTCTGCCGCTCAGCCTGCCATCGACCACCGGCGTGCCCTATCCGATGACAGGCGGACGCTTGCATTTGCCTGTTTGATTCTCGCGCAATCTGCCGCGAACATCGACGCTTCTACGGAATGACACCGTAGCGAGCAAAATTCTTCGTCGTTCCCGGTCTCACGCTTTCGGCCGCAATGATGTCCGCCTGTCCGGCAGCCGCATTGCCGGAGCGAAGCTCGGCGACGCCGCGTCCGAACAGAGCGCTTGCGAGCTTCGGGTTTCGCTGCAGCGCCGCCTGGTAATCGGCGATGGCGTCCTGGTAGACGCCCATACGCAGTTCGACGAAGCCCCGCGCCTCGAAGGTGAAATCATTGTTCGCGGCGAGCCTCATCGCCTGATTGCAATCATCGAGTGCCCGATTGAGACCGCTGCCCATCACCGCGCGTGTCCAGCAACGATTGACGAAGGCCATGGGGTCGTCCGGCTTCACCGTCAGGACATGGTCGAAATCGGCCAGCGCCCGCTCGTATTGGCCGTCCTGGTCATAGGCGCCGGCGCGGTTGTAATAGGCTTCGATGTAATCGGGCTTGAGCGAAATCGCTTGATCGAAATCCGCGATAGCCTGTTTGAAGTCCCCTTTGGCCGCGGCCGCCGTGGCGCGGTTGTAGAAGGCCTCCCAATAATTCGGTCTCATGGCAATGGCGCGGTCGAAATCCTGATAGGCCTTGTCGTAATCGCGCTTGCCGAAATAGGCGCTGCCGCGATTCAACAGCGCATCCGCCTGCGGGTCGAGCCGGATCACCTGGTCGTAATCGGCGATGGCCAGGTCGAATTTGCCGTTGTGGTAATAATCGAAGGCGCGCCCGAACAGCGCATTCGCGTTATCCGGCCTCAACGCAATCGCGTGGTCGTAATCGGCGATTGCCGCGTCATATTCCTCGACATTGTGGAGCACATAGCCGCGATAGTGGAAGGCCTCGGCGAGATCGGGATCAAGCTGGATCGCGCGGTTCAGATCGGAAAGCGCCAAATCGTACTGGCCTCGCATCATGTATTCATAGCCGCGATAGTCGAAGGCACCGCCAAAATCCGGCCTGAGCCTCAACGCCTGGGTGAAATCGGAAAGCGCGGCATCCGCCATGCCGCTGTAATGATGCGCGAGCCCGCGGTAACGATAGGCTTCGGCGTAATCCGGCCGAAGACGGATCGCGCGGTCGAAATCGGCAATCGCGAGATCGTATTGTTCCTTGGTGCTGTAGGCGACACCGCGTCCATAAAAAGCTTCAGGGTCGCGGCTGTTGAGATTGATCGACGTGGTGAAATCGGCGATCGATTTGTTGATTTCGCCCAAGGCCCAGAGTGCGAGCCCGCGCGACCGGAAGCCTTCGGCGACGTTCGGCTTCAGCCGCACAAATTGGTCGAAATCGGGGACCGCGCGGCCGAAGGCGTGCTGGGCGTAGAACACGCCGCCCCGATTGAAAAAGGCTTCGGCGAAATTGCGCTTGAGCGCGATGGCCCGGTTCAGGTCGACGATGGCGTCGTCATATTTGCGCAGTGCCGCGAAAGCCGTCGCGCGCTGGTAGTAGAAATCCGCATTGTCGGGCTTGAGCCGGATCGCCTGGCTGAAATCGGCGGCGGCAGACTCGTACTGGCTCCTATGGAAGTAGGAGAGACCGCGCCCGGCAAACGCGGCCGGATTGTCCGGTCTGAGCCGGATCGCCTCGGTATAGTCGGCAAGCGCCAGATCGAATTCGCTCTTGTTGTAATGGGCAAAGGCGCGATTGAAGTAGGCGACGAAAAGGCCGGCATCGGTTTCCTCGCCCGACTGGATTCGGGCGGCGCAGCCATCGATCTGCTGGTCGAAGGAGACGCCGCCATCGACGGTGCCGTTGCACAAATCCCAGTCCCGATCTGCAGTGACGCGGCCGGAATCGGGCGGCTCCGCCGCCACGCCCGCGCCGGTCCAGGTCAAGGCGGCAATCGACAAGAAGAACGCAAATGGAAACCGCATGGATGCGACCCTTGCGTAAAGCACAACGAGCTTAAAATTCGGCGCCTAGGCTGACAAGCGCCTCCCAAACCGCGGCGGCTGCCCCTAGCGCCCGCCGTCGGTCGAGGCCATCCGCCGCCTCACATAGTCCTCGACGATGTCCACGACTTCGGCCTGGTGATTGTCGAAGAAATGGTTGGCGCCCTCGATCTTGGTGTAGGTGATCTTGATCCCGCGTTGGGCCGTCAGGCGGTCGACCAGCTTCTGCACGTCGGCCTCCGGCACCACCTGGTCTTTTGTTCCGTGTACGAACAGACCCGATGCGGGGCACGGCGCGAGAAACGCAAAATCGTAGAGATTGGCCTGCGGCGCAATCGAGACGAAGCCGGTGATTTCCGGCCGCCGCATCAAGAGCTGCATCCCGATCCACGCGCCAAAGGAAATCCCCGCCACCCAGCAATAAGAGGGGTTGGGATAGAGGGTGCTCATCCAGTCGAGCACGGCTGCGGCATCGGAGAGTTCGCCCGCGCCGTTGTCGAAGGAGCCCTGGCTCCTGCCCACGCCGCGAAAATTGAACCGCACCACTGTACAGCCAAGCCTGTGGAAGCGGTGGTAGAGGTCATAGACCAGCGGATTGTTCATGGTTCCGCCGTACTGCGGATGGGAATGCAGAATCAGCGCCATGGGGGCGTTGGGCGCCTTTTGCCGCTGATAGCGCGCCTCGATTCGCCCGGCGGGTCCCGGCAGGATTATGTCAGGCATCTCTGGCCTCCCCCCAGAATGACGGGGGTTTAATCAGGTATATGGTGGGGTGGGGGCGGAAAAACAGGGCAGACATCTCAGGATTTCGGGCAAAATTGCCAGGGTTGGGACAGAATTCTTGACTAGGTTACTCAGGAATTCTATATCCCGGTGGAACCGGTAAGACGCATTTGTGGCGCGTCATTCTTACTACATTGGCCGGTTCAAATGGCAAGTGTTTACGATCCTTGTGGGTCGTCCGTTTGTCCTGAGGCATTGAGGAGTGGACCGGTGAAGCTGAGCACGCGCGGACGTTATGCGGTGATGGCGATGGCCGATCTTGCCCGCTTCGGCGAGGGAGGACCGGTCTCGGATCCGGTCAAGCTCTCCGACATCGCCGGACGGCAGGAAATCTCGTTGCCCTATCTGGAACAGTTGTTTTCGAAGCTCAGGCGTGGCGGTCTGGTCAAAGGCGCCCGGGGGCCCGGCGGCGGCTACCGCCTGGCGAGGGCGGCCTGTGAGACGCGCATCGCGGACATCATTGCCGCCGTAGAAGAGCCGATCAAGGCCACCCGCTGCCGGTCGGGCAGCGCAAAGGGGTGTCTTGGGCATACCGGCCGCTGTCTGACCCATGATTTGTGGGAGGAACTGGGGCGGCAGATCGAGGTTTTCCTGGAATCGGTGACCCTCGCCGATGTGCTCGAGCGCAGGGTGCTCGGCCGGGCGCGGCCTCTCTCGGCCGCGGAACAGACGCGGGCGGTTGCCTGATGGATTTCAGTCACATGGCCTATCTCGACCACAACGCGACATCCCCCTTGCGCGCCTCCGCGCGGGCAGCGCTGGAGGCCACACTGGGCGAATGCGGAAACGCCTCGTCGGTCCATGGGGCCGGACGTGCGGCCCGCGCCCGCGTCGAGGAGGCGCGCGAGCAGGTCGCGCAACTGGCCGGGGCGCGGCCCTCTTCCGTCGTGTTCACCAGCGGCGGCACGGAGGCCAATGCGATGGCCCTGCGGGGCGCAATCGCGGGAGCCTTGGCCGAGGAAGACCGCATCACGCGGCTCTTCGTGTCGGCCATCGAGCACGAGAGCGTGCGCGCCAACGCGGCCGCACTTGCCGAAACCGTTCCGGGGCTGAAGCTCAATACGATTGCGGTCACGCGCGATGGCGTGGTCGACCTTGCCAGCTTCCGGCTTGCGCTGATGCAAGGCAAGGGCCGCGCACTCGTGTCCGTCATGGCGGCGAACAATGAAACTGGCGTGGTCCAGGACATTGAAGCGATTGCGCAGATGGTGCGAACGGAAGGCGGTGAAGGCGCGCTGTTGCATGTGGACGCGGTGCAGGCGGCCGGCCGTGTGGCGTTTTCGTTTGCCGGGTCGGGCGCCGATTATGCGACCGTTTCGGCGCACAAGCTGGGCGGGCCGCAAGGGGCAGGTGCGCTGCTGGTGAAGGATGGTACGCCATTCGCGCCGATGATGGCCGGCGGCGGCCAGGAAATGGGGCGCCGTTCGGGCACCGAAAACGTGGCCGCCATTGCCGGGTTTGGCGCGGCTGCGCAAGAGGCAGCGGCGTTTGCTGATGGCATGGCGCAGATCGGCGCTCTTCGGAATCGTTTTGAAGCCGAGTTGAAGCGGATCGCGCCCGAGGCGGTGGTTTTTGGCGAGAACGCTGTGCGCCTTCCCAACACATCGAATTTCGCGATTCCGGGATTGGCGGCTGAAACCGCCCTGATCGCGCTCGATCTGGAAGGCGTTGCGGTATCGTCGGGTTCCGCCTGCTCGTCGGGCAAGGTGAAGCCCTCTCATGTACTCATCGCGATGGGCGCGGATGAAGCGCTCGCGCGTTCCGGTCTTCGCATCAGCCTCGGCTGGACCAGTCGCGAAGAAGACGTGGACGCCGCGATTGCCGCGTTGCGCACGCTGATGGCCCGGCGCAGCGGCTTGCGGGCGGCGTAGGAGACAATCATGGCAGCATTGCGCGAAACCACAGAACGCGTCGCCGACCTCGCCGGCGAGAAATACAAATATGGCTTCGTCACCGACATCGAGATGGTGCGTGCGGAAAGAGGCCTGAACGAGGACGTCATCCGCTTCATCTCGGCCAAAAAGAGCGAGCCCGAATGGATGCTGGAATGGCGGCTCGAGGCCTTTCGCCGCTGGAAGGAAATGACGGAGCCCAACTGGGCGCGCGTGCATTATCCCAAGATCGACTATCAGAACATCTATTATTACGCGGCGCCGAAATCCCAAGGTGAGCGGCCCAAGAATCTGGCGGATGTCGATCCCAAGCTCCTCGAAACCTATAAGAAGCTGGGCATTCCGTTGTCGGAACAGAAGCTGCTTGCCGGCGTCGCGGTGGATGCGGTGTTCGATTCGGTTTCGGTGGCGACCACCTTCAAGGCGAAGCTGACGGAAGCCGGCGTGATTTTCTGCCCGATTTCGGAAGCCGTCCGTGATTACCCCGATCTGGTGAAGAAATATCTCGGCACCGTGGTGCCGGTCACCGACAATTTTTTCGCCACCTTGAATTCTGCGGTCTTTTCCGACGGTACGTTCGTCTATGTGCCCAAGGGCGTGCGCTGCCCGATGGAACTTTCCACCTATTTCCGCATCAATGCCTCCGATACCGGCCAGTTCGAGCGCACGCTGATCGTCGCCGATGAGGGTTCCTATGTCAGCTATCTCGAAGGCTGCACCGCGCCCAAACGCGACGAGAACCAATTGCACGCGGCGGTCGTCGAATTGGTTGCGCTGGAAAAAGCCGAGATCAAATATTCGACGGTGCAGAACTGGTACCCCGGCGACGAAGAAGGACGGGGCGGCATCTACAATTTCGTGACCAAGCGCGGCGATTGCCGGGGCAGGGGATCGAAGATTTCCTGGACCCAGGTGGAGACCGGTTCCGCCATCACCTGGAAATATCCGAGCTGCATCCTGCGCGGCGACGATTCGGTAGGCGAGTTCTATTCCATCGCGATCACCAACAATTACCAGCAGGCCGATACCGGCACCAAGATGATCCATTTGGGCAAAAACACGCGCTCGCGCATCGTGTCCAAAGGCATTTCCGCGGGCCGTGCCCAGAACACCTATCGCGGACTGGTGAGCATTCACCCCAGGGCGCAAAACGCCCGCAACCATACGCAATGCGATTCCTTGCTGATCGGCGCCCATTGCGGGGCGCACACGGTGCCCTATATCGAAAGCCGCAATCCATCGGCCAAGGTGGAGCACGAAGCGACGACGTCGAAAATTTCCGATGATCAGCTGTTCTACTGCCTGCAGCGCGGCATCCCTCAGGAAGAGGCCGTGGCTCTCATCGTCAACGGCTTTTGCCGCGACGTCCTGCAGCAGCTGCCCATGGAATTCGCGGTGGAAGCGCAGAAGCTGGTCGGCATCAGCCTGGAAGGCTCGGTTGGATGAATATGCTTGAAATCGACGATCTGCATGTGACCGTGGACGGAAAGGAGATCCTGAAAGGGATCACGCTGTCCATTCCGGCGGGCGAAGTGCATGCGGTGATGGGGCCCAACGGATCGGGCAAGTCGACGCTGTCTTATACGTTGGCGGGGCGCGCGGGTTACGAGGTGACGTCCGGCCATGTTTATTACAATGGCGAGGATTTGACTGCGCTCGCGCCCGAAGAGCGCGCGGCAAAGGGCGTGTTCCTTGCGCTGCAATATCCGGTGGAAATTCCCGGCGTCGTGACGCTGACGTTCCTGAAGACCGCGCTGAACGCGCAGCGCCGTGCGCGCGGTGAGCCCGAGCTTGATGCGTTGCGCACGCTGAAGCTCGTGCGCGAAAAGGCGGCAGCGCTGAAGATCGGTGAAGACATGCTTCGCCGGCCGCTCAATGCCGGGTTCTCGGGCGGCGAGAAGAAGCGGATGGAAATCCTGCAAATGGCGCTGTTCGAGCCGAAGCTCGCCGTGCTGGACGAGACCGATTCCGGGCTCGATATCGATGCGCTGAAATTGGTGGCGGAAGGCGTCAACGCGCTGCGGTCGCCAGCCCGCGCCATGCTGGTGATCACGCACTATCAGCGGCTTCTTTCCTACATCGTTCCCGATCGCGTGCATGTTCTGGCGGGAGGCCGCATCGTGAAATCAGGGGGCGCGGATCTCGCGCTGGAACTGGAGAAGTCGGGTTACGAAGGCGTGGTGGAGGCCGCATGACCGCGCTCGCGTTCAAGCTCGATTCGCCCGATATTTTCGGTGACGATTTTGCGCGCCACAGGGGGGAACTTCCCGGCGCGGGGCTCGCCTGGCTGGAGGCGCGCCGGCGCGCGGCCATGGATGCGTTCCTCAAGACCGGCATCCCGAACCGGCGGGTGGAAGCGTGGAAATACACCGATCTTGCCAACGCGCTCGCGTCCGAACTTGCGCCTGCAGTTCGCGCCGCTCGTCAGGATTCCGAAGGCGGCATTTTCGCCTCCGTACCGGGGGCGCGGCTGCATTTGGTGAATGGATTTCTTGAACACGTGACAGAGGCCGCCGGCCTTGAAGCCGTCGACCTCGTCGAACTTGATTCCGATACGCCCGAATGGGTGAGCGCCAATCTCGGGATGACGGCGGCGGGCCGCAATCAGCCGATGGGAGCTGTTTCGCTCGCGCTGATGCGGGGTGGCGTTGCCGTTCGCGTGCATGAAGACCAGACGCTGCATCTCTCTTTTGCGAATCCGGCGGACGATGGCGAAACGGTCAGTCATGCACGCATCTTGATCGTCGTGGAGGATGGCGTCTCGTTCCGCCTGCTCGAATCGCACGGCGCCAGTTCCGGAGCCTTTGCCAATATCGGGATGGAACTCGTGCTGAAGCGTGGTGCCAAGCTCGAACATGTTCGCGTGCAGGAGGGTGGTCCGAACGCGTTGCACGTCACGACGCTCGGCGCCCAAATCGCGCGCGATGCCGAATATCGTGCGCTGTATGTGGCCATGGGTGCGCGCCTTGCCCGCCTCGATGCCGAGGTCACGCTCGGAGCCCCCGGCGCGCGTGCAACGCTCCACAATGTCGCGGCCCTGAACGCCGGCATCGCCGACACGACCACCGTCATGGATCACGCAGCATCCAACACCACCAGCCGGCAGCTCTTCAAAAGCGTGGTCGGCGGCCGCGGCCGGGCCGTCAATCAGGGGCGCGTGGCGGTCCGCGCAGGTGCGGTGAAATCGGATTCGCATCAATTGTTCAAAGCGATTCTGCTGTCCCCCACCGCGGAGGCCGATGCCAAGCCGGAACTGGAGATCTTTGCCGATGATGTGATCTGCGGACACGGCACCGCCATAGGCGCGCTGGACGAGGATGCACTGTTTTATCTGCGGGCCCGCGGCATTCCCGAACATGAGGCGAAGGGTGTCCTGATCCGCGCCTTCCTCGAAGACGCGATCGAGGGATTTGGCGGGGATGTGGTTCACGACGTGATCGCGCACAGGCTCGATGCGGCGCTCGTGACGCTTGGCGAGGCCGTGCCATGAACGCGAATGTGCAGATGGGCATTTATGACGTCGATGCACTGCGCCGCGATTTTCCGATCCTGTCGCGCGAGGTGCATGGGCGCCCGCTTGTCTATCTCGACAATGCCGCCTCGGCGCAGAAGCCCAAGCCCGTGCTGGACGCCATGATGTCCTTCATGACGAACGAGTACGCGAACGTTCATCGCGGAGTGCATTATCTTTCCGGGGTTGCGACCGAACGCTACGAAGAGGCGCGCCGGCGCATTCAGCGCTTCCTCAACGCCGCGTATGAAGACGAGATCATCTATACCAAGGGCGGCACCGAGGCGATCAATCTGGTCGCGTCGTCCTATCTCAGCCCGCGCATCGAACCCGGCGATGAGATCGTGCTCAGCGTCATGGAGCACCATTCCAACATCGTGCCATGGCACTTCCTGCGCGAGCGTCAGGGTGCGGTTCTGAAATGGGTCGAGGTCTCGGATTTGGGGGAGTTGGACCCCGCCGACGTCGCGCGCGCCATGTCGCCGAGGACGAAGCTTGTCGCCATTTCGCATATGTCGAACGTGCTCGGCACGAAGACGGACCTGCGCGAAATCGTGCACGCTGCGCATGAACGCGGCGTGCCGGTCCTCGCGGACGGCTGCCAGGGCGCGGTGCACGGAACCGTCGACGTGCAGGCGCTCGACGTCGATTTCTACGCCATTACCGGCCATAAGATCTACGGGCCGACCGGCATCGGTGCGCTCTATGCCAAACGCGCGCATCTGAAGACCATGCGCCCCTATCAGGGTGGCGGCGAAATGATCCGCGAAGTCACGCGCGCCAACGTCACCTATGCTGACCCGCCCATGCGCTTCGAAGCGGGAACCCCGCCCATCGCTCAGACGGTGGGATTGGCGGCTGCACTCGATTATGTGGAAAAAGTCGGGCGGGAAAAGATCGCGGCCCATGAAACCGCGCTCGCCCGCGCGGCTCAGAGCAGGCTCAAGGAGCTTAACGGAATACATATAATCGGCGAGGCGCTGGACAAGGGCCCGATCATCTCTTTCGAGGCGATCGGCATTCACGCGCACGATCTGGCCACCATTCTCGACCGCGAAGGGGTTGCGGTCAGGGGGGGCCATCATTGCGCGCAAGTCCTGATGGACCGGTTCAATGTCGCGGGCACGGCGCGCGCGTCGTTTGCGCTCTACAATACGATGGAAGAGGTTGACGCGCTGATCGCCGCCGTCGGCGTGGCGCGCAAGGTGTTCGGCTGATGGATCAGAATTTGCGTGAACTCTATCAGGAAATCATCCTGGATCATTCCCGGCATCCGCGTCATTTCGGGCCGTTGCCGGCGGCCAATCACATGGCCGAGGGACACAATCCGCTGTGCGGCGACCGGGTGAAAGTCTATCTCCAAGTGGGCGCGGACGACCGCATCGCCGATGTGAGTTTCGAGGGCCGCGGTTGCGCCATTTCAGTGGCGAGCGCTTCGCTGATGACCGAGATGCTCATGGGCCGCACCCTCGCCGAGGCAGACGCTTTGATGGGCGGCTTCCTGCATCTGGTGAAGGGCGAGGATGCGGGCGCGCTGAATGAAGATGACAGGGAACGGCTTGAAGTGATGGCTGGTGTCTCGGCGTTTCCGATGCGGGTCAAATGCGCAACTCTCGCGTGGCACGCGATGAAGGCCGCGCTGGACAACGAGACCGTGGCGAAAACCGAATGAGCGACGAGGTCGAAATCAAGACGGACGTTCAAGCCGACGGGCCGACCCTGCCGCAAAGCTCGGGTCTGCCGCCGGAGGAGCTGGAAGCGTTCGGCAATGAGCTGATCGCGGCGCTGAAGACCGTGTACGATCCGGAAATTCCGGTGGACATCTACGAACTCGGCCTGATTTACAAAGTCGATGTCGCCGACAACAAGGACGTCGCCGTCGACATGACGCTGACCGCACCCGGCTGCCCGGTGGCGGGCGAGATGCCCAACATGGTGCGCGACGCGCTCCTGGGCGTTCCGGGTATCGGGGAGGTGACGGTCAACATGACCTTCGACCCGCCCTGGACGCCCGACCGCATGTCCGAAGAAGCCAAACTCGAATTGAACATGTTTTGAGTGAGATCATGACAACAAGCACAAACACGACCACGACACGGCCGCGCCGCGAACGCCCCAAGGTGATCCGGCTGACGGACGCCGCCGCCCGGCGCATCCATGACATCATGGCGAAATCGGACGGCCGCTACATCGGTGTACGCGTCGGCGTGAAGAACGGCGGCTGCGCCGGGATGAGCTACACGATGGATTATGCGGAATCCCAAACCGCACTCGATGAAGTGATCGAGGACAAGGGTGTGCGCATCCTGGTCGATCCCAAGGCGGTGATGTTCCTGATCGGCACCGAGATGGATTTCAAGCACGACAAGCTTGCTGCGCGGTTTGTCTTCGTCAATCCGAACCAGACCGAGGCCTGCGGCTGCGGCGAATCGGTGGTGATCCAGCCGGCCAAGCACGACGCCGATTAGAATGGCTCAGCGCATGCGCTGTTCGAGGTAATCGGTGTTGGTCCAGGAAAAGAACAGCAGTATCGCCCAGTCGACCTTTTCCGAATAACCGTATTGCGGGTCGGTGGCGACGACGATTCGTCCGGTTTTGACGTCATACCCGGTGGCTGCGAATTTGGCGGTGGCCTTCGATTCCGCCCGTTTGAAGAGATTGAGCGCGGGCACCACGACGCTGCCGGCTGTGACACCGGGTACGAGGGGAAGCGGAATATCGGGGGTGCCGAGAAAAACGCTGTTCTCGTCGGTGGAAAGCGCGCCCACTCGAATTTCAATGATCGCATCGGCCGCCGCCCTGTCGTTGACCACCAATACGCCGCGGCGAAGGAACTGATCCCTGATGGCCAGAGTCGCATAATTCGCATCGGGCGCGTTGATATAACCCGTATCGAGATAGGCTTTGATATTTGGCGGGATCTGCTCCGCCAATTTCGCGGCGGCGCGATCTGCCGCCGTCGAGATCAGCAATTGTTCCGTCGCCGTGCGCATGGGGCTCGTCGCGCGCTCGGTGCTGCAGGCTTGCAACAGCAGCGCCGACAAACACGCCAATACACAACACGAGCCCGAGAATCGTCCCATCATCCGCCCTGCCGATGCATGGGTAACCGCGATCCCTCGCAAAGGTTTCGCGCCGATGGAACCAAAATACGTAGAGCTACCTACGGAACTCTGCTTCCGGTGAAGTTCCGAGGCAAACTTTACGTATCATTCCGAACGTGTTGGAACCGAGAGAAATCCCTATCTCTTTGTCCGGCGGCACATTGATGCCGTTGCAAACACGAATGGAGGATTTCACGCATGGGCCGTTCTCATAAGAAAATTCGAGACAGAATGGCCGATGACCTTGAGGCCCTCGCCGACGATGTTCGCATCGGCAGCAGCATCGATCTGAAAGTGTTCCATTTCCTGAAATCGGCCGCGCGCAGCATGCGCAATCAGACGGTCGGTCCCGTAGCACAATTGGCGGAAAGCTCGACTCAGCACTGAGGCCGCGTCGGGGCTGCCGATGCTCATGGGAAGCTTGGCGAACAATTAGACCAAACAAAACGGGGAGGGTTGTCCCTCCCCGAAATCGTTTCCGCCAATCGGTTCCAGCCTAGCCGCGGGTTCCCGGGCAGAAATCGAGCGTCACGTCCGGCATGCCGAGCGCCGGCGGTCCCAGAGCCGAAATGTCCATCTTGTCGTCCTTCGGATCGAAGATGAAGATGACCTTATCACTCTTGGCATCGACGATCTGACCGACGCGCGGCCCATTGATGATCAACAATCCCTTGATCGTCATGTTATTGGCCACGACGGTTCCATCCAGTGCTTCCTCGCCGCGAATGGTCTTTGCCCGTGTGGTTGCCTTGAGGAAGGCAGCGTCGCAGCTGCCGCCCGGCGCCTTCCAGTTGCCGGCAACCCGCTTCAGCATGTCGGCGGTATCGGCGACGCGCGCAGCCTCCGTCACAGGCACGATTTCGCCCGCCTTCGCCGGTTCGACCGTGCGGTTGCGGATGCGGACGCCGTTCTCGTCCAGGATCTGAAGCGAGACGGAGAATTGGGCCGGCGGCGGCACGTTGAGCGGCGTGTCGGCCTGGGAAATGTAAAGGCGCTTGTTCGCCGCCACCAGCACCTCGCCCAACAGGCGGCGCTTCTCCGGCGTCTCGACCGTGATGCGCCAGCTCCGGTGCATGTCCAGCATGTTCACCGCGTCATATTTGGGAGTGCCCTTCGCACGGATCGCCGCCACCGCTTCGTCGATGGCGGTGCCGAGTTCGCCCTCCGCCTTGGAATAGTCCACCACCGTGATGGTGTAATTCCCCCTCGCATCGCGCGCGGTATAAAGGCGGGCTGGCAGCATGGTGCCTTTCGCCGTCTTGTACATCAAATCCTGCGAGGCTGGGTCGCCGGGCATATTCACGGAAAAGAAGTCTCCGCGGTTGACATATTCCGACCAGGTTTGCGCGGACGCGGCACTGGATATGAACAAGGCAACCGCCGCCGCGGTCATGAGACTGACGAAGCGCATTGATTTTCCCCTGATGGTCCTCCGAGGGATCGAATTTGCCATAATGGCCCCTGCTTGTCGCTAGGCATGGGCAACCGCCCGGCGCTATGTTGGGTTTATGCGCCCCCGGCTGATCCCGATTCTCTCCCTGCTTGGGCTTTGCGCGTCGTCAATGGCGGGCGGGGCCGCGCCCGCCAAGCCGGCCGATGTGTCTCCAGCCCTGATGGAGGCGGCCGAGTGCATGGTCAACCTCCTGCGGGTGACACCGGGCGTCAGCGACGTCGAAATCATGGTGATGGAGGGCAACGGCAACCCCTTTCCGGTGCTGCAATACCGCTATCTCGACCGGTTTGGCGGGCGCCGCTACACCGAGGTGAGCCTGTTTGCGATTCAGGGGGCCCAGCAACCGTTCGTGTTCGACTGGGCCGATGTCGATGGCGATCCGGCCGCGCAGAAAGTGATCCCCCTGTGGGAGCGCCGGTGCCATGCCGCCGGCGGTTACATCACCAGCGTCCCGGGATAGGAAAGCCACGGTCCCGCTGTCGCTTCGGCCGTCCCCATGCTAGCAATTCCGCCGGCAAACAGCCGACTAACGCCCATTAGGAGATCCCATGCGCGCGCTTCTCGCACTGACCGTTCTCGCGGCCGCAGCCGCGGCTCCCTTCGCTCTGGCACAGAACGCCGGTCCCCCGCCGATGAAGACCTTCATGGCGTCGGCCGACATCATGGCCCTCATCGACAAGGCAAAGGCCGACCGCAAGGGTGACGCCCCGCTGGTGGCCGAGCCAATTCTTTCGCTCGCGCCTTATCGTGCGCAGCTCGAATATCGCCCGGGCAACTCGCCGCCGGCGGTGCACGAGAAGGACGCCGAAATGATGTATGTGCTCCAGGGCACAGGCACGATCGTGACCGGCGGCAAGCTGATCAACGAAAAGCGCAACAACGCCGCCAATCTCGGCGGCACCGGAATCGAGGGCGGCACCTCACAGGCCGTATCTCCCGGCGCCATGCTGATCGTGCCGGAAGGGACGCCCCATCAGGTCATGCCCTCGGGCGGCGCGCCGATCGTGCTGATCACACTGCACGTGCCGCGGCCGGCGGGTACCTGGCCCAATTGACGGTTCAGATACGATAATTTCGGACGGCAGCGGCGGCGTTCAAGACCTGCCGCTGCTGTTTGCGTTATGGCGGCGCCTTCACCGACCGCTCAACGCAGCAGGAGAGCGCCGATGATCGCGCCTGCGGTTACCGAAAGCGCGCAGGCCGCGAACGGCCGTGTGCGTACTCTCTTGCGGGCTTCCTGGCTCCACTCGCCGGCCACTTCCTTGGCTTCGGACGCGACATCGATCGCATCGTTGCAACAGCCATAATCGGAAGGGGGCTTTTCCTTCGCCTTTGGTTTCTTCTTGGCTTTGCCGTCCTGCGCCTTTGCCATGCGTCATATCCTCAGGTTTCGGCGCGGCTCACGCCGCCGCGGTGCCGGCTGAATAGGCCGGAACATCGACTTCGCTCAGCACGCGATTGCGGCCGCCGCGCTTGGCGGCATAGAGGCAGGCATCCGCCCGCCGTATGAAATCGACCGCGGTCTCGCCCGGCTCATATTGCGCAACGCCGGCCGATATGGTGATCACGCCCAGGATGTCGCCGGTCGACTTCTTCACCAGCTTCTTCGATTCGACCTTGCTGCGGATCTGGTTCGCCAGATTGACCGCGCCCGAAAGCCCGGTCTGAGGCAGGATGACCACGAATTCCTCGCCGCCATAACGTGCGGCCGTGTCGCGGCCCTTCACGTTCTCCGACAGGCAATTGGCCACCAGCCGCAACACCTGATCGCCCGTCTGATGGCCCCACGTGTCGTTGAAGTTCTTGAAATGGTCGATGTCGCACATCACCAGCGACAAGGGCTCGCCCGTTTCGATGGCGCGCTCGATGCTGTCCTCGAGTTCGCTGTCGAAGGCTTTGCGGTTCGGGATTCCGGTGAGCTGATCGGTGAGGCTTTCCTTGCGCACCGATTCCAGCCGGTCGCGCAATTCGCTCACTTCGCGTGAGGATGTCTGCAACCGGATCTCCAATGTCTTGGAGCGCGCTTCCATCGCGCGCGTCGCATTGATCACGCTATCGATGAGGGTCTTGATTCCGGCCTCGCCAAGCTTGGCATGACCCAGTTCACCGGATGCTTTGGACAGGGTCTTTCCGTAGGCGGAATGATCCTGGCCGGCGGTTTCCAGCACTTGCAGGACCGAATCGAGCTCGGCGCTGATCTTCTCGCCCAGCTCCTCCATGACCTCGTCGTCCTTGGGCACACGGCAGTAGCGCTGATGCAGGATCGTCATCACGCTCGAATCGAATTTGCAGCCATTACCGACCAGCGATTCGACCGTGCGCTTCAGCTCGGCGTGTTCGCCGCTGACGAAATTGAACGCGAGCTCGAAATTCTCCGGGACTGGCGGAACGTTCCGCTGCGCCAACCACGCGAGCGCGTCACGCGCGAAGGCTGAAGCCCGATCTTTATCCATATCCGTCTGCACGTCCCGACCCCCTAAGCGGCGCGTGCGCCATTGCCGGTAGTGGCTGATGGCCCGGCCGCATATTGCGAGGGGGGGAGGTAACAAATGGTAAAGCCGCGCTGGTTGGCGCGGCTTTTTTTGCCTACCGGTGAGGGAGAGCCTAGCTCTCGTTATCGGCGGTCGCGAGTTTCCGGACCGGCTTCGGCGGAAGCTTCACCGGCCGCAAGAGAAACGCCGGAAGCTGGCTTCCGTCATAGCCGCCTTTCGTGCGCGACTCGGAGGTCTGCGCGCGTTCGGCGGGCTTGGGCTGATGACGCGGTGCGTGCTCGCGCGGCGGCGCCTGGACGGGGATGGGACGTTCCTCGGCAACTGCCGGGACGGCGAGGACGGGCGCCGGCTCGTGTGCGTTGTGGCGGGGTTCACTGCGGCCATGGCCATGGCGTTCGCGGCCTTGCCCACGCTGGCGCTCGCGCCCGCGGCCTTTCCCGTCACGTGTGCGTTCAGGGCGCGGCGTCTCCTCGGGCAGGCCCTCCATGACACGGTGTGGAATAGGCATACCGGTCAGCTTCTCGATTGCCGCGACATATTTCTCGTCGCGCGGGCCAACCAGCATGAAGGCGTGCCCGGAGCGTCCAGCGCGGCCCGTGCGGCCGATGCGGTGGATGTAATCGTCCGGCTGCATGGGAACGTCGAAATTGAAGATGTGGCTGACGGCCGGGATATCGAGACCGCGAGCAGCGACGTCGCTTGCGATCAGCAGCCGGATTTCGCCGTTGCGGAAAGCCTCGAGCGTTCGCGTGCGCACCGATTGGTCGAGGTCGCCATGCAGCGCTGCAGCCGAGAAGCCATGCTTGATCAGCGATTTGGCAACCACGTCGACATCGCGCTTGCGGTTGCAGAAGACGATGGCGTTCTTGACTTCGTTTTCATTGATGAGACGCCGGAGCGTTTCGCGCTTGGACCAGTCGCCGCCGGGAACGGTGATCGCCATTTGCACTATCGTGGTGGCCGCGGTCGCCGGACGGGACACCTCCACGCGCACAGGTGCCTGCAGGAATTGGTCCGTCAGGCGCTGAATTTCAGGCGGCATGGTCGCCGAATAAAACAGCGTCTGCCGCGTGAACGGTGTCAACTTGGCGATGCGCTCGACATCGGGGATGAAGCCCATGTCGAGCATGCGATCGGCCTCGTCGATCACCAGCACCTGCACGCCCGTCAGCATCAGCTTGCCGCGTTCGAAATGGTCGAGCAGGCGGCCCGGCGTCGCGATCAGCACGTCCACGCCGCGGTCGAGCTTCTTGTCTTGATCCTCGTAGGACACTCCGCCGATCAGCAGCGCCATGGAGAGCTTGTGATATTTGCCGTAGCGCTCGAAGGATTCCGCGACCTGGGCCGCGAGTTCGCGGGTGGGCTCCAGGATCAGCGTCCGCGGCATGCGCGCCTTGGCGCGGCCACGGGCGAGAATCTCGATCATCGGCAGCGTGAAGGAGGCGGTCTTGCCGGTGCCGGTCTGGGCGATCCCGATCAGGTCGCGGCCTTTGAGGACCTCCGGAATGCCGCGGGCCTGGATGGGCGTCGGCGTGGTGTAACCCGAATCCGCCACGGCTTTCAGAAGCTGAGGGCTCAGCCCGAGATCTTCAAAACGGACTTCACTGGAAGGGGAGGAAACTGCGGGCCCAATGGATGATTCGCTTTTGGGCGCTACGCTGTCAGGGCCGGCATCCGAGCCGGCCAAATTTTCGATACTTATGTTCTAGGCTCCGATGGGCCGCCCCAGCACGCTTCTCGCGCCGATTCGCAGACCCTTTACGATGCACTGCAACTTATGGATCGGCGGCGGAATGTCAACCCGCAGCGAGGTCGCATAGGTATTTCCTCTTACACGCTGGCGCGCGGCAACGCTTCCGCCGCCCATCGGGCGCGGAAGTCGAGGGGAGGGCGTGAGGCGCGCCGGACAGCAAACCTCGCATGCGAAAAAGGGCCGCCGACGCGCCCCACACCCGGCGATTTTTGAGAACCCCGCCCGCACATTCCTTTCACCCCAGGCGCCGGATGGTGTCCGGTTTTCCAAAGGCGGGGGCCGGGGACACAATGCCTCGGTTACCCGGAACGGCGGCCAGTGCCGGGCCCGCAACCGCCTTTCTGAAGGGCTCATGCGGGGTTTGGGCGCGGGCTCCCTCCGTGCCTCACCGCGCGCGATTGCTGAGGCCGCGCGAGATGATTTTTTCCGGGGCCGTTAGCTCCCCGAAAGGCTCGGACGCCGGCCGGAACCCACGCTGAAGACGGTCGACAACGCCCCTCATCGGGTTCCGGCGGGCAGCATTATCCGCCCGCTTTCGGAGGGTGGGGAAAACTTATTTTCCGTGTGCCGGATGTCGAGGAGTTTCGCGGCTCTTGAGCTCCGAGGATGGGGAATAGCTTAGAGCCAGCCCAAATTGCCGGACCGAGCGATTCCTCACCGAGCCTCGCTGCCGACCGATGAATCATGGAAACAATCGGGCCGCATCCCGGGCACACATAGGTCTCGATCTGAAGTCCGTCGAGCCTGGGATGAGCGCGAATCCGAGCCATTTTGGTCGCGCGGAGACAAGCTGGGCAGCAATGTTCGTTGGGATGGATGTCCGGCAAGGGGCTCGACACCGCTTTTAAAGTGCGATGCAGGTTTCGTCCTGCCGGCGGTAGGGACGATTGCATTCCCAGTCTTCACCGGAATTGCCGAGATGGGCGTTTGGCGGCACGGTGATCGCCGTGCAGGCCGTGCCTGCTTTCTTGTACCCGCGTTCGCAGCGTGAAGCGCCTCCCGCACTGTCGAGATAGCCATGTTCGGGCACCGCAATCGCAACGCAGGTCTCGCCCGATTGCTGAAAGCCGCGCTCGCAGCCCCAGGCATTTCCAGTGCGCAGAAGATATCCATTCACCGGCGGACGGACGGCCACACAATTATCGCCAACGGTGCGGTAGCCTCTGTCGCATTCCCAGCCATTGCCGAACAGGCTGTCCACCCGGAAGCCGTGTTCGGGAATCGTGACCGCCACGCAACCGTCATTGGTCTCGCGATAGGAACGGTTGCACTCCCAACCCTTGCCCCCGAATGAAGAGTCCACCGAATGCCCGTTCCCGGGCACGATTATGGCCGTGCAGGCCGCCCCAATTCCGCGATACCCGCGGTCGCATTCCCAACCCGGTCCGAAGGCGTAGTCCACCAGATGCGCGTTTGCCGGGAGGGCCACGGCGGCGCAAAGTTCGCCGGCCTGCCGATAGCCGTAATTGCACTCCCAACCCACCCCGTAGGGTTGGGCATGCGCGTTCCGGGGCAACTGGGCGGCGGCGCTCTGCGGGAAGGCCGGCTCGCACGCCGCCATGAAGAAGCCGAACAGCAGCAATGGCGGAAGCGCGATGGCTCCGCCGTACGGGGTAGATCTCAAACAAGTCTCCTTTGCGGGCTTTAAGGGCCGCAGCCTTGGGCGCGCGGATGGGGCGGTTGCTTGCGCGCGAATTGCGTGTGTTGCTATTGGCTCAATAGATCATTCTCACCATCGGAGCGGCTTTTACAGCCGTTGCGCGCTTGCGGCGCGCGGGCGGCGGGGACTTGCTCTCGCCCTGTTCCGACGAGCGCTTTTCCGCGGCTTCCTGCTCGACCTTCTCCATGGCGAGGCGCAAGCCCCGCAATCTCGCGGTCTTCGCCGCCGTCAGCGCGCGCTCCGACTTTCCGTTCTGTTTCGCAGGCGCATTTTGCGCCGCGGATCGGAACATCTTTTGAGCGCTTTTTTCGGCGGGACTCTGGTGTGAGTTGTGGTTCGACATCATTGGTCCTTGTCATAGGGTTGATGGGCGGCATCCTCGGCAAGCCCGGCCGAGGATGAAGTAAACTGGCGACAACTTGCCGAAAGCCGCGAAGAAGCCCACGCGCCGGTCAAATGGCGCGTCTCAGGCGGTCAATCACGGCATGTCCGGCCATTTTGGCCAAAATAGGAGAGCGGAATGTCTCGCTCGACTTCCTGAACGGAAAAGGCTCGCCTGTCCGGTAAATTTCCCAACTATAGGGTTTTGGCTTCGAACCGCAGTCCTTTACGTGAAGCGTGTAGACTGTCATTCGTTTCTTATGACACAGAAACGCTGAAAAGCGAAACGCTCCGATCCGTCGGTGCATTAACCGAGTTCTATGAACCGCTCTTGCCGATGAACGGCGTGGGCGGCCAAGCCGGGCGCCGCTAGACGTCCACGTCCTTTGCCGCGAAGACGGCATTCTCCTGGATGAACTGGAAGCGCAGCTCGGGCTTCTTGCCCATCAGGCGTTCCACCAGATCGTCCGTATGCGTTGCATCGGTGTCCACGATCTCCACCTTCAGCAGCGTGCGGTGGCCCGGCTTCATGGTGGTATCCTTGAGCTGTGCCGGCATCATCTCGCCCAGCCCCTTGAAGCGCGAGACTTCCACTTTCGAACTGCTCTTGAACTCCCGCTTGATCAGTTCGTCCTTGTCGCGGTCGTCGCGGGCATAGACCGTCTTTCCCCCTTGGGTCAGCCGGTAGAGCGGCGGCATGGCAAGAAAGAGATGGCCGTTCTCGATCAAGGCTTTCATCTCGCGATAGAAGAAGGTGAGCAACAGGGAGGCGATGTGGGCGCCGTCGACATCGGCGTCCGTCATCACGATCACGCGCTCATAGCGGAGATCCTCGTCGCGATATTTCGCGCCGGTTCCCGAACCGAGCGCGAGGACAAGGTCGGAGAGCTCCTGGTTGGCCTGCAATTTGCCGGCCGCCGCACTGGCGACGTTCAGGATCTTCCCCCGCAAAGGCAGCACCGCTTGGGTGTTGCGGTCGCGCGCCTGCTTGGCCGAACCGCCGGCGGAATCGCCTTCGACCAGGAAAATCTCGGTCCCGTTCTGGCCTTCGCGCGTGCAGTCGGCGAGCTTGCCCGGCAGGCGCAATTTGCGCGTCGCCGCTTTCCGGCTGACCTCGCGTTCCTGTTTGCGCTTCAAGCGCTCTTCGGCCGCATCGACGACGAAATTCAGCAGCGAATCGGCTTCGGCCGGATGCTCGGAGAGGAAATGGTCGAAATGGTCGCGCAGGACATTTTCGACCAGCCGCTGTGCGTCGGGGCTGGAGAGTTTCTCTTTTGTCTGGCCCTGGAATTCCGGCTCGCGGATGAAGATGGAAAGAACCGCGCACGCTCCCGCCATCAAATCCTCGGGTGTGATGAGCTGGGTTTTGCGGTTACCCGTGCGCTCGCCATAGGCGCGGAGCGAGCGCGTCAGCCCTGAGCGCAGGCCCTGCTCATGGGTGCCGCCCTGCAGCGTCGGAATGGTGTTGCAATAGGAATGGACGAAGGGATCGATTTCGGGCGCCCAGGCGATGGCCCATTCCACCGCACCTTTCCCGTCCCGGTTCTGGATCTGCCCGAAGAAGGCCCGCGTCACCGTCTTGGCCGAGCCCAGCGACGTCCGCAGGAAATCGAGCAGCCCGCCGGGGAAATGGAAAACGTCCTCGGGCGGAATTTCCCATTCCGGCTTCAGCAGGCCGGGCGCGCAGCGCCAGCGGATTTCGACGCCGCGAAAGAGATAGGCCTTCGACCGCGCCATGCGGTAGAGCGTACGAGGCGAGAATTGGGCGTCCCCGAAAATCTTCTCGTCCGGCTTGAAGCGCACAATCGTGCCGCGGCGGTTTGCGGGGCCTTGCTCCTTGAGCTTGCTCACGGCGTGTCCGCGCTCGAAGCGCTGTTTGAAGCTCCGCCGGTCGCGCGCGACCTCGACCTCCATCCACTCGGAGAGCGCGTTCACGACCGAGGCGCCGACGCCGTGCAGCCCACCTGAGGTGTCGTAGACCTTGCCGCCGAATTTCCCGCCCGCATGCAGCGTTGTCATGATGACTTCGAGCGCCGACTTGTTCTTGAACTTGGGATGGGGATCGACCGGTATGCCGCGGCCGTTGTCGTGCACCGTCAGCACATTGCCGGTTTCGAGCTCGATTTCGATCCGATTGGCGTGGCCGGCGACGGCTTCGTCCATGGCGTTATCGAGGATTTCGGCCGCCAGATGATGCAGGGCCCGCTCGTCGGTGCCGCCGATATACATGCCCGGCCGCCGCCGCACCGGCTCGAGTCCCTCCAGGACCTCGATGTCCTTGGCGGTGTAGCTTTTATCCCCGCCGGCGCGGCCTGAGACGGGCGGCGAATCGGCGGCTTCGTCGAACAGATCGCGAATCTTTGCCATTTGCGGACTCTTGCCCCATCTGACCTGGGAAGAAAACAACCTCGCATGGGCCTGCCGCCAAGGATGTCCTTGCGGAACGTCCAGCCGGTTGGTTACGCTTAAGGTCAAGGGGGACAAACTGAGCCGTTCGTTTGGGGGAAACCCCGGCGGACACCTGCCGAGGCCGACCATGACCCCCGCCAATGTCATCGCTCTCTTCGCTACGCCGGATGTCCTGCTGCGGCATTGCTATTTGCACATCGCGGGCGGCGCCACGAAAAGCCCGAGTTTGCCTGACGCGCCGCCGCCACCGGCCAACGGGCAGGCTCCCATCCACACCTTCAAGATCGAAATTGGCGACCAGGCGGTCGAAGGCTTCACGACCGGGATCAGCGGATTCATCGGCAAGCGGAAGGAACGCGAGTTCGTGAAGGTCACCAAGCTGAGCGGGCCTGCGAAAGCCGTGCTCGCCGCTGACGAGATGAATGCGTATTATATTCCCATGGTGCAGACGTCGGATGTCGCGGCGGGAACCAGCCATTACACCTTGCCGACCGCCGGCGGGCCCGATGTCATGATCACGTCCAAACTCTCCGGCTGCCGCTTCGGTGTCGGTTCGGATGCCATGGGCGCGCTTTTGGTTTCGCATGTGCAGCCGGACCTGACGGTTGGTTCGGGTACGCGCCAGCAGGATCTGACAACCAATCTCACGGGCGGGTTCAATGCCGTTACCGGCACGTTCGGGATCGGCGGCGCTTATGACGAGATGGCCGCCGTGATCGGCAAGCGCACCGGCGCAGCCTGGAAATTCTATTGTCAGGCGTCGAGCTACTCGAACAGCAGCTATCAGATCGACGGAACGACCACGATAGGCTGAATGGCCCAGCCGGGGGGGCTGGCGGGCGATCCTGTCGGACGGCGCCCGGCATGACAGGACATCCTCAGCAATTGTTAACTCTCTGCCGATAGTATCGGAGGCAAGCCGCAATCGGAGGGAAAGCGGCAGGGGGTCATACGCGCCATGGCGCAGGCAGGACAGGCGGGAAGTCCGCAAGGCGATCCGCGTATTCTGAAGGTCCAGCTCGAACGGGCCGCCAAAAGCATCGGTGGCGCGGCCACGGGTTCGCCTGTCTGGGTGGCGTTTCTGGCGCTGATGTGCAGCGACCCGGTGCCCTATCTCGGCAATGTCGGATTGAACCAGAGCGCGGGGCTGGTTTCCCTCGTAACCGGCGCTTCGCTATTGGTGTGGCTCGTGCTGCGCGCCTATCGCGCCCGCCCTGACACGCTGAACGACACGGCCGCCGAGCTTCGCTGGAACTCGCGCCTCTTGGGTGTCTGCGTCCTCTTGTCGTTCGCCTGGGGTTTCGCGCCCTGGCTGCTATGGGAAAACGGCAACGCGACAAACCACGTCTTCATCGCGCTGATGCTGCTTGCGATCGTCTCCCGGTTCCTGGTGGTCCGGGCCAATCACGTCCCTTTCTTCCTGGCGAGCTTCGGACCGATGGGAGCGATGCTGTTTGCACGCTTTGCGCTGACGATGCAGCCGATGGACCTCGTGCTCGCCATTCTGGTGCCGCTTTATGCCGTCCAGATATTCCTCGACAGCGTCAAGATCAGCGGTCGCTGGGACGAAGAAGCCCGGATGAACATTTCGCATCAGGACATGTCGCGAGAGCTCGCCGAAGCGCGCGACGAAGCCCTTCTGAAGCGGGCCGAAGCGGAGAATGCGAACGCGTCGAAGACGGCATTCCTGGCCAATATCAGTCACGAGCTGCGCACGCCGCTGAACGCGATCCTCGGCTTTTCCGAGATCATTGCGCGCGAGTGCCTGGGGCCCGTGGGGAGCCCCCGCTACAAGGAATATGCGGGCGATATCCACAATTCCGGCGCCCATCTTCTGTCGCTGATCAACGATCTTCTGGACGTGGCCAAGATCGAGGCCGGCCGCATGGAGATCGAGCCCCATATGATCGACACCGAAGCGACGCTCGAAAGCGCGCTGAAGTTCGTGAGCGTGAAGGCGCGGGAACGCAAGCAGGCGCTGACGATTACCGTCGACGGCGGCGCGGCGCTTCTCTATGCGGACGAGCGGGCGGTCAAGCAGATCGTGATCAATCTGGTGTCGAATGCGGTGAAGTTCACTCATGACGGCGGGCGCATCGAGGTTCACGCGCGGCGCAACGGCATCGGCGAATTCGAGCTGACCGTCGCCGACAACGGCCCCGGCATTCCCAAGGAAAAGGTCGATCGCATCTTCAAACCGTTCTCGCGCGTCGACAACCGCTACGACAGCGGCGCCGGCGGCACGGGGCTTGGCCTTGCGCTGGTGAGGGGCCTGGCCGAACTCCATGGCGGGCGCGCGGCCATCGAATCGGAGACCGGCAAAGGTACGCGGGTCTACGTAATCCTGCCGACCAGCAGCGTCGAAAAAGCCAGGCGCCTGGCTTCCGCCTAGGCCGTTCGGATTTAGGGCGCGCGGTCGCCGAGTTTCTTGCCGTCGGGAAGTGTTGCCATGACGAGCTGGCCGCCCCGCGCGCCGTCCTTCAGCGGATGGAAATCGACCGACACTTTGTCACCGGGCTTGAGGGTATCGGGCTTCCAGCCTGCGGGAGCCAACTGGCTGATCGGTTGCATTTCGAACGACCACTCCATCTGCTTGCCCGACGGGTCGGTGGCCATCATGTGAATCCAGCCATGCGGATTGACGAATTCATACTCTTTGACGACGCCCGAGAGCGTGATCGTCCTGTCCCGGTCGAACATCGAGAAGGAATGATGCGCGAGCGCGGGTCCGGCGAGAACGGCGCCGGCCAATCCGGCCAGAACCAGGGCTCCAAATCGCATGGAATGTTCCTCCGCTCGTGTATGACAGACTTCTCTGCCCTCTATAATATCACATCGCAGAGAATGCGCGACTGCCGGAGGACATCATGCGTGGATTGGCGTTTGGCCTTGCAGCCCTGTTGATGGGAACGGCGCCGGCAGAGGCCGCCTGGCAGTGGTATGCCTGCCCGTCGGACAATTTCGCCCTGCAGATGCCGGGCGCCCCCAAAATGGAAAGCGCCAAATTCTCCATGCCGCGCCACGGGGCGGCGTTGTCCGCCCGCACCTACAGTACGACCGTGGACAATATGGTGTTCCAGATGATGGTTGCCGATTACTCCGACCGCGTCCCGGATGGCGCGAGCATCCTGGCAGAAGCCATGTTCCAGCACACCGAATCCAACGATCATGGATTGGCCGACGGCAAGACGATCAGCGATGACGGTACCCGGATCGAGAACCCCGCGCGCGGCGCGACCTATGGGCGGACCATCACCGTGGACGCGCCGAAGAATGGCGGGCGGAACATCACCGCGTTCTATTTCCGCGATGGCCATCTCTACGAGCAGACGATCAAGATTCTGCCGGCCAATGGCGATTACACCTCGCCCTATGCGTCGCGGTTCATCGACTCGCTGCTGTTCAATCTGTCGCGGCTGGACGAGGAAACCGGCGGCAAGCACGAATTCATCCAGGCTTGCGGCACCCAGATAAAACCGTTCACCTACAAATAGGCGAGCCCGCCCACGAAGAGGCGCGTGCCATCTTTCGGGTTGCGTGCTCGTGCGTAGCTAAGACGGCCGCTTGAAGGCCGCGATGAGGACGGCTTTGCCCTTCATGTGGCCTTTGAGCTTCTCCATCAGCTCGTCTCCGCTCAGTCCCGGCGGCAATTCCTTGGGGTCCAAATCGGTGCCGAACACCGTGAACTGGTAATGATGTACCGAGGTTCCGATATTGCGCGGCGGGCACATGCCGCGCCACGTCGCCATCTTGCGGAAATTCGAACCGCCGACATATTTGGCGGACGGCTTGCTGAATTCGCCTTCCGCGAACGAGGTCACATTGGCGGGGATGCCATAGGCGACCAGATCGTAATGCGGCGGGTCTTCGATCTCGAACATGGTGACCGCAAAGCTCTTGGTCCCGGGCCGCGGGTTTTCCCACGACAAGGCCGGCGAGACGTTCTCGCCGAAGCAATCGGGGAATTCCGCGTTCGCCTTGAACGCAATCCGCATGGGCACAAGGCCGCCGTCCTCGAAGGTCGACGACTTCAGAATGAAACCCGGTTCCAGCGCCGGTGCGCCGTTCGCAAGGGAGGCGAGGCCGAACGCTGCGAGTATCGCGCCTGCGAGCAATCCTGTTTGCTTGCCGATCATGACGTTCTCCTCATTCCGGCCGGGCGAACAAGGCCACCATGAAGGCCTGACCCTTGGTGTGGTCCTTGAGTCTCGCGTCCAACTCCTCCGCCGTCAGTCCGGGCGGCAAGGCCTTGGGGTCGAGGTCGGTTCCCCTGACCCGGAACACATAATGATGCTTTTCGTAGCCGACATTGGGCGGGGGGCACACGCCATGCCAGGTGCCGTCGCTGCTGCGCAGCGCCTTGCCGCCGACGAATTTCGGCGAAGGCTTGCTGAGTTCTCCTTCGGCGAAAGAGGTCACGTTGGCCGGAATGCCGTAGACCACGAGATCGGTGTGCGCGGGGCCGCCTTCCACCTCATTCATGACGAGCACATAGCTCTTCACGCCCTCGCGCGGGTTCGCCCACGATAATTGCGGCGAAATATTTTGGCCGAAGCAGAAGGGCTGGGCTTTATCTGCCTGATAGGCGGCGCGCACCGGCAACATGCCCCCGTCCTGGAAGCTCGTGGAGGAGAGGGTAAAGACGGGTCCTTTTTCGGTCGGGGGCGCGGCTCCGTTCGCGACGGAACTCATGCACCACACCGCCAGCATGGCTCCGCCGGCCGCGAGAAGATGTGTCGAAAGGCGCTTGTCGGTCATGAAATTTCCTCCCCTTGTGTTTGGAGGGAGAATGCCACGAACCGGGCGCGTTGCGAAGCAGGGCGTGGGCCTCCTGTTATTTGCTCGCCGCTACGTCAAGCGCCGCGCTCCAGGTGAATTCCGCAAGCCGGTAGAGAGAGGTTTCCGGAAGCCGCTCGACATCGCTGTGCGCGCCGTAATTGATCGTGTCGCTTTCGCTCGCAGGCGGCCCGATCCCATAGGCCTGAACTCCTTTGGCGCGCAGCTGCGCCATGTCGGTGGCGCCCGTCATCATGACCGGAAGCACTGTGGCGCCGGGATACAGGCGTTTGCTTGCCCGTTCGAGCGCCGCATACATCTCCGAATCGAGCCGTGACGGGGGGCCCACCGGCCGCAGATTGGCCGTGATCGGCACCACCGTCACGGCGGAATCGCCGATGATGCGGGTCATCTCCGCGAACAGCTTGGGCATGTCTTCGTCGGGCAGCGCACGGATGTCGAAGGTCGCCTCGGCTTCCGACGGGATGACGTTGGGGCCTACGCCCGCTTTCAGCAGGGTCGGAACAATCGAGGTGCGGAGCATCGAATAGCGTTGCGGCTCGTGCTCGGCGAGATAGGTCTGAACGCCTTGCGCCTTCGCGGGATCCAGGAGCGCGCGATAACGCGCCGCATTTTCGGGCGGGCTGACGCTGGCCAATTTCTCGAAATAGAGCCGCGTCGTCTCGTTCAGGCGCATCGGCGTCTGCCAGGCGCCGATTCTGGCGATGGCATCCGAAAGATGGATCAGCGGGTTGTCGAGGCGCGGGACCGAACCGTGTCCGGAGGTGCCGGTGGCGACCAGCCGGGCCCGGCGCGGCACTTTCTCGGTGGTCTCGATTTCGACGACGCTCACTCGGCCGTTCTCGATGGTCGCGCCGCCGCCTTCGGTCAGCGCGAATTCCGAATCGATCTCGTCGAAATGCTGGTTCACCATGAAATTGATGCCGACACCCTCGGGATCGGCTTCCTCGCCCGATTCCGCGAGGAAGACGATGTCGCGATCCAGATGCGCGCCGAGCCGTTTGGCGAGCAGCATCGTCATGAGGTTCGCGGTGAGCTTGTCCTTGTCGTCGCTGGTGCCGCGGCCCCAGATGTAGCCGTCCTTCGCGACGGCGCCGAAGGGATCGACCGGCCATTTCTCGCGCTGCACGCCGACCACGTCGGTATGGGCCATCAGCAGGATCGGACGCTTCTTGCCGTTGCCCTTAATGCGGGCGACCAGATTGGCGCGTGCAGGGTTGAGCGCAAAGGTCTTGACGGGGATGTCTTCGGCCTCGAACACCGACTTCAGGTAATCGACCGCTTTCGTTTCGTTGCCCGGCGGAGAGCCGGTGTCGATCTGCACAAGGGCGCGGTAATGGCGAAGCGTCTCGGCCTGTTGGGCCGTCCAGTCCACAGCCGGAATCTCGGCCATGGCCGAAGATGCCATCATGGCGAGCGCGGCAGATAGCGCCGCTGTTGGAAAGGACGTCCGCATGTGAGCGCTCCGTAAGAGTCTCCTTATAGCAGAAAGGGCGCGGTTCGATCCGCGCCCTTCCGACTTTTCCGACTTTCGCAGCCGTCAGACCGAATAATACATCTTGAACTCGACCGGATGCGGCGTGTGCTCGAAAGCATAGACCTCGGTCATCTTCAGCTCGATATACGAATCGATGAAGTCGTCGCTGAACACGCCGCCCTTCTTCAGGAAGGCGCGGTCGGCATCGAGATGGCTGAGCGCGTCGCGCAACGACCCGCACACCTGCGGCACGTCCTTCAGTTCTTCCGGCGGCAGCGCGTAGAGGTCCTTGTCCATCGGCTCGCCCGGATGGATCTTGTTTTCGATGCCGTCGATGCCGGCCATCAGCATGGAAGCATAGGCGAGATACGGGTTCGCGCCCGGATCGGGGAAACGCACTTCCACGCGCTTGGCCTTCGGGCCCTGGCCGAACGGAATGCGGCAAGAAGCCGAACGGTTGCGCGCCGAATAGGCCAGCAGCACCGGGGCCTCGAAGCCCGGGATCAGCCGCTTGTACGAATTGGTCAGCGGGTTGGTGAAGGCGTTCAGCGCCTTGGCGTGTTTGATGATGCCGCCGATGTAATAGAGGCACATGTCGGACAGGTCGGCGTAGCCATTGCCGGCAAAGAGGGGCTTGCCCTCCTTCCAGATCGACTGGTGCACATGCATGCCCGAGCCATTGTCGCCATAGATGGGCTTCGGCATGAAGGTCGCCGTCTTGCCGTAGGACTGGGCGACCTGATGGATCACGTATTTGTAGATCTGCATATTGTCGCCGCACTTGGTCAGCGTGTTGAACTTGAAGCCAAGTTCGTGCTGGGCGGTGGCGACTTCATGGTGATGTTTTTCGGGCTTGATGCCCATGTCGCCCATGATGGCGAGCATTTCGGAGCGTATGTCCTGCGCGGAATCGACCGGCGGGACGGGGAAATAGCCGCCCTTGACCGCGGGCCGGTGGCCGAGATTGCCGCTTTCATATTCGGTGCCGGTGTTGTAGGCGCCTTCCACCGCGTCGATGAAGTAGAAGCCTTTGTTCATGCCGACGTCGAAGCGCACATCATCGAAGATGAAGAATTCCGCTTCCGGGCCGAAATAGGCCGTATCGCCGATGCCGGTGGATTGCAGATATTTCTCGGCGCCGAGCGAGATCGAACGCGGGCAGCGATTATAGGGCGCGCCCGTCAGCGGCTCGTGAATGTTGCAGTTGATCGCCAGCGTCGTCTGCGCGAAGAAAGGGTCGATGACCGCCGTATCGGGATCGGGCATCAGGGTCATGTCGGATTCATTGATCGCCTTCCAGCCGGCGATGGACGAACCGTCGAACATCGTGCCTTGGCTGAAGAGATCCTCATCGATCATGGAAAGATCGAAGGTGACGTGCTGCCACTTCCCGCGCGGGTCGGTGAAGCGCAGGTCGACGAATTTGACTTCCTTGTCCTTGATCATTTTCAGGACGGACTTAGCATCAGCCATTGGTTGGTTCCTGTTTAAGATGCGGTTGAAACTGAAACGGAAACTTTCGTCTTAGATGGCGTCCACCCCTTTTTCGCCGGTCCGAATGCGGACCGCCTCTTCGACGTCGAGAACGAATATTTTGCCGTCACCGATACGGCCGGTGCGTGCGGCCTTCAAGATCGCCTCCACCGCGGGCTCGACCTGCTCGGGCATCAGAACGATCTCGATCTTCACCTTGGGCAGGAAGTCGACGACATACTCAGCCCCGCGGTAGAGCTCCGTGTGACCTTTCTGGCGGCCAAACCCCTTGGCCTCGGTCACTGTGATCCCCTGGACGCCCACCTCGTGGAGAGCCTCCTTCACCTCGTCAAGCTTGAAGGGTTTGATGATGGCTTCGACTTTTTTCATGGGATGATTTCTTCCTCGGCCCCCGGGCCCCGGTTCCTGGAACCAAGCTCGTAGCAGGGCCCGTGCCAGTCCGGCAATCGCCATTCAGCGCATGTTTTCAGCATTTTATGGGGTAAACAACCGAATTCCGGTAAAGATATGAACACATTTTGAGCAAGTTGCACAAATAGTAACCAACAACACGGCCAGCCGATCCTGTTATCATGCGCGGGCATTTTGGAGATCGCTCCGATGCGGCTCATTGCGGTGCTCGCCACAGCGCTGGTTCTCGTGGCCCACACGGCCATTGTGTCGGCGGCCGAGCCTGCCGTGCCGGTCATGGGATTCGGCCTCGAACGGCTCCATTGGCGGATGACGCCGGAAGAGGTGCGGCGCGCGGCGCCTGTCTTTGACACGGCCGGCACCGATTTCTCCCGGCCCGATCCCGATACGGCGCTGCTTGAGGTGTCGCACTACGCCTATGAGGGGTGCAGCTTCGCACTGAGGCTCGGTTTCGTCAGGGACGAGCTGGATTCGATAAAAGTCCGCAAGGCATTCGGCTCGCGTTCCGAAATTACCGCAGCAGAACGCTTGGCTTTCGAGAGTTGCGCCCCCAGGATCGAGCGCGAATTGCTCAATCGCTACGGCGTTGCGTCAGGCAAGACCGATCCGCCGGAGCTGCGCTGGGATGGACCGCTGGGCGGCGCGGACTTCATGTGGATGCAGGCGAGCTCCGCCAATCCGAACATCGAATCCTACAGAACGGTTTTGGCCTTCTATCCGCCCGATGCCGACCCGATCGCGCCCACACCCGTGCTCGGCCTCGATTTCCAGAGATTGCACTGGCGCATGCCGTCCGAAGAATTGCGCAAGGTCTTCCCTGTTCTACGCCCCTATCCGTCCGGCGACGAGACGCTGGCCAAGACCTATTCCTATAGCGGATGCGAATTTCGCCTGCGGTACAATTTCTATAAGGGCGGACTGAACGCGATCTGGCTGCAGAATCACGATTTGAAGTCGCAGTCCTGTGTGCAGCCGATCGAGCGCGAATTGGCTCAGGCACTCGGGCCGCAATCGGACGAGACGCTGAAACCCGGCGAGACCTTCCGCCACTGGACCGGGCGCATTCTCAGAACCAGCTACGCGCATTTCGACCATGGCTGGCTGGACGTGGAATTCGACTCGCCCCACAGCGAACTCATGGTAGAGATCGATCTCAGGTAACATTCGTCAGCGATTTCGAGATGACCAGCACGGACCGGCGCGCCCTCAATCCGGTCTTCGAGGGGCTCGGCACCACCATCTTCACGGTGATGTCGGCGTTGGCGCTCGAGCATGGCGCCATCAATCTCGGCCAGGGCTTTCCGGACGAAGACGGCCCCATCGGCATTCGCGAAGCCGCGGCAAAGGCGCTCATCGAGGGCCCGAACCAATATCCGCCGATGCAGGGCGTACCCGCACTTCGCCGGGCGATCGCGAGCCACGCCAAGCGGTTCTACGATCTCGATTTCGACCCCGAAACCGAAGTGCTGGTGGCATCGGGCGGCACCGAGGCCCTCACCGATTGCATCATGGGGCTGATCGCGCCGGGCGATGAGGCGATCCTGATCGAGCCTTGCTACGATTCCTATCCGCCGATCCTGGATGCGATGGGGGCCAAGACCAGAAGCCTTCGCCTGGCCGCGCCGGATTTCCGCCTGACCGAGGAGGCGCTGGCGGCCGTGTTCTCCGAACGCACCAAGCTCATCATGGTCAATTCGCCGCTCAACCCGATGGGGCGCGTGTTCGATTTGGGCGAGCTGGAGCTCTTGGCCTCATTCCTCAAACGCTACGACGCCTATGCCGTTTGCGACGAGGTGTACGAGCATCTGGTGTTCGACGGCCGCGCGCATATTCCGCTGATCTCGCTCCCCGGGATGCACGAACGCTGCGTGCGGGTCGGTTCGGCGGGGAAGATGTTTTCGCTCACCGGCTGGAAGATCGGCTGGATCGCGGGGCCTGCGCGGCTGGTGCAGGTGATCGCAAAGGCCCATCAGTTCAACACCTTCACGACGTCGCCCGCGCTGCAATTGGGTGTGGCCCACGGCCTGCTGCACGAGATGGATTTCGCCCTTGAGAATACGCGCGCGCTTCAGGCTAAGCGCGATCTGATAGGGGCCGCGTTGCGTCAGGCCGGTTTCGGCGTGCGGGCGAGCGAAGGCACCTATTTCATCACCGCCTCGATCAAAGGGCTCACCAACGAACCCGATACCGAGTTCTGCAAACGCCTGACGCGCGAAGCCGGTGTGACGCCGATTCCCTTGTCCGTGTTCTATTCGACGGGCGGACCTGCCGGTATCGTGCGGTTCGCCTTCTGCAAGAAAGCGCCGGTGCTGGAGGAAGCAGGAAAAAGGCTGAAGGCGCATTTTTCCGCGGGAGTCCGATGAACGAAATTCTCACCGTTGCGGAAATGGGTTCGGCCGACCGGCTCGCGGTAGAGGCGGGTGTGGCTTCGCTCATTCTGATGGAGAAGGCGGGCGCTGCGGTCGCCGACGTGGTGGACCGGCTTTATCCGCTTGCCAAGATTCTCGTGCTGTGCGGACCGGGGAACAATGGCGGCGACGGCTTTTGTGCAGCGGCCAATCTGCGCCTGCGCGGGTATCAGGTGCAGGTCGCCGCTCTCGTCGCGCTGGACGGTCTGAAAGGCGACGCCGCGGACATGGCCAAGCGCTGGCGAGGACCGTTCGCATCGCTGAACCAGCCGGCGTTCGGAGGGGCAACCCTGATCGTGGATGCGCTGTTCGGGGCCGGCTTGTCGCGCCCGCTGGACGGAGCGGCCGCCGACATCGTGCGCGCGGTCAACGGCAGCGGGATTCCGATTCTCGCGGTCGATGTGCCAAGCGGGTTGCATGGCGATCTCGCCCGCCCGCTCGAGGGAGCCGACGGGCTCTCTATTCATGCGACGCAGACGGTGACGTTCTTCCGCAAGAAGCCCGCGCATCTGCTGTATCCGGGGCGGGGGCTGTGCGGGGAGGTGACGCTCGCCGATATCGGAATTCCGGCCTCCGTCCTGACCGCGATCGGACCCAAGACATTCGAGAACGGGCGCGAGTTGTGGCGGGAGCGGTTCCCGACGCCGCAGGTGAGCGGCCATAAATACGATCGCGGCCATGCCGTGGTGGTGAGCGGGCCGATGCACGCGACCGGGGCGGCGCGGCTGGCCGCGCGGGGCGCGCTTCGTGCAGGCGCGGGGCTTGCGAGCGTGGCGAGCCCGCTCGATGCGGTGGCCGTGAACGCGGCGCACCTGACCGCCATCATGGTCAAGCCGTTCGACGGGGCCAAAGGTTTGAGCGCATTGCTCGGGGACAAACGCTTCAATGCGGTCGCCATCGGTCCCGGCTGCGGTGTCAATCCGTATACGGAGGACCTCGTGGCGGCCGTGCTGGCGAGCGGAGCGGCGGCCGTGCTCGACGCCGACGCGCTGACGTCTTTTGCCGATGACCCGAACACGCTGTTCCGCCAATTGCATGCGCGCAGCGTACTCACCCCCCATGAAGGGGAATTCGCGAGGCTGTTTCCCAACCTGCTGGCGAACGCGGCGTCCCGGCTCGAGGCGGCGCGCGAGGCCGCGCGCACGGGTGGCTGCACCGTGTTGCTGAAAGGTCCCGACACGGTGGTGGCCGCTCCCGATGGCCGCGCCGTCATCAACGCGAATGCGCCGCCGTCCCTGGCAACGGCCGGCGCGGGCGACGTGCTCACCGGCATGATCGCGGGCCTGATGGCGCAGGGGATGGAGACGTTCGACGCGGCGTGCGCCGCCGTCTGGCTGCATGGCGATGCCGCCAACCGTTACGGGCTCGGGCTGATTGCCGAGGATATTCCCGAAATTCTCCCGGTTTGCCTGCGCGCTCTTGCGGGTCAGGACCGGCGCTCAGCCGAACGCAGAAGCGGCGATTAGATACCGCGTGCGCCCCGTCGGATTCATCCTGTCAGATCCGGCGATGCCCCGCACCGTCTTCTACGACCGCTTCTGCGACGCGGTGCGGCGCCATCCCGCGTTTCAGGAGGCCGGGGCGGAGCTTCTGATCCCGGCGGAAGAGACGGCCAACGAGACAAATTGGCCGCGCTATGGCAATCCCGACAGCGCCTATGTGCGCGGCGGCCGCTTCGATCTCATCCGGAACGACAGGTTTGCGCGGTATCTGGACCGGGTCGTGGCGTTCGCGCGCGAGCAGCCGGACAAGAACGTGCTGGTCCTCAACATGCATCCATTCCTGCGTCTGCCGATGAGGTTCCGGCCCCACGCCAACATCATCGTCGCGGATGGCTCGCTTGCGGGCTTCGAACGTGCGCTCAACCCGCGCACCATCTCGATGCCGGCGCTGCCGCTGGTGCGGGCGGCCGATGCGCAGACCCCGCGCACGGTGCTCGCATCGTTTCAGGGGGCGGCGTCGCACCCGGTGCGGCATGCGCTGCTGGGCCTGCATGACGGCAAGGATTTCGTAATCCGGTTGACCGATCCCAAGGACTACGCGCGGCGCATCGATGCGGAGAACGGGGTTACCGACGCCGCTTATGAGGAATTGCTCGACCGTTCCGTGTTCGCCCTGGTACCGCGCGGGGATTCGCTGTTTTCCTACCGCCTGCTGGAGGCAATGGCGCGGGGCGCGATTCCAGTGATCCTGTCCGATGGTTGGGTGCTGCCCTTCGACCGCACGGTGGATTGGGCGTCGTGCTCGGTCCGAATGCATCAGGAAGCGGTGCCGCGGATTCCGGAAGTCTTGCGCGCGTTCACGCCGCAGGAAATCGCCGCGATGCAGGCAAACATGCGCGATGCCGATGCGCGCGTCTTTCAGGACATGGACCGCATCGTCCAGGCGCTGCTGTGGGAAGCCGAAATGTTGCGCGCGTAACGCCCCCACCGGGCGCGCTTACGCCCGTCGGCCTCCCCACAAGGGGAGGTGGCCTACTTTACCTCGACGAGTGCGATGATGTTTTCGCCCGACTCCGCGATTGCGAGATTGCCGTCTCGCGTCGGCATCATGTTGCGCACCGTGCCGCCGCCGGCCGGAATCTTCCACGTCTGGAATTTCTCCGACTTGGGATCAAACCGCACCAGCGTGTTGGGGCTCGCACCCGATTCGCTGTACCAGATGGCGTTGCCCGACGCGGTGATGCCATAGGGGGCGGAGTCCGGGCCCGCCGGCGACTTCCATTCCTTCGCTTTGCCCGTTTTCGGATCGTACATGCCGAGATAGCCGCGTGTGTAATCGCCGTACCACAGGACGTCGTCGCTGCCGATCGCGATGCGGCGGGGGCGCGTGTCCGAATTGGGCAGCGTATATTCGGTGATCTTCATGGTCTTGGGATCGATGCTGGCGAGCTTGTTGGCGCCGAACTCGCAGAAGAACGGCACGCCCTTCGAGCTGACAACGATTCCGTAAGGCGCGGCGAAGCGCGTGGGCACCGGCACGAGTTTGACCTCGCCGGTCTTGGGATCGAGGCGCCCGACCTGGTTCGCCCCTTGCGCGGTGAACCAGAGGATGCCGTCCTGGTCGAAGACGAGCGAATGGGGATCACGCGCGCTCGGCGTCTTGTACTGCGTCACCTGGCCGCTCTTGGGATCGAGCTTTCCGACATAGCCGGCGAAATTGCCTGTGAACCAGATGTTGCCGTCCTTGTCGCCCATCAGCCCGTGCGGTCCGGTGCCGGAGGGCAGCGTGTAATCCTTGACCTGGCCGGTCTTCGGATCGACGCGGCCGAGCACATTGCCGAGCTGGCCCGAATACCAGATCGAGCCATCGGCGGCGGCATAGGGATCGTGCGGGAAGGCGCGCGTCGGCAGCTTGAATTCCTTGAAGTTGGCCTGAACCGAGCCAGAGATCGTCGCCACATTGGATTTCGCCCTCGGCGGAAAATTGGAGGCGAGATAATTCGTCACCACCGAAACCTGCTCGGGCTTCAGGGTCGCTCCCATCATGATCATGTTGTGGACGACGGTGTCCCATTCGTCGCGCGTGTGGCCGGCGCTGGTGATGCGCAAGACCTCATGACAGACGGTGCATTGGGTCTGCACGATCTGCTTGCCATTGCCGTCGGGAAGCTGGGCCTGCGCCCATGCGGGACTGGACGCGGGGACGATGGGGGCCAGAACCGCGGCGGCGGCCAATGCGAGCGACGTCGTCCTCATGGGTTCCTCCAAACCTGTGCCATGGTCTTATGACCTCTGGCTGAACAGGAATTTAGCGGAAAGACAGACCCTCCCTCAATGCACGTTCCCGCGAAACGAGCCGAAAGCCCGCGCTTCGCGTCCCTGTTTGCCGGATACGTGTTAACCTGGACCGGGAGCGTTTCGAGGGGTGGAATGACCGGCGACCGGGTCTTTGCCAAATGCGCATGGCGGCTGATCCCGTTCATGGTCGTGCTTTATGTGGTGAACTTTCTCGACCGGGTGAATGTCGGGTTCGCCGCTCTTACCATGAACAAGGATCTGGGCTTCTCGGCGGCCGTCTATGGACTGGGCGCGGGTCTGTTCTTCGCGGGTTATTTCCTCTGCCAGATTCCCGCCAATCTGATCTTGCGCCAGATGGGGGCTCGGCGCTGGATCTTCTGCATCCTCGCCGTGTGGGGCGTGATCTCGACCGCGAACGCGTTGATCGAGGGGCCGGCGAGCTTCTACGGCTTGCGGTTTCTGTTGGGCGTCGCGGAGGCCGGTTTCTTCCCCGGCATGGTGTTCTATCTAACGCTGTGGTTTCCGCGTTCCTATCGGGCGCGCTTCACGGCGAGCTTCATGACTGCGGTGCCGCTTGCCAACATCATCGGCGCGCCGGTTTCGGGTTTCATCCTCGGGATGAACGGAACGGGCGCGCTTGCGGGCTGGCAATGGCTGTTCCTGCTGGAAGGCTTGCCCGCCTGCGTGCTCGCCTTTTTCGTCTTGAAGCTGCTGCCGGACGGGCCTGCCGATGCGGCTTGGCTTGCGCCCGAAGAGAAGGCCGCCATTGCGGCACGGCTCGCGGCCGACGATTCCGCAACCCCCAGCAATTTCACCGCCGCTTTGAAGGACCCGCGGGTGTTGCTGCTGTGTCCGGCAGGGCTTGGGCTCTCCTTCGGGAATTACGGCGTGGGCTTGTGGCTGCCTCAGATGGTGCAGGGGATGGGTTTTTCCAATCTTGCGACTGGATTTGTCGTGGCGATCCCTTCGCTGCTTGGCATGGCGGCAATGGTGTATTGGGGCCGTTCCAGCGACAAACATGGCGAGCGGGTGAAGCATGTCGCGGCGGGGGCCCTTCTCGCAGCATCGGCGCTGGTCGCGGCCGCCTTGGGCGGGTCCGATCTTCTGGTCCTGATCGCGCTGACCGTGGCGACCATCGGCATCTATGCCGCACTTCCCACCTTCTACAGCACGCCGTCCTCCTATCTTTCGGGCACGGCGGCGGCGGGCGGCATCGCTCTCGTCAACACCTTCGGCACGGGACTTGGCGGCTTCCTGGGGCCAACGATCGTCGGCCTCCTCAAGCAGGGGACGGGCGGCTTTGCTGCCGGAATGCTGGCCCTCGCGCTTGGCCTTACGTTGTCGGCCACAATCCTCCTCACGCTCGGCCGAACGCAGAAGCCGGTCCTCGCCATGCCGAAAGCTTGATCCGGGCGGGCGAGCAGCGCCGGCTTGGTGCGTCCATGAGCGCCTGGCTGCGGATACTCTTCGGGCTCCCGACAGGCGTCGCCTGGATGGGCCTGATTGCCAGGAGCAACATGCCCTAGCTCTTGCCGGAAAGGCCGTGATATAGGGGCCGCTCTTTCGCGCGTCCCGGCGGGTTCCCGCCTGGTCCGCGCGAGCCCGGAAAGCGGGCGTGGCGGAACTGGTAGACGCGCAGGATTTAGGTTCCTGTGGCGAAAGTCGTGGGGGTTCAAGTCCCTCCGCCCGCACCAGTCCGTCGCGTCACTCACGGCCTGTTCACTTTGGGATATTGTCGATGCAAATCACCGAAACGGTTACCGATAGACTGCACCGCGAATTCACGATCGTCGTCGGCGCAGGCGACCTCGACGCCAAGCTCACGGGAAAGATCGTCGAGATTCAGCCCAAGGTGCATATGAAGGGGTTCCGCCCCGGCAAGGCGCCCGTCTCTTTTCTGAAGAAGACCTATGGCAAGTCGCTGATGGGCGACATCGTCAACGAGACGATCAACGAATCCAGCGAGCAGCTCCTGAAGGAAAAGGAGATCAAGCCGGCGACCACCCCAAGGGTGGATTTCGTCAATCCGCTGGACAACGTGATTGCCGGGAAGGCGGACCTCGAATTCACCATGAAGGTGGATCTGATGCCCGACTTCGAACTCGCCAATTTGAGCGGGCTCGAAGCCGAGCGGCTGGTCGCCGATGTCGCGGACGATCAGGTCGAGGAATCGCTGAAGCGCCTCGCCGATTCCCAGAAGACCTACACCGACAAGGGTGAAGGGGCGGCAGCCGAGACGGGTGACGCGGTCAGCATCGATTTCGAAGGCCGAATCGGCGGCGAGCCGTTCGAAGGCGGCAAGGCCGAGGACTTCGATCTGACGCTGGGGTCGGGCGCGTTCATCCCGGGCTTCGAAGATCAGCTCACCGGCGCGAAAGCCGGCGATGAGCGTACCGTCAAAGTGACCTTCCCGGAGAATTACGGCGCCAAGAATCTGGCCGGTCAGGAAGCCGAGTTTGCCGTCAAGGTGAAAGCGGTGAAGTCGCCCAATCCCGTCACCATCGACGACGAGTTGGCCAAGAAGGTGGGCGTCGATACGCTGGACGAACTCAAGGCCCGTGTCCGCGAGCAGCTCCAGGGCGAATATGCCCGCGCCAGCCGCACGCATTTGAAGCGGCGCATTCTGGATGCGCTCGACGCAGCCCACAGCTTCGATCTGCCCGAAGGCATGGTGCAAGCGGAATTCGACGCCATTTGGGCTCAGGTGAAGGCGGAGCTGGAGCGCGAGGGTGCCTCGCCTGAAGACGAAGGCAAAAGCGAGGACGAGCTGAAAGCCGAATACCGCACCATCGCCGAGCGCCGCGTGCGGCTTGGTCTCGTGCTCGCCAAGGTCGGCGAGCAGAACGCGATTGCGGTGAGCCAGGACGAAGTGAACCGGGCGCTCGCCGGGCGCGCGCGCCAATTCCCCGGCCAGGAAAAGCAGGTCGTCGAGTATTACACCCGCAATCCTCAGGCCATGGCCGAGCTGCGCGTGCCCCTGTTCGAAGACAAGGTGGTGGATTTCCTGGGCGAGCTGATGAATGTCCGGGACAAGAAGGTGGACCGCGACATCTTGTTCCTCGACCCCGACGAGGCGGAGGAGAAGCTGAAGGCGAAGGAAACCGGCACGGTCGCGGAAGCCTCCGCCGAGCCCGCCCCGGTGGTCGAAGCCGACGTGGTCGAAGCCGACGGGGCGGAAGCCGCCTCCGCCCCTGAGGCCGAGGCCGAAGCCAAACCCGCCAAGAAGGCCCGCGCCAAGAAAGCCGAAGGCGAGGCGGAAGGCGAGGCCAAGCCCAAGCCTAAGAAAAAGAAGGCCGAAAGCGAAGACAGCGCTTGATATTTCACGTTATGATGTGCTGCCGGGCAGGCCTGACGGTCCAAGCCACACATAGGCTCGCCCAATCCATTGAACCTTAACCACAAGAAACCTACGTTGGGGCCTCGGGGTTGCCCACGCCCGGCGCTCCATAGGCTAGATAGGACACGATGAACGATCCCCGCGACGTCCATATGAACATGCTGGTGCCCATGGTGGTCGAGCAGACCGCCCGCGGCGAGCGCGCCTACGATATTTATTCGCGTCTCTTAAGAGAGCGGATCATCTTCGTCACGGGTCCCATCGAAGACAATGTGGCGAGCCTGATCACTGCGCAGCTGCTGTTCCTGGAGGCGGAAAACCCCAAGAAAGAGATCGCGATGTACATCAATTCGCCGGGGGGCCTCGTGACCTCCGGCCTCGCGATCTACGATACCATGCAATATATCCGCCCGGCGGTTCAGACGCTGTGCATCGGCCAGGCGGCGTCCGCGGCCTCGCTTCTGCTTTGCGCGGGCCAGAAGGGCCAGCGTTTCAGCCTGCCCAATTCCCGCATCCTGGTGCACCAGCCCTCGGCCTCCTATCGCGGCCAGGCTTCCGAGATCGCCCGGCATGCCCAGGAAATCGTCAAGCTCAAGCATCGCCTCAATGAAATCTACGCGAAGCACACCGGCCAGCCCCTTGAAGCAGTTGAAAAAGCTCTGGATCGGGACACTTATATGACGGCGGAAGAAGCTCGCGCCTTTGGCATCCTGGATGAGGTCTATTCCAAGCGGCCGGGGAGCGACCCTTCGCAAAAGAAGTGAATCTCTCGATCGGGCTGGAACTTCGCCCCGGAAAAGCCCGTATTTTCCCAAAGATTTGGACCTTGCTTAAACAATTCTTGATCGAGGTCCTTTTATCGTGGTCGAATAGTGATTCGAGGGGTTTTGGCCGCGTCCGGTATAGTTGGCGTGGTTCTTGCGAGGCTTCGCCTGAGAGTCTCAGGTTCGGTCAAGGCAACTTGGCAAGGCACTGGAAGGAGTACGAATGAGCAAGTCGGGTGGGTCTGAATCCAAGAACACCCTCTATTGCTCCTTCTGCGGAAAGAGCCAGCACGAGGTCAGGAAACTGATCGCGGGCCCGACCGTGTTCATCTGCGATGAATGCGTCGAGCTGTGCATGGAGATCATTCGGGAGGAAAACAAGACCTCGTTCATGAAATCGCGCGAAGGCGTGCCTTCGCCGGGCGAGATCTTCAAGGTGCTCGACGATTACGTGGTCGGCCAGAGCCACGCCAAAAAGGTTTTGGCGGTGGCGGTGCACAACCACTACAAGCGCATCAACCATGCCGGGAAATCCGGCGAGGTGGAGCTTGCGAAATCCAACATCCTGCTGATCGGTCCTACCGGCTGCGGCAAGACGCTGCTGGCCCAGACTTTGGCGCGCATCCTCGACGTCCCCTTCACGATGGCGGATGCGACGACGCTGACCGAGGCGGGCTATGTCGGTGAGGATGTCGAAAACATCATCCTCAAGCTGCTTCAGAACGCCGACTACAATGTCGAGCGGGCCCAGCGCGGCATCGTCTATATCGACGAGGTCGACAAGATCAGCCGCAAATCGGACAACCCGTCCATCACCCGCGACGTGTCCGGCGAAGGCGTGCAGCAGGCGCTCCTGAAAATCATGGAAGGCACCGTCGCCAGCGTGCCTCCACAGGGCGGCCGCAAGCATCCGCAGCAGGAATTCCTGCAGGTCGACACCACCAACATCCTGTTCATTTGCGGCGGCGCCTTTGCGGGCCTGGACAAGATCATCTCGTCGCGCACGCAAGGGTCTTCCATGGGCTTCGGCGCCAATGTGCGTTCGGCCGACGAGCGCTCGACGGGGCTGATTTTGCGCGAGGTGGAGCCCGAGGATTTGCTGAAATTCGGCCTGATCCCGGAGTTCATCGGGCGGTTGCCGATTCTGGCCACGCTCGAGGATTTGGACGAGCGCGCGCTGATCGAGATTCTGACGCGGCCGAAGAACGCGCTCGCCAAGCAATATCAGCGCATGTTCGAGATGGAAGGCGTGAAGCTGCGCTTCCACGAGGACGCGCTGAACGCGATTTCGCGCAAAGCGATCGCGCGCAAGACCGGCGCCCGCGGATTACGCTCCATCCTGGAAGGCATCCTGCTCGAAACCATGTTCGAGCTGCCGAGTCTGAACGGGGTGCAGGAAGTCGTCATCACGCCCGATGTGGTGGAGGGCAGGGCGCGTCCGCTCTACACCTACAGCGACAAGGCCCAGGCCCGCGAGCAGAACGCGTCTTAGGCTTAGATTTCATATTCAGGGCCAGAGAACTATTCTAGCTCTCATTACCGCACAACGTGAGCGGGTAGGATATGCGTGCAAGACAGGTCATAGAGGAATCGCTTCCTCCCGACGCAACGCTTCATGAGGAGCTGTTGGCGGTTCCGGACGACGATATTGTTGAAATGGCGAACCTTTTCACCAAAGATACTGGAATTGAAGGGGTTATCTTCATTTCAACTTTGATGGCTTCGCATGGCCCACGGGTAAAGTACTCGCTGAAGGCCGGACGCCATCAACCCAGCTTTTCCGTTTCGATTGCGATCCAGCCGCGCGTTGTAGCAAGCAGTGTCCAGGACCGTGTGCTCAATTGCGCTGCGCCCGAAGTGATTGAATGGGTGAAGCTCAATCGGGAGGCTCTTCTTCAATTCTGGAAGGAGGGCGATTCCTGGCCAATTGAGGATGTGTTGGCCTTCACACAAAGGCTCAAAAAGCTGCCGCCCGAATAGCGTCTATCGTTTTACAGTTCGCACTGGAGCGGATTCGGGAACCATGGCCATGGCGACGAGGCCAAGGACGGCAGCCACGGTCCAATAAAAGGCCGGGGCCAGTGGATTGCCCGAGAGCTTGATCAGCAAAGTGTGCATGAACTGCGTCGTTCCCCCGAAGATGGACACGGCGAAGGCGTAGACGGTGGCAACCGCGCCGGAACGCACGGATGGCGGAAGAGACTCGGTCAGCGTCACCACGACCGGAACCGAACTCGTCGCGCCCAGCATGGCCAGCACGATTTCTGCGGCATAGAGCGTGGTGAGCCCCTGAAAATGGTTCATGACCCAGAAGCAGGGAACAATGGCGACCGCAAGCAGGGCGCCCGGAATAATCATCACGGGCTTGCGGCCATAGCGGTCCGATAGCCAACCGCTCATGATCTCGCAGGAAAGCGAAACCGCGCCGTTGATGATCGTCAGCGTGAAAGCGATCGTAGCGGGGAGATGCAAAGTGGTCAGCCCGTACGTCGTCATGTAATCCAGCGAATAGGCGCCGACAGTGCCCGACCCGATCATGATCAGCCCGAGCACGGCGAGAAGCAGATAAGGCCGCAGACGCGCCCGGAGCGAGAGCGATCCGACGGTCGCATCGGGGGCAAAGGCCGCATCGTCCGCGGCGTGTAGCGTTTCGGGAAGCGTGCGCCGGATCATCAGCCCGAACGGCACGATGGCGGCGCCCAGAATCATGGCCACGCGCCAGCCCCAATCCTGCAATTGCTGATCCGACAAAAGGCTTGCCAGCGTCACCCCCACGAGCCCGGCGACGAGGGTCGATGCGTCCTGCGTCGCGTATTGCATCGAGAGATAGAGCCCGCGGCGGTGGGGTGGCGCGGATTCGGCCATATACGCCGTCGTTGGCCCGACTTCTCCGCCGACCGCAAAGCCCTGCAGCAGCCGTGCCGCCAGCACGAGAATGGGGGCGGCAACCCCGATCTGCGCATAGGACGGCGTCAAGGACAGCGCGAGAATCGCAAATCCCATCAGGGAAAAAGAAAACAGCATCGCGGGCTTGCGGCCGATGCGGTCGCCCATGCCGCCGATCACGATGGCGCCGATGGGCCGCGTCAGGAAGCCTGCGCCGAACGTGCCGAGCGATTCCAGAAGGCTGGTGGTGGGATCCGCGGATGGAAAGAATGTGCGGCCGATATAGACCGCAAAATAGGAGAAGGTGAGGAAGTCGTAGAACTCGAGCCCGTTGCCTGCGAACACGGCGATGGCGTGGCGCAGGGGAACCCGGTGTTTCGAATCCCTCATTTTGTCCGCAGCGTCTGCTCGGTCTCGGTCAACATCGAGAAGTCAACGTAGCGGTATAGTACTATCGGTTCCTGTTGGGGCGATTTGAAGGAAATACGACACAGGGCTAGAAAGGTGCCCCACGCGTGAGTCCGGACGCCGAAGAAGCCATCTTCACCCGTAACCGCGAATACCCTATTCCCCCAAGATTCGCCGAAAAAGAATTCTGCCTTCGAGACTTCGTCGAAATTTTTTCGTGGCGGTTTGGTTGTTCCCTTCTCGTGTCTCACGATAAAGATTGAAACGTCATATTTTTGGCCCGGCATTTCCGATGGGCGATAAATGTGCGCGAGCATGTAATGCTTGGTGCGATCATATTCTTTAGCCCGATCGAGTTGCCAAGCACCGGCCGGAATGGATTGCAGTGCACCTTTGGGCGCCGTTTTGGGATTTTCGATCTCTTGGGATTTTTCCAAGACTTCGGAAGAAAACTCGATCCCATAATCGCCAGCTTTGACCGACGTGAGGTACCCCCCAACTATAAGACCGACAATGACGGGCGATGCAGCCAGAATCAGATACTGAACCGGCAGCGCAAGGAGATTATTGGCCCTAGATTGAAGACAAAAGAAAACAATAAGAAGGACGAAACAAAGAATCGCGCTGATCCAAACAGGTTTGGGATTTCGTGGGATTCCGTTCGCCATGATCGCCCCCGTATGATTGGCATTATGTAAGCGCGACCATGCCGCTCCAGAACTGCGTGCCCTTGCTGGTATCCACGTCGTATTTGCGCACGAAGCTGAGCTTTCCGTCCGCGCCGATGCGATAGACCGTCAGGCCGGCGCTCAGATTCGTAACATTGTTCCCTTCGCGCATCAGGATCGGCGCAATGCTTGCTGCGACCAGCATCCGCCCGGACGCATCCAGCCCGAAGGTGCGAAGCTGATTGCCATGGCCGTCGATGTTCTGGATCAGCGTCGGTTCGCCGGTCTTTTGGTCGATTGACCACACCGCGATGTTGTTCTCCCCGCCGGCGAATACCTTCTTGCCCTGGAAATCGACCGTGTTGGAGTTGCGGTTCGCCTGGTAGACGAAGCGGCCGTTCGGATGGACGTGCAGCGTGCCGGCGCCTTGGCCGGGATGAGAATTCTTCGGATCGGCAAGCGAATCCTTCATGAACACCGGATTGGCCGAGAGCGTCGCATCCGGCTGCAGCCCGTATGTGTAGAGCTTATTCTGGCGTTCGAGCGACACATACACAAACGGCAACGCCGGGTGAAAATCGAGGTGCCGCGGCCCGAAGCCATAGCCGCCGTTGGGCGCGAGCGACTGCAGCTTCGTCAGCACGCCGTCCTTGAAGCCGAACACTTTCAGCGCGCCCGGGTCTTCGGGCTTGCCGCCTGCGGGATTGTTGCCGCGCGTCACCAGCACCACCGTCTTGTTCGACGGCGTGGTTCGGACCTGATGCGCATAGATGCCGGCGTCCGGCTTCACCGGCTGGCGCACTTCATCGCCCAGCGTGCCGTCCTTGTTGATCCGGAACACGGTGACGTTGGAGGGCTCGTTGTAGGCAATCATCGCGTATTCGCCGGCGCCATCGACGCTGATGTGGATCGGCCGCGCGGCGAGTTTCAGAGCCTGTCCGTGCGGCGCCAATGCGCCGGTTGCGGGATCGACGCGGAACGCGTTCGCCCAATGCTTGTCGCCCTGATTGGCCGTGCCGCCGCCCGGCTGGCCGTTGCTGGAGGCGACATAGAAGAATCGTTTGGAAGGATGCGGCCAGGCATATTGAATGCCCTCGGGCAGCATCACGGAGGAACGCTTCGTAAGGCTCGCATTGGAGGCATCGACATCGTAGAGCGTCAGCTCCGGTCCGACGCTCGCATAGAACACCGTCTTTGCCTTCACCGTCTGTCCCCACGCTGTTTTCGGCGCCACGATGCTGGCCGAAGCCAGCGCGGCGAAGGTGCGTCGATCCATCATGGCGTTTTCTCAGCTCCCGAGCCCTCCGAGCAAGGGTAGATCGGGCGCCGGCCGCGCGCTATAGGACGGCGATGCAAGCCGACGCTCAAACCGCTCGCCGGGACGCGATCGAGCGTATCGAGTGCCGCGCCTGGGAATCGCTCTGCCGGGCGGCGCCGCCCGGACTCGCGCGCGATCTCGGGCTGGAGGTCGTTTGTTTCGGCGAAGCGCCGCTGACCCTTTGCGCCCGCGTGGATCAGGGTCAGTTCAACCGGCTGTTCGGCCTGGAATTGTGCGCGGGCGACACGGCCGCGATTATCTCAGAAGCGGCGGGGCGTTTCCGCGCGGCTGGTTTGCGCAATGCATTCATCCAGATTCCGCCGGACGCGGCCGCACTGGAGGAGGCTGCCCTAGCGGCCGGTCTCGTCCCCTATAAGCGGCCCTGGGTTAAGTTCGCGCGCGGTCCTGCCGAAGCCGGGCCGCCCCAATCCGGTCCCGAAGTGGCCCTCGTGAGCCAAAGAGAGGCAGCGCTGTTCGGCAGCGTCATCGCCCAAGGCTTCGGCATGCCGCCGCCGCTCGCCCATTGGCTCGCCGGGCTGGTCGAGCGCCCCGGATGGCGATGCTATCTCGCTTTCGATCAAGGGGTTGCGATCGGCGGGGCCGCGGACGATGCGGCTTGGCTCGGCGCCGGCGCGACCGTGCCGTCCGGGCGGCGTCGCGGAAGCCAATCGGCGCTGCTCGCGCGTCGCATCGCGGACGCTTCGGCCGCCGGGGCCCGTTTGATCACCACCGAAACCGGCAAGCCGCTGCCGGGGGAGGATCATCCCTCCTATCCCAACATCGTGCGGAGCGGCTTTGAGATCGCCTATGAACGGGCAAACTGGACCTTCCCGGACTAAACGGTGGCGCGCGACCGTGTTGGCGCGTTATGAGCATCCCATGAGCGAGACCAACGAAATCGAAGTCCGCCGCAGGAAGGCGCTGTTCAGGGCGCAGCGGCGCGGGTTCAGGGAACTGGACCTGATTTTCGGCGCCTTCGCGGACACCCATCTCGCAACGCTGGACGAGGCCGGGCTCGAGCGGTTCGAGGCGCTGCTTTCGGTGCCGGACTGGCAGATGTTCGGCTGGATCATGGGCCAGGAGCAGGTGCCGCCCACACATGACGACGCGGTATTCGCGCGCCTTTGCGCCTATCGGGCAAACCTCATTTCCTGACGCGGGATTTTTGTGGACCGTCTGACCGCCATCGCTAAAGCCGAAGGCCGCCTCTCCGTCAGCGGGGCGCCGCAGGGCTATGACGCTTTCATCGCGGCGGAAGCCGCCAAGCGCACGAAGGGGCTCGTGCTGTTCGTCGCGGCCGACGATTCGCGCGCGGCAGGCGCGCTTGAAGCCGCGCGCTTCTTCGCGCCCGATCTTGCCGTGCTTTCGTTCCCCGCCTGGGATTGCCTTCCCTATGACCGCGTATCCCCGCGCTCGGATATCGAGAGCCAGCGCCTGGCGACGTTGTCGGCGCTTGCCGCCCGCGGCGAGCGGGCAGGGCCCATGCTGGTCGTCACCACGATCAACGCGGCCATCCAGCGGGTGCCGCCGCGCGAAACGATCAAGGACGCGAGCTTTCTCGCGAAGGCGGGGAGGCGGGTGGACCGCGATGCGCTGACCCATTTCCTTGCCCGCAACGGCTATTCCAGCACCGGCACGGTGCGCGAGCCCGGCGAATTCGCGGTCCGCGGCGGCATCCTCGATCTGTGGCCGCCGGGCAGCGAGGAACCGTTGCGGCTCGACTTTTTCGGGGACGACCTCGAAACCATCCGCCGGTTCGACGCGGAATCCCAGCTCACCACGGGCACGGAAAACGAAATCGCCCTGCTGCCGGCGAGCGAAACGCCGCTCGATTCCACCTCCATCAGCCGGTTCCGCAGCGGCTATGTCGCGGCCTTCGGCGCTGTCACCGACGACGACCCGCTCTATGAGGCGGTAAGCGCGGGGCGCAAGCATGCGGGGCAGGAGCACTGGCTGCCGCTGTTCTACGCCCATCTCGACACGCTGTTCGATTACGCCGGCCGCGTGCCGGTTTTCTTGAGCGCCAATGTCGAAGAAGCCCGCAAAGCGCGGGTGGACCTGATCGCCGATTACTACACCACGCGCGAATCCTTGCGCGCCGGCACGGCGAAGCAGGGCGCGGGCGCCATGGCGGCCCCCTATAAGCCGTTGAAACCGGCGGCCCTCTATCTGACCGACGCCGAGTGGGAACGCGCGCTGCACAGCCGTCCGGTGCGCGAGCTGTCGCCGTTTACCGCACCCGATTCGATCAAATCCACCGATGCGCATGGCAGACCGGGGCGCGATTTCGCGCCGGAGCGCGCTCAGGAGGGCCGCATCGTCGAGGGCAGCAGCCGCGTCAACATCTTCGAGGCCGCCGCCGCCCACATCGCGCAATTGCAGGCGAGCGGCCACCGCGTCGTCGTCGGCTGCTGGACCGAAGGTTCCACCGAGCGCATGGGCGGAGTGCTTGCGGACCACGGTGTTGCCGCGATCAAGCGCATCGCCGATTGGCGCGAAGGCGAAGGCCTGCACAAATCGGCAGTCGGGCTCGCAGTGCTCGGAATCGAGCATGGCTTCGAAGCACCGGATTTCGCAGTCGTCACCGAACAGGACATCCTCGGCGACCGCATGGTGCGTTCGCGGGGACGCGCACGGCGCTCGCAGAATTTCCTTTCCGAGGCCTCGGCGCTGACCCCGGGCGATCTCGTCACCCATATCGAGCACGGCATCGGGCGCTATCTGGGCCTGAAGGCCATCGAGGTGCAGGCCGAGCCGCACGATTGCCTGGAGCTGCAATATGACGGGGGCAAGCTGTTCCTTCCGGTCGAGAATATCGAGCTTCTGACGCGCTTCGGCTCGGAAGAGGCGGGGGTGCAGCTCGACAAATTGGGGGGCGTGGGCTGGCAGACCCGCAAGGCGCGCATGAAGGCGCGCGTGCGCGAGATGGCGGCCGAACTGATCCGCATCGCGGCCGCCCGCGCGATGAAGGAAATGCCGCCCGCCGAAACACCGGACGGCCTCTACGACGAATTCTGCGCCCGTTTCCCCTATGCCGAAACCGAGGATCAGGAAAAAGCCATCGGGGAGGTGATCGAGGACCTCGCCAAGGGCCGGCCGATGGATCGGCTGGTCTGCGGCGATGTCGGTTTCGGCAAGACGGAGGTGGCGCTGCGGGCGGCCTTCGTGATGGCGATGAGCGGGAAACAGGTGGCCGTGGTGGTGCCGACCACGCTGCTCGCGCGGCAGCATTACCGCACCTTCAGCGCGCGCTTTTCGGGTTATCCCATTCGCATCGCGCAGCTTTCGCGATTCACTCCGCCCAAGGACGCAAAGGAATACAAAGCCGGGCTGGCCAGCGGCGACGTCGACATCATCATCGGCACGCACGCGCTGCTGGCCAAGAGCATCGAATTCAAGAACCTCGGGCTCGTCATCGTGGATGAGGAGCAGCATTTCGGCGTCGCCCACAAGGAGCGGCTGAAGAGCCTCAAGGCCGACGTGCACGTGCTGACCCTGACCGCCACGCCCATTCCACGGACGCTGCAATTGGCGCTGTCGGGCGTGCGCGATCTGTCGCTCATCACCACGCCCCCGATCGACCGGCTGGCGGTTCGAACCTATGTAACGCCGTTCGATCCCTTGACCATCCGAGAGGCGCTGTTGCGCGAGCATTATCGCGGCGGGCAAAGCTTCTATGTGGTGCCGCGCATCGCCGATTTGGGGGAGGCCGCGGTTTTCCTGAAAGAGACGGTGCCGGAGGTGAAGACCGCGGTCGCGCATGGCCAGATCGGCGCGGCGCAATTGGAAGACACCATGACCGCGTTCTACGACGGCAAGATCGACGTGCTGGTCTCGACCAATATCGTGGAGTCGGGCCTCGACATCCCCACCGCCAACACGATGATCGTGCACCGCGCCGACATGTTCGGCTTAGCACAGCTCTATCAGTTGCGCGGGCGCATCGGCCGCGCCAAGCAGCGTGCTTATGCCTACCTCACCACGCCGCCGGACAAGAAGCTGACCGAAGGCGCGCAGCGCCGGCTGCAGGTGCTGCAATCCCTCGACAATCTCGGCGCCGGGTTCTCCGTCGCGAGCCACGATCTCGACATTCGCGGCGCCGGCAATCTTCTGGGTGAGGAACAGTCCGGCCATGTGCGCGAGGTCGGCATCGAGCTTTACCAGAACATGCTGGAAGAGGCGGTCGCGTCGATGCGGGCCGGGCGCATGGACGAAGAGATCGAGGAAGCATGGTCGCCTCAGATCAGCGTGGGTGCGGCCGTACTCATCCCCGAAACCTACGTGCCCGACCTGAATGTGCGCATGGCGCTGTACCGGCGTTTGTCGGAGCTGGATGCAAAGGAGATCGACAGTTTCGCGGCCGAGTTGATCGACCGCTTCGGGAAGCTGCCGGAAGAGGTTGAGCATTTGCTCAAGATCGTCGCCATCAAGCATCTCTGCCGCGTCGCCATGGTGGAGAAGATCGAGGCCGGGCCGAAAGGGGCTACCATTTCCTTCCGGAACAATGCCTATCCCAATGCGCTTGGGCTGGTGCGGCTGATCACGGAGCATGCCGGCACGATGAAAGTGCGGCCCGATCAGAAGGTGGTGGTGATGCGCGATTGGCCCACGCCCGAAGCCCGGCTGAAGGGCGCCGAGGCGCTGCTCAACCAGCTTGCGCGATTGGCGAAGGCCGCGTGAGCACCAGACCGCAAATACGGGTTGCGTTCGCCTATTTCTGGCCCGGATTCACGCCGGACAATTTCCGCAGCTTCTTCCCGTTCGTATACGACAAATACGATCTCGTGCCGTCGAGCGAACCGGAGATCGTGTTCTATTCGGTATTCTCGCCGCAATTCCGCCCCTATGCGGACGCCCGCGAAATTCATCCCGTAACGCGCGTGCCGCCCGGGAAATATCTGCGCGTGTTCGTCACCGGAGAGAATTTCGAGCCGGACATGGCCAATTGCGAATTTGCCATGAGTTTTTCCGCGCTGGTGAGTCACCCGAACCATTTGCGGCTGCCGCTCTGGGTATACGAGAACCGCGGCTGGGGTTTTACGCCCGAGCGTCTTGTGAAACGGCCCGATACCGATTGGGAAAAGATCGCGGCCGAAAAGACGGCGTTCTGCAATTTCGTCTATCTGCACGAGGTGCCGTTCCGCGATGCGATATTCCGTACACTGAGCGCCTATAAGCGCGTCGATGCCGCCGGGCGCTGCCAGAACAACATGAACGGCTGGACCGTTCCCTATGCGCCCAGCCGGGTGACGGGGAAGGTGGATTTCTTCCGGCGCTACAAGTTCACGCTTAGCGTCGAGAACACGATCTGGCCCGGTTACATGACCGAGAAGCTGGTCGACCCGATGTATGTGGCCAGCATTCCCATATACGCCGGCGATCCGCTGGCGAAGCGATCGTTCAACCCCGAGGGCTATATCGATTTCACGTCGTTTGCGTCGATGAAAGAGATGTTGGAATTCGTGCGCGAAGTGGACAACGACCGCGATCTGTATCTGAAGATGCTCGCTGCGCCGTTCTATCGCGCGAACACGATTCCAGATTACGCGCGCGACGAGACGATCCTCGCCTTCTTCGACCGCATCGCAGCGGCCGCGCTCGCCCGAGGCTGACGGCTCTACCGGTCGAATTTGTAAGGTGCTAAAGTGCATGTCCAACTCTGGGCGGGGGCGCCAATGTTGGCACGGATGGCAGTCGTATCAATAGCCGCTATCGCTGTCGCAGTCGTCGGTGCGGCGAGAGCACAAACATCAATCGTAACCATTGAGGCGTCCCAGAGCGGCGACTCGGCTCTGGCTCCTGCTCCGGTTAAACCGCTGGAAATCTCGGATGGGGAATACCCGTTCGAGTCGCTGCTCGCGGAGGAGCAAGGCAAAGTCGTCCTAGGATTCATCATCGACAGCGCCGGTCATCCCGTAAATCTGCAGATTTTATCATCGAGCGGCACCGCGGCGCTGGATCTGCAGGCCGCAAGAATTTTGGTGACGCGTGGTGTGTTTTTGCCTTCGTCGAGCAATAGTGCGGCCAAGTTTATAGTCGATTGGCGGCTCCCACTCGAACCAGTCCACGATTATGACATATCTACGTCAGCATCGTCTGCGAATGCGACTCTAGCAAAGGCTACAGGCAGTCATTCGGTAGAAGCCAACGATTACCCTCCTCTTTCCATCAAGGCGAAAGAGCAGGGGATTGTGGGCTTGCGTTACGCGATACGAACCGACGGCTCGGTCGGCGAGGTGCAGATTGTCCAATCCAGCGGGGTCAAGAGATTGGATGACGCCGCAGCGCGAATGTTGCAATTACGTTGGAAATTCGAGCCGGCAACGGTCGACGGGAAGCCCGTGGAGGTGTGGATTCCAGCTACCGTTGGATTTCAAATTCTGCCGGACGTCCTGGATAAGAGGTATCTTCGCTGCTATGCGAGGCCGATTGGCGGTGGTGAGGTGGTTGCCATAACTGGTGCCTTGTTCAAACCGGGGGGTAATCCGCCGCTCTTTCCAAAGCAGATCGTTGATCGATGGACCCTCGTCAACAGAAGCGGCGATGTGGCCGATGTGCTCCTGTCAACCAAGAGTGGGTTGCAGCGTCCAATAGGTTCGCTTGCGAACGCGCTTAAGGGGACGGGCTATAGAGTCCCCGATGCGGCTAACGGGTGTTGGTACTACGATCCGTTGGTGATTCCCCAGTAAAATGGTCATCCGATCTGAATATAGGTCGTCTTGAGCTGTGTGTATTTGTGCAGCGCGTGGAGCGATCTGTTCCGGCCTAAACAGGATCGCTTGTGCGCGATCCTCGCCTTCTTCGACCGCATCGCCGCAGCCGCGTCGGCGCGGCGATAGGCACCGTATCAACGCCGGTTGATCTCGGCGAGTTGGAGCGCGATGCCGCGGTACTGTTCGGGCTCCGTCCAGGTGTGGGACCAATAGGTGACCAACGAGGAAGCGGGAAACAACCGCTTCTTCTGATCCTCGCTCAGCAATGCGCTGCCCTGCATCTGACAGAACTCGGCATGAACCGGGTCGCTCCAGTCGATCGGATACCATTCCTTCGGCGGCAGCAGCTTTATGGAGGAGCGCGTCGCCCGCGGTTTCAAATCGCCGGGCAGGTATTTCGCCATTGCGCCGATCATCTGCGATGACATCAGCGGCTCTTTGGAGAGATAGATGTCGGTGGCCGATTTGAGGGGGATGGGCCCGGTCAGGGCCTCCGCTCCACGCAGGCCGATGTGAAACGAACTGGCGATCAGGCTGATGAGGAGAAGCCAGAATTCTTCTCGCGGACGCGACGCCATGATCGCGTTCGGGACCGAATGCGCGAAATCCGGATTTGGTCCCATTCTGCCCAGCAGGATGCCCTCGAAACCGGCAAACTTGTCGAGCGGCGAGAGACACTCCGTATCCATGTCGATGTAGAACCCGCCGTTTTTGTAGAGATAGAAATAGCGCACGGCGTCGGCACGATAGATTTCGGCCGGGAACTGATCGTAGATCGGCAGGAACCAGGGAAAAAATTCGGCGATGAATTTCCGGTTGTCGCCGTCGTCCCAGAGGGTGAAGGAAAAATCCCTGTTCTTCTCCATGACGGTCGATCGCCAATAGGCGAAATCGTCCGGGATATCGGTCTTGGATTTCCAGGTCTGGAAAATGCGGCGACCCACGCAATCGTCGTTCAAGGGGGCTCACCCGATCTGGATATAGGTGGTCTTGAGCTGTGTGTATTTGTGCAGCGCGTGGAGCGATTTGTCACGGCCGAAGCCCGATTGCTTGTAGCCGCCGAACGGCACCTCGATGCCGCCGCCGTCGCGCGTGTTGACCGTCACCGTCCCCGCCCTGAGCGCGCGTGCGATTTTGTGCGCCTTGGTCAGATCGTTGGTCCACAAATTCGCTTCCAGCCCGTATTTCGAATCGTTGGCGAGCTTCACCGCCTCTTCCGGCGTCTTGAAGGTGATAGCCGACAGCACGGGGCCGAAAATCTCCTCGCGCGCGATGGTCATGCTGTTGTTGACTCGGTCGAAGATGGTGGGCTCGATATAGAAGCCGCCGGTTTCCGTCCTCACCTGATTGCCGCCGAGCGTCAATGTTGCCCCTTCGGTCTTGCCCATATCGATGAAGCCGAGCACGCGGTGCGTCTGGGTTGCGTCCACGATGGCGCCCATTTTGGTTTTCTCGTCCAGCGGGTCACCCGGCCGGTATTGTTTCGCGAGCGCGGCTACCTCCGACAGGAATGCGTCATGGATCTTGTCCTCGATGAGCAGTCGCGAGGCCGCGTCGCAGACCTGGCCGGAATTGTAGAAGATGCCGTCGGCGGCACCTTTGGCCGCGGCCTTGAGATCGGGCGTGTCGGCGAAGACGATGTTCGGAGTCTTGCCGCCGCATTCGAGGCTGACCGTCTTCATGTTGGATTCGGCGGAATATTTGAGGAAGAACTTCCCCACTTCGGTCGAACCTGTGAAGGTGAGCGCATCCACGTCCATGTGGCGGCCGAGCGCCTGGCCCGCGGTTTCGCCGAAACCCGGCACCACGTTGAAGACGCCCGGGGGTATCCCCGCTTCGGCCGCAAGCTCGGCCACGCGGAGTGCAGTCAGCGGCGATTGCTCCGCGGGCTTCAGCACCACGGAATTGCCGGCCGCAAGCGCGGGAGCGAATTTCCACGCCGCCATCAGAAGCGGGAAATTCCACGGCACCACTGCGCCGACGACCCCGATGGGCTCGCGTGTGATCAGGGCAAGCGCGGTTTTCGGTGTGGGTGCGATTTCGTCATAGAGCTTGTCGATGGCCTCGCCGTACCAGCGGACGCATTCGGTGACCGCGCGCACATCGCCGCCACGCGCGTTCGCGATCGGCTTTCCCATGTCGAGGGTTTCGAGGAGCGCGATCTCGTCGCCATGCTTCTCGATCAGCTCGGCAAATTTGATGAGCGTGCGCTTGCGCGCCTTGGGCGAGCGGTCGGCCCAGCGTCCGTCCTCGAAGGCGTCGCGCGCGGCCTTCACGGCGCGGTCCACATCTTGCGCATCGCATGCCGCCACGCGGGCGAGCACCGCGCCATCCACCGGCGAGATGCAGTCGAAGGTCGCACCATTGGCGGCGTCCATGAACGCGCCGCCGATGAAAGCCTTGTCCCGGATGGTCAGGCGGGAGGCTTCCGCCCGCCAGTCGATCGCCACGGTCATTTCCGACTCTCCATCAATCGAGACCCATGATCATAACGTCAAACGCGCCGCACCGGAGGGGCGACGCGCTGAAAGAGCGGGCGTTTGGAAGGCGGGAAGGGTGCGTTGGGGGACCGCAGGCTACTTGATCTTGCCTTCCTTGAATTCGACATGCTTGCGCACGACGGGGTCGTATTTCTTGACCGACATCTTCTCCGTCATGGTGCGCGTGTTCTTTTTCGCGACATAGAAAAAGCCGGTATTGGCCTCGCTGTTCAGCCGGATTTTGACGGTGGTTGGCTTGGCCATAGCGGCGCTCCTTGGGGACGTCGAAGAAGGGCGGCTAAACTACTGAGCCGCCCTTCGATGTCAAGTGAGAGGGGGCGCCCCCTCCGCCCCGCTAGCGCGTGACACCTCCCCCCTAATGACGAGGAGGAAGCGCTCTTGCCTCAGCCGCCGTTGGCACGACCGGGGCGGGGAAGGTTCTGGACCAGCGGAGGCTGCGGGCCGACTGCCGCTTCGAGTGCGGCTTGCGCGCATTCCTCATCCACATTCGAGCCGCCGACGCCGATGGCGCCCAGGAACTGATCCTCTGCGATGATCGGAAGGCCGCCCTTGTTGGCGAACTCGCCGTTGAAGAAGCCGGCGCGGAATTCGGAGGCCTGGCCCTGCATCACATTGTTCATGACGATGTGGGTGGAGGCGCGCGTGACGAGCGCGGTCTTGGCCTTCAGGATGGCGGTGGAGGTGTTCAGCTTGCCCTGGCCGTCCATGCGCTCGAAATAGATCATCTCGCCGGTCGGCTCCATGATGGCGATGGAGACGGCGACGTTCTTCGACTTGGCGTAAGCGACGCAGGTCGCGGCCATCTTCTTGGCGGTGTCGATGGAGAGGGCGTATTTCTCGTGAATCTTTTTCGCGGCGTCGCCATGGATGACGAGGCTGTCGAGCGACGCGCCAAAGGCGGCCCCGGCAAAGGCGGTTACGGCCGCGGCAATCATAAGTGTACGGAATTTCTGCATGGCAACCTCCCGATTGTGGCGAATGAGGCGCCGATAATGCGCGTTCGAAGGCGCCGCTACAATCGCGGGGCTTCAAAAGAAACTGCCGCCGTGGCCTGCCCCCGTTCAAGAGGTGGCACCGGCGGCAGTTCCGAAACGAACCGGCTCTTACTTCAGCGTGACGAGATAGGCGATCACGTCGGCTTCATCCATCGGATCGGAGAAGCCCGGGAAGCCCATCTTCGTGCCCGGCACCTTCTTCTGCGGGCCCATCAGATAGACCTGAAGGGTGGGGACGTCCCACGTCAGACCGGCCTTCATCATGGCGGGCGAATACATATAACCGGCCATGGTTGCGGACTTGCGTCCGACGACGCCGAACAGGTTCGGGCCGATCTTGGCTGCCGCGCCCTTCGCCGCCGTGTGGCAGACGCCGCAATTGTCGTTGAACACAGCCTCGCCGTTCTTGGCGTTGCCGGCCTGGGCAGCCTGCGCAGCCTGCGCGACAAGCACGAAACCGGCTGCTGCGATGGTTGCCACTGCTGTAGTCAAAATTCGAGCCACGGGAACTCCCTCTTTTCTGTGTTTCCTTATGACCGATAGGCCATACGATTTAACGAATAGCATAAAAAATGGGGGCGATGGCAAATTGAAGGCGGGGCCGGCTCAAAGTAGCCGGACGACCGCTTTTCCGGCTCTGGGGATGTAGAAGGGAACCGGGCGGGCAGGGTCCGGGCGGTCCGTAAGCCGGGCTTCCACCTCCTTCAGCACCACGCGTGTGATGGGCAGGACATCGGCCGCGTGCGCCTCCTTCAGGGTCAGCCAGACGGGCTTGAGCAGCTCGCCGCTGGTTCGCGTTTCGCCCAAGGATTTTGCGATATGTCCCGCATCGGCCATGAAAAATCGCGCATCGAAGCGGCGAGGCCGGCCCGGCGGCGTGATGGCGCGGGCGATGAAATCCAGCGCTTCGAGCACGGGCACCGCGCCTTCCGCGAAGAAGCGGCGCCAGGGCTCGGCGCGGGTCCGGGGCGGGCTTGCGGTCAACGCGCCGACGAGGACGCCCGTCTCCTCGAAGGTCTCCCGGATGGCGGCCAGGCCGAGCGCGCGGGCTTTGGCCGGAGTTGTCCCGGCTGCGACTTTCGCGCGCACCTCGGGCCGCAAGTCGGTCGGGACCGCCAGGCGCCAGTCGCAAGCGTCCACACGGCCGCCCGGGAAAACGAATCGCCCGGGCAGGAAAAAGTGCCCTTTGGCGCGCTCCCCCATCAGGACGCGGATGCCGCCTGCTTCATGCTTTACCAGGACAAGGGAGGCGGCATCCTTGGGCCGGACGAGGGCGTGGCGCGGGCCCCCGTCAATCCGGAAAGGGTTCTCCGTGTCCGGCGGCGTCACCGGCGCCTCTCGCGACCGTGCCATATCCGAAGAATCGCGATCGCATCCCGCTTGGGCGAGTAATGGTAGCGAACCACATACGCCGATTGTCCAAAGGGGATGAATATCTCGCGCGCACCAATGGGCGCGCTCAGGCGGCCGCGCTCGGGAAACTGCAGCAGGGATTGGATACCTTTGCTCAAAGCCTCAACCGCGCGCTGGGCAGTTTCGGGGTTCCGTTCGATGAGAAAGTCGTGCAGCCGCCCAAGATCGGTATGTGCCCGCCGCGAGACAACTATCTTCACAATTTCCGCGGGCGCGGCATGGGCAGCTCGTTGGACGTGCCCCAACTCTTCATCCAAGAAAGCACGTCTTCGTAAGGAACGCCTTGGCCCGCGCGTTCGAATTCCTCGATGGTTCGCGCATCTTCGGCAAGCGCCTCCGGTGACCATGGCCCCTGACCTGCTTCGCGCATTTGCTTCAGGTCTAGAGGCATGGCCGGCAGCGCTTCGAGGGCCAGTTCCTTTACCAGCGCACGAACGGTGAGACCCCGCGATTGTGCCTCGCGCTCCAGCAATTCCGCGGAGTCGGAATCGATTTCTATGGTTCGAGTGTCGTCCATGGGTGGAGGGTAGCTCAGAAGCCTCACCCGGCCAACTATCGCCGGCGAGGGTGGGGCCGTTTTGAACCGGTCCGGCCGCTGCGAAGAAAAGCCGGCTTGGGTTGTTTTTCGTCGTCGTCGTCCGCCAGATCGAAGCGCAAGCCGCCGGTCAGCGGTGCGGCTTCGGCCAGCCTTACACGGACGATGCCGCCGAGATGATAGATGGTGCCCGAGCGGTCGCCGACGAGGGCGTGGCGCTTCTCGTCATGCTTGAAGAAATCCGCGCCCAGCGCCCGCATCGGCAACAAGCCGTCGGCGCCGGTCTCCTTCAGCCGCACGAACAGGCCGAAGCGCGTGACGCCGGTGATGCGCGCGTCGAACACCGCCCCCACGCGGTCCTCCATGAAGGCCGCGACATAGCGGTCGACGGAATCGCGCTCGGCCGCCATGGCGCGCCGCTCGGTCATGGAGATGTGGTCGGCGGTATCGCCAAGCCGGGCAATGTCTGTGTCGGAGAGCCCGCCATCGCCCAATTTCAAGCCCCGGATCAGCGCCCGATGCACCACGAGATCCGCGTAGCGCCGGATCGGCGAGGTGAAATGGGCGTAGCGCTGCAGGTTCAAGCCGAAATGGCCGAGATTGTCCGGCGCGTAGACGGCCTGCGACTGCGTGCGCAGAACGACATCGTTCATGACCTCTTCGTGCGGCGTGCCTTTGGCGCGCTGAAGAATGCGGTTGAAGATATCGGGCTTGATCACCTGGCCTTTGGCGAAGGGAATGCCGATGGTCTTGAGGTAATCGGAGAAGGCATAGAGCTTCTCCTGACTCGGCTCCTCGTGGATGCGATAGATCAAGGGCGTGCGGGCCTTCTCCAGCGATTCGGCGGCCGCGACATTGGCCATGATCATGAATTCTTCGATCAGGCGCATGGATTCCAGACGCTCGCGAAACGCAATCGTCTGGATTTTGCCGTCCGCGCCGATGACGATGCGCCGCTCCGGCAGATCGAGATCGAGGGGCGAGCGGCGGTCGCGTTCGATGGTGAGCGTGCGATAGGCGTCCCACAGCGGCTGCATGACATTGGCTTGCAAAGGCCCGGTCTTGCCGTCGGGCGCACCGTCGAAGGCATATTGCGCCTGCCGGTAGGTCAGCCGCGCAGCCGAGCGCATGAGTCCGCGCAGGAATTCGTGCCGGCGCTTCACCCCGCGCGCATCGAACACCATGCGCACGGCCAGGCACGCGCGGTCTTCGCTTTCGCGCAACGAGCAGAGATCGGCCGACAGCGCTTCGGGCAGCATTGGGACGACGCGGTCGGGGAAATAAACCGAATTGCCGCGCTTGCCTGCTTCGCGGTCGAGCGCCGAGCCGGTCCGCACATAATGAGCGACATCGGCAATCGCGACGATGACGATTTGCCCGCCTTTGTTGTGCGGATCGGAATCGGGGCCGGCCCACACTGCGTCGTCATGGTCGCGCGCGTCTTCCGGATCGATGGTGATGAGCGGGATTTTGCGCAAATCCGTCCGGCCGTGCGCGTCCACCGGCTTGGCGCGTTCGGCTTCCTCGATGGCCTCGCGCGGAAACTCGGTCGGGATGCCGTGGGCATGGATGGCGATGAGGCTCACTGTCTTGGGCTCGTTCATCGAGCCCAGCTTTTCGACGATGCGGGCGCGCGGGCCGCCTGCGGCGTGGCGCGCAGTGGGCTCGATCACCACCAGTTCGCCGTCGGCCGTATCGCCCAATTCACGGGCGTCGACCACGAAGGCGTAGCGCGTCTTGCGATCGATGGGCTCGATGCGGGCGGGCATTCCCCGCTCGCGCTTCACCACGCCCAGCACCTTGTGCGCGCTCGCACCCAGCCGCTTGATGATGCGCGCTTCATAGGGGGCATGGCCCTCACGGGTCCGCGCGATTCGCGCCAGCACCCGCTCGCCGCGGCCCGGTGCGCCCGTTTCCTCGCGGCCGGGCAGAATCAGGACAGAAGGAGGGGCGCCTTCGCCTTTCCATTCGACGGGCCGGCCGAGCGGCTCCCCGTCCGGGTCCTCGCCGAAAATCTCCAGGACCGCGACTTCGGGCAATCCGCCCGATGGGACGAAGCTCTTCTTCCGCCCGCGCTCGATGGTGCCTTCGTCCGCCAGATCGGCCAGAATCCGCTTCAGCGCCTGTCTGGCGGCTCCTTTCACGCCCAATGCGCGGGCGAGATCGCGCTTGGTTTCGCCGGGATGGGCAGCGAGATGGGCAAGCACGGCGTCCCTGGAAAGGGCAGGTGGGAGGCTCAGTCCGGACTTCTTGGCCAAGGGTACCTCGCGTTCACGGATGCTTGAGCTTAACGCGGAAATCCGGCCACACGCGTGGTTCGGCTTTGCCGTGGCCCGAATTTGCCTCTAAACTGATGTGGGTGGTACATCGCCAATCCTGCAAGCTGAATATGAGGAAGGAACGGGGCATGAGCTCGGCGCATAAGTCGTACTTGAGCATGTTTGCGGCAAGCCTTTTGGGGTCCGCATTGTTTATTGCACTGCCGGCAACGGCGAACGCGCAGACGGTGAAGGCCGATGAAATCGGCGGCGTCGTAACCGGCGCGAAGGGCCCCGAAGCGGGTGTGTGGGTCATCGCGGAAACCAAGGATCTGCCGACCAAGTATGTCCGTATCGTCGTGACGGACGATCAGGGCCGCTATCTGATCCCCGGCCTGCCGAAGGCGAATTACGATGTCTTCGTGCGCGGCTATGGCCTGGTGGATTCGGCGCGGCAGAAATCCGCACTCGGCAAGACGGTGAACCTCAAAGCCACTGCTGCCCCGAACGAAGCCGCGGCTGCTCAATATTATCCGGCGATCTATTGGTACTCGATGGTGAAGGTGCCGGAGGCCAACCTGTTCCCCGGCACCGGGCCTTCGGGCAACGGCATGCCCGTGTCGCTCACGGACCAGGGCAACTGGCTCCGTTATATGAAGACGGACAGCTGCAATTCTTGCCACCAGATCGGCGACAAGGCGACGCGTGAACTCGAGCCGCAGCTCGGCCACTTCGAGACCTCGCAGGCCGCGTGGGAGCGCCGCCTCCAATCCGGCCAGGCCAGCGCCCTGATGATGAACGGCATCGGCAATTTCGATACCGCTCGCGCGCTCGGGAATCTCGCCGACTGGACGGACCGCGTGAAGAAGGGCGAACTTCCCTTCGCAAAGCCGTCTCGTCCCACCGGCATCGAGCGCAATATCGTGCTGACCGAATGGGATTGGTCGACGCCGCAGACCTATCTGCATGACGAGATTTCCACCGACCGCCGCAATCCGACCGTCAATCCGCACGGTCTGATTTATGGTTCGCCGGAAGAAAGCTCGGACTTCATCCCCTGGCTCGACCCGGTCGACAACAAGTCCGGCCTGATCAAGTCGGAATATCGCGACCCCAAGACGCCGACCACCAAGACCGCGCCGCAATATGCGGAATCGCCCTATTGGGGTTCGGACGCGATCTGGGACAGCCACACCAGCATCCACAATCCCTGGATGGACGAGAAGAGCCGCCTGTGGGTGACGGCCAAGATTCGTCCGGCCAATGCGGAGCCGGCCTTCTGCAAGGCGGGTTCGAATCATCCTTCGGCAAAGGCCTTCCCGCTCAACCGTTCGGGACGCCAGCTTGAGGTCTACGATCCGCAGACCAAGAAGGCGACGCCGATCGATCTTTGCTTCGGCACGCACCACCTGCAGCTCGACAAGAACGAAGTGATGTGGTTCTCGAGCGGCAATTCCAACGACGAAGTCGTCGGCTGGTTCGACGTCAAGAAGTGGGACGCGACCCACGACGAAGCGGCAAGCCAGGGCTGGGCGCCGTTCGTGGTCGACACCAATGGCAACGGCAAGCTCGACGACTATACCGGCCTGAAGGATCCCACCGACCCCAAGAAGGACAAGCATGTCCAGGTCGGCTTCTACGGCGCTTCCCCGAATCCGGCGGACGGCACCATCTGGGCGTCCTATCTCGGCTTCCCCGGCGGCGTTGCCCGTTTCGATCCCAAGACGAAGCTGACCGAGTTCTATGAAGTCCCCTACAAGGACTCCAAGAACCCGCGTTCGGGCTTCTCGCCTCGCGGCATGGACATCGACAGCAATGGCGTTGCCTGGCTCGCGCTCGCAAGCGGCCACATGGCGAGCTTCGACCGCAAACTCTGCAAGGGTCCTTTGAACGGACCGGTTGCAGGTACCGGCAAGGCCTGCCCGGAGGGCTGGAAGTTCTACACCATCCCTGGCCCGCAATTTAAGGGCGTGGCCGTGGCGGACGGCAGCGCCGAAGCCCCGTATTACGACTGGGTCGACCAGTTCGATACGCTTGGCCTCGGCAAGAACGTCCCGATCGCCACCGGCAATGAGTCGGACGCGCTGTTCGCGCTGGTCAACGAGAAATGGGTGACCATGCGCGTGCCGTATCCCATGGGCTTCTTCGCGAAGAACATGGACGGCCGCATCGACGATCAAAATGCCGGCTGGAAGGGCAAGGGCATCTTCTCGACCTATTCGGGCCGCTCGGCGCCGCATATCGAAGGCGGCAAGGGCCAGACCAGCAAGGTCGTGCACTTCCAGGTTCGTCCCAATCCGCTGGCGGATTGATCGGACCGGCTGAAACTGACCGTTAACGAGGGCGGGTCGCGAAAGCGGCCCGCCCTTCGCTTTTGCGCGAGCAGTGCCCTGGCAGTCTCGTTCTTTGTCTGCGAATGCGCTATAAAGCCGCGGCCGCGTGCGCGAGTCTTGAAGGCCTCGCGTTTGACGCCATGAGGGAAGGACACGTGATGAGGACAAGAACAGCCACCGTCGGCATGCTGAGTGCGAGCGCTTTCGCGTTGTTAGTCGCCGCGCCGATCAATACTGCGAGCGCGCAAGTGCGCCTGGATGCCGATGACATCGGCGGCACGGTTACCAGCGCCAAAGGCCCGGAAGCGGGCGTCTGGGTGATTGCGGAAACCAAGGACCTGCCGACGAAATATATCCGCATCGTCGCGACCGACGACCAGGGCCGCTACGTGCTGCCCGACCTGCCGAAGGGCAACTACGACATCTGGGTGCGCGGCTATGGTCTCGTGGATTCGCCCAAGGTGAAATCGCAGCCGGGCAAGAACCTCGACCTGAAGGCGGTTGTGGCCCCGAACCGCGCGGCGGCAGCGGAATATTATCCCGCCCAATATTGGTATTCGATGCTGCATGTTCCTGCAGCGAACCTGTTCCCCGGCACGCCGCAAAACGGCATGTCGCAGCAGATGACCGATCGGGGCGTATGGTTCCGCAATCTGAAGACCGATGGCTGCGTCGCCTGCCATCAATTGGGCGACAGCGCGACCCGCAAAATCCCCGCCGGGCTCGGCCACTTCAACACCGGCGCAGAGGCGTGGGAACGCCGTCTGCAATCCGGCCAGGCGAGCGGCCCCATGATGGGCGCCATCGGCCGTTTCGACACCCAGAAGGCGCTGGCTGCGTTCGGCGATTGGACCGACCGCGTGGCCAAGGGCGAGCTGCCGAAATTCGATCCGCCGCGCCCGCAAGGCAAAGAGCGCAATCTCGTCGTCACCGAATGGGATTGGAACACGCCCAAGGCCTATCTGCATGACGAGATTTCGACCGACCGCAACAACCCGACCCTGAACCCGCACGGGCTGATCTACGGGGCGACCGAGGCAAGCTCGGATTTCATCCCGTGGCTCGATCCCGTCGACAACAAATCGGGTCTGTTGAAGACCGAATATCGCGATCCCAAGACGCCCACCACCAAGACCGATCCGATCTATGGTGACTCGGTTTACTGGGGCAACGAGGCCATCTGGGACAGCCACACCGTCACGCACAATCCGATGTATGACGACAAGGGCCGGCTCTGGCTGACGGCGCGCATTCGTCCGCAAGCCAATCCCGCCTGGTGCAAAGCCGGATCGAATCAGGCTTCGGCGAAGTTCTTCCCGGAAGGCCGCTCGGGCCGTCAGGCGGAAGTCTACGATCCCAAGACGCAGAAGATCACCACCGTCGATCTCTGCTTCTCCACCCATCATCTGCAGTTCGACAAGACCGGCATGCTGTGGTTCAGCTCGGGCGGCGGCAACAACGACGTCATCGGCTGGCTGGACGTGAAGAAGTTCGACGCCACCCATGACGAACAGGCGAGCCAGGGCTGGTCGCCGTTCATCCTCGACACCAACGGCAACGGCAAGCGCGATGTCGGCTGGGTCGAGCCCAATGGCACGGTGGACCCCGCAAAGGACAAACGGATCATCACCGGCTTCTACAGCGTGTCCCCGAGTCCGGCCGACGGCTCGATCTGGGGCACGGTGCTTGGCTTCCCCGGCGGCATCGCCCGTTTCGATCCCAAGACCCAGCTGACCGAGTATTTCGAAGTGCCTTGGAAGAATGCCAAGGTTGCCACCACCGGCCAGGGCTTCTCGCCCCGCGGCGCGGACGTGACCACCGATGGCGTGGTCTGGGCGGCGCTGGCGAGCGGACATCTCGCGAGCTTCGATCGCCGCCTCTGCAAGGCGAAGCTTTCGGGGCCGGCTCTCGCGGACCCGCAGAACCTCTGCCCGGAAGGCTGGAAGCTCTATCAGTTGCCTGGGCCCGAGTTCGAAAACGAGAAGGGGACGCCCGGTGCAGGCACCGAAGCTGCCTATTACGACTGGGTCGACCAGTACGATACAGGCGGTCTTGGCAAGAACGTACCGATCGCCACCGGCAATGAGTCCGATTCGCTGGCCGCTCTTGTGGACGGCAAATGGTTCGTGATGCGCGTTCCCTATCCGCTGGGCTTCTTCGCGAAGAACCTGGATGGACGCATCGACGACGCCAATGCCGGCTGGAAGGGCAAGGGATTGTGGTCCACCTTCTCCGACCGCGCCGCGACCCATATCGAGGGCGGCAAGGGCGAGATGAGCAAGGTCGTCCACTTCCAGCTTCGGCCGGACCCGCTGGCTCATTGAAAACTCCCCTCTCCCCCCAAAGGGGGTGAGGGAGGAATGGGCGAGGGCGGTTTCCAGCGGTGGAAACCGCCCTCGTTTTTGAGTAGTTTGGGCCGCGGGCCGGTTGGGCTCATTGTTCGACGCCATCCGCCACGACCGATTTCAGACTCCTAACGCTAATCGAGGGAAGAGACATGAGGACGATGAGAGCAGCCTCAATCGGCATGCTGAGCGCCAGCTTTGCGGCGCTGTTATGCGCAAGCTGGGCGACAGGCGCCGTGGCGCAAGTGCGCATCGATGCCGACGATATCGGCGGCGTGGTGACGGGCGCCAAGGGCCCGGAAGCCGGCGTCTGGGTGATCGCGGAGACCAGGGACCTGCCGACGAAATATGTGAAGATCGTCGCTACCGACGACCAGGGCCGCTATGTGCTCCCCGATCTGCCGAAAGGGACCTACGACATCTGGGTCCGCGGCTACGGTCTGGTCGATTCCCCGAAGGTAAAGGCGCAGCCGGGCAAGCAAGTCGATCTGAAGTCGGTTGCCGCCCCCAATCGCGCTGCGGCCGCCCAATATTATCCGGGCATCTACTGGTACGCGATGATGAAGATCCCGCCGGCCAATCTGTTTCCCGGCACCGGTCCTCAGGGCAACGGCATGGACGCCAAGCTGAAGGACCAGGGCCAATGGCTGCGCGTCACCAAGACCGACGGCTGCGGCCATTGCCATCAGCTAGGCGATCTTGCGACCCGCACGCTTCCGGTCAGTCTCGGCCACTTCAATACCGGCGCGGAAGCCTGGGAACGGCGTCTTGAATCCGGTCAGGCCGGCCGGAACATGATGGAAGAGCTCGCCAGGTTCGATGTGCAGCGGCAGCTCGAACTCTTGTCCGATTGGTCGGATCGTGTCGCCAAAGGCGAGTTGCCGAAAAACGACCCGCCGCGCCCGACCGGCATGGAGCGCAACGTCGTGCTGACGGAGTGGGATTGGGAAACCCCGACCATGTATGTGCACGACACCATTTCGACCGACCGCCGCAATCCGACGGTCAACGGGCATGGTCTGATTTATGGCGCGCCAGAAGTGAGCTCCGACAATGTTCCCTGGCTCGATCCGGTTGACAACAAATCGGGCTTTGTCAAATCGGAGTTCCGCGATCCGAAAACGCCATCCACCAAGACCGATCTGATCCTCGCGCCGTCGCCCTATTGGGGTAACGAGCCGATCTGGGATTCGCACACGATCATTCACAATCCCATGTTCGACGAGAAGGGCCGGGTGTGGTTGACGGCGCGGATTCGTCCCCAGGCCAATCCCGCCTTCTGCAAGGAAGGATCGGACCTGCCGTCGGCAAAAATCTATCCGAAAGCGACTTCCAACCGTCAGGTTGAAGTCTACGATCCCAAAACCCGCAAGATCGACATGATCGATCTGTGCTTCAACACGCACCATCTCCAGTTCGACAAGGACGACGTGCTGTGGTTCAGCGCGGGCGGCAATTACGACGTCATCGGCTGGCTCGACGTGAAGAAGTGGGAAGCCACCCACGATGACAAGACGGCCCAGGGCTGGTCGCCTTTCATCATCGACACCAACGGCAACGGCAAGCGCGACACCGGCTGGACCGAACCCAATCAGCCCACCGATCCGAACAAGGACAAGCGGATGTTCTTGGGGTTCTACGGCGTCGCGCCAAATCCGGCGGACGGAACGATCTGGGGCGCGGTGACGGGCTTCCCGGGCGGCATCGCACGGTTCGATCCCAAGACGCAGCTCACGGAATATTATGAATTCCCCTACAAGAACGCGAAAAATCCGCAGTCCGGGTTCAGCCCGCGCGGATCGGACATCGACAGCAACGGCGTCTTCTGGGCGGTGCTGTCGAGCGGCGATCTCGCGAGCTTCGACCGGCGTCTCTGCAAGGGCAAGCTGAACGGCCCGGCCGCGGCCGATCCGCAGAACCTTTGCCCGGAAGGGTTCAAGTTCTATCAGATGCCCGGACCCTCGTTCCAAGACCTGCCGAAGGGCACGGCCGGCGCATCGGCCGAAGCGCCGTATTACGTCTGGGTCGATCAGCACAACACGTTCGGCTTAGGCGAGAATGTTCCCATCGCCACCGGCAACAATTCCGATTCGCTCAACGCGCTGGTCAACGGCAAGTGGGTTGTGATGCGCATTCCGTACCCGATGAGCTTCTATGCCAAGAATCTCGACGGCCGCATCGATGACATGAACACCGGCTGGAAGGGCAAGGGCTTGTGGTCGCAATATTCCGGCCGCTCGCAGCCGCACCTGGAAGGCGGCAAAGGCCAGCAGAGCAAGGTCATTCACGTCCAGTACCGGCCCGATCCGCTGGCGCACTGATCTGACAAGCGCATGAACAAGACGGGGTGGGTTCCTGATGGAATCCACCCCGTTTTCTTTGGTCCAGCCCTCGGGCGGAAAACTGCTATGATGCACTCCGCCACCTGATCGGGAGCGGATCATGCGCAAATTCGCCATCGCCATTGTCGCAACCGCGTTGGGCGCGGCCACGGCTGCCGCGGCAGCACCGCCCAATTTCGCCCCGACGGCAAATTCGGGCTGGTATGCCTATTCCCGCGCCTTTATGCCGCCGCCGAGCGGTCCCGGTCCGGTGATGCAGGACCCGAAATATCCGCTGGTCACGAACGATGATTTCCGCGCTACCGGACGGCAGCCCACCTATCCCATGGGCGATCCGACGAACCCCATTCTGCAACCCTGGGCGGCCGAGAGCTTACGCAAGGTCAACGCCCAGACGCTCGCGGGAAAGCCGATCGTCTCGCAGCATGCGGAGTGCCGCCCCGTCGGCGTCACCTATTTCGACCTCGAACCGATGACCCGGCCGATGTTCATTCTTCAGAGCAAGAATGAAGTCACCATCATCCTGGAAAGCTTCAGCGACATCCGGCACATCTATCTCAGTGACAAACACCGTCCCGATTTGAAGCCGTCCTGGTACGGAGATTCCATCGGCCATTACGAAGGCGATACGCTGGTGGTGGACACTGTCGGCTTCAACGACAAGACCTATATCGACGGGTTCCACACACCGCATACGGCGCAGCTCCACACGGTCGAGCGCTTTCATGTTGTGGATGGCGGCAAGGAGCTGCAGGTCGACTTCCATGTGGAAGATCCGGGCGCCTTCACCACGCCGTGGAACGCGGTGCAGCGCTATCGCCAGTATGAACTGGTGGCGCGAAACGCCAAGGCCGCGGGTGTGCAGCTTGCCGCCCTGGCGTCGCCCGACGAGGGACCGCTGAGCGAAGCGGTGTGTGCCGACAGCCCGATTTCGCTGCAGTTCATTCCCGGCGCGAGCATTCCCAAGGCGCTCACGCCCGATTTCTGACGCAAGCCTCCCAAGCAGGGACGAAGCCCAAACGGCGCAGCCCTTCCAGGCGGCAGGCGCGGAATTGGCCTTTTGTGCATTGCCGCAATTCGCCTAGACTTGGCGCACGGGATTTCTGAGGAACGGGAAATGGCGAAGAAAACAGCCTTACTCACGCTGTTGAGCGCGAGCGTTGCGGCGCTGATGAGTGCTGCGTTCGCAACACAGGCGGTGGCGCAACCGGCGGCCGCGCAAACGGTGGCGGTCGATGCCGATACGATCGGCGGCGTCGTCACCGGCGCCAACGGTCCCGAAGCCGGCGTGTGGGTGATTGCCGAGACCCGCGATCTGCCGACGCGCTTCATCAAGATCGTGGTGACGGATGCACAAGGGCGCTATCTGCTTCCCGCGCTGCCAAAGGCCAATTACGACGTATGGGTGCGGGGCTATGGCCTCGTGGATTCGCCCAGGACGAAAGCCGCACCCGGAAAGCCGCTCAATCTGAAAGCGACACCCGCTCCCAACGAAGCCGCGGCGGCGCAATATTACCCGGCCGTTTATTGGTACTCGATGCTGAAGCTGCCCGATGCGAAGCTTTTTCCGGGCACCGGGCCGTCCGGGAACGGCGTACCCGTCACGCTGCGCGATCAAGGTCTGTGGCTTCGCTACATCAAGACGGATGGTTGTAATTCCTGCCATCAACTGGGCGACAAGGCGACGCGCGAATTGCCGGCGCAGCTCGGCCATTTCGATTCCTCGGCTGCGGCCTGGGAACGGCGCATCCAATCGGGACAGCCCGGAGCCCTTATGGTGCAAGCCATCGGCGATCTCGACTCGGGGCGTGCGCTTTCGCTGTTCGGCGATTGGACCGACCGCATCGCCAAGGGGGAACTGCCTTTCACGAAACCCACGCGTCCGGCCGGCATCGAACGCAATGTGGTCCTGACCTTGTGGGATTGGTCGCAGCCCACCGCCTACATGCACGACCTGACATCGACCGATAAGCGCAAGCCCACGATGAACGTCAACGGCATCATCTATGGTTCGCCGGAACTTTCGTCGGATTACGTCGCCTGGCTCGATCCCGCCAACAACAAGACCGGCCTGATCAAAACCGAATGGCGCGACCCGAAGACGCCTTCCACCAAGACCGCGCCGATCTATGCGCCTTCGCCTTATTGGGCGAACGATCCCGTCTGGGACAGCCACAGCATCAACCACAATCCGATGATGGACGATAAGGGCCGCGTGTGGCTGACCTCGCGCATCCGGCCCGACGCGAATCCCGCCTTTTGCAAGGCGGGCTCGCAGCTTCCTTCCGCCCAAGCGTTTCCGCTGAATGAATCGCGCCGGCAGATGCAGATGTACGATCCGGCGACCAAGAAGATCACCACCTTCGATCTCTGCTTCACCACGCATCATTTGAACTTCGACCGTGACGGAAAGATCTGGTTCTCCAGCGGTTCCAGCACCGATCCCGTGATCGGCTGGTTCGACACCAGGAAATGGGACGAGACCCACGACGAACAGGCGAGCCAAGGCTGGGCGCCCTTCATCGTGGACGTGAACGGCGACGGCAAAGCGGGCGCCTATGTCGAGCCCAACCAGCCGACCGATCCGAAAAAGGACAAGCGCGTCCTGCAGGGGCTCTATTCGGTGTCGGCCAATCCGGTGGATGGGACCATCTGGGCGGTGGTGCTGGGCTTCCCCGGAACGGCGCTGCGCTTCGATCCCAAGACCAAGCTCACCGAGTTCTATGAGGTGCCGTGGAACGATCCGAAGAATCCGGATTCCGGGTTCAGCCCGCGCGGCGCGGATTTGACCTCGGACGGCGTGCTGTGGGCGGTGCTGGCGAGCGGGCATCTCGCAAGCTTCGACCGCCGCCTGTGCAAGGGGCCGCTCACGGGTGCGGTGGCTGCGACCGGCAAGGCCTGTCCGGAAGGATGGAAGCTGTACACGATCCCCGGTCCGCAGTTCCGCGGCGCCGCCATGAAAGGCGGAAGCGCGGAAGCGCCCTATTACGATTGGGTCGATCAGTTCGACACGCTGGGTCTGGGCAAGAACACCCCCATTGCGACGGGCAATCTGTCGGATTCGCTGTTCGCGTTCGCGGACGGGAAGTTCGTGACCTTGCGCGTGCCCTATCCGATGGGATTCTTTGCCAAGGGCATGGACGGACGCATCGACAATCCGGGCGCCGGCTGGAAGGGGAAGGGCATCTACGCCACCTATTCCGGCAGCGCGAGCACGCACATCGAAGGCGGTAAAGGCCAAATGCCGAAAGTGATCCACTTCCAGCTCCGCCCCGATCCGTTGGCGAAATAGCGCAGCCGGGACCGGCGCTTCACAAAAGTGCAGTCATGAAGGCGTAGGGACGATTTTGGAAAATCGCGGGCGGCTTCGGGGGACTGGCTATGGACGAAGAACGGTTCGAAGGTGCGGGCGGCCTCAGCATCTTCTTTCGTTCCTGGCACCCGAGCGCAAAACCGCGCGGCGTGGTGGTCATCGTTCCGGGCTTCAATGCTCATAGCGGCCAATATATTTGGGTGGCCGAGCAATTCGTTGCCAAGGGACTGGCGGTCTATGCCGTGGATTTGCGCGGCCGCGGGAAATCGGACGGGGAGCGTTTCTACGTTCAGCACTTCGGGGATTACGTCAGCGATGTCGCTGGGCTGATGGGTTTGGTGAAGGCGCGCGAGCCGGGTCTGCCGGTTTTTCTCCTTGGTCATTCCGCGGGCGGCGTCGTCTCTTGCATTTACACCATCGAGCACCAGGCCGAGCTTGCCGGATTGATCTGCGAGAGTTTCGCGCATCAGGTGCCCGCAGCCGATTTTGCGTTGGCGGTGCTGAAGGGGCTCAGCCATGTCGCGCCGCACGCCCATGTGCTGCACCTCAAGAATGAGGACTTTTCGCGCGACCCCGATGCGGTCGCGGCCATGAACGCCGATCCGCTGATCGCGCACGAGACGCAGCCGACCCAGACGGTGGCCGAGATGGTCCGCGCGGACGAGCGCCTGAAGAAGGAGTTTCCGCTGATCGTACTACCGGTGATGATTCTGCATGGCACCGCCGACAAGGCGACCAGACCGAGCGGGAGCAAGTTCTTCTACGAAACAGCCGGCTCAACCGACAAGACGCTGAAACTGTATGAGGGCCATTACCACGATTTGCTGAACGACATCGGCAAGGAAGAAGTGATGGCGGACATCCAAGCCTGGATCGACGCGCGGATTTAGGGCGATTTGCGTTCAGGCAGAATCGTCGGTCCCTCACCCTTCGGCAGGCTTAGGGTGAGGATTTACACAAATATCCTCATGCTGAGCTTGTCGAAGCATGAGCCTGTCGAAGCATGAGCGCTCGATGATCGGAGCGTGAGAGATCAGCTTTCGGCTTTCACTTTCCGCTTGGGTTTTGCGGCCGAGTCCGTGGCGGCAGGCTTTGCTTTTTTCGCCGCGGGCTTCTTCGGCGCAGCCTCTTTCTTTTCCGTTTTTGCGGCCGGCGCAGCTTTCTTTGCAGCCGGTGCTTTCTTCCCGCGCGTCTTGGCCGAAGGGCCCTTTTCGGCGCGCGCGGCCAACAATGCGACGGCTTCTTCCATCGTCACCGAGGCCGGATCGGAATCGCGCGGCAGGGTCGCGTTCACTTTGCCGTCGGTGACATAGGGACCGTATTTGCCCTTCATCACCTTCACGTTGGCGCCGTTCGTGGGATGCGCGCCAAGTTCCTTCAACGCCTGTCCGCCCCGGCCCCCCCGGCCGCCCTTTTCCTTGCGTTCGGCAAGCAGCGTCACCGCGCGGTTCAGCCCGACCGTGAAGACATCCTCCGGCGATTCCAGCGACGCATAGGCGCCGTCATGGGCGATATAGGGCCCGAAGCGGCCGAAGCCCGCCATGATCGGCTTCCCTGTTTCGGGATGGAGCCCGACTTCGCGCGGCAACGACAACAGCTGCAGCGCTTTGGGCAAATCCATCGTCTCGGCGGAAAAGCCTTTCGGAATGCTCGCGCGTTGCGGCTTCTCGCCGGTGCCCAATTGCACATAAGGCCCGAAGCGGCCCGATTTCAGGGCCACTTCCTCGCCCGATTTGGGATCGATTCCGAGCAGACGAGGGCTCGCATCGCCGTTCTCGTCGCCGCGCCCCAATTGGCGCGTATAACGGCATTCGGGATAATTCGAGCAGCCGACGAAGGCCCCGAACCGCCCGAGCTTCAGATTGAGCCGGCCCGTGCCGCAGGTGGGGCACTTCCGCGGATCGCCGCCATCCTCCCGCTCCGGGAACATATGCGGGCCCAAGATCCCGTCCAGCGCATCGATCACGTCGGAGAATTTGAGCCCCTTGGTCTCCTCGGTCGCGGCGTGGAAATCCTTCCAGAAATCCCGCAGCAATTGCTTCCAGGAGAGCTCGCCCGCCGAAACCTCGTCGAGTTTTTCTTCCAGGTCGGCCGTGAAGTCATATTCGACGTAATGCTTGAAGAAGCTGGTCAGGAACGCGGTGACGATGCGCCCTTTGTCTTCCGGCACGAAGCGGTTGCGGTCCATGCGCACATAGGCGCGGTCGCGCAAGGTTGAAAGGATGCTGGCATAGGTGGAGGGGCGCCCGATGCCGAGCTCTTCGAGCTTCTTGACCAGGCTCGCTTCCGAATAGCGCGGCGGCGGTTCGGTGAAATGCTGCTCGTCGCGAACCGCGATGAGTTTGAGGACATCGCCTTGCGAGAGCCGCGGCAGCCGGCCGTCTTCGCCCTCCGCTTCGTCATCGCGGCCTTCCTGATAGAGCTTCAGGAATCCGTCGAACAAAGTCACCGTGCCGACTGCGCGCAGCCGCGTTTGGCGATCGGCCGATGCAACGTCGACGGTGGTGCGTTCCTGCTCGGCCGATTCCATCTGGCTTGCGAGCGCGCGCTTCCAGATCAGCTCGTAGAGGCGCGCCTGGTCGGAATCGAGATAGCGCGCCACGCGGTCCGGTGTACGGGCAAAGCTGGTCGGGCGGATGGCTTCGTGGGCTTCCTGCGCATTCTTCACCTTCGACGTATAGGCGCGGGGGCGTTCCGGCACGTAACGGTCGCCATGCAGCTCGCCGATGACGCGGCGGCTCTCGGCGATGGCTTCGCCCGCCATGGTGGTGCCGTCGGTCCGCATATAGGTGATGAGGCCGACGGTATCGCCGCCGATGTCGACGCCTTCATAAAGGCTCTGTGCGATCTTCATCGTGCGCGCCGCCGGGAAGCCGAGCTTGCGGGCGGCTTCCTGCTGCAGGGTCGACGTGATGAAGGGAGGCGAGGGATGCCGCTTGACCGGCTTCTTCTCGACCTCGGTCACGGAAAACGCGCCGGCGCGGATGGCTTCGACAGCGCGCTTGGCGTCCTCGGCCTTTCCGAGCGAAAGCTTGTCCAGCCGCTTGCCGTCCAGATAAGTCAGCTTCGCGGTGAACTGGCCGGACGGGGCGGCGAAATCGGCTTCGACCGTCCAATATTCCTGCGCCTTGAAGGCTTCGATCTCGAGCTCGCGCTCGCAGATGAGTCTCAGCGCCACCGATTGCACGCGTCCGGCCGAGCGTGCGCCGGGCAATTTTCGCCACAGCACTGGAGAGAGCGTGAAGCCCACCAGATAATCCAGCGCCCGGCGCGCCAGATACGCGTCCACCAGTTCCTCGTTGATGGCGCGCGGATGGGCAATGGCTTCAAGCACGGCCGATTTGGTCACCGCGTTGAACACCACCCGTTGGACTTCGGCCTTGCCGATGGCGCGGCGCTGCTTGAGCGACTCCAGCACGTGCCAGGAAATCGCCTCGCCTTCGCGGTCGGGGTCGGTGGCAAGGATCAGGCGGTCGGCGCCCTTCATGGCGTCGGCGATCTCCTTCAGCCGCTTCTGGGCCTTAGGATCGATTTCCCAGATCATCTTGAAATCGTCGTTCGGATCGACCGAGCCGTCCTTGGCGGGCAGATCCCGCACATGGCCATAGCTCGCCAAAACCCGGTAATTCCGTCCAAGATATTTGTTGATGGTCTTCGCCTTGGCGGGCGATTCGACGACCACGACGCTGGAAGATTCCGACATGGGTTCCGGTTGTTGAAACTCGAAAGATCGCGCTTTTGGGTTCCCAACGGCCGTCCGGCGCAGCGGGCGCGGAGACTGGGGTAAGGACCTAACCCCTGTCAACGCTGTAATCCGTAACCCAAGGTAGATTATTTTGATTCAAATATATTTAGAATAGCAAATCACCGCCAGGACACCCGGTTTCCGGGGTGGCGCTGGACCCGGCCGGCTAGTTCGAGCTCCAACAAGACGGTGAGGACCGCGGCCGGGGTCGCAGCGCATTGACGGATGAGTTCATCGGCCTCAACCGGTTCGGCGCCGAGCTTTTCCTCGACCAGGGCGCGCACGCGGTCGGCTTCACGGTCGGCGGCGTCGAAGTCGAACGGGAGCTGTGTCGGACGATGGGCTCCCGGTTCCTGGAAGGCACGGCCAAGGATCGGCCTCAGGGCGGCAAGCACATCGTCGGCGCTCTCCGTCAGCATGGCACCGTCGCGGATCAGGCGGTTGCCCCCCTTGGCGCGGGGATCGAGCGGCGATCCCGGCACCGCGAAGACTTCGCGACCCTGTTCCAGCGCGTAATTCGCGGTGATCAGCGAGCCCGAGCGTTCGGCCGCTTCGATCACCACCACGCCGCGCGCCATTCCGGAAATCAGGCGGTTGCGGCGCGGGAAATGGCGCGACAAGGGCGCCATGCCGAGCGGCATCTCAGAAACGAGGGCGCCACGGTCCTTCATCTCGTCGTAGAGCATTTGATGCTCGGGCGGATAGACCACGTCGACGCCGCCCGCCACTACGGCAACCGTGCCCGTTGCGAGCGCGCCTCTATGGGCTGCGTGGTCGATGCCGCGCGCGAGACCGGACACGACCGCCAAACCCGCAGCGCCCAAATCGGCCGCGAGCCGGGTTGCGAATTTGATGCCGAGGGCGGAAGCGTTGCGCGCGCCCACCACGGCCACCATGTCGCGCTTCAGAAGGGGCAACTGGCCCAGCACCGCGATCAGCGGCGGCGGCGGATCGAGCGCTCTGAGGCCGGTTGGAAAATCCGGTTCGACCGACGCGACGAGGACACCGCCAGCGCGTGAAAGGGCTTCCATTTCCGCATTCGCCTCGTCATCGCTCGGGATGCGCAAGGAATCACGGCCGCCGCGGCGGGCAAGCCGGGGGGCCGCGTCCAACGCTTCGCGCGCATCGGGAAACCGCGCGATCAGCGCTGCGAAGGTGGAGGGGCCGATGGTTTCGGTGCGCGCAAGCCGAAGCCAGGCGCGCTTCTCCTCGGCGCGCAACAGCCGGGCGTTCACGATCGCTCTCCGATCTTGGATTCGTTGCCGGCGAGCAGGCGGGCGATATTGCCGCGATGGGTGATGAAGATGAGGACCGCCAGCACAAACGCGAGGATCGCGAACAGGCTCGCCCCCACGAGCAGGAAATAGAGCGGGGTGAGCGCCGCCGAAACCAATGCGGCGAGCGAGGAGTAGCGAAAGGTCTGCGCGATGCCGACCCAGGTGATGCACACCACCACTCCAATCAGGAACGACAGCGCGAACACGATGCCGATGAAGGTGGCCACACCCTTGCCGCCCTTGAACCGCAGCCAGACCGGAAAGACATGACCGAGGAAGGCCGCGAGTCCCGCGAGCATGGGAAAGAACTGGATGCCGAAATAATGACCGGCCGCCCACACGGCGAGGAAACCCTTCAGCGCGTCGCATAGGAGTGTGGCGACTGCGGCCCAGCGCTTGCCCGTGCGCAGCACGTTGGTGGCGCCGATATTGCCCGAGCCGATTTTGCGCACGTCGCCCGCACCCGCGAGCCACCCGAAAATCAGCCCGAACGGAATGGAGCCCAGCAGATAGGACAAAAAAAACGTGGCAAGAATATAGGGCCACGCGGTCTCCCAAGGCACCAGCGCCAAAGTCTCGATCATGGAAAAGACCGAACCTCTCCCTCGTGGGGAGGTCGGCTGCAGCGCCGCGCGTTCGCGCGGCGAGCGGCCGGGTGGGGGGCGGGTCTAGGAAGTTCTGAAACGATCACGTCCAAAACGCCGTCGATATTCTTCAAAACGTCCCCGTTCCAAAACCTGAGCACGCGGTATCCCTCCCCATTGAGGAGTTGGTCCCGTATGGCATCGCGCGCTTTGTGGCGATCCCCGCTGTGCTGATCGCCATCGAGCTCAATAACAAGCCGCGCCCCGTGTTCTACGAAGTCCAGAATGCAGGAGCGGAATGGCGCCTGCCGGCGGAAGTGATACCCCTGAGCATTCAGTGTTCGAAGGTGTCGCCACACAATCACTTCGCACTTGGTCGCGCGATTTCGCAATGCGCGAGCTCGTCCTTTGACTATCGGAGCAATACGACGGCGCATCCCCCCACCCCTACCCCTCCCCACAAGGGGGAGGGCGACTATACCATGAGGATTGCAAGTTTCGGCGAAGCAGAGCGGGCGCATCAGCCGCTGGCGGCCTTGCGGCGGCGCTTGGGTAACGAGAAGCCCGCGGCTTCCGCATCCTCCGCGCCGGCATAGACGACCATGTCGCGGTCGTGCTCCGCGCATGCGCGCAGCCGCGAGATATCGCCGTCATAATGCTTCGTCCGCTTGTGCGCGATGACGAACTCGGCGATGTCGGTCTCGCAGTAGAAACAGCGCAGCCGCTCCTCGCCAATGATGAGGAAGCGGTTACGGGTGTATTTGCCTTCCTGCGGATCGTGGACGATGCAGTTCCGGTTGGCGCAGGCGATGCCCGCCCCCGGCGGCTGGTCGTAGATCGGGTGCGCCTCCGGCCTGAAGCCGCCGGGATAGCGCTTCAGCGCATGCTCGCGGGAGAACCCGAGAATGAGAGAAATCAGCGCCATGCGGATGGGCACGCCAAACGCGGCTTGGCGGAAATAGGCGGCGCGGCGGTCCGAATCCAGCGCGATGTCGAGCTCGCCCACGCGGGGCAGCGGGTGCAGCAGGCTGGTCTTGGAGAATTTCTTGTCCTTCAGATAGTGCTGGTCGATGGTCGGATAGTCTTGCGCTTTGCCGGTCCAGCGCTCTTTCTGGAAGCGGGTGACATACATCGCGTCGATGTTCTTGCGCAGCCGGAGTTCGACGTTGGAAATCAGCGAAAGCTGATGGGGCTTATCTGCGGTCATATAAAGCGCATCGACCGAGGCATTGTCCTTTTCGTAGCGCGCGCGGGGTACGACATAGGAGCCGAGCTCGTTGCGCAGGCGCCAATCGACATGGGCCGGCAGCTCCATGCCCTTGGCCGGCATCAGCATGATGTTGGCCCCGAAGCGGGCAAGCGCATAGACGAAGGAATGAATGGTGCGGCTGCCCTTCAGATCGCCTGAAATCGCCACGTTCAGATGCTTGAGGTTCTTGCCTTCCTGCAGAAGCGTGAAGAGATCGCACAGCGTCTGGGTCGGATGCTCATGCGCGCCGTCGCCGCCATTGACGACCGGCACGCTGGCGTAGGTGGCGGCGAGCTTGGCCGCACCGTCGCGCGGATGGCGGATCACCAGCACGTCGGCGTAATTGGAGGCGACGCGCACCGTGTCGGCAAGGCTTTCGCCTTTGGCGGCCGAACTCGTGGCGGGATCGGCGCTGCTGATGGATTTGCCGCCAAGCCGCAGCATGGCGCTTTCGAAGGAGAGCCGCGTCCGCGTGGAGGGCTCATAGAACAGGCTCGCGAGAATGGAGCCTTGCGCGGCGGCGATGCTGCGCCCGATCCGGTGCGGCAGATTAGGGTCGCCCTGCTCCTGCAAATAGCTCTGGGCGAGCGCGAAGACGGTTTCAATCTCGTCAAGGGCGAGATCGTTGATCGACGTGACGTGGCGGAGATCGAGCATCAAAACGAAAGCTTATAGGCGTGGCAGACGGGTAAGCAAAGCGTTCCGGCTTTCGGGTGAGCGAGAAACCTGTAGATTTCTGGGGATGGAGGAAACGGAGCATGGCGTCCTCGAAACGAGCGAGCGCTGGACATGCGGGCGCTTCTTGCAAATTCTGCGCGATTCTGGCCGGGACGGAGAAGAGCTACACGGTCTTTGCCGACGAAGTGGCGGTCGCGTTCCTGGATTACCGGCCGCTGATCGTCGGACATATGCTGCTGGTGCCGCGCACCCATTACGCTACCCTCTCCGAGCTGCCGGACGAGGTAATGGCGGGCCTCGCGGTTCGGGCGAAACGTCTATCGCAGGCCGTGATGCGGGGGCTGGGTGCGGAAGGAAGCTTCCTCGCGCTCAACAATGTGGTCAGCCAGAGCATCCCGCATGTGCATTTCCATATCGTGCCGCGGAACAAGGGCGATGGGCTGTTCGCCTCGGGCCGGATGATCTGGAAGCGGGCGGCGTATGCCAGCGACGCCGAGCGGGAGGAGATTGCCGCCCGCATCCGCGCGGCACTTGCTTAGAGGGGGCTGTTCCGCAAGCGCTCCAGCGCGCCCTGGAGGATGTAGGCAGCGGCCATTTTGTCCACGACCTCGCCGCGGCGGCGGCGCGAGGCGTCCGCGTCGATCAGCGTGCGTGTCACAGCGGCGGTGGAGAGGCGCTCGTCCACCATCACGATCGGGCATTCGGAGATGGCGGCGAAATTCCGGGCAAAGGCGCGCGCGGACTGGGCCGACGGTCCGTCGCTCCCGTCCATGTTGAGCGGCAGGCCCACGATCAAGCCGCCTACGCCGTGCTCGGCGATCAGCGCTGCCAGCACGGCCGCGTCCGCCTTGAAACGCCCGCGTTTCAGCGTCTTGAACGGGGTCGCCACCGTCAGCAGCGTATCGGACAGCGCCAGCCCAATCGTCTTCTCGCCCAGATCGAGCCCCAGCAGCCTTTGCCCGGGCCGCAGCGCCGTGCGCAATTCTCCCAGGGCGATAACCGCCATTATTCCTGCTCTCCCCTTGAGGGCTTGGCCGGCCGCTGCTTGCCAGTTCGGCGGCCCGTTGCTAGCACGTTCATAGCAGAACCTTTGGTGCGGCACGCCCATGTCCGTCGATAGAGAAACCGTTCGGCGCATCGCCAGGCTCGCGCGGCTGGCCGTGGACGAAGATCAGACGGCCGCCATGGAGTCCGAGCTGAACGCGCTGCTCGCCTGGGTCGAACAGCTTCAGGAGGTCGATGTCGAGGGCGTGGCGGCCATGACCAGCGTGGTCGAGCAGACGCTCAAGATGCGCGAAGACGTGGTGACGGATGGCGGCTATCCCGAGGACCTGATGAAGAACGCGCCGCTGTCCGAAGACAATTTCTTCGTCGTGCCGAAGGTGGTGGAGTGATGGCCTATCCCTCCGACCCCACACGGTTCACCATCGCGCAGGCCCGCGAGGCGCTCGCTGCCAAAGCCATTTCCGCGACCGAACTGGCAGAGGCGCATATCGACGCGATTGCCAAGGCGCACGCGCTCAACGCCTTCATCACGGAGACGCCGGAGCACGCGCTCTCCGGCGCCGAGACCTCGGATGCCCGCATCGCGGCGGGCGAGGCGCGCGCGCTCGAAGGTATCCCGCTCGCGATCAAGGACCTCTTTTGCACCAACGGCGTGCGCACCACGGCCGGCAGCCGCATCCTGGACAATTTCATGCCGACCTATGAATCGACCGTGTCGCAGAATCTGTGGAACGCGGGCGCGGTCATGCTGGGCAAGACCAATCTCGACGAATTCGCCATGGGCTCGTCGAACGAGACCTCCTATTTCGGCCCCGTCACCAATCCCTGGCGTGCGCGGGGCAAGAACGAAGACCTCGTGCCCGGCGGTTCGTCGGGCGGATCGGCGACGGCGGTCTCCGCGCATCTGGCACTCGGCGCCACCGGCACCGACACCGGCGGCTCCATCCGCCAGCCCGCTGCCGTCACCGGCATTGTCGGCATGAAGCCCACATACGGCCGTTGTTCGCGCTGGGGCATCGTCGCGTTCGCATCCTCGCTCGATCAGGCGGGGCCGATGACGCGCACCGTCGAGGACGCGGCAATCCTGCTGAAGGCGATGGCAAGCCACGATCCCAAGGATTCCACCAGCGTCGATGTGCCGGTCCCCGATTACGAAGCGGGACTGAATTCGGGCGTGAAGGGACTGCGCGTCGGGATCCCAAGCGAATACCGCATCGACCAGATGCCGGCCGAGATCGAACAGCTCTGGCAGCTCGGCATCTATTGGCTGAAGACGCAGGGTGCCGAGATCGTCGAGGTCAGCCTGCCGCACACCAAATATGCGCTCCCCGCCTATTACATCGTGGCGCCCGCCGAAGCCTCGTCCAATCTCGCGCGCTATGACGGCGTGCGCTACGGACATCGCGCGGCCGGCACCTCCGATCTGATCGGGCTCTACGAACGCAGCCGCGCCGAGGGCTTCGGCCGCGAGGTGAAGCGGCGCATCATGATCGGGACCTATGTGCTCTCGGCGGGCTATTACGACGCCTATTATCTGCGGGCGCAGAAAGTGCGCACCCTAATCGCGCAGGATTTCAAGCAGGCGTTCCAGCATTGCGACGTGCTGCTGACGCCGGCGACGCCGTGCGCGGCGTTCGCCATCGGATCGAAGACCGCCGATCCGGTCTCCATGTATCTGAACGACGTGTTCACCGTGACGGTCAATCTCGCAGGACTGCCGGCGATTTCCGTGCCGGCCGGCCTTTCTCATGACGGATTGCCGCTGGGCTTGCAGATCATCGGCAAGGCCTTCGACGAAGCGACCGTGCTGAAAGCCGGGCGCGCGCTCGAAACCGCGGCCGAATTCAAATCCACCCCGCAAGCCTGGTGGAGGACGCCATGAACCAGACCGCGCACGCGAACGGCAAGCTGCTCGAAGGCGCCACCGGCAAATGGGAAGTCGTGATCGGCATGGAGGTCCATTGCCAGGTCGTATCCCAGGCGAAGCTGTTTTCGGGTGCGGCCACCCAATTCGGCGCCGCGCCCAATTCGCAGGTGAGCCTCGTCGATGCCGCGATGCCCGGAATGCTTCCCGTCATCAACCGCTTCTGCGTCGAGCAGGCGGTCAAGACCGGGCTCGGGCTGAAGGCCAAGATCAATCTTTCCTCGGTGTTCGACCGCAAGAATTATTTCTATCCCGATCTGCCCGCCGGCTATCAGATCTCGCAATACAAGCAGCCGGTAGTGGGCGAGGGGGAAGTGCTCGTCGATCTCAATGGCGAGACGGTTTGCGTCGGCATCGAACGGCTGCATCTGGAACAGGACGCAGGCAAAAGCCTGCACGATCAGCACCCGGATTTCACCTATGTCGATCTCAACCGGGCCGGTGTTGCGCTGATGGAGATCGTCAGCCGCCCGGATCTGCGCTCCTCGGAGGAGGCGGCCGCGTTCCTGCGCAAGCTGCGCGCCATCCTGCGTTATCTCGGCACCTGCGACGGCAATATGGAGGAAGGCTCCATGCGCGCCGACGTGAACGTATCGGTACGCAAACCCGGCGCGCCGTTGGGGACGCGCTGCGAGATCAAGAACGTCAACTCCATGCGCTTCGTGCAGCAGGCGGTGGAATACGAGGCGCGCCGCCAGATCGATGTGCTGGAATCGGGCGGCAGCATCCGCCAGGAAACGCGGCTGTTCGATTCCAGAACCGGCGAGACGCGGCCCATGCGCTCCAAGGAGGAAGCGCATGATTACCGCTATTTCCCCGATCCGGACCTGTTGCCGCTCGTGTTGGACGCAGCCTGGGTGGAGGGCCTCGCAAGCCAACTCCCTGAACTCCCCGATGCGAAGAAGGCGCGTTTCATCGCCATGGGGTTGTCGCCTTACGACGCATCCGTGCTCGTAGCCGAGAAGGAAGCGGCCGATTATTTCGAGGCGATGGAGAAGGAAGGCGCGGAACCCAAGGCCGCGGTGAATTGGCTGAACAACGAATATTTCGGCCGGTTGAATAAGGAAGGGCTCTCATTACCCGGACCTGTCGCGCCCGCGGCCAACACCAGGATTCTTGCCATGGTCGCCAGCCAAACGATCTCCACAAGCATGGCCAAGACCGTCGTCGGCTTGCTGATTGCAGAAGGGGGCGGCGATCCCGAAACGATCGTGAAGGAGCGCGGCCTTACGCAAGTGACCGACACCGCTGTGATCGAAGCGGCCGTCGATGCGATTATTGCCGCCAATCCGGAGAAGGTGGCTGAGGCAAAAGCAAAGCCCAAAGCAGCCGCGTGGTTCGTCGGTCAGGTGATGAAATCGACGCAAGGAAAAGCGAATCCGCAGGCCGTGAATGCCATTTTGCGGCGTCGACTCGGGCTGCCCGACGAGGGGTGATTCGTTGCAATCTGTCCTTTTTTGCACTTTGGTCCGGTTGTCAAGACCGCGGGCCGCATTTTGGTTCGTACACGGACGATGCTCCAAAACATAATATTTTATTGGGTTTTTTGATTTTGTGCTTGACAGCGCGCTCACCGTAAATAGGGGCGGTATTGCTTCGCTAACCGGCCTTACGCATATTTCCACTCGCTTTCGGGAGGTGCGTGTTGCACTGACTGAATTCTAGAGGGAGTCGTTACATGCCGATGACTGCAAAGAAGAAGCCGCGCAAGAAGGCGGCAAAGAAGCCGACGGTTCGTAAGGCCGCGGCCCGTAAGCCGGCCCGCAAGGCCGCCAAGAAGGCCGGCCGCAAGCCGGCTGCGAAGAAGGCCGTGAAGCGGAAAGTTGCGAAGAAGGCTGCAAAGAAGCCGGCGCGCAAAGCCGCCAAAAAGCCCGCCAAACGGCGTGCGGCGAAAAAGGCCGCCCCTCCTGCAATGCCGGCAATGTAAGCCGGCACTCGGGTGGTGAAGGCATAGGCCGCGGTCTCTCTGCGAAAGAGGGCCGCGGCCTGCCCGCCCGAAAATCTCCTCCCCCTCGTTTTCTCTCCCCCGTTTTTTCCGATCCTCGCTCGACGAGCGTTTGCGGCCGATGACCCGCTGGGTTAAAGCAGACCCGCTCTCAAGCCCGAGGACCGTCATGCCCAAAGCCCGCAGCAAGACGCCCGCGAAAGCGAACGCGCGCGCCAAAGCGCCAGCCGCCAAAACCGCCAAACCCGCCAAATCCGCCCGCGCAAAACGGCAGCGTCCCATCGAGCTCTATTTCTGGCCCACTTATAATGGCCTTAAGATCAGCATCTTCCTGGAAGAAGCCGGGCTCCCCTACGAACTGAAGCCTGTCAATATCAATCGCGGCGAGCAGTTCGATCCGCATTTCCTGTCGATCTCGCCCAACAACCGGATTCCGGCCATTGTCGATCCGGATGGGCCAGGCGGGCGGCCGATCTCGATCTTCGAATCCGGCGCCATCCTGCAATATCTCGGGCGCAAGACCGGGAAGTTCTATCCCAAGACCGAACGGGCGCGGGTGGAAGTGGACGAATGGCTGTTCTGGCAGGTGGCGGGCTTCGGCCCGATGGCGGGGCAGGCCCACCACTTCCGCGAATATGTGAAGGAGCCAAATCCCTATGGGAGCCAGCGCTATACCAAGGAGATGAACCGCCTCTATGGCGTCATGAACAAGCGTCTGGAAGGGCGCAATTATCTCGCCGGCGCCTATTCCATTGCCGACATGGCGTGCTGGGGCGTGGTGAAGAGCGCCCACCGTCAGGGTCAGACGCTCGACGAGTTTCCCAACGTCGAAGCCTGGTGGAAGCGGATGAACACCCGCCCGGGCGTGCAGCGGGGCGGCAAGACCGGTGAATTTTTGCGGGCTCCGAATTACGGGGCGACGAATGATCCCATCGCCGCAAAACACCTTTTCGGTCAAACCGCTAGGCGGTGATAGCGGCCCCGGCTACGTAGGAACGCGCATAAGTAATAACGCGGATTAAGATCAACGCCCCTCAGCGTTAACGTGCCCTTAGCCAGATGGTTTTCATGATCGTTCCGGTCATGGGGTCCGGCAGAAGGCCGAAACGAAAAGGGGTGATTGTCATGGCTTACATCGATTTGGATGCGCTGACGCAATTCGAATCTCAGGCCCGCAATGGGCGTGCGGATGCGCTGTACAATCTGGGTCTGGCCTATTCCACGGGTCACGGCGTGGACGTCGATTACATCTCGGCACACAAATGGTTCAACCTGGCGGCCATGAAGGGCGTGGACGAGGCGAAGGGCTGGCGCTCGCAATTGTCGCGCGAAATGAGCGCGGGCCAGATCGCCGAAGCCCAGCGTCAGGCGCGCGAGTGGCTGCGGCACCGCTGAGCGATTGCCCGGCTCAGCCGATTGCTTCGAGGAACGTGCCGATAGAAGCGACCGCTTCGGGCTCGTCCAGAAACGGCACGTGACCGCGATCTTTGACGGTTACTGCGACAAGGTCCTGCTTCTCGTGCTGCATGGCGGCCAGTGTTTCCGCCGACAGCAGATCTGAATTTTCGCCCCTCAGCACCAGCGTGGGTGCATTCGCCAGCGCGCGGAACCATTTCCAGAGATCGGCCGCGCCCGCATCGGTTCTCGGATTGGTGCCTCGGCCCTCCAGAACCGCGCGTGGAAATTCCGGATCGTAATCCCCGACGATGCGCCCCTCTCTTTCGCGATAGAGCGCGTGCGCGAATTCCAGCCAGCGCGCATCGGGCACGTTCGGGAACCGTGCGGCGTGGCCGCGTTTGAGGCCTTCGGCCGCTTCGTCCCATCCGGCATAGCGGGGCGGGGCGCGCATGATCTCATAAATGTGCTCGAGACCGGCGGCTTCCAGCATGGCGCCCATGTCGTTGAGAATGGCGCCTGCAATCGCATCCGGTTTGAACGCCGCCATGGTCATGGCGATGACGCCCCCCCGCGAAGTGCCGAGGACGATGACGCGCGGCAGCCCCAATGTCGCGAGCAGCTGGAACACATCGCGCGTCTCGACCGGCACGGAATAATTGGCGATATCGGGATCGTAGCCCGAGCGTCCGCGGCCGCGAAGATCGACCGTCACCACCCGCCGTGTCGCCGCGATGCGCCCTGCGATGAAGTCGAAATCGCGCGAATTGCGGGTGAGCCCGGGGATGCACAGCACCGGCGTCTTCTCCGGCGGCCCCGGATAATCGCGATAGAACAGGTTCAGGCCGTCGGCCGAGGAATAGAACCGCTCTTCATACGCCATGCAGAGATTTCCCGAACTACGCCCGTCATTCTAACGGGAGTTTGTCCCGTTCCGCACGCTCCTCATGGGATGGCGGCTACTGAACCTGGGAGGCCGGAACCAGCGCGGAACCGCCTTGCACGCTCGCATTCGGGTCCGGAACCGGCGCCGAAGGAATCGCTATCGCCTGCCGGATGGCCGGCAGACTCATCGGATTGGGCCGGTACAAATCGGCGAGGATCGAAAGCTTCTGGTCCGAATTGTTCAGCCGGTTGCGATAGACCTCGACGTTCTCAAGCACGCGCTCGACGTAATTGCGGGTCTCCGGGAAGGGAATCGATTCGACCCAGTCGATGGGATCGGTGTGCCCGTCGCGGGGATCGCCAAACGCGTCCACCCAATTGCTCACATTGCGGGGACCCGCATTGTAGGAGGCGATAGCCAGGACATAGGACCCGTCCCAGCGATCGAGGTATTCCCCGATGGTCGCCATGCCGAGCTGCATGTTGTAGTCGGCGTTGTTCAGATTGGCCGGCCGGAAGGCAATCCCGCTGACGGTTGCCGCGTGCTTGGCCGATGCCGGCATCAGCTGCATCAGCCCGCGCGCGCCGGCGGTGCTCACCGCGCCGGTGTCGAATTCGCTTTCCTGACGCGCCAGCCCGAGCACCAACGCTGCCTCCGGCGCGCTGCCCTTGACCTTGGGCATCGCCACCACCGGGTGCAGATAGGGCTGGAGATAGACCTCGTTGTAGCTCGCGTTCTTGGCCACGCGCACGGAGAGCGCCTGATCGCCGGTGGCCGCGACCGTCTCGGCCAGCATGGAAAGCCGCTTCGGATCGGTCGTATCGGTGGCAATGGCGAGCGCGAATTGACGCGCCGTGCTGCGGTCGCCCATGTCGGTAAGCAGCTTCATCGCCTGGACGCGCTCGTCCCCTTCGAAGGCCGCACGCTCGGATGGCAGCGGATCGGAAACCGCCACATTCATGTGCAAGACCGGGGTCTCGTTGAGCTTGGCGAGCGCGAGCTGCCCATAGAACACGGTCGAATAATTCGCGGCCCTGCGATATTCGGCGAGCGCATCCATCGGCTTGTTCAGGGCTTCGTCGGTGCGGCCGAGCCAGTAATGGGCGCGGGCCACGCTGATGGGGAAGTTGACGCCGTTCGCCAGCCGCTGGAAATGAATCTGCGCCAGATCGGGCTTGTGCAGATAGCGCAGCGCAATCCAGCCCGCGAGGAATTCCGCATCCATGAAGGTCGTGCCGGCATCGGGCGCCAGCGCGGGCGTGGAGGCGAATTGGTAGGCGAGCGTCGTCTGGCCGATCTTCAGCGCGTCGCGCGCCATGATCTGCCGTTCGGCGGACCAGCGCTCGGCGACCGCCATGTCGTCCTTGTCGGTCGGAGCCTTCGCCATCAGGTCCCAGGCGTCCTGGTCGTGATTCTGACGGCGGAGCGCGCGCGCCGCTTCGAACAGCAATTCGGGGTCGCGCGAGGATTCGGGGAAGGAGGCAAGCACGGTCTTGGCCAATGCGGGACTGGCCTTGATTCGCAGCAGCGCATTGCCGAGGCGCTGGACGTCGGCGCCGACCCGCTGCATCTGCCGCTGTGCGCCGCCGAGGTCTTCCTTGGCGAGCAGCTTCAGAAGCCGCATCTTCTGTTCGGCGGCTCCGATCACGTTCGCGTAGACCGTGCCGATTTCCTTCTCGTCGGACTGCGAGAAGGTGAAGTCGGTCCAGCCCTTGCGGATCAGCGCTGCACCCTGGTCGCGCTTTCCGGTCTCCATCAGAGCGGTGCCGAGCCGGATATAGCCATTGCCCGAAACCGGCGGATGCGCGCTGTACCATTGGATCACGTCGCGCGGGGCCATGTCTTCGGGCATGGTCCGTTCCGCGCGCACGGTAAGCGCATCGTGACGCGGCCAGCCGGGATGTTCGTTCAGAAAGGCGCTGATGGTTTCGAAATTGGCGCCGCTCATGTCGTCGAGCACGTAGCGCCATTCGACGATCAGGCGCGCCGCCTGGTTTCCCGCTTCGGCGGCGAGCATGCGGGCGCGGTTCCAATTGCGGCTCATCGCGGAGAATGCCTGCGCGATCTGGGCGCGGTTGCTGCTGGAGGCAGCGGGTTTGGCAGCGGCGGAATCGGCCGCGCGCGACGGCTTCGGTTGCGGGATGACGTCCGGCACCGGCTTTGCGTCCGCGCTGGAGCTGTCGGCCACCGCTTTTGCTGCGGCATCCTTTTTCTTCGGGGCGGGAGCTTTCGCGGTCTTCTTGGCGGCAGGAGCAGGGACGGGATCAGCCTTGTCGGGAATCGGCGCCATCATGCGTACGCCGGGCATTCCGGGCGCATCGAACACCGCGCCCGTTTTGGCAGGGGCGCTCGAAGCATCGTCGGGCGGCGAATTCGTCTGTGCAAGAACCGTTGCGGCGGGGAGCACACAGGCCGTCCCAAGCATCAAAGCGCCGGCGATAATCCGACTCCGTGCAGCTCGTGCCCTCAGCCGCAGATGCATGTGCGTCCTATGGAAGACCCCGCCGGTCAGCCCGACGGCGCAGAGCATATCAATGTGAAGCCCCATGCGCCAACCATCTTCGCAGCATTGTGAATCGGTCCGTGGTAAATCTTTGCGCCGGACCGGCCGGGACGTTAGGTTCCGGCAGCGACATTAAGGAAGCGTGCATGGCAGCGATTGACCGTATCAAGGGATCCATCACCGCGCTGATCACGCCGTTCAGGAACGGCGCGCTCGACGAGAACGCATTCTGCCGCCTCACTGAATGGCAGATAGGGGAGGGCACTCTGGGCCTCGTCCCGGTCGGCACCACCGGCGAATCCCCGACGCTGAGCCACAAGGAACACATGCGCGTGGTGGAACTGTGCGTGCAAACGGCAAAAGGCCGGGTGCCGGTGATCGCGGGCGCGGGCTCCAATTCGACGCAGGAAGCCATCGAGTTGACCCGCCACGCCAAGGAAGTGAGCGCAGATGCCGCTCTTTCCGTCACCCCCTATTACAACAAACCCACGCAGGAGGGCCTGTACCGCCATTTCGCGGCCATTGCCGAGGCGGTCGACATCCCGATTGTGCTCTACAACATCCCCGGCCGCAGCATCGTGGAGATTTCGACCGAGACGATGGTGCGTCTTGCTGCGATTGCGAACATCGTCGGCGTGAAGGATGCGACGGGCAATCTCGCACGCGCGAGCCGGGATCGCGCGGCGCTGCCGAAGAGTTTCCTGCGGCTGTCGGGGGACGATGGCACGGCGCTGGGCTTCATGGCGCATGGCGGGCTTGGCTGCATTTCGGTCACCTCCAATGTCGCGCCTAAGCTTTGCGCCGAATTCCAGGCCGCCTGCCTCGCGGGCGATTACACAAAGGCGCTCGGGCTGCAGGACCGGCTGATGGCGCTGCACGATGGCCTTTTCTGCGAGGCGAGCCCCGCGCCGACCAAATATGCGGCGTCTCTTCTCGGCCTGTGCGAGCCGGACGTGCGGCTTCCCATCGTGCCGTTGAGCAGGCAGGGACAGGAGACGGTGCGCGCGGCCATGGTTCAAGCCGGGCTGCTCAGCCCCTGATGGCCAAAAAGAAAGACGACGATCAGAAAGTCGTCGCGGACAATCGCAAAGCCCGCCATCTCTATTTCATCGACTCGACTCTGGAGGCGGGTTTGCAGCTGATGGGGAGCGAGGTGAAATCGCTCCGCACCGGCAAGGCGAACATCGCGGAGTCCTATGCCTTCGCCAAGGACGGCGAGATCTTCCTCGTCAACTCCTACATCCCCGAATACACCATGGCGAACCGCTTCAACCACGAGCCGCGCCGTGTGCGGAAGATTCTGGTGCGCAAGACCGAAGCGCGGAAATTGCGGGCCGCGGTGCAGCGCGAAGGCATGACGCTCATCCCGTTGCGGGTCTATTTCAATCTGAAGGGCATTGCCAAGATCGAGCTTGGCCTCGCCAAGGGCAAGAAGCTGCACGACAAGCGCGAGACGGAAAAGGCCCGCGACTGGGCCCGCGACAAGGCCCGCCTGATGCGCGTGAAGGGGTGAAGAGGCGAGGGGGGCGAATAGGCAGTGGCGAATAGCGAATAGGGAAAGCCATTCGCCATTCGCTGCTGGCCATTGGCTTGATTCACTCCACCACCGCGCTTCCGCGCATCCCGAAGCTCTGATGCAGGAAATGCGTGCAGACGACGGCGTAGGTTCCAGCCGTCATCGGCGTCAGCGTGATGTCCACCGTTTGGCCCGCCGCGATTTCGATTCGGCCGTTGGCGATCTTGCTTCTGTCTTCGGGGGAAATCGTGGAAGCCGCGAACAGCTCGGGCGCCGAGAACGCATGTCCGCCGGACGCGCTGTTCGTCAGGTGCAAAGTGGCGGGCGCGCCGCGCTGCAGGTGAAGCATGTTCGGGTTGAAGTTGAAATTGCTCAGCACGACCGGGACATCCTGATGGGTCGCCGGTTGATCTGCCGCGAACGCATTCGGCGCGGCGAGGACGAGGATGGGAAACAGGACGCGGGCCAACGCGCGCATTCGGCACCTCTTCAAATTCATGTACGCCCTCCCAAGTGCACATTAGACTGGCCCTGAAGGAACGAAAACATGACCGGCGACAATCCCGAGAAGCCGAGCCTGATCGGCCAGATCAAGGACAAGCTCATCCGCTCGAAGGAGGAATGGGCAAAGGAGGGGCGGCTTTTGACCGGCCGGCCCGATATGGGCCACGTCAACCGCCTGCCGCCCGGACAGAAGGAAGTGAAGAACTGGCCGGTGCTGGACCTGGGCGTCCAGCCGCATATCAAGCCCGATGCCTGGCGACTGGAAATCGACGGGCTGGTCGAAACGCCGATCCTTTGGGACATGCAGGAATTCATGGCCCAGCCGCAGGAAGAATTCGTCTCCGACATCCACTGCGTCACGCAATGGAGCCGCTTCGACAATCATTGGCAGGGCATTTCGGCGCGGCGGCTTCTGGACCTCGTCAAGCCGCTTGCGGCCGCGCGGCATGTGATCTTCCACGCCTATGACGGCTACACCACGAATGTGAAGCGCGAGGTGTTCGAGGAGGAGAACGTGCTGCTGGCGCACAGGTGGGAAGGGAAGCCCATTCCGCGCGAACATGGCGGACCGGTCCGCGTGGTGATTCCGGACTGGTATTTCTGGAAGAGCCCGAAATGGGTGAGCCGGATCGAGTTTGCCGAGGACGACCGCCCGGGCTTCTGGGAGGTGCGCGGCTATCACAACGAAGGCGACCCGTGGAAGGAAGACCGCTACGGGTGACGCGCGCATCACCCTTCGACAAGCTCAGGGTGAGGAATTTATAACATTCCTCATGGTGAGCTTGCCGAACCATGAGCCTTTTGAAAAATGAAGATTATAGAGGAAGACATGTCCGAGCCCATCTGGAACAAGTTTCTGACCGAGCGCGACAAGGCCGTGTTCGCTTCCGCCGGTTACGGCGCGCGCGCAGGCTTCGGCAAGCGCCCCGCGCTGCTGGTGATCGATGTGTCCTATGCGTTCTGCGGCGACAAGCCCGAACCGATCCTCGAATCGATCAAGCGGTGGCGCAATTCCTGCGGTGAGGAGGCGTGGGCCGGCATCGCGCAGATCAAAAAGCTGATCGGCAAGGCCCATGAGAAGGAACTGCCGGTGATCTACACCACCGGCGTGCGCCGCGCCGACAATTGGGATTCCGGCGGCTGGCGCGCCAAGAACACGCGCAACGCAGAGGCGCCCAAGACCCAGAGCAACCGCGACGGTTACGCCATCGTGGACGAGATCGCACCCGGCCCGAAGGACCTGGTGATCTACAAACAGAAGCCCTCGGGGTTTTTCTCAACCCCGATGTCGGCGTATCTGACACAGCTTCATTGCGATTCCGTGGTGATCACCGGCACAACCACGTCGGGCTGCGTGCGCGCGACAACAGTGGATGCGTTCAGCAACAATTACCGCATTGCGCTGGTGGAAGACGGCTGCTTCGACCGCAGCGAAGCGAGCCACGCACTCACGCTCTGCGACATGAACGCGAAATATGCCGATGTGGTGAAGACGGACGAGGTGCTGTCGTATTTCGACACGCTGGAGCGCGGCATGTTCGATCTGCCCAAAGGCGCGCCGATGTAATTTTTCTCGACCCTTCCTCAAGGGGGAGGGTGGAAGAAATCACAATCCCGCCGCTTTTTTTGCTTCGCCCATCACGGTATCGAACATCTTTTCCGTGAGCACGCCCGTGTTCGTGTTGTAGCGCGAGCAATGATAGGAGCCGAGGATCGTCAGGCCCTCGTGCTCATGGCGTGCGCCGTGGCCGAAGGCGTGGTCCTTCTTCTTCAGCTTCAGCAGCGAAATCACGCTCTGATGCGCGATTTGCCCGAGCGCGAGGATGGCCCTCAGATTCGGCATGGCGGCGATCTCGGGAATCAGGAACTGCCGGCAGGTGTTGATCTCGACCGGCAGCGGCTTGTTCTCCGGCGGCACGCAGCGCACCGCATTGGTGATCCGTACCCCCAACAGTTCGAACCCGTCATCGGCGCGCGCCTGGTATTCGCCGCGCGCCATGCCGTGCCGCCTGAGCGAACCGTAGAGCAGCTCGCCGGCATAATCGCCGGTGAAGGGCCGCCCCGTGCGGTTCGCGCCTTTCAGACCCGGCGCGAGGCCCACGATCAGGAGCCGCGCTTCGATGGGTCCGAAGCTCGGGACGGGACCGTTGAAGAAATCGGGCAGGGCCGCGCGGTTCCGCTGGCGGAATTCGGCCAACCGCGGACACAGCGGACAATCCTTGGGCGGCTGATGATTTTCGGACATTCGTTCCCCTGACCCTCCCCACCTTGCGGGAGCGGAATCGCGGGTGCATTTAACCTCCCCCGGCGCGGGGAGGTCGACCGGCAAAGCGCGGAGCCCGCGCGACGCCGGTCGGGTGGGGGGATGTCTACGCTATGCGCTTTCGAAATGACTTGGCGCTGCCTGGCCTGAATTCTGCCGGCCGCCCTCGCGCATGATCATGGGCTTCAATTCTTCCAGCTCGATGAAATTGTCCGCCTGGCGCCTCAGCTCGTCGGCGACCATCGGAGGCTGGGTGCGGATGGTGGAGCACACCGACACCCGCCGGCCGCGCCGCTGCACCGATTCCACCAATTTGCGGAAATCTCCGTCGCCCGAGAAGATCACGATATGGTCCACCCGCTCCGACATCTCCATCACGTCGATGGCGAGCTCGATGTCCATATTGCCCTTCACGCGACGGCGGCCCTGGGCGTCGGTGTATTCCTTGAGCGGCTTTGTGACCACCGTAAACCCGTTGTAATCGAGCCAGTCGATCAGCGGCCGCAGCGGCGAGAATTCCTGGTCCTCCGCCAGCGCCGTATAATAAAAGGCGCGCACCAGCAGCCCCTTGCGGGCAAAAAGTTCCAGGAGCCGCTTGTAATCGATATCGAATTGCAGACCTTTCGCGGCGCCATAGAGGTTGGCTCCGTCGACAAAAAGCGCAATTCTTTCCTGTGGGTAGAAAAGCATCTTATGGCCTCCGTTTAAAAATCGATTCAGTCAAATACCCGGCCTAATGGACCGGGTTTAACGGGACATGGATCGGTTAGAAAGAGCGCCTGTGATCCTGATAGCGTTAGGTGCGAATCTCCCTTCCCGCGCCGGTGAGCCAGCGGACACACTCGTTGCTGCCCTTCGTGAGCTCCCCGAACATGCCATAACGATTGAAACGCGATCTGGTTTCTATGTGACACCCGCATGGCCCAATCCCGACGACCCGCCCTTCGTAAATGGGGTTGCGGCGGTCAAGACGGCCTTGTCTCCGGCGGAGTTGCTCACCGCCCTGCATGCGGTGGAGGAGAGCTTCGGCCGGACCCGCGGAGAACCGAACGCGCCTCGGACGCTCGATCTCGACATCCTCGATTATGACGGCAGGGTGGAAGCGGGGCCGCCCATATTGCCGCACCCGCGCATCGAGACGCGGGCCTTCGTGCTTGTTCCCTTGGCCGAGATCGCGCCGGCATGGCGTCACCCCGTGAGCGGCCGTACCGTGGAGGAACTGATCGCGGCCCTTCCTTCTCCCGCCAGCGCCATAGGGCCGATCCCGTTGTCTTAACCCAATCGACGGTTTCCGCGGCGGCTGCTAGGCTCGGCGCAAAATCCATGGAGGGAACGTTTCATGCTGAGAAAATCGGTCTTTGTCGCGGCTACGCTGGCCGCCCTCTTCGCCGGCTCTTCGCTCTTCGCGGCTCCCGCGTCGAACGGCTACGTCCCCAAGCGCACGATCCTGCAACAGACCGATGCGCCGGGAAGCAATTTCACGGTGATCCTCGCCGAAACCGATATCGAGCCCAACATGACGGCGGCCCGCCACACCCATCCGGGGGTGGAGATTTCCTATGTGCTTGCGGGGGCTGCCGATTTCGTGATCGAGGGCATCGGAATCAAGCATCTGAAGGCGGGCGACAGTTTCCGCCTGGAATCGGGCGTCAGGCACAGCGTGAAGAATGGCCCGGCGCTGACCAAGATCTTGGCCGTCTACACCATTCCCAAAGGCGCCGATCTCGCAACGCCCGCGCCGGAATAGGCGTTAAACGGGGCCGGCGCGTTTTTCGGGCTCTTGCCCTGGAGCGGCCCCGCGCATACATTGGCGGACTCTCTTCCCCTTCAAGAGGACCGGATGGCTCGCGTTACCGTTGAAGATTGTGTCGACAAGATACCCAACCGTTTCGATCTCGTGTTGCTGGCGGCCCATCGGGCACGGCAGCTCTCGGGCGGCGCTGACCCCCTGGTCGACCGTGACCGTGACAAGAATCCGGTCGTCGCTTTGCGCGAAATCTCGGTCAAGGAGCTCAAGGCAGACGAGCTCAGGGAGGATTTCATCAAAAGCCTCCAGCGGCACGCCGAGGTCGACGAGCCCGAAGCCGCGCCCCAGCCCGAAGAAGTGGCGAGCGACGATATGCTGCATCGCCAGCTTACCGAGGAAGAGTTGCTTCGCGCCCTTACCTCCGAGGCCCAGCGCCGCGCCGAACCGCAGCCCGAAGACACGAGCGACTACGAAGAGTAATTCTCCCTTGTCATCCCGGACAGCCCACAGGGCTGATCCGGGACCCACGGCGAAGCGTGCCCGTAGGTCCCGAATCTCGCGCTTCATGGCGCGCTTCCGGGTTGACGTTTTGAGGCGGCCATTATGACGGCGCCCAAACGCCACCGCCTGATGCGTCAGACCACGCTCGTCGAGCGGGTCCGCGCCTATGATCCCGACGCCGACGAATCCGTGCTCAACCGCGCCTATGTCTTCGCCATGCAGGCGCATGGGCCGCAGAAGCGCGCCTCGGGCGATCCCTATTTCTCGCACCCACTGGAAGTCGCAGGAATTCTCACCGACCTGAAGCTGGACACCGCCTCCATCGCGACCGCGCTGCTGCACGACACCGTCGAGGACACCAGCGCCACCATCGAAGACATCGAGGAAAATTTCGGCCCCGAGATTGCGGGCCTGGTCGACGGCGTGACCAAGCTGTCCCAGCTCGAACTCTTCTCCGAACGCACCAAGCAGGCCGAGAATTTCCGCAAATTGATGCTGGCGATGTCGAACGACATCCGCGTCCTTCTGGTCAAGCTCGCCGACCGCCTGCACAACATGCGCACGCTTTCTCACGTCAAGAGCGAGGAAGCCCGCCATCGTATCGCGCAGGAGACCATCGAGATCTACGCGCCCTTGGCGGGGCGCATCGGCATGCAGAACATCCGCGAGGAACTGGAAGACCTCGCCTTTGCCGAGCTCGATCCGGAAGCCCGCGAATCCATCGTCAAGCGCATGGAACAGCTCGACGCCACCTCGCCCGGGCGTATCCAGCGCATCGCCGACCAGATCAAGCGCAAGCTCGCCGAAAACGGGCTGGAAGCCTGGGTCCAAGGCCGCGCCAAACGGCCTTACTCCATCTGGCGCAAGCTCAAGGACAAGAAGATCAATTTCGAGCAGCTCTCCGATGTGTTCGGGTTCCGCGCGGTGGTCGGCTCGGGCGAGGATTGCTACCGGGCGCTTGGCATCCTGCATCGCTCCTGGCCGATGGTCCCGGAACGCTTCAAGGATTTCATCTCGCTCCCCAAATCCAACGGCTATCGCTCCATCCACACCACCGTGATGGGGCCGGAGAACCAGCGCGTCGAAATCCAGATACGCACCCAGGAAATGCATGAAGTGGCCGAGCGCGGCGTCGCCGCCCATTGGCGCTATCGCGAGCGGGTGGACGAGAACGATCCGACCGCGATGCGCGCTTTCGAGTGGCTGCGCGACATGGTCGAACTGCTCCAGCGGGGCGAGTCGCCGGAGGAGTTCTACGAACACTCCAAGCTCAGCCTGTATCAGGACCAGGTCTTCTGCTTCACGCCGAAGGGCAATCTGATCGCGCTGCCGCGGGGCGCCACCCCCATCGATTTTGCCTATTTCGTCCATACCGATGTCGGCAACACGGCCGTCGGTGCCAAAGTGAACGGTGTCCACACGCCGCTCCACACCCCGCTGAAGAATGGCGACCAGGTGGAAATCATCTGTTCGCGCGACCAGCAGCCCTCGCCTCTGTGGGAGCGCTTCGTGGTGACGGGCCGCGCCCGCGCCGAAATCCGCCGTTATCTGCGCCATGCCCAGCGCGATCAGCATGTATCGCTCGGACGGAAGATTCTCGCCAAGGTATTCGCCGATGAAGGCTTCGAGTTGACCGACAAGGCGGTGGACGGCGTGCTGCGCAAACTGAGGCTGTCGAAGGCCGAGGACGTCTATGCCGATGTCGGCCGCGGGGCGCTCCGCGCTCACGAGGTGCTGCAGGCGGTTTATCCGGAATTGAAGCGCGATCCCAAGCGCAAGCGCTATCTGGAACCCGGCACCGGCGGGGTTTCCATTGCGGGACTGACCGAGGGAATCGGCTATCGCCTCGGCTCCTGCTGCCATCCCATTCCCGGCGACCGCATCATCGGGCTGATGGTGCCGGACGAGGGCTGCGTCATCCATACGGTGGACTGCGAAGTGCTGGACCGCCACCAGGACAGCATGGCCGATTGGCTCGACGTGCGCTGGAAGGACCATGGCGGCGCGATGTCGGTGGCGCGCATCATGGTCAGGCTGAAGAACTCGACCGGGGCGCTGGCCACGCTCGCCAACATCATCAGCAACAATGGGGCGAACATCTCCAATCTGAAGATCACCAGCCGCAATCCGCTCTATTTCGAATTCCAGGTCGACGTGGAGGTGCGCGATGCCGCGCATCTGGAAAGCCTGCTGCGGGCGCTGAAAGTCGATCTCGCGGTCGAGGCCGTCGAACGCGTGCGCGGGCTCGACACCGACGATCAGGCCGAGAAGGGCGCCTTGCCGCGGCTCCTGGAAAGCCAGGGCCTGCTCCCCTTCGAACATGCCCGCCATTAATCCGAGCCAGCCCCTGACCCGGCTTCGGCTCGGGGTGAACATCGACCATGTGGCGACGGTGAGAAACGCGCGCGGCAGGCCGCATCCCGACCCGGTGCGCGCGGCGCGGCTCGCGATGCTCGCCGGCGCCGACGGCATCACCGCCCATTTGCGCGAAGACCGCCGCCACATCGACGATGCGGACCTCGCGGGGCTGGTGCGCGAAGGGCTGCCGGTGAATCTGGAGATGGCCGCTACCGACGAAATGGTCGCCATTGCGCTCGACGCCAAACCCCACGCCTGCTGCTTCGTTCCGGAACGGCGCGAGGAACGCACCACCGAGGGCGGGCTGGACGCGGCGGGCGCCCATAACCGCCTTGCGCCCATGGTCAAGGCGCTCCAGGCGCGCGGGATCCTCGTGACCCTCTTTGTCGAGGCCGACCCGCTTCAGTTCGAAGCGGCGCGTTCGCTCGGCGCTCCCGTGGTCGAACTCCACACCGGCGCCTATCACGATGCAGGACTCAAGGGCGATTCGGCCGCCGTCGCCCACCATCTGGATGTGCTCCGCGCCGGCGCACGGCAGGCAGCGGATCTGGGCCTCGAAGTCCATGCCGGCCACGGGCTGACCTATGAGAACGTGCCGGCGATCGCCGCCATCCCCGAAATCGTTGAATTACAAATTGGTCATTTTCTGGTGGGCGAAGCGATTTTCCTGGGGCTGGAACCCGCCATACAGCGCATGCGCGCCATCATGGACGACAGCCGGAGCCCGCCATGATCATCGGCCTCGGCAGCGACCTGATCGACATCCGCCGCATCGAGCAGACGCTGGAGCGCTATGGCGAGCGCTTCATCGAGCGGGTTTTCACCGACACCGAGCGCAGGAAATCCGAGCGCCGGGCTGCCCGCGCAGCCACGTATGCAAAGCGATTCGCGGCAAAGGAGGCCTGCGCCAAGGCGCTGGGAACGGGGCTTCGGGCCGGGGTATTCTGGCGCGACATGGGCGTGGTTAACCTCCCTTCCGGGCAGCCGACCCTGAAGCTGACAGGCGGAGCCGCGAAGAGGCTGGCCGACATCACCCCGCCTGGAACCCGTGCCCAAATCAGCTTGACCCTGACGGACGACTATCCCTTGGCTCAGGCTATCGTGATCATTACTGCTGTTGCGGAACCGCCGCAGCCTTCAGGGAATTCATAAACCGGTTTCGCAAACTATATATAGTCGCATTGCCCCCGCGCCCTTGACGCGTGATAAGTGCTCCGCTTCCCTGCTCAAGGCTGGGATGAGTGAAGGAAAAGGCCGGCTTTCAATGGCGCATGAAGACCTGAATCAGACCGCGGCCGGACTACCCCCGGCGAGCGGCGCCACGCCTGCGAAAAAACAGGAATCCTGGCTCGAGGTGGTGAAGACCATCGTCTATGCCCTCCTGATCGCGGGCGTCATTCGTTCGTTCGTGTTCCAGCCCTTCAACATCCCCTCCGGGTCGATGGAAGGAACTCTGCTGGTCGGCGATTATCTTTTCGTGTCCAAGGCCGCCTACGGCTACAGCCGCTATTCGTTTCCGTTCGGAGCGGTGCCGTTCTCGGGCCGCTTCATGGCGTCGGCGCCGACGCGCGGCGATGTCGTGGTGTTCAAGTTCCCCGGCGACAATTCGACCGATTACATCAAGCGGCTGATCGGGCTTCCGGGCGACCGCATCCAGATGAAGAACGGCGTCCTTTTCATCAACGACAAGGCCGTGCCGAAGGTGAAGACCGACGACTTCGTCGAGGATTTCGGCGGCCAGCCTCATCACGTGCCGCAATTTCGCGAAACGCTGCCCAACGGCGTTTCCTACAACGTGCTCGACCGCGATCCCGAAGGCGATCTCGACAACACCCAGGTGTTCATCGTGCCCGAAGGCCATTATTTCATGATGGGCGACAATCGCGACAATTCCGCCGACAGCCGCGCCAACGTCGGCTATGTTCCGTTCGAGAATTTCGTCGGCAAGGCGGAAATCATTTTCTTCTCGACCGATGGCAGCGCGCACTTCTGGGAATTCTGGAAATGGCCCATCGCCATCCGCTATGGCCGCATCGCCGAACTCGTCCGCTGACCTGACCGAACTCGAAGACCGGCTCGGTCATCGCTTTTCCGATCCCACGCTGCTTGAGCTTGCGCTCAGACATGCAAGCATCGGCGCGCGCTCAAACGAGCGCCTGGAGTTTCTCGGCGACCGCGTGCTCGGTCTCGTGATCGCCGAACGGCTTTACGCCGATTTTCCCGATTCCGACGAAGGTGGGCTGGCCGTGCGGCTGAACGCGCTGGTCAGGCGCGAAGCCTGCGCGCGTGCGGGCGAGGCGGCGGGCCTCTCGGCGCGCCTCATCATGGCGGAATCCGAATCGGGCAGCGGCGGCCGCAAGAAGAGCGCGATCCTCGCCGGCGCCTGCGAAGCGGTGATCGCCGCGCTCTATCTCGACGGCGGATGGGAGGCGGCCAGGCGCTTCGTGCTGCGCTATTGGGACGAGCAATTCGCGGGCCTCGTGCCGGAATTGCGCGACGCCAAGACCGCGCTCCAGGAATGGGCGCAGTCGGGCGCACTCGCCAAGAGGGCGCAGCCCGTCTATGCCGTGAAGGGCCGCATCGGCCCCGATCATGCACCTGTGTTCACGGTGGAGGTAGGCGTCCCGGGGCACGAGGCGCAGAGTGCCGAAGGGCCCACGAAGCAGGATGCCCAACAGGCGGCGGCGCGAAAAATGCTCATCGCCCTCGGCGTGTGGAAGGAATGAGTTCGATGCCGACTCGCTGTGGTTTTGTCGCCGTGCTGGGAGCGCCTAACGCCGGCAAATCGACGCTGGTCAATGCACTCGTCGGCCAGAAGGTCACCATCGTCAGCCGCAAGGTTCAGACCACGCGCATGCCCGTGCGCGGCATCGCCATGCGGGGAGAGACCCAGATCGTATTCGTCGATACGCCGGGCATCTTCGCACCCAAACGCCGGCTCGACCGCGCGATGGTCAAGGCCGCCTGGGGAGGCGCTTCCGACGCCAATGCGATTCTGGTCCTGGTCGATGCGCCCGATGTGTCGGCCCATCCGGGCGGACTTCCGGCCCGGGACACGGAGCGCATCGTCGAGGGGCTGAAGCAGGCGAACAAGAAAGCCGCCCTCGTGCTCAACAAGATCGACGCCATGAAGCGCGATTCCCTGCTGCCATTGGCGGAATCGCTGAACCGGACCGGTATTTTCGAACGCGTCTTCATGATTTCCGCCGAAAAGGGCGACGGGCTCGACGCGCTGAGCGATTATTGCGCCGGTCTGATGCCCGAAGGGCCGTTCCTGTATCCGGAGGATCAGGCGGCCGACATTCCTTCGCGGCTGCTCGCGGCCGAAATCACGCGGGAAAAACTCTATGACCGCGTGCACGACGAGTTGCCCTATGCGTCCACCGTCACCACCGAAGACTGGAAAGAGATGAAAGACGGTTCGGTCCGCATCGATCAGACCATCTTCGTCGAACGCGAAGGCCAGAAGGGCATCGTCATCGGCAAAGGCGGCCTCACCATCAAGGCCATCGGCGAAGCTGCGCGGCGGGAAATGGAGCAATTGTTCGGCCGGCGCGTGCATTTGTTTCTCCACAGCAAGGTCGCCGAACACTGGGGAGACAGCCACGCGCATTACCGCGAATGGGGCCTGGAATTCCCGAAGGATCAATGACTTGACGGCGGTGGATGAAAATTTTCCACAGGCTGTGGAAAAGGCGAATAGCGAGAGGCGAATGGCGAATGGCCCTATTCGCTACTCGCCATTCGCTACTCGCGAGCGAAGCTGTGGAATGGTCTGACGACGCGATCGTGCTGTCCGTGCGGACGCATGGGGAAACGTCAGGGATACTGGAAGCGCTGACCCGCGCGCACGGACGCCATCTGGGCCTGGTGCGCGGTGGCGCCTCGTCGAAGGGGCGCGCCACGCTGCAGCCCGGCAACCGCGTGAAGGTCACCTGGCGGGCACGGCTGTCCGAGCATCTCGGCATCTATACGGTGGAACTCGCGCATGCACGCGCTTCCGACATCTTCGAGCAGCGCGCGGCGCTCGCAGGATTGAACGCGCTCTCCGCAATTGCCGCTTGCGCCTTGCCCGAGCGCGAGCCTCATGAGGCCGCCTATGATGGCGCCGATGCGTTGCTCGACATGATCGCGGACCATGATTTCGCCGATTGGGCGCCCTTGTTCGTGCACTGGGAAATCGGGCTCCTGAACGAGCTCGGCTTCGGCCTCGACCTTGCGCGCTGCGCGGCAACCGGCGTGGCGGACGACCTCATCTATGTCTCGCCGCGCACGGGCCGGGCGGTATCGCGCGCTGCGGGCGAACCCTATCGCGACCGGTTGCTTGGGCTCCCCCCGTTCCTGCTTGGGCGTCAGGCGGGCGAAGCAAACGCGGCCGATCTGTTGGCGGGCCTGCAGCTCACAGCCCATTTCCTGGAGCAATGGGTTCTCACACCCCACGCCAAGGCGATCCCAGAGGCGCGGACCCGCCTCACCGATCTCGCCGCCCGCGCCGCCGAATCGCAGTAAAGAGGCGCCATGGGTGAGTTGCCGGTCAAAGACGACATAAGGCCCGAGTCGCTCGGAAAGGCGCTTTCGGAGCGCTACCTCGCCTATGCGCTTTCCACCATCACCTCGCGCGCGCTTCCCGATGCCCGCGATGGATTGAAGCCCGTCCACCGCCGCCTTCTCCATGCCATGCGCGAGCTTGGATTGAACCCCGCCGCCGGCTTCAAGAAATGTGCCCGCGTGGTCGGCGACGTGATCGGCAAGTTTCATCCCCACGGCGATCAGGCGGTCTATGATGCACTCGTCCGTCTCGCGCAGGATTTCGCTGTCCGTTATCCGCTCGTCGAGGGCCAAGGCAATTTCGGCAATGTCGATGGGGATAACCCCGCGGCCATGCGCTACACCGAAAGCCGCCTTACCGCGGTCGCCGAAGCGCTGCTCTCCGGCATCGAGGAAGACGCGGTCGATTTCCGCCCGACCTATGACGGCGAAGAGCGCGAGCCCATTGTGCTGCCGGCCGCCTTTCCCAATCTGTTGGCCAATGGTTCGACCGGCATCGCCGTCGGAATGGCGACCTCCATCCCGCCGCACAATGCGGGCGAGTTGTGCCAGGCGCTGATTGCGCTGGTCGAAAATCCCAAAGTCCAGGACCGCACCATTTACAAACATGTGCGCGGCCCCGATTTTCCGACCGGCGGCATCCTCGTGGACGATCCGGCGAGCATCCAGGAAGCCTATCGCACGGGGCGCGGCTCTTTTCGCGTGCGCGCGCGCTGGAGCCGCGAGGAGGGCGCGCGCGGTACCTATCAGATCGTGGTCGATCAGATTCCCTATCAGGTGCAGAAATCCAAGCTGATCGAGCGCATCGCCGAACTGATCGAACAAAAGAAGCTCACCGCCCTCGACGACGTGCGCGACGAATCGGCCGAAGACATCCGCATCGTGCTGATTCCCAAGAGCCGCACGGTCGAACCCGAAATCCTGATGGAACAGTTGTTTCGCGAGACCGATCTCGAAACCCGCGTGTCGCTGAACCTGAATGTGCTCGACAAGGGCATCATTCCGCGCGTGATGAGTTTGCGCGAGGCGTTGTGCGCGTTCCTCGACCACCGCCGCGAGGTGTTGCGCCGCAGAAGCGAGCATCGGCTGGCGCGCATCGCCGACCGGCTGGAGGTGCTGGAAGGTTATCTCGCCGTCTATCTGAACCTCGACAAGGTGATCAGGATCATCCGCACCGAGGACGAGCCCAAGCCCAAGCTGATGGCGGCGTTCAAGATCAACGACCGTCAAGCCGAAGCGATACTGAACATGCGGCTGCGCGCTCTGCGGCGGTTGGAAGAAGTGCAAATCCGCGAAGAGCACACAGCGCTCACCAAGGAGCAGAAGGAGCTGAAAAAGCTGCTCTCTTCCGAGCGGCAGCAATCGGAAAAACTGATCGCCGAATTGGAAGAAACCGACCGCCGCTTCGGTCAGAAGACGGTGCTCGGCAAGCGCCGCACGGTCATTGCCGAGGCCAAAGAGGTGGAGAAGATGCTCGCTGCCGCCGAAGAGGTGGCCGAGCTTGCCACCGCGGTCGCGCGTGAACCCATCACCATCGTCTGCTCCGAGAAGCTCTGGATAAGGACGCTCAAGGGCCATCAGGAAGAGAGCGAGGCGATCAAATACCGCGAAGGCGACCGCGGCCGGTACTGGCTGCATGCTCAGACCACGGATCAATTGATGCTGTTCGCGACCGACGGGCGCTTCTTCACGCTGGATTGCGCGAAATTGCCGGGCGGAAGGGGCCTGGGCGAGCCGGTGCGCGATTTTCTCGACCTGCCGCCGGAGGCAGACATCGCCGCGATGTTCGTGCATCGCGAAGGACGCAAGCTGCTGCTGGCGGCGACGTCCGGACACGGCTTCGTCACCAACGAGGACGAGGCAGTGGCGATGACGCGCTCGGGAAAACGCGTGATGAACGTGCCGCCGAATGTGGAGGCGAAGGTTTGCACTTTTGTCGATGGCGATTGCGTGGCCGTGCTGGGCGAGAACCGCAAGCTGCTGATTTTTGCGCTGGAAGAGGTGCCGGAAATGGCGCGCGGGCGGGGCGTGATCTTGCAGCGCTATAAGGACGGCGATCTGGCCGACGCGCGTGTGTTTAACTGGAAAGACGGTCTGCGCGACGCCAATGGCCGCACCTTCACGCCGAAGGAGCTCGAGGATATACGGGGGACCCGCGCCCAATCCGGCCGCATCGTGCCGCGGGGATTTTCAAAGGCAAGTAAACTGGGCTGAATTTGCGAGCACCGCCGGCCATTCGGGTGCTCTTAACCGCAGGTTCGGCAATCGCCATATCAAGGGAATGGATGACAGGAACAGCGAGTCGCTGAATGACGTTTTATTGCACCCTTATGGTAGCGTTATTGCACCGCTCTCGTGCCGCGACGGTATCGAAAGGAATGGCTTCGACCCGCCGAAACCCGGCACGAATCCTCGAAAATCGGCACCAGGCAGCGCCGTTTTGGGGGGAGGGGGGATGCAGAATGGAAATTGCAGGTCTCTGCCACGGCCTTGCCGCATTTCGGATCAGAGGGCGGGCATCGCACGGGCGATGATGTGGGCAAGATCGGCATTCGCCGTGCGGGCGCCGTAGACGGAATGTCCTTCACCCAGACGCGTGGCGCAGAAGGCGTCCGAAACGAAAGCGGGCGCGTGACGCACGAGCAGGGATGCCTGCAGCGCCAGCGCCATGCGCTCAACCAGCAAGCGCGCTGCGGATTCGTCGATGGGCGCTGCAAGCTGCGCTTCCAGCCTGGCAATCGCGCGGTCGAGATGCGCGTTCGTGCCCGAGGCGTGCTTCAACTCTTGCACGAACACGTCTCCCGTTTGCGGCGTCCGCGACAGCGCGCGCAGCACGTCGAGGCAGATGACATTGCCCGAACCCTCCCAGATGCCGTTCAGCGGCGCCTGCCGGTAAAACCGCGCAATCGGCCATTCCTCGACGTAGCCGACGCCGCCATGGCACTCCATGCATTCGGCCACATGTCCCACAACACGCTTGTTCAGCCAATATTTCGCGGCCGGCGTGGCGAGGCGGGAGAACAAAGCGGCTTCCTCGCTCGTTGCCGTTTCGTCGAAACTGTGCGCCACGCGGAAGGCAAGAGCGGTTGCGGCTTCGGACTCGACCGCCAAATCCGCGAGAACCTGCCGCATTAGCACATGATCGATCAGCGTCTTGCCGAACGCGCTTCGGTGCGAAGCGAACCACAGCGCCTGCGCCAGCCCCGTGCGCATATAGGCGGCCGGCGCAATCGCGCAATCGAGCCGCGTGTGGTGCACCATGTCGAGAATGGTCGAGACGCCGCGGCCTTCCTCCCCGATGCGCCAGGCGAACGCAGCCTGATATTCGATCTCGGAGGATGCGTTGGCGCGGTCGCCGATCTTGTCCTTCAGCCGCATCACGCGGATCGGGTTGCGCGTGCCCTCGGGCGTCCAGCGGGGTGCAAGGAAGCAGGTGAGGCCGCCCGCCGCCTGGGCAAGGGTCAGGAACGCGTCCGACATGGGCGCCGAGCAGAACCATTTGTGCCCGATCAGGCGATAGGTTCCGTCGTCCGCGCGTTCGGCGCGCGTGGTGTTGGCGCGCACGTCCGAACCACCCTGTTTCTCGGTCATCGCCATGCCGATGGTGACGCCCGGTTTCTCCCCAGCCGGCCGGGACGAGCCGTCATAGCTCTGCGAAAGAATGCCGGGGAGCCATTCGGCCGACACGGCAGGGGCGTGCTTCAACGCGGCGGGCGCCGCATAGGTCATGGTGATGGGACAGCAAACCGAGGGTTCGACTTCGGCCAGAAGAAACTCCAGCGCCGCGTGCAGCACATGGCCCGCTTCGAGGCCCGACCACGGCGCGCCGCTGATGCCGGCCTCGAGTCCTTCCCGCATCATCGCGTGATAGGCGGGATGGAATTCCACTTCGTCGATGCGCCGTCCGTTGCGGTCGAAGGCGCGGAGCTCGGGCAGGTGGCGATGCGCGGCCGCAGCAAACGCCCATATGTCCGCCGATCCCATCCGCGCCCCGAAAGCGCCGAGGCGGGGGGTGTGCGCCACGGCACCTTCGCGCGTCACCGCTTCCTGCAGCGCAAGGTCGGAGTCAAACAGGTTCACGTCCTCGAACGCGGGCGGCTGATTGGTCACCTCATGCGTGGCGAAGTTCTGCATCGGCGCATTATAGCGCGGATATGGACTTGGCTTCTCATGCCGGATAAGCCGGACGCGGCATCCAGGTCTTAGCGAACGGATGACGGAAGAGACACTTTATCACGGCCTTTACATCAATCTCGACCGCAGCCCCGCGCGGCGCGAGGCCATGGAGGCGCAGCTTGAAGCCCTCGGTCTCGCCGGAAGATATGCGCGTTTTCCTGCCGTCGACGGCGCTACGCTCGGCCGGCGCGAGAGCCGGATAAGTCCGGGCGAGACCGGGGCCTTCGCTTCGCACATGGCCGTTCTGGCACAGGCTCCGCGCGGCGGTCCCGTGCACATTCTCGAAGACGATGCGCTGCTTTCCGGGCATGTGCGGCCGGTGATCGAAGAAGCAATTGCAGCCGGTCTGTTTGAGCGTTTCGACATCCTTTTCACGGACACGCTGCTGGCGCCGCATCTCGGGATGCTGAAAGGCCTGAAGGCGATCATGGATCGGTTGGCTCTTCCGCCGCTCCAGCCGCTCAAGCTTTCCGATCTGCAGGTGATCGATTTGGCGGCGGAGAACTTCTCCTGCGTCACGTCCTATGTGGTCGCCCCGGCCGCGATGGCGCGGCTGAGCGCGCTCTATCGCGCGGAATGGGAAGCGGGACCGAACACGCAGATCGATCTCTTCATCCGCAATTGCGTTCGCGCGGGCCGTTTGCGCGCCGGGCTGCTGTTTCCCTTCGTCACCAGTTTCCGACTGGAGGAAGCCGCAGACAGCACCGTCGGCGCTGGCGTCGCCACCGCACGGCCCTCCGTCATGGTGCTCGCGGTGCTGCGCTATCTCTTCTTCGTGGGGCGCGATCTTGAATACGCCAAAGCCTGCCTCGATGCGGCGACAAAGAAAAATCGGCGGCCAGTCGACCGGCACCACGAGATGACCGTTCAGGCGCTGGAGTTCGTTCTGTCCGCCGATTTTCAGACGTTCTGAGCAGCTTTCATGCGTGCCCCGTCACCAGCCACAGAATGATAAGAACCGGAATCGGTACGCCGATTAGCCAAAGCAGACCCGTGCGCATTGTTTCGCCTCATGTTTCTCCACCATCACATAATGGAGAAGATCACGCTGCGTTCCTTGGCATCAGCGCCGCCGGAGTTCGTAGAAGGCAATAGCGGCCGCATTGGAGACGTTAAGACTCTCCATGGGTCCCTGCATCGGGATGAAGGCGGAGGCGTCGCAGCGCTCGCGTACGAGCCGCCTCAACCCGGTGCCTTCCGCGCCGAGCACGATGGCGATGTCCCCTTCCGGCGCGGCTTCGCGCAAAGGCGCGTCCGCGTCGGACGCGAGCGCAATGCAGTAGAAACCGAGCCGGCCAAGCTCTTCCAATGTGCGGGCGATGTTGACCACAGTGATGCGCGGCACCAGGTCGAGCCCGCCGGACGCCGCCTTGGCGAGTGCCCCGGATTCGGGCGGCGCGTGGCGGTCCTGAACGATGACGGCGGAGACTCCGAAGGCCGCTGCCGAGCGCAGGATCGCCCCCTCATTGTGCGGATCGGTGATCTGGTCGAGCACCGCGACAAGGCGGGAGCCTGGCTTCGACGCGGCGAGCGCTTCCTCAAGGTCGCGGGGCGGGAGGGGCTCGCACAGGAGCGCCACCCCCTGATGCACCGCTCCGGGGGGGAGCAGGCGGGCGATATTATCGGGGGAGGCCTGCGCGATATTCTCGACCTTGGCCTCAGCCAATGCCGGCCCAAGCTCCGCCTCGGCCCGCTCGCTCAAGACGGCTTTGCGGATGCGCCGGTGCGGATTGGCCAGAGCTGCGCGGGCGGCGTGAAGGCCATAGAGCCAGAAGGCGCCTTCCGGGGGCCGGGTTTTGGGACCGCGGGACCGGGGTTGACCAGGCGGTGCGGCATCATGCCGGATTTCCCGCTCCCCAGATATTGGGGCCTCACCGCGGGCAGATACGGCATATTGTTTTTCCCGCTTCGGGGCGGGAGATGCCGGGACTGGTTTGGTTCTGCCATGCTCTGGGCCACGGTATTTCTGCATCCCCTGGTGCGGGGCCGATGCGTTCCGCTTCCCATCCCCGGCCGGCTTTTCGGTTCGGCGATGTCTGTCAGGCTTGCGCTTTTTGAAGGCCACGCTAGGCTACTCCCCATGAGGTTTGCGGGTGCCGAAGCGGGCCAAGAGCGGCGCGCCGTAATCTCTTGTCAACCTCTATTGACAGAAGACCGCTTTTCACCAATATGCGCCCTCCGCAGTCACTCCGGAGCGATCTCGCTTTGCCGGTGCTCAGACCTGTCTCTGGCCCCCGGTTGTCGGCGTTACCTAAGGCGAATGCGGCCATTTTGGACGTTTCTTGGCGCCAATCTCTGGCATCCATGGGGGAGTGTCCCGAGCGGCAAAGGGGGCTGACTGTAAATCAGCTGGCAATGCCTTCGTAGGTTCGAGTCCTACCTCCCCCACCACCGGAGGGCAGAAGTCGGAAGTCGGAAGAAACAGGAAAGCCAGAAAGTCGAAAGTCGAAAAATCGTAAGTCGGAACGGGAGTCGTAAAGTCGCATGAGCTGTCCCTTCGGAGGTCGAAATCCGGTTTCAGACTTCCGATTTCCGGCTTTCGGAAAGCGGGTGTAGCTCAATGGTAGAGCAACAGCCTTCCAAGCTGATGACGAGGGTTCGATTCCCTTCACCCGCTCCAACCTCCGCCCGCTAAGCGGGTTGCGGTTGGAAGGTCCGTAGAAGGCGAAAGTTGCCCGCCGTAGCGCAAGCGAGGGTGGGCTGTAGCAGAACAAAGGTAAGAAAAGCATGGGCAAGCAGAAATTCGAGCGCACGAAGCCGCACTGCAATGTCGGCACGATC
>CAZBRO010000010.1:0-4837 GCA_964494505.1 uncultured Bordetella sp.
GCGCTCCATCGCCTGGGGCGGCATTTCGAGCTGGACGCGCGTGGTGGTGCGCTCGCCGTCTGCCGCTTCGCGGACGAATTCGGAACGCATATGTCGATGACGTCCGTGCATGGTCATACCTCCTCGCGGTCGTAGCCGCGCCGGCCATCGTGCCAATGATAGGAGTGCCGATGGCAACCGCGGCGCCGCCACGCCATGGCGAGCACGAAGATCAGCAGCAGCGGAAAGAACGGGAAGAAGAAGTGGCGGTGAAACGCGTACCCCGCCGGTGCCGCCGCGCCGATGGCGATGGGGTGCGGCATGAACATCCAGACGATGAACGAGACGATCAGCGCGATGACGGCCAGCCGTGTCGCGACGTGCAGGATGTGGTGATGCTTCATGCGGCGCCGGCGTTCGGCGAGCATCTCTTCGCTCTCTGGCGTGGGTTGGCGTTGGGGCGGTTCGTCGACGGGAAACTCCTCGCCCACGCCGATTCCGTATTTTGCCATGGGAAACCTCCTTAGGCTGTACCGCTGCGAATATCATCATCGAATCATCAAATGTCAATCATACGAATTTCCAACTCCCCCCTCCCCCCGGCCAAACCGGCGTTTCCGGGCGAAAATGCCAAGGATTCCCTGGAGATTGATCGCAATGAAACGGTGCAATTAAGTGCGAATAAGCTGCGATTTCGGTGAATTCGGCACATAAAGGGCTGTTTTGGGGGTGCATGAAAGCGACTGGTCTGATCCGGGAGCGGCGGTTGTAGCTCTTTATATGGGGATGCCAGTTCCGGAGATCGATGATTGTCACATCAAACCTCCAACCACGCTAAAGTAGATTCATGTAGACATTTCTTAAACGCTATTGACGCAATTCCGCCAGGTACAAATTAAATTTGCCAAAAACGTCTATTTAAGAGAATGCACTTTTATACTTATATACGTGAACATTCACTAGAAAGACTGCAATGGATGCCATCCAGCCTGAGCGACTGAAGATACTGAGGGAGAGAAAGAAGCTCACTCAGGAAAAGCTTGCGAACAAGGTCCACCTGACTAAGCAGACCCTGTATCGTTATGAAAGCGGGCGCGGGACCCAACGAACTAAGAACATCGAAGCTATTGCTGAAGCACTAGATGTTCACCCCGACGTATTGAGGGGGCTAAAGCCCCTGCCCGAAGAGAATCCCTCGACCGATCAGTCCGGCGGATACGGGTATCCGGTCAGCGCTCGGGTCGACTCTCAGCAACGTAATGCCTTTACTCTCGTGTCTCTGCGTTACGGTGTTTCAATATCGCAGATCGTTGCGCTAGCACCTCTTCTTTTCGCGTTGGAAGCTGAACGCAGCATCCAACGCCGTAGGACACTGTTGGAAGAGGCGCGATCTCAGTTAGACAACTACCAGAACACCGCACTTGAGTTTCGGCATCTTCCTGGCTCGCTGTATCCGTGGGGCGCGGAGGAAGTTTTTGAAGCTGAGGAAGAATCGATCCGTGCCGAGGACATATTCGCAGAGACACTCCCAGACAAAATATTTGAGTTGTTCGACCGTCCATTGGGAGGCAACCGCTACGAAGACAATCCCTTCTGCGTGCACCTCAAGGGCATGGCGAGAAGTATGAAAAGCATCGTGAAAATTGATGAAGTCGATCGTGATTCCGCGAGCTACCAGATTTGCTGTGAACGCGCTCTCAATTTAGCAGGTGGCGACAAAGAGGTGGCCAAAGGCATCCTCAATGGCGAAGTGTTGCTCTATCGAATGCCTCGTGAGCTGCTTAAGGGCGATGCCGCAGAGCGGCGTACAGAATGGCTGCGAGCAGAAATCGAAAAGACTAGAAAAGCATGGGGTGAAATCGATTTGGATGCCCTACTCGCTGATGTTGAGGACTTACCCGCCAGACCACAAGAGGAGCCGGAGCTATGAGCCAAGTCGTGATGACGGAACATGGCTATGCACGACTGAGCCAACGAGGGATCGCCCAAACGGACATTGACTTGCTTATGCTAATCGGCACTGAGGTTGATGACGGCCATTTCGTTCGAGAAAGGGACTATCAAGCGTTCGAACGCGAATTGATGCATGTGCTTCATCGCGCGCGCCGGCTGATCGGAAAGCGATTAGTCGTAGCCGACGGTCGCGTGGTTACCGCGTATCACGCGAACCGCAAGACGGAGCGCAGATTGCTTCGCGCGAAATAGACGCGAGATTCGTTCCCTCCCGCCCTGCGGGCTGCCCTCCGAGGCAAAAAGCCTCGTATATCGTGTTTAAATCGACACGTGTTCTGATTCGATAGGAAAACTGGGTAGCTTGGCACTTGTCGCCGCGCGAAACGACGCCCTTGATCTTGCCGTCTCACCCAATCGCCCGCTGCAGCCTTTTGGTGTCGGCACGCTCGGATGGGCGAATACGAAGGGGGCTGCGGAAGTTGGCGTAAGCGCGCGTCGAGCCTGTAACATGGGGATCGCAAACCTTGCCCGCGAGAGCTGATGCCAACGCCCACCATCCTGGTAGCAACGTGGGACAAGGGGCTATTCCGCATTACCGGGAAAACGGTCCACCAGGAACTCGCCGGTCAACCGGTTCGCAGTCTGGCGGCCGATGGACATGGAAGAGTGCTCGCGATTGTTGGCGAACATTCGCTCTGCCGGCGATCCACCGATGGCGAATGGACCGAGATTGCAAAAAGCGAATTCGAACTTTCATGCTGCGTACCAATCGGGAACACCGTCTTTGTCGGAACCGATGACGCGCGTGTCCTGCGGATCGATCCCGACGGTACGCAGCAATGCCTGACGGGCTTTGACGCCGTAGAAGGGCGCGACAAATGGTACGCCGGGGCGGCGTTAATCGACGGCAAGCTGATGGGGCCACCGCTTGGAATTCGTTCGATTGCCGCGACATGCGATGGCGGCGTGCTTCTGGCCAATGTCCATGTCGGCGGAATTCCGCGATCGACCGATTCCGGCTTAACGTGGCAGCCCACTATCGACATCGATAGCGATGTTCATCAGGTCTGCGCGCATCCAACCCGGCCTGGTATCGTGATAGCGGCCGCAGGCGCAGGTCTTTGCGTCAGTCGCGATGCCGGAGCGACATGGACTATCGAACAGCGAGGGCTTCATGCTCCTCATTGTTCTGCCGTTGCTTTCGGGAGGAACGACATTTTCGTGTCGGCATCCACCGACCCTTTTGCGGCGCAAGGCGCAGTCTATCGCCGCCCGATCGACGGCAACGGCCCGCTGCAGCCTTTGGGCGGAGGCATGCCGGAATGGACCGGCGGCAAAGCCGATACCGGCTGCATCGCGACCCGGGATTCAATGGCCGCCGTGATCGACTGGTCGGGGCGGCTTTACGTGTCGCATGACGATGGCGCCTCCTGGTCATGTGCCGTCGATGGTCTGGCCGGCCCAAGCGGGCTTTACATTTGTTGACCTCGGCACGTTTAATAAGCTGCGATTCCGGTCGTTTGAATCTTGGGGAAGAGGGTTCATTGCGATTACGGCGCGTGGCGAAAATCTCGGCAGTCGCGGGCTTTGTGTTACGGCATATGATTTCGGCCAGGCCTTTGGCGGTGACACAGCCTTTCGCGCTGGGGCGCATGATTTAACACCCCGAATGAGAAGGACCCCCATCATGGACAACGTAAGAACCCTTAAGACCCCGTTCGCATTCGCCAAACACAATATTGGAGCGAAATTGGGCATCGCACTTTTGTTCGCATTTTCGTTTCCTGTTTCTGCCCAAAGTCAAGCCGCACTTCCTGTTGGAGACCAACGCACACCTCAGATTGGCGCAAAAGCGCAGTACAAGATTCTGTTTAGCCGGGATGACAACACATGTAACAAGCTGCGCGATTTCTACAATCGGCATCTTCACGACTATGACAGTCCAACCGCAGGCCTGCTAGAAAATCAATTCGGGCGCGAGCTTCGCGGAACAGGTATTGAATTTCTTTCAGAAAGGGCGAACTGGCGGCCGCCGGGCGCGGACTTGGATTGGCGGCAATTCCTGCCGGAAGTGGACATCTACAATGATGGCAGCCCGCGTACAGTGATAACCCAGGAAAGCACTGTCAGTGGGTCCTTCGATACGCAGCTCTCAACAGTTGTTATTTTTAAGCCGGGAATTGATGTCAACGAAGCCCATCGAGCAATCGATGAGGTGGGTTTCACATCGAATGAAATCGAACAGGAAATTAATTTTTGGCACGGAGGATCATCGCTCGGTCCCCGCAGCAGCGCCTATGGAATTGAGGAAGTTACCCCGTTGCCATCTGGAGATGGAGGACCGCCAGTACTGGGGGCTATCGGCATTTCTTATCAACGTCTTATCCGAAACCAAGGGCAAGTTTACGTGATCGCTCGTTTTCAATCCTTGGCGATTGGCCCGCGTATGGACGATGTGATCAGACCAAATGTCCGAATTAGGCGGGGATATCTTCTTGTCTATTCCCCCACGCCTCCTGGAATAGTCACCGACGTTTGTGTCCTTGAGATTGCTTACACACTTTCTCGCCGCTGATTCAACACTCTAATGGAGTGAAGTATGCCGCTCACAAAGTTTAGCGATACACAAGGTGGTTCGTCCTCTGTGGAGCCGAATTACCTCGCGGGTCGAGATAGCATCGCTCAGCGTTTTGAAGACTCCAATAACAATCACGGATCTCGACAAAAAGGGCCTGCTCGCAGGAGTGCAGTCGAGCGTACGAAGCAAAAAACGCAGTAGGGTCAGAGTCGATTTATGGTTCTTCCAAAAGCCGTGTAAATCATGTTTAAATCGACGTTGCTTTTGAACGTAGTCTGACGCGTTTGGCCGCCCCTCCGTCGCTTCGCGACACCTCTCCCGTAAACG
>CAZBRO010000010.1:4937-134467 GCA_964494505.1 uncultured Bordetella sp.
GGGGAGGATCAGTGTGGCGCGTTTGGCCGCCCCCTCCGTCGCTTCGCGACACCTCTCCCGTAAACGGGGGAGGATCAGTGTGGCGCGTTTGGCCGCCCCCTCCGTCGCTTCGCGACACCTCCCCCGTAAACGGGGGAGGATGGTTCGCGCGTCGTTACTTCTTCGGGCTTCGGCGCGGACTTCGCATCTGTTGATGCTCGTCACGCCACCACAAGCGGTTTAATAGGTTCCGATCCTGGGCCAGTTGTTTCTTGGGGAGGAGGGTTCATTGCGATTACGGCGCGTGGTGAAAATCTCGGCAGTCGCAGGCCTTCTGGTGCCGGTGATTTTCACCGGTCTGTTTGCGCTTCTGGAATTCACTCACCTTATTTTTCGGCCCGCCCTTTCTCTCCCCTTTGTCATATCGCGGCTGCTTCTATGGCCGACCTCGATCGGGTTGCTGGCGCTCGATGGATCGCCGAACTGGTCCTTTTCTTCCTTGGAATTCGTGCTGCTGCTCGCGGTCCTCAACGTGCCGATTTATGTAGCCCTCGGCACGCTCGGATGGGCGATTACGAAGGGGCTGCGGAAGTTGGCGTAGGGGCGCGCGGGCGCCTGCGATGGCGTCCCCTCCCCGAAGCCGTCTCGCGCTTCGCGCAGCGGATGCCGATCCGCCAAAGCTATAGGACAGCACCCTACGCATAGCTCCTCATTGAAGGGTCTGTCTTTGGCGGTCACGCTTACGTAACCGACTCAGAGGCGTCCCGTGCCCCAGACATACGAAATGCCGCTTTGGTTTCGCGATCGGGCGCAACATTTGCGCGACATCGCGGGAGGCGTCAGCGACCCTGAGCGAAAGCAACACTTCCTCGACATTGCCGAGGAATACAAACTGATGGCCTGGAACGCAGATGAGCCAGAGTGATCTGAGTCAAACAACCGCTCATTGATATTTGTCATTGTTATGGGCGCGTAGTCCCCGGTACACCTTGGCGGTTGAGCAGGGGACGCCAGGCGCCGCTGGGGAAACCGGCGACTATGCATAGGGTTTGCACCCGCATTCCTTGCACGACTTGAATCACAAAGACGGTAAGCCGCGCTTTCGTCCCTGCGTACCGGAACGAAACGGGTAAAACATGCCTCCCCCGTGTCGCGGCGTTGCTACGTCTTCGGCTTCTTCGGCGCAGGTTTCGCTTTGGTGGTTTCGACGAACGTCGTCGCGGGATGGTTCTTCACATCCTTGTTCGAGACGAACTTCCCGGTCTTCGCACTCTTGTTCACTTTGCGTGGCGCCATGGTGTTGCCTTCCCGCGAATCGCTTCTGACATTGTTATTTTAAGGTCGGTCCGCGCCGATCAGCGCATGCCTTCCCAGAGTTGGCGCTCCTCGTCGAAGCGATCCTGCTCGGAGCCCTTGAAATCGCCGCGCGAGACGACGCCCTTGAGCTTGCCCCCATCGACCAGCGGCACGTGGCGGAATCCGCCGTCCCACATCAGGCGCAACGCATCGAGCGGCGCCTTTTGCGGAAGCATGGTTGTCGGATTTGGCGTCATCACCTCGGCAAGCCTGGTCTTCGCCGCACTCTTTCCCGCCGCCAGAACGCGCCCCACCGCGTCGCGTCCGGTGAAGATGCCGACGAGCGAGCCGTCCCCGTCCGTGACCAGGACCGCGCCGACCCGACGCTCGTGCATCTTGCGGCAGGCATCCTGGACGCTGGAGGTCGGCGGCAAGGTCAGGGGATGCTGGTTGCAGACGATGTCCGAGAGATGACGCATGGGATGCCTCCGTAAATCGCTCGCATTATCGGGCTTTGCGGGGACGCGGCTTTGATCTGCCGCAAGAACCTCCGCGCGGAGGCACTGTCACATTTTGAGTTTCCTCAACCTCCCCCGTCGCAATGCGCATGACGTGGACGGCGTTGCCGATGACATCGGCGGGTCTTTTCTGGCCTTGGGGTCCTTTAGGCATGGCGATAGTATCGCACGTCCTTGGCAAACCCGGAACGCTTCAGCGAGATAGCGATGCACGACGTAAGCAGCCTATTGGAAGGTTTATTCGTCGCGGCCTTGGGCGCGTTCATAGTGTTTGCTCCCGCGCGCGCCGAGAACCTAAATCAACGGATTCCCTTTGTAAGAACTGGAGGCACCCTAAGAGCCCCGTTCGGTTGGGTGGCGCTTATTGCCTGGATGCTATGGATCGCCGTCTGGCTAATCGACCAATTTTGAGCGACTTGGACGCAGCCAAGTTCAAACTGTAACAGTGCCCACGCGGAGGCGTCATTTCCACCGGCTGCGGCAGATGCTAAGTTCCCCCCCGACCATGACGATCAGGGAGGATAAACATGGGTTTGCGCAATCGTACTTCAGTCTGGATTCTTGCCGGAGCGGCCGTAGCGCTGGCCGGTGCGGGGGCCTATGCGGCCCAGAACAACGGCCCGAAGCCGCCGGCTTTGACGTTCTCGGGGCCGGTGCCGTCGAAATTCCTCATCAGCCCGCAAATGGGTTCGAGATTCGGCGTTCACGACCACATGACGGTTTCGGCCGACATCGCCGAACAACTGTCCCATACCTGCGAAGAATTCGCCAAAGCCCACAACGCGACCGCGACCGTGGTGGTTCTGGATACGACCGGCCAGATCATCCATGAGCATCGCATGGACGGCCAGAGCTATCTGAACCAGAAGGCCGCCGAGCAGAAGGCGCGCACGGCGCTGCTGACGCGCGAGGCGTCCCATGTGATCACCAACCGCGTCTACAACGACAACGGAACGCTGATCCGCATGCAGCAGTTCGGGCTTGGACCCCAGCAGGGCGGGCTTCCGATCATCGTCAACGACCAGATCATCGGGGCCATCGGCGTCGGCGGCGGCGCCGGCGGCGAAGAACTCTGCGCCCAGGACGCGCTGACCAAGGTGTTCGGCCCGCAGCCGGCCCTTCTGGCGGCGCCCAAAGGTGCGGCGCCCAATTCCAACGGGGTGTTCGCACCCGCCGGCGTCGACGCGGGCGGCTAGTTTCGCTTAAAGCCTTACACGCCCTCCGCCGGTTCGAGCCGGCGGAGCGGCGCGCGGCGCAATACGATGGCCACGCCCGACAGGGTCATCGCCGAACCGATCACGATCATCGGCGTGAAGGGCTCGCCCAGAATGGCGACGCCTCCGAGCACGCCGATCGCCGGGCCTAGCAGCAGCACCGAGCCGACCAGCGACACTTCGTAGTGCTGCAGCAGCACGTAATAGAAGGTGTGGCCGATCAGGCTGCCCGCTATCACGGTATAGGCGAGGGCCGCCCAGCCCTGCCAGGGCGCGGTCGAGAGCGAGGCGATCTGGCCGGTCTCGAAGATCGCGCTGGTGGCGAACAGGAACGGGATTCCAAGGACCGCCATCCAGGCCTGCATTGCGAAGGGCGAGACACCGGTCAGGCGGCGCAACAACACCGTGCCGATGGCCATGGAAATCGCGTCGAGGAACAGCAGGAACACGCCCATGGCATGGGCGGCATGATTGGCGTCCAGGCTGAACACGACGACGCCGCAAAAGGCGACGAAGATGCCGATCCAGCGGCGCGTCGGCACCGTCTCGCCGAGCCAGACCAGCGCCAGCAGCACCGAGATCGGCACGTAAAGCTGATTGACGATCGCCATGGTGGAGGCGTCCGACAGTTTCGCACCCGAAAAGATCAGCGCGAAATGCAGCCCGCCCATGAAGAAGACGGCCGGAATCAGCACGTTCCATTTGCCGGGTACGGGTCTGAGCCAGGGCAGCAGACACATCAGTACAAAGACGAATCGCAGGCCCGTGAAGAAGACCGGGGGGATGTAGGTCACGCCCACCTTCGCCGCGACCGCGTTCAGCCCCCACGCGAGGCAGACCAGAAGCGCCAGAAAAATGTGGGGCAATCGCATGGGCGGGAGTCGGACATTGGGTGCGGGCCAGCATTAAGCCAAAGGCGCGCGGATTACGACAGGCGGAGGCGGACGCCTAGATATCGGGGCCGTCCGGTTGTGACCCGCTAGGATTTGCGAAGGATGCCGAAATGCGGCGCTTGGAATTGCGGCGGTGCAGCACCGATTCCGCCTTGGAGCGCGCATCGCCTTGCGTCAAGCTTGGGGCTCCTAGGATAGGGAGGCTCGCCATGGTTCGGGAGTTCCAGCTTCTGACCGTCGGTTTCGTGTTTCTGTTCCTCGGGGCATTGGTTCTGGGGATCTTCTAGAAAAGAACAACCACAAGGGAAATGGGGGCCGGAGGGCGCACGCGCTGTCCGGCCTTTTCGTTTGGCGCGGGAGGGGTTAGGAACGCCCTCGCCTTTCGCACCTTACGGTGGGGATCATGAACGCGAAGCTTTTGGCCGCGATGGTGGGATTGATCATGAGCACGAACGCATCGGACGCCGCCCCGCAAAGTCTCGCGCCTACGGGAACGTTGCGCGCGACCTTCATCGCCACAAACCCGGTGCAGGGGATGATCGATTCCAACACGGGCGACGTGCGAGGCCCCGCGGCCGATTTGACGCGCGAACTGGGCAAGCGCCTTGGCGTGCCGGTGAGGGTGACGCCGTCGAACGGGGTGCAGGGCGTGCTCGCGGCCGTGAAGAACGGCGAGGCGGATATCGGGTTCCTCGCCTATGACCCGCCGCGCGCGGCCGAGGTGGATTACACACAAGTTTATTCGCTGGCGCAGAACACGTTCATGGTGCTCGACAGTTCGCCCATCAAATCGGTCAACGATATCGACAGGCCGGGCACGCGCATCGGCACCACCGAAGGCGACACCGGCGATCTGTACCTGGTGCGCACGCTGAAGAAGGCCCAATTCAAGCGCGGCAAAGGCGACATGGACATGGCGGTTCAGATGCTGCGCACCGGCGAAATCCACGCCTACGGCACCAACCGGCAGCGGCTGGCGGAGATTGCGCGCAACAATCCGGGCGTACGCCTGCTGCCCGACAATTTTTATGGCGTGCCGCAGGCGATCATCGTCAAGAAAGGCAACAAGGCGCTGCTGGATGCGGCCGACCGCATGCTGGACGAGGCGAAGAGCTCCGGCCTGGTCGCGGCGTCGATCGAGAGCGTGGGATTGGCCGGGGTGGACGTGGCGCCGCCGCGGACGAAATAGAACAAACGGGCCGCGCCTTCATCCTTCGACAAGCTCAGGATGAGGATTTACAAAACTCCTCATGCCGACCCTATCGAAGCATGAGAAAAACGGGTAGCACAGCATGGTTGCGATGCGCATTTGTTTCATCGGCGACAGTTTTGTCAGCGGCGCCTATGATTCGGAGTGCCTCGGCTGGGCCGGACGCATCTCGGCCGCCGCGCGTGCCCGCGGACACGATGTCAGCCCGTACAATCTCGGCATCCGCGGCGAGACCAGCGTGCAGATCGCGCGGCGCTGGCGGGTGGAGGCCGAGCCGCGTCAATCGCCGCAGCAGGAAGGGCGCCTTGTGTTCGAATTCGGCGTCAACGATGTACGCGAGGTGAACGGCAGACCGCAGCTCGAGTCCGCACAGTCACTCGCGGCCGCGCACGGGATGCTCTCCGCGGCAATCGCCTGGAAACCGACGCTGATGATCGGCCCGCCATCGGGATGCGACGAGCCGCGCAATGGACGCGTGGCCGCGTTGTCGGTGCAACTCGCGGAACTGTGCGACAGCCTTGGCGTGCCCTATTTCGATTCCTACACGCCGCTTATGGCATCGGCCATCTGGATGCCCTGCGTGGCAAGCGTGGACGGCACGCACCCATCGGCGGCCGGCTATGCCGAATGGGCGCGGCTGATCGATGAATGGCCCTCCTGGCGCGACTGGCTGCCTTAGACCCAAAATTCGCCGGGCCGCTCTCATCCGTGCTATCGTATGAGAGCGGAAAAACTGATGGGGCTCGCATGAGAAGCGGCGTCGCCTTTGTCGGTCTCATTTGTATCTTCGCAATGGCGCCGTTTGCGGCCGGCAGCGCCCCGGCCGCCGAAACCACGCCGGTCCCCGACCTTTCGGGTAGCTGGGCGCGCGTGACCTTCGCATATGAGTGGCCCCAATCGGGTCCGGGTCCGATCGGAAGCGTGAACGGACGGCGTGGCCTGGTCGGCAATTACAAGAGCCCCACCTTGAGACCCGAGGCCGCCGCGCTGGTGAAGCAGCGCGCCGAGACATTGCTCGCGGGTGCAGATTATCCCACACCCTCCAATCGCTGCCTGACGATGGTATCGCCCTATCTCATTCGGGTTCAGGAAGTGCAGGTGCTGCAGAAAGCCGACGAGGTGATCTTCCTGTATATGCAGGATCATCAGGTCCGCCGCGTGCGCCTGAACCGGCCGCATCCGGCGAACGTGCCGCCGAGCCTGTATGGCGATGCGGTCGGGCATTACGAGGGCGGCACCCTGGTGGTCGATACCGTCGGTGTCAAAGTGGGCGAGGTTCCGATTCTCGACATGTACGGCACGCCCTACAGCGAGGCGCTGCATGTCGTCGAGCGATACCGGCTGGTCGATTACGAGGCGGCCAAAGAAGCGCAGGCGAGGAATTTGCGCGATTCCGGCCCGGTCGCAACCGAGCAAGGCGCCTCGATCGATGAGGATTACAAAGGCAAAGGCCTTCAGGTGCAATTCACGGTCGAAGACAGGAACGTCTTCACCACGCCATGGTCGGCGGGCGCCACCTATCGCCGGGCAGCGGATTGGGTCGAGAATGTCTGCGCCGAGAACACGCATGAATACTACAACAACAGCGTGACCAAGGTGCCTGAGGCCGCTAAACCGGACTTCTGAGGAAGGAACGCATTCATGAGATTGCAGATCGCATTCGCGCTCGCGGCGGGGCTACTCGTGTCCGCCCCGGCGCCCGCAGCGCAGGCGCCACAGGGCCCGAAGGACGTCACCGTCACCGCCATACCGGGCGTGGTGGCGGCAGACGCGAAGTGGCGGAAATTCTGGGACGGACCCGACAATGCCGACGGCATCGTGGGTACGCCCGATGGCGGCGTCATCTTCGCGCAGCGGGAGGTCAACCGCGTGCGCAAGGTGGATGCGGACGGAAAATCTTCGATCCTGGTGGAGAACACCCACGGCGCCGGGTCGCTCGGGATCGATTATCAGGGCCGCATCCTGGCCGTGATGCGGGATCATCCATCCGTGGGATACCTCACGCCTGAGTTCAAAATCCTGACCGACAATTATCAGGGCACAGCGCTGAAAGGTGCGTCCGATCTGGTCGTCGAGAAACGGGGTGGCTTCTATTTCACCGAAAGCCGCCGGATGCCCACGCCGGGCGCCTATTATCTCGGCCCCGACGGCAAGATGTTCTTTTTCGGCGACGGAAGGCGCGCCAACGGTCTCGCACTCAGCCCCGACGAGAAGACGCTTTATCTGCCGAACCGGGAGAACATCGAGGCGTTCGATATCCTTCCGGACGGCACAGGCACAAATCTCCGAATCTTTGCGAAGCTTCAGGGCGAGGGGGTCGCCTCCGACGGGATGGCGGTGGATGCGGACGGCCGCATTTACGCGACAACCCGCATCGGCGTGCAGGTGATCAGTCCCAAGGGCGAGAACCTCGGCGTGATTCCCACACCGCGCGGGCCGACAAGCGTTGCGTTCTCCGGCCCCGACAAGAAGACGCTCTTCATCGTCACGCGGGGTGCGGTGGACGCAGCCGGGGCGGAACGTACCGAGCCAACGGCAAAGACGATATACGCTCTTCCGATGCTGGCTCAGGGCTTCAAGGGCCGCGCCAAATAGCCCGACGCCACACACCGTTGATGAAGATCAAAGCCGCAACGCGCACGCCATGCATTGGTGGTCAGGCTCATCTGGGGTCTTTGATCGATGGCGCGCGCCTTCCTTGTCGCGATATCGGCGATATCGCTGATGGCGGTTGCCGCCTGCGCGACTCATCCGGGCGAATTCGAACCGTTCCGCGAAGTATCCTGTTTCCAGGCCGCGCGCGTGTCGCTGACCGAGGCCATTGCCGCCGCTGAAGCCCGCGGCGGCAAGGCGCTCGACGCCGATTACCGCGAAGACGAGGAAATGGGATGTTTGACCAATGAACCGGGCGTCTATGACGTGACATTGCTCGACCGCGGGACAATTCGCGCCGTCAGCGTGGATGCGCGCTCGGGGGCGGTTGGGCCCCAGCCCGAGTCCACCGTGATGAATGCGCTCTTGGGAAGCGGACCACACGTTGAAGGCAGCCCCGCCGAAATGGCGCTCCTGATGCCCACGATGACGATGGGCATGACCGAGGCCATTCAGGCCGCCGAGCAGGACGGCGGCAAAGTCATGTCGGCCTGGATCGAGGCGAAGGACGGCAAGCCCGGCTACACGGTCAAGCTCGTTCAGTTGGGCCGGGTGCGCGTGGGCTGGGTGGCGTGCGGCTGAAGGGCGGCTTGCCGTCCCGGGTTGTAATTGGGAACGGACCAGACGGTTATCGGCATCGAGGAACGCGCGTCGTTCCAATCGGTGCGACAGATTGCGTACGCGCAGTGCGTACCGAATTGGTCTTGCTTGTGCTCCATGGATAAAGACCGCTTAGTGCGGCAATGACACGTTCGACCACCCAAGCCGACACTGTTTTCCGAATCCTGATCGCCCAAGCAGCCGTCGGCATCGTCGTCATAGACGCCCACGGCACCATCGTGATCTTCAATGGCGCTTGTGAGCGATTGTTCGGGTACAGCGCGGACGAGGTCCTTTCCCGCGACGTCAATCTGCTCATGCCCGAACCCTACTTCGAGGCTGAGGGTGAATATCTGGCCCGTCATTCCGACCCCGCCGAACGGCTCATCATAGCGGTGGGGCGCGATGTCGAAGGCCGCCGGAAGGACGGTTCCACGTTCCCCATGTATCTCTCGGTCGGCGAAGGCAGGCTGGATAACCAGAAAATCTATGTCGGCATCATCCATGATTGTACGTCCTATCGCGACGCGGCAGCCTTACTGCAAGAGCGCGAGGCACGCCTGCATTCGATCCTGGAAACCATTCCCGACGCCATGATCACGATCGACGAGAACGGCTCGATCGAATCCTTTAGTGCCGCCGCCACCAGGCTTTTCGGCTATGAGGCCGCGGAGGCGATCGGACAGAACGTGAAGATGCTCATGCCCGCGCCGTATCGCGAAGGGCATGACGGGCACCTTGCGCACTACAAACGGACCGGCGACAAACATATGCTCGGGGCCGGCCGCGTAATGATGATGGGTTTGAAAAAGGACGGCACCATTTTCCGGATGGAGCTTTCCGTGGGCGAAGTCTGGGTCGGAAAAAAGCGGCTCTTCACCGGCTTCATACACGACATCACCGAACGCCAAGCCGCAAAGCTCCGCTTCCAGGATCTGCAATCGGACTTGTGGCACGCCTCGCGCTTGAACGCGATGGGACAGCTGGCTTTGCATCTGGGGCATGAACTGAATCAACCGCTCACGGCGATCGGCAACTATGTCCGTGCCGCCATCCGCGTTCTGACGCGCGTCGAACATCCGGACGCGGCTAACATTCGGGAGCTGATGACAAAAGCCTCTGCCCAGGCCACGCGCGCAGGTGAAATCGTCCATCGCTCGCGCGCTTTCGTGGAAAAGCGCCAAACGATGCGTTCCAAGCAAAGCTTGAACAGGGTGGTCGAAGAAGCGATCGAATTGAGCATCGTCAACTCCACGGACACCGCTGTCACCGTGAAGACGGCATTCGATCCTTCGTTGCCCGATATTTCCGCCGACCGGGTCCAAATCCAGCAGGTGCTCGTCAACCTGATCCGCAACGCCGTCGAAGCGATGCATGAAATGCCGACTCGAATCCTGACGATAACCACCGCGCCCGATGGCGCCAAATGTCTTCAGGTCGCCGTATCCGATACCGGCCCCGGCCTTTCGAAGGAGGCGATGAGCAAATTGTTTCAGCCCTTCGTGACCACGAAGCCGAGCGGCATGGGTGTCGGCCTCTCGATCTGCAGCGGCATCATGGAGGCCCATGGAGGCCGCATATGGGCCGATGCCAACGCCGCCGGGGGGGCAACCTTTCACATCAGCTTGCCCATCGAACGTCGCGCGGGGTGATGCGCTACGCCGCGGCGACTTTGCGCGGGTTGTAATTGAGGATCGGCCCGAGCCAGCGTTCGCACTCCGCAAGCGTCCAGTTCTTGCGGCGGGCATAATCTTCCGCCTGGTCGCGCTCGATCTTGCCGACGCCGAAATAACGCGACTCCGGATGGCTGAGATAGAGGCCCGATACGGACGATCCCGGCCACATGGCGTAGCTTTCGGTCAGCTTCACGCCGATGGCGTTTTCCGCGTCCAGCAGGCGGAACAGGGTGCCTTTCTCCGTGTGATCGGGCTGCGCCGGATAACCCGGCGCGGGACGGATGCCCTGATAGGATTCCGCAATCAGAGCGTCATTGGGGAGAGCTTCGTCCGGCGCATAGGCCCAGAACTCCTTGCGCACCCGCTGATGCAGGCGTTCGGCAAAGGCTTCCGCCAGCCGGTCGGCAAGTGCCGAGAGCAGAATGGCGTTGTAATCGTCCTTGTCCGACTTGAAGCGCGCGGCAAAGGCCTCTTCTCCGATTCCCGTCGTGACCACGAAGGCGCCCACATGGTCTGGCTTTCCGATGCCGGCGGGAGCGACAAAATCGGCAAGCGCCAGATTGGGGGTCTCGCGCTCGCGCGCCACCTGCTGGCGCAGGGTGTGGAACACGCCAAGCTTGCGGTCCCGGTTTTCGTCTGTGTAAAGAACGATGTCGTCGCCTTCCGTTTCCGCGGGCCAGAAGCCGATTGCCGCGCGCGCCGTGAGCCATTTCTCCTCCACGATGCGCCTAAGCATCGCCTGGGCATCGGCGAAGAGCGAGCGCGCGGCCGCGCCCGATTTCGGATCCTCGAGAATGTCGGGATATTTCCCTTTCATCTCCCAGGCGTGGAAGAACGGCGACCAGTCGATATAGGGCGCCAATTCGCCGAGATCGTAAGCATCGAAGCTGCGGGTCCCGATGAAACGGGGAGCGGGCGGCGCATAGGACGCCCAGTCGGGCTGAAACCGGTTGGCCCGCGCCTGGCCCAGCGTCAGCCGCCGCTGGGGCCCGCGGGTTGCGTCGTGGGACGCGATGATGCGGGCATATTCGGCGCGCACATCGGTGATGACGGAAGCGCGCGTGTCCTTCGAGATCAGGCTCGCCACCACGCCCACCGCGCGCGAAGCATCGGTGACATAGACCGTCTGTCCGCGTGTGTAGTTGGGATGAATCTTCACCGCCGTATGCACGCGGCTGGTGGTTGCGCCTCCGATCAACAGCGGAATGTCGAAGCCTTCGCGCTCCATCTCGGCCGCGACATGGCACATCTCGTCCAGCGAAGGCGTGATCAGGCCGGACAGACCGATCACATCGGCCTTTCTCTCGCGCGCGGCTTCGAGAATGCGCGCGGACGGAACCATGACGCCCAGATCCTCGACCTCATAGCCGTTGCACTGCAGCACCACGCCGACGATGTTCTTGCCGATGTCGTGCACGTCGCCTTTGACGGTGGCCATGATGATGCGGCCCGCGGATTCGCGCTGCGCGCCTTCCTTCGCCGCTTCCATGAACGGGATGAGATAGGCGACGGCCTTCTTCATCACGCGCGCCGATTTCACCACCTGAGGCAGGAACATCTTGCCGCTGCCGAACAGGTCGCCGACCACGTTCATGCCGGTCATCAGCGGGCCTTCGATCACATCGAGCGGCTTCTTCGCACGGGCTCTGGCCTCCTCCACATCGTCCATTACGAAATCGGCGATGCCGTGCACCAGCGCGTGCGTCAGCCGCTCCTCGACGGGAAGCGCGCGCCAGGCGAGCGTGACTTCCGGGTCGGCCTCCGCGCCCGTCTTGCGGTATTTCTGCGCCAGCCCGAGCAGCCGCTCGGTCGCTTCGGGGCGGCGGTTGAACAGCACGTCCTCGATGCCATCGCGCAATTCGGAAGGAATGTCTTCATAGACGGGAAGCGCGCCGGCATTCACGATTCCCATGTCCATGCCGGCTTTGATCGCATGATAGAGAAAGATCGCGTGCATGGCCTCGCGCACGCGGTCATTGCCGCGGAACGAGAAAGAGAAATTGGAGACGCCGCCCGAAACATGCGCGAAGGGAAGCGCCTGGCGGATGCGCGTGGTCGCGTCGATATAAGCGCGGCCGTAATCGTTGTGCTCTTCGATGCCGGTGGCGACCGCGAAGATGTTGGGATCGAAGATGATGTCTTCGGGCGGGAAGCCGATGCGTTCGGTCAGGATTTCATAGGCGCGGCGGCAGATCGCGAATTTGCGGTCGGCGGTGTCGGCCTGCCCCTGCTCGTCGAACGCCATCACGACGACCGCGGCACCATAGCGGCGCACCTTCTCGGCCGCTGCGACGAAGGCCGCCTCGCCTTCCTTCAACGAGATGGAATTGACGATGGGCTTGCCCTGCACGCATTTCAGGCCCGCCTCGATCACGCTCCATTTGGAGGAATCGATCATCACCGGCACGCGCGAGATGTCGGGCTCGCCCGCCACGAGATTGAGGAAGCGCGCCATCGCGGCTTCCGAATCGATCAGCCCCTCGTCCATGTTGATGTCGATGATCTGGGCGCCCGATTCGACCTGGCCGCGTGCGATGTCGAGCGCGGCTTCGTAATCGTTGGCCGCGATCAATTTGCGGAATTTGGCCGAGCCCGTGATGTTGGTGCGCTCGCCGACATTGACGAAATTCGTCTCGGGCGTGAGCGTGAAGGCTTCGAGGCCGGAGAGGCGCAATTGCCGGGGCTTCTCGGGAACCTTGCGCGGCGGAATGCCGGCCACGGTTTCGACGAATGCGTGGATATGTTCGGGCGTCGTGCCGCAGCAGCCGCCGACGATGTTGACCAGCCCCTCCCGCGCGAATTCGCCGATATGGGCCGCCATGGAATCGGGCGTTTCGTCGTAGCCGCCGAACGCATTGGGAAGCCCGGCATTGGGATGCGCGCTCGTCAGCGTGTCGGCGATTTCGGCAAGGTCGGCGATATGAGGGCGCAGCTCCTTCGGGCCCAGCGCGCAGTTGAGCCCGATCGCGAACGAATTGGCATGGCGCAGCGAATGCCAGAACGCCTCGACCGTTTGGCCGGTCAGCGTGCGGCCGGAAAGATCGGTGATGGTGCCGGAGATCCACACCGGCAGGCGCTCGCCCAATTCGGCGAAGACGCCTTCGATGGCATAGATCGCGGCCTTGGCGTTCAATGTATCGAACACCGTCTCGACCATGATGAGATCGGCGCCGCCCTTGATGAGCGCGCGCGTCGCATCGGCATAGGTGGATGCGAGCGCGTCGAAGCTGGTGTTGCGAAATCCAGCGTCATTGACGTCGGGGGACAGCGAGGCGGTGCGGTTGGTGGGACCCAGCACGCCCGCCACGAAGCGCGGGCGGTCGGGGGTCGAGAACTCGTCGCAGACTTCGCGCGCGATGCGGGCCGCCGTCTCGTTCAACTCCGGCACCAGCGATTCCAGGCCGTAATCGGCTTGGCTGATGGAGGTGGAATTGAAGCTGTTGGATTCGACGATGTCGGCGCCCGCATGCAGATAGGCCCGCCCGATCTCGCGGATCACGTCGGGCTGGGTCAGCACCAGAAGATCGTTGTTGCCCTTCAGGTCCCGGGGGGAATCGGCAAAACGCTTGCCCCTGAAATCGCGCTCCGAGAGCCGGTAATTCTGGATCATCACGCCCCAAGCGCCGTCGAGCACCAGGATGCGCTCGCGCGCGGTGCGCGTCAGCCATTCCAGCCGTTTGATGCGGGCGAGGTTCATGCCGCCACCGGGTTTTGCACCGGCGCCTTGATGCCGAGCATGTTGCACACGGCGAAGGTCAGTTCCGCCTGGTTCAGCGTGTAGAAATGGAACTGGTCGAACCCTTCGGCTTTCAGCGCGCGCACCTGGTCCACCAGGACAGCGGACGCAACCAGTTTGCGGCTTTCCAGATCGTCGTCGAGCCCCGCGTAATGCGCCGCCAGCCAATCGGGCACCGACGCGCCGCAGCGTTTTGCCATGCGCGATACGCCCTTGAAATTCGTTGTCGGCATCAGGCCGGGCACGATGGGGACATCGATCCCCGCCTTCAGCGCGCGCTCGCGGAAACGGGGAAACAGCTCCGTCTCGAAGGCGAATTGGGTGATCGCGCGCGTGGCGCCCGCGTCCACTTTCGCCTTCAGCACGCCGATGTCCCATTCTTCCGAAGGCGAATCGGGATGCTTCTCAGGATAGGCCGAAACGCTGATTTCGAAGGGCGCAATGGCGCGGATGGCGGCCACCAGCTCGGCGGTCGAACCGTACCCTTCGCCATGGGGAGCATAGGGCTGGCCCGGCTCCGGCATGTCGCCGCGGAGCGCCACGATATGGCGTACGCCTGCGTCCCAATAATCTCGGATGACAGCGTTCACCGCCTCCTTGGGTGCACCCACACAGGTCAGATGCGCCGCCGGTTTCAGCTCGGTCTCCTCGACAAGACGCTTGACGGTTGCGTGCGTGCGGTCGCGCGTGGAGCCGCCCGCGCCATAGGTAACCGAGACGAAATGGGGTTTGAGCGGCGCGAGCCGCCGGATGGCGTTCCACAATTGGGTTTCCATCTCGGCCGTTTTCGGCGGAAAGAATTCGAACGACACCGCACGCGTGCCGGCCAGCGGATTTGAACTCATGTCACGGCCTCGATCTTCTTGCTCCGCGCGGCCGAAACGCCGGGGGCTTCCGCAACCCAGACCATCACGGTCAAGGCTTCCATGCCCGAGCGCGGGGAAAGCGATTCCACGGCCACGGGCTTTGCGCCGACCGCCTTGAACCAGCCCTGGACTTCGGCGTCGGAAAATCCGAGGCGGCGGTGCGCGTGCTCGCTCCTCAGGAATTCCAGCTCATGCGGCGCGAAATCGGCGATCAGAACGCGGCCTCCCGGTCTCAGCACCCGCATCGCCTCGCGCAAGGCGGCCGGCGGATCGTCGAGGAAATGCAGCACCTGATGGAACAGCACGGCGTCGAAACCGCCCGCAGCGCTGCCGTCGGCAAAGGGGAGCCGGTACACGTCGCCCCGGCGCACCTGGCAATTGAAGATGCCGGCGCGGGACAGCCGGTCGCGGGCGATGGCCAGCATCTCCGGGCTCATGTCCAGCCCGAGCCCCCGTTTGATGTGGGGCGCCAGCAATTCCAGCATCCGCCCGGTTCCGGTGCCGGCATCCAGCACGGAATCGAGGGGTTCGCGCCCGAGCAGCCGCACAATAGCCGCCTCCACGTCGCCTTCGGGCACATGGAGGGAGCGGATGCGTTCCCATTGCGCCGCGTTGGCGCCGAAATAATCCGCGGCTTCCCGTGCCCGCTGGCTGCGGACCTGGGCGAACCGGCGCCTGTCGTCGATCAGCACGGGATCGGTCTCGACCTCGGCAAGGCGCGGCAATGCCCGCAAAAGCTCGGCGGCTTCGGCCGAATCCGCGGCCCGATAGAACACCCAGGCCCCTTCCTTGAACCGTTCCAGCAGCCCCGCGTCGCAGAGCAGCTTCAAATGCCGGCTGACCCGCGGCTGGCTCTGGCCCAGGATTTCGGTGAGCTCGCTCACCGTCAGCTCGGCCTTGTCCAGCAGCAGAAGCAGGCGCAGCCGGGTACCGTCACCGGCCGCCCGCAACATGCCCAGAAGCTTTTCCATATGCCCGCCATCAGTCTTCGATTGCACATAAACATATCTTTATATGATTATGCAATCTCGAAATCAGCAGTAAAAAACGGGGCATTAAAAAATCGGAATGCGGTTCGTCAATCTTCCACCAAGCCCTGTATGCTAAATTTTGGTTACCAAAGTACGGATTCGCCGTTTCCAATCGTGCCTGACCGCGGCTTTACACGGATCGATTTCAAGAAGATGCGTATCGACAAAGGGTTAATGGTAGCCGTGGTGGCGGCAATCCTCACCTCGGGGTGCGCGGCGTTGCCGCCCGGAGGCCCGCAGGACATCAACGATCCATTCGAGCCGGTCAACCGGCTGACGTTCGACACCACACTAGCGGTCGACAAGGGAGTCTTCCGCCCGACAGCGATCGCCTACCGCCGGATCGTCCCCGAACCGCTGCGGGATTCGGTCCGGAATTTTCTCAACAATCTGGATTCGCCGATCATTCTCGCCAACGACGTGCTTCAGGGCGAAACGAACCGGGCGGGCATCACCCTGATCCGCGCAGGGGTCAACACCACTTTCGGCCTCGGCGGTCTCCTCGATGTCGCCTCCCGCTGGGGCTACATGCGCCATTACGAGGATTTCGGGCAGACTCTGGCCGTCTGGGGCGTGGGGGAAGGACCCTATCTGTTCGTGCCCCTGCTCGGCCCCGGCAATCCGCGCGATGTGATCGGCTGGATCGCCGATCTTGCCTTCGACCCCTTCACCTATCTGCAATGGCCGCACAAATTCGAGTGGCAGGCGGGGAAATGGGGCATCGACTACGTGGATTTGCGCGCGCGCAATATCGAGACGCTGGACGATCTCGAGAAGACCTCGCTCGATCTTTACGCGTCGCTGCGCAGCCTCTACCGCCAATCGCGCAACAATGAGATCAGGAACGGCGCGCCGGAAGTTCAGGACTTGCCGGATTTTTAAGTGGTACGTGGGAAAATTGCGTGGCAGGAACCGAGGCGGGTCCCGTTCGTTTGCCATCTTGAAGACACAGAATCTCAAGAAAATGCTTCATGCGAATGGTGGAGAGTGAGATGAATTTGCGTTTCATCAAGACGCCGGCCTGGGCGGCCATGGTTTCCGCACTTTTCATGTTTGCGGCCGCGATGAGCCTTTCTGCGCCTGCCCGGGCGGCGGCCGCCAACCCGGCCGAAGCCTTTGTTCAGCAGAACATCGACAAAGGCTACGTCATCCTCAACAGCACGACGCTTTCCCCCGATCAGCGCCGCGCGCAATTCCGCGATTTCATGCTCGGGCTCACCGATGTGAAGCGCATCGGCATGTTCACGCTGGGGCAATATGCGAATTCGGCGCCGAAGCCCGACGTCGATGCCTTCACCGCGGCGTTCACCGATTATGCGGTCGCGATGTACGAGACGCGGCTCGGCAAATACAAAGGGCAGACGCTGAAAGTGACCGGATCGATGGAGCGTTCGGCCGACGACATCGTGGTCAACGCGCTGGTGACCAATCCCACCGGCAACAAGGATGCGCAGCCGATCAATGTGGCGTTCCGTGTGCGCAAGACCGCGGACGGGCGGCCAATCATCACCGACATGCAGGTCGAAGGCATCTGGCTCGCGCTGTCGGAACGCTCCGATTTCACCGGATTCCTGCAGCAGCATGGCGGCAGTGTGGCGGCGCTGACCCAGAATTTGAAGACGCAGACCGATCAGCTCCGCGCGGACGCGGCCGGCAAAGCCGGCCCGCAGCGGTCTTAGGGTTCAGGCTTTCTCTGCGGGAAAATGGCCGGCCTCCGCGCCGGCCATTTGTTTTTCACGCCCGGGTGAAGCGTTTGTATTTGATCTTGTGCGGCTGGTTGGCCTCCATGCCGAGGCGGCGTTTGCGATCGACTTCGTAATCCTGGTAATTGCCCTCGAACCATTCGACGTGGGAATCGCCTTCGAAGGCCAGCATGTGCGTCGCGATGCGATCCAGGAACCAGCGATCATGGCTGATGATCATGGCGCAGCCGGCGAAATCCTCCAGCGCATTTTCCAGCGCCCGCAAGGTTTCCACGTCCAGATCGTTGGTGGGCTCGTCGAGCAGCAACAGGTTCGCGCCCGATTTCAGCATCTTGGCCAGATGCACCCGGTTGCGCTCGCCGCCCGAGAGCTGGCCCACCTTCTTCTGCTGATCGCCGCCCTTGAAATTGAACGCGCCGACATAGGCGCGAGAGGGAATCGTCCGCTTGCCCAATTCCAGAATATCGAGGCCGCCGGAGATTTCTTCCCAAACGGTCGCATTCGGCTTCAGCGAATCGCGGGACTGGTCGACATAACCCATGACCACGGTGTCGCCCACGCGCAATTGGCCGCTGTCGGGCGCCTCCTGACCCGTCAGCATACGGAACAAGGTGGTCTTGCCCGCGCCGTTCGGTCCGATGACGCCGACAATGCCGCCCGGGGGCAGCTTGAAATCCACATTCTCGAACAGGAGCCTGTCGCCGTAAGCCTTGCCGACATTTTCCGCTTCCACCACGAGCGAACCGAGCCTCGGGCCTGCCGGAATGACGATCTGAGCCGGTCCGCCGCGCGCATCCTGCGATTTGGCGAGCAATTCCTCATAGGCCTGGATGCGCGCCTTGGATTTGGCCTGACGCGCGCGGGGGGATGATTTGATCCAGGCGGATTCGCGCTGCAGCGCGCCCTGGCGTGCCTCTTCCTTTTCGCTTTCTTGCGCCAGCCGCTTTTGCTGCATGTCGAGCCAGCTCGAATAATTGCCCTCGTGCGGAATGCCGCGCCCGCGGTCGAGCTCGAGAATCCAGCCCGTCACGTCGTCGAGGAAATAGCGGTCATGGGTGACGAGCACGACGGTGCCCGCATAGTCGGTCAGATGCCGCTCCAGCCAGGCGACCGATTCCGCGTCGAGATGGTTGGTGGGCTCGTCCAAAAGCAGCATGTCGGGGGCTTCGAGGAGCAGCTTGCAGAGCGCCACCCGGCGCTTCTCGCCGCCGGAAAGATTGTTCACATCGGCCTGCGCGTCCGGGCAGCGCAGCGCATCCATCGCCTGCTCCACCTGCGCGTCGAGGTCCCAGAGATTCTGCGCGTCAATCTTGTCCTGCAGCGCCGACATCTCTTCGGCGGTTTCGTCGGTATAATTCGCGGCAATCTCGTTGTAGCGGTCGAGCAGCGCCTTTTTCTCGGCGACGCCCTCCATCACATTGCCGAGCACGTTGAGCTGAGGATCGAGTTCGGGCTCCTGCGGCAGATAGCCGACGCGCACGCCTTCGGCCGCCCAGGCTTCGCCGTTGAACTCCTTGTCGACGCCCGCCATCATCCGCAGCAGCGTCGATTTGCCCGCGCCGTTCACGCCGACGATGCCGATCTTCGCGCCGGGCAGGAACGACAGCCAGATATCCTTCAGAATCTGCCGCCCGCCGGGAAAGGTCTTGGACAGACCTTTCATCACATAGACATATTGATAGGCGGCCATGGCGGTGCTCCTGATGCGAAAAGGGGCGGGTTGTAGCACCGCGAACGGCGAATGGCGAATAGTGAGTAGCGAATAGGAGTTCCCATTCGCCGTTTGCTATGCGCTATTCGCGTATCAGAAGTTCAGCTTGGCCCGGGCAACACCGGCGACCGCGTTCTGACCACGCGCACCCGCCGCATTCAGCTGATAGGCCGCATTCGCCTGCAGCGCGATGGTCCCGTCGAGGAACGTCGTCACATAGCCGAGCTCGACATCGGATTCGCGGGCTTGGGTATTGGCCAGCGCGAAATTCGTATTCAGCGCGCTCAAATTGTTGCCGCCCGTGTAGATCTGCAATGGCCGCGACAGGGCGATGCCCAGGGCGTCGTCGCCGAACAGGCCCTTCTTGGCCAAGCCGATTCCGTAACCTTGCGAAACCACGGAGTCGCCGGCAACGAGCTTGTCGCGGGACAGATCGAGCTGGCTCACGCCTTCGGCATAGGTGAGCGTCGTCACCCAGCCTTCGCCGAAGCCGACGCGCGCCGAGATGCCCATGGCGCTGCTGTCGGCAGCGCCCGCATTGCGCAGAGTCGCCGGAACATTGGCAAGCAAAGCCGCGCCAGCGTTGGATTGGGAGGCCGTGATCGCCACACCGCCCCAATCGGTGAAATTCCAGTTCAAACTCGCCGACGTCGTACCGAGACTGCGGATGTCGGAGCCGAGGCGCTCCGCGAGATCGCGCGACGCATCGCTCGGCTGCGCCAGACTGAGCGCGCCCAACCCGAGCGCCACATGGCTGACCGTCAGGCTGGTATCGTGGCCGAGCGCGAACGCAGCGCTCGCGCGCATGTTGGTGCCCGAGAGATAGGCCGAATTCAGCTCCGCACTTCCCGGAAACAGATCGGCGGAGGCATCCCAATTGCGGCTGCGCGTCAGATCGAATTGCACCGCACGCGACGCGCCTGTCGATATGTCGAGAGCTCCAACAGGACCAACCACGCTTCCGAGGCCGAGATTAACGATAGGATGCCCCCGTTCGAGCGAAGTCGGGGGAGCAGGGGCGACCTTCAGGACGAGCGCGGGCGCAGCCGAGGCCAGCGGCGCCCAAAAGGCGCCGGCCACCACCAAACATCCAGCCGCGAAAACAGGCTTACGCATTGCCCCTCTAGTCCTGACCGGAAATTCCGGCCCCTTTCATTCTACCAGTCCAATTCCTTATAAGAAATGAAAGCTGCACAACAAAGCTCCTTCGGCGAGACCCGTGGCCGCAGCGCAACAATGGCCCAGTTTCGTGAAATTACTGCGACGTTTCAGCTATTTAGCGGATGAATCCGGGGGGCAACAGGGAAAAGATTTTTTTCCGTGGCCCCGGTCTAAGGCCCTGCCCCGGCCATTCGGACGATGCGGAGGACAATTAATTCCTTGATTTCGCCGACGGAGAATCCGGCCTCGCGCAATACCGATTCGCTGTCTCCGCCCACAAGCGGGGCCGGCCGGTCGGGCCGTAAAGTGACGCCCGAGACCCGGAACGGAGAGCGAGCCGAGACGAGATCCCCTTCGCTCGGGTGGGCCACCGGCCGGAACAAGCCCACCGCTTTCAGGTGCGGCTCTTCGAACAGATCGTCCAGCCCGTTCACGGGGCCAGAGGGGATGTCCGCTTGGTCAAGCAGCGTCAACCATTCGGCGGTGGTGCGTTCCGGCGCGGCTTCGGCGATGACCGAATAGAGTGTGTCCACATTGGCGCTGCGCTGGACCGGGTCCTTCACCCAGTCCTCGTTAAGCATATTGGCGCGGCCGACGCATTCCAGGAAGCGCGTCCATTGCTGCGTGGTGTAGGGCATGATCGCAATGTATCCGTCCCGGGTTCTATAGGGCCGCCGGTTCTTCGCGAGCATGCGCTCATACCCGGTAGGTCCTAGCGGCGGGTTGAAGGTGCGCCCGGCCAGATGCTCGACCAGAAGGAACGCCGCCATGCTTTCGAACATGGGGGCTTCGATGGACGTGGCCTCGCCCGTCTTCAGGCGGTGCACCAGACCTGTGGCAACCGCAAACGCAAGGTGCAGCCCGACGACCTTGTCCGCGATGATGGAGGGGAGGAACCGCGGCGCGCCGGAGGAATCGGCATTCAATTTCGCCAGCCCCGACATCGCCTGGATGATGTCGTCATAGGCGGGGTCGGCGGCATAAGGACCGTCCTGGCCGAAGCCGGGCGAATAGCAATAGACGATGCCGGGATTGACGCGCTTCGCATCCTCGAAAGCGAGACCGAGTTTTGCCGCCGCCTGGGCGCGCATATTGTGCACCATCGCATCGGCCCCTTCGATCAGCTTCAGGACCACGGCGCGGCCTTCCGGCGCACGCAAATCGATGGCGAGCGAACGCTTGTTGCGATTGGTGTTGAGGAAGCCTGCGCCCATTTCGGGATGGCGGCTCGGCTTCGGGTTACGGCCGACGTCGCCGTCGAGCGGCTCGACCTTGATCACGTCCGCGCCCATGTCCCCCAGGAACTGGGTCGCATAGGGCCCGAGATAGGTCGTCGTCAGGTCGACGATGCGAATTCCGTTCAGCAGCTCAAACATGGGCGTCAGCCATAGGCCTCCATAAAATAATAGACGGAGAAGATCGCGCCCGCCGCCGTGATGACGTGGCGCAAGACCTCGCTGGGAATGAGCTGGGTCATCCGTGCCCCGGCATAGCCTCCGGCGACCGAGCCCAGCATGACCAGAAGCGCCACCGGCCACACCACGATTCCCGTAGCGATGAAGAGCAGGGCCGCGACTCCGCCGTTGAAACAGACCAGGAAATTGCGCTGGGCATTGGCGCTCTGGGTATTGTCTTCGCCCGCGAGCGCCATGGAGGCCAGCATGAAGATGCCGATGGCCGCGCCGAAATAGCCTCCATAAATCGCGCAGACAAATTCCGTGATCAAGAGCTGGCGCTCGCTGCGCTTGCCGTGGGCGGCCCGCTTCACGCGCCGGACAATCGGCTTCGCAAAGGTGAAGAGCAGCGTCGCAAACGCGAGCAGCCAGGGGACGAAATAAAAGAACACCGCATTCCCCGATACCAGCAGCAGCACCGCTCCCAACAGTCCCCCCGCCACCGCAACCGCGATGCGAAGCGGTAAGGTTTCACGCACGCGCATGATTTCGGGCATGTAGGCGTAGGCCGATGTGATGGTGCCCGGGACAATGGCGATCTTCGCGGTGGTGTTCGCGATGATCGGCGGCAATCCGGCCGCAAGCAGCACCGGGAACGAGAACAGCGTGCCGCCGCCGACCAGCGCGTTGGACGTGCCGGCGAGAAAACCGATTCCGATAAGAAGCGCAATTTCAGCAGGGGTCACGGAGCATTCCCGGAAATGCCGTTCCCGGCCGGCCGCGACGGGGCTGGCGGCAACAGGGCGTTCACGCGGGCGACGACCGCTTCCATATCGTCGGGCGGTTCGTAGCTGTATGGCGCGAGCGTGCCTGTGAAGGGACGCGTGATGCCGTCGTCGCGCATCGCCTGATGGAAGCGGGCGAATTTCTCGGAGCCGCCGGGCAGATCGAACACATAGACGGGCCTCCCGGTGCTGGCGGCTTCCGACACCATGTTCACCGAATCGCAGGTGACGACGAGGAAGTCGGAAAGTCCCAGAATCCCGAAATAGGGATTAGCCCCACCGACCTCCCACAGATAATGCGGCAAGTCCGCGATCTCCGGCCGCAGAACGCGAAGCGCCTCTTCGCCCGTGCGCCGCGACGGCGTGATGACGAGGCTTGCCTGCATCGCGCGCGCGCAATCCGCGAGCTGGCGGGCGAGCGTCGCCATTTCGGCCGGACCGAGCCGGTAGGCGGCGTTCGAGCCGCCGATGAGCACGCCGATGAACGGCCGCTTCAGATGCGCAAGAAGCGGTGCGAGTTGCTCGGCCCCTTTGCGCAGCACATCGGGGGTAACGCGATGAAGGGCGCCGCGGGTGGACACGACGTTCGCGCCTTCCAGCCGGTCGTGCCGCGGCACGACGACGAGATCGAAATGGCTGGGGTTGATGACGGGGTTCTGAAGCTGCACAGTCTTGGTGCGGCCGCCGGACAATTTCTTCACCAGCAGCGACGCCGCCACGCTGTGCCGGCCCGTCGCGATGAGGAGGTCCGGCCAGGGCGGCCGAAGGGCGTCGCTATCGCTCGCGAATTGCGCGTACCCGCCCATGCGAAAATACGGTGTCAACTGACGCCAGGGCGGCCGCAACCGCACGCGTTTGATTGTTGGCGTGAGGCCCAACGCTTCCGCGAGCCCGACGCATTGGCTTTCCATGCCCGCTTTGCCGTCGGTCACGACCCAACAGGAGCGCGTGGGCCCGTCAGAAGCCAAACATGTGGTCCAGGCTGAAGGCGCGGTCGCCGACGAGGCCGTGATAGCCGAACAACCGGCAGGTGGTGTCGCGCACGATGACGTAGCAATTTTCGCCGGCGTCACGGCGCTCGGCCTCACTGAACGTCTCGTTGACGCGCCACAGCGCCGACCCGCCGCAGGTGATGTTCAACGTTCGCCGCGCGACTTCTGCCCCGCGCGCATTCATCAACATCAGAGCGGTGTCCGATGTGGCGTGCCAGGGCCGCGAAGCGGGATAGATGAGATGGCACATCGTATCGAGCGGTTGCGGCCCGACGCGCAGGAACAGGCGCGTCGAAAGCCCCGGCGGCGGGCCTTTGTAGGATTGCGGCTCCCCCTTGTAGGTGACGAGCGTATTGAACATGTGCGCGCCGAAGCTGGTTTCGGCCGAATGGCCGGTGCCGATGTCCTCGTAGCGGAACAGCGCGTGCAGCCAGCCATCTGCCTCCCGCCCCTGCTCGAAATCATAGAGCAGTTCCATATGGCCATAGCCGCCATCGATGCGGCCGTTGAGAATCTCGTTCGCGGCCAGCGCAACCGAGTCGTTCCGCGCGAGATTGCCGAAACTCTGTTCGGCCGCTTTGCGCCCCTCGCGGTCGTAAATGACCAGCTTCACGGGCAGATGAGTCTGCGCCGTCGACATCGGCGTCGGCAGGATCGTGCTGCGGAAACGCTCGAGCGGCAGCACGGGAGCGGGCAGGATGAAGCCCTTGCCCAGAACCGCGGCCAAATCGGGAAGCTGCGCATCGGGTTTCAAATCCTCGCGCTCGACATTGGGGTGGGCGATGCGGCTGCGGCCGTTCTTGCGCAGGACTTCGTAGCGCGGACGCACCAGATGCTTGCCCGCGCGAATCTCGATCTGCTGCGGCCAGCGCGCATCGGGCAGGAGCTTGGCGGCGCTCAGCCGATGCGTCGCGAAAGCGCCCACCGGCTCGTCCAAATAGGCGACATTGTCGTCACCCATCAGATTGAAGCCGATCTCGCGCGGGCCAATCGGATTGGGGTGGGAATTCTGCACCCAGAGCACGACCTCTTCGTCGCCGGCAGGCGCAGGCAAGCCCGCGTAGCGATTGGCGGGCCAGGAATTGGCGTCATGCGTGCAGGAAAGCACGTCGCCGGAATCGCCATAGGTGTCGAGCGCGTATTTCACCACGTCGTGGCCGGCAGCACCCACCACATGGATGAACAACTGGCCGGTGAAGGCGGGCAATCCGAAACGCGCGCGCACCTCGCGGCTGTCGATGACGATGGCCGCGTTCGCTTCGGGCAGGGTTTGCGTCCATTGCGCGCAGGCGACGCCCGCTCCGTCGAACAAAGTGAACCAGATATGGCCGCCTTTTCCTCCGTAGGCGGACCAGTAATTCGCCGTCACCAGCCGCGTGTGATGGCCGTCCGCATCCCGGAAGAAGGCGAAATTGGTGGCGAAGTTGAGGTTGGAGAGGTAGCGCGTCCGGTCGGACAGCATGTCGTCGGGGAGACGCAACGCATCGAAGCTCAAGACGGCTGCGCCGTTCACCAGCGGCTTGATGTGATGGGTCGCCACGGCAGTATCGAACCCGGCGATCAGCACGCTCTCCGCACGGCAATGGGCCAACTCGGTGATGGCGCGCGCGGTATGTCCGCGAAATGTGCGCCCGATATGGCTCACGTCCTGCACGAAGAGGCCCGCGATCTCCACGCGGTCGAGCGGATAGAGCGCATCGAACGCGGCCAGAAGATTGTGCGGATCGTAGATCGCGACCGCCCCTGCGCCGCGCAATTTGGCGAGCAGCGCACGCGCCGGCCCGGCGGCCAGGGGATGCGTCACCGCCTTGTAGAAGGCGTTGCCCCCGACCGCATTGCTGAAAGTTTCGATATTCAGCGGCATCGGGCGATCACATTCCCGCCCCGCGTCCGCCGAGCCGCTTGAAGAATGCGCTTAAGCGATGGCGCGCCTGCTCGCGGCGCACGACGGAGGCGTCCGTCACCCAATTGAGCTGGATCACGCGGCGGGGACCGGCAAACGGCTCGAAGCCGTGCCACGCGTTGGTGTCGTTGCGGAACACGAGCAGCGTTCCTTGCGCCGGCGGCACCTCGGCGATGACGTCGTTGAGGTTGGTGGCCGAGCGCACCAGCCGCAAGCGCCCCTTCGGGCTTTCCCAGCTGTCGTTCATGTAGATGAGGGCCGTCACCAATTTGGTGCGGCTGTCGGTGTGGATCTTGCCGTCGGCGGCCTTGCTCTGTCCGCGCACCGTGACCATGGTCGGGCTTTGGGAAAGGTCCATCGCAAGCTTCGCGCCCACGGCCGCGGTCATCGCCGCGCCCTGGATTTCGTCCATGAAGGCGGCGAAGGCCGGCCCGAACCGAAGTGTGCTTAAGGGAAAGCTTCCCGCGTGGCGGATCGCGGGGAAATCCTCCCGGATCGCGTCGAGGGTATCGGCGCGCACGAAGCGCGGCACGATGAAGAACGGAAACGGGTCGCGGCTCACCTCGGCCGCGGCGAGCGCGTCCATGTCGAGGAAGTTTCGCGGAGCCAATGTTTCGGTCCGGGCGAGAGCGCTTGCGCGAGTCATAGGGTGCGGCATGCCTATAAAATGGGCGAGGGGCGTGGAGCCGTCAAACGCCGGTTTGTCAGGTCGGACGGCGGCTGGCAAGCCTAAGCGCCCGGCTGCGACTTTGCGGCCACCGCGGCGGCCTCGTCGGCGCAGGCCGCGGACGCCATGAGAACCGGAACGACGCGCCGCATCCGAGCATCGGCTGCTGCTGGCATTTCGGCTCCATTGGCATTAAATGCCCGCAACCAAAAACCGGGGCAGGAACATGGCAGGAACACGCGTTGCCGTCATCGACGATTGGCAGAACGCCGCGCGCGACGTGGCCGACTGGTCGGAACTGGAAAAGCGCGCCGAAGTGGTGTTCTTCCCGCGCCATTATGCGGCCGGGCAGGAAGACGAAGCGGTGAAGGATTTGGCCGATTTCGACGTCCTTCTCCTCACTCGCGAGCGGTCGCGCTTTTCGGAGGCGCTGATCGGGCGGCTGCCGCGGCTGAAGATGATGTCGCTGACGGGCTCGCGCGCCCCCAATGTGGACCAGGATGCCTGCACCAAGCGCGGCATCATTTGCACGCTGACCTCGGGCGGGCATTCGCCTGCGCCTGCCGCCGAGATGAGCCTCGCCCTGCTGCTGGCCGCGGCGCGGAAGATTCCACAAGGCGACGCGGCCATGCGGGCCGGGCGTTTCCAGGAAGGCATCCCGCCGGGGATCAATCTCGAAGGGCGCACGCTGGGGCTCGTCGGGCTCGGACGCATCGGGGCCTACATGGCCCGTTACGGCATCGCGCTCGGCATGCGCGTGCTTGCCTGGAGCCAGAACTTGACGGATGAGCGGGCGAAGGAAGCCGGCGCCGAACGCGTGAGCAAGGAGCAGCTGTTTTCGGACTCCGATGCGGTCAGCGTGCATCTCGTGCTGGGCCCGCGCTCGCGCGGGCTGATCGGCGCCGCCGATTTCGCGCGCATGAAGACCGGCGCAATCTTCATCAACACTTCGCGCGGACCCATCGTGGAAGAGGCCGCTCTGGTGGCGGCGCTGCGCGAGGGGCGGATATTCGGCGCACTCGATGTGTATGACCGCGAGCCGCTGCCGGCGGACAATCCGTTCCGGGGGCTTCCCAACACGGTGCTGACGCCGCATCTGGGATTCACCACGGTCGAGGGCCTGAACGTGTTCTACGAACACGCAATCCACAACATCATCGCCTATCTCGACGGTCAGCCGAAGAACGTCGCGAACCCGGATGCGTTGAAGCAAGCCTAGGCCGGTCCGGCCCGCGGCCTCCCCGAAAACGGGGGAGGAAATATTGACAGACATCTGACGATCTGCAAGATTTTCGGCGGCAGCGGCGCCCGGCAAGAGCGCGCCCAAACCTTGGAAACAAAGCGGGAGAAGCACCATGAGCGACACCATGGACAGGCTGCAAAAAGTCAACGTTTCCATGATGAACGCCGTCCACGACCTGCCTTTGCTGGTGGCGCGCGACGAAGGCTTCTTCAAGGACGAAGGTCTGGATGTGAACATCCTGAAGACGCCGGGCACCGGGCAGCACGGCTCCGACCATCAGGCGCTACGCGACAACATTTTCTCGCGCACCATGGAATCCCTTTACGAGGGCGGCCAATGCGACCAGTTCCGGATGTGCGAATGGGGCATCATGAAGCGGGCGGTCGAATCCAACCTTGACCTCGACACCAAGCACCGTCCGGCCAAGATCGTGGCGCTCGGTTCGGCCATGTCGACGTTTGCCATCGTCACCGATCCGAAGACCGGCATCTACGAGCCCGAGCAACTGAAGAACGTCCCCATCGCCGTCAGCCCGTTCAACGGCTCGCACTTCACCATGCTGAAGATGATGGAAGGCTTCGTAAAACGCGACGAGATCAAATGGACCAATGCCGGAACCCATCGGGAGAGACTGGAAGCCTTGCAGAGCGGCAAGGTGAAGGCCGCGTCCTTGCAGGAGCCCTGGATCAGCGTCGCCGAAGCCCAAGGCGCCCGCGTGCTGATGGAGAGCCATTCGACCCGCAGCGAAGCGGCCGGAGACGAACTCGACGGGCCGACGCTGGCGAAGATGTTCCGCGCCCAGGCCCGCGCCGCCGAAGCCATCGACAAGAACCCGGCGAAATACGCGCACTACATCCTGGAGGAAGCGGGCGGCGCCATCTCGGCCGACAAGCTGAAGCTGTCGCGCATCCTCAACGCGCCGCCGGTGCCCTATACGCGCGACCGCTTCAATGACAATTACCAGTGGACGCTCGGCTGGGGATTGGTCCCGCCCGGCGCCACGTACGAAAACACAGTGTCGAATCGCGCTTGGCAATAGAGCGCCTGACCTCGTCGCCCGACACGCCGCTGGACGGGCTATACCGGCGGCCGGGTTTCCTCATCCGGCGGGCGCAGCAGATCGCGGTGTCGCTGTTTCTGGAGGAAACCGGCGCGCTCGGCATCACGACCACGCAATACGGCATCCTGCTGGTGCTCAAATATCAGCCTGGTATCGACCAGATTTCGGTGGCCAAGGCGCTCGGGCTCGACCGTTCGACCACGGGAATGGTGCTCGCCAAGCTCGAAGCTGCGGGCCTGGTCGGGCGCACGCTCGGGAACGACCGGCGGCGGCGCAATCTTCAGCTCACCCGCGCCGGCGAGCGCATGTTGAGAGACCTTTCCGAGCCTGCGCGCCGCGCCCAATCACGCGTTCTCTCACCGTTCACGGAGGAAGAACGGAGCCAATTCCTTCATCTGTTGGAGAAATTCGTTGCCCAGTTCAATGGTTCGACTCGCGTCCCCCTGGAAAGCCCGCGCGCAAAGGGCAAACCCAAGATTGATCCAGCGCAAGGAAAGCCTGCCCGGCAGCGCCGATAAGCTTTTGTCGGTAGCGGCGTGATCCCATGACCAGAAATGTGACGGATATTGCAATTGTCGGAGGCGGCATCGCGGGTCTCGCGCTGGCGCTCGGTCTCAAGCAGCGGGGCATCGCTTCGCGCGTCTTCGAGGTTGCCCCCGAGATCAAGCCGCTCGGCGTCGGCATCACGATCCTGCCCCATGCGATGCGCGAATTGTCGGCGCTGGGACTTGGCGAGGCTGTGGCCGCGGCTGGCGTGGAGAATGCCGAGAGCGCCTTTTTCAACCGCTTCGGCCAGCTGATCTACAAGGAGAAGCGCGGCCGCGCCGCCGGTTATGCGTATCCGGAGGTGGGAATCCATCGCGGCCGGCTGCATGCGATCATGTGGGACGCGGCGGTAAGGGAGCTTGGCGGGGAAAATCTGGTGCTGAACCGCCGCTGCATCGGGCTGGAGCAGGACAGCGATGCCGTCACCCTGCACTTCCAGGAGACGGCGACCGGCGAAGCGTCGGAGCCGGTCCGCGCGCGCATCGTGCTCGCCTGCGACGGCGTCAATTCGGCGGTGCGCAAGCAGTTCTATCCCGACGAGGAGCTTGCCTTCGAAGGCATCAACACCTGGCGCGGAGTCGCGCGCGGGCGGCCCATGCTGGGCGGCCACACCTATGTCCGCATCGGGTCGATCAAGACCGGTAAGATCGTGCTCTATCCGATCGTCGACAATTACGATGCTGCGGGCAATCAGCTCATCAATTTCACCAGCGAGGCGCCCCTTTCCGGCCGCCCGAAGAACGATTGGAACAAGCCCGGCAAGCTCGAAGACATGTGGCCGATCTATGAATCGTTCCGCTTCGATTGGGTCGACGTGCCGGAGCTTCTGACCAATTACGAGGTGCTGCTCGAATACCCGATGGTGGATCGCGATCCCGTGGACCGCTGGACGTTCGGACGCGCCGCACTGGTGGGCGATGCGGCCCATCCGATGTATCCGCGCGGCTCCAATGGCGCGGCACAGGCGCTGCTCGATGCGCACACACTGGCGGATTTGCTGGCAGCGGCAAAGGACCCCGTGGCCGCGCTTACGGAATACGAACGGCTGCGGCTTCCGCTCGCCAACAAGGTGGTGCAGACCAACCGCAAGACGCCGCCCGACTTCATCAACATCAAGGTCGAGGAGTTGGTGGGCGACCGCCCGTTCGACAATCTCGACAGATATATCAGCCAGGACGAGTTGCGTGCGCTGTCGGACAATTACAAGCGCATCGCCGGGTTTTCCCCGCAGGACCTCGCCGCGAAATAATTTCGCGTGAGACTGGGCGTGCGCTTCTCACCCTTCGACAAGCTTGAGGCGAGGATGTGAATACTATTCCTCACGCTGAGCCTGTCGAAGCACGGGGGCCGCTCAGCGTCCCTTCGAGGGCGCCGGCGAAATTCCGGCCGCGAGCGCGTGCCGGATCAGGTCGGAGAGGCTGCGCGCCTGCATCTTTTCCATCAGATGGGCGCGATGGATTTCGACGGTCCGCGGCGAAATATTGAGCTCGTGCGCAATCACCTTGTTGGCGCGGCCGGCGACGAGATGTTCCAGCACCTGCCGCTCGCGTCCGGTGAGCAGCGAGATCCGGTCCTCCGCCGCCTGCGCCAGCGAAGCCTGGTCGCGGCTTTCCTTGGACATCGCCATCGCGCGGCGCACGCTGTCCAGCATCATCTGCTCGTCGAACGGCTTCTCCAGGAAATCCACCGCGCCAGCCTTCATGGCGCGCACCGCGAGCGGCACGTCGCCATGTCCGGTGACGACGATGACCGGGAGGCCGATGCCACGGCGCGTCAGTTCTTCCTGCAGCGCAAGCCCATCCATGTCCGGCATGCGGATGTCCGCGATGACGCAGGCGCCCCCGGTGAGAGCGGACGAGGCGAGCAGCGCCTTGGCGGAATCGAAATCGCGCACGGCATGATCTGCGGATTCCAGGAGCGCTCTCAGCGAATCCCGGACGGCGGCGTCGTCATCGACGATCAAAACTTCCGGCTCTGCCATGGTGCACGTTCGCGCGAGTCACAGAGGCTATTATTGGCCTCGCTCCGCGGAATGGCAACGCTCAGCCTCGCAGCGCAGTCTTGCCCGTCTCCGTCGCTCTCGCCTCCAGCCAATGCCGAAGGGCGCTCACCGCAATCGCTGCCGATTCGGTCAATTGCCCGAGCAGCCGGTCACGCGATTCGCGATCCCCGCTTCGGCAGGCCTGCTGCAGCTGGCGTGCAATCGTGCTGGTCTTCAATGCCGCGACATTGCCCGCCGTGCTGACGAGATTGTGGGCGACACGCCCGATGGCCTCGTTATCGCCCGCCTCCCGGGCGTGGCCGAGTTCGGCGAGCTGAACCTCGATGTCGGCAAAGAAGAGAGCGAGGAAGCTCTCCAAGCCCCCAGCCGGCAACGCCGAATCCAGGAGGCGGAGCTTGTCGAAATCGAGCGCCGAAGATGCGTCCTCGCCAGACGCTGCCGGCGCCGGAGCCTTCGTCTTCGATTTGGCCGCCACCTCGGAAAGCTTCAGCAGCAGCCGCTCGGGCTGAACCGGCTTTGCGATGTAATCGTTCATACCGGCGGCGAGATATTCTTCGCGCGCCCCCTCCATCGCGTGCGCGGTCATGGCGATGATCGGCACCCGGTTCTTGGGATGGGGCAAAGCCCGAATCTGCTTTGTGGCCTCCACGCCGTCGAGTTCCGGCATCTGCACATCCATCAGCACCACGTCGTAATCCGTTCGGCGTACGGCATCCACCGCCTGATGGCCGTTCCATACGGGCTCGACTTCGTGGCCGGCCTTGCTCAGAACCATGATGGCGAATTGCTGGTTTATGCGATTGTCCTCGGCCAGGAGCACCAGCAGCGGACCGCTTTCGGTGTGCTGCGACATGGGTTTGTCGCGCTGCGTTTTTAGGGCAACGGGCGCGAATTGGCCGGCAGAATAGGGTTCGCAGACGCTGTAGAGCTTCATCAGGCAATCGGCGACGTCGCGCTGGCGGATGGGCTTGTCGAGAATCGCGTCCAGCATCGGGAGTGCGGATTTCCTCAAGCCTGCCGTCCCCGCCGACGACACGAGCACCAGCCTTGCGTCGGCGAGGTTTGGCGCCGATCGAATGCGTTTGGCCAGCCCCTCGCCGGCAAGTCCCGGCATCATCTGATCCAGGAATACCAGGTCATAGGGCTTGCCGCGGGACCAAGCGCGTTCCAGTTCGGCGAGTGCGGCAAAGCCGTCTTCGGCGCCCGCGACATTCATTCCGAAAGCCGCAAGCTGCCGCCCAAGAAGCTCGCGATTCATCTCCATGTCGTCGACGATCAGCACATTGAGATCACGGAGCTGGGCGGGAAGATTCCGGCTGTCCAGCACGACGGCAGGCGAACGTTCCAGCGGAATCTCGAACCAGAATGTCGAACCCTTGCCGGCCTGGCTTTCGACGCCGATCCTGCCTCCCATCAGCTCGACGAGTTGCTTGGAAATCGCAAGACCCAGTCCGGTGCCGCCGAAACGGCGCGTCACCGAGGTATCGACCTGACTGAATTTCCGAAACAGGCGTTCGCGCATGTTCTCCGGCATTCCGATGCCGGTATCGGTGACCTCGAAACGCAGGCTCAGCGGGCCTTCTGTTGCCGCGCGCTCCGGCGTCGACAGGACCTGGAGCGAGACACAGCCCTTTTCGGTGAACTTGATCGCGTTGCCGATGAGATTGAGCAATACCTGACGGATGCGCGTCGGATCGCCGCGAAATGCCCCGCGGATTGCCGGATCGACGAACACGCCGAGGTCGATATCCTTCTCGCGCGCCTTACCCGACATCAACGCGATGGCGCCCTCGACCGTATTCACGAGATCAAAATCGATGTTCTCGACTTCCAGCTTGCCCGCCTCCAGCTTCGACACATCCAGGATGTCGTTCACCACGGTAAGCAGCGCCTCGCCCGATTCGAGCACGATCTCGGCGAATTTCCTCTGTTCCGCGTCGAGACTGGTATCGAGCAGAAGCGCGGTCATGCCGAGAATCCCGTTCATCGGGGTGCGGATCTCGTGGCTCATATTGGCGAGGAAATCCGATTTGGCGCGATTTCCCGCCTCGGCCTGTTCCTTGGCGGCACGGAGGTCGGCTTCCATGGCTTCGCGCTGCCGGAGCTGCTTCACAAAGGCCCGGCCGAGCACGGTGATGATGAGCGTCAGCAGCAGCAGTCCCAAGGCTTCCGTGATGGTGCTCCGCGTCCAGTCTTCGGTCGCGGCTGCGTCCGTCTCCTCCGCCAGGACGTCGATGCCAGCGCGCGGTCTGGTGACAACCGCCACCAGGCGCTCGCCCACATGGCGATACGGAATAATGCCGGGATCTTCGCTGTCGTTCGCGAGTGTGTATTTGCGCAAAGTGAGCTTGACTTTGGCTCTGGGCTGAAGCGCCTTGTAGAAACGCGCCAAAGACGCCCGCCCTTCCGTGAACGCACCATCGGACGGCGCTGTCGTGTCATCGGGAATTGCCACGCCGCGACGGGTCAGGGCCGCCGCGTAATTCGCATAAGTCTCCGCCACTCCGGCAAGATCGCGGCCCGCCTCTGTCAGGACGTCAGCGCGTTCGCTCAACGAGGACCAGATGAAGCCGATCCAGGTGAGCCCGATCAAGACGACGAGCGCAGCCGCAACGACGCTGCTCAGATCCCGTTTTTGCACGATGCGCGGCACAATTCGCGGCAGGGAGACGGAGGCGTCCCGGAGATTCATCGCGCAGAGGCCCTTCATTTTCCGAAAACCTGAGTCTTCCTTAAGTCGTTATCGCTAATGACCCGTAAAGGAGCCGCAGGCTTGCAGGATTCGAAGCGGGCGCCCTCCCCGCTAGGTTTGCGCCGCTTCCCGCGCTACGTTCGCGGCAATGGCCGAAATTCCGCAGAAACCCACCCCCTTTGACCGCCGTATGTTCCTGCGGGCGGGCGTGGGCGCCTTCGTCCTGGCGCCGGGAGCGGTCCAGGCGGCTCAGCCGGGATTCCCCGCAAAACCCATACAATTCATTATTCCCTATGCGGCCGGCGGCGGTTTCGATGCCTATGTCCGCTTCATCTCGCCGGTGCTGGAAACCACCCTTCCCCGCCGCGTCAGCGTGGTACCGATCAACGTGACAGCGGGAAGCGGCGCGCGCGGCATCACCCAGCTCTACCGCTCCAAGCCCGACGGCTACACCATCGGCATTTTCGACGTGCCCGGCATGTTCATCCAGCAGGCAGTCCAGGGGACGACGGCCTACGATCTGGCGCGCTTTGCCTGGATCGGCTGCATGGGCGAAGGCGAGCGCTATCTCGTGGGGGTGGGCGCGAATTCGCCTCTGAAGAGCTTTGCCGACCTGCAGGCCCTTTCGGCGAAACGGCCGGTTAAGTTCGCGGTCACGGGACTGGAGGGCACGGCAACGGCAGCGGCCGTCATCGGCACCGAAGTGCTCGGGATCAGGCGGCAATTGATCACCGGCTATCGCGGCTCCTCCGATTACATCGTGGCCGCCATCCGGGGGGATTCGGACGCGGTCATTTCGGCCACCTCGACCATGATGAAGTTCGCCCGCGCCGGGCAACTCCGCATCCTCGCCTCCTTCGAGAGCCACGCCGGCCTTCCGGGCATTCCCGATGCGACCAGGCTCGGCAAGCCCGAACTCGATCAGATCACCGTCGAGCGCCCTGTGGCCGCCCCGCCCGGCACGCCGCCGGATATCCAGGCCATCCTTTCGGGCGCGCTGGCCAGGGCCATGGCCGATCCCAAAGTGGTCGCCTGGGCCAAGGAAAACGACATCGTGATGCGGTCCAAAACCCCGGAAGAAGCCGCCGCTTTGGTGGCGCGCCAGCGGGCCTTTTTCGAGCGCTGGAAGAAGCTACTGGTCGCCGGTTGACCCGTCTTTGCGGTTGCGCCACTAGTTGTGACGAATTCGAAATTCGCAGCATCTTGGAGCAATATCGAGGGCGATTTCGGATTCGTAGCCAATGCGGGCGGGCGGCATAGGAGACAAACCAATGACCAAATTCACCCGGCGCGAGATCGTGGCTTCGGCGGCGTTGGCCGCACCGGCCCTGATCCTTCCCCGCACCGTTCAGGCGGCCCCCGCTATCTTCCCGAACAAGAACATCCAGTTCGTGATCCCTTATGCGCCGGGCGGCGGTTTCGACGTCTATGTCCGCGTCATCGCGCCGGTAATGGAGAAATATCTCGCCAACAAGGTGAACATCGTCCCGATCAACGTAGCCTCGGGCGGCGGGTCGCGCGGCGTGGCTCAGCTCTACCGCTCCAAAGCGGACGGCTACACCATCGGCATCCTGAACATTCCGGGCATGTTCATTCTGCAGCAGCAGCAGGGAGCAGGCGCCTACGATCTCTCCAAATTCTCCTGGATCGGCGCTATGGGCGAAGGCGAGCGCTACGTCATCTGCGTGGGCGCGAAATCGCCGCTGAAGACGTTCGCCGATTTGAAAGCGCTGTCGGCGATGCGCCCGATCAAATTGTCGGTCACGGGACCCGAAGGCACCGCCTATGCGGCGACAATGATCGGCACGCAATTGCTGGGGCTGAAGACGCAACTCATCACCGGCTACAAGGGTTCGGCCGATTATGTGGTCGCGGCCATCCGGGGCGATTCCGACGGCGTGATCGCGGCCATTCCGACGGCACTGCGCTTCGTGCGCGGCGGCCAGACTCGCGTGCTCGCGACGTTCGAGGCGAAGTCCAGCTTCCCCGGCGTACCGGATGCGACCGCGCTCGGCCAGCCCGATCTCGACAACATCAGCGTGGAACGCGTGGTGGCCGGTCCCCCGGGGATGCCGGCCGACATCCAGAACGCGCTGTCGGCAGCGCTTGCCAAGGCGCTTGCCGATCCCATCGTCATCAAATGGGCCAAGGAAAACGACCTCCTCATGCGGTCCAGAACGCCGCAGGACACCGCGAAACTGGTGGCCGAACAGCGCGTCTTCTTCGACAAGTGGAAGAAATATCTGGGTTGATCGGCTGAGCGGCGGGCCGCCCCGGACCAGCACGCCTGACCGGTGGATCACCGGCGATGCTTGCAGCCCCCGCATGCTCTGGAGAACGTGGGACGCATCAGTGCCGATGCCCGTGGTCGCGGTTGGAGCCGGATACCGTCGGCTTCCAAAAACACACGCAGAGGGTGTAGCTTAAAGCCAAAGCTTCCGGCGGAAATAACAGGGGAGGAGCGCAATGGATTTACAGCGGCGGAATTTCCCTTTGCTACTCACGCTTGCTGCGGCGGCCGTGGCGCCCGCCTTCGGGCAACCGGAGAAGCCCGCGGTTGGGCGCGCCATCGGCGCAAGCGAAAGCGCTGAATCCCTCCCGGATTTCTCGGGCATCTGGGTGCATGCAAATCCCGGGTTCGAGCCGCTGCCATCCGGTCCCACGGCGCTGGTCAACCGGGCGCGCCGCGCCAACGGCACCGGGGACATCCTCAGGCTTGCCGGCGATTACACCAATCCCATTCTGAAGCCGGAAGCGGCCGAGGTGGTGAAAAAGCATGCTCAACTTGGCATGAATGGCATAGGCGATCCGAACCCGCGCAACCAATGCCGGCCCGAAGGTCCGCCTTTCGTATTTACCAATGGCCCGACGCAGCTTCTGCAGGCGCCGGACGAGGTCATCATCCTTTATGGCTACAATCATCAGGTCCGCCATGTGCGGATGAACCAGCAGCATCCGGCAAAGGTGATACCGTCCTGGTACGGCGATTCCGTGGGCCATTATGAGGGCGACACGCTGGTCGTCGATACCGTGGGCACCAAGGTCGGGCCGTATTCCATGGTGGACTGGTACGGCTCGCCGCACACCCAGGCGCTGCACGTGGTCGAACGATACAGGATGCTCGATTACGCCGCCGCCAAGGAGGGATTCGAGCGAGACGCGAAGGAACACAACGTCGCCCCGGGAATGCCGGACCCGAACTCTCGGGGGAAGTACCTTCAGCTCCAATTCACGGTCCAGGATAACAGCGTCTTCACGACGCCGTGGACCGCAACCATGACTTATAGAAGTGGTGGAGATGGCCCCGCCGACTGGGTGGAACTGACTTGCGCCGAAAACATCAAGTGGTACCCGGGAAGGGACTCCGATGTGCCCCGGGCGGCCAGGCCGGATTTCTGATCTGCGGGAATGCAGCCATTCGGGAAGAAGCGGATGCGCGGGGCGAGCCTGCGGGCGGCTTCCCTGAGTACACGGCTTCCATGCCTCAAAAGTCCGGCTTCTCCGCCACCGGCGTGTGGTAGTCGATGCCGAACGGGTTCAAATTGTTCTCGGAGCAATTGTCCTCCGCGAAGGTCCGGTTCACGCGATCGTACTGGCGCAGCGCCTGCCAGGGCTGGTTGAACGTGTCCGGGTCGTCGATCATCAGCAAGATCTCCAGCTTGGCGCCGTTCTCGATCAGCCGCCAGCGTTCCGTAACGTGCAGCTTGCCGGTATGGGGCGTGCGATAATTGTCGAGGAACGTCTTGTCGTTGAGGCCGATGGTATCGACGACGAGCGTATCGCCCTCGTAATGGCCGACCGATTCTCCGTACCAGGAGGGTTTCGGGTTGGCGGAATGAGACGCATCGAGCCGGATATGGCGCGTTTCGGAATTTCCGGAGAAGATCATCGTGACCTCCCTGGGCGATTGCAGGATGGACAAAGCGCCGCCGAGCAGCACGTCGAAGCCCGGAACGCCGGCACCCTGGCACGAGGACCGCGCGGTGAAGGCGAATTTTCCTTTCAGCACTTCCTCGTTGTCCTTCTTCATCACGTCTTTCGCCCATTGCTTCAGATTGGGGTTGCCGATGTCCGAAATGCGCTGGGTCGGCTGCTTTCCCGGGGTACCGTTGGGGATGTAGGGATAGGCCGGATCCTGCCCGACCGGCATTGGCGAGCCCGGAACCGGAAGGAATGCGCCGATGCCGATACCGACCCAGGCCGTCTGGGCGGTGGGGGAAAAATCGGGCGGCGCGCTCGCGGCAAACCCCTGTTGCGCCGCCGCCGTACCGGCCAAGCCTGCCAAGAGTCCCAGCGAGATTATCCGCCGTATCCCGTGCGATTTGCGCATCGTTTCCTCCTCGACCGCGGGAAGCATACTCGTAGGGATATGCCTCCGCCAACGGGGACGCGTGCGTCATGCACCCGCTACCGGTCGTAGTCCGCTCGCCCGCATCGGACCTCCCATTCAAGCACCCCAGCAAAAGGAGTAGCGTTCCAAGGAATCGTGAAACGGGGGGACGTATGAATTTGCGGCGGTGGGAATTTCTCTGCCTGCTGACATTGGCGGCTGCAGCGGCGCCGGGCTGGGGAGAGGCGGCAGCGCCGGCCGGCGGCGGCACGAACGTCAACGCAGCCATCCCGAATTTGTCCGGCGTATGGGCCCACACGTCCATCACCGGCTTCGAGCCCCTCGCCTCAGGCCCGACCTCGCTCCGAAACCTGTCGCGGCGCGGCATCACGAGCGACAATCGCCGGCTTGTCGGCGACTACAGGAACCCCATCCTGAAGCCGGAGGCGGCGGAAATCGTGAGGAAGCATGGCGAAATGTCGTTAACCGGTACGGGATATCCGACACCGCGCAACCAGTGCTGGCCCGGAGGCATCCCGTTCGTTTTTACGACCACTGCAATTCAGGTCCTGCAGCAACCGGGCGAGATCACCTTCCTCTATTACGAAGATCACGAGGTGCGCCATGTGCGGATGAACCAGGGGCATCCGGCAAAAGTGACGCCGTCCTGGTATGGGGATTCCGTCGGTCATTTCGAAGGCGACACGCTGGTGGTCGACACGGTGGGTATCAAGGTCGGACCTTATGCCATGCTCGACTGGTACGGCACACCGCACAGCCCTGCGCTGCACGTGGTCGAGCGGTATCGGTTGCTTGATTACGACGCCGCGAAAGAAGGATTGGAACGAGACGCCAAAGAGAATTTTCAAGTGCAGCTGGATACAATCGATCCTGACTATAAGGGCAAGCACCTGCAGCTCCAGTTCACGGTCGAGGATGAAGGCGTCTTCACGACGCCCTGGTCCGCGACGATGACGTACCGTCCTCAGGTGACGGAATGGGAGGAAAGCATCTGCGCCGAAAACCCGAAAAAATACGGCACGGAAAAGGACGTGGCGGTCCCGGTTGCGGCCAAACCGGATTTCTGAGAGTTGGCATGCCGGGAGCGCCTCAAAATACCTGGAAGAAATATCTGACAGCCCGTTGACCGGTCCGCCGCGCCTCACTAACGCTTACCCCCTCACCAGCGGGGGCTTGGCGCCCTTCGGGGACGGTTGTGTATGCTTCAGATGTGGCTTGGCGGCATTGAGGGCCTGCTTCAGCTGAGAGAGCTGGGGTTCCTGTGCCTCGGCATGCTGATTGGCCTGTTCTTCGGCGCCATTCCGGGGCTTGGCGGGGCGGCGGCGCTGGCGCTGCTGATGCCGCTGACCTATGGGCTGGAGCCGTTCACGGCGCTGGCGCTGTCGGGCGGCGTCATGGGCGGCGTGCCGATGGGGGGCTCCATCACGGCGATTTTATTGAACACACCGGGCTCGGCGCCGAATGCGGCCACCGCCATCGACGGCTATCCGCTGGCGCAACAGGGCAAGGCCGGCCTCGCCATCGGTGCGGCCGCGAGCGCGAACGCCATCGGCGGCATCATCGGCACGGTATCGGTGCTGGCGATCCTGCCCATCGCCAAGGACATCGTGCTCCTGTTCGGCCCGCCGGAGTTTTTCCTGCTGGCGATCCTGGGTCTGGTCATCGTGTCGACCACGAGCCGCGGCAAATTGCTCCGTGGACTGATCACCGGCGCGTTCGGGCTGATGGTCGCCTTCATCGGCTATAACGACGTCTCGGGCGGCGAGCGCTTTACCTATGGGATCGAATATCTCTGGGACGGTGTGCATCTGGTGCCGGCCCTCATCGGCCTCTTCGCCGTGGCCGAGATGATCAACCTCTACGTCAAGGGCGGCTCGGTCTCGAACAACGCGTCGTCGGTCAAGATCACCAGCATGACGGGCGGTTTGCTGGAGACCTTCAAACATTGGCCGACAGTGATCCGCGGCTCCCTGATCGGCACCATCGTGGGCGCGGTGCCGGGTGTGGGCGGCGTGGTCGCCTCGTTCCTCTCCTACAGCATGACCGTGCAGGCGGCCAAGGAGAGCGAGAAAGACAGCTTCGGCAAAGGCAACATCAAGGGCGTGATCGCGCCCGAAGCCGCCATCAACGCCAAGGATTGCAGCGCGCTGATCCCGACCCTCGCCTTCGGGATTCCGGGCGGTGTCGAGATGGCCGTGTTCATGGGCATCCTGATTGTGCACGGGATGCAGCCGGGGCCGCTGATGCTGGTCGATCATCAGGTCGAGATTTATGGCCTCATCTGGGCGCTGACCGCGTCATGCGTGCTGGCCTCGTTCGTGGGCCTGCTTCTGGTGAGGCCGCTGTCGCGAGTGACGCTGCTGGATTCCCAGATATTGGTGCCGCTTGTGCTGTGCGTCGCCTTTGCCGGCTCCTATGCGATCGACATGACCATCGAGAACGTCATCATCACTGCGATTTTCGGCGTCATCGGCTATCTGATGATCCGCTTCGATTATCCGCGGCTGACCATCGTGATCGCGCTGGTGCTGGGAGCGGCGGCCGAGCGCAATTTCCACCAGTCCATGCTGATGAGCGACAATCGCTGGTCGGTCTATGTGAGCCGGCCGATCTGCGCGCTTCTGCTTGCGGGGATCGTGGTTCTGCTTGCGCTTCCGCTTGTACGCGGGGTGTCCCAGCAGATTGCGGGCCCCAAGCCCTCGGCGGAAAGAGGCTGAGTGTGAAGCAATTTTTCGGCACGCCGGTAACGGATTATCTGCCGGCATTGGGCCTCCTTGTCCTCACGCTCGGATATCTCGCGACCGCATACCAATACAGCCCCGACGCGCGCGCCGTGCCCGCGGGCGTCGCCTGGGTGATGCTGGTGCTGGTGGGGCTCGATCTGGTGTCGCGCACGAAGACGGCGGCAGGGCTCACGCTGATGCATTGGCTGAACCCCGCCGGCGATCCCGACAAGATGGCCGACCGCAGACCTTATACGGCGCTGAAGCAGATCGGCGCCGTGGCGTGGGTGTTCGGATTTGCGTTGGCGATGCTGTTCATCGGTATCCTTTATGCCGTGCCGCTCTACGTGTTCGCGTCGCTTTATTTTCGCGGGCGGCGGCCCCTGCTGATGGCGGTCGGCGTGAGCGCGGCCGCGACGGCGATGATCTGGCTGTTGTTTGTTGCCGTGCTGGGGTTGGAGCTTTATCCCGGCATGCTGTTCAGCGGAGTGTGAGAAGCGCGCATGAGTGAAGCCGAAGGCGGACGGATTTTCTTTTCCAGCAAGGGACGCACGCTCGAAGGCGAGGACGAGATCGTCATCCTGTCGGTGGGCGTCGATATCGGTTCATCGACCTCGCATCTGGTGTTTTCGCGCATCGTGCTCGAACGGCTCGACAGCCGCTATGTGGTGAGCCAGCGCGAGACGTTCTACGAATCCGACATCCTGCTGACGCCGTATACGGAAGAAGAAACGATCGATTCGGAAAAGCTCGGCGCGTTCATCGCCAAACAATACGAATTCGCCAAGGTGCAGCCGGACGAGATCGACACCGGCGCGCTTATTCTCACGGGCGTCGCGGTGCGGCGGAAGAACGCGCGGGCGATCGCCGATCTGTTCGCGAGCCAGACCGGCAAGCTGGTCGCGGTCAGCGCCGGCGACAGCCTCGAAACCGTGATGGCAGCCTATGGTTCGGGCGCGGTTTCGCGCTCCGTGCGCGACGGCGCGACCGTGATGAATGTCGACATCGGCGGCGGCACGTCGAAGATCGCGGTCTGCGCGGGCGGCAAGGTGGTGGACTTGACCGCGGTCGATGTGGGCGCGCGGCTGGTGGTGACCGGCCCGGACGGGCGCATTACCCGCACCGAAGAATCGGGCCGCCAATTCGCGGCCGAACTGGGTGTGGACGTCTCCATCGGCGCGGTCTTGAAACCCGCAGATGCGCGCGAGCTGGCCAAGCGCATGAGCGACCGGCTGTTCGAGGCCATGCAGGGCGCCTCCCCCAAGGTGGGCGCCTCGTCGCTGCTGCGGCTCGATCCGATTGCTCCGCGCGAGAAGGTGGACGAGATCACCATCTCCGGCGGCGTCTCGGAATTCGTCTATGGCCGCGAAACGGGAAGTTTCGGCGATCTGGGCCCGCTCTTGGGAGAGGCAATCCGTGCACGGATCGAAGCCTGGGGGCCACGGCTGGAAACGCCGAGCGAAGGCATTCGCGCCACCGTCATCGGCGCCTCGCAATACACGACCCAGGTGAGCGGCAGCACGATCTTCGTCTCGCCGATGGAGATTTTGCCGCTTCGCAACGTGCCGGTGATCGCGCCGGACATGCAGATGGATGCGGACACGATCGACCCGAAGCTGGTCGCCGCCTCCATTCGCGGCGTGCTGAAGCGGCTCGATCTGGCGGACGGGGAAAAGCCGGTCGCGGTGTTCGCGCCGTGGCGCGGCTCGGCGACATTCGCCCGGCTGGACGCCTTCTGCGAAGGCGTGGTCGCGGGCCTCGAGCCGGTGCTGGCGCATGGACACCCCATCGTGCTGGTGGGCGACGGCGATGTCGGCGGCCTGATCGGAATCCATTTCCGCGAAGAGATGAAACACCATCATCCCGTGGTTTCGATCGACGGACTGGAGCTGAAGGAATTCGATTACATCGATATCGGCGCGATTCTGGATTCCTCCGGCGCGGTACCGGTGGTGATCAAGTCGCTGATCTTCCCGTCGAGCGCGGCCTTGGGAAAAGCCGGCGCGAAGGGTTAGCTCTTCATCTTCGCCTGCCAGAGGCCGATCACGCCGCCGGTCGGATCCTGGACGATCGAAAACGAACCCATGTTCGGGACTTCCGATACGTCCTTGATGACGGTGCCGCCCGACGATTTCGCCTTTGCCGTAGACGCGGCAACGTCGCTGACCAGGATGTAGGGTATCCAGATCGAGGGTGCGCCCGGCATCGGATGTTTCATCAATCCACCGCCGGTCCCCTCGCCCACCTTGATGATGGTGTAAATCATGCCGCCGCCCATGTCGGTGTCTTCCAGCGTCCAATCGAACAGGCTGCCGTAGAACGACTTCGCTTTGGCGGGATCGGTGGTGTTGAGCTCAATATGCACAAAAGGGTTTGCCACGGCGGTTCTCCTTCACGTGTGGGAGGACACCTATAAGATCATCGCGGCAATCGCATGACAAATCCTCCCATCCGTTTTCAAGCCACGGCCGCGCTTTCCGTGGACGGCCGGGCGTTCGGGCACTAGTCTCGCAATCTACGGAACCGGTTGGAACAGGAGCCGCTCCGTCTTCGCGTCACCGTGCCGTATTGTGGAAGCCATGACCGCCGTCACTCCGGATAATGTCGATGAACTCGATCGTGAGCTCGAAAAGCTCGCCATCGAGGGCTATTGGAAGCTCGGGCCGCATGCGCCGCGCAACCCTCCTGAAGCGTGGCTGTGGCGTTGGCAGGATGTGCGCCCCAATCTGCTGGCCGCGAGCAAACTCGTCAGCCTGGATGGAGGCTCCGAACGCCGCTCACTCCGGCTGTGCACGCCGAACATGTCGTGGAAGACGACGACCGAAACCCTGACCGCAGCCATTCAGATGGTGCTGCCCGGCGAAATAGCACCCGCCCATCGTCACAGCGCCGCCGCCATCCGCTTCATCATCGAAGGAGAAGGCGGATACACGACCGTGGAAGGCGAACGTTACCGCATGTCGCCGGCCGATCTGATCCTGACGCCGCAATTCACCTGGCACGACCATGGCAATCTCTCCGATGCCCCAGTCGTCTGGTTCGACGTGCTGGACGTTCCTTTGCTGCGAAAGCTGAACAGCATGACGGTCGAAACCTACAACGCCCCGGTGCAGGAGGTCGTGAGAGAGGACGGTCATGGACGCCGCGCGCTAGGCCCCGTACGGGCTGCCGGACTCAGTCCGCGGCGCGGCGGCAACCCATTTCACTACAGCGGTGCTGAGGCGTTAGCCGCGCTGCGCGATGGCGCGCTCTCCGGCGAGGATCCGTTCGACGGCGCGACCGTGGAGTACCGCAATCCTTTGACCGGCGGGCCGACGCAGCCGACGCATCAGTGCCGGCTGCACCGTTTGGCGGCCGGGCAAACGACACGCCGTCACCGGCACAATTGGAATACCATCTATCATGTGGTCGAAGGCCAAGGTGAGACTGTCGCCGGCAACAAGACGCTGTCCTGGTCCGCGCACGACACGTTTTCTTTGCCGTCATGGCTGTGGCATTCGCATTGCGCGCGGGGGAATCACGACGCAATCCTGTTCAGCGTCAGCGACGAACCGGTCTATGAGGCGTTTGCGCTCGACCGCATGGAAATCGCGGCTTCTTAAGACAGGGCGACTCCAATGCGTGTGTGCCGCTTCGATGACGACCGGCTTGGGATTGTCGACGGCGATGCCGTCATCGATGTCAGCACCGCCCTGGAAACAATCCCTGCGCGGCGGTGGCCCCACCCGCCCGGCGACGCGCTGATCGCGAACTGGGCCTTGGTGCGGCCGGAGATCGAACGCCTGGTCGCCACCGGGTCACGGCGCCCCGTAAACTGCGTGGCGCTCAAGAGCCCCATCGCCAACCCGACGAAGATCATCGGCATTGCGAAGAACCGGAAGAACCTCGCGCAGGAAGCGGCCGATCCTGGTGTCGCGTTCGGCACGGGGGGAAGGCGCGACGACGATCCGATCCAGATGTTCATCAAGGCGCCGAGCGCTTTGGCGGGGCCATCGGACGGCGTGGCGCTCCGTTTCACCGGCCGGCGCAACGATCCCGAAGCGGAATTGACGGTGGTGATCGGGAAGACCGGCAGCTTCATCGAGCGCGAACAGGCGCTCGATCACGTCTTCGGCTATTGCATCGGCCTGGACATGACGCTGCGCGGCCCGGAATTCCCGAGCGTGCGAAAATCCATCGACAGCTATGCACTGTTGGGCCCCTGGATCGTGACGCGCGACGAACTTGCCGATCCGGACAATGTTGCTACGTCTCTGTCGATCAACGGGGAAGCCGTGCAAACCGCGAACACGCGCGATCTGGCGTTCGACATTCGCACGATCATCGCCCACGCCTCGACCTATTTCACGCTCCATCCGGGCGATGCGATCATGGTCGGGACGCCTGCCGGTTTCGCGCCGGTCAAACCGGGCGATGCGATGGTCGCGCAGTTTTCCTCCATCGGGCGGATGGAGGTCCGGGTCAGGGCATATGTATGAGAGCCGCTGTCAGCGCGGCAGGGAACTGTCGCCCATCAGGAACTGATCGACCGCGCGCGCAGCCTGGCGCCCCTCTCGGATCGCCCACACCACGAGAGATTGTCCACGCCGCATGTCGCCGGCCGAGAAAACCTTCTCCACGCTCGTCTGGTAATCCAGCACGTTCGCCTTGACGTTGCCGCGGCCGTCCAGTTCGACGCCGGCCTGTTCCAGGAGCCCCCGCTTGCGCGGTCCCAGGAACCCCATCGCCAGCAGCACCAGATCGGCTTTCAGATGGAAATTGCTTCCGTCGATTTCCCGCATCTGGAAACGGCCGGATGCATCCTTCACCCATTCGACGCGGACGCATTCGAGCAGCTCGATCCGTCCATTCGTCCCCACCGCCCGATTTGTCAGCACCGCCCAATCGCGCGCCGCACCTTCTTCCTGCGAGGAGGAGGTGCGCATCTTCAGCGGCCAGTCCGGCCAGGTCAGCGCCTTGTTCTCGCGCTCCGGCGGCTGGGGCATGATCTCCAATTGCGTGATCGAGGCCGCACCCTGGCGGTTCGCGGTACCGATGCAGTCCGATCCCGTGTCGCCGCCGCCGATGACGATGACATGCTTGTCCTTGGCGCTGATGGTGCCGCGCGGTGCGGCGCGCGATTCATCGTCGCCCGCCACACGCTTGTTCTGCTGCATCAGGTAATCCATCGCGTAATGGATGCCCGACAATTCGCGCCCCGCCACTTCCAGATCGCGAGGGTGCTCGGCGCCACCCGTGAGCACGATGGCGTCATAGGTTTCCATCAGCGATTTGAGCGAGATGGTGACACCCACCTCGACGCTCGGGCGGAATTCGACGCCTTCGGCTTCCATCTGCCGCATGCGGCGGTCGATCAGCCGCTTTTCCATCTTGAAGTCGGGAATGCCGTAGCGGAGCAAGCCGCCGATGCGGTCGCTTTTCTCGAACAAAGTCACCGCATGACCGGCGCGCGCCAATTGCTGCGAGCACGCTAGCCCGGCCGGCCCTGAGCCGATCACCGCCACGCGCTTGCCCGTCTTCTTCGGTGCGAGAAAGGGAAGAATCCACCCCTCGTCCCAGCCGCGGTCCACGATTTCGCATTCGATGGTTTTGATGGTGACGGGATTGTCGTCAATGTTCAGCGTGCAGGACGCCTCGCACGGCGCCGGACACACCCGCCCGGTGAATTCGGGAAAATTGTTGGTCGAGTGCAGATTGTCGAGCGCGAGCTTCCACTGATCGCGATAGACGAGATTGTTCCAATCCGGAATCTGGTTGTTGACCGGGCAACCCTGATGACAGAACGGAATGCCGCAATCCATGCAGCGCGCGGCCTGATCCTTGACCTCCGGATAGGGGAGCGGATGGACGAATTCCGTCCAGGTCTTCTTGCGCGCGTCGGGCTTTTCATAGCCACGTTCGTGCCGCGCGATGTCCATGAACCCGGTAGGCTTGCCCATACTTCCCCTCACGTCATGGCTCGGGTTCTCCCGGCCGTGACACGTCGTGTCAACAATTGTCCCGCTATTCGGCGGCGGCGCGACGCTCGGCCTGCATGTCGAGCAGCGCGCGCCGGTAATCGTTCGGCATCACCTTGACGAAGCGCGTCAGCGCCTCATCCCAATTTTCCAGGATCGCGCGGGCCCGGGCGCTGCCGGTGTAGAGCAGATGCCGCTCGACCAGGATCAGCAGCCGCTCCGCATCGAAGCGCAGCATGTCGCCCATGCCCGCATCGAAGGCCGAGAGCGAACGCTGCCGCGGCCGGTCCGGATCATCGGCGCCGCCTTCCGCCGGCAGCACCGGCTCCAGCTTCACCATCGCAAGATTGCAGAGATCGCGGAAGCGTCCTTGCGGATCGTAGACATAAGCGATGCCGCCCGACATGCCGGCGCCGAAATTGCGGCCCGTCTCACCGAGCACCGCCACGACGCCGCCGGTCATGTATTCGCAGGCATGGTCGCCTGTGCCTTCCACGACCGCGATGGAGCCGGAGTTGCGCACGGCGAAGCGCTCGCCCGCGACACCTTCGAAATAGGCCTCGCCCGCGATGGCGCCATACAGCACCGTGTTGCCGATGATGATGTTCTCGGTCGGGTCGCGGCGGACTTGCCTCGGCTGGCGCACGACCACGCGCCCACCGGAGAGGCCCTTGCCGACATAGTCGTTGGCATCCCCGACAAGATCGAGGGAAACGCCACGGGCAAGGAATGCGCCGAAGCTCTGGCCTGCAGTGCCGGTGAGCTTCACCGCGATCGTGTCCTCAGGCAATCCCGCATGGCCGTAGCGTTTTGCGACTTCGCCCGACAGCATGGCGCCGACGGTGCGGTTCACATTGCGGATGGTGCGTTCGACCACCACCGGCTCGCCCTTTTCGAGGGCCGATTGCGCCGCCTCGATGAGCGAGAGGTCGAGCGCTTTTTCCAGGCCGTGATTCTGGCTCTCGCAATTGTAGATCGCGACGCCCGGCTTGGCCGGCATCTGATAGAGCACCTTGGACAGGTCCACCCCGCCCGCCTTCCAGTGCGAGATGACTTGCGTGGGATCGATTCGGTCCACGCGCCCGATCATCTCGCTGACGGCGCGGAAGCCCATCTTCGCCATAATCTCGCGCAACTCTTCGGCGACGAAGAAGAAATAATTGATCGCGTGCTCTGGCGTCCCGGTGAATTTCTTGCGCAGCGCGGGGTCTTGCGTCGCGACCCCGACGGGGCAGGTGTTGAGATGGCACTTGCGCATCATGATGCAGCCGAGCGCGATCAAGGGCGCGGTAGCGAACCCGAACTCGTCCGCACCAAGAAGCGCGCCGATGGCGACGTCCCGGCCGGTGCGAAGGCCGCCGTCCACCTGGACCGCAATGCGTCCGCGAAGACCGTTCAGCACGAGGGTCTGCTGCGTTTCGGCAAGACCGATCTCCCAGGGCGAACCCGCATGGGTCAGCGAGGTCAAGGGCGAGGCACCCGTGCCGCCTTCGTAGCCGGCAATCGTCACATGGTCGGAGCGCGCCTTCGACACACCGGCCGCGACCGTGCCCACCCCCACTTCCGAAACCAGCTTCACCGAAATGCGCGCGCGCGGATTGGCGTTCTTCAGGTCGTGGATGAGCTGCGCCAGATCCTCGATGGAATAGATGTCGTGGTGCGGCGGCGGTGAGATCAGCCCCACGCCCGGCGTCGAATGCCGGACCTTGGCGATGTCCTTGCTGACCTTGTGGCCGGGCAATTGGCCGCCTTCGCCGGGCTTGGCACCTTGCGCGATCTTGATCTGCAGATCGTCGGCATTGACGAGATATTCGATGGTCACGCCGAAGCGCCCCGATGCCACCTGCTTGATCGCCGAGCGCATGGAATCGCCGTTCGGCAGCCGCTTGTAGCGGTCGGATTCCTCTCCGCCCTCGCCCGTGTTGGAGCGGCCGCCGATGCGGTTCATCGCAATGGCGAGCGTGGTGTGCGCCTCGCGCGAAATCGAGCCGAAGCTCATCGCGCCGGTCGAGAAGCGCTTTACGATTTCGGCAGCCGGCTCAACCTCGTCCAGGGGGATCGGCGTATCGGCCCATTTGAACTGCATCAATCCGCGAATGGTGAGAAGACGCTCGTTCTGCTCATTGATGGTGTCGGCAAAGGCCTTGTACTCGCCGGGGAGCTTTCCGCGCACGGCGTGCTGGAGCTTGGCCACCGATTCCGGCGTCCAGGCGTGATCCTCGCCGCGGATGCGGAAGGCGTAATCCCCGCCGACATCGAGCATGCTCTTGTAGATCAGCGAATCGCCATACGCATCGCGATGCCGCCGCACGCATTCCTCGGCGATTTCCTTCAGGCCCACGCCTTCGATGGGGGTTGCCGTGCCGGTGAAATATTTATCGACGAAGGCGGACGACAACCCCACCGCGTCGAAAATCTGCGCCCCGCAATAGGACTGATAGGTCGAGATGCCCATCTTGGACATCACCTTCAACAGCCCCTTGCCCGCCGCCTTGATGTAGTTCTTCTGCATCTCATAGGGCTTTTGCGGGAGCCCCATCTGGATGCGCGTCTGCTCAAGCGTCTCGAAGGCGAGGTACGGGTTGATGGCTTCCGCGCCGTACCCTGCGAGCGCGCAGAAATGATGCACCTCGCGCGCTTCTCCGGTTTCCACCACGAGGCCCGTCTGCATGCGCAGGCCCTGGCGGATCAGATGATGATGCACGGCCGCCGTGTACAGCAGCGCCGGAATGGGAATGCGATCCGCCGATACCGCGCGGTCCGAGAGCATCAGGATGTTGTTGTCGGCGAGCACGCATTCGGTCGCTTCACGGCAGATGCGGTCGACGGCCTTCTCCAGACCGGCGGCACCTTCTTCGGCCGGCCACGTACAGTCGAGCGTCGCGGTGCGGAAGGCCCCGTCCAGCAGCTCCGAAATGCTGCGGATCTTTTCGAGGTCCTGATTGGTCAGTACCGGCTGCGTGACTTCGAGGCGCTTATGCGTGCCCGCATCGCGCCCGAACAGATTGGGACGCGGCCCGATGATGGAGACGAGCGAGGTCACGAGTTCTTCGCGGATGGCGTCGAGCGGCGGGTTCGTCACCTGCGCGAAATTCTGATGAAAATAATTGTAGAGCAGTTGTGGCCGCTTCGACAGCACGGCGATGGGCTTGTCGGTGCCCATGGAGCCGACGGGATCGTCGGCCAGTGCGGCCATCGGTTCGAGGAAGAACTGGATGTCTTCCTGCGTGTAGCCGAAGGCCTGCTGCTTATCGAGCAAAGCCGAGGGTTCGTTGGTGCCCGCAATGATCGGGGTTTCCGGCAGATCGGGCAGTTCGTGCAGCTTGAACTGCGTGTTCTTCAGCCACTCCTCGTAAGGCTCGGCTTCGGCAAGGGTGCGCTTGAGTTCTTCGTCCTCGATGATGCGGCCCTGCTCGGTGTCGATGAGCAGCATCCTGCCGGGCTGCAGGCGCCATTTGCGGACGATCTTCTCTTCCGGAATCGGCAGCACGCCGCATTCGGACGCCATCACCACATGATCGTCGTCGGTCACGATGTAGCGCGCCGGGCGCAGGCCGTTGCGGTCGAGCGTCGCGCCGATCTGGCGGCCATCGGTAAACGCGATGTCGGCCGGCCCGTCCCAGGGCTCCATCAGGGCTGCGTGATACTCGTAGAAGGCCTTGCGCTTCGCATCCATCTGCGGATTACCCGCCCAGGCCTCCGGGATCAGCATCATCATGGCATGGGCGAGCGAGTAACCGCCTGCCACCAGCATCTCCACGGCATTGTCGAGGCAGGCGGTGTCGGATTGCCCGTGCGGGATCAGCGGCCACATCTTGTCGAGGTCGGGGCCGAGCAGCTCCGACTCCATGGTGCGGCGGCGGGCATTCATCCAGTTGACGTTGCCGCGCACGGTGTTGATCTCGCCATTATGGGCGATGTAGCGGTAGGGGTGCGCGAGCCGCCACGAAGGGAAAGTGTTGGTCGAGAAGCGCTGATGCACGAGCGCGAGCGCGGATTCGGTCAGCGGGTTCTTGAGATCGCAATAGAAGCTTCCGACCTGCGGAGCCAGCAGCAGGCCCTTGTAGACCACCGTCCGGGTCGAGAAGGAGGGGATGTAGAACTGGGTCAGGCCGGGCAGCCGGTGCTTTTTGGCAAGCTCGGAGAGCGGGTTCTGGACCTGCTTGCGGATGGCCAGCAGCTTGCGCTCGAAGGCCTCCTGGTCCTTGACCCGGGACCCGCACCCGACGATCGCCTGTCTGATGCAGGGCATCTGTTCGAGCACGGTCTGGCCCAAGCCGGCGGTGTCGGTCGGCACATCGCGCCAGCCGAGCAGGGTCTGCCCCTCCACCTTCACGAAATGGCCGAAACGGCGGATGGCGAAATCCCGCGCCTTGGGATCCTGGGGCAGGAAGCACATGGCGACTGCGTAATGGCCGGGTTGCGGCAGGGTCACCGCGTTGGCGGCCGCCCAGTCACGCAAGAGCTTGTCGGGCGTCTGGATCAGGCAGCCCGCGCCGTCGCCCACAAGCGGGTCCGCGCCCACCGCGCCCCGATGGTCGAGGTTCAGCAGAATCTGCAGCGCATCGCGGATGAGCGCGTTCGACTTTCGGCCTTTGATATTGACCACAAAGCCGACTCCGCACGCGTCATGCTCATTCCGCGGGTCATAAAGACCCTGTTTCGGCGGCAAATCCATCACAATGGAACCCTAAATTCTCGTCCCGGCCCAATGGCCGTTCCACTCTCGCGAGTAGCAGTCTCTTAAGCTTCCCGCAATGCAACAACTTACCTCATGGCGCAGGCGCTGCAAGCGGCTGGATTGCCTAAGATTCGGGCTTCACTGGCGCGAGATTGGGCGCGCGTCCCATGGCGAGATAGGCAGCAGCGGCGATGAGAGGCGGGACCGCCGCGAAGAGGAAAATCGTCTGGTTGTCCACATGGGTCAGAAGCAGGATCCCACCCACTGACGGCCCAACGATCGAGCCTATGCGGCCCACCGCCAGAGCCCAGCCCACGCCGGTTGCGCGGATCGAGGCCGGATAGAATTTCGCCGCCACCCCATTGTTGCAGTTCTGCGCCCCGACCGTACCGATGCCGATGCCGAACGCCATGACCAAGGTGAACGCCACCGCCGAACCGGCGAGGCCAATGCCCGCAATGCAAAGCGCAGCGAGAAGGAACGCCGCCGGCAGCACCCTCTGGGGCCCAAAACGGTCGACCATCGGGCCCATGGCGAAAGCGGCGGCCACTCCGGCAAACTGCACCACCACCGTTGCGATCAGGGCATAGGTATCCGACACCCCCTGCGCGCCCAGCGTGGTCGGCAGCCAACTCGTCAGGAAGAACAACTCCATCAGATTGGCGAAGAAGACGATCCAGAGCAGGATCGTGATCTTCGCCCTGCCCTCGTTGAACAGACGGTCGATCGGGATTTTCGGTTTCGCATCGCCTTCGGGCACATAGGATTCGGGCATCGCAAAGAGGAGCGCCGGCCAGAGCAGGAGCGCCATGCCGCCGCAGAAGACCAGAACCGATCCCCAGCCATAGGCCGGGATCAGGCTGGCCGCGATGATCCCGCCGAACCCTGCGCCTACGGAATAGCTCGAGAACATGGCCGCAACGGCCGAGGCGCGCTTGGCGCCGGGACTGAATTCGGCGGTGATGGCGATGGCGTTGGGCATCGCGCCGCCAAGGCCGATTCCGGTCAGCAGCCTGAGCACGATAAGCGCGGGCAGCGAATGAACGAAGGCGGTCGCAATCGTGAGCAGGGCAAAAACGATCACCGAATAGACCACGAGGCGTCTGCGGCCATAGGTGTCGGCGAGCGGCGCTATCAGAAAGGCTCCGAGCGTCATCCCGAGGAGCCCCGCCGCGATTGCCGGCGTCAGCGCACCTGGGGCCACCGCCCAATCACGCGCGATGCCGGGCACCACATAGCCCATGAGCTGGGCGTCGTAGCCCTCCACGAACATGGTCGCCGCGCAGAGCCCAAGCGCGGCCCACTGGAAACGGCCTCTTGGCTTGGCCTCAAGAGTCGTCTCGGCAATGGCGGACATGCGGCGCCCTCCCCTTCTCGTTCGATCTATTCGGCCGCGCTTTTGTAACCCGAGACCTGCCAGCCATCTTCGGGCTTCAAGCGGCGGAAGCCTATCGCCGAAGCCGCCATGAGCAAAGCGATGCTGAGGAACACGATCCTGAAATCGCCGACCGTGATGGGGCCCAAACCGGAGAGGACGGCGAGCAGGCTCGCGCTGATGCCGACGCCGAGACTCTGAGCCAGCCTTTGGGCCAGGGCGAAGATGCTGGTCGCCTTGGACATCTCCTCCGGGGCGATGTCGGAATAGGCAAGCGCCCCCATCCCGATCATTTGCCCTGCCCGCAGCACACCGAAGAGGAAGAGATAGCCCGCGATCAGGATATGCGGTGTCGAGATGTCGAAGACCGCAAAACCCGCCATCATGGTCGCGTTCAGCGCCACCCCTGCCAGGAACACCGCGCGGAAACCGAACCGCTTGACCAGATGCTGCACCCAGACGCGCATGCTCATCGCGCCCGCGGTGTTGAGGAAGGTGATCAGCCCCGAATGGAAGGGGTCGAGCCCAAAACCCACCTGAAGCAGCAGTGGCAGCAGGAATGGCACCGTCGCGATGCCGGCGCGGATCATGTTCCCCGCGATCACCGCGACCGCGAAGGTCCGGCCCTTGAACAAGCGCAGATCCAGCGCCGGATTGGCGACGCGCGAGGCATAAGCCCAATAGACCAGGAAAATCGCGGCCGCGACGACGAGCAGCACCGTCTCGGTCACGGCATCCAGCGTGTGGCGGCCGAGATTCTCGATCGCATATTGCGCCACTCCAAGCCCGCAGGCGACGATGAGGAAGCCCGGGATGTCGAAGGCGGACGGCCGCGGCATCCTGATGTCGGGGACGAAACGCAAGGCGAGCGCGACCCCGAAAAGACCGATCGGCACGTTGATGAAGAAATTCCAGTGCCAGGAGAAATAGGTGGTGATGAAGCCGCCGACGAGCGGCCCCATGGTCGGCCCGAGCATGCCGGGGAGCATGTAATAGCTCATGGCGCGCATGAGCTGGTCCTTGGGGAAGGTGCGGGTAAGGATGAGCCGCCCCACCGGCGTCATCATGGCGCCGCCAAAGCCTTGGACGATGCGGGAGAGCACCAGCGCCGAGAGGCTCTCCGACAACCCGCAGAGGACCGAGCCCAGCGTGAAAAAGCCGATTGCCCCGCAGAACACGGTGCGGGCACCGAAGCGGTCGGCGATCCAGCCGCTGATCGGCACGAAAATGGCGAGACTGACGAGATAGGACGTGATCGCCGCACTCATCTGAGACGGCGAAACGGCAAAGCTTGACGCCATCTGCGGCAGCGAGGTCGAGATGATAGAGGAATCCAGCCCGTCCATGAAAAACGCGCCGGCGATGACCGTTGGCACGATCCGTGAGATTATCGGCCGCGAGATTATCGGCGGGCTTTCACGAGGCGGTGACTGATTCAATTCTGTAGCCATTGGGGTAAGGGGTCTATGGGGCTGCCAACGCGGCACGTCAAGGCGGGCCGGGCCTGGGGCTTGAATAGAGCCCGCGCGCACGGCAGAAGAAGCCCACACCTACCGGAATTCAGGACCAGGACTTGGCAGACGACATCCCGCCGAACGACGCCCAGGCAATCGAGATGCTGCTCACCTGTATCAGGATGGCCGCGCGGGACACCAATCTCTACAGCTTCGAACGGCCGGATAAGGGACCTCTGCCGGGTGCGGAACCGGGCGCCCATATCGGCGTGATCCTGCCCAACGGCATAGAGCGCCAATATTCGCTCGTTCATGCTGCACCTGAGATGACCGAATATACCGTCGGCGTAAAGCGCGACGCGAATAGCCGCGGCGGCTCGGTGTTCATGCACGATCAGCTCCGCGTCGGCACAACGGTCAAGGTGCTTCCGCCGCGCAACAATTTCCCGTTGAAGGAGGACGCCGAGCTGGTCGTACTGCTCGCGGGCGGCATCGGCATCACGCCGATCTACTGCATGCTGAAGCGGCTGATCGAAAAGGGTCGGCCGTGGCTCCTGTACTATTCGTGCCGCTCGCGCATGGACACGGCCTTCCTCGAGGAATTGGCGGGGCACAAGGACGTGCACTTCCACTTCGACGACGAAGAGAACGGACGGTTCCTCAACGTAGCAGGCATTGTCGAGTCGCTGCCCAGGCGCGCGCATCTCTATTGCTGCGGGCCGGCGCCGATGCTGGCGGCGTTCGAGGCGGCGACCGCCGCATGGCCGCAAGAGAACATCCACGTTGAATATTTCACGCCGAAATTCGCCGCCGCCCAGGAAGGCGGCTTCGTGGTGGAACTGGCGCGGTCCAAACGCGAGCTGACGGTTCCGCCGGGAAAATCCATTCTGCAATGCGTGCGCGAGGCCGGGATCCAGGTGCCGCATTCCTGCGAGGAAGGTGTGTGCGGGGCCTGCGAGACGCGGGTGATTTCCGGCATCCCCGACCATCGCGACACGATACTGACCGAGCAGGAGCGCAAGGAGAACGCGACCATGATGATCTGCTGCTCCGGCTCGAAGTCGCCGCGCCTGGTGCTGGATATATAGGCACGGCATGAATCCCCCCCTCTGCCTCGCTATGCTAGGCACCTCGCCCGTAAACGAGCGACCTGCTCCCGAACGGAGCGGAGGGGGGCTGTGACACACTCTCCCCACGATATCGTTGCGCGGCTGAGGCGGCTCGACGCCTGTGCGGTCTCCGATGCGCTCGACAGTCTGGGGCTTTCTCGCGTCGTCAGCGGTGTGCCGCAGCAATCGGGCGATGGGCGCATTGCCGGGCGCGCGGTGACGGTGAAGCTTGGGCAAGGCGCCGTCCCGGCAGGCCCGCCGCGTCATCTCGGCACCGCGGCCGTGGAAGCATCCGGCCCCGATAACGTCATCGTCATCGAGCAACGCTCAGGCATAGAAGCGGGGAGCTGGGGCGGGCTGTTGACGCTGGGAGCGAGCCTGCGGGGCGTCGCCGGCGCCGTGTGCGACGGCCCGGTGCGCGACATCGACGAAGCGCGCGCCCTCGGCTTTCCCGTCTTCGCGCGCACGCTGACGGCCAAGACCGCGCGCGGCCGCATCGTGGAGCTCGGCACCAATGTGCCGGTGACATTCGAAACCATTTCGGTTGCGCCCGGCGATTACGTCGTCGCGGACAAGAGCGCAATCATCTTCATCGCTTCCGCCGACATCGCGCGCGTGCTGGAAAAGGCCGAGACGATTGTCGCGAAGGAAGCAGCCATGGCGGACGCATTGCGCGCCGGGCAGCCGATCGGCCAGGTCATGGCCGCCAATTACGAACACATGCTTGCTCCTCCCACCCCTAACCCCTCCGCACCAAGGGGAGAGGAACTGGAAGGGTCACCTCCCCCTCGTGGGGAAGTCGCGAGCGCAATAGCGCAAGCGGACGGGGGGCAGGATCGCTAAATCGCAACGGAACCTGAAACAGAGGGAACCCACATGTCGCAACTGAAGCTTTCCATCGCCACCACCGACTACGATCATTTCCGCGATTTCCGGCTCGGCTTCGTCAAGGCGGAGGGCATCGACCACACCTGGCTCAATCTCGGCCACCATGAATGCTTCGCGCGCTTCACCGCGAACCGCGAATTCGATCTGTCGGAGCTCTCGTTTGCGAAATTCTCGACCCAGGTGACGCGCGAGAACAGTGACATCATCGGACTTCCCGTCATCTGCTCGCGGCTGTTCCGCTTCTCTTCCTTCTATGTGAACAAGAAGAGCGGCATCAAAACCGTGGCTGATTTGAAGGGGAAGAAGGTCGGCTCGCCGGAATGGGCCCATTCGGCGGCCGTCTATATGCGCGGCTGGATGCACAATGAGCAGGGCGTGAAGCTCACCGACGTGCATTGGTATCAGGCCGGCGCCAACTCGCCGGGCCGCGAGGAGAAAGTCGAACTCAATCTGCCGGCGGGCCTGAAGCTCACGCGCGTCTCCGACAAATCGCTGAGCGAGCTGCTGGCGGCGAACGAAATCGACTGTGCCATCATTGCACGCCCACCCACCTGCTTCCTCGAGGGCCATCCCGACGTGGTGCGCCTGTTCCCGAACTATCTCGAGATGGAAGAGGAATATTACGAGCGCACCAAGGTCTGGCCGATCATGCACATCATCGCCATGAAACGGTCGATCATGGAGGAACATCCCTGGGCCGCACGCAACCTCTACAACGCGTTCCTGGAATCAAAACGCCGCTCCATTGAGCGCATCCTCGATCCCGCCGTGTCGCGCTATCCGGTTCCATGGCTGACAACCTATGCGCGCAAGATGCGCGATCGCTTCGGCGACCTCTATCCCTACGGCATCGAGGAGAACCGTCCGACCTGGGAGCAAATGGCGCTCTACACTTATCAGCAGGGCATCGCGCACAGGCAATTCCGGCCGGAGGAAATCTTCCCCCCCGGCATCATGACCAAAGTGATCATCTAAGCGCACGAATTAGCACGGGACGGAAGCGTACACTTCCGTCCCACAACGCCGTTGTGTAATTTGGGACAGTAAAGGTTTCACCCGATCCGGCGTGTGCACAATTTGTAACATTTCTGGTTCCCATGCCGCTTCAATACACATGGGCGCGAAGTAATCGGAACTTCGCGCCGCGGCGCTACACACACATCAAATTATAATGTAGTAATTGGCTCCCCGCTGTCCATTCGAGGGGAACTGGTCGGGCGGACTCTTGATCGTTCGTCGCTATCCGGAGCGCACCATGACGATCGGCTTTCGACGCAGCAATCGCGCGTGCGGCAGCAACGCAATCGCAATCACAAAACGCAATCGCAACACGAACGGGGTCCTTGCAACATTCCTGCATAAATCCCCTCGCCGGCCCTTCGAGCAAAGTCGCACGCTGAACGTCCCTTTGTAGCGCCGCAGCCGTTCCGGAAAAATCGCAAACCAACATCGCGAAAGAGGAGCAAACACAAATGGCTTACAGATTTGGAAAGCATCCGCCGAAGGTCGATTATCGCACGTTGCGGTTCAAGGATTACCTCTCGACGGAAATCGCAGCGCCGCCCCCGTCCGAAGACGTACTGAGAAAGGTTTACGGAAGTCTCGACATCAGCGACCCGACTGTCCTCTTCCCGATGGATGGCAACGACACGTTGGGCGATTGCACGATTGCCGCCGCGGCGCACGCCGTGACGGTCTATCGCGGGCTCCTCGGCAAGAAGGACATCATGGCGAAGAAGGACGTCATCAAGGTGTATACCCATCTGACGGGCGGGCCGGATACCGGCCTGGTCGAATTCGACGTCCTGAATTATTGGCGTCAGCACGCGATCGCCGGCGACAAGATTCTGGCTTACGCCAAGATCGATCCGAAGAATCACACCCACGTCCAACAGGCCGTTCACCTGTTCGGCGGCGCCTATATCGGATTCCAGGTGCAGCAGAATTGCATTCAGGAATTCGACGCCCACCAGCCATGGACGCCGGGCACGCTGACCAACGATGGCCACGCGGTCTTCGTTGCGGGATACGATCAGACCGGCGTGACGGTGCTCACCTGGGGAAATACGCAAAAGGCCACCTGGGCATGGTGGGACGAGTGCGTCGATGAGGCGTATGCGATCCTTCCGCCGGAAGCAAAGGATCCCAGCTTCGCGCCGGGATTCAATGTTGCACAGCTGCAGGCCGATCTTTCGGCGGTGGCCAGCTGAGCAATCAGGTTCACGCATGCGGCTTCGGAGGGGGCAGTTCGCCTGCCCTCTCCAGGCAGATCCCCTAACCCGACACACCGAGTTGTGATAGAAGCTCGCTCGCGCTCGCCGAGGGCGTAATTCCAGCGCGTGCGAACCGAGCGGTGCTTACACTTACCGATATTCTTCGAGTCGCTCAGGAACGGCTGGCCGCGGGCGATGGCCGGGCGGCCATGGATATCTATCGCCAGATCCTCGACCGTCATCCGACCAACAGCGAGGCTCTGTTCGGCGCGCTCAAGGCCGCCATGGCGACCGGCAATACAGGCGCAATCGAGGCTGCACAGCGTCAACTCGAAGCGGTCTACCGCAATGCCGGCGCGATGACCCAGTTGGCCGTCGCCCAGGCGCAGCTTGCCGATGGTTTGCGCGTACTGGAAGAGGCAAATGGCGCCGCACAGCGCGCGCTCGCCGCCGATCCCTCGCTGCCCGAAGCGCAAGGCGTCGCGTTCCTGATCGGCCGTCATCTCGGACAATTTCCTCAGTATTTTTCGCAGTTCGGTCAGGACCGCTACATCCGCGAACATCTGTTCCCGAACAAGCGCGGCGGGATGTTCGTCGATGTCGGCGCCTATGACGGGATCGGCGGTTCGAACACGCTGTTCTTCGAGAAATTCCTCGGCTGGAAGGGAGTGTGCATCGAGGCCGACGCCGCACAGTTCGCAAAGCTGACCGGGTACCGCTCCTCGGATTGCGTGCAGGCCTGCATCGCCGACAAGGACGGAGCCGCCCGTTTCTTGAGCGTCGCGGATGGGCTCACCATGATGGGGGGCCTCGTCGATCATTATGAGCCGCAAGACCTGAAGATGGTGAGCGACCGCTCGCAAGCGAAGGTCGTCACAATGGCCACGCGGCGGCTGGATTCGGTGCTCGCGGAAAGGAACATCGGCAGCATCGACTATCTTTCGATCGATACCGAAGGCTCGGAGCTTGCGATCCTGAAGTCGTTCGATTTCGCCCGCTATGAGGTCAAGGCTTTGTCAGTCGAGAACAACCGCAACGCCCCGCAAATTCCCGAATACATGCAGAGTCTTGGTTACCGGCGCATCGTCCGCCTCGGCGTCGACGACATCTACGCGAAATAGCCGCGCGGGAAGGCCCGGGCCGCGCGCTTGCATCCCTCATGCGCCCACGCTAATCCGCTTGAGCCGCGAGGCCAGTCCTTAAGGAGTACGCCCTTGGCCGACCCCGTCCCCTACTCGCCCGAGGAGAAAAGCGCCCAGCCGCCCTTGAGCTTTGCCGAGTTCAAGGCGTCTGTCGTGCGGGCGCCCACGCAGGAGCGAATCCGCATCCCGCAGACCTTGACGGAAACAACCGGGCCGTCGGGCGCAGGCGTGTGGGAAAAGCTGATGGGTGCCGCCCTCACCGACCTCACGCGCCAGCATGAGGGCGAGCCCGTGGGCGAGCGCATCGTGGTCGAGGGTCGCGTGCTCGACGAGTTCGACCGTCCCGTGCCCAATGTGATGATCGAGATTCTTCAGGCCAATGCGGCCGGCCGCTACGTACATCAATACGACCAGCACGACGCGCCGCTCGATCCCAATTTCACCGGCGCCGGCCGCGTGATCAGCGATGCCGACGGCCGCTACCGCTTCATCACGGTGAAGCCCGGCGCCTACCCCTGGTACAATCATTGGAACGGCTGGCGGCCGGCGCACATCCATTTCTCGCTGATGGGGGCCGCATTCGCCGACCGGCTCATCACCCAGATGTATTTCCCCGGCGATCCGCTATTTCCATATGACGCCATCGCGAACGCCGTGCCGGAAGGCGCCCGCCACCGCATCGTCGCGCGCTTCGATCCGAAAGCGACCGAGCCGTTCTGGGCGCTCGCCTACAACTTTAATTTCGTGCTGCGCGGCCGCAACGCAACCCCCATGGAGCAGTGAGCATGGGGAATAAGGGGCCCGGGCAGACGCCGTGGCAGACGACCGGACCGTTCTTCCATTTCGGCCTGCCGTGGAAGGGCGCGGCCGATCTGACGGGCGATTCCGATCTGGGCTCGCGGCCCGATCTGGTTCAGCCGGGGCATGATTACGGCATGAACGCGCCACGGACAGGGCGCGAACGCGCCATGGGCGAGCGCATCGAAATTGCCGGCCATATCTGGGACAACAAGGGCGCCCCGATCATCGACGGGATGATCGAGATTTGGCAGGCGAACAGCGCAGGCCGTTACGCGCACCCCGAAGACATGCGTACCGATCTGGCGATCGATCCCCATTTCGTCGGCTTCGGCCGCGCGGCGCTCGACTCCGGCGGCGGTTTTCGTTTTCGCACCGTCCGGCCCGGACGGGTGCCGGGACCCGGTAACAGCCTGCAGGCGCCGCACATCGCGCTAGGCCTGATGGGACCGGGTTTCCTGAAGCGGCTGGTCACGCGCATCTATTTCCCTGACGCCGCGGACAATGCGGAAGACCCGATCCTGGGACTGGTGCCGGAGGCGCGCCGCGCGACCCTGATCGCGGTGAAGGAGCCCGGCGCGGACAACCTCTTCCGTTTCGATATCCGTCTGGGCGGACCGAACGAGACCGTTTTCTTCGATATCTGAGCGCGGGCCCACGCGCCATCATGGAGTGAATAGGAATGGAAGTGACACGCACGCTGGCGCGCTATGTAGTCGATGCGAAGCCGTCGGATATTCCCGACGCGGTGAAGCATGAAGGCGTGCGCTCGATCCTGAATTGGCTCGGCTGTGCGGTGGGTGCGGCCAGGCACGAGGCCGTCGAATGCGCGCTCGCGGCGCTGTCACCGTTCGCGGGGCCTGCGCAAGCCTCCGTGCTCGGACGGCGGGAAAAGACGGACATTCTGAATGCGGCGTTGATGAACGGGATCACCAGCCACGTGTTCGATTTCGACGACACGCATCTGCCGACCATCATTCATCCGTCGGGGCCGGTGGCATCCGCGATCTTTCCGCTCGCCGAATATCAGCCGGTGACAGGTGCCGATTTGCTGCACGCCTTCATCCTCGGCGTCGAGGTCGAGTGCCGCATCGGCAACGCGGTCTATCCCAACCATTACGACGTCGGCTGGCACATCACCGGTACCGCGGGCGTGTTCGGTGCGGCTGCGGCCGCGGGCAAGCTGCTTGGCTTGAACGAACAGCATATGACTTGGGCGCTCGGCATTGCGGGCACGCAGTCGTCTGGCTTCCGCGAGATGTTCGGCACCCACTGCAAAAGCTTCCACCCCGGCAAGGCCGCGCAGAACGGCTTGGCGTCCGCACTGCTGGCGCAAAAGAATTTCACGAGTTCCAACCAGGTGCTCGAAGCCAAACGCGGCTTTGCCAATGTGATGTCGACCAAGCAGGATTATTCGCGCATCACCGAAGGGCTAGGGAAAACATTCGAGGTGACGCTGAATTCCTACAAGCCGTTCGCCTGCGGAATCGTGATTCATCCTTCCATCGACGGCTGCGTTCAGCTCAAGAAGGAGTACGGGCTGACCGGCGGCGAAGTGGAGAAGGTCGAGCTGACGGTGGCCCCCCTGGTGCTGGAATTGACCGGCAAACGCACGCCCCAGGTGGGCCTGGAAGGCAAGTTCAGCGTCTTTCATTCCTGCGCGGTCGCGATTCTCTATGGCGCTGCCGGGGAGAAGGAATATTCCGACGAAATGGTGCGCGATCCCCGCGTGATTGCATTGCGCGATAGGGTGGATGCGGTGATCGACAAGAAATTGCGCGATGACGAGGTGTATGTTCGCATCACGTTGAAGGACGGGCGCAAACTCGAAAAGTATGTCGAGCACGCCATCGGCAGCAAGGAAGTGCCGATGACGAACGCGCAGCTCGAAGAGAAATTCCGCGGGCTCTCCGACGACATTCTGGGAGCGGAGCAATCGCAAGTCTTGCTCGCGCTGGCATGGGACATCGAGGGGCTCAAGGATGCCGCTGACATCTGCCGGATGTCGACGCCGGGGAGCTAGCGGAGTCGCGTTAGCCTCACCCTTCAACAGGCTCAGGGTGAGGACGTGTATTTGAGCGGGATAACACATGGCACGGCTGGTTGCGGCTTTCGGTTCCTCCCACAGCATCATGCTGGCCGCCCCGCGCGAGGATTGGCAGCGGGCTTTCCGCGACTCCGACCGCCGCATGCCGCTGTTCGATTCAAGCGGGGCTGCAACCACCTATGACGCGTTGCTGGCCGCGGCACCGCGCGACTCCGAAACCATGGTGACGCCCGACAAACTGAGCCACGCCTTCGACCGGACCTTTGCGGCGGTCGCCGAGCTGAAGCGTCAGATGGACCAGGTCCCGCTCGATTGCCTCATCATCGTCGGCGACGATCAGCACGAACTGTTCCAGGACGCGATGATGCCGGCGCTCGCCATTTATTACGGGAAGACCATCCGCAACGCGGCGCGGCGCGAGGTGCCAGATGGCGACTGGTACAGAAAAGCGCAGCAGGAACGGCTCGAACCGATGGGCGATGCCCATTATGCGGTTCAGGCCAATCTTGCGCTGCATCTCATCACCGGCCTGGGCTCACGCGAGTTCGACGTTTGCGCCGTCAAGGAAATCGCGGCCGATCAATATGAAGGCCACGCCTATTCCTACATCCACCGCACCTATTTGACGGGCCGGGCGCTTCCCGTCGTGCCCATCATGCTCAATACCTATTATCCGCCCAATCCGATTCCACCGCGGCGTTGCGTGGCTTTAGGCAAGGCGCTGAAGGCGCTGATCGAGGAATTTCCGGGCGATGCGCGAGTCGGCATCATCGCGTCGGGCGGTCTTTCCCATTTCGTGGTGGATGAGGAAATCGACCGCGGGGTTCTTGCGGCGTTGCAGCACAAGGACCTCGATTATCTGGCGGGGCTCGATCCCAAGAGGCTGCAGGCGGGAAGCTCCGAAATCCGGAGCTGGATCGTGACCGCCTCGGCCGCGACTGATCTCGATCTCGTCTGGAGCGATTACATTCCGGCCTACCGTACGCCCGCGCTCACCGGCACGGGGTTGGCCTTCGCGCGCTGGGCGTGAACAGCTTGCCCTCACCCTTCGACAGGCCCAGGGTGAGGAATTAAATTTCCTCATTGCTCGTGCTTATCGAAGCATGAGGTTTGGAGACGACATGAGACAGAAGAGCATCGAAGTCGAAGGCCTTTCCCATCACGGCGCGCCCATTCCAACCGCCTGCCGCGTCGGGCCGCTGCTCGTCACCTCGCGCATCATGGGAAAGAACCCCGAAACCGGCCACATGCCCGCCGATCCGGAAGCCCAAGCCGTGCTCTGTTTCGAGAACTTGAAGCGTGTGCTCGCGGCGGGCGGCATGGACATGGGCGATGTCGTGAAGCTGACCGTGTATCTGGTCAGCGATTCCTATCGCACGGCCGTCAACAAGCCGTGGAACGAACATTATCCCGATCCTGCCCACCGCCCGACACGCGATTCCCTGGTGATGCCGTTGCGCGGAGCCAATTTGATCCAGATCGAAGCCTGGGCGGTAGCGAAAGAACTCGGCTAGGAACGAGCCGCCATTGACGCAAATCGCGGGGCGGTGCTAGGGCGCGTCAGCCCTTCGACCCAGGAAAGAACGCCCGCATGGATTCCAAAGACAGCGCCGTCACCATCCCCGGCCTTCAGCAGATGAAACGGGACGGCAAGAAGATCGTGGGCGTGGTCGCCTGGGACTACCAGATCGCGAGCATCATCGACCGTGCGGGCGTGGACATCATCTCGGTCGGCGATACGGTGGGGATCAATCTCTGGGGCCACGCGTCGCCGCTCGAAGTCACCATGGAAGAGATGATCGTGGTGTGCAAAGCAGTGCGCCGCGGCACCAAGCGCGCGCTCGTCTCCTGCGATTTTCCGTTCGGGCCGCTGCAGGAAGGCACCGATTCTGCAGTGCGCGCGGCAATCAGGCTCGTGAAGGAAGCGGGCGCCGACATGATCAAGCTCGACGGCGCCGCGGATTTCCCCGATGCGGTGCGCGCGATTACGCGCGCCGGAATCCCTGTCTTCGCGCAATTCGGGTTGACGCCGCAAACCGCGCTCGCTCTGGGCATGCAGTACAGCGCCATGAACAGGCCGGGCGCCGAGCTTGCGGCCGATATGGCGGCCAAGATGGTCGAAGAGGCGAAGCGGCTGAAAGACGCGGGCGCGGCGCTACTGGATTTCACCAATTCGGGGCCGGTTGCCGGCGAAGCGGTGGTGCGGGCGGTTTCGATTCCGGTGATCGGCGGCTTCGGCGGCGGGCCGTGGCTCGACGGTCGCATGCGCATGGCGCACGCGGCCATCGGCTATGCTGCGAGCGCGCTCGAAGCCAAGACCGAGAATTATGCGAACGTCGCCAAAACCACGCTGGACGCCATCTCGGCTTACGCCGAAGACGTTCGCAGCGGACGCCAGATCAAGGGAGCGGCTCCCGCCAAGCTCCCCTGACCGGGCGCAATGTCAGTGCTGGTAGGCGTCCCAATTCGGCGGGATGTCGAGCGGCAGATTTTCCGAAGGCACCGAGCCGTTGATGTAATAGCCGCCTATCGCGCCGCCAACCGCGCCATTGACGCGGCTGACGCCGGTGTTGTGATCGGGCATCTGAAGCCGGCGGCCGACAATCACCTGGCGCTCAATGGTCGGACCCTGCTCAACGACGCGCTCGCGCACGACCGTGCCCTGATCGTTCTGGGCATAGCTCGCCGGCGGAGGAATGTTATTGCCGTTTTCGTCCAGGGTCTGCGCCAAGGCCTGGCCCGCCCATCCGGCGCTTCCGGCAAGAAGCGCGGCCATAAGAGTTCTTTTCAACATGGTCGTGTCACTCCTTTTTTTTGCCGGGCCCGTTTTTCCGGCTTCTTCTTCGATGGTGCCCAACGGCCGAAGGCGATTGGACTCGCCTGAATGACAACGGCCTTGGCGGAACTTCTTTTCCCGCTGGAAGCACAAAAGTTACCGTTATTTGGCGGCCAAGCTTGGGCGCAGGCGCTCTCGTCTTCCACCCGCAGCAGAGCTAGAGTCGACTCAGAACCGAAAGGGAGGGAAGACATGCGCAGGACGATCCGCAATCTCGCCGCGGCAGCGGCTATGGCAGCCATTCCGGTCGCGATTTCCGCCGTGGCCATTGCACAGGCTCCACCGGGGCCGCCGGCACCGCAGATTCCGCCCATGCTGCCGCCGACCTATGAAGTCGATCTGATGACGCAGCAAGGTGCGGGCGCGCTCGCCGTGCAATGGAAGACGATGGAGGCCAAGATCGTCGAGACCAAGCCCATCCCCGAGCACCTTCCCGGCTACAACACCGCCTACGATATCGCGCCGCATGCGGGCGAATCCGGCTTCGACGATTCCAAATGGCCCGCGATCAAACCCGAAGAGCTTTCCGCGCGGCGCGGCGGCGGGCACGTGTCGTTCATCTGGTATCGGACGACCATCACGGTGCCGCCGAAGATGGGCGAATTCGATCCCACTGGCGCGAAGGCCGTCCTCGACATCACCGTGGACGATTATGCGGAAGTCTGGGTCAACGGACAGGTGCCGCGGCGCGCCGGCTATTTGAGCCCGGCCACGATCCAGGGCGCCAACATGCCCAACCGCGTGGTGCTCGCCGATTCGGTGAAACCGGGCGACAAAATCCAGATCGCGGTGTTCGGCATCAACGGGCCGATTTCGGTGTCGCCCGCGAATACGGTCTGGTTCCGTCAGGCGAAGCTGGAATTCTACAAATAACGCTCCATGCCCTTTGCAATCATCGACGGCATCAGCACGCGTTACGAAGTGGTGGGCTCCGGCGCGCCGCTTCTGATGTATGCGCCGGCCGGATTCGACGCGAGCCTGGACAAATGGTCGACGCAAGGCGTCTACGCGAAGATCAAGCTGCTCGACCATCTGCCGAAGAAATACACCTGCATCCTCTTCGACCGGCGCGAATGCGGTCAGTCGGGCGGCAGAGTGGAGCACGTGACCTGGGGCGATTTCGTGGCGCAGGGCAAAGGCCTGCTCGAACATCTGGGAATCCCGCGCGCGCATCTGATGGGCGGCTGCATGGGGTGCTGTCCGGTGATGCAGTTCGCCGTGACGCATCCCGGGATGGTGCTGAGCATGGTGCTGTTCTGGCCCGTGGGCGGCGCGAAATACCGGCTGACATGCCATCAGCGTTTCGCCGAGCACCTCGCCTTCGTGCAGCAGAACAGTCTGGAAAAAGTGGTGGAGCTTGTGACCGCATCCGGCAAGGCGTTCGGCGCCGACCCGCGCGGCGGGCCGTGGGCGAGCGTCATCCGCAACGATCACGCATTCGCAGTCGATTACGCCAAGCAGGACGCGGAGAAATACAAGCTGATCGTTGCCGGCATGGTGCGCGGGCTGTTCGACCGCGATACCGCGCCCGGAGCGGAACCGGAGGATCTGCTGCGCCTCGACATCCCTGCGTTCATCGTGCCCGGCCGCGATGCGAGCCACGCGACATCGGCCGCGCGCTATCTCGAAGAATGCCTGCCCAAATCGGAGTATTGGGACGCGGCCGTCGCGGATCAGACGGAAGAGCGCGTCAATCCGCGATTGTCGGAATTCCTCGACAGAACGAGCCGGTAATTGGCGCTAGGCACGCTCGAAGGCGCGCCGTTCCGCGACAGCCTTATTGCCTCTGGAGCGGGTCATCAAAAATGTGCCGGACGACGACCTGTTGGTCCAGCGGCCGGATATTTCCGTTCGATCGTCGTTCAACCGACCCTCGTATTGCACGGTGCCATATCCGCGAACGGCTGTGTCGTAGAGCTTTGTGAACTCGACGGCACTTTCTTCCCTCACCCCTGCGAGCGTTGCCGAATGCGTCTCAAGAGGGCAGCCCTTCAGCGAGCACGGCTCGACGCTCGTACCGTTGAAGCGGCCGCCGCTTTCAACCAGCGTAACGGCGAACGATACGGAACCGTCCTGGCGCGGATAGGTGAAGACTCCGTTCCACGCACCCGTGAGGCTGAGCTCGCCCGTCATGTTTCCCGATCCTGCCGCAGAGGCGGCGCAGCCCTAAGGACCGCGCCACGCTTTGCGAAAGAATCGCCTACTTCAAATCGGCCGCGACTTTGTCGAGGCCCGACTTCGCGCAAGCCTCATCCTTGTCGCCGCCCGGCGCGCCCGACACGCCGACCGCACCGATGGCGTCATCGCCGACCATGATCGGCAGTCCGCCTTGCGCGGGCACCATGTTGCTCAAATGAATGGCGCCGGCCGTGGGGTTCATCTTCACGGCGTTGGCGAAATTCACCGAAGGCGCGCGCTGGGCCCGCGCCGTCCAGGCCTTCTTGAACGAGTTTTCCAGAGTGTGCGGTCCGGTATCGTCGCCGCGCATCGCGACGAGCACTTCGCCGCTCCTGCCGAGCACATGGGCCGACACGTTATAGCCCTGCCCCTTGCAGGTCTGGATCGCCGTCTGCGCGATGGTGACGGCGGTGGTGACGGACAAATCCTTATGCGCGATGAGCTGTGCGTCGGCCGAACCGGCAGCCACGGCCACAAGGGCGGCTCCGGCGATCATGACAATCTTGTTCATTGGTCGAATCTCCTTGGATGCCGGTTTAGCGGAGCTGGGCAGCGACTTTGTCGATGCCGGCTTTGGCGCAGGCTTCGTCCTTGTCGCCGCCGGGCGCACCCGAAATGCCGATGGCGCCGATGGTGTCGTTGCCGACCTTGATCGGAAGCGCACCCTGCGCCGCGACGAAATTGGTCAGGAAGAACTGGGCCGCATTGGGGTTGCCCGCGACGGCTTTCGCGAAATCGCCCGACGGCGCGCGGGTGGTGCGCGCGGTATAGGCCTTCTTCATGGAGTTCTCGAAGGTGCCGAAGCCGGCCGCGGGGTTGCGGATGGCAACGACGATCTGGCCTTCGCGCCCGAGCACATGGGCCGAGACGTCGTAGCCATTGGTCTTGCAGGTCTCGATAGCCGTCATCGCGATGGTGGTTGCGGTCGCGACCGATAAATCCTTATGCGTCAAAAGTTGGGCGTTTGCCGGCGCGCAAAATGCGGCCATGAGCCCGAGCGAAAGTCCGGCAATGCCGAAAGTCGTCCTGGACATGTCTTCCCTCCTGGTAGGCCGCTAGGATTGCGGCGAAGCGGCGCAACTCTAGTGCAGTTTTCGACCGAATTGAGGCGCAAAATTCGTCTGCGGCCGTGCGTTCGCATTGTTCCGGTCTTCTCCGCCCCTTGGTCCAATTGTCTAGGGGGACCGCAATGGCTATCGTGACGCAAAGAACCGGTTTGGGGAGGAATCGATGATCCGCGGTCTCGCATTCGTATCTGTTGGCTTGCTCGCGTCCGCCTCGGCCTTTGCGCAAGGTGCCGCGCCCGCGCCCAAGGGGATTGCGCTCGATCTTGCCGTCGAAGCCGCCAAAACGGCGGTCGATACCTGCAAGGCCAATGGCTACACCGCCGGTATCGTGGTCCTGAACGGCGAAGCCACCCCGATCGTCACGCTGCAGGACGGGACACGGCCCAATACGATGGATGCCGCGCGGCGCAAGGCCTATACCGCGCTCAAATCGCGCATGACCTCGATGGATTTCGGCAAGTCGATCGGCTTCAAGACGACCCGGCTGAAACCAGGCGATCCGCCGACGCAGTTCGGCGTCATCGACGGCGATCCGACGCTGATCCCCTTCGGCGGCGGCGTTCCGATCAAGGTGGGCGGCGAAGTGGTCGCCGCAATCGGCGCATCGGGCGCCCCAGGCCCCGACAAGGACGAAGCCTGCGCCATGGCCGGAGTTGCGAAGATCGCCGATCGGCTGAAATAGCCGCCGCGCCGGATGGTCAGCCGCGCTGATGTGTTCAGGTCAGCGCTTCTTCCGCGAAGAGTTCTTCGACCGTGACGGGTTTGGTAATGATCCGCTGCGTCAGCGCGTGCTGGATCAATGTCTCGAGCACCTCGCGGTTGGGCGCAATGCCATAGGGCAAGGGATCGCCGGTGATCTCCATGACCCGGGCATGGAGCCGGTCCATTTCGGTCGGCTTTTCGATCCGGCCTTCACGCAGGCGATCCAGATAAAGCTCCTTTGACGCCGCGAACGCAGCGAACACATCCGCCCCGAGTCCGGGATGCTTCTCCAGCAATTCGTCCCGGATCACCACGGTGTGGTTGATCGGGTAATGCCCCCGCGTCTTCAGCGCCGTAAGCCCGGCCTCCAGGGCATTCGGGATCAGCGGCTTTACGTCGGGATGATCGATGTCGACCCCGATAGCCCCAACCAATTCGCCCGATGCCAGCATGTCCGCCATCTTCTTCCCCTTCTCGATGGGGACAACGTTGGAGGGCGGCACATATTCGGCCACGTGCTCGTCGCCTGACAGAACCCAGGTGATCTTGGAAAGATCGACGCCGTATTCCTCTTGCAGCACACCGCGCGCCCACACCCCCGTCGTCACGGTGTAGCCGCGGTTGACGCCGACGCGCTTGCCTTCGAGGTCCTTAGGGCTGGCGATGCCGGCTTTGGTGTTCACCAGGATGGCGCCGTGATGGAAAGCGCGCACCAGAAAGATCGGCACGGCGGTCATGCGCTTGCCGTGCGCGCGGGCGCAAATATAGGTCGTGATCGCCATCTCGCAGATGTCGAATTCGAGCCCGCGCACCATGCGGCGGAAGGCATCGATCAGCGGATTGACCTCGACGAAATCGAACTCGAAGGTTTTGGGCTTCACGGTGCCGTCTTTGAGCGCGGCATTGTTGCCCTGGGTGCGGGTAACGGTGGTGAGTTTCATGGCGTGTCAGTGGACCGGATAAAGCCGCATGGGATTCTCGACCGCGATTTTCTGCCGGAGGTCGGGCGGCAATTGGCTCAGAAGCTGGGCATTGCCTTGCGCGCGCGCAAAAGGCGCGGTTGCCGGCGGGTCGTAATGCTGATCGCTGCCGATGACGAAGCGGTCGGGGAAATCGGAAAACAGCTTCAGCCATTCGGGCTTGAGCTTACCGTCGGCCATCGGCGGATTCTTCCCCAATGCGCCCGGATCGTATTTGATCTCCATGTAGAGATTGGGATTGCGCTGCAGCAGCGGGCGCATCAGGTCGGGCGTGCGGAAGCCGGTGTTGTCGGAGCCGGCATGGGCCCAGATCAGCCGCATGCGGCGATTGTGCGCGAGCAGATTTTCCAGGGCCTTGAAATTGGCGTGCACCATCGGCGGATTGGGCGGGGGCAGCCCGGACGGCAAATCGTTGGGGGCCGCTTCCATATGCAGGTCGATGGGGACGTTGTGCTCGGCGGCAATGTCGGCGAGCAACAGCATCAACGGCGAATCGGCCGGGAAATATTCGTAGTCCTTCACCGGCGCCGTCGGCAGCACGAAATGTTCGTTCGACAGCTCGCCGAAGCCGACCGCGCCTTTGCTCAAAATCTCTTCGGCGCGGGCGCGGAGTTTCTTCTGCGCCTCCGGTCCGGCGTCCCCGCTGGTGTAGGCCTGCAGCAGCATCGGGTTGAGCGTGCCGCCGCCGCCCATCAGCGACAATTTATCGGAATGCTTCTTCACGGCGGCCAGCACCTTTTCGATGTCCCAGCTTGCCGGATTGCCCGGGCCATAGGGTTCGGTCTGGATCACCACGCGCGTACCGTTGAGCTTGCCCATCGCCTGCAGCAACAGGGTGATCGAGCCCTCAGGCTCCTTCTCGTCCATGTGGATGTGGGCATCGATATAGGGCGTGGCGGCGGGCATCAGGCTTGCGATGCGGGCGTCCTCCGTCGCGCTCATCGCCGCCGGCGTCAGCAGCGCAAACGCCAACCCGCCGGTTGCGAGCATTCGTGCCGCAGCGGACCTCTTTCCCAGACGAGCCATCGAACCTTCCTCCCTTTGTCCAACGACCCGTCAGAGTAACACGGGGCCGCGGAATCCTTTATCCTCTCCCGGCCGCCAACCCAAGGGAGAAGGCCGTGTCCCGCTTGCTGCGAATGGCTGCCATCACCGCCGCGCTGGCCGCTGCTGCGATGCCCGCGCGCGCCGCCGAAATCAAGATGATCGCCTCCAATGCCGTCAAGGAGGCCTATCTCCAACTCATCCCGGCGTTTGAGAAGGCGACCGGCCACCACGTCGCCGTATCCTGGTCGGGCACCGACGATGCCTTCAGGCGGGTGAACGGCGGGGAGGCGACCGACATCGTCATCGCACCGTCAGCCACCATCGACGACCTCATCGCACGCGGGAAGCTCGCAGCCGGCAGCCATGTCGATGTCGCGAAATCTCCCATCGGGGTTGCCGTCAAGGCGGGCGCGAAGAAGCCGGACATATCCTCGGGGGAGGCGCTGAAGAAGACGCTGCTGTCGGCGAACCGGATCGTGATTTCGGCCGGTCCCAGCGGGGTCTATCTGCCGACGGCGTTTGCCAAGCTCGGCATCGCCGATGAGATCAAGGGCAAGACGACACGGCTGAAATCGGGCGAGTCCCCTGCCGTCGCCGTGGCCAATGGCCAAGGGGATATCGGCTTCACGCAGGTCAGCGAGATCATCGGGGTGAAAGGAGCGGATTATGTGGGCCCCTTGTCCCCCGACGTTCAGCACGTGACGGTCTTTTCGGCGGGACTTCATCGCGCGGCGGCAGCACCCGATGCGGCCAAGGCGTTCCTGGACTTCGTCAAGTCGCCGGCCGCTGTTCCAGTGCTGAAGAAGACGGGGCTCGATCCCGGCTAACGGCGGCATCCGCTTTGCGATAAAGTCTCAGCCAACGAGACGCCTGGGAGGGATCATGCGCGCGAACCTCATGAGATTTGGGATCGGACTGGCAGCGACGACCGCGTTTGGAGCGGCCGCCCATGCGCAGGCAAGCTACCCGTGCAACAACGAGGCGCCGAATCCGTACCATCTGGTGACCGATTGGGCGACGATGCCGCGCGGCTGGGACCAGATCAATGCGGTGACGGTCGACGAGAAGAACAATTTCTGGGGCGTGGACCGCTGCGAGGCGGCCGGTTGCAAGTCGGTGTTCGAGATAGGGCCCAACGGCAAGACGCTGAAGAATTTCGGCGCCGATCTGTTCATCGAGCCGCATCAGGCCGCCGTCGATCACGACGGCAATCTGTGGGTGGCGGACGCGACGCCGAAGGGCATGAAGGGCCTGCAGGTGACGAAGCTTTCTCCCGATGGACGGGTGCTGCTGAAACTCGGCAAGCCGGGTGTGGGGCTCGGCAGCGCGGCGTTGGATACCTTCGATTCGCCAACCGGCGTTGCGGTTGCCAGCAATGGCGACATCTTCATTTCGCAAGGCCATGGCGAGAAGCCAAACAATTCGCGCATCCTGAAATTCACCAAGGACGGCAAGTTCATCAAGAGTTGGGGCACCTATGGCGAGGGCAACGGGCAAATCCGCTCGCCCCATGCCATTGCGGTGGATTCCCAGGACCGGCTGTTCGTTGGCGACCGTACCAATTCCCGCATCGATATCTTCGACAAGGACGGGAAATTTCTCGCGTCATGGAAGCAATTCGGGCGCCCGAGCGGGGTCGCCATCGACAAGAACGACATGCTCTATGTGATCGATTCTCAATCGTCCGACATGCCGGGCGACCGCTACAATCCGGGCTGCGGGCGCGGCATCCGCGTGGGTTCGGTGAAGGATGGGAAAGTGACGGCCTATATTCCGCCGCCGCCTCCGGCCGATCCCAAATGGCAGCCGGCCATCGGGGTCGCGGTGGATCGGAACGGCGCCATCTTTGCGGCCTCCGATGACCAGCACAATGTTGTGAAGTGGGTTAAGAACTGAGACAGCCTTGCTGCGCCCGGTTTTTGGGCAGCTTGGGCGCATGGACGCTGTGCCTGTGACGGGCGCATGGCGTGCAATTATTCGCCAATCGCCTTGCCCTCGCCGGAAAGGCAATTCTATACTTTGGCTCTGCTGAGGGCGCCGCCGACCGTGTCGTTGCGTGTTCGGTGAGGGGAAGTTTGTCTTCGCACATGTTCAGGAATGAGGAAGCCCAGATGAAGTTCACACGTTCCGCATTAGCGCGGCGCGCCGCCATTGCGATCCTTGCCGCATCCGCCGCGGCATTTCCGCAGGTCGCCGCCGCGCAAACCAGTCCCCTGGTCGGGACATGGAACCTGGTCCCCGAAAAGTCGACCCCGCCGCGCTTTAAGAGCATGACGCTGACGTTCGCCGATGCGACGACCATGAACGAGGACGGAGTCGACGTACAGGGCAAGCCCGTCAAAGGCAGCTTTGCCGCGATCACCGACGGGAAGCCTCACCCCATCACGGGCATCTCGGACTTCGATTCCGGCTCGTGGACCCGCTATGGCGACTTCAACACCAGCTATACGTACATGAAGGGCAAATCGATCTTGATCCTCGGGACCCGCGCACTCTCCCCCGACGGCAAGACGCTGACCTTCCATGAACAGATTTACGACCGCAGCGGAAAGCTGACGTCCACCGCGGTGTTGGTCTTCGACAATCCCAACGTGAAGCTTGCAAGCGTCACCCCGGCCGCGCCCGTTGCCCCGCCGGTGCCGACTGGGCCGACAGCGGACGAGACGACCGGCGCCGCCGCGATGCAAAAGGGCGACGCTGATGCCGCGATTGCCGCCTATACGCTGGCGCTCGACAAGAAGGAGCCCGGCTCGAACCTGCCCTACGATTACGTCATGCGCGGCGTCGCCTATGCCAAGAAGGACCAGTACGAACAGGCTGTCGCCGATTTCGACGCCGCCGTGATGATGAAGCCGGACTATGTCGAGGCGCGTTTCCGCCGCGGCGGCACGCGGTTGCAGTTGAGGCAATATGAGGGTGCGGCGGACGATATGAGCGCCGTCATCCAGGCCGAGCCGATGAACGCCATGGCCTATTGGATGCGCGGCCGCTCCTTCTATTTCCTCAATATGGACGCCGCCGCCGACGATGCGAAAGCCTGCGCGCTGGACAAGCAATTGTGCCCTCAACCCGGGGCCGGCAAGTAGAAGCTACTGCACCTGCGTGCACTGGAGATCGGCGCCGACCGTGAGCGGGCCGGTGTAGCTTTTCTTCACGTCCGCGACGGCGGCATCGAGATCAAATTGCGCGATATGGCTTAAGACCAGATGCTTGGGTTTGGCGCTTTGCGCGACCTGGCCGACGACGATGGGCAGAGCCTGGTTGGGATTGTTCGCGCCGACACCGATGGCCAGATGCATGATGAGAAGATCCGCGCCCCTCGCGAAGTCGGGGAAGCGTGGATTGGTCCCGTTCTGATCCGAGCTGAAGACGACCGTTCTGCCCTGCGTCTCCACCCGGTAGGCCAAGTTCGGAAGATTGCCGTGCGGTATTCCCATGGCTGTCACCTTGATCCCGCCCTGGTCGTAGACGGTGGTGGCCTCGGGTTTGGTCACGTCGACGACGCTCGCGTTGAGCTTGACGCCCGGGCCCGGCCCCATGAGCGAACCCAGGACCTCGAACGAACCGCTCTTCGGATCGAACGAGCGGTTGAGAAAATCGGAAAAGCTCGGCGCTGCCTCGTTGCCCGATGGGCCCACGATTGGGAGCGTACCCTCGCGCGTCATACGGCCCGACCAGAGGATACCGGCCAAATCCGAAACATGGTCAGGATGCAGATGACTGACCAGGATCATCTTGAGATCGCTGAACTTGGCGCCCGATTGGCCGAAGCGGACATAGGCCCCGCCGCCCGCATCGAGCAGAATGTTGGCCTGATTGCCGACCCAGAGGAGGTAGCTGGTATTGGACCGGTCCTTGAGGAATCCGGGGGCGCCGGAACCGAGAATCTGAACGGCGATGGGATTGCCGGCACAGCTTTGCGCAAGCGCGCCCGACGAGGCCGCGGCACAGGCAAGTAGCCCAAGCATGAGCGAACGAAGCATGATGCACCTCCCGTATTGAGCAGCGGCCGCTATTTGATCTCGAATTCAATGAATTCCAAACGCGTCTTGCCGGTGTTCTTGATGGTGCGCGTGACGCCGCCGTCCTGCCAGAAGAAATCGCCCTGACGCGGGCCCATCGTGCGATCCGCTGAACCGGGCACGCTTTCGACGAATTCGTCGTTGCTCAGGATGATGCGCACGCCGGGCGCATTCTGGGTGATCTGCGGCGCCGATTGGCCGGGCTCCAGCGTCAGCCGCCAGACGCGCACACGCTCGTTGTCGATTTCCTGTTTATAGGCGCCGCCCCGGGCTGCGGGGGCAATCCCGCTCGGCTTGCCGGTGAACAGGACGGAGATATTGTGGAACGGGGTCGGCCCGACATTGCTCGCCTTGTGCGTGCGCATTCCGTTCTTGACATAGTCGGTATAGGTGACGCGCCCCGACTCGCCGCGTTGCGGTTTGCTCACATCCTTCGAGCCGAAATTCTGGTTGGTCATGTCGGCGGCGCCGATATTAACCGACACCTGATCGAAGGAATGGATGTGATAGCCGGTGTTATGTCCGGGCAGCACATTCACGTTCAGCAACGTGACGTACTCGTTGTGGAAGACGGGCAGATGAAAGGGGGCCTTCATCATCGGAACGGGCACTTCTTCCTGAGCGACGGACGGCGCCGCCAGGGCGAGAGCGAGTGCCGCAAAGGAAACTGCAAAAAAACGCTTCATCTGTAGGGCCTCCCGGGATCGTCTTTGGCGTGACGCTACCGATTTTCGCTGCGACGTGCCAGCGTGATCGAAGCGCAAATGCTTCGGCAAGCACAGCATGAGGGCGAAGAAAAAACGGGCGGGGAGATGAAGCCCCGCCCGTCAAAACTGCAAGCACGAAAGAACGCTCAGTTCGATGCCGACTTCACATTGCCCGCCTGCTTCTTCAGCCAGGGGCCAAGCAGATCGGTCAGCTGCGTCTCGCCCATGCCGACGGAATAAATCTGCGACATGTGATTGTGCGTCTTCATCACATGGAAGAAATGATCGTGCCCCATGTCGGTCAGCACTTTATGGATCATCTCGCCCTGCGCGATCTGCGGCGTTTCCGGATCCCATTCGGCGCGGGTGAAGAACAGCGGAATATTCGTCTTCTTCAACCCGTCGACCGACGACCAATATTTGATCTTCTCCGGATCGTTGCCGAAAATACCACCGGAACGGGACTCGTAACCTCCCGAGGTCATCACCGCGCCGATGATGCCTCCGCCGGGCTTGTAGTAATAGTCCGGGTGCGACACGTAGAGGCCGACAAGGCTCGCCCCCGCCGAATGACCCCAAAGGAAAATCTTGTTCGGGTCGCCGCCATATTTGGACGCGTTCTTCGCGACCCAGGCGAGGGCGTCGCGCGCGTCCTCGACCTGCGTCGGGAGAACGTTCTTGGGCGCAAGGCGGTAATTGATCTCAACGCCGACCATGCCCTGCTCGTTCGCCCACTTCAGCAGATTGTCGTTCGAGAATTGATTTGGCGTGTGCTTGTCGCCGCCGGTGAAGCCTCCGCCATGGACGAACACGAGCACCGGGCGTGCGCCGGCCGTCTTGCCGTCCCAGATCACATCCACTTTCTGCAGCGGGTCCGAGCCATAGGCGATGTCGCGTTCGACCTTGAGGCCTGCGACGGATGCGGGGTCCTTCGGCTGCAGCGGCTCGAAGATCTTGTGCGTCGCGCCGGCGTCATTGACATGGCCCATCGCGGCCACGGCTTTGGCCACATCGGGCGGCAGGTCGGCGCGCGCGATGGCAGGCAATGCAAGGGCAGCCGCGGCAAGCGGAACGATGAAACGCTTCATGGGTGTTTCCTCCGGTAACGCGAATGACGGGCCGGAACTATAGGCGGTCCAGTCCTTATTCGCTATTCGCTACTTCATCCCGTCCCGCACGGCATGTGCGGCCGCTGCGATGGCATCGTTGGCCAGCGGGATCAGACCGGGCATGGAAAAGAAGCCGTGGATCATGGTCGGATAATCGACATGGGACACCGGCACGCCCGCCGCCTTGAGCTTCTTGCCATAGGCCATGCCTTCGTCCCGCAACGGATCGAAACCTGCGGTCACGATATAGGCCGGGGGAAGTCCGCCGGCATCGGGTGCGTCGAGCGGTGACAGGCGCGGGTCGGAACGGTCCACGCCCGGCGGCACATAATGGCCGCGGAACCAATCGATAGTCCGGTTGTCGAGGAAATAGCCCGTGCCGAAAGGGCGCTTGGAATGATCGCGTCCCATCCGCACGACGGGATAGATCAGAAGCTGGAATGCGATCGAGGGAGGGCCCTTGTTCGCCTTGGCGAGGAGGCACGTCACGGCGGCAAGGTTGGCGCCGGCGGAATCGCCCCCGACGGCGATACGGTTCGGGTCCACGCCCAAATCGGGCGCGTGTGCTTCGACCCACGCTGCCGCCGCGTAACAATCTTCCACAGCAGCCGGAAATGGGTGCTCGGGGGCGAGCCGGTAATCGACGGAAATCACGCGGCATGAACTCTCATTGGCGAGCGTCCGGCAGAGCCCGTCATAGCAATCGAGGTCACCGAGGACGAAACCGCCGCCATGGAAATAGACCAGCGCCGGAAGGGCCGCGCCGCCTGCCGCAACCGGCGTATAGACCCGCAGCGGAATGGGACCTGCCGGTCCTTCGGCCTTCATGTCTTCGATCCTGCCGATCGCCGAAGATCTGGGATCGGCCAGCTGGCAGAACGCTTTGAACTCCGCCCGGGCCTCGGCTGGCGACTTCTGCCATGTCGGATAATCGGCAAGTCCCGGAATTTGCTGGAACAGCGCCTGAATCACGGGGTCGAGCATGGAATCTCCCTACCGCACGGACCGCGCGGGCACTGAGGAGAACCATACTCCCTTTTCCATCGGCCGGCAGAGAACGCGGCGCCCTCGGCCGTGCGTCAGTGGATGGCGATCTTGGCGTAGGGATCGATCCGCTTGGCCGCGATATCGTCGAGAATGGCCAGCAGCGCCCGCCATACCGAAGCCCGCTCTTCGAGCCCATCCTGTTCCAGGCTCGCGATGGTGCGCTCGGCCACCTCGGCAACCAGGTCGCCAAACTCCTCGTTCAGTTCGGCCGCCAGGCGGCAGGCTTCTTGAGCGCCCATCGATGTCTCCAGGATGGATTTATGGTTAAGCACGAAAGGGAACGATCAAAACCCAATCGGGTTCGTTTTGAGAAACGCGATTTCTTCAGGGGTGCTGTCGCGGCCAAGCGCAGCGTTGCGGGCCGGGAAGCGGCCGAAGCGGGCAATCCCATCGCGGTGACGGCGCGAGAAGGGATAGGAGTAATGGGCTTCTCCCAGCCGCTCGCCGGTCAGGCGGACGCATTCGTCCTGGTCTTTCAGATCCTCCGAATGCATCAGCGGCAGGTAGAAGAAATTGCGCACGCTCATGGGCGCCTCCAGATCGAACCCCCGGGCAATGGCGTGGTGAGCGGTTTCCCGCGCCTTGGCGTCGGTCAGGAAGGCATCCGCCGTGCCCCGGAACATGTTGCGGGGAAATTGGTCGGTTAAGATGATGAGCGCGAGCGCGCCCTCCATGGTTGCCGGCCAGAGATCGCAGGCGCCTTCGCGGCAGGCGCGCCAAGTCTCCTCGAAACGGGCCTGGATGGCCGCGTCCAGGCCGGCATCGGTCGCGAACCAGCGGTGCTGAGGAGTTTCCTTGAGCCAGAAATCAAGGATTTCCTTGGGCGTTGCGATCATCACGCGGGGTCTCCGGCGGCAAAGAATGCGCCTTTCTACATTCCAGAATTGTTACGCGAAAGGAACTACACTTTTGGAACGTATTTCGATATATATACCATTCTGGCCATGGATTTTATGGGAGTCTTGAACTTTGACGCTCGACGGCAAACGCGTCCTTCTCATCATCGGCGGAGGCATCGCGGCCTATAAGACGCTTGAGCTGATCCGCCGGTTGCGCGAGCGCGGAGCGGCTGTGCGTGCGATTCTGACCGAGGCCGGGAGCCGCTTTGTGACGGCGCTTTCGGTGGCGTCCCTGACCGGCAACAAGGTCTATCAGGAACTGTTCGATCTGACCGCGGAGTCCGAGATGGGCCATATCGCGCTTTCGCGCGCGGCCGATCTCGTGGTGGTGGCCCCGGCCACGGCCGATTTGATGGCGAAACTCGCGGCCGGTCTCGCGCCCGACCTTGCCTCGACGGCGCTGCTCGCGACCGACAAGCCGGTGCTGCTGGCGCCTGCCATGAATGTGCGGATGTGGGAGCACGCCGCCACCAAACGGAACGCGGCGGCTCTGAAAGCCGACGGTGTCCATGTGGTCGGTCCCAATGCGGGAGAGATGGCCTGCGGCGAGTTCGGCTTGGGCCGCATGGCCGAACCGGACGAAATCGTCGCCGCCATCGAGGGGCTGCTGCATCCCGATACGCGCCTGGCCGGTCTGAAAGCCCTGGTTACGGCCGGGCCGACGCATGAGCCTATCGACCCCGTCCGCTACATCGCCAACCGTTCGTCCGGCAAACAGGGCTACGCCGTCGCGGCGGCCCTGTCGGAAGCAGGCGCGGATACGGTGCTGATTTCTGGCCCGGTGAATATTGCGCCGCCGCCCCGCGTGAAGCTCGTCCGGGTCGAGACCGCACGTGAAATGTGGGCGGCCACGGAGGCCGAACTTCCCCTCGACCTCGCCGTCTGCGCCGCTGCCGTGGCCGACTGGCGCACTGAATCGACGGCAGCCGCGAAAATCAAGAAACTGAACGCAGCCCCGACCCTTTCGCTCGTGGAGAACCCCGACATTCTGGCCGGGCTTTCCCGCCATGCCACGGAGCGGCCCAAACTGGTGATCGGCTTTGCTGCGGAAACCGACGACCTGATCGCCAACGCCACCGCCAAGCGCCTTGCCAAGGGCTGCGACTGGATCCTCGCCAACGATGTCTCGAAAGGCGTCATGGGCAGCGATGACAACCGCGTGCATCTGCTGACGGCAGCCGGGGCCGAAGCGTGGCCGGAGATGCGCAAGGCCGACGTTGCGCACCATCTGGTAGACCGCATCGCCGCCCACTTCGGAAGGAGCGCGGCATGAAGGTCGCCATCCGCCGCCTGCCGCACGGGATCGACCTGCCGCTTCCGGCCTATGCGACGGCGGGCGCCGCGGGGCTCGATCTGTTTGCGGCCGTGGAGGCCGAACTCGTGCTGGCGCCAGGGCGTTTTCTTTCGGTGCCCACGGGGATCGCGATCGCGCTTCCCGATGGCTTCGAGGCTCAACTGCGCCCGCGTTCCGGGTTGGCGCTCCGCCATGGGGTCACCGTGTTGAACGCGCCCGGCACCATCGATTCCGATTACCGCGGCGAAGTCATGGCTATCCTGATCAATCACGGTACCGAACCCTTCGCCATCGCGCGCGGGATGAAGATCGCGCAGCTGGTCGTTGCAGCTCATGCCCGGGTCGAGTGGAGCGAAACGACTGTGCTGGATGGGAGCGTCCGCGGTGCGGGCGGTTTCGGTTCGACCGGGCTTGGCGTCTGAAGGGGGATTGGGGGAATGTTTCGCTTGTCGCGTAAGACCATGCTGGCGCTCGAAGCGGTGATCGACATCGCTTACAACGCGCGGCCCGAGCCGGTACAGGCCAAGGAAATCACCGCGCGCCAGGGCGTCCCGCAGCGCTATCTCGAACAAGTGATGCAGCAACTGGTGCGTGCCGGCATCCTGAAAGGCGTGCGCGGTCCGCGCGGCGGATACCGGCTCGCCCGCGAGCGGCGCCGCATCAGCGTCGGCGATGTCGTGCGGATCGCCATGAGCCTTGACGACAGTGAGGAGAACTTCGACGGCGGCTCCGAGCTTGGCCGCCGCGTCGTGGTGCCCCTAGTCGCCTCGCTGCAGGAAGAAGTGATGAAGAAGCTCGACGACATCTCCATCGAGGACATTTGCAAGCGCGCCCGCGTGGAAGGGCTTGACTGCGGGACGCCTCAACCACCTGATACCGCCGATTTCATCATTTGAACGGCAGAAGCGAGGACGCGTTGACCACCCCAGAGCACAAACCAGGCCGGGGCCGTATTTACAATTCCATCACGGAAACGATCGGCGACACGCCGCTGGTGCGCATGGCGCGAATGCCGCAGGCGGCGGGGGTGAAAGCCGATCTGCTGTTCAAGTTGGAATTCTTCAATCCCATCGGCAGCGTCAAGGACCGCATCGGCGTCGCCATGATCGACGCGCTGGAGCGGCAGGGAAAGATCACGCCGGGCAAGACCGTGCTGGTGGAACCGACGAGCGGCAACACCGGAATCGCTCTTGCCTTCGTCGCCGCCGCGCGAGGTTATCATTTGATTCTGGTCATGCCGGAATCCATGTCGCTCGAACGGCGCAAGATGCTGGTGCTGCTGGGCGCGCAGCTTGAATTGACCGAAGCTTCGAAAGGCATGAAGGGCTCTCTTGCACGCGCCAATGAAATCCTGCGCACCACGCCCCATGCGATCATGCCGCAGCAATTCGAAAATCCGGCGAACCCCGAGATTCATCGCCTGACCACCGCCGAGGAAATCTGGAACGATACGCAAGGCGGCGTGGATGCGGTCATTTCGGGCGTGGGTACGGGCGGCACCATCACCGGCGTCGGCCGGGTGCTGAAAGAGCGCAAACCCTCGGTCAGAATGATCGCGGTGGAGCCGGAGGACAGCCCGGTGCTGTCCGGCGGCCAGCCCGGCCCGCACAAGATTCAGGGCATCGGTGCGGGGTTCATTCCGGAGATCCTCGACCGTTCGGTGATCGACGAAGTCGTCACCATTTCGAACGAGACCGCCTTCGAGACCGCGCGCGCGGCGGCTCGCCTCGAAGGCATCCCGGGCGGGATATCGTCGGGCGCGGCCATCGCGGCCGCGCTCGAAGTGGGTGCGCGGCCCGAGATGGCGGGCAAGCAGATCGTGACGATCATTCCTTCGTTCGCAGAGCGCTATCTTTCGACCGCTTTGTTCGAGGGGCTGTAGCCAAAAGCGTTTGTAAACGGTCCGGGCGGTCGGTGCAGATGGCATCGACGCCCAGCCCGATCAGACGCCGCATCTCGCGCGGGGCATTCACCGTCCACGCTCCAAAAGCGAGCCCATTCGCGCGCGCCTCTTTCACCGCTTTCGCTGTCGCGCGTTCGCGCGCGGCAAACCAGCCATCGCCGCGGGCAGCGCGGACCGCTGCTGCGCCTGAACGCGCATGCGCCGTGGTGCTGAACCAGCAGGGCACATCCGGATCGAGCCTCTTCGCATGAACCAGCCCTCGCCAATCGAACCCGACAAGGATCGCGTTCGCGCGAAATCCACTCGCGCGCAATTCGGCGAGCACGGCTTCCGCGACCGCTTCGGGACGCGCGGAAAGCGAAGGATTGCGCAGGCTCGTCTTGATCTCGATAAAGAGGCGGAAATCCGGATCGATCGTGCGCACTTGGGCAATCACGTCGTGCAATGACGGCATGCGTTCTCCGTCGTGCGGGCTCAAATGGCGATGAGGCCGCGCATAGAGCGTGCCAGGTTTGGGTCTGCCGACGTCGAAGCTCTGCAGCTCCGCCAAGGTGAGCGCACGGATGGATGGAAGCCTTTTAGCGCCGCGCCGCAGCCAGCGCCCGTCCGAATCGCGGCAGAGCTCCGGCTTCAGGCGGAAATCATGGAATACGACCAGTCTATCGTCGCGGGTCAATTGCACGTCCAGCTCAGCGCCGTCATAGCCTGCTTTGGCCGCCGAAACGAACGCATAAAGGGTGTTTTCCGGCCACAACGCAGCCCCCCCGCGATGGGCGATGTTCAGCGTTCGTGTCACTGTATTTCCCGGTCAGGGCGGCCGGTGAGGACCGTTAAGGAAAAATCACTATCGGGAATATCCCTCGATTGTGTAGAATAACCTGACGTTGGGGTCAGGGCCGAAACGAGACCATGCTGAAAAACGCATTGACGCATGCCGCCATAGCCTGCGCGGGCATTTTCTGCTCCGCCAACGCTTATGCGGTCAGTTTGCCGGCCGAAAACGCGAGCGGTGTCGTGCTTCACAGCACGCTGGGCTCGGTGACCGGAGAAATCGCGGACCCTGTGGGCGAGGTAAAGCCCGGCCAGACCATCACCATAACCGGCGACTGCGTTTCGCGCGCCGGCTCGGCGGACAATCTCCAGGTGGTTCTGACCTTTGCCGATACGGGCACGGACTCGCCCGGCTATCGCTCGATGATCGCAACCGATCAAGAGATCGAAGGCGCGGGCCTCTCGGTGCGCGTCCCCGATCTTCCCGCGGCGTCGGACCGGGTGTTCTCGGTGAAAGTGTTCCGGCTCGGCCAGGATAGCCCGCAGATCTGCAATGCAGGCAGCATCAAAATCGGGCGGACGACCGGCGGCAAGTTCGGTTAGATATCTCAAAGCAGGCCCAAAGCGAGAATTCCGAGCGCGCCGGCGGCGATCCATAGCGCCACACGCACATGGCGCGTTCGCTTCAGTTGGCTGTACGCGATACCCCGAACGGAATCGGGATGCAGGCGCAATCCGCCGTCCGCAAGCTGCGCGGCAATCGCTTCGGTGTCGCGCAAAAGCTGCGGCAGGTTCTGGGCGAGTTTACCAAGACTCGTGAGCCCGTCCGCCGCATCGCGCAACCGCGCTTCGGGTCCGAGATTGTCCACCATCCAAGTCTCGATGATGGGCCGCGAGGCTTCCCAGATGTCGAAGGTGGGATCGAGGTTGCGCGCGACGCCCTCCACCACCACCATGGTCTTCTGCAGCATCACGAGCTGCGGCTGTAGCTGCATGTCGAAGCGGCGCGTGGTGTCGAACAGCTGCTCCAGCAGGCGTGCCATGGAGACATCGCGCGCGGTGCGCCCGAAGATCGGTTCGCCGACTGCGCGCAGCGCTTGCGCGAAGGTCTCCACATTGTGCGTCTTGGGCACGAAGCCGTAGTCGAAATGGACCTGCGCGACCCGCATGTAATCGCGCGCCAGAAATCCCGCCAGCGTTTCGGCCATGAAGCGCCGCATCGCCGGTTCGAGCCGCCCCATGATGCCGAAATCGACCGCGCAGATGCTTCCCTCCGCATCGACGAACAGATTTCCCGGATGCATGTCGGCGTGGAAGAAGCCGTCGCGCAGAGCCTGTGTGAGAAAGGAACGCACCACCATGACCGCGATGCGCGCGGGATCGTGCCCGGCCGCGGCGAGCGTGTCGGGATCGCGCAGCACGACGCCTTCCACCCATTCCGAGGTGAACACGCGCGAGCTGGTGCGGGACCAGTCGAGCGCCGGCACGCGGAAATCGTCGTCGTTGCGGGTATTCTGTCCAAGCTCCGAAGCGGCCGCCGCCTCCATGCGCAGATCGAGTTCCAGCGCAACGGATGCGGCGAGCGTCTCCACCACGGCGCTGAGGCGCAAGCGGCGCGCCTCGGCCGAGAACCGTTCGGCGATCCCGGCCGCGAAGCGGAAGGCGTCGAAATCGCGCGCGAACTCGGCCTCGATGCCGGGGCGCAGTATCTTCACCGCGACATGGCGGGGCGGATCGTCGGTGGTTTCGGCCGCGTGCACCTGCGCGATGGAGGCCGCAGCGACGGGCGGCCCGAACGCGCCGAAAATGGCATCGAGCGGGCGGCCGAGTTCGGCCTCGACGATTGTCCTCGCCTCGGCATCCGGGAAGGGCGGCAGGCGGTCCTGCAGCGTTTCCAACCCGCGCGCGATTTCCGATCCCAATATATCCGGGCGGGTAGCAAGGAGTTGGCCGAGCTTGATCGCCGACGGCCCCATCTCTTCCAGCGCGGCGGCCAGGCGTTCACCGGGGAGGCGGGCCATCTCCGCGGCGTTGGGCCGGCCGAGAAGCCGCGCGGCAAACCGCAACGAGGGGGGCGCGCGGTCCGCATATTCATGGGGCACCAGCGCATCGCGGCGCGCAAGAATCCGCGCCACGCGCACGACCCGGCCAATTCTGCTCAAGGCTTGGAACATGCGGCCTACACCTTCCAGCCCGAATGCATAGCGGCGATTCCGCCCGAGAGATTGCGGAACTTGGTTTGCGCAAAGCCCGCTTTGGCGATCAGCTTCGCAAACGCGGTTTGCGAGGGAAACCGGCGGATGCTTTCCGCGAGATAGCGATAGGCGGAGCCGTCACCCGCAACAATTTCACCGAGCCGCGGCAGCACGGAAAACGAATACGCATCGTAAAGCGCATCCAAGCCCGGTGCCGCGACGCGGGAGAATTCCAGGCACAGGAACCGCCCGCCCGGCTTGAGCACGCGATAGGCTTCGGCGAGCACGCGATCCAGATGCGTACAGTTGCGGATGCCGAAGCCGATCGTGTAGGCGTCCTGGCTTGCGCTTTCGATGGGGAGGTTCTCTGCGTCCCCGCACACCCAGACGATGTTGCTGTCCGCGGCTTCCGGACGACTGATCCCCTGTTCCAGCATGGCTTGGCTGAGGTCGCAGACCGTGATCGCGGCTTCCCCGCCACGCTCGCGAGTGCGCTTGGCGATTCGGAAAGCGATGTCGCCGGTGCCGCCGGCTACGTCGAGGACCGCCATCCGGGGTTGCGGGTTCAGCCAATCGACGAACGCGTCCTTCCACAGGCGGTGAACACCTGCGCTCATCAGGTCGTTCATCAGGTCGTAGCGGGATGCCACCGACGAGAAAATACCGCGCACGAGGTCGGGCTTTTCGTCCGGCGCCACGTCGCGGAAGCCGAAGGGTACTTTTTCTTCCTGTTCGTTCATGGGGCCGGACAATAGCGTCAAGCTCACAAACCGGCTACATGGCCCCATGCCCGAATTACCCGAAGTCGAAACGGTTCGCCTGGGCCTTGTGCCCGCGTTAAAGGGGCGCAGGTTCGCGCGCGTTCAGGTCAATCGGCCCGATCTCAGGACGCCATTTCCGGAGCGGTTTGCCGCGCGGCTGACCGGGCGGCGCGTCATGCACCTGAGGCGGCGGGCGAAATATCTGCTGCTCGATCTGGATTCCGGCGAGACACTGATCGTGCATCTGGGCATGAGCGGGCGGCTGACGGTGCATGGCGCGAATACGCATCGGCCCGGACGCTTCCACAACAAGGCGCCCGATGACGGCAGCGGCGCGGGCAAGCACGATCATGTGGTGTTCGAGACCGATGAAGGCACGCGCATCGTCTTCACCGATCATCGCCGCTTCGGGCTGATGGGGCTCAGCCCGACCGATGCGCTGGAGGCCGATCCGCTGTTCAAAGGGTTGGGTCCGGAGCCGCTGGACGATTCCTTCACGCCTTCCGTGCTGAGCGCCGCACTGACGGGCAAGAAAACGCCGATCAAATCGGCGCTGCTCGATCAGCGCGTGGTGGCTGGGCTCGGCAACATCTATGTCTGCGAGGCGCTGTTCAGGGCGGGCATTTCGCCCAAGCGGCTGGCGAAGACCGTGGCTGGCGCGCGGTGCGAAAAACTGGTGCCGGCGATCAAGGCGGTGCTGAAGGAGGCGGTGGACGCGGGGGGATCGTCGTTGCGCGATTACGCGCGCGCCGACGGCGAGCTCGGCTACTTCCAGCATCATTTCGCCGTTTATGACCGCGAGGGCGAACCGTGCCCGAACTGCAAAGGCACGATCAAACGCATCGTGCAGGCGGGACGCTCGACCTTCTACTGCCCGAAGTGTCAGAACTGAGGCTCCTCGCGGCAATCAAGGGATACGGTTTGCCTCGTCCGCACCGCGGAGCCGCGCGGCTCTTTCCTCAAGTTCCATCGAGAGCGCCGCTACGTTTCCCCCGTGCTGCTGCAAATAAGCCATGAATTCTTCGCGCTGGGTAATGGCCAGCCATGCACCTTCGACCTCAATGTCGGTGATGATGTTTCCGCCGCTCTGTGCCCGGCGCACGCGAAAGCCCATTTGCGTTTGAGCGGCCTTGCCGCCAGGGCCGCCCGCAACGACGTTGACGATCACATCGTCCTCGGCGCGTTCGACCGAGCCGATCACTTCCAAGGGATGGTCTTTGTAGGTGTCGAGCCCCCGTTGATAGACCGCGACTAGAAGATCCGTGCACGCAGCTATGTATTTCTGAAGGTCGGCCTCGCCGGCATCGCGCGCAAATGGACCGAGCGTAAACAGCGCCACGCGTTTGACGTCGACCACGGACAGCAACAGGGCGCGGAATTTGAGCTGACGCTGAGCCGCGTCGGAAGCCCCGTCGTTCAGGATTGTGTAGGCTCTATCGATGCTGGATTGAACAAACGCTTCAGAGGGATTGGCGGCGTGCGCATCGGATAAGGGCAATACCCAGAACGCGGCGAACACGAGCGCGCACATGACCGCCCTCAGTCGCGTCCGGGTTGCCCAGACCGTTTGACCGCTTGGAGGCTGCAAACTCGGTGTCGTTCTCATCTCTGCGTCTCTCTCAACTTTTTGGGAAACCGGCTCCACCAAAGGCGGGCTATACCGCGTAATGGACGAGGTTGGACGTGGGCGGTATCGCCAGCATCACCGGAACGAGACCGGCCAGCATGAGACTAGCCATCGCCGCGTAAACGTAGTGGCGATGATCGAGCAGCAAGACCACCGCACCGAAGGAAATCGGCGCCACCAGAACGATGCCCCAAACTCTGAACTCCGGCTGTGCGAGAAATGCCGCCGCGATGAGTTCGATCAAGCCTATCGTGCGATAGGTGAGCGCTGGAATATCCCAGCGTGCATAGGTTTCACGCACGGCACCGACGCCGGCCAGGTTCACCAGCCCCGCCAGGGCAAACAGCGCCACGTTCGCCCATGCCGCCAGCACCGGAAGAGAAACATCAAACATGGGACATCTCCCGGATCCGGCCGCCGTTCGGCGCGTCATGAAAAATAGTGCGCGGAGCAAATCGCTTTTCGATTTCGAGATCTTCCAGCCGGTACTTCAGGATGTCGCCGGCGCTGACGATGCCAGCGAGCTTGCCGTCGCGAAGCACAACCAGATGCCGCTTGCCGTCACCGGTCATCCGGGCAATCGTGCGCTGAAGACCATCTTCGGGTGCCGCCAGCAGGATGTCTCGCGCCGCGATGTCACCCGCCGTCATCGAGTCGATCTTCTCCCCATGACGCGCGAGAGCGTTGACGATCTCCCGCTCGGAGATGACGCCGACGATCGTTTCGCCGTCTTTCACGACCAGAGCCGGGATATTGCGTTCGCGCAGCCGCTCCGCGGCACGTCTAGCCGACGTCCGGGGGCTTACCGTTACGACCTCGCTTCCCTTGCGGTAGAGAATGGCTTGGATACTCATGACGGCATTCCTTCTTGATCTTCGCGTTGCAGGCTCGATTCTGCGTTGGGCCGGAACGGCAGCCGGGAGGGAGGGAGCCCTGCCGCTCCGGCCCAACGGTCAGGCGGCAGCGCCGCCACGGGATTCTCCGGCTCCGCGGACTCAGGTCCCGCCGGAATCACGGAGTTTTCCCGAGGCAACCCGTCGTCAGATGTCTTAACCATTTGAAGAACCTTTAGAATTTGCGACCCAAACAACACGTGACATGGCCGGAATACTGTGGTACTTACTAGTAACACTACCAGACGTTACTTACCGGTAAGTACCGTGTCAAGCGGGAGGAAGGAAGTTTTTTGGAAACGTCAGCAGAGCTTGGCAGGAAGGTCGAAGTTCCGCCGCGCGAACGCATTCTCAATGCCGCTCGTGAGCTGTTTTATTCCCGCGGAATCCGCGCCGTCAGCGTCGATGAGATCGCCGCCGCCGCACAAACCAACAAGATGACGCTATATCGCCACTTCGAATCGAAGGATCGGCTGGTGGCGGAATATCTGCGCTCGCTCAACGCCTATGCGATCGTCAGAGACGAAGAAACGATACGGCCCTACGCGGGCGATCCCTATGCGCAGCTGCGCGCACTTGTTGCTCGCCACGGGGAGGATCTTTGCAAGGCGGATCTGCGCGGCTGTCCTGTGGCGAACGCTGCGGTCGAATTTCCGGAGAAGGACCATCCCGCCCGCGCGGTCATCGAGGAATGCAAGAACCAACAGCGCGATCGCATTGTGAAGCTCTGCCGCGAAGCGGGCTACGCCGAACCGGAACAATTGGCCGAACAACTCTTCCTGTTGTTCGACGGCGCTTGCGTAAATGTTCAGAGCCTGGGCCGCTGCGGACCCGGAAGCCGCTTCACCGAGATGGCGTACGCCTTGATGGCTTCACACCCGCGCCGTACCGAACAAAAGAACTGATCGCTCTTGCCGGTTCGAAATTGGGCCGAAGCTGATTTATTTGCCGGCCGGTAAAGTCTTATCCAGCCATTGCGCGATGACGGCGGCGATTTGCTTGTTGTTCTTCTCCAGCATCATCACATGCGAATTGCCGTGGATGCCGATGTCGGCAAGCTTGATCCAAGCCGGATGCACGCCTGCCTGATTGAGATACTTCACCGTGCAGTGGTCATAAGGCGAGTGATAGGATGCTTCCGACGTCACCACGAGAACCGGCATCTTCAGATTGGGCAATTGGCGGGCCGGCTCCTTCTGCTTCCAGCACGTCACAAGATTGGGCGCGTCCGCCTTTGCTTCCCGCTCGAACGCCAATTCGGATGCGTCCTTCAGTGCCGGCACATAGGCGAGCGGCACCGAGGTGATGCCATAGGGCAGCGCCACCGGCCCTTCCTTGAACCAGTTCGGGCTTCCTACGAATTCCACGCCGTGCACCGGCGGGCCGTTCGGCTCGACGGCGAGAATCGCCTTGATCAGATCGGGCCGCGCATCGGCCACCGGCCATGCAAACGCGCCGGCCTGCGAATGCACCAGCAATATTCCCGGCCCGATCTTCTCGAACAGCGTGATCAGCGCGTCACGGTTCAGAAACTGCTGCTTCTCGAAACTTCCGATGGCCGGGAGCTGGCTCGCCATGAGCTGCTGTGCGGCGGGATCGTCTTGCGCCCCTGTGCCCGGCCATTGCGTGTGCAGGACGGCTTGCGGCCAGAGCTTGGATTTTTCCTGCGCCACCATGCGCGGGAAGGAATTGGTGCTCTCGACATTGCGCGCTGGGCCGTAGGTCGCGGGGAGATAACCCGAGCGCCCTCGCCCGGGCTGATCCACCACATACACCGCATAACCCTGGCGCACGAAATATTGCGCCCAGCCCTCGCGGCCGTCAGGCGTGCCGGTGAAGTTGACGCCCGACATGGTACCGCCGTGCACCATCACGATGGGGTAGGCGTGCGTGCGGCGCGCGGGGACCCGTTCCTCGACATACATCTGATCGGTGACATAGGTGGCGTTGCCGTAACTGTCGCCCTTTGCGGCGGTGGTGACCTTGGCGTTGACGTAGAAATAGCCGTCCTTCGCGAGCATCAGCGGGCCGTCGTCCTCGGCGGCCCGAGGGGCAGCGCTCAGAAGCACGAATGCCGATGCGGCCGAAAGCAATGCCACCGCCCTAGATGCCGGTCTCATGCGGTCCTCCCCGTTTGCAGCATCATGCCATGTTCTCTTGCCGGGCGCGCCGGCTTGGGCGCATATTGCAGTGCAACATCAGGGCCCGCGCCGCATGACCTATGAGACCATTCTCGTCCGCCTGGAAGGGCCCGTCGGGATCGTCACGCTGAACCGGCCGCAGGCGTTGAACGCGCTGAACGGCAAGCTGATGGACGAGCTTTCGGCCGTCATCGACACATTCGAAGCCGACCCGGCCGTTCGCTGCATCGTCCTTACCGGCTCGGAGAAGGCGTTCGCGGCCGGCGCCGACATCACCGAAATGGCGGGCAAGAGCTTCGCCGACGTCTACAAGGAAGACTTCGTCACCCGGAATTGGGAGCGGGTCACCCGCGCGCGCAAGCCGGTGATCGCCGCAGTCGCGGGCTACGCGCTCGGCGGTGGTTGCGAACTCGCCATGATGTGCGATTTCATCATCGCCGCCGACAATGCCAAATTCGGCCAACCGGAGATCAATCTCGGCATCGGACCCGGCGCCGGGGGCACCCAGCGTCTGACGCGGGCCATCGGCAAGGCCAAGGCCATGGAGCTGTGCCTGACGGGCCGTCTGATGGACGCGGCTGAGGCCGAGCGCTCCGGCCTGGTCGCGCGCGTGGTGGCTCCGGCCGAGTTGATGCCCGAAGCCATGAAGGCGGCCGCAAAGATCGCGGCGGCCTCGATGACCGCCGCCATGGCGGTGAAGGAATGCGTGAACAACGCCTTCGAGACAACGCTATCCGAAGGCGTGCATTTCGAGCGGCGTCTGTTCCATGCGCTGTTCGCGACCCAGGACCAGAAGGAAGGCATGGCCGCCTTCGTCGAGAAGCGAAAGCCCGCGTTCAAGGATTGCTGACGGAATTATCCACGCCGCAACCGTTGAGCAGCGCCTGTTGGCCTCCGGCGGGCCAGCAGTTTGAGATAGGCGTCGCAGAGCGTTCCCGACGCGATGGTTTGGTGGACACGGAGGCTCCGTGTTCAGGATTTCAGGAAGGGGACGGCCAAGCGGACGAATTCGTCCGCCGCGTCCCACGGCACGAGATGCTTGCAGCCCTCGACGATGTGCAGGTTCAGCTGCGGATAGGTTTGCTTCAGCAATGCAGCGCGTTCGGCCGCGTTGGCGCGGTCTTGCTTCCCGAAGATCAGCAGCAGCGGCACCTTCAATTCGGTCAGCCGCTGCCACATGGGTACTTTCGGCTCTTTCGCGGGTGCGGCTTCGGCCGCTTCGCTGCGCGCGACGAAGGCGCGGAAGTTTTGCCCGATGCTGCGGGCGTGACGCAGCTCGAGTTCGGCCGGCGTGATCAGCTCGTGATGGAAGAGATTGGCTTCCAGCAGCTTCCTGGTGTCGTCGATGGTGGGTTCGGCCTGGGCCATGCGGCGTTCGAGACGGGCTTGGGCTGCGCCGCCGCGGTCTTCCTTGCCTTGAAGCGGAGGCAGCAGGCTCCCCGTGCCGAGCACGACCACATGGGTGTAACGCTCCGGCTCCTTGAGCGCGAGTTGTACGGCCGGGTTCCCGGCCTGCGAATGACCGATGAGTGCCGCGCGTTTCAGCTCCAGCGCATCCAGGAAGCCCGGAATGCTGTCACGGCGATAGGCGGCGGAAAGATCGGCGGGGACGTCCGAAAGACCGAAGCCCGGCTGATCGAAGGCAATCGCGCGAAACCCCGCGTGCGCAAGGGGCCCAAGGTTGCGAATAAACACATCCGCAGACGAGCCGAGCGAGGCCCCATGCAGCAGCACTATGGCGGGGCCATCGCCTTCTTCGATATACCTAAGCTTGAGCCCGTCGACGGTGACGAACTTGTCTTCAAGCATCGTCATGAGATCGCTGCTCATGTTCCGCTCCCTGTTCGATTGGCGGTCTTCATATCATAGCGGCACGAATCCTCACCCTTCGACAAGCTCACCTTTAAGCAAGCTTCGGGTGAGGAAAATAGAATGTCCTCATGCTGAGCCTGTCGAAGCATGAGGACCGTGCCGCCTACTCGTCTGTGATGTCGATCCAGTTGCCGTCGGGATCGCTCATCTGCCATTTGCCGGCCGCCTGCGACTCGAAAAAGCGCCGGCGCACCTCCGATTCCGGGCTGCCGCCGAGCGGTACGGGCGCGAGATAGGGATTGGCGCCCGCAACCTCGGCGACGTGGGCCTTGAACGTCTCGATGTTCTCGACATGAAAGCCGACATGATCGGGACCGGGGCGCTTGATCGACATGCCCTCGAACACCGGGATGGACCACGGCAGGATGGAGAGCGTCACGCGGCCGTCGGTCAGATGATAGCCAGGTGCCGCGTTACTGCGGTTCACCGGCTGCAGTTCGAACACGTCGGCATAGAACTCCGCGCATTGTTCGGCGTTGGGCGTGCGGATGGCGAATTTGTTGAAATAGCGGTCCTGCGCCCAATCCTTGGCTGCGATTTCGGCGTAAATTTCCTTCCGGGTATCTTCCTTTTTCTGCGCCAGATCGAAGACGTTGCCGTCGGGATCGTGACCGCTATAGGCGGCGAAGGGACGGGCGGAGGGACGCTTCACGACGTTGGCGCGTTTGTGCTTTTTCTGCATGCGCTCCAGCACGGAAGCAACATCGTCCACCACCATGCCGAAATGATCAAGGCCGCCGACATAGCCGTCGCGCCGCGGAATGAGGTTGAGGCCGACATAGCCATCGCCCGTGGTCGCGGCCGCCCCGGGGCGATTCCGGGCCGACGGCTTCAGCCCAAACACCGCCTGATAGAATTTCTCCAGCGTCGGATAATGCGGACTGATGATGGCCATGTGATTGATCTGAGCGAACATCGAACGTCTTCCTTTGCTTAATGACTGGGCTCGGCGGCCAGTTCGGCCGGGCGCGGGCTCATTTGGATGCGCGCGAGCGCGAATGAGCCGATTGCCGCACAGGCCGGAGGCACGGCGGCGCAGAGAAACAATTGCGAACTCGGCAGATCGAGCCCGATCAGCACCCCGCCAATGACGGGGCCGAGAATGGAGCCGACGCGGCCCACGCCGTTCGCCCAGCCGACGGCATTGGAACGGATGAAGGTCGGATAGCAGCGCCCCGCGATGGCGTTCAGATTGGTCTGGCCGCCGAGCACAGCGGAGCCTGCGCCGAACGTCGCCAGCATCAGCAGCGCAGGGATGCCTCCCGTCGAACCGATCAGCGCCACGACCGGCACGCCGAGCGCAAACGCTATCGCAATCGGACGGATGCCGCCCTTGTCCAGATAGCGGCTGAGGACGAGGCCCCCTGCCATACCCCCCGCCTGCACCAGAACCGAAGCGATTGCCGCGGACTCGCGCGACACCGATGGGCTTTCCAGCACGGTCGGAAGCCAGGTGACCAGGAATTGCAGCGCCATCAGATTGGCGATGTAGACCATCCACAACAGCGCGGTGAACAGGGCGCGCCCCTCGGCAAAGAGGTGCGCGAACTTGAACCCGGGCCTCTGTTCCTCATGGATGACGAAGCGCGTATCGGCTTCGGCCGCGAGCCGGGGCTCGATGCGTCCTAGCACTCGCGCCATCCGCGTGCGCTCAGCCGGATCGAGGGCAAGAAACCGGACCGATTCGGGAAGCAGCAATAGAACCGCGAAAGCCGTCAGCAGCGGCAAAACGGCCCCGATCAGGAACATCACCTGCCAGCCGTGGGATGCGACCAGGAAGGTCGAGACCAGCGCACCGGACGATGCGCCCGCCTGATAACCGATCAACAGCACCCAAATCGTCGTCGCCTGCGTCCGCCGCGGCGAAAACTCCGTACCGAGAGCAATCACGGAGGGAAGCACGCCGCCAACCCCGATGCCCGACCCGATGCGCAGCCATCTGAGCGTCGCAAGGTCCGTCGCATAGATCGTCGCGAAGCTGAACGCCGCGAGCACCAGGCACCCCACGACGATGGTTCGCTTGCGCCCCGAACGGTCGCCGAGAACGCCAAGGATCACGGCGCCCAGCATCAGCCCGAGATTGCCGGCGCCGAATACCAACCCCATCGCCGCGCGCGGGATTCCCCATTGCTTGACAATTTCAGGAGCCACGAAACTCGGCGCCTGGGCCTCGAACCCGTCCACGAACATGCACAGCAGCAGGAGCGCCCCAAGCCCTATCTGAAAGGAACCGAGCCGCTGGCGCTCGATCACTTCGTTGACGTCGACGATCTTCGTATCCACTTCGCCTGATCGCGCTTGGGCTATTCGTCGGTGATGTCGAGCCAGTTGCCGTCGATATCGGTCATCTGCCATTTGCCGGTGGCACTGCGCTTGAAGAAATCGCGGCGAACGTTGGATTCCGGGCTTCCGCCAAGCGGCACCGGCGCGAGATAGGGGTTGGCGCCGGCCACTTCGGTCACGTGCTGCTTGAACGCCTCCAAATCTTCGACATGGAAGCCCAGATGATCGGGGCCCGGCCGCTTGATCGACATGTTCTCGAAGATCGGAATGGACCACGGAAGAATGGACAAGGTCATGCGCCCGTCGGTCAGATGCCAGCCCGGCGTGTCGGTCTTCCGATTCACCGGCTGCAGCTCGAACACGTCGGCGTAGAACTCGGCGCATTGTTCGGCATTGGGCGTGCGGATGGCAAATTTGTTGATGTAACGGTCCTGGGCCCAACCCTTTTCGGCCTGTTCCTTATACAGGTCCACGCGCGTGTCGTTTTTCTTCTGCGCGAGATCGAAGACGTTGCCGTCCGGGTCATGGCCGCTATAGGCCGCGAAGGGCCGCGTGGACGGACGCTTCACGATGTTGGCCTTGGGATGCTTCTTCTGCATGCGATCGAGCACGGTTTCGACATCATCGACCACCATGCCGAAATGGTCGATGGCGCCGACATAGCCGTCGCGGCGCGGAATGAGCTGCATGCCGACATAACCGTCCGAGACGATGGGCGCATCCGTCAAGCGGAAGGCGGAATAGCGAAGCCCGAACACGGCCTCATAGAATTTGGCGAGGGTGTTGTACTGATGGCTGATGATGGCGGTGTGATTGATTTGTGCGAACATCCATTTCTCCGGTTACGCTATGATTTCCTTATGCCGCCGCACGGACCGCTTCGGGCTCTGCTGCGGGTGTGCGCCGTTTGCCGCGCACATTGGCGAGGAGCGCGATCCACACGCAGCCGAAGAACATCGGTATTGCGACGAGGTAGTACATTGTCGTCAGTGGCCAATGCAGCGCCAGCATGGTGCCCGCAAACATCACACTGATTATCGAACCGATGCGGGCGACACCATGCGCCCAGCTGACGCCGGTGGAGCGGATGTCGGTGGGGTAAAGAGTCGCAGCGAGCGCGGCCAATGTGATCTGGGTGCCGATGTTGAAGAAGCCGGCCAGGAAAATGGTGCCCGCCAGCGGATAGAAGACCCCGCCCGCCCAGCCGATCAGCCCGATGAAGAGTCCGCCGCCGGCAAACGAGCCCGCAAGCACGCGATAGAAGCCGAAGCGGTCGGCGAGGAAACCGAGGCTGATCACGCCCAGCATGCCGCCGAACTGCAGGAAGGCCGCGGCCCTCAGCGCTTCGGGTTCGGCAAGGCCGGTCTCGGTCGTCAGCGTCGGCAGCCAGTTGTTGAGGTAATTAAGCGCCAGAGTATTCATGAACAGGCAGAGCCAGATCAGCACGGTGATGCCGCTGCGGCCCTCCATGAAGAGGCGCGCGGGACGAAACTTGTCGGCGCTACGCTCTCGCACCTCCTGGCGCAGCACGAACTGGGTGCCGGGTTCGAAAGTCAGCGCCGGGTTGATCTTGCGGAGAATCGCGACGATGCCCCCGGTCTTGGCCTGCACCGTCAGGAGCCGGATCGATTCCGGGAGCCACGTCCACAGCACGACAGCCATCAGCAGCGTCAGCGCCGAAGCGGTATAGAATTGCGCCTGCCAGCCGAAGGCCGGCACCAGATTGGACGCGACCAGCCCGCCCGACGCCGAGCCCATCGCATAGCCGCAACCCGCCAAAGTGACCATTGCCGCGCGCCAGCGCTTGGGCGCGAACTCGTTCGCGATAACAACGGCGAGCGGGACCGCGGCGCCGAGCCCCAGACCCAGTACGAAGCGAAGGATCATCAACACGTTGAGATTGTCTGCGGCCGGAATGACCGGCGCGAGCAGAGCGGAAATTTCCGGCACTTGCGTGGTGAGGAGAGACAGGAACGAGACATAGACGACGGTGGACACCGTCACCCGCTTGCGCCCGAAACGGTCGGCGAGCGGCCCTATGACGAGGGCGCCAATCGCCACACCCAGCACACCCAACGAGAAAACCGGGCCGAGCGCTCCTCGCGCCAAACCCCAATCCTTGCCGAGAGCAGGCGCCACATAGGCGATGGATTGGTTGTCGACCCCGTCCAGAAACAGGGTCACCCACGCCATGAAAGCGATAAGGCATTGATAAAAGCTGACCTTTTGCGAATCGATGAGGTCCGCGACGTCGACCGTTTTGGTCATGTTTCCAACTCCCGCTACCGGCCTTTGGCCTTTGTTGAAGCGAGCTTACACGGAAAAAGCGGGCTCTGTCAGAGGCGGACTTCAGGCTTTGTCGAGGGCGTCGCCGGCCGCGGCGATGCCATTCAGGTATAGCTCCCATACCAGCAGATTGCGCCGGCAGGCCTCCACAACGGCATCCTCCATGCGAAGCTCGCGGGAGAATTTCACGATCGCCTGCCAGCCCATGTCGGAGTGCTCGATGTCGGCAGCCTCGTGCAGTTCGAAGAAATCGAGTTGTTCGTCGCTGAGCCCGAATAGCGCGCCCCAGCGTTGGCGCTCCAGCCCGAACCAGCCATGCTCGCGCATGATGCCTTCGCCATAGCCCGGCACGTTGGCGCGCTCCGCGCAGGTGTTGGCGACGATGCCCTCCAGCCAGTGACGGTTCGCCATCAGCCCTTCCCACGCCGCCCAGGCAATGAGCGTAGTGTCGATGGGCTTGGCAGCGCGGATGTCGTCGAGGCTCATTCCGATGAAGGTGCCAAGTTCTTCCAGAATCTGCCAATGCGCCTTGCCGTGGCCGTGCTCGTGGTCGGCGATCACCTCCTGCGTGCAGGCGCCGATGATCTTCAGCCGCGTTTCCCAGTCCGGGCAATTGGCCGCAACTTTGAGCTTCAGCACCGAGTTGCGCTGCCGCGTGTTCTGACGATGCTGCATGACGAACATCTTGGCGCGGCCGGGTGTGATCGGCTCCTTGAAGAAGCGGGTTCGGCGGCAGAAGTCGTCGACCACTGCATCGAGACGCGTGAGCACAGGGTCTTGCGAGGAAGCCATGGCAACACCTTAGATTGCTAAGCACCGCTTCTTTGGCACAGGGGAAGCCGCGAGACAATTCGCACCGGCCAAGCGACGGCCAAATCCAGCGGCCGAGATCGGGAACCGGGCCGGCGCCCGTCAAGGCGCGAATGGATGCTTTCGAGCAACCAGGACATTCCCGCCAAACGCCGTGCCGGAGCAGGTTTGACCCAAAAGAGACATCGGCAGAATGTGCCGCCGCTTGAGGCAATTCCCTTTTCGACGACCTCAAGCCGGAATCAGGATCGGCATTCATGTTAAAGGATCTGCCCCTATCGAAAGCCTACCAGTTGCTCGAACCTGGGCCCGTGGTCTTGCTGACGACCGCGCACAAGGGCCGCGCCAATATCATGACGATGTCCTGGCACATGATGGTGGATTTTGAACCGCCGCTGGTGGCCTGTGTCGTAAGCGGTGCCGACTACAGCTTTGCTGCCTTGCGGGCGACGAAGGAGTGCGTAATCGCCGTACCGGCAGTCACGCTCGCGCGCACGGTAGTGAAGATCGGCAATTGCTCAGGCCGCGACGTGGAAAAGTTCACAAAATTTGGTCTAACGCCGATGCCAGCGGAACGGGTCGCGCCGCCGCTCGTGGGCGAGTGTTTCGCCAACCTCGAATGTAGGGTGATCGATACGAGCCTTGTGGGCAAGTACAACCTTTTTATCTTTGAAGTGCTTAAGGCTTGGGTCGATCCGGCGCAAAAGAAACCCAAGACCATCCATCATCAAGGATACGGCAGGTTCGTTGTGGATGGCGCAACGATCAAGATGAAGTCGAGGATGCGATAGCCATCACGCATCCTCGAATCGGCGTCTAGGCGTGCGGATATCCCACTGTCTGCGCAAAGGTCACGAACTGCTGGTCGGGGAGGTGCATGGCCCGAGCGAGCTTCGGATAGTCGACCGCTCCGCGAAAGACCGTGGCCAGCCCCTCCGAGGCACAGAAAAGATAGACGTTCTGCCCGATGAAACCGGCATCGACCGAGGCATAGAGCCGGCGATCTTCTGTGGACACATCCGTCATGCGCTCACCATGGGCGACGAAGATGAGATTGATTGGCGCGGTGGCGACGAAATCCTGAAGGCCGGTTTGCGCGCGGATATCTTCCTTCAAATGCGGCAACAGTGTGTGGGTCTTGGGCTCATAGAGCCAAACGCCATCTGCCATCGCGACATAGACGTCCATCACCATGACGTGGCGCCAATAGGGCGCGGTGCGATCGCCGCTTTGGCGATTGATACCAAAGGCCGCCCACAGCAAATCGGACAGAACCTGCGCCGGAAGCGGCCGCCCCGAATATTCGCGCGTGGAATGCCTCAGCTTGAGCGCTGCGATCAATGGCAACCCGCCCTCGCCACGCGGCGGCGGCAAAGTGAAGGGTTCAAACGCCCGCGCAGCAGCGACAGCGGGAGAAGCGGCAAGCGCCGCGCTGGCAAGAATTCCGGCATTGGCTTGGCGTCGTGTCATCGTCATCACTCCTAGAGGTGTAGACTTCATAGCCGGCACGCGGTTCATCGGGAGGCCGCGGCCTTGAGGATCGCGCGCCGGACAAGCACTTCGAACAGCGGCACTTTGTAAGCGTTCTTGGAGAGCGGCGTGGCGCCTTCCACGGCAGCGAGCCCGGCTTCCCTGGCGGCGTCTTCATCAGTGTGCCGGCCCTTAAGGACGGTTTCCGCCGTCTTTGCGCGGTAAGGCACCGCCGCGGCCGCGCCGAGGATGATCGTGGCGCTCTTGCAGCTCTCATTGGCCGACAACTCAAGCACGACAGCCACATCGGCAAGCGGCCAGTCAAACGAGTCCTTCTCGCCTTGCTTCAGATGCGCCGCACGCAGGTTCGGCCCGAGCGGCGGCAAGAGGATCGCTGTCAGTATCTCTTGCGGTTTCAGATCGCTTTCCCGCTGCACGTCCTTGTCCGGCGGTACGAAGAAATCCTCGAGCAAGACTCTTCGCGAAGCGTTCTCGGCATTCGTCAGCTCGACCGTCGCGCCTAGTGCTACCAGCACCGTCGCCGCCGTCGAGGGATGGACGATCGCGCAAGATCGATTGCCGAAGATCGCGTGGTATTGGTTTTCGCCGGAAATCGCGAAGCAATGGCCCCCGCCCTTTTTCAGGCAGCGAAATTCCTTGGCCCGGAAATACCAGCACCGCGGCCGCTGCAGCAGATTGCCGCCCAGAGTCGCGACATTGCGGATTTGCGGACTCGCCGAGCCTTGTACTGCTTCGGTGAGGGCGGGGTAGCGCTGTCGTACTACGGGATGATCGCCAAGCCTGGTCAGCGTAACCATCGGTCCGATGCGCAAGCCGCCGTCTTTCTCTTCAACAATCCCGTCAAGCCCCGGCACGTCCTTCAGGCTGACCAACATCCCTGGCGCCAACAGGCCTTCCTTCAGGAGGTCGAGCAGATCGATGCCGCCAGCCTTCACGATCGACATCTCGACGTTCGCCGGAGTGTCCGGAGATATCGTCATTGCGTCGGCCACGATTGTCGATGCCGCCCGCGCCGCCTCTGAAACCGATCCTGCACTCGTCCAGGCGAAGCGGTTCATGACCATCAACTCCTGGACCTAACTTTACCCAGCGCCGCAAGAATTGCGGCCGGTGTCATGGGCAGGGCGCGTAGACGAACGCCGATCGCATTGTAGATGGCGTTGGCGATGGCCGGCGCGGTCGCAATGTTGGACGGCTCGGCGATGCCATAGGCATCGGTCGCACTTTGCCCCTGATAATTCTCCAGGAGCACGACATCGATTGCCGGCGTGTCAGATGGGCCGGCGATTTTGTACTGCTCAAGGTTCGGATTCACCATGCGCCCGGTGTGCTGATCGAGAATGCGATTCTCGAACAAGGCGTAGGACAGTCCCATCAGCACGCCGCCATGCACTTGGCTCTCGGCCAGCAACGGATTGATCGGCCGGCCGCAATCCTGAACCGCCACGATGCGCTCGACGTGCACGATGCCTGTCTCGGTGTCTACCGCCACCTCGGCAAACTGGACGCCACCCAAATCCTGCTGCGCCAAGGCGGCCTCGTCCCCCATGCGCCGGCGAAACCCACCATAATCGTCGCTGCGGGCGGCGACGGCACTGATGCGATCCTCGCGTAGAAGCGCAGCAGCTTCGGCAAAGGTGATGCTGCGGCTCGGCGCGTCGCGGGCCAGAATGCGCCCGTCGCGTGCGATCAGATCCTCGGGAGCGGCGTTCAGGACGAGCGCCGCCTCGCGGAAGAGTGTTTGCAAAACGCGCCAGGCCGCATTGCGGGCCGGAGGCGTGATGGACGCCGTCGTGCGGCTGCCATAAGAGGGCGGCCCGGCCGGAAAATCGGTATCGCCAATACGCACCGTGATGTCTTCCGGATTGAGGCCTAGCGTTTCGGCGACTACCTGGGCCAACACCGTCCCGATCCCAGTCCCGATGTCCTGCACGCTCGACAGCACCTCTACCGTGCCGTTGCGCATCACGCGCACCTCGCAGGCAGACTTCAAATGCACATTGGCCCCCCAGAGCGACTGCGCCACACCGAGGCCGCGCTTGACCGGGCCAGGATCGGCGCCGGGCGCGTGCCGCAGGTGCCAGCCAATCCGCTCGGCGCCAATGCGCCGCTCCTCGCGCCGCACAGGGCTTGGATCGATCCGGTCACGCAACACGAGCGGGTCGATTGAGAGCCCCGTCGCCAGTTCGTCGATAGCCTGTTCCATCCCCCAAGCACCCGGCGTGTTGCCTGGCCCCCGCATCGCGCAACCGGGCCCTGCATTGATGAACACGTCGTGCTGCCCCGATTCAAAATTGGGACAGGCGTAAAGCGCCTGGGCGACATTGCCGACGCCGGCTCCGAGAGCTATACCGGCAGTGCCATAGCTTAGAAGTGAAATCGCCGTCAGCGATCCGTCGCGCCGCGCGCCGATGCGCAGGCGCTGCCACGTTCCGGGGCGGTTGCCCGCGTCCAGCTGTTCTTCTTCGCGATCGAGAATAAGGCGCACCGGTGCTTTGGCCTGCCGCGACAGCGCGACCGCGATGCGGCCGTAATTTCCGAGGGAGGATTTGGAGCCGAAGCCGCCGCCCATCGCATCGACGATGACGCGGACGCGATCGAGCGGAAGTCCGAACGCCTCCGCAAGCTCTTGCCGCACGCCGGCGGTGAACTGGGTAGACATATGCACTGTCACCCCGTCGGCCCGCCAATCGGCGACGACAGCGTGCGGCTCCATGCAGCAATGCGTCTGCACTTGGGTGCGGTATTCGCCTTCGACGACGATATCCGCCTCAGCGAAGCCTTGCGCGATATCGCCTCGATTATTGCTTGCCGGTCCGCGCACATTGCCGTTGAGCCGCAGGCCGAGCGGCGCAGGATACCCGGAGGCATAACCTTTGGGCGCCGAGGCGCTGTCATAGACCGGTGATGAGCCCGTCTCGCGCGCCTCGTCCATATCCGCGACGAAAGGCAAAGATTTGTAATCGACGCGGATCAGGCGCAGCGCTTCTTCGGCAGCGGTCATCGAAATCGCAGCGACCGCGGCCACCGGCTGACCGGCATAGCGCAGGGTCGCACGCGCCGGCTCCTTCGGATTGGCGACGAGCATAATTGCACGAACGCCGGGATGATTTGCGGCCGCAGAGATGTCGATGGAGCGAACCTCTGAATGCGGGTGCGGCGAACGCAGAATCCGGCTGTGCAGCATGCCCGGCAGACTGACGTCCACGGTAAAGCGGGTCGCGCCGGTAACCTTGGCTCGGCCATTCTGCCGCGGCATCGATTTGCCGATGACAGCAAGCGCGGCGTTGGGGGGCAGCGGCGGCGGCTCCTCCAACGGGACCTGCCGCTCCACATCGCTCAGGCCGACGCTCAGAATGCCTGATGGGAACCGCTCGGTGCGTGTCGTCCCGTCCGTTGCCATGTTCAGGTCTTTCGCAACTTGGCCGCAGCCAATGTCGCGGTGACCACGTGGGGATAGGTGCCGCAACGGCAGAGGTGGCCGCTGATCGCCGCCTGAACATCTTGCGCGGTGGGATCCGGGGTACGCTCCAGGAGTTCGGCGCAGCTCATCACCATTCCCGGCGTGCAAAAGCCGCATTGCAAGGCGTCGTGCTCAATGAACGCGGCTTGCACCGGATGGAGTTGGTCACCGTTCGCCAAACCCTCGATCGTCGTTACGCTGCGCGCGCCGACATCGATGGCCAATATCATGCAGGAGCAGACCGTCACGCCGTCAAGCCAGATCGTGCAGGCCGAACATGCACCGCGATTGCAGGCTATCTTGGTCCCCGTGAGGCCAAGGAGTCCACGCAACACCTCCGCCAGTGTCATTCGCGGCTCGACATGTAGGGTAAGTGTTGCACCGTTGATCTTCAGCGCAGTTGGAACCGGTCCCGGTCCAGCGACCGGAAGGGCGCTGGCTTTCATTCTGTCGTTCCGATGCGTGTCGAAGTTGGCTCGATCACGGTTGCTCCTGGCATCTTGGGTGTCAAACCGCGAACGGTGGAATTTATAATATCCAAAAGAGCGCGCCCGCATTGATCCACGTCAAGATTGCCATGTGGCGAGGACGCCGAGTTATGCCAATTCTATCCCGCAAGAGAGCACAGCTGTGCAGAGGGGTGAACGCGTGGGCAGATCAATCCGTCGCAAGATGGCCGGCTGACAATTCTTGCATCTTATTCATGAGAGTCGGGCACGCGGATACTCAGTGCCGGCGTTCCTGGCGAGGGTCGGGGCCATCCGTGGTGAAAGCGGGTTCTTTTCGCCGACGCAATGAGCTAAGGGACAATGGCGAGACAAAGTAGTGGTGCCGGCTGCAGGGATCGAACCCGCGACCCCGTGATTACAAATCACGTGCTCTACCAACTGAGCTAAGCCGGCAAATTAACAGGCGGATGCGTCTAGGCTCGCCTTTATGTCTCAACTGTCTCAACGGCAAGTCCGATGCGTGATTTCTCTCTATCGCAGCCATTCTTGCGGCGCAATCTTCGTTCCGCGGGCGGCCGGCCAATCGCGCCGGCTGTCACTCGAAAGTCCGACAATCATTACGCCATGACTAGCGTTCCGGAGCCGACCCGCTGGGAAGGTTATACTTCCGCGAGCGCGCATTGAGTTCTTCGACCTGCTCGACCTTGTCCGACGTCTGCCGGTTCAAAGCGCCTTTTTGCGCTTCCGTCATACGTCCTGTGGCTTTCATTTCGGTCAAGGCTTTGTCGACGGCGCCCAAGGCAATATTCACCACAGGCCCGGTCTGGCCCACGGTGATCCGGGCCGCATTCATGGCCTCTACGGTTGCCGGCAGATTTGCGCCACCGATCACGCCAAAGAGCGGCTTCTTGATCATGCCGGCCGCCTTTACGTAGTCTTGCGTGGTTGGCAATCCGATCCAGACGAGGTCAGCACCGGCTTCGGCATAGGCGGCGGCCCGGTCCAGCATCTCCGTATACGAACCGTTCGGCGTCGGCGCAAGACAGCGCGCGACAAGAACCATATCGTCACGCGCGTCGGCCGCGGCGTGAATATTGTCGATCATCCGGGCCTTGGGCATGACACCCGGAACGGAATAGGCGGTGGCGCGGTTGAGCGGCATGCGGTCGTCAAAAGCCGCGCAGGCGATGCCGCCTCTCTCAGCCTGCTTCGCGAAGCGGTAGACATTCAGTGGCGTGGCGCCAAAATCGTCCACATCGGCGACCACCGGAATATCTACGTTGGCGGCGATGATGCTGTCATACGCAATGAGCTCGGACACCGTGACGACCGCCTGGTCCGGCAACGCCAGCAATTCCTGGTTGGTGGCGCTGCTACCGACGAACACGCCTTTGAATCCGTGAACTTCGATCAGACGCGCCGTCAGGACATCGTAAGCGTTGGCGCAGATCAGCGGCTCCGGCCCATTCATTAGTGCGCGAAAGCGCGCGCCCATTGTTCTCGGCGCCGGGCGCGTCTGCGGCTCGGGAGCAGGCGCGGCCAATGCAGGAGCCGCCGCCATCAATCCCGACGCCGCCAGGCCAGCCACTTGGACAAACTCGCGTCTATTCGTTTCTCTAGCCATGATCGCTCCCCAGGACTGATGACGTTAAACCGAAAATTCTCCGGACGGTTTTCGGTTGGAACGGAATATAGCGGTTTTCTGAGACTCGCTGAAGCCGACGGGACCGTCCTCGGCGCATTAATCCGCGCGGCGGCCGATAGGGCCGGATTGCGCGCCCTTGGAATCCTCCGTCATGGCGGAAAACAGTGCATCCAGCCGCTCGGGCGAGCCGGTGAAAAGCCCGATGGGGGGCGTCCAATATTTCATGATCGCGGTGTGAATCGCGTTTTCCTCGGAATGATTGAGCGCCAGCCCCGCCAGATATTGCAGCCGCAAATCCGCGTCGTGATTGATAGCCGCGTCCTTGAGCCAAGGCTGGAGCTCCGCGCTGTTGCCAGAATAGGTCGACAGGAAATCGGTGATCGAGCCCGCACCCATGTCCTCAAGCGAAGCCAGTACCCGCGCGTAATCGGGGCGCCGCAACCGCGCGTCAAGAATGTCGAGATTGAACGTAGGGGCTTCGAGCTGCCCCACCAAAACGATGTCGTAGCCTTGCCCGTTGACATTGTTCGCCCAGAGAGTGCCGTAAGGGAAAACGGCGAAGAATGTGGCGATCTCGGATTTGACCGTGGCTTCGTCGCTTTCGTAGAGCGGTACCCATTGGGTGACGATGCCGCCGGGATGCAAATGCGCCTTCACCAGCTCGAAATATTCCTTGGAATAGAGCGTCGCACTTCCCTTCACGAAGGGATGTATGGGATCAGATGTGATGATGTCGAATTTCTCGTTCGTGGCGGCCACGAAATGGCGCGCGTCGTCATAGACGATCTCGGTGCGCTTATCGTTCATCACACCGTAATTCTCTTTACCGAAGAAGCGTGTCGAGGCCGGCGGGATCAGCGGCTCCAGTTCGCAGATCACGATGCGTGTGACGCTTGGGTAGGTGGTGAAGGCGCCGGCGGTCACGCCAGCCCCAAATCCTACCACCAGCACCGATTTGGGGCCCTCATGGATCAGCCCAGGCAGATGGGCGAGCGTGCGCTGCAGCCGCATGTCGTAGATTTCAGTCGAGGCTTCGACCTTGCCTGCCACATGGAACTGCACGGCGCCGTCGTTCCATCGTGATACCGCGATGGAGGTGTTGCGCCCTTCCGCCGTGTAGAGGATCGTCGACATGCCGCGCGTGGTGGCGATGCGCCGCCCATACGCGATGAGTTCGTCCGGGACTTTGTGCACGCCCCACGCGGCGAGCGCGATCAGTCCGGCCGCGATGCCGGCTGCGAGTTGGAGCACCTGCGTGCCCGTATGGCGCATGAGCGGCGCGAGCACGATCAACCCGCTCACGCCGGAAAGAACGAGCAGCAACCGCTGGGTGTTCTGGGTGCCGATGGCGGGAATAAGGACGAGGCTGACCAGCAGCGCGCCCAGAATCGCACCGGCCGTGTTCGCGGCATAGACGTGGCCAACCGTAGCCCCGGAATCGCGCGTGCGTCCGGATGAAGCGGCAAACGCTAAGGGGAAGCTCGCGCCCCAGAACAAGGTGGCCGGCAGAATCGCCCACATGACACGAGCTAGATCGATCTGGAAGGTAGACCCGGGGCTCGCCGAAAGCTGCGGATTGATCGGCCAATAGGGAAGCTGGTCCGCAATGGCCGAAGCCGTCCATGCGATGCCGAATGCGGCGAGCAGCTGGCACCAGCCGAGTGCGGCTCTTGGGCTGAGCCTCGGCACCATGCCTGACGCCGCCCACGTTCCGAGCGCAAGGCCCGCCAGAAAGACGGCAAGGATCAACGAGAACACATAGACGGTCGCGCCTAGCATCAGGCCCATCAGCCGCGTCCATACGACTTCGGCACCCAAAGCGGTTGCGCCCGAAAGCGCGATGCCGAGATGGATCGTCCAGCGGAAACCGGCCGCGTCCGCTGCAGGAGCCGGGATGGCGCGCAGGCCTTCGTCTTCCGCCGGGCCCAAAGGGGGCGCTCGGCAGGCCAGAAGCAAGCTCGCGCCCGCAATGATGAAATTGAGCCCAGCGGCGGCAAAGGTCGCCACGTTCACGTCGTAAAGGCGCAACAGGAAAAAACCCGTGATCAGACAGCCGAAGACCGCACCCAGCGTGTTGGCGCCGTAGAGCAGGCCCCACCAGGAAATTCCGCGTTCGTTGCTTTTGATCCAGCGCACGATGGCCGGAAGGGATGCGCCCATCAGGACGGTCGGCGGCAGTAAGCACACGCCGGCAAAAAGCCCACGCAGCAGGATGCCAACAAAGCCCGCCTGGGGACCGGCGAGGTAGACCCTGCCGGCGAGTGGAATCAGCACGAGCTCGATGAGCCCGAGCGTGCCGATCAGAAACTCGATTCCTGCATAGGTCCTTAGCGGATGAAGCTGGGCCAACCGGCCATGCTTTGTCACGCGCAGCAGAACGAGGCTGCCGACGCACAGTCCACCCATAAAGGTTGCGAGCAGGACGCCGAGCGAGACCGCGCTGGCCCCGATGGCAAGCTCGAGCAGCTGATACCAGACGATCTCGTAGATCAGTGCCGACGCGCCGCTGGCTGCGAACAGCAGCGCCACCAGCGGCAGAAGCACCTCAGCCCGCGCGAGCGATGAGGCGCCTGCCGCCGGTCCGGTGGTCTCGTTCATGCAACGGCCCCCGGACGAAAACGAGGATGAGACCTACTCTGCCGGCATTGGCGCCGTTGGCTTGGCTTCGGCGACGCGCCGGCTCTTTTGTGGCAGGGGCAGCCGGCGCACATACAACGCCATAAAGGCTGAAAGCAGAGCGAGGGCGGCGCTGGCAAAAAACGCATAGTCCCAGGTGCCCGTCATCTCGAACAGATTGGTTGCGAGACCGGCGCCCACAAGGGATGCAAAACCCTTCGCGCTGTACAGGAAGGCATAATTGCCGGCCGAGTTCTTGCTTCCATAGAGGTCGGCGAGCACGGCGGGGAATAAAACATACAGCTCGCCCCAGGTTAGGAACACAAGCCCCACCAATGCCACCCATATAGCGTCACCTTGCCGTCCCAACGTGGTAAGGGCCAGCAAGAAGATGGCCTGGAGCAGGAACGCGACGAACATGGTCCTTTCGCGGCCCAGATAATCCGAGGCCGAGCCCCACAAAATGCGGCTTAAAGCGTTGGCCAGCGGGTAGACAACGAGGGCGACGGTCAGCGCTGCGTGGCCGATACCGAAGTCGGTCGCCACCGGTTTCACCGACGCGGTGACCATCAACCCGCCGATCGCCACCGACAGCATCGCGATGAAAAGGAAATAGAACTGCGGCGTACGCAGCATTTCCGAGTATGTGAATTGGAGGTCGTGGCGCCGGACATTCGGCTTGGCAGCGGCCGCAGCGACTTTGTAACTGGCCGGCGGGTTGATCATCACCAGGCCTGACAGCGCAATCAAGGCGCCGTGCGTTATGCCCGTCCATATAAATGTATCGGAATACCCAATAGTCTGGATCAGGTAATCAAATATCGGATTGAAGAGGAACGCGCCCCCTCCATAACCCGCCGTAATGATGCCGGAGGCGATCCCGCGCTTGTCGGGGAACCATTTCACCGCTGTCGAAACCCCGCAGGCGTAAACACAGGCGACGCCGATCCCGGCGATGCAAAAGAGGGCATAAAACGAAATGAGGTTGGGGACGTACCCCAATGCTCCCCACCCGACGGCGCAAAGCAGTCCGGAGGCAACCATGAAGAGCCGGGGACCCAATTTGTCGATGAACGATGCAAAGAACGGCATGGCCCATGTGCCTGCGGCGATGAACAGGCCAAAGCCCCACTGAACTTCGGAGAGCTGCCAGTGCTGTGCCGCGTGAGCCTTCACCATAGGCTCTGCAAACAGCGTCCAGGCGTACTGAAGGTTGCCGATCATTATCATGCCGACAAAGGCGGACCATAACCGGACCCATCGATTCATCGTTTGCTCCTCAATGCCTCGTGTTTCCGCTTTGCACCGGGTGATGCAAGGGAAATCTTACCGCCGCCCCCAGGCGTGGCACGGCCCCGAATTTTTACGCGTGTCCGCGTAATTTTCCAACCGAAAAGCGGGCTTAGGACGTGGAACTGTTATCCGGCGGATGAGCAGTCTCCGCAGGGATGTTGACGGCGCCGCCCCACGTCTCTGTGCGGCAGACGGCGCCGGCGATGTGCACACACCAGCGATTGGCGGACAGGGCTTGAGCCCCGTTGAGGCGGCTTTTGTGCCCTCTCACAAGCCCTATGAAGGCAGCCGGGCTTTGTCGTGGGTTCGCACTGATTCCGTGTAAGTGAACGAGCGGACGCTTGACTCCGGGTTCGAAGGACGCGATTTCGTAAATGTCGTTGGTCGCGGAGGGTCACTTTGCGCAATTCTGTCTTTGCCGTCGTGGCGGCAATCGGTTCATTGATGGCGGCGCCGGTCCTGGCGCAGCAGGCTCCGGCGACGCAGACGTCTCCTCCTGCCAATGCAGCTAATCCCCCGGAGGTGAAGCCGGTCAACGATCCTGCGCTGGGCTCGGAGATGGTGTGCAAGACCTTTGCGCCCCCGACCGGCACGCGGCTGGGCGCCCGGCACATTTGCCGGACCCAGGCGGAATGGGACAACGTCCAAACCCAAGCCCGAGAGCAAGTCCAACAGATTCAGGATACGGGTCTGACCGGCCGCAAACCCGGAAACTAGGCCCCTCCTCCCCCTTTGAGTTAACGCCTTCAACGGGTCAGCACGTCGCAGACGAATCTGTTTGCGCTTTTCCGCGCCAGTCTGGCATATTGTATACCAGAATGAATTCCCACGATCCCATCCTGCGCGCGGCGTCCGCTGCCTCGGCTGAAGCCGTCCTGCCGCCAGCCTCCTCGGCCCCTTCCTCGGCGGGCCGCCTCACCCTTGCGCCGATCGACGCGCAACTGAGCTTCAAGAACCAGGCCTATACACGGCTCAAGAACCTGATCGTGTCCATGGACGTCTATCGCAATCATGAGGACATCCGCCTGGACGAGCGCAAGCTGGCGTCCGATTTCGGCGTCAGCCGCACGCCGGTGCGCGAGGCGCTGGCCCAGCTCGAACGGGAAGGCTTCGTCCGTTCGGTGCCTCGCCGCGGCATCTATGTGGTGCGCAAGACCAAGCGAGAGGTGATCGAGATGATCACCGCTTGGGCCGCACTCGAAGGCATGGCCGCCAGACTCGCCACCGCGACAGCGAGCGAGGACGAGATCGCGGGGCTCAGGCGCATGTTCACCACCTTCCAAGGCGGTGTGGTCGAGGCCAAGCTCGACGAATATTCCGAAGTGAACATCGAGTTTCACCAAACCATCATCCGCATGAGCCACAACCGCGTGCTTACCGACATGGCGGAGAACCTGTTCACCCATATGCGCATGATCCGCCGGAAGACCATCGGCGAGATGGACCGCGCGGACAAATCCATTCATGACCATATGAACATCATCGAAGCTCTTGAGTCGCGCGACGCCGCGCGCGCCGAAGAACTCACCCGCGAACATGCGCTGGGCCTGGCCGAGCACGTGTCGCGCTACGCCGACTATCTGGACTGAACAACAAACTGGGAGGGAGCAGAATGTCCGCAACACTACAAAGCGTGGACGCGAATGCCCAAGAGCGCGAGCTGACGGACGGCTTTCACCTCATCATCGACGCGCTGAAGCTGAACGGGGTCGAGACGATCTACGGTGTGCCGGGCATCCCGATCACCGATTTCGGCCGCATGGCACAAGCCGAAGGCATCCGCGTCGTTTCGTTCCGGCATGAGCAGAACGCAGGCAACGCGGCCGCGATCGCCGGTTTCCTCACGAAAAAGCCCGGCATCTGCCTGACTGTGTCAGCGCCCGGTTTTCTCAACGGCCTGACGGCGCTCGCCCATGCGACGACCAATTGTTTCCCGATGATCCAGATCTCGGGCTCCTCCGAGCGCGAGGTGGTCGATCTGCAGCAGGGCGATTATGAAGAAATGGACCAGCTGGCCATCGCCAAGCCGCTGTGCAAGGCGGCCTTCCGGGTGCTGCATGCCGCCGATATCGGCATCGGCATCGCGCGTGCGATCCGCGCGGCCGTGTCCGGGCGTCCGGGCGGTGTCTATCTCGACTTCCCGGCCAAACTCTTCGGTCAGGTGATAGATGCGGAAGCCGGACGGAAGTCGCTCGTCAAAGTCATAGACGCCGCGCCGGCGCAGGTCCCCGCGCCCGATGCCGTCAAGCGCGCGCTCGATGTGCTCAAGAGTGCGAAGAAGCCGCTCATCATTCTCGGCAAAGGTGCTGCCTATGCGCAGGCCGACGATCAGGTCCGCGCGTTCGTGGAAAAGACCGGCGTTCCGTTCCTGCCGATGAGCATGGCAAAGGGCCTGCTTCCCGATACCCATCCGCAATGCGCCGGTGCCGCCCGCTCAACGGTGTTGCAGCAATCCGACGTGGTGATGATGATCGGCGCGCGCCTCAACTGGCTCTTGTCGCACGGCAAGGGCAAGACCTGGGGGGAGCCTCACTCGAAGAAATTCATCCAAATCGACATCGAGCCCAGGGAGATGGACAGTAATGTCGAAATCGCCGCTCCGCTGGTCGGCGACATAGGCTCCTGCGTGTCTGCGCTTCTCGATGGACTCGGGGTCAACTGGCCCGCGCCGCCGGCAGAATGGGTCAAAACCGTCACATCGAAGCGAGACGAGAACGTCGCCAAGATGGCGCCGCGCTTGATGAACAACAACAATCCGATGGATTACCACGGCGCGCTCGGCGTCCTGCGCACCATCGTCAAGGAGCGGCCAGACGCCATCCTCGTCAATGAAGGCGCCAACGCGCTCGATCTGACGCGCGGCATCATCGACATGTATCAGCCGAGGAAGCGCCTGGATGTAGGCACGTGGGGCGTCATGGGTGTCGGCATGGGCTATGCCATCGCGGCTGCCATCGAGACCGGTAAGCCGGTGCTTGCCATCGAGGGCGACTCGGCGTTCGGCTTCTCCGGCATGGAGGTGGAGACCATCTGCCGCTATAACCTGCCGGTCTGCGTCGTCATCTTCAACAATGACGGCATCTATCGCGGCACCGACGTCAATTCCGCGGGCTCGGACCCCGCGACCACGGTCTTCGTCAAGGGCGCGCGCTACGACAAGATGATGGAAGCGTTCGGCGGCGCCGGCGTCAATGCAACCACACCCGACGATCTCAAGCGTGCGGTCAATGCTGCGATGGATAGCGGCAAGCCGACGCTCATCAACGCGGTGATCGATCCGGCGGCAGGCAGCGAAAGCGGCCGCATCGGCAATCTCAATCCGCAAAGCGCGCTGAAGAAGAAGAAATAGGGAGGGGCTCGATCATGGCCACGAAGAAGAAGACTGCGAAGAAGACTAAGGCATCTACAAAGAAGCCCGCCAAGGGCGCCGCGGTGAAGAAGGCTTCCGCCAAGAAAAACGCGGCAAAGAAGACAGCCGCCAAAAGGATCGTGAAGCTTCGCGCGGCGAAGAAGCCTGCGGCGAAGAAGGCGGCTGCGAAAAAGAAGGCCAACGGCAACGGGCTGCCGATGCCTTCCGCCGCAGCGTGGGGCGCGGCCGGCAAGGCGCTCGAAGGTGTGCGCATCCTCGATTTCACCCATGTGCAATCGGGACCGACCTGCACGCAGCTCCTGGCCTATATGGGCGCGGATTGCATCAAGGTGGAACGGCCCGGCGTTGGCGACATCACCCGTACGCAGCTTCGCGACGTGAAGGGGCAGGACAGCCTCTATTTCACCATGCTCAACGGCAACAAGCGCTCCATCACCATCGACTCCAAGAACAAGAAGGGCATGGAGATCCTGGAGCGGCTGGTGAAGATCTGCGACGTGCTGGTGGAGAATTTCGCGCCCGGCGCGCTCGACCGCATGGGCCTGACCTGGGAGCGGGTGCATCTGCTTAATCCACGCATCATCATGGCGTCGGTGAAGGGTTTCGGCCCTGGTCCGTACGAAGACTGCAAGGTCTACGAGAACATCGCGCAATGCGCAGGCGGGGCGGCCTCCACCACCGGTTTCCGCGAAGGTCCGCCGCTGGTGACCGGCGCGCAGATCGGGGATTCGGGCACGGGATTGCATCTCGCGCTCGGCATCGTGTCCGCCCTCTATCAACGCAACCGCACCGGCCGCGGCCAGCGCGTTCTATGCGCCATGCAGGACGGAGTGCTCAATCTCGCGCGCGTGAAACTGCGCGATCAGCAGCGGCTGAAGCACGGGCCCCTCACCGAATACAGTCAATATGGCGAAGGCATCCCGTTCGGCAAAGCGGTTCCGCGCGCCGGCAACGATTCGGGCGGTGGCCAGCCGGCGTGGCTCCTGAAATGCAAAGGCTGGGAGACCGATCCCGACGCGTACATTTATTTCATCACCCAGGCCCCGGTATGGGCTGAGATTTGCGACCTGATCGGAAAACCGGAATGGAAGACCGATCCCGATTACGCCACGCCGCCGGCACGGCTGCCAAGGCTGAAGTCGATCTTCGCCACCATCGAAGAATGGACCATGACCAAGACGAAGTTCGAGGTGATGGATATCTGCAACAAGTTCGACATTCCCGTCGGCCCAATCCTGTCGATGAAGGAAATTGCGGAAGAGCAAAGCTTGCGCGATACCGGCACCGTGGTCGAAGTCGATCATCCGGGACGCGGGGCCTATCTGACGGTCGGCAATCCGATCAAACTGTCGGACAGCCCTTGCGAAGTGAAGCGGTCGCCGCTGCTGGGCGAGCACACGGAAGAAATCCTGACCCAAGTGCTCGGTTACACGGCCGCCGAACTTGCGGAGATCAAAGCGTCAGGCGCCATTACGCCGCCGGAAAAACCCGCGCGCGCCGAAGCGGCGTAAGACAATCCCTCTCCTCTCCGGGGGAGAGATCGAACCGCGCAAAGCGGCTCGGGTGAGGGGGCGGTGTTTCAACCGCCTCCGTCCCTCCCTGCAGGGGAAGGGTCATAAAGAGGGGAAGGGAAGAAAAATGCGCATCGTCGTCCATGGCCAGCAGGCTTTCGGTAAAGCGGTGCTCGACGCGCTGATCACGCGCGGCGAGAACGTTGTCGCGGTCTATGTCGCGCCGGAAAAACCCGGCGCCAAAGCCGATCCGTTGAAGGATGCGGCCATCGCGGCGGGCATTCCCGTCGTGCAGCCGGCGTCCTATCGCAAGCAGGAAGTGTGGGAAGAATTCCGCCTGCTCGCGCCAGACCTTCAGGTGATGGCGTTCGTGACCTTGTTTGTGCCGGAGGAATTCCTGAACATCCCGGCCTTCGGCTCGATCCAATATCACCCGTCTTTGCTGCCGTTGGGCCGTGGCGCGTCTGCCATCAACTGGCCGATCATCAATGGCGAGAAGGAGACGGGGCTTTCCATCTTCTGGCCGGACAATGGACTGGATACCGGCGACGTGCTGCTGCAGAAGACGACGCCGATCAGCGACACGGACACGCTGGGCTCGGTCTATTTCGACCGCCTGTTTCCGATGGGCGTCGACGCGATGATGGAAGCGATCGATCTGGTGAAAGCGGGCCAGGCCCCCCGCATCAAGCAGGACGAGGGCCTCGCCACCTATGAAGGCATGTGCAAGGCCGAGAACGCGAAGATCGATTGGGGCAAGCCATGGAAACAGATCGACCGGCTGATCCGCGGCTGCAATCCCTCGCCCGGCGCGTGGACCACGATCGACGGCAAGGTTTTGCAGGTGTTCGAGGCCAAGCCGCTGCCTGCCAAGACGCCCAAGGACATCGCCGGCAAGATCGGCGAAGTCGTCGAGATTGCCGATGACGGTTTCTCCGTCGTCTGCGCCGACGGACGCTTCAAGGTGATGCGCGTGAAACCCGCCGACGGCGGCAAGATGCCTGCATCCGATTTCGCCAAGACCACAAATCTCGCCACAGGCACGCGCCTCGGCTGATCATCAGTATAAGGACCATACCATGCCCGCTTCGCAGCATCAGAATCCCAAATCCGACATCGAGATTTCGCAAGCCGCCAAAATGATTCCGATCATGAAGGTCGCGAACGAGCGGCTCGGCATCGCGTCTGAGAACCTCGAACCCTATGGCCATTACAAGGCCAAGCTGTCGATGGATTACATCAAGTCGCTGAAGACCAAGCCGAACGGCAAGCTCGTCCTGGTTTCGGCGATCACGCCCACGCCCGCCGGCGAAGGCAAGACCACGACCACGGTGGGCCTCACCGACGCCCTGAACTTCATTGGCAAAAAGGCGATGCTGTGCCTGCGCGAACCCTCGCTCGGGCCGTCCTTCGGCATGAAGGGCGGAGCTGCGGGCGGCGGATATGCCCAGGTAGTCCCGATGGAGGACATCAACCTCCATTTCACCGGCGACTTCCACGCCATCACCTCGGCGAACAATCTGCTCGCTGCGATGATCGACAATCACATCTATTGGGGCAATTCGCTGGGCCTCGATCCCCGCCGTATCGCCTGGCGGCGCGTGCTCGACATGAACGACCGCGCTCTGCGCCAGATCGTGAATTCGCTGGGCGGCGTGGCCAACGGCTTCCCGCGCGAGGACGGATTCGACATCACGGTGGCCTCCGAAGTGATGGCGATCTTCTGCCTCGCCTCCGATCTCGACGATCTGAAGAAGCGGCTCTCCAACATCATCGTGGGCTATACCCGCGACCGCAAACCGGTGCGCGCAGGGGACGTGAAAGCGCACGGCGCGATGACGGCGCTTCTGAAGGACGCCCTGTCGCCGAACCTGGTCCAGACGCTCGAAGGCACACCCGCCTTCATCCATGGCGGCCCGTTCGCAAATATCGCTCATGGTTGTAATTCGGTGCTTGCGACCTCGACCGCATTGAAGCTCGCCGATTATGTGGTGACGGAGGCCGGGTTCGGCGCCGATCTGGGCGGAGAAAAGTTCATCGACATCAAGTGCCGCAAAGCCGGGCTTGAGCCCTCCTGCGCCGTCCTCGTCGCGACCATCCGTGCACTGAAGATGCATGGCGGCGTGAAGAAGGAAGACCTGAAAAAGGAGGATGTGCGCGCGCTCGAAGCCGGCATGTCCAATCTGCAGCGCCATGTCGAGAACGTGCGCAAATTCGGCCTGGAGCCGGTGATTTCCATCAACCGTTTCAGCGCCGATACGCCAGCTGAAATCGATGTCGTCAAGACGGCCTGCGCCGCTCTCGGCGTCGAATGCCACATGGCCGATCATTGGGCGATGGGCGGCGAAGGGGCGGCCGATGTCGCGCGTGCGGTGGTGAAGGTCTGCGAATCCGGGAAGAGCAAGCTCAAGTTTCTTTATCCGGACGAAATGCCGCTGTTCGAGAAGATCCGCACTATCGCGCGGGAAATCTATCGCGCCAAGGACGTATCCGCGGACAAGTCGGTCAAGGACCAGCTCGCGTCGTTCGAGGCCATGGGCTACGGCCATGCTCCGATCTGCGTGGCGAAGACGCAATACAGCTTCTCGACCAATCCGGATGCGAAAGGTGCCCCCGTCGATCACACCATCAATGTGCGCGAAGTGCGGTTGTCTGCGGGCGCCGAATTCGTGGTGGCGATCTGCGGCGAGATCATGACCATGCCGGGCCTGCCCAAGGTGCCCTCGGCCGAAGCCATCGACATCGGCGCGGACGGTAAAATCGTGGGATTGTTCTGAGCAGTGCTATCATCCCCGGCCGAGTGGCATAGCCGCGACGCTCGCCGGGGATGACGGGTTTGGACGACGTGATTGGCCTTATTCTCGCCGGGGGGCGGGGGCGGCGTCTGGGTGGTCAAGACAAAGCGTTTCTGACGCTGGGCGAGGAAACGCTCCTTGTACGGGCGATTGCGCGCGCCAAACCGCAAGTCGGCGAGTTGCTGATCAACGCGAACGGCGATCTCAGCCGGTTCGCGCCATTCGGATTGCCGGTGATCGAAGATCGCATCGGCGGGTTTCTCGGGCCTCTGGCGGGGATCGTGTCGGGGCTGGAATGGATACGGGAGAACCGCCCGCACGCGCGCTGGCTTGCGAGCTTCGCCTGCGACTGCCCGTTCTTTCCGCTCGATATGGTTGAGCATTTGATCGCGAAGGCCGAGAGCGAAAGCGCATCCGTAGCGATCGCCGCGAGCCACGGACGCCATCACCCCGTCTTCGCGGCCTGGAGCGCCGGACTTTCCGTCACATCCGAAAATGTGCTGTGCGATCAAGGGCTGCGGAAGATGGATGATTTCGTCGCAAGATTTCCCAATACGCGCGTGCAGTTTCCGGCCGATCCCGCGGACCCGTTCTTCAACATTAACACGCCGGACGACCTTGCCCGCGCGGAAGCTCTGCTCACCCTTTAGCCGCGTTCAAAAATCCGGCTTCTGTGCTTGCGGAATGGGCACAAGACCGAAACTCTCTTGCCAATAGCCGCCGCCGTCCTCGGCGCAGACCAGCTCGCCGAGCGAGCGGCTGTCGTTGCGCCGCCAGCGTTGCACCGCAGACCATGGCATGTTGAATGCGCCCGGATCGGCCACCGTTATCGCTGCCTCCAGCGTCTTGCCGCCGTCGATGAGGCGGAAACGCTCGACGACATGCAGCTCGGTGGTATGCGGCGTGCGGTAATTGTCCACGAACGTCTTGTCGTTCATCCCGATCGTGTCGACGACCAGCGTATCGCCTTCGTAATGCCCGATAGACTCTCCGTACCAGGACGGTTTGGGATGCGCGGAGTGCGGCACGTTCAGAAATATGTGCCTCACCTGCTGATCGTGCTCTTCGATGATGGTCACTTCCTTGGCCGTCTGAAGCAGGAAGATCGGCCGGTCACGCTCATAGATGTCGAAATCGGGAACCCCGCCGGGCCAGCAGCGTTCGCGCGCGGTGAAGGGGATCTTGCCGGCGAGCACGTTGTCGTTGGCGTGTTTCATCTGCTCCACCGCCCACGGTTTCAGAATCGGATTGGCGAGGTCGGCGACACGATAGGTCGATTGGCCGACGCCGTTGGGCACATAGGGATGATCCTTGACCGAGACCACAGGCCCCGGCCCGCTATCCGGCGGAAGAAAGTCGTCACCTGCCACGCGGGAGGGAAACCAGGCTGTGTTGCCGTTGGCCGTGAAGAGAGGTGTGGCTGCACTGGCCGGCGCCGGCGCGGCAAAAGTGGGGCCAAGCGCGGAAGCCGACAGGAGGAGCGCACATGCTGCGGCCGCTTGTTTGCTGCCGCTGCGCATCGAGCCGGGCTTGAACATGCACGTCCTCCGTTCGCAAAAAACGAGGCCGGGATATGATACGCCGCCAAAAGCCGGAAAACGAGCGCACGCCGGCATTCGCGGGCCTCACTGTTCGCTCCACCGGCGATCCGGTAGACTCTCCGCCATGTCAGCCCGCACCTTCAGCCCGACGCCGACGGAACCGGACGTTCCGGATATTTATGCAACGGCACATGAGCATCCGACGGTGCGCATCACGCCGGCAGAGACGGCCCCCGGCTCGCGCCTGCTCGCGAACGAGGTGCCGGTCGCGCTCGAATTCGACGGCGAGGCCTATGCCGTCATGATGCTTACCCCGGCCGATCTCGAAGATTTTGCCGTCGGGTTCGCGCTCTCCGAGCGGATCATCACCCGCGCCAATGAAATCGCCCGCATCGATGTCCGCTATGGCTCGCGCGGCATCGGCGTGGACGTCAGACTGGAGAAGGAGCATTCGCATCGTCTGGCCGAGCGCCGTCGCTCGCTGCCCGGCCAATCCGGCTGCGGTCTGTGCGGCCTGACCAGCATCGAGGAGGCCCTGCCCCAGCTTGAGCCCCTGACTGCCGCGCCGCGGCTTTCGTCCGCCGCCCTGTTCAAGGCGCTTTCCGCCCTTCCCGCCCGCCAGACGCTGAACCTGGAAACCGGCGCGGTCCATGCCGCCGCATTCTGCTCGGCCGATGGCGAGATTCTTGCCGTTCGGGAGGACGTCGGGCGGCACAACGCCTTCGACAAGGTGACAGGCCACCTCGCCCGCAACGGCATCGATCCGGCCTCAGGTTTCGCTCTTCTGACCAGCCGCTGCTCTTACGAATTGGTGCAAAAGGCGGTCCTCGCCCGCATCCCCCTTTTGGCAGCCATTTCGGCTCCGACCGAGCTTGCGGTTTCAATTGCGCGTGAGACGCGGCTGACGCTGATCGCGCTGGCCCGAGGCGATTCCGTGCTGGTCTTCAATAACCCTTTCAATTCCATGGTTAAGTAGCTGGGCTGACGCCATAATTTTAAGCGGCGCCCGGGCAGGATTTATGCTGTGACATGCCCTATATTTGCTGTAGGAAAGCTCGTTTGAGCCTCGGTCGGAGTATCAGGTGTTGGGAAGAGATCGCGCTGGTTTCGCGAATGGATGGGACGCACAGGCGGCTCGTGGCATCGCCGAAGGCATGAGGGATTTGGAGGGGCCGTTGCTTCCGATCCTGCACGCATTCATGGAGCGGTTCGGGCACGTCAATGACGAGGCCATCGTGCTGGTAGCCGATGTGCTCAACCTCACGCGCGCCGAGGTACAGGGCGTGGTGGGATTTTATCATGATTTTCGCCGCGAGCCGGCCGGCCGGCACGTGATCAAGGTTTGCCGCGCCGAAGCCTGCCAGAGCATGGGCAGCGAAGACTTGGCCGCGCGCCTGGAACGCGCGCTCGGGATCGAGTTTGGCGGCACCACGTCGGATCGTCGCGTGACGCTGGAAGAGGTTTATTGTTTGGGCAATTGTGCGCTTTCTCCTTCGGTCCTGATCGATGGCGAGCTGCACGGCCGTGCCGATGAGGCAAAAATATTGGCTGCGGTAGGAGAGCGCTGATGACCATGCGCATCTTCGTCCCCTGCGATGCCGCCGCCCTTTCCATGGGTGCGGAAGCGGTCGCCAATGCGGTTGAAGGCGAGATCGCCACACGCAAGCTCGACGCGGTACTGGTGCGCAACGGCTCGCGCGGGCTCTTGTGGCTGGAGCCGCTGCTTGAAATCGAAACCGGCCATGGCCGTATCGGCTACGGGCCGGTGAGGCCGGCCGACGTCAAAGCCATTTTCGACGATGGGCTTGCCGGAAGGAAACATCCGCTGAATCTAGGCCCGGTCGATGAGATTCCGTATCTGAAGAATCAGCAGCGGCTGACCTTTGCTCGTTGCGGCATCACCGACCCGCTGTCATTGGAAGATTACGAGGCTCATGGTGGGCTGAAGGGCCTTCGCCGTGCACTTCAGATGGCGCCCGCCGACATCGTGAAGGAAGTCACCGATTCAGGCTTGCGCGGCCGTGGCGGCGCAGGCTTCCCGACGGGCATCAAATGGAAGACAGTGCTCGGCTGTGAGGCTGATCAGAAATACATCGTCTGCAACGCGGACGAAGGCGATTCAGGCACCTATTCCGACCGCATGATCATGGAAGGCGATCCCTTCGCGCTGATCGAGGGCATGGCGATTGCGGGTTTGGCCGTCGGCGCGACCAAGGGTTACGTCTACATCCGTTCGGAATATCCGCACGCCTTTGCCCAGATGAACCGCGCCATCGATGCGGCACGCGCCAAGGGCCTGCTCGGCACCAATGTGCTGGGCTCGAACCGCATCTTCGACATGGAGACGCGGCTTGGCGCTGGCGCCTATATCTGCGGCGAAGAAACCTCGCTGCTTGAGAGCCTGGAAGGCAAGCGCGGCCAGATCCGTTTCAAGCCGCCGCTGCCCGCCATCAAGGGCCTGTTCGGCAAGCCGACGGTGGTCAACAACCTCATTTCGCTCGCCACCGTCCCGTACATCCTTGGCGAAGGCGCTGCCGCGTATAAGGATTTCGGCATGGGCCGTTCGCGCGGCACCATGCCGATCCAGCTTGCCGGGAATATCAAGCATGGCGGTCTGATCGAGCGCGCATTCGGGCTGACCTTGCGTGAGCTGATCTACGATTACGGCGGCGGCACTTATACCGGCCGGCCAGTGCGCGCGGTGCAGGTGGGAGGCCCCCTCGGCGCCTATTGGCCGGAGAGCCTGTTCGACGTGCCGCTTGATTACGAGGCTTTTGCCGCCAAGGGTGGCATGGTCGGCCATGGCGGCATCGTGGTGTTCGACGACACTGTCGACCTCGCCAAACAGGCGCGCTTTGCCTTCCATTTCTGCGCCATCGAATCCTGCGGCAAGTGCACGCCCTGCCGCATCGGCTCGACGCGCGGGGCCGAAACCATCGACAAGATCATGCGCGGCGAGCGGGTGGTGGAGAACATCGACCTGGTCAAGGACCTCTGCGAAACCCTGCGCGATGGCTCGCTTTGCGCGCTCGGCGGGCTGACCCCCATGCCCGTGATGAGCGCGATGGAACATTTTCCCGAAGATTTCGACCGGTTGCCTGAGCGCAAAGCGGCCGAGTGATGTGGTATAATGATTGCAATACCTAGATGCATCTCCCTCGGCCCTTTGGGTAGGGGAACACGGCTAAGAGGCCAACTATGACCGTCCATACGGATATCGACCGCGCAACCATCGACCGGGGCACGCCCGAGCGGACCAGCATCCAATCGGTAAGCCTGGAAATAGACGGCGTCCAAGTCACCGTTCCGGCTGGCACATCGTTGATGCGGGCAGCCTCGCTCGCCGGCATTCAGGTGCCGAAGCTCTGCGCGACCGATTCCCTTGAACCCTTCGGCTCCTGCCGCCTGTGTCTCGTTGAAATCGAAGGCCGCAAAGGCACGCCCGCCTCCTGCACTACACCGGCCGAAAACGGAATGAAGGTCTCCACCCAGAACGACCGGCTGGCCAAGCTCCGCCGCGGCGTGATGGAGCTCTATATCAGCGACCATCCGCTCGATTGCCTGACCTGCGCGGCCAATGGCGACTGCGAGCTTCAGGACATGGCGGGTGCCGTGGGCCTGCGCGAAGTCCGCTACGGTTACGACGGCGAAAACCATATCGTCCAGGCCAAGGACGAATCGAACCCCTATTTCACCTTCGATCCTTCCAAATGCATCGTCTGCTCGCGCTGTGTCAGAGCCTGCGAAGAGGTACAGGGCACGTTTGCGCTCACCATCGACGCGCGCGGCTTCGCCTCCCACGTTTCGGCCGGCATGAACGAGCCGTTCCTGGAATCGGAGTGCGTGTCCTGCGGCGCCTGCGTGCAGGCCTGCCCGACCGCGACCCTCATGGAAAAGAGCGTTATCCAGCACGGCACACCGGAGCGTTCCGTGATCACCACCTGCGCCTATTGCGGCGTCGGCTGCTCGTTCGAAGCGGAGCTGCAGGGCAACCGCGTCGTGCGCATGACGCCCTACAAGGACGGCAAGGCCAATCACGGCCATTCCTGCGTCAAGGGCCGCTTTGCCTGGGGCTACGCGACACACAAGGAACGCGTCACCAAGCCGATGATCCGCAAATCCATCAAGGATCCATGGCGCGAGGTCAGCTGGGACGAGGCCATCGCCTATACCGCGTCGGAATTCAAACGCATCCAGCAGAAATATGGCACCGGCTCCATTGGCGGCATCACCAGTTCGCGCTGCACCAATGAAGAAGTCTACGTGATGCAGAAGATGATCCGCGCGGCTTTCGGCAACAACAATGTCGACACCTGCGCCCGCGTCTGCCATTCGCCAACCGGCTATGGCTTGAAAACGGCATTCGGCACCTCGGCCGGAACCCAGGATTTCGACTCCGTCAACGAAGCCGACGTGATTCTGGTGATGGGCGCCAATCCGACCGATGCGCATCCCGTGTTCGCGTCCCGCATGAAGCGGCGCCTGCGCGAGGGCGCCAAGCTGATCGTGATCGATCCGCGGGCGATCGATCTGGTACGCATGCCCCATGTGCAAGCGTCGTATCACCTGGCCCTGCTGCCGGGCACCAATGTGGCGATGATCAATGCGCTGGCGCACACCATCGTCACCGAGGGCCTGCTCAACCGGAAATTCGTCACCGAGAATTGCGATGAAGCGGAGGTCAAGGCCTGGTCCGACTTCGTCAGCCGGCCTGAAAATTCGCCCGAGGCGGTCGAGAAGGTCACCGGCGTTCCCGCCAAGGACGTCCGCGCCGCGGCCCGGCTCTACGCCACCGGCGGCAATGGGGCCATCTATTACGGGCTCGGCATCACCGAACACAGCCAAGGTTCGACCGCGGTTTTGGGCCTGGCAAATCTTGCCATGGCGACCGGCAATCTGGGACGCGAGGGCGTCGGCGTGAATCCGCTCCGCGGCCAGAACAATGTGCAGGGCTCGTGCGACATGGGCTCGTTCCCGCACGAATATACGGGGTATCGCCACATCTCGGAGGACGGCCCGCGCAAGATGTTTGAGGCCGATTGGGGCGTGCATCTGGATCCTGAACCGGGCTTGCGTATTCCCAATATGTTCGATTCGGCGATCGACGGCACGTTCATGGGGTTGTACGTCCAGGGCGAAGACATCGCGCAATCCGATCCCAACACCCATCATGTGACATCGGCCCTTTCCGCGATGGAATGCATCGTGGTGCATGATCTCTTCCTGAACGAGACCGCGGCCTACGCTCATGTGTTCTTCCCCGGCGCGTCGTTCCTGGAGAAGGACGGCACCTTCACCAATGCGGAGCGCCGCATCGGGCGTGTGCGCAAGGCGATACCGCCGATGTGCGGCATGGCCGAATGGGAAGTCACGATGAAGCTGTCGTCGGCGCTTGGTTACCCCATGCATTACACGCACCCGTCCGAAATCATGGACGAGATTGCACGGCTAACCCCGACCTTTGCGGGCGTGTCCTATCGCAAACTCGACGAACTCGGCAGCGTGCAATGGCCCTGCAACGACAAGGCCCCGGAAGGCACGCCCGTCATGCATATCGGCGGCTTTGCGCGCGGCAAGGGCAAATTCGTTCTCACCGAATACGTGCCGACCGACGAACGCACCGGTCCGCGCTTCCCGCTGCTGCTCACCACCGGGCGCATCCTCTCCCAGTACAATGTCGGCGCGCAGACTCGGCGCACGGATAACAATGTCTGGCATAACGAGGACATTCTCGAGATTCATCCGCACGACGCGGAGAACCGCGGCATCAACGAAGGCGACAGGGTCGCGCTGGTGAGCCGTGCCGGCGACACCACCATGCGGGCGCACATCACCGAGCGGGTTCAGCCGGGCGTCGTCTACACCACGTTCCACCACCCCGAATCGGGCGCCAATGTCATCACTACGGATTATTCCGACTGGGCAACGAACTGCCCGGAATACAAGGTGACAGCGGTCGAGGTGCGGCTGACAAACCGCGAGTCGCGCTGGCAGGAAGATTATGCGGAGCTGCAAAAGCTGCAGCGCATCGAGACAGTGGCGGCCGAGTAATGACTGCTTCATCGAGTGAAACGCTGGTCCGCATGGCGAACCAGATTGCTGATTTCTTTAGGATTCAGCCCGAAGGTGACGCCGTCGCCGGTACGGCCGACCATATCCGCCGCTTCTGGGACCCGCGCATGCGTGCGAAAATGTCGCAGCATCTCGCCCACACCGGCGGGACGGGGCTCCATCCCATCGCGCTCCAGGCCGTTCAGCTGGTGTGCAAACCGGCTGCTGCCGAGCCGCACGCCTGACCCGCGGAAACTGAAAAACACAAATAGTTCCGGCCTGTAGTCGCCGTGCGCAGCCGGCAGGTGCGAACTTGTGCCAATTGCACCTGCGTCGCGTTTCCAACTTGAGCGCAGGGAAATCACCCCTCCTGAATTACACACGATTAACAATAAGCTTAGGCTTGAGATAGGGCCAAATACTACACAACGCGAATTAATATAACGGAATTGATGTGAATCAAAAAAATAGGGTTAAGAAAGTGTAAAAAGACACATACCGAATTAGCAATTTGCTTTAAGGTTAATCCGGCACGTCGGGGTTGATTACGGAGATCGCTCTTTCGCGTGCTCAATATCCGAGGGGGATATCATGCCAACCTATTCTGGCGGCGCCACTAATGGCGACGATACTATCAGCGTGCTCAGCGGCAATGGCACGATCAACGGCGGTGCCGGAGCCGACACGATTACCGGCAATACCGGTAATGATCGCCTGCTGGGCGGCCTCGGGAACGACGCAATCGACGGCGGCGCGGGAGCCGACTTCCTCCAGGGCGGCGACGGCAACGACACCGCGAGCGGCGGCACCGGGAATGACTCGATCGAGGGTAATACCGGCAACGATTCCCTGGACGGAGGAGACGGAGACGACAGCTTGTCGGGGGGCTCCGGCAACGACACGCTTCTGGGCGAGGCCGGCAACGACTACATCGTCGATACGTCCGGGTTCAATCTGATTTACGGGAATGAGGGCAACGATACGATCGGGGGCGGCTCCGACGCGGATATCATTTACGGCGGAAGTGGAAACGACCTCATATACGGATATGGTGGGACCGACCTTATCAGCGGCGATTCCGGCAACGATTCGCTCTGGGGCGCAGACGACAGCGATACCCTTCTTGGCGGCGACGACCATGACAGGATAATCGGCCAGGGCGGCGACGATCTGATCGTTGGCGGCAAGGACGGTGACGGTCTCAGGGGGGATGCCGGCAACGACGTTTTCGCCTACCGCGCGGTCACCGACTCGACATATGCGGGGGGCGCGACCGAGTCCTGGTACGGCCCAAGCGATTGGGATGTCATCCTCGATTTCACGCATGGCGCCGACAAGATCGATCTGCGGGTGCCGCTCACAGGTGATAACCACCCCTCCAATCTGCAATGGCTCGGCATCACCACGACCGATGCCGCGGCAGGTTCGGCCAACATTGCGCGCGCATATGGCGTCTGGACAGACGGCGGACATAACTTCGTCTATGCGGACACCAACGGAGACGGCGCCGCCGACATGAAGATCCAGGTCGGCAACGTCCAAGACGCGACCGACTTCATCTTCGCGTCGACCACCCCGGTGGACTCCGATCCTTCCGACAATCAGCTTCTGGAAGGTTTGACGCCGCCCGCAGCCACCGGCCTTACGGCATCCTCGACCGGCACAGGCATTACGTATTCGATCATCGGCGACACGTCCGGTGACGGTTTCCAGATCGATCCCAACACCGGCGTCGTAACCTCGTCCGATCCGATCGTGTTGGAATCGACGCACAGCTACAACGTCACCGTCCAGGCCGACGATGGCGTATTGCCGGTTTCTGCGACTTTCTCGATCGCCGTTCTGGACAATGACCAGGACAATCTGGGCATTGCCGGCGACAACACGCAGGTGGGTACGCATAACGCCGATACTCTGTTTGGTGGGACCGGTAATGACAGTATCGACGCTTCCTGGTCGAACGACACTGTTTATGGCGGGTCGGGCAATGACACCATCATGGGAGGCGCAGACAATGACCTCATCTATGGCGGATCAGGCAACGATTCGATCGACGGCAACAATGGCCAGGATACGATCTGGGCCGGCTCGGGAAATGACACCGTTCAAGGTGGCCACGACGCCGACGCAGCCTACCTGGGCGAAGGCAACGACATCTTCCACGGCAGCACGGGCGACGATACGGCGTATGGCGGGTCCGGCAACGATTCGCTCTACGGCGAGGACGGCAACGACTGCCTGGACGGCGGGGCCGGAAACGACTCCATAGAGGGCGGCGCGGATAACGACATCATCCGTGGCGGCGCCGGAGGGGACACCCTCGTCGGCGGAACCCAAACCGATATCTTCCTCTACAATGCTGTGTCGGATTCCGCGCCGGGAGCCGGCAATTTCGACTCGATATCCCTGTTCCGCCCGACGCAGTCGGACAAGATCGACCTCTCTGCGGTCGATGCGGATACCAGTACGACGGCCGACGACGCGTTCGCCGTCAGCGGCACGACCGCCGCGGCCCACAGTGTCTGGTGGACGCCGACATCCGGTGCAGGCGTTGCGATCATCTATGCCGACGTGAACGGCGATGCCGTAGCCGATATGGAAATCCATCTGACGGGCTTTGGTGGTTTCACCGTGGATGGATCGGATTTCGTCCTTTAGTTGTCGATAAGAAGCAATGGAGACGGGGCGGCCGCGTGCCGCCCCGTTTTTTTGTGCCTGGCGCAGCCGCTTCGACACGGAACGCTGCGGCGTGATAATACTTGCTCCGCTGAATATCCGGAGAACGCCATGCGTATTCTGGTTATGTTTCTTCTCGCGTTGCTGGCTGGAGCATCGCCTGCGTTCGCTTGGCAGGAATATGTCTATCTCGAGCAGGGATTCGCGATTCAGTTTCCAGGCCAAGGCAAACCCGGCATCACGACGGAAGATTATCAATCCGGTTTGGCGAAGGGATTGAAAACGACCGCTTATGCGCTCCAGGACGATCATGTCGTCTATCGCATGACCGTCGTGGATTTGCGCGGACAGCCCGACCGAGGCACCGATTTCGTCAACGAGGCCGCCTACAATCTTATGCGCGACGGCGACGTGTTGTTCACGGATTTTCCGCGCGTCTATCAGGACGAGAAGGCGGTTTATGGCGTGACGCTGGTTGTGGACAAGGAGAACGGACAGCGCGTGCGCACGTCGATCTATTACCACAAGGGGCGCATGTATATCGCCGATGCGACCGTGCTGCCCGCGCGCGGGGATAAGGACATGACGGTGCCGTCGCGCTTCGATCAGACGGTGCGCTTTCCCCCGGACGGCCGGTTCGACTGAGGGTCAGAACGGCGCCAGAATCTTCCCGCTTCCGTCGCCACAGCCGCGGTTGGAGCAAATCTTCTGTCCATCGGCGAGCTTGGCGCTCATGAACTGACCACCGCGGGAACCGTCCTTCATCGGGCGAAAGCCGATTTCGACCTTGTCGCCCGGTTTGAAGCTGTCCTTTTTCCAGCCAAGATCGGCGAGTTGGGCCACGGAACCGGCCTCAAAGGACCATTCGGCGGTTTTGCCCGCCGGGTCCGCCACAACGATCCGCACCCAGGCATGGGGGTTGACCCATTCGAATTCCCTCACCGTTCCGGTGAGATAATTCACCTTCGTCTGATCGAAGATGGCGAAGGAATGATGCGCCGAGGCGGCCTCTGCGAGCATGATCGCGGCCGTTGCCGCAAAGCCGAGAGCGTTGAGTTTCATCGCCGCCTTTCCTCAAGACTGCCACAGCCTACCGCATTCCGGCCTCACCCGGAAAGCTGGACCCTTCTGGGGGCGTCGAGTATGGTCCGCCGGAAACGGCGACCCCCAAAACGGAGCAATTACGTGGCTTATAAGATCCTCATTCTCGGCGCGTCCTACGGGTCGCTTTTGGCGTCCAAGCTGCTGTTCGGCGGGCATTCCATCCATCTGATCTGCCTGCCTGCGGAAGCCGATCTGATCAACGCGGAGGGCTTCGAGGTCCGCCTGCCGGTCCGGGGCCGGAAGGAACCGGTGGTTCTCAAATCCCGCAACCTGCCCGGCAAGGTGACGGCCGGCGGGGCGGCCGGGGTCAATCCCGCCGATTACGATCTCGTGGGCCTCGCCATGCAGGAGCCGCAATACCGTTCGGCCGGCGTGCGGGAATTGCTCGATTCGGTCGCGCGCTCGCGGGTGCCGTGCATGTCCATCATGAACATGCCGCCGCTGCCCTATATCAAGCGCATTCCGGGGCTGGATTACGAGGCGCTGAAGCCCGCCTACACCGATCCGACCGTGTGGGACAATTTCGACCCGAAGATGCTGACGCTGAACAGTCCGGACCCGCAGGCGATCCGTCCCCCGGAGGAGAAGGTGAACGTGCTGATGGTCACGCTGCCGACCAATTTCAAGGTGGCGCGCTTCGACGACGACAAGCCGACCGCGATTTTGCGGCAATTGGAAAAGGACGTGGACGCCGCCCGCTTCGACGCGCCGGAAGGCAAGATCGAACTGCCGGTGAAACTGCGGGTGTACGATTCGATTTTCGTGCCTCTGGCGAAATGGGCGATGCTGTGCGCGGGCAATTATCGCACCGTGACGGCCGACGGCATGCGGACGGCCAAGGAAGCGGTCCACACCGATCTGGAGGCCTCGCGCTCGGTCTATAATTTCGTCAACGATCTGTGCGTGAAGCTGGGGGCCGATCCGAGCGATCTCGTGCCGTTCGAGAAATATGCAGCCGCCGCCGAGAGCCTCACGCGTCCGGCGTCCGCCGCGCGCGCGCTGCAGAACGGCGCCCCGAACATCGAACGCGCCGACAAGCTGGTGCAGCTGATCGCGCGGCAGAAGGGGTTGAGCCACCCGACGCTCGACGCGACGGTCGCGCTGGTGGATTCGCGCCTCGAAGCCAATCGCAAAAAGGCCGCGGCGGCATAAAGAACAAAGTGTCATCCCGGGGGCCGCGTCAGCGGCTATCCGGGACCCCGCACCAAGCGATACCTCCACGCACGCCTCCCTATTGCCCCGCGCCGGAAGCAGCGGGACTTGGACCGTTTGTCCCCTCGCCTTTGAAAAGGAAAGGGATGGCGCGAGGCATGCCTTCGGCATGGCTCACTGGGGCAACGGCTCGAGGACATGCCTCGCGGCCCGCGGCTTTTGGGGCGATGCGCATCCGCATATTCCTGGCCGCCGTGACGAATCTCTCGATCCGTCCCGGCGAGGGCCCCGGGTCGCAATGCCTAGGTCACCCGGAACAAGCGGCGCCAGCGGCGCCGGCCCGCGCCTACCTTGCTGAAGGGGTCGCGCGGGGTTTGGATACGCTCCGCCTCTTTCGCCCGAGCACATGCGGCTGCCACTCCGCGTGCGCGCGTTTTGTTCGAAGCAGGTTAGCCCTTCGAAGGCGAAAGACGCCGCTCCCGTCCCGCGGAGACCGGACCATCCGGCTCGCCCCGATAGGACGGGATGATGTCGATGTGTGTACGTGCCTCTCTTTTGTAAAGGTGTAGTCGGATTATTTTGCTTGATTCGGATGACATAGCTGCGGGAGCCTTCTTCCATGCTAGGCGGCGTGGACAAATTCCTTGACGCGTGAAACCCGAATTGATTCAAGGC
>CAZBRO010000011.1:0-134344 GCA_964494505.1 uncultured Bordetella sp.
TGAGCCAGGTGGTGACGCTTGCGAGCGGCGAATACAATCCGACCATCGATGCGGGTGTCTATCAGACGGCCACGATCGGGGATCGCGTGTGGGTGGATTCCAACCACAACGGCGTTCAGGACACCGGCGAACCGAATGTTTCAGGGGTGGTGGTGGATTTGCTGGATTCGTCCGGCACGACGATCGGCGCCGAGACCACTGACAGCAGCGGCAATTACCTTTTCGATGACCTGACTCCGGGCGCCTACAGCGTCCGGTTCGACCTGTCGACGCTTCCATCCGGCTATTCGCCCACCATCGAGAACGCCGCGATTGCCACTTCGCTGACCGACAGTGACGCCAACCCGTCAACTGGTGCGACGGTCCAAACCGTACTGACCTCTGGTGAAGTCGATACGAGTTGGGACATGGGCATCAGCGCCAATGTCGCCATCGACATCGAAAAGCTGGTGCACGGCGAATACACCGAACAGGGCGGCGGCGGAACCGAAGGCCTGACGCCCGGCTTTTGGAAAACACACAGCGCGGCCGGCCCTGCTCCGTTGAGCGGGTGGCCGGAGACCGGCTATTCGCCGACGGACAGTTACGAGTCGATCTTCGGCGTCGATGTGCCTGCTTTGACTCCGACGCTGATGGACGCGCTGAGCATCAATGGCGGCGGAGTCGATGCACTGCTTCGGCAGTCGGCCGCGGCCATTCTCAACGCGTCTGACCCCTATATCGATTACCTCTACACCAAGGCGCAGATCATCGCGATGGTGCAGAACGCGTTCCTGACCGGCGATTACGACACTCCCAAGAATCTGCTCGAAACCCAGAACCAACTCGGGGCCGATCTCAGCACGCCGTCCACCGGCTCCGCCGTCGTGATAACGCCTGACGTCGACGCTGATACCGGACCGGGACCGTTGATCCCGGTGGGTGGCACGGCGGTGTTCACCTATGTCGTCACCGATCCCGGCACCACGCCGCTCGGCAATGTCACGGTCAGCGACGACCGCATTCCGTCAAGCTCGATCCATTTCGTCGGTGGCGATACAAACGGCAATCATCTCCTCGATACCAATGAAACCTGGATCTACACGGCTTCGGAAACGGTCGGGTCCGGCGTGAATTACGTCAATATCGGCACCGCAACGGGCACCGATGTGGTTTCCCACACCACGGTTACGGACACAGATGCCGCCCACTATACAACCTCCCCGCTGCAGCAGTCGCTGGGCGATCGAGTGTGGCTGGACACGAACGCCAACGGCATCCAGGACGCGGGAGAAGTCGGTATTGCAGGCGTCACGGTACAGCTGAAGGACAGCACTGGCACGACCGTCCTTCAGACCACCACCACGGACGCCAACGGTAATTATCTGTTCGATGTGGCGGCCGGAAATTACGAGGTCACGGTCGTCACGCCGTCCGGCTATGCCGTCAGCCCGCAGAACCAAGGTACCAACGACAATATCGACAGCGACATTAGTCCGGTCAGCAAGACGACCGGAGTCATCACGATATCGCCCGGCGAGCAGGACCTTAGCAACGACGCAGGGCTGTATCAGACGGCGAGCCTTGGCGACTTCGTCTGGGTCGATGCCAATCACAACGGCCTTCAGGACAGCGGCGAAGCGGGTCTTTCCGGCGCCACCGTCACCCTGATCGGGGGCGGCGCGGACGGGGTGATCGGAACGGGCGGGGACGACACCACCACGGTCCAGACCACCGATTCCACCGGCCATTACCAGTTCACCGGTCTGACGCCGGGCGTCCAGTATCAGGTGCAGTTCTCCACGCCGTCGGGCTATCTCTTCACCACGCAGGATGTGGGCGCGAACGGCTCCGACACGGCGGATTCGGACGCCAACACCGCGACGGGCAAGAGCCAGGTGGTGACGCTCGCGAGCGGCGAATACAATCCAACCATCGATGCGGGTGTCTATCAGCAGACCACGTCCTCTATCGGCGACAAGGTCTTCTGCGACGCCAACAGCAACGGTATCCAGGATGCCGGTGAAGGCGTTGTCGCGGGCGTGACCGTCAAACTGATCGGGTCGGGCGCGGACCATGCCTTCAATACCTCCGACGATGTCGTTCTGGCGACCACGACGACCGACGTGAACGGCACCTATTCATTCACCGGTCTGACGGCGGGCCAATATGAGGTGCAGTTCGTGGCGCCCTCGGGCCACTCCCTGTCGCCTCAAGATCAGGGTGGGAACGATTCGCTCGATTCGGACGCCAATGTGACGACCGGCAAGACCGGTGTGATCACGCTCGGCAGCGGACAGGCGATCACCAACGTCGATGCCGGCGTCACGCCCATCGCAACCGAATTCAATTTCAGCGGTAATTCGGCAACCGATGGTGCGGATGGCAACATCCGCAGCTACTCCAGCGCCGGCATCGATGTAAATGTCAGTGCCTTCAGCGCCGACAAGGTAACGGGGGTGTTTAGCGCGGCCTATCTCGGCAGCTATGGCGGCGGGCTCGGCGTCACGGACGACACCGAATCGGGCGCCAACAACACGCACACGATCGATAATGTCGGACAGAACAATTACGTGATGTTCGAGTTCGACCAGAACGTTGTGCTCGACAGCGCCTTCCTCGGCTATGTGGTTGGCGACAGCGACCTGCAGGTCTGGATCGGCAATTTCGCCGGCGCCTACGACAACCACATCACGCTGTCCAATTCCGTGCTGAGCAGCATGGGTTTCACGGAGGTGAATGATACCACGCTGACCACCACCCGCACGGCGGACCTCAATGCCGGAGGGTACTCCGGCAATGTGATCGTGATCGCGGCCGATACCACCGACACGTCGCCGGAAGATTATTTCAAGGTCCAGACGCTGGATGTCACCTCCTATGCGTGCAGCCTGCAATTGATGGCTCAGCTTGGAGACCGCGTTTGGCTGGATGCGAACGCGAACGGTATCCAGGATTCGGGCGAAGCCGGTGTTGCCGGGGTGACGGTGAAACTGCTCGGGGCCGGCGTGGACAACACGTTCGGCACCTCCGACGACGTTGTTCTGGCGACCACCACCACGGACGTGAATGGCGGCTATGCCTTCACCAACCTCAATCCCGGTTCCTACCAGGTCCAGTTCGTGGCGCCCTCGGGCTATTCCGTGTCGCCGCAGGATCAGGGTGCCAATGACGCCACCGATTCGGATGCCAACATCACGACGGGCAAGAGCCAGGTCGTGACGCTGACCGCCGGTCAGACCAACAACACCATCGACGCAGGTCTCTATCAGAAGGCAGCGCTCGGCGATTTCGTCTGGAACGACGCGAACGGCAATGGAATACAGGATAGCGGCGAGACCGGAATCGCCAACGTCGCCGTTGCGCTCATTGGCGCAGGCGCGGACGGCAATTTCGGCACCGCCGACGACGTGACGGTGGCCACCACCACGACCGGTACGGGGGGTGCCTATTCCTTCACGAACCTGACGCCGGGCTCCTACGAAGTGAAATTCACCGCGCCCAGCGGCTACGCCTTCAGCCCGTCACTGCAGGGCACGAATGGCGCCATCGATTCCAATGCCGGCAGCGGCGGCGTCACCGCGCCCGTAACGCTGGTATCGGGTCAGACCGACAATACTATCGATGCGGGGCTGTACCACGCGACCGGCGATCTTTCGATCACCAAGACCGACGGCTTGACGTCGGTGCAGGTCGGCCAGACCGTCACGTACACGATTGTCGCGAGCAACACCGGCCCGCAAAACGCCATCGGGGCAATCATTCAGGACAGTGTGTCGAGCCAGCTGACCAATGTGAGCTGGACCAGCACGGCCAGCGGCGGCGCCTCGGGCAACGATGCGAGCGGCACCGGAAGCATCAACGATACGGTCAACCTGACTGCCGGCGGCAGCATCACCTATCACGTGACGGGCACGGTTACTGACACGCTTTCCGACTTCGGCGCCGGCACCAACAACACCAATCTCGGCCAGAGCATCACGATCAACGGCGTCAAGGCCGAAGCCTTTTACGTTAGTGGCACCAGCCTGGTTTCCACCAACACCGTGCTGTGGGAACGCGACGTCACCGACGACCATGGCATCGGCGTGTGGTCGAACGGCGAACCCGATCCGATCGCCAATGGCGGCGACGTCAACGAGATCAGCAACCAGCTCAACAACGACGTCATCAGGCTCACCAAGCCGACTGCCCAGACCTGGACCTCGTTGTGGGTGTCCTCGCTCGATTCCGGCGGGTCGGGCTCGGCCGAGATGGGAACGCTGTACTGGTCGAATTCGGCAACGCCGAACCTTTCGACGCTGACCACCAAATTCACCTTCCACTATGGCGATTTCGGTCCCAACGTCGAAGAAGGCGATGTGCTCAGCCTGTTGCCTTCGGGCTTCGATTCTTCCGCGCAATATCTGTTCTGGGTCGCCGGTCCCAATCCAGCCGGCACCAACAACGACTATCTGTTCTGGAAGGCAACGACGAGCGCCACCTCGCTGACCAACACGGCGACCATAACAGCGCCTTCGGGCTTCACCGACACGAATACCGCCAACAACAGCGCGACAGACACGGACACCATCGCGCACACCGCAAGCCTCGGCGATTTCGTGTGGAACGATGCCAACGCCAACGGTATTCAGGACGCGGGCGAGACCGGAATCGCGGGCGTCACCGTCAAGCTGCTCGACTCCACCGGGACGAACGTCCTTGCGACGACGACCACCGATGCGAACGGCCTCTATCACTTCACCAACCTGAACGCCGGTTCGTATGACGTGCAGTTCGTGGCGCCATCGGGCTACAGCATTGCGCCGCAGAACCAGGGCACCAACGACGCGATCGATTCGGACGCCGATCTGACGACCGGCAAGACCCAGGTCGTGACGCTGACGGCGGGCCAGTCTAACAACACTGTCGATGCGGGCCTGTACCAGAAGGCGGCGATCGTCAGCACCGTGTGGTGCGACCATGACAGCGACGGCATCCAAGATGTAGGTGAGACCGGCATCGCGGGTATCACCGTGAAACTCATGGGCGCGGGCGCCGACAAGGTGTTCGGCACCGCTGATGATGCAACGCTCGCCACCACGCTCACGGATGCGAACGGCCAGTATTCTTTCACCGGCCTGACGCCGGGCTCCTATGAAGTGAAGTTCGCGGCTCCGAGCGGCTTCTCGTTCACGACGCAGAACGCCGGGAGCAATGACGCGCTCGATTCCGACGTCAACAGCAGGGGCGTCACCGCGCCGGTGACACTGGTTTCCGGTGAAACCGACACCACGGTGGATGCGGGTATTGCGGCAATCCACGCGGTGTTCGATCTCAGCGGCAATTCCGCGACCGACGGCACCGACGGCAACATCCGTTCCTTCACCCAGTCCGGCATCTCGGTGCATGCGAGCGCCTTTGCCGAAAATCAGACCACGGGTGCATGGAGCACAGCCTATCTCGGCAGCTATGCGGGCGGCCTTGGCGTCACGGACGACACGGAATCGGGCGCCAACAACACCCACACGGTCGACAACACGGGCGGCCAGAACAACTATGTCCTGTTCGAGTTCAATCAGAACGTCGTGCTGGATAAGGCTTTCCTCGGCTACGTGTCGGGCGACAGCGATCTGCAGGTCTGGATCGGCAATTTCACCGACGCCTACAACAACCACCTGACGCTGAGCGACACGGTTCTCAGCGACATGGGCTTCACGCAGGTCGACGACACCACGCTCTCGACCACGCGCTGGTCGGACCTCAACCCCAATGGGTTCTCCGGCAATGTCATCGTGATCGCGGCCGACACCACCGACACGACGCCTGATGATTTCTTCAAAGTCCTCAATCTCGATGTCACCAGCATGGCTTGCGACGTGCCAAGCGCGCACATCAGCGACAAGGTGTGGTGCGATTCAAACCGCAACGGCGTTCAGGACTCGGGCGAAACCGGCGTCGCTGGCGTCTGCGTGAACCTCAAGGACTCGAATGGCGTCATCGTGGACAGCACGACGACGGACGCGAACGGCAACTACCATTTCGACGTGACGCCCGGGAGCTACACGGTCAATGTCGTGGCGCCCGATAATTACGGCTTCACCGGCGAGAACAAGGGGGGCAACGACGCCACCGACAGCGACGTGAATGCGAGCGGCGTGTCCGCTTTCATCAGTCTTGCCGCCGGTCAAACCGACAACACCGTAGACGCCGGCCTTTATCTCCAGACTCTGTTCACCGGTTCCTCAAGCAGCACCCTCCCCTCCAACTATGACAATCTGGACTACACCGGCACGGGCAATTTCGTCGGGACCGGCAATGCGCTCAACAACTCCATCAGTGGCGGTGCCGGCAACGATACGCTGGATGGATCGGCGGGAGCCGACACGCTCATCGGCGACAAGGGTAACGACACCTATATCATCGACAATGCCGGTGACAGCGTGGTCGAGAACTCGGGCGGGGGAACGGACACCGTCAAGACGGCGCTCGCGAGCGAGACACTGGACGCCAATGTCGAGAACCTGATCTACACCGGCTCGGGTGCGTTTGCCGGTACCGGCAACGGGCTCAACAATTCGATCACCGGCGGCGCGGGCAACGATACGCTCGACGGCGGCGCGGGGGCGGACAGCCTGACGGGCGGCGCCGGCAACGACACCTATGTTGTCGACAATGCGGGCGATGTCGTCACCGAAGCCGCGAGCGCCGGTACCGACACGGTCCTGACCACGCTCTCGAGCTATACGCTCGGGGCCAATGTGGAAAACCTGACCTTTACGGGCTCGGGTGGCTTCTCGGGCACCGGCAACGCGCTGAACAATGTGCTCACGGGCGGTTCGGGCGCCAACACGCTCGACGGCGGCGCGGGAGCCGACACGATGGCGGGTGGGGCGGGCAACGACACTTACGTGGTCGACAACGCCGGCGATGTTGTCACCGAGAATTCGGGCCAGGGCACGGACACGGTGAACACCACGCTCGCCAGCTACACGCTCGGGGCCAATCTCGAGAACCTGGTCTACACCGGCAGCACGAAGATTACCGGAACCGGGAACAGCGCCGCCAACTCCCTCACGGGCGGCGCCGGGGCGGATACGCTTGCCGGCGCCGGCGGCGCAGATTCGCTGACCGGCGGCGGCGGCGCCGACCGCTTCGTGTTCAGCGCCTCCGACTTTGGATCGGCCGACGAGATCACGGATTTCAGCCATTCACAGGCCGACAAGATCGACCTGTCCGCGATCGACGCGAATACGAGCATCTCCGGCGACCAAGCCTTCACGTTCATCGGCACCGGCGGGTTCACCCATGTCGCGGGCCAGTTGCATTATTCCGGAAGCGGTCCCCTGATGCTGTCAGGCGACACGAACGGCGACGGCATTGCCGACTTCACGATCAAGGTCGATACCAGCATTGGTCTGGTGTCGGGAGACTTCATACTCTGAGCCGCGGCCGGCGGGTGAAACAACTCACCCGCCGCTCAGAGCCTGTACGATCTGGATGGAATCCGCAGGCTCCAGCGGGCGGAGAATGTCGAAGGTCTGCTCGCCATTGATGAAGACGCGGATGTGCTGCCGGACTTTGTCCTGCTCGTCGATCATGCGAAACCGCAAGCCCGGATAAGTCCGGTCGAGATCGGCCAGCACCTCGCCAAGCGTCGCGCCCTTAGCGTCCACTTCGCGCGCCCCCGTATAGGACCGGAGCGGTGTCGGAATCAGCACCTTCATCGGCCGTTTCTCATGCGAGCCGGGCCGTGTCCCTACGCTATCTCGGCGGCTTCCACGGCATAGATCTCCGGGAGGTGCTGCGCGATCGGCGCCCAGCGCGCGCCCTCGTCCCGGCTCATCCAGACTTCGCCGCTGGTGGTGCCGAAATAAAGGCCGACCGGATCCTTCGCATCCGCCGTCATGGCCTGGCGCTTGACCGTCCACCAGGCCTGGCTCTCCGGCAGTCCCGCATCAAGCCGCTGCCAGGTCTTGCCGCCGTTCTTCGAGCCATAGACGCAAGGCGCGCCGTCGGGGCTCGTACGCGGCCACACGCCGCCGCCATCCATCGGGAATACCCACAGCGCGTCCGCATTGCGCGGGTGGACCACCATGGGAAAGCCGACATCGCCCACCTTCTTGGGCATCTTCATCCCGATGCGAACCCATTCTGTGCCCGGGCGGTCGAGCCGGTAGATGCCGCAATGATTCTGCTGATACAGCCGGTCGGGATTGCTGGGCGCGATACGCATGCAATGCGGATCGTGGAACATGATGTTCTTGGGATCGAAGCCTTCGACGACCTGCAATCCCTCCACGAGCGGCGCCCAGGTGCGGCCCGCATCAAGCGATTCGTGCACGCCGCCGCTCGACATCGCCATATACATGTGGCCGGGATCGCGCGGATCGATTCCGATTGAATGCATTTTCGGCCCGTCCGGGGTGCCGTCCTGCTCGCTCCCCATCCAGGCCCGGTATTGCGAATCGTCATTGACCGTGCCGTAGGGCGCCCAGGTCACGCCCCCGTCCTCGGAGCGGAACAACCCTTGCGGGGAAGTACCTGCGTACCAGACATTCGGCTCGCTCTCATGTCCGGGCGTCAGCCAGAACGTGTGCTTCACAGTCCGCCCCTTTGCGCCATCGGCGGCCTTCGCAAAAGCCGGCGGTCGAGCGGATTCCGTCCAGGTGCGGCCGAAATCGACGGAGCGGTGGATGGTCGGGCCAAGATGGCCAGTGCTTGTCGCCGCAATCAGGGTTTTACCGTCGCGGGGATCGAGCACGAGATGATTGACGATCTGCCCAAGAAAGTGAGGGCCGTCGGCGCGCCAATTCTTGCGCGCCGGATCGGCGCGATAAAGCCATGCGCCTTTGCGCGTGCCTACCAGCAACAGCACTGTCGGCTGTTTCGCCGGCCGTGCCGCAGTTTTGTGGGTCTTGCGCTTTGCAGCGGGCGGTTTCCTTTTGGCCGGTGAAGCCTTCTTCTTGACGGTGCGTGCCATCTCTTCTCTCCTCGACATGGCGCCACGATAACCAGAGCGCCTGAGCTGTAAAACCCCCTCTGCCCACAGGGGGAAGGGGCAGGGCCGGGGAAGTTCTCCCCACCCCAGCATTGGGCGCATGCATGTAAGCGAGTCGCTCAGCCTTCAAGGTCGGGCCACGAAAATATCTGCGCAAAATTTTGCCGGTGAACAGCCGCACTATCCATCCAGCGACCCCACATCTTCCGGTGCGAACCGAAGCCAAGGAGATCCGATGGGCCGCTACACCAAGAAACGCAGTACCGCCGAAAAGTTAAACGAGGCCACAGCCGAAGCGGCTCACGTCCTGACGGGCGCACTCGCCGTCTACGGCGACGTTCTGAAGGCCTATGTGCGCGATGCGGGACAATCGAAGGATTACGACGAATGCCAGAGCCTGCTCGAAACCGCGCGCGGGCTGGTCAAGCCCATGGTGCGGCTCTCCGAGGCTCTTGCTCAGGTGAAGGGCGAGGTACGGCAGAAGATTTTGGTCGAACGCGTAGCGAAAAGCACCGAAATCGCACCGGAATCTGCCCCAAATAAACCCGCGCAAGAGGTGCAAAACCCCGCACTTTTGCTGGAAAATCCTGAAGGCGGTGCGCCCAACCCGGTGGGGGGAGGGGGGGGAGGGGGGAATGCGTGAAAAATCTGCGGGGCCAAGGCCACGAAAATATTCGCCTCGTGTCGATATGGCCGGACCCCATTCGTCGTTGGAGTAGAGCCGCGTTTGGCCGGCTCCGGACAAGAGGGAGATGACGATGCGTTTCATGGTGATTGTGAAAGCCAGCAAGGACTCCGAAGCGGGAATCATGCCCAAGCAGGAGCTGCTGGCCGCCATGGGCAAATACAATGAGGAACTCGCGCGCGCCGGCGTTCTGCTCGCGGGCGAAGGCCTGCAGCCTAGTTCCAAGGGTGCGCGGGTAAAATTCTCCGGCGACAAGCGGACCGTGATCGACGGACCGTTCAGCGAAACGAAGGAACTGATCGCCGGCTTTTGGCTCCTTCAGGTCAAGTCGAAGGAAGAGGCCATTGAATGGGCGAAGCGCAGTCCCAATCCGCACGGACCGGGAGCTGAAACCGAAATCGAGATACGCCAGGTATTCGAGGCCGACGATTTCGGCGCTGAGCTCACGCCGGAGCTGAGGGAGCAGGAAGAGCGCCTGCGTGCACAAGGGGCACAGTTCGCCCAGACGCAACATTGATTCCAGTCAGGATCGATACTTCAACCGCGAAAGGAACATCCCATGCAAGTCCAGCCCTATCTCTTCTTCGACGGTAAATGCGAAGAGGCTCTCGATTTCTATCAGAAGGCGGTCGGAGCCACGGTGCAGATGATGATGCGATTCAAGGAAAACCCCGAGCCGGCTCAGCCCGGCATGGTTCCACCCGGTTCCGAGAACAAGATCATGCATTCGAGCTTCAAGATCGGCGAAACCACTCTTATGGCGTCCGACGGCCGCTGCCAGGGCAAGCCGGTCTTCCAAGGCATGGCGCTTTCCATTATCGCCACGACCGCGGCGGAGGCGGAGCGGCTGTTCGCTGCTCTGAGCGACGGCGGACAAGTGCAGATGCCGATGACGAAGACTTTCTTCAGCCCGCGCTTCGGAATGGTTGCCGACCGGTTCGGGGTGTCATGGATGATCATCGTAATGCAATGATGTCGGGGTAGCGGGGGCATTCGCAGGGTTGCAAGGTCTTGGAGACCCGGAAAGCTCCCGCCCGCTGATCGAAACGCAGGTTCAAGGAGATTCACATGGCATACATGCTCTTGATCCTGGAGCAGGGACAGGACAGGCGGGAACGGCCGTCGGACGTGGGCCATGCCGCCTGGGACAGCATGGTCCGCTATCAGCAGGGTCTGAAGGCACGCGGCGTACTCCTGGCAAGCGAAGCCCTCAAGACAGAAGGCGTGCGCATTATGGCCCAGGACGGCAAACGCAGAATCGTCGACGGTCCATTTGCGGAATCGAAAGAGATTGTCGGCGGTTTCTTTCTCTTGGATTGCGCCACCAAAGAGGAAGCCATGGCCATTGCCGATGAATGTCCTGCGGCGGCGTGGGCGACGGTCGAAGTGCGCGAAACCGGCCGCTGTTACGAATGAGATCGCGCGTCGGGGGCGGTCCCCTCCTGCTCGGTCTTGCATCGCTCGGCGAGCATGGTCTAGTCGAGAGAGATGACGGCGCCCGAGACACATCGCGCGATAAACGCGGTCTTCCGAATCGAACAGGCGAAGCTGTTGGCCGGGCTTGCGCGCATGGTGCGCGACGTCGGCATAGCCGAGGAACTCGCGCAGGATGCACTCGTCGCCGCTCTCGAAAAATGGTCGGAGCAGGGGATTCCCGACAATCCCGGAGCTTGGCTCATGGCGACGGCCAAGCATCGCGCGCTCGATCGTTTCCGTCGGAGCCAAATGCTCGAACGCAAGCACGCAGAACTGGGCCGCGAATTGGACGCGGAGCAGGAGGCGGCCGTGTCGAATATGGAAACCGCACTTGACGAGGACATCGGCGACGATCTCCTGCGTCTGATGTTCGTTTCGTGCCATCCGGTTCTTTCGACGGAAGCACGCGTTGCCCTTACCCTGCGCTTGATCGGAGGTCTCTCCACGGGGGAGATCGCGCGAGCCTTCCTCGTCCCCGAGCCGACGATTGCGCAGCGCATCGTGCGCGCCAAGCGCACGCTCTCCGGCGCCGGCATCGCCTTCGAGGTCCCGCGTGGGCAAGATCGCGCGGCGCGCCTGTCGTCGGTGCTCGAAGTCCTCTATCTCGTGTTCAACGAAGAGTATTCGGCGACCGCCGGCGGCGATTGGATCAGGCCCCAGCTTTGCGAAGAGGCGCTTCGTCTGGGCCGGATTCTCGCGGGGCTCGCACCCGAGGAGCCGGAGGTTCACGGCCTCGTCGCGCTTATGGAAATTCAAGCCTCCCGCCTCCCGGCGCGAACCGGTCCATCCGGAGAGCCGGTGCTCCTGCTGGATCAGAACCGCGGGCGTTGGGACCAGCTGCTCATCCGCCGCGGCCTTGCCGGGCTCGAGCGTGCCGAAGGGCTGGCGCGCGAGGCTGGATCGGGGCTCGGACCCTACGCCCTGCAGGCAGCAATCGCGGCCTGTCACGCGCGGGCGCACACGCCGGCGGAGACCGACTGGCCGCGCATTGTCGCGCTTTACCGGACTCTGGGCGAGCTCTTGCCGTCGCCGATCGTGGAACTCAATCGCGCGGTCGCCGTGGGGATGGCGGATGGCCCTGAAGCAGGGCTTTCGTTCGTCGATACGTTGATCGATGAGCCGACGCTCAAATCCTACCATCTGCTGCCCAGTGTGCGCGGAGATTTCCTGACCAAGCTCGGACGCCGGGATGAGGCGCGGGCGGAGTTCGAGCGGGCTGCCGCGCTCACACGCAATGCCCAGGAACAGAAGCTGCTGCTCGCGCGGGCGGCGGCATGCGGGGCTTCCGAGGGATGACCCAAACGCGGAACACGGCGATCTTCTACACCATCGGACATTCGACACGTTCCTTGGACGAGTTCGTCGGCCTCCTCAAGAGCGCGGGCGCCGACATGCTGGTGGATGTCCGGACCGTGCCGCGGTCGAGGACCAATCCGCAATTCAACGCCGACACCTTGCCGGAGGCGCTGCGGGCGGCAGACATTGGCTACCGGCATTTCGCGTCGCTCGGCGGGTTGCGCGGGCGGCAGAAGGGAATCACGGAATCGCCCAACGATTACTGGGAAAACGACAGCTTCCGCAATTACGCCGATTATGCCGGCACGGAGCCCTTTCGGACAGGCCTGCAGGAGTTGCGCACGCTCGGGCATGAACGGCATTGCGCGATCATGTGCGCCGAGGCGGTGTGGTGGCGTTGTCATCGCCGGATCATCGCCGATTATCTCCTCGCGGCGGGGGAGACCGTGTTGCACATACTTGGGCCAGGCAAAATCGATCCCGCTGAGATCAATCCGGCTGCGCGCGCCCAACCCGATGGCACGCTGATCTACCCGAATGCGCAGACCCGGCTGCTTTAGCGAACCAGATGCGCGCTCAGTGTGATTTCGGCGCCGGCCAGCACGCGCGATACCGGACAATTGCGCTTGGCATCTTCCGCCTGCTGATGAAACGCGCTCTCTTCGATTCCGGGAACTTCGGCCTCGGTGTCGAGCTCGATCCGCGTGATCGTGAAACCGGCACTCGTCTTCTCCAGCGTCACCTTCGCCGTCGTGTGCACCCGCGTCGGCGGAAATCCGGCTTTGCCCAGTCCCGCCGAAAGCGCCATGGAGAAACAGCCCGCATGTGCGGCGGCGATCAGTTCCTCAGGATTGGTCCCCGTGCCCTCGGCAAATCGGGAATTGAAAGAATAAGCCCCCTCGAACGCGCCGCTGCCGAGTTTCATCGTGCCGCTGCCATCCTGCAAGCCGCCGCGCCATTCCGCTTCCGCCATCCGTTGAGCCATGTGATCCTCCTTGCCCGTTTCGCGAATGATCGCAGAAAGAGCGCGGGGGGCGCAACCGCCGGGACTGGAACCATGCCGCGGCGAACGCCTCTTTCCGGGTGCGCGCGGCTAGCCCGTTGTTCCACCCGGCGTCTCGGGATATGTCCGTGTCATGAACGCCTCCCTCCTTCGGGCCGCCGCCAGCGCCGTGCTTTACCTGCATTTTGCGGTCGTTCTGTTCAATCTGTTCTTCATGATCGCCGTGCCGCTCGGCGGTTGGCTGGGCTGGCGCTTTGTGCGGAATTTCCGGTGGCGGGCGGCGCATCTGATGTCGCTCTTGATTGTCGCCTTTCAGGCCGCGGCGGGTCGGCTCTGCTTTCTCACGATTTGGCAGAACGATCTTGCCGCCGCGGGTGGAGGTCTGGGGGAGCCATCCCTTGTCGATAGGATCGTTACCCGTGCCGTGTTCTGGCCGCTTCCCATGTGGGCGTTCGTTGTCCTCTATTTTGCGGCCCTCATTTACGCACTGGCGCTGTGGCGGATCGTGCCGCCGCGCCGCATGCGGATCGCCAATCGTACCGGGCACTGGCCGGGCAGGATCGCACGATGAGCAGCGGCGCATGGGAATTCTGGATCGACCGCGGCGGTACTTTTACCGATATCGTTGCTCGAAGGCCCGATGGCGCGCTGGTTACGCACAAGCTGCTTTCGGAAAACCCCACGCATTATGACGATGCCGCTGCTGCCGGTATCCACGCTTTGATGGAGCGTTATGGCGAGGCCCCGATTGCCGCCGTGAAGATGGGTACGACCATTGCCACCAATGCGCTGCTTGAGCGCAAGGGCGAACCCACAGTTCTCGCTATCACCAAAGGCCACAAGGACGCGTTGAGGATTGGGTATCAGAGCCGGCCCAAGTTATTTGCGCGGGCGATTGTGCTGCCGGAGCCGCTCTATGACCGCGTGATCGAGATTGATGAACGGGTCAGCGCCGAGGGCGAGGTCATCAAGCCGCTGGACGAGGAGGCCGCCACCGGAGCGCTGAAGGCCGCTTTCGCCACGGGTTATCGTGCGCTCGCCATCGTGCTGATGCACGGCTACCGCTACAGCGCGCATGAGGAGCGCCTGGCTGAAATCGCAGGTGAAGCCGGATTTCAGCAAATCTCCACAAGTCATGATGTTGCGGCGCTCATCAAACTGGTCGCGCGCGGCGACACCACCGTGATCGACGCCTATTTGTCGCCGCTGTTGCTGCGCTACGTTGCGCAGACGCAAGCGCATTTCCCTCCCGGCACGCGGCTCTTCTTCATGCAATCCTCCGGCGGGCTAGCCGAGGCGGGTGCATTCCGCGGCAGGGATGCCGTGCTGTCCGGACCCGCGGGCGGTGTCATCGGCATGGCTGAAATCGCGCGCGAGGCTGGCTTCACGCATGCCATCGGCTTCGACATGGGCGGCACGTCGACGGATGTATCCCACTTTGCGGGGCTGTATGAGCGCTCGCGCGGCACGACGATCGCGGGCGTCCGACTACATACGCCGATGCTGGACATACACACGGTGGCGGCGGGTGGCGGCTCGATTTGCCGGTTCGACGGCATGAGACTGCGCGTCGGGCCGGAGTCCGCAGGCGCCATTCCGGGGCCGGCTTGTTACGGCCGCGGCGGGCCTCTTACCGTGACGGATTGCAATCTCCTGCTTGGCAGGCTGCAGCCGGAATTCTTTCCACCGGTATTCGGTGCAACCGGCGACCGGCCGCTGGACCGCGCCGTCGTGGCAGAGAAATTCGCGAAGCTGGCGGCGGAGATCGCGGCGGCAACCGGAAAGTACACGACGCCGCAAGAGGTCGCAGACGGATTCCTCCGCATTGCAGTCGCGAACATGGTCAAGGCGATCAAGCAGATTTCCATCGAGCGCGGTCATGACGTGACCCAATACACGCTGGTCGCCTTCGGCGGTGCTGCGGGCCAGCATGCGGCATTGGTTGCGGACAGTTTGGGAATGAAGCGCGTGCTGATCCATCCGCTGGCGGGCGTGTTGTCGGCGTACGGGATCGGGCTCGCTCCGCTCAGAACCATCCGTGAGCGGACGGTCAATATCGCGCTCGAAAATGCCGATCTTGCGCTCGCCGAAACGGTGGAATCGCTCGCGGTTGCGGCACGCGAGGCGCTGGTCGCGCAAGGAGCGTCTCCGGGGCGGATCGAAACGGCTGCGCATGTGGAGTTGCGCTACGAAGGTGTGGACGCGACGCTGGCGGTCGCGTTCGACACGGTTTCGAACATGCAGGCTGCCTTCGAGACGCAGCACAAGAACCGCTTCGGCTTCAGCGCGGAAGGCAAGGCCTTGATCGCCGAAACGGTGTCGGTCGAAGCGAAGGAACTCTCGGCGCTATCTGAGCAAACGGTGCCGCAAACGCGCGCTGCGGCGCCTCGCTCAATCATTGCAAAGGTGCATGCGCGCATTGGCGGAATAGCGGGAGAGACTCCCGTCTATGACCGCGACGCCCTCTTACCTCAAACTGCTATCGACGGGCCGGCAATCGTGCGCGAGGCCAACGCGACAAGCATCGTCGAGCCGGGTTGGCGCGCCACTGTTGATCCTCGCCTCAATCTGATTCTGGAACGCGTGGTTCCTTTACCAGCCCGCATGGCGGTGGGCACGGGTGCCGATCCCGTGACGCTGGAGTTGTTCAACAACCTCTTCATGGCCATCGCAGAGGAGATGGGCCTCGCGCTCCAGAACACCGCCTCGTCGGTCAACATCAAGGAGCGGCTCGATTTTTCCTGTGCCCTATTCGATCCAACGGGCGCCTTGATCGCCAATGCGCCGCATATTCCGGTTCATCTCGGGTCCATGAGCGATTCGGTACGCGCGATCATCGCCGCGCGCGGCGTTGATTCTGACGGCCGTCCGCGCGATGGCCGCGGTATCAGGGATGGCGATGTCTATGTGCTGAACGCGCCTTATGCCGGCGGTTCGCATCTTCCCGACGTGACCGTCGTGATGCCGGTGTTCGGGCCATCCGGCTACATTGTCGCCTTTATCGCGGCGCGCGGTCATCATGCCGATATCGGCGGCATAACGCCGGGCTCGATGCCACCGTTCAGCCGCACGATTGCCGAGGAAGGCGTGCTGCTCGACAATGTGCTCCTAGTCGATGGAGGACGCTTCCTGGAGGCGGACATGCGCGAACGTCTTGCCTCCGGCCGCTACCCCGCGCGCAACCCCGACCAGAACATTGCCGATCTCAAGGCGCAAGTAGCGGCATGCGTGAAAGGCGCCGCCGAATTTCGTATCATGATCGCACGCTACGGACGCGAGGCCGTTCACGCCTATATGCGGCATGTGCAGGCAAATGCGGCAGAATGCGTTCGCCGCGTGATCGATACGCTGTCGGACGGGGCCTTCGCCTGCGAGATGGACAATGGCGCCGTCATTCGGGTCTCAATCGCAGTTGATCGTGTGGCGCGCTGTGCGCGCGTGGATTTCACAGGTACGAGTGCACAGCGCGACGACAATTTCAACGCACCGCTGACTGTGTGCCGGGCAGCAGTGCTGTACGTCATTCGTACGCTCATTGCTGACGATATTCCGCTGAACGAAGGCTGTCTTGAGCCGATCTCATTGATCGTTCCGGAAGGTTCGCTGCTCAATCCGTGCTATCCAGCCGCCGTGGTCGCGGGCAATGTTGAGACAAGCCAGGCCATAACCGATGCACTTTACGGTGCGCTGGGCGTTCAGGCCGCGGCCCAGGGAACGATGAACAACTTCACCTTTGGCGACGGCACGCTGCAATATTACGAGACCATATGCGGCGGGTCAGGCGCGGGCGCGGATCATCCCGGCACCAGCGCGGTGCACACCCATATGACCAATACGCGACTGACCGATCCGGAAATCCTGGAAACGCGCTTTCCGGTTCTGGTGGAGGAATTCGCCATCCGCGCCAATTCTGGGGGCGCGGGGCGGTTTCGGGGCGGCGATGGCGTGGCGCGGAAAATCAAGTTCCGCAAGGCCATGACGGCGTCCATTCTTTCAAACCGCCGCCGCGTCGCTCCATTCGGTCTCGCCGGCGGGGAACCGGCCAAGAGCGGACGCAACGCAATACTGCGCGCCGATGGCACGGTTGAGGAGCTTGGCGGAACCGCAACGGCTGCGATGCAGGCGGGCGATACCTTCGTGATCGAAACGCCGGGCGGCGGCGGGTTTGGGCCGCAGCGCGGAGATTCGGATCGATAGATGCGCTCGCGTTCCGATTTGCCGGCGCTGGATGCGGGAATGGCTTCGCGCCTGGCGGCCATTGCGCTCGGCCATGTGGGACGCGAATACCCGAACAAGCTCGACCACGTTCTTACGGGCCGTAAAGACGTAAAGAGTCCGCGTGCGTTGCATCCGGTCTTTTACGGCAGCTTCGATTGGCATTCCTGCGTGCATTCCTATTGGCTGTTGGCAACGCTTGATCGTCTCTATCCGCATCTGCCGGAGAATGGTGCAATCCGGGCGCTGTTCCAGAGATCATTCACGAGAGACAAGATCGACGGCGAATGTGCATATCTGGCGCGAGAATCCGCGAGTCTGTTCGAGCGGCCCTATGGCTGGGCTTGGCTCCTGATGCTGCAGGCCGAACTCGACCGTCATGAATCGCGTGCATGGTCGTCCGCGCTAAAGCCGCTCTCGCACATCTTTGCCACGCGCTTCCATGGCTATTTGCCCAAGGCGACCTATCCCACGCGCACGGGGACTCACGGCAACAGCGCTTTCGCTTTGGCGCTCTCTCTGGAATATGCCCAAACGATGGGCGACGCTCCGCTCGCCGCACTGATCCGAAAGACGGCACGCCGCTGGTTCAGCAAGGATGAGGATTGCCAAGCCTGGGAGCCGAGCGGAGAGGATTTCCTCTCGTCCGCTTTGACAGAAGCACTGCTGATGCAGCGGGTGCTCTCTGGGCGCGCCTTCGAATCGTGGCTCTCGCGCTTTCTCCCGCGGTTAGCCTCCGGCGAACCGAAACCATTGTTTCTGCCGGCGCGGGTCAGTGATCGCACGGACGGTCGCATCGTCCACCTCGACGGCTTGAATCTCAGCCGTGCCTGGTGCTGGCGCAGATTGGCGGAAAGCATTTCGCCCGATGCTCCGCTGCAGGAGATTGCTTTGCACGCCGCGCGGCGTCATTTCGCGGTGAGCAAACCATATTTGACCGGCCATTACATGGGCGAACATTGGCTGGCGAGCTTCACTCTGCTGGCGCTGCGGCCAGACCCGCTATAGAGCCGGGTTCGCGTGACGCACTGCTATGGGGGAAACCGATGTGGCGATTCCGGTTCGGGTACATCGATGCAGCCTGATACAGGCCGCCGCCACGACAAGATCGGGAAGTGCGATGAAGGCGAGCCCATAACCGATAGGAAACTTCAATAGGAGATAGCCTGCAGCGACTGGTCCGATGATGGCGGCGATCCGCCCCATGCCGCTCGCATAGCCTATGCCATTGCCGCGGATTTCCGTGGGGTAGAAGCTTCCGACGAGTCCGATGAGCGCATTGTGCGTGGCCGATCCGCACGCGACCGCGAAAATCGCACACAGGACGATGAGGGCCGGCGAGAGCCCCGTGATTCCCAGCGAAAGCACGGCAACAACCGCAAGAATAGCCGAGACGGCGCCCGCCTTCGGCCCGAAACGGTCGATCAGGCGCGCGAAGGTCAAGAGCGCCACGATGGCGCCGAATTGGGCGTAGGAATAGGCGAGCGCCGCCTGCCGTTGTGGCAGCCCCGCACTTTCAAGAAGCACAGCAAGCCAGGCGGTGAGCGTCATGTAGGTGAGCGATTCCGCGAAGAATGCGAGCCAAAGAATCGGTGTCGCCGTTCGGCGTTCGCCTTCGAACAATTGCTTCAGCAAGAAACGCTGCTTGCGTTCGAGCTTGCTGGACGCGAAGCGCGTCTCGTCGCCGATTTGCGCATCGGGCAGCGCGCGGGCGGCGAGCTTCTTGAGGCGCGGGGAAGCAGGCTGGGTTGCGGCGAGAAATGGAATCGATTCCGGAAGCAGGAACAGGAGCATCACGCTCAACACCGTACCGGCGACGCCCGCAACCAGGAACACAATGGACCAGCCATAGTGCGGCATCAGCCACGCAGCCACTTGCCCAATTGACGCGTTTCCCATGGAATAACCGACGAAGGCCGCCATGACGAAGGTAGCGCGGGCACGTTTCGGCGCAGTCTCGGTCAAGAGCGCAACGGTGTTGGGCAGCACGCCGCCGATTCCCAATCCGGCGAGGCAACGATAAATCGCGATCTGGTCCAGCGAAGTCGCGAATACCGTCAACAAGGCCGGCAGGCTGTAGGCAAGTACGCCGAGAACCGCGCCGGTCTTGCGGCCATATTTATCGCCGATTGCGCCGAAAACGATGCTGCCGAGGAAAATCCCGAAATAGCCCCACCCGAACACCGTCCCCATGGCGTCCTTGCCAGCGTGAAACGTGCGGAGGATCGTGGGCGCGGCCACGTTGGCGGCGCTGTAATCGAGCCCGTCGACGAATAAAATCAGCACACACAGGCCGAACGTCACAATCTGGGACCGCCCCAGGCGCATGTTCTCGAGCAGCTCCTGCACGTCGAGCGCCGGCGGGGGCCCGGTCATTTGGGATCGCGTGTCCATTTCGGCGGATTGGCCGCTTTGACGCGGCGCGCCTCCTTCACCAGTTCCTTCACTGCCCCTGTAACGGGCAGCGACAGGCCCGCCTTGTCCGCCATCTTGAGCACGATTTGCATGTCCTTCAGCGCCCAGGTGAAGGTCGTCTGATCCCAATCGTCGAGCGCCTTCGACGCGCCGGAGCTCATCATCAGTGCATCGCGCAGATTCGGCAAATCGATACCGGTCGATTCCGCGATGCGCCCTGCCTCGATCAGGCCGATGCTGTTGACCCAGAGGAGAAGGTTGTTGATCGCCTTTCCGACCTGGCCGTGACCGACTTCGCCAAGCACCGCAATATCGGACGAGAACGCGCTGTAGACCGCGCGTCCGCGCGCGATCGTTTCGGGTTTGCCTCCGAACAGTGCGAGAAGCTTGCCTTCGTCGGCGAACCAGCGGCCGCGGCAGATGGGTGCGTCGAGCACATCGCACCCGCGCTCGCGTGCTTTGCTATCCAATGCTCTCACGGTGTCGGGTGCGACCGTCGAGGAAACCGCAATGATGGAACCAGCAACAAGGGTTTCCAGCACGCCGTGTTGGCCCAATGTCACGGCATTGACCTCTTCATCGTAGCCGACGCCGAGAATCACGAAGCTGGTCTTGCCGCCGAGCTCCGCAGGCGTGTCGGCGACGCCTGCTCCCAAGTCGCGTGCCTTGGCCAGATTGGCCGCGTCTATGTCGCAGGCGGTAACCGGGAAACCGCGCCGAAGCAGATGCTTCACCATGGCGAGGCCCATGCGTCCGGCACCGATCACGCCCACGCGTTCCATGCGCATATGCTCCTATTCGCCCGAACCGTAATCCCTGGTCGCGCCGTCACGCGAGACGTAACCTTCCTCGACGTCGCGCGCGATTGCTGCACGGTCGCGGGTGTTGGGCGAACCGTAGCCGCCCCCACCGGCCGTGCGCAGCAGGAATCGCGCTCCGGCCTTCATTTCGTAGCGACCGGAGGCAAGGATTTCGCGTTCCTCGTTCGTGCCGAGTCCGATGACGAACCGCGCGCAGGCCCCGTCTTTGCCACCTGCCAATCCGCGGGGTGGAAATTTCGCCTTGTCGAAGCGGCGGATCACAGTCGCGTCTTCCAGCAGTTCATATTCGCGCAACAGGCTGACGCCGCCGCGCCAGCATCCGGCGCCGCCAGAATTCGGCGCGATGTCGAAGCGCGCGACCCGGCACGGATATTCAGATTCGAGAATCTCGATGGGCGTGATGTGCAGGTTGCTGAGATGCGTCGCGGTGCCGGATGTACCGTCATGGCCTGCGCCTCCGCCGTAGCCTGAGCCGATGATCTCGTATTGCATGGTTGACTGGCCGGGCCGCCCCTTGCGCCAGACGATGCTGAGCGCGCTGGACGATCCGGCATTGGCAATAGCGCGCTCCGGGTTGAAGCGGGCCATCGCTTCCAAAATCACGTCCACGAGCTTCAGATTCACCATCTGGTAATTGGAAACCGGCGCAGGCGGCTCGGCATTGGTCACTGTGCGCGGCGCGAGCGTTATGCGCACGCAATCACGCATGCCGTCATTGAATTGCAGCTTCGGATCGAGACAGCCGATCAGGCAGTAAAACACGCAAGCCTCGATCATGGAGGGCCGCAAGTTTACGGGGCCGCGCGCCTGCGGACCGCTGGCAGAAAAATCGAAATGCGCAACGCCGTCCTTGATCGTGACCGTGACGGCGAGCTTGACAGGTTTGTCTATATCCACCCCGTCGTTATCGAGGAAACCTTCGGCCGATGCCTCGCCCTCGGGCAAATGGCGGATGGCCGCTCGCAGTTCCTCGGCGGCCCCGGAGAGAATCGTAGCGAACGCGCCCACTACCGTTTCATCGCCAAACCGCGCGCAAAGTTCTTTCACGCGGACCGCCCCCATCTGCGTCACCGCGATTTGTGCGTTCATATCTCCGCGTACCAGTTCGGGCTGCCGGCTATTGGCGAGGATCAACCGCTCGATATCGGGAAGGAATTGCCCGGCACTCCACATTTTGATCGGAGGGATGAGGAGCCCCTCATGAAAGAGCTCCGTCGCGTTGGCCGATGTCGAGCCAGCGACCGTGCCGCCGATGTCTGCCTTGTGTGCAATGGAGCCGGAGAATCCGATGATTGCGCCCCCGGAAAAGATCGGCGCCACGAAGGCCATGTCGGAAACATGCGGCAGTCCGCCATCATAGGGGTGGTTCGAGACATACACGTCGCCGTCGTGAATGGCGGCGCCATAGGTCTTGAGAATGTGCCCCACGAGGTGGCGGTACACCGGCGCGTGGAAGAACATCGGGGGCGCCACGATCAGCCGTCCCTCGCGGTCCAGAATCACGCAGCTGAAATCGCGGGACTCGCGAATGATCGTGGAATAGCCGGAGCGATAGAAATGATAATGCATTTCATCGACGAGACTCGCGATCTTGTTGCGCAGGATCTGGACCGTGATGGCGTCCATGTCAGCGCCCTTTCGCAAGCACGAGATTGCGCCGGACATCCACGCGCGCGTCCCACCTTGGCGGTATGACGGTTGTCGCGTCGAACTGTTCGACAATCGCCGGTCCCGCGAGCGCCGTGCCGACGTCAAGCGCGTCGCGTTCGTAGATCGGCGCTTCGGTTGCCGATTGGCCGTCGAAATAGACCTTGCGCGCGCCCTTGCACGCGGTTTCCAGTGCTGCCGGGGATTGCGGGGTTTCTTCCTCCGGCGCCTCGTATTTCGGTACGGTGACGCGCAAGCGCAGCCGATAGCTCACCACCTCGACGGCGCGGTCCCTCGCCGCGTGGCCGTGCACTTGCGCATGACGTTCATCGAAACGGCTGCGCAACAGAAGGAGCGATTCCCCTGTCAGCCGCCCTCGATATAGACCTTCCAGGGACGTTCGCAGTTCGTAACCCTGGCCCGTGTAGCGGAGGTCGAACTCGCGCGTCAACACGGCATCGGCTTCATTCAACCGTTCCGCCCCAAGCTCCTCGCGCGCTTTCTTCACCAATTGCGCGAAAATAGCCTCGGCATAATCCGGCGCGATCTCCGCAAGCGGCCTCAGATCGGAGCGGATGTAATCATGCACAACATCTGTACACAGCAACCCGAGCGCAGAGAACGCGCCTGGACGGGGCGGCACCAGAATGCGCTTCATTCCCAATTCATCGGCAACGGCTGCCGCATGCACTGCGCCAGCGCCCCCGAACGGCAGCAGCGTAAATTGGGTGAGGTCGACTCCGCGTTTGGCGGCGAAGACGCGAATCTCGTCCGCCATGCGCATATCGACAATGCGGCGAATTCCGGCGGCGGCATCGAGTGGGCTCATCTTCAGCCGGTCAGCGATATGGGATGTCAACGCTTCCCGCGAAGCCGCGGAGTTCAAGTTTTGCGCGCCGCCGAGGAAATAATCCGGATTGAGAAACCCGCAAACGAGGTCCGCGTCCGTCACCGTCGGCCGTGTGCCGCCCCGGCCGTAACACGCTGGTCCCGGATCGGCGCCCGCGCTTTGTGGCCCCACGGTGAGAAAGCCCGCCCCGTTGACAGCCGCAATCGAACCGCCGCCTGCCGAAATCGACGTCATGTCCAACGTTGGCACGTCGAGTTGGCGGCGCGCTATCGATCCCTCGGTGACTTCCAACGGCGCGCCGCCTTCGATGAAGGCGATATCGGCGCTGGTGCCGCCCATATCGAGGGTGACCAGACCGTGTCTCGCGTCGTCGGCCGAGAGGTACGCGCTTGCCTGCGCGCCTGCGGCCGGGCCGGAGAACAGCGTGTGGACCGTGCGTCCGCCCTCGATGGTCGCCGAGAACGGCATAACGCCGCCGTTCGATTGCATGAGAAAACGCTGCTCAGTGGTCACGCCGGCTTCGTTCAGGCCGTGGTTCAAATGAGCGATGTAACGGACCAGCACGGGTTCCAGATATGCATTCAGCAGGGTCGCGGAAAGCCGGGGCCATTCACGGATACGCGGCAGCACGTCGCTCGACAGTGAGATGGAAACGCCGGGGAATTCCTCCTGAACAATGTGCCGTGTTTTCTGCTCATGCGCGGCGTTGGCGAAGGAAAACAGGAAACACACCGCAATCGAATCCACCTTAGCCGCCTTCAACTCGCGTGCGGCCCGCCGAACATCCTCTTCATCGAGCGGCACGAGAACATTGCCGGACCGGTCGCAGCGTTCAGCGATCTCCTTGGTCAGGCTTTGCGGCGCAATCGGCAGCGGCTTGGTGTGGAAATAATCGAACGGATTGCCATCGCGCGCCTGGTTCTGAACCTCCTGGACTGCACGATAGCCTTTGGTGATCAGAAGCCCGGTCTTGGCGCCCCGCGTCTCAAGCAACGCGTTCGTGGTAATGGTCGTGCCATGGCCGAAAAAGCCGATCTCGCTTGGCTCGACGCCACGCGAAAAAAGCCGGGCCATGCCCTCAAGAACGCCAAGCGCGGGATTTCCCGGCGTGCTCGCGACCTTTTCGACCAGCATCCGTCCGGTTTGCGTGTCGAGCAGAACGAGATCGGTGTGGGTGCCGCCCACATCCACACCCAGACGATAACGTGGCGCACCGTTGCTCATTCGAGCAAGCTAGTGGGTGGCTTCAATTGCGTAAACGGTACTGGGTTTGTAATTTCTTGAATATGGGCAGAAGGACACACTTGGCGCTTCTGGTGTTCGCCTGGATGACGGCCAGTCCCGCCGAGGCGGCGCCTGCCACCGCGGGAGAGCCTGCGGGATCGTTCTTCAAAGGCAAGCAGATTACAATGATCGTCGGAGCCGATGCGGGCTTGGGTTACGACACCTACGCCCGCGCGCTCGCCCGTCACATGTCGGTTCATATTCCCGGCAATCCCGTCATCGTCCCCAAAAACATGCCCGGAGCGGGTGGCCTTGCCGCTGCCAGCAACCTTTACAACAACGCGCTGCCGGATGGGCTGACCTTTGCCGCGCTGACCAATGGGATCGGGCTCGATCCGTTATTCCGGAAATTTCCGGGCCGTTTCGAGCCGCTGAAATTCGTCTGGCTCGGCAGCATCGGCAAGCTGATGAATGTCTGCGTCACTTGGTACACGAGCCCGGTAAGGACCATCCAGCAGGCGCAAGCGCGCCAAGTGATCGTCAGCGCCTCGGGGGCCACCAGCAACTCGGTGATGATGCCGAAGATCACCAACGCGCTGCTTGGCACCAAATTCAAGGTGGTGACCGGTTACGCCGATCCCGACGTGACGCTTGCCATGGAACGCGGCGAAGTCGAAGGCGTGTGCGGGCTTTCCTACACGACGCTGAAGGCGGCTCGTCCTGAATGGTTTCGCGACCACAAGATCAACATTCTGCTTCAGATCGGGCTGAACAAATTCCCCGATCTGCCGAACGTACCGAGTGCGGTGGACTTGATTCCCGACAAACAGGACCGCGAAGCGCTGGAGTTGATCCTCATCCGTCAGGAGACCGGCAGGCCCTTCGCGCTGCCGCCGGGTGTACCGGCCGACCGCGTGCAAACATTGCGGCGTGCGTTCGACGCGACCCTGAAGGACCCTGCCTTTCTGGCCGATGCCAAACGGCTGCAGATGGAGGTCGACCCACTGACCGGCGAGGAAGTCGAAGCGCTGCTGAAGAAGGCTTACGCCGCGCCGGCCGGGGTGATCGCGCGTGCCGCGCCGCTGATCCCTTGAATCAGGCGCCAACCAGCGCGCGCACGATGAAGAACAGGATCGATGGCGCGACGAGGCATCCGATCCCCGTATGGAATGTCGCCGTCAGCGCGCCATAAGGGACAAGCCGCGGATCGGTGGCGGCGAGGCCCCCGGTGACGCCGCTGACCGTTCCTATCAGGCCGCCGAACGCCATGGCTGCGCGCGGATTGTCGAGTCCGATGAAACGGGCCACGAAAGGCGTTCCGATCATAACCAGGACGGCTTTGAACACTCCGGCGGCGATGGACAGCGCCATCACCGGCGAACTCGCGCCCAGAGCCGAGCCCGTCACCGGTCCGACGATATAGGTTACCGCGCCCGCCCCGATGGTCGTCATGGAGACGGCGTCCGTATAGCCGAATGCGCCGGCGACCGAGGCTCCGACGATGAACGGCAAGATCGTGCCGAGGGTAAGTGCGACGGCCCCGAGCAGCCCGGCTTTCTTTGCTTCGTTGACGTCGACCTCGAACGCGGTCGCCACGATGGCGAAGTCGCGGATCATGGCGCCGCCCATGATCCCAAGGCCGGCAAACATGGGAATATCGGCGATACCGGCTTTACCGCCGGTCATCACGCCGCCGACATAGGCGAGCGCAAGCCCCAGAATGATGGCAATCGCCGAGCCGTGGACGCGCCCGAAGGTCAGGTATTTCGAGAGCATATACGAGAGCCACATCACCCCGCCCACGGCGGCAAAGGCGGTGATGAGACCGTGTTCCTCGAACAGGCGCTTCAGAATCTCCGGCATGGCCCCGTCCTACTCCGCAGCACCTGAAAGGACGCGAGCCGCGTGTGCTTCTTCGGCGCGGTCGGGAATTTCTTCCGGCACTCGAGTCAGCCTGATGAGGATCGCGGTTGCGATAAAGCAGACGATCACGCCGCCCCCGCCCGCAAGCACCACCACCGGGCCGCCGCTGACGGCCGCGACCACGTTCTGAGTCGCAGCCATCGCGACCACAATGGGGATGTAGAGTGCGGCCCAGAATTCGATGCCGAGCTTGAGACCGTGGCTGAGCTTGCCTTTGCGTTGCAGCCAGACGCGGCCGGCGATCAGCATGATCATGGCGATGCCGACGCCCCCGACATTGGTCTTGGCCCCCAATACGACGCCCAGAAGATCGCCGAGGAAAGCGCCTACCAGCGTGCAGATGGCGAGAAGCGCAACACCGAAAATGGTCATCGAAGCCCCTCCCTCGCTGTTCTTCTTGGAGCCATCTGAAACTCTCAGGCGCAAAGGCTACAGGCAGGGTTGAAGCCTAGTCAAATTGGGCTTCAGCCGTGCTAGGGGTGCGTCCATGAGCGCGATCAACCCTCCTGAAAGCCCGCTTGCCGGCGTCGTGGTGGCAGAATTCTGCAATGTCGCCGCCGGGCCGTTCTGCGGCATGCTGCTGGCCGACATGGGCGCCGATGTGATCAAGATCGAGCCGCCCACGGGAGACATGCTGCGCCATTGGCCACCCCATACGGATGGGTTCAGCGAGAATTTCGCCTCGCTCAACCGGGGCAAGCGCTCCATCGCGCTGGACCTGAAGAATCCGGACGAGCAGGATATCGCCTGGCGGATCATGCGTGCTTCCGACGTGGTGCTGGAGAACAACCGCCCCGGCGCTATGGACCGCCTGGGGTTGGGCTGGAGCCGCATCCATGCAGCAAAGCGATCGCTGATCTATTGCTCGATTTCGGCCTATGGCCAGAGCGGCCCGCGCGCCGAAGAGGGCGGCTTCGACGTCACCATGCAGGCGGCTTCCGGTCTGATGAGCATCACGGGGGAGCCCGGCGGGGCGCCGGTCAAATGCGGCGTACCGGTCGCCGATTTCACCGCCGGCCTCTATGCCGCGTTCGCCATTGCGGCCGAACTTTCCCGCGTGCGAGCAGGCGGCGAAGGCACCCATATCGATGTTCCCATGCTCGGGACGACGCTCGCCATCGCGGCCCTGCAGACGAGCGAATATTTTGGAACCAACCGCGATCCTTTGGCGCTGGGTTCGGCGCATCCGCGCAATGCGCCCTATCAGGCCTATCGCGCGCGTGACCGGCATTTTGTGATCGCGGCGGGCAACGACAAGCTCTGGGAAACGGTGGCCGCAATCATCGGCCGGCCGGAACTTGCCTCGGATCCACGGTTTCTGAGCGTTCGCGATCGCGCGAAGAACCAGGTTGAGCTGGCCGAGTTGTTGAACGCGATTTTCGAAACGCGGGACGCCGCCGATTGGCTTGGCGAGTTTGCGCGCGCCGGGGTGCCTTCGAGCCTGATCAACAGCTATTCGGAAGCGCTGGCCGATCCGCAGGTTGGGGCCAATGGCTGGGTTCAGCCGCTGACTCTGCCCAATGGGGCCGTGACGCGCACGTTTTCCTCGCCGCTTGCTTTCGATGGAACGCATCCTCCCATTCGCAAACGGCCGCCGCTTCTGGACGAAGACCGCGCCGGCATTCTTGCTTTGATCGAGCAGCGCCCATAGTTACTGCTCACCCTTCGACAGGCTCATGCTTCGACAGGTTCACGATGAGGATTTTCGGTTGGGTTCAGGGACGCACCAGCCAGCGCACCACTTCGAATTCCGCGGCGGCGAGTTGTCTGGGTAATTCCAGATGTCCGTAATGGCTCATCGGCGGGTCCCAATTGATCAGCCGGATTTCGGCGCCGGGATTCTTCGCCCGATATTCGTTGGCGATGAAAACCTCGATGGCGCGCATCGGGTCTTCGGGATTCCAGTGGTTGCGGTCGAAATGCGCCGCGGTCCAGACCATGCGCGAGAACCCGTCCATACGCGTGTAGTGGGTGAGGTAAAGGTCCTTCGCCACGTCTTCGAACGGAATGCGGTAAGGGTTTGCCGTGCGCGCGAGCACGGCCTCGATTTCGGTCTCGACCCACGCCTTTTGTCCGAGCTCGATGCCGTGTTCTAGATTCTGGAGTTGCTGCTTGAAGTTGGGACGCCGCCGCGCCTCCGCCGCAAGCCATTTTTCCGCGATCTGCAGATGAGACATGCCGGCTTCGTAGAGTGGATTGAGGAAGCCGCTGTAGCCACGGGCATAGCTCGGCGGATCGCGGCGTTCGAGCTGGGTGAGCGGCGTCTTGCCGCCTTCAGGCGACGCGCCTGCACGCGCGGCGACGTTCTTCCCTTTCACCGTGCGCAGCAATTCCAGCCGCGCCGGCCCGCCGCTGCCCCATCCGAGATAACGCCCTTTGAGGCGTGGACTCAAATCCGCATCCTCGTAGGCCATCATCGACAACTCGCCCGAGGTCGAGTGCCCGATCAGCAGAATGTCACCCATCGTGTTCTTCATCACGATCTGCTTCAGGCCCTGCATGATCAGAGCGTTTGTGTAGATCGCGTTGCGGACTTCGCACTCGTCCATGGAAAGCGCCCGGTCCAGCAAATAGGCGGGCTGGCGCTTCACATCGGAAATGGGCTCCTCCCAGCCGCCATATTTGAAATTGCCGGGAATGGTGACGATCATCACGTTGAGCTTTTGCGCGAGATATTGCGCCCAGCCGGGACGGTTCTTCAGGTCGACGAAGAATTCGTAGAAATTCGCCGCCCCTCCGTTGACGATGATGAACCAGGGATAGGCGTTCGCCTCTGCATTCAGGCTGGTGAGGCGAAGCGCGCCGATGTCCCAATCGAGGTTATAGCGGTGGAAGCGCTCCACGAGCCAATCGGCGCGATAGCCCAATTCCTGCGCCGGAAGCTTTGTGACATCGCGCGGATCGAAAGCCCCTCCAGGGGCGGCGTGCGCGAGTGCGGTCACGCTCCAGCCGCTGTCAGGGAGTTCGAAGCCCGCCCCGAGAGCGCGAAAATCGGCCTCGGAAAGCGAGACGTAAACCGCCTTCGGATCGTCCAGCAGCGGCCCAATTTTCGCTTCGGGAGCTGCGTTCATTTGATCGCGCGGATGAACTGAAGCGCCGGACCGGATAGCGATACGTCCGCAGTGCCGATGGCGTAATTCTGCGAGATGTGGCTGTGATCCTTGAGCACCAGATAGGTTGGGCACTTGCCGACGCCGCACAGAACCTTGTTGATGCTTTCGGCCTGGACGACCGCATCGGGCAGATCGACTTCCGTGTGCGAAATCAGGAGCGGAATGGTGAGTTTCTTCATTCCCTCCACGGCCGAACGGTCCGCAAGCTCTTTCGGATCATGCCCGAAATAATTCGAACCCTCCGTGCCATTGTCGTAGAAACCGGAATTGAGGATCGCACCTTTCACGCCATGTCCGTTCGCGCCATGGAATTGGGGATGGGTGAGATAGCCTGCAATCAGGCTCGCGCCCGCCGATTCGCCCCACAGCACAACGCGGTTGGGGTCGCCGCCATATTGGGCGATGTTCTGCTTCACCCAGCCCACCACGGCCGCCATGTCTTGCTGCGCATCGGGCCAATGATTTTTCGGCGCCAGCCGGTAATCCATGTTGACTCCGACCCATCCTTGCCGCGCCACCCAGAGCATCAGATTGTCGTAAAATGGCGTTCCCGGCTGGCGTTTGTCGCCGCGTTCGAAGCCGCCGCCATGGACATAGATCACCACGGTCTTCCCGGGCTGGCCTATGCCGCCGGTGAAAACGTCGAGCCGGTTCAGCGGATCGGGACCGTAGGAAATGTCGCGCGAGACGGTGACGCCGGAATAAGGTTCCTTCTGGTCCTTGAACAGGGGCGCATAGAGCTTGGCCGTGTTCATGGTGTCCACGATCGGGCCGATTCTGCGGATGCCTGCGGCAATATCGGGCGGCACCTGAGCGAAGGCGGTGGTGGAAAGGGCCGCCACGCAAACGGCTGCGGCGGCGGATAGATGCCTCTTCATGGTCCTGTCCTCCCGAACGGCTTTGCTCCTATACTATATAGCATTCGCGACGCGGTGTTCATCCGCGCGACGGGAGAGAGGCTCATGGCACGTTCTGCAAATTTGCGTCTTCCGCTGCTGCTTGGCGGCGTTTGGCTTGCTCTCGCGCCGGCAGATGCGGCGGAGCCCTCAGGCGCTGCCATTTACGGAAAATATTGTGCCTCCTGCCACGATCAGACCGGCGTGCGCATTCCGACGCGCGCAGCGCTGCAGCAGATGTCGCCCGGCCGCATCCTTAAGACGCTCGATTTCGGCGCCATGATGAGCATCGCCTATCCGATCAAGCGCGAAGACCGGGAAACGGTGGCGAAGTACCTGGGCAGTGGCTCGGACGATCCTCCGCCGCCGAAGTCCGCGTTCTGCAGTCAAGATCGCCCGATCATGGCCGGCCCTGCGCGTGAGAGTTGGGCGGGCTGGTCGCCGCTGCCCGACAACGCTCGGTTCCAGACCGCTGAGAGCGCAGGGCTGAAAGACGCCGACGTATCGCGTCTCACGCTGAAATGGGCCTATGCGTTCGCAGGCGATGTCACCGCCTTCGGTGCGCCTGCCGTTCTCAATGGCACGATCTTTACCGGCAGCGCGGGCGGCGCGGTGCAGGCACTCGACGCCAAGTCCGGCTGCATCCATTGGCTGTATCAGGCAAACGGCCCGGTGCGCAGCGGTATGGGGATATCCGCAGAGGGCGGCCAAACCACGCTCGTGTTCAGCGACCAGAACGGCTGGGTGCACGCGCTCGACGCCAAGACGGGCAAGCAGCGCTGGCGCAAACGCCCAGAAGAGCATGAGGCAACTCGCCTGACGGGCACGCCCGCGGTCTATAACGGTGTCGCGTTCGTCCCCGCCGCATCGTGGGAGGAAACCCGCTCCATCGATCCGAATTATGTCTGCTGCACCTTCCGCGGCAGCATTACGGCAATGCGCGTGCGCGACGGCCAAGTGGTATGGAAGGCCTATCTCGTGGACGCACCCAAACAGACCGGCAAGACGGCGGCCGGCACGGCAACCTTCGGTCCGTCAGGCGCGGGCGTGTGGTCGCGGCCGACGGTGGATGCCAAGCGCGGGCTTCTCTACATCACGACGGGCGACAATTATTCCCATCCTGCGACGGCCACGAGCGATGCGATCATTGCGCTCGACATCAAGACCGGCAAGATCGTCTGGTCGCAGCAGACAAGCCCCAAAGACGTCTACAATTCCTCTTGCGGCACCAAGGGCGCGAATTGCCCCGATGAGGCCGGGCCGGATTATGATTTCGGCTCTTCGGCGATTCTCACCAGGACGGCGGCCGGCAAGGATGTGCTGGTAGCGGGGCAGAAATCCGGCGTCGTCTTTGCGCTCGATCCGGACCAGAAGGGCAAACTGCTGTGGCAGACGCGCGTCGGCAAAGGCGGCACCAATGGCGGCGTGCAGTGGGGCATGGCGACGGATGGACACGCCATCTATGCGTCGGTATCGGACGTGGTGCGGCCGCCCGGCGGCATCGGCGGGCCCGCACCGGTGGGGAACGCCAATCTTGATCCCAATCTCGGTGGCGGCCTGACGGCGCTTAAGATCGAGGACGGCAGCACGCTCTGGTTTGCGCCAAGCGTGCCCTGTGCCCCGCCGCGTTCCGGCTGCAGTCCGGCCCAACCGGGTGCTGTGACGGTGATCGACGGTGCGGTGTTCTCCGGGTCGATGGATGGGCACATCCGGGCGTTCTCGACGGCCGACGGCAAGAAGCTTTGGGACTTTGACACCGAGAAGAGCTTCACCACCGTCAACGGCGCGCAAGGTCAAGGCGGCTCGCTTGACGGCGCGGGGCCGGTCATCGCCGGAGGCATGGTGTTCGTCAATTCCGGCTATCCGCGTTTCGGCGGCCAGCCGGGCAATGTGCTGCTGGCATTCGGCGCGCAGAATTGAGGGGGACATCATGACGAACGAGAATTTCTCCCGCCGCGCGGCGCTGAAGGCTGGCGCCGGACTTGCCCTTACGGCGGCCATCGCGCGGACAGGGAACGCCGCCGAAGCCGTGCAGCGTCTTGATCGGCTGCGCGACGTCGATGCGCGCCAGCGCACCCTCATCAAAGGCGCCACCATTATCAGCATGGACGCCAAAGTCGGCAACCTTGCCAAGGGCGATGTGTTGATCGAGGGCAAGACCATCAGTGCGGTAGGGCCCAATCTCCCCGCGGCCGGGGCACAGGTAATCGACGCCGGAAACATGCTTCTGATTCCCGGCCTGATCGATTGCCACCGCCATTCCTGGGAAGGCCAGCTCCGCCGCATCAATCCCAATGCGCCCACGCTTGCCGATTACTCCAACGCGACGCATCTCTCTTTCGCCACGCATTACCGGCCGCAGGACATGTATGTCGGCGGCATGGTCACCGCGCTTGGCTGCATCGATGCGGGCATCACCTGCGTGATCGACAATTCGCACAATGCGCGCAGTGCCGCCCATTCCGATTCTGCGGTGGAGGCGCTGTTCGATTCCGGCATTCGCGCAGTGCATGCCTCCGGTGCGCCGCAGGCGGGCGATTGGGCGCACCAATGGCCGCGCGATCTGGAACGGCTGCAGCAGAAATATTTCGCGAGTTCCGATCAGCTTGTGACGTTGCGCATGTTCTCGCCGCCTTCCCGCGAGAATTGGACCTATGCACGCCAGCTTGGCTTGCGCATCACAACGGAGTTCCAGGGTCCCCAGCAAGCCGCACTCCTCGATCCTTTGTGGCAAGCCAAACTCGTCGGCCCCGACAACACCTTCAATCATTGCGGCGCGTTGCCGGAGCGGACTTGGCAAATCCTGCGCGACTCGGGCGCGAACATCGACGTCTGCCCGCGTTCGGATGCGCAATACGCGCTGGGCGAGGGTATCTCCGCCTATCAGCACGCGCTGGACCATGGGATCAAGCCGGGCTTCAGCATCGATAACGAGACCTCCTACAGCTCCGACATGTTTGCGGAAATGCGCACCGCCTTTTTCATGCAGCGGGCACTTGCGCAGAACGGGAAATTTGCCGGCAATGCGAATGCTCCTCAGCCGGTGAATGTGCGCGACGTTCTCGAATGTGCAACCGTGAACGGCGCGGTTTGCGCGGGGCTCGCCGACAGGGTCGGCGCAATAGCGCCGGGCAGGGCGGCCGACATCGTCATGATCCGTGCCGACGACATCAATCTCTATCCCTCCAACAACGCGATCGGAACGGTGGTTCAGGCCGCTGACCGCAGCAATGTGGACACCGTGATCATCGGTGGCCGGATCAGAAAGCAGAACGGCAAAATCGTCGGGCTCGACATGGACCGGCTGAAACGCATGGTCGAGGAATCTCGTTCCTATCTGTTCGCGGCCAACAATTACAAAGAGGACCTGTTCGCCGACAGGCTTCCGAAGCTCTATTAGAGCGTAACGCGAATTTTCCGCTTGTCGCGGCGGCAAAGTTCTGCTCGGTTGCCCCGCGCCACAACCGCCAGCCCGCTCATGTCGCCCATTCTATCGGTTTCGAATCTCTCGAAGACCTACGCCTCGGGTTTCAAGGCGCTGAAGAACATCAACCTTGATATAAGGAAAGGGGAGATTCTGGCGCTGCTCGGACCTAACGGGGCAGGTAAGACCACGCTTATCAGCATCGTCTGCGGCATCGTCAATCCCAGCGAAGGCAAGGTCAGCGTCGCCGGGCACGACATCATCGCGAATTTCCGCGCCGCGCGGACACTCATCGGACTGGTGCCTCAGGAATTGACGACAGACGCGTTCGAAACCGTGTGGGCGACGGTCAGCTTCAGCCGCGGCCTGTTCGGCTTGCCCGCAAATCCGGGCCACGTTGCCAAGGTGCTGAAGGACCTCTCCCTCTGGGACAAGAAGGACAACAAGATCCGCACGCTTTCCGGCGGCATGAAGCGGCGCGTGCTGATTGCCAAGGCGCTGGCCCATGAGCCGCAGATATTGTTCCTGGACGAGCCGACCGCGGGCGTCGACGTGGAATTGCGCAAGCATATGTGGGAGACCGTGCGGGGTTTGCGCGCATCCGGCGTCACCGTCATCCTGACCACGCATTACATCGACGAAGCCGAGGAGATGGCGGACCGCATCGGCATCATCAACCATGGCGAGTTGATCCTGGTCGAAGAAAAGGCCGAACTGATGCGCAAGCTCGGCAAGAAACAGTTGATGTTGCAGTTGCATGACAGGCTCGATGCCGTGCCGCCGTCGCTCGCTCAATACGGGCTGGAGCGCAGCCAGGATGGACATGAGCTCACCTACACTTACGATTCCCAGCGGGAGCGCACGGGGATCACGACCTTGCTGAAGGAACTTTCGGATGCCGGGATTCGGTTCAAGGACCTTCAGACGAAGCAAAGTTCGCTCGAGGAAATCTTCGTCAATCTGGTGAAGCGGCCCCAATGAATCTCTACGCGGTCAAGGCAATCTACAAATTCGAGATGGCGCGCGCCTGGCGCACCGTGGCGCAGAGCGTGATCTCGCCGGTGCTCTCGACCTCGCTCTATTTCATCGTGTTTGGCGCAGCTATCGGCGGCCGCATCACGCAGATCGAAGGCGTAAGCTATGGCGCCTTCATTGTGCCGGGGCTTGTCATGCTGTCGCTCCTCACGCAGAGCGTGATGAATGCGAGCTTCGGCATCTATTTCCCGCGCTTTACCGGCACGATCTTCGAAATCCTGTCGGCGCCGATTTCCGCCATGGAAATCGTGGTGGGCTATGTCGGCGCGGCCGCCAGCAAGTCGGTGATTATCGGCACGATCATTCTTTTGACGGCCGGATTTTTCGTGCCCCTGCGTATCGATCATCCGGTCTGGATGCTCAGCTTCCTGGTACTGACCGCGGTGACTTTCAGCCTGTTCGGCTTCATTCTTGGCCTTTGGGCGGACGGTTTCGAGAAACTGCAGATCGTGCCGCTGCTGCTCATAACCCCGCTCGCCTTCCTGGGCGGCAGCTTCTATTCGATCCGCATGCTGCCGCCGTTCTGGCAGAACGTCAGCCTGGTCAATCCGGTTGTCTATCTTGTCAGCGGCTTTCGTTGGAGCTTCTACGGCATCTCCGATGTCAGCGTCGGGGTCAGCCTTGGCATGACGGCGCTGTTCCTGGTTGTCTGCCTCATCGTCATCGGATGGATTTTCAAGACCGGCTATCGTCTGAAAACCTGACTTTGCTGGGCATAGCCCAAAAGCCGGCAGCCGGGATAACATACCGAATAGATAGGTCGCGGAGCCGCGCATGCAAGATGTGCTCGACGTCACGGTCACGCCGCTGTCGCCTGCCTGCGGCGCGGAAATCGGCGGTGTCGATCTCACGAAGCCGCTGGCGCCTTCCGTCGTGGACAGGATCAAAGACGCATGGGGCAAGCATCTCGTGCTCGTGTTCCGTGGCCAGACGATCACACAGGATCAGCAGCTCCGGTTTGCCGCTTATTTCGGCGAACTCGGCAACCGCAAGAAGGCGCCCGAGGCGCTGAAATCGCGGGCGGAGGGCGTCTACCAGGATCACGAGAAGGTGCTGCTCGTCAGCAACATCCGAGTCGATGGAGAGCCCATCGGGGCCTTCGGTGAGGGCGAGTTCTGGTTCCACATCGATTCGGGCTACGCCGCGCGGCCATATAAGTACACCTTCCTGTACGCGCTCGAATTGCCGAGCGAAGGCGGCCACACGCTGTTCTCAAACATGTACAGGGCCTATGAGGCCGTTCCGGAGGCGCTGAGGGAACAACTCAGAGGCAAGAAGGCGCTCCACATCCACGAATACAACCGCAGCAAACAGGCGAGCGTTCAGCGCGACATTGGCGGTATCCCGCATTACAGCCATCCCGTTTTCATCACCCATCCCGATACGGGTCGCAAAACGCTGTTCGTGGACCGCCTGATGACCGCGCGCATCGAAGGCATGAGCGAAGAGGAGAGCTCGGCCGCGCTGGAGACGCTCTATGCCCTCGGCGAGCGGCGCGACTTCATCTATGAGCATGTCTGGCAGCCGAACGATTTCCTCATGTGGGACAATCGCTGCACCATTCATGCGCGGACCGATTTCCCGAAAGACCAGCGCCGGCTGCTGCGCCGCTGCACGGTGGAAGGCGGCCCCCCGTCGGAAGAGCTGGAGGGCTGAACGGCCGCCCGGAGCCGCGGTAGGCAGAAGTCCCTATTTACCGGCGGGCGCTTCTGGCCCCATTGTGCGGCCACCTCGGCCGCTTTCAGTACGGAACCCGCCCCATGAGCACCCATAATCACGCCGTCATTTGGATCGACCATCGCGAAGCCCGCATCTTCCATTTCAACCGGTTGGAAGCCGATACCCAGGTGCTGCATCCGCACAACCTTACGAAGCACATCCATCACAAGGCGAATTCCATGGGCAGCGGGCACGCCGCCGCAGACCAGGACTTCCTGCACGAGGTTGCCGAGGCCATTGGTGCGGCGCATGCGGTTCTCGTGACCGGGCCGGCACAGGCCAAGACCGACCTGATCAAGCATATCCACCGCCACGATCCGCAGTTGATGGAGCGCATCGCTGGCGTTGAAACGGTCGATCATCCGACGGACGGGGCGCTGTTGGATCATGCGCGGCATTATTTCAAGGCCGCCGATCTGACGACGCCGCAATTGCCGTAGCTCGCCGCTCGCGTCTGCGAGTAGCAGCATGCTTACGCTCTGCGAGAGCAAAGGAAGGCGCGGGCGAGTTATTCCGAAAACCATAACAGCGGCTGTGGCCGCTCCGGCTCGCCCGCGAGAAATAAAGTAAGATCAGACCGAGGTCTTGAGCTCTTTCGCGACGCGGAAGGCGACCTTCTTGCTGGCCTTGATCTTGATCGCTTCGCCGGTCGCGGGGTTACGGCCCATGCGGGCGGCGCGCTTACGCACCTGAAGGATGCCGAGTCCGTTCAAGCGGATACGGACGCCCTTCTTGAGCTGCTTGGTAATGAGCCCGGTCAGATCGTCCATGATGGCGTTGGCCTGTTTCCGGGTAAGCTCGTGCTTCTCGGCCAATTGCTGGGCGAGTTGCTTGGAGCTCATCGTTTCGACTTTAGCCTTGGGCGCTGCTGCGGCTTTTTCTGCCATGTGGGTATTCCTCTCGCGAATCACCGTTAGACGATACAGATTCGTCACGATTCCATCGATAAATTTCCACCTCTCGCCACGTTTTCCACGGAAATAAGCGCCTTTGCGGTGCTTAGAACCGTATCGGCGGGGCATTCGGCCCAATTTCCCGCGTTGAAATCCCGCCGGCGAATTTTCACGAGGGAACATTGGCCGCGAGGTCGCTATAGATTGAGCCCATGGCGGCGCCGCTCCTTCTGCTTCAAAACATCCGGCTCAGTTTGGGCCGCACCCGGCTGCTCGATGGCGCGGAGCTTTCGGTGGGGGAAAGCGAACGGCTGTGCCTCGTGGGGCGCAACGGCTCGGGAAAATCGACGCTGCTGAGGATCGCAGCGGGACTGATCGAACCGGACGGCGGCACCCGCTTCGCCCAGCCGGGCGCCACGATCCGCTATTTGCCGCAGGAGCCATCGCTCGCGGGATTCGCCACGACGCAGGCCTATGTCGAAGCGGGGCTCGCGCCGGGCGACGATGGGAACCGCGCGTTTCATCTGCTCGGCAAGCTCGGCCTCACCGGCAACGAACCGGCGGCGACGCTCTCGGGCGGCGAAGCGCGGCGGGCCGCCCTGGCGCGCGTGCTGGCGCCCGTGCCCGACATTCTGCTGTTGGACGAACCCACCAATCATCTCGATCTGCCCGCCATCGAATGGCTCGAAGGCGAGCTTTCCGCCATGCGTTCGGCGCTCGTGATCGTCAGCCATGACCGCCGCTTCATGGAGAATCTGTCGCGCGCCACCGTCTGGCTCGACCGCGGGGTGACGCGGCGCCTGGAGCGGGGTTTTGCGGCGTATGAATCCTGGCGCGACGAGGTGCTGGAACAGGAGGAGAGGGACCGCCACAAGCTCGACCGGAAAATCGCGGCCGAACAGGATTGGGTGCGCTATGGCGTGACCGCGCGGCGCAAGCGCAATGTGCGGCGCATGGCCGAACTGCGAGCGCTGCGGACCGAGCGCCGCGAACAGCGCCAGGGAGTAGGCCAGGTGAAGCTCGCCGTGGCCGAAGCCGGACAATCGGGCACTGCCGTCATCGAGGCCAAGCGGATCTCCAAATCCTATGGCGCGAACGCGATCGTGCGCGAATTTTCGATCCGCATCCTGCGCCGCGATCGTCTCGGGATCGTGGGGGCAAACGGTTCCGGCAAGACCACGCTTTTGAATCTGCTCACCGGGCGGCTGACGCCCGATGCCGGCGAGATCAAGCTCGGCGCCAATGTCGCAATCGCCTCGCTCGACCAGACGCGGGCGCTGCTCGAGCCCGAGCGGACGCTTGCGGAAACGCTGACCGGTGGGCCGGGGGACATCGTTCATGTCGGCGGCAAGGCGCGCCACGTCATGAGCTACATGAAGGACTTCCTGTTCCAGCCGGAGCAGGCGAAGACCCCGGTCCGTGTGCTCTCGGGCGGCGAGCGCGCGCGGCTTCTGATCGCCAAGGCTCTGGCGACGCCTTCGAACCTTCTGGTCCTGGACGAGCCCACCAACGATCTCGATCTCGAGACCCTCGATCTTCTGGAGGAGATGGTGGCCGATTATCCTGGCACCGTGCTGGTGGTCAGTCACGATCGCGATTTCCTCGACCGCGTGGCGACGTCGGTGCTGATGGCCGAAGGCGATGGGCGCTTCGTCGAATATGCCGGCGGATATACGGATATGGTGGCGCAGCGCGGCGCAGGCGTGGCTGCGAAAGAAGTGCTGAGACAGCCGCCCGCGCGCTCTGCGCCGAAGGAGCGCAAAGCCCCCGACTCGCGCCGCAAGCTGAGCTTCGCCGAGAAGCATGCGCTGGAGACGCTGCCCCGCCGCATCGCCGAGCTGACCGCGGAGATCGCTGCCTTCCGCGGGCAATTGTCCGATTCCGCTTTGTATGCGCGCGACCCCAAACGGTTCATCGAACTGTCGGGGAAGCTCGGCGCGGCCGAAGCCGAACAGGCGACATGCGAGGAGCGCTGGCTCGAACTCGAAATCCTGCGCGAAGGCCTGGAAGGCAATTAGCCGCCGCCAAGTGCTGCACCGATGAGAAACAGCAACGCCCCGATGGCCGCACCGACGAGCGTGCCGTTGATGCGGATGAATTGCAGGTCGGCGCCGACCTGCTGCTCGATCACGGCAGCGACTTTCGGTCCATCCCAGCCCGCAATGATTTCGGCGATATAATTCCCGATCTGGATTCGCCAGGGCGCGATGTAATCCACCAGCACCCGCTCAATGGCCGCATTCATGTAATCCTGCATCGCCGGCATCTGCCGCAGCAACCGGCCGAGCGTCCGTGTGACCTCGCCGGCAACCACAGCCAGCTTCGGCGACGGCGATTGCGCATCCAGGAGCAGTTCGCGCTTGATCTCGTCCCATATCGCGCTCAGCGCATCGCGCACGGCCGTATTCGCGGCGACGGCCGATTGTGCCTCGCGCAGCATTTTCGCGTAATCCGGCGAGGCACGAAAATTCGCGATGGCCGTGCGCATCCACGCTTCGAATCGCAGGCGTTCTTCGCTTCCGGGCGTCCCGATTGCGTCCAGCCACGCGGCCGCGCCGTTGACGATGCCCTGTCCGATCTTCAAGTCGAAATAGCGTGGGAAGAAGCGGCCGGTGCGCTCGCCCACGCGTTCGGCGATGGGTCCCTTTAGCGCCTGCAGGGACGGCCCGGCCGCCGCGATCAGCAGGCCTGCGATCTGCATGTGGCGGCCGGCGGCAACGCCTTCGTCCAGGATCGCATCCACGATGGGGACGATGTCGACCCGCCCCAATCCGGCTTGCGCGAGCCGTCCGATGAAGACGCGCACCTCGGAATCGTTCAGCCCGTTCAGGAGCGGCGGCACCAGAATAGCCGCGCGCTCCGCCGCAAAGGATGCGGCTTCCTCCGTATCCAGCCAGCCAGCGATTTGCGCCGCGCGATTGCGCCGGCGCAGCCGTTCGGTCAGGAGGTCGGGATCGAGGAAGCGGTCGCGCACGAAGGCGCCGAGCGCGCGGCCGATCTCGTCCTTGCGCCGGGGGATCAGCCCGGTGTGCGGAATGGGCAGGCCGAGCGGCCGGCGGAACAGCGCGGTGATCGCGAACCAGTCCGCCAGCCCGCCGACGATTGCGGCTTCGGCCGCGGCGTTCAGCAGGCGAACGCCGAAACCGGGATGCGGAATGATCCGTACAAGGACGAAAATTGCGGCCGCCGCGGCCAGCAGCCCGGTCGCCAGCGCGTAACGGATGTGGCGCTTGGAATGCCTCAGCGCTGCGCCACGGGCTGTTTGCCCATCACCGCGTCGATGCCCGCCTGGGCGCATTCCTCCTGCTTGGACGCGCCGCCGATGCCGATGGCGCCCGCGACCTGCCCGTTGATCATGATGGGGAGCGCGCCGGCCTTCGGAAAATCGTTGATCCAGACGGAAGCCTGGTTGCGCAGCGTGGTCACGTCTTCTTCCAGACTCTTCGTCGGACGCTGCCAATGCACGGCGGTCTTCGCCTTCAGGATCGCGGTTTCGGTGAGCGTCGGCCCGCCGCCCTGCATGGCGTGGAAATCGAGCAGCACGCCGTCGATGCCGACCACCGCCACGCCGACCAGGATGTGGTTCTTCTCGGCGAAGGCGAGGCAGGCATCCACCATCTTGCGCGCGGCGTCGTTGCTCACCTGCGGCCGGTTGATGGATACGGCCTGTCCCGAAGCCGCCGTGGTAACGGCCGTGGCGGCGAGCGCCGCGAGTGCGATGATGGTTTTCCGCATCTTTTCCTCCCTCAAAAAGCGAAAAAGCGTTCGGCGGCGATCTTAATCGCGGTTTCGGGTGAGCGATAGGGAGCCCGCGCCGAACGGCACCCGGATGGAAAGGCGCGCATAGGCCTTGCGCGCAGGGGGCCTGAGCGTCTTGGGATCGAAGCCCTGCTCGACAACGCTGTTCAGCAATTGGCTGAACTGAGTGTCGAAGTGGCGGCGCAGCACTTCGAGGGTCGAGGGATTGGGCGGGCGGGTGATCTTCGGTCCGCGTTTGGGAAGCTGCTTCAAGGGCGCGACTCCGCGTTGCCCCGCGCGGCGTTCGCCCGCGGGGTTTGGTTTCCTGTCCTCGCCTGCCTCAAGAGGAGAGGGGACGGCGCGAGGCATGCCTTGCGGCAGACCTGACGCGAAAGAATGGCCGGGGCATGCCCCACGCCGCGGCTTTTTGGGCAGAGCGCGCCCGCATATTCCGTTTCGCCGCCCGTCGGGATTTCGCATCCCGGCATTTGGCGAGGGGCCGGGGACACCATGCCTCGGACACCCGGAACAAGCGGCTCCAGCGTATGCCGGCCCGCGCCCACCTTGCTGAAGGACTCGCGCGGGGTTTGGGCACGCTCGCCTCCTCCGCCCGCGGCGGTTCGATGTGTCAGATCGAAACGCTGCGTTGGTTCGAAGGAGGTTAGCCCTTCGAAAGCGTCGGACGCCGGTCTTAACCCACGCAACGGACGACCGGAACGCCCCCTCACGGGTTGAGACATCGGTTTATGTAATTACGGGCGAAAGGATGTGAAGGGGCGTGATAGGAATTATTTCCTTGTCATGCGGTTAACGCACAGGAGGCGGGCTCGCCTTCTTCAGTTTAGCCGGCAGACGAATATCGAGGAGGTGCGCGAGATTTTTCTCGCTATGTAGGGGGCGCGGTCACGTTCGCGTTAGCCACCGACTCTTTAAAGGCGGCAACGGCTCCCTCATTGATTTCCTGTGAGTGCTTCTTGACGAACTCGCGTTCGACCATCCCGCGCTGGATGACAGCGGCTAAGTGGAGAAGCAACGACGCGGTTGTTTCCACCAATCGCGATCTTTCGTCCGTCTTGCAGGCCCTCTTTACGGCGTCGGACAACTCAAACCGCATCCTTAGGCTCTTGCATCTTGCTGACATAACACCGTCCGCCAATTGCGGATGATAGACGGCGTGCGCGAACTCGTTTCGAAGCTTACGCATGATGCCTAGATCGTGTGCCATATCGCCAATCACGACGCCGAGCGCCGCCCCCAGATCAATTTTAGCTGCAAAGGTGCCAAGCGGTCCGTTGAAACCAAACACGCGCTCATAGCTTCGCGCCGTAATGTCCACTTGAAATCGCAACATGATTACAATCCCGATGAACTTATCGAGAAGGCTGGTCGTGGCGATCACGAGACCCAAATCGTCCTTTTCAGCGATGTTTTGCATGAATTCGGAACCAAGAGTGGCCTTTAATTCTGCCAGCTCGTCGTCTAAAAATGTGCCCATCAGCGGCCTCCAAGTGAACTGAATGACTAAGCGCCACAGTAATTCGAGGTGACTGTAGCCATAGCGTGACAGCCGCCCATTCACGAAGCGAACAATCCGCTCAAGCTTCTCTTCTTCTGTCGTTGGTTTCGGTGGAATTATCTTTGACCATATCCAGCGGTTGCCGACTAAGAGAAGAATGCATGCAAAAAAAGCAAACCGAAGTATCCGCCCAAGAAATAGAAGCACGCTTAAAACGAGTTTTACGACGCGCATTTGCAGACCCACCCACCCCGCTCAAGGATATTCCTAATCGGAGCGGCGAGTCTCAAAAATCCTATAAGATTAAGAGTCTTAAGCGCGCATCAGCGCATAAATTGCGTAGCCTGAAAGCTGAATCAGGTTTGGTAAGTCCCCGATGGGTAAGGCGCTTGCCGACGATGCCCGGAAGGGACGCTTCCATGCGGTCTTCGTCGTTGGAGCCCATGCCTTAGTGTAGTTGTAACGGAAGTCAAATTCCGCCAAATAGCGGCGCAGATGCTTCTCTGAATTACTCGACGCCGTTTGGCGCGCGATTGTGGAGAGCGGTATGTCCCCTCCCCGAAATTCCTTCGGAATTTCGACCCTCCCTCAAGGGGAGGGTTGAATTGTGTGTGTTTTTGACTCGCCGAAGTGAGTACCAAATCCTACCCTCCCCTTGAGGGAGGGTCGGTACGCCGAGCCTGCGAGGCGTATCGGGGAGGGGACATGCAGCGCCCGCAAGAAAATATCCGTCGCCGATTGTTGAAGCGCGAACACGCGCGGAAACTGCGGTCGGAAATGACGGAAGCAGAACGAAGACTCTGGGCTTTGCTGCGCCGCAAGCAACTCGCGGGCCTGCGCTTCCGGAGACAGGAAACGATTGGGCCCTATATCGTCGATTTCTGCTGTTCGGCGGCAAAGCTCGTCGTCGAATTGGACGGCGATCAACATGGGAGCAATGACAACATCCTTTACGATACCGCGCGGACGCGATGGTTGTCGGAAAGTGGCTATCGCGTGCTGCGGTTTCCGAACGGCGATGTGATGCGTGAACCACAGCGCGTGCTCGACAATGTTTGGCGCGCGATTGTGGAGAGCAGTTGTCCCCTCCCCGAAGCGCTTCGCCCTCCGACCCTCAAGGGGAGGGTTGAAAATGATTGAGATAAGGCCGTTGTCGCCGGCGATTGGCGTTGAAGTGCGCGGGGTGGATTTGCGCGAGCCCCTCGGCGACGAGGATTTTGCCCGCATCAAACACGCCTGGGAGGAAAACTGCATCGCGCTGTTCCGCGATCAGATGCTCTCCGAAATGGATCAAGTCCGTTTCGCCGAGCGGTTCGGCACGCTGGGTGTTGCGGTCAACGATCTCGATCCGCTGAAAGGCGGAAGTCATCCCGCGATCCTCTATGTCTCCAATGTGCGCGTGGATGGGAAGGTCACCGGCATCCTTCCCGACGGCGAAATGTTCTTCCATTCCGACACCTGCTACATGGAGCGCCCGGCGATGGCGTCCATGCTGTACGCGATGGAGGTGCCGCGCGCGGGCGGCCACACGCTCTATGCCAATGGCTTTGCCGCCTATGAGACGCTTCCCCCCGATCTGAAGACGAAGCTTGCGGGGAAGCGCGCGCTCAACATCTACGATTATGCGGGCGCGCCGCTGACACGCGCCGACGCGCTCGCTCCCGACGTGAAGAGCCATGCCCATCCGGTGTTCCGCACCCATCCGGCGACGGGCAAGAAGGCGCTCTATGTGAACAGGCTGATGACGTGGTCGATTCTGGGGCTGGACCCGTCCGAGAGCCGCGACATTCTGGAGCAATTGTTCGCGCATCAGGAGCGGCCGGAATTCGTCTACGAACACGTCTGGCGGCCGGGCGATCTGATGCTGTGGGACAACCGCTCCTGCCTGCATGCGCGGACCGGTTTCGATCCGGCCGAGCGGAGGCGGCTGCGGCGCGTCACGGTCGCGGGCGATGTGCCGTATGAGTGAGGTTGCGTGCGCGTCCCTTCCGATCTCCGCCTTCGGCGGTCCCCCTCCCCCGTAAACGGGGGAGGATCGCGTCACTTCATCGGCGGGAGCGTCTTCAGGAATTCCACCAGATAAGGCTTCCAGATGGCCGCGCGCAGATGCGTGTAATGGCCGTGCGTCTCCGGGCTTTGCGGGATCAGCACGTATTTGGCGCCGGGAATTTTCGCGATGGCCGGCTCCATCACATGCAGCGCGGGCGGATTGGCTTCGTCGTCGGCGGAATTGATCGCCATCAGCTTGGCCTTGATCTTCCCCAGATCCTTGGACGGGTCGTAATCCATCACCGCTTCGATGCCGTAGAGCGAATTGTTGGCGTCGGCCTTGGAGGCTTCCTCGACCAGTTTCTTGTAATAGGCCTCGGCCGCTTCGAGCGTCGGCGCCATCTTCTGGATCTGGTAATCGGCTTCCGTGCCCATCGGGCCCGAAGGCGCGGTCCAGATCCAATGCGTGGGCTCCTTGTCGTACATGCCGTTGTTGTAATCGGGATCGTGCTTTATGGCCTCGATGCGGATGCGGCGGTTGATCCAGTTGCGCCCCGAGATCTGGATCGGCTGGCTCGCGAGCGGGACGAGGCCGTCCATCAGATCGGGATACATCTCGCCCCACATCCAGGTCTGCATCCCGCCCATGGAGCTGCCCATCACGAGGCGCAGATGCTTCAGCCCGAGCCCTTGCGTGATCAGCGTGTGCTCCGCCTCGACGATGTCGTGATAGCGGTAATGGGGGAATTTGGCTTTCAGGCCGTCGCTCGGTTTGCTGGAGCCGCCGACGCCGATGGCATCCGCCAGGATGACGTAATTCTGGCCGAGATCGAGCGGCTGGCCTTCCTTGAACAACTCATTGGCGAGCGTCGGCAGCAGCCAGTTGCGGCTCGACCCGCTGGTGCCGTGCAAAAGGATAATGCCGTTGACGATCTCGCCCGCGGCGTTCTTTTTCGGCGTGCCCAGCGTCGTGTAATGGATGCGAAGTTCCGGAATGGTCTCGCCGTCGGCAAAATGAAAATCCTTGATGATGTAATCGGACTGCTTCTCGTTGGGCCAGGGACCGGTCAGATCCGACTGCGCAAGCACAGGGGCGGCCGAGAGAGCGAGGGCGAGGCCGGCAACGGCCGCGATGCTGGGGATTTTCATCAGGTTCTCCGGGACGTTGGGCTATTCGACAGGATGCGATGACAGCCGCTAGAGTATGGCGTTTTCGCTGATGCGAAAAGGAGGGGCAGGGGGTCCTGGGGAACCCCGACCGGAACTTTTCTGCCCTCGGCGCGTATACGTTTGCTTTTTCAATGGGGGCATTGATGGGTATGGCCGAGGCTCTGGCAGGTGCTGGCGGCTGTTCGGACCTCAAGGGATTGTTGGCGGTCGATCAGTCGGTGCTCGATGCGATACCGGCTGCCGTCGCCGTATGGTCGGCCGATGGCGTGCTGGTCCGCTTCAACCGGGAAGCCATCGGGCTGTGGGGGCGCACGCCGCGCCCCGGCGATACGGAGGAGCGCCTTTACCGAATCGACGCGGCCGCGCGGTCCCGGACCGGAACGCCGCTCGAAATCGCGCTCCGTACCGGGGAGCCTCAGCGCAACACCGATGCCACGATAGAGCGGCCCGACGGTTCGCGATCCATGGTGCTGGTCAACATCGAGGTGTTGAAATCGGCCGACGGATGCATTCAGGGGGCGATCTCCTGCGCCCATGACATCACCCGGCGCAGGCAGGCCGCGGAGGATTCCCACGCCAAACGGGTGAAGGAGCTGGGCGCGCTGTATCGCTTCACCGCCAGACTGCACCGCACCCAATCGCTGCCGGAAGTCTATGAGGCGGCACTCGATGCCATTGTCGAAGCCCTGCAATGCACGCGCGCTTCGATTTTGCTGTTCGACGACGCCGGAGCCATGCGGTACGTGGCGTGGCGGGGCCTCTCCGATGGTTATCGCAACGCGCTCGAGGGCCTCGTGCCTTGGTTGCCGGACCAAAAGGATCCGGAACCGATTTTAATCGGCGACATCGATGCATCCCGCATTTCCAACGAACTCAGGTCAATCGTAAAGGCCGAAGGTATCCGGGCGCTCGCCCTCATTCCGCTGGTCGTCAACGGCCGGCTGATCGGCAAGTTCATCGCCTATTACGACGCGCCCCATGTCCTCTCGGGCCATGAGTCCGAGCTTGCGCTGACCACCGCGCGCCAACTCGCCTTCGGGATCGAGCGCAAGCGCGCCGAGCAAGCCCTGCGCCAGAACGAGGAAAGGCTCCGGCTCGCAACCCAGAGCGGCAAGGTCGGGCTGTGGGAATGGGATATCCGGGCCAATCGGGTATCGTGGACCGATTCGATCTTCGCCATTCACGGTGTCAGCAAACGGGAGTTCAGCCTGACCGTGGAGGGCTTCGCTTCGCTGGTGCATCCCGAAGACCACGCCTTCGTGATGGAAGCGCTCGATCGCAGCTTGCGTGACGATGTGCCTTACGAGCTGGAATTCCGCGCCGTCAGGCCCGACGGGCAGGTGATCTGGCTGTTCGCCAACGGGATCGTGCTCCGCGACGGCAAGGAGCCTTTGCGCCTGCTTGGCGCCGTCTTCGACATCACCGAACGCAAAGCGGTCGAAGCCCAGCGGGACCTCTTGGTGGCCGAACTCAGCCATCGGGTGAAGAACACGCTTGCGACCGTCATCTCCATTGCGCAGCAGACCTTTTTGAGGGGCGCGTCGGCCGAGGAATCCCGCCGCTCTTTCGATGCGCGCATCCGTGCCCTTGCCCAGACTCATGGGCGGCTTGCGGAAGCCAATTGGTCGGGCGTCTCGCTGGAATGCCTCGTGCTGGACGAAACCGCGCCCTATCGCCGGGAGGACGACGGCAATGTGCGTCTGTCGGGACCGAGCATCTTCCTCAACCCGAAACACGCAGTAACGCTCGGAATGGCGCTGCATGAGCTGTCGACCAACGCGGCGAAATATGGCGCGCTGTCGAGCAAGCGCGGGGCGGTGGACATCGTCTGGCACATAGCGCCGGAGGCGGAGGAACTGCGGATCCGGTGGATCGAATCCGGTGGACCCGCGGTCGTCCCGCCGGAGCGAAGCGGTTTCGGGCGGCTGCTGCTCGAACGCGCGCTGGCGTCGGATCTGCGGGGCACGGTGCAGTTGGATTTCGCCGAAGCCGGCGTGCAATGCGCCATTGCGTTTCCGTTGAGCGAACAGGCAGCGGGGTTCGCGTAAGGCTGTCATGGATCACCCCCCTTGGATCAACACCCCCTGGAAGGCGCGCGCATCCTCATCGTGGAGGACGAATATTTGCTGGCGGCGATGCTCGAAGACGATTTGCGCGCCGCCGGCTGCACGATCGTGGGGCCGTTCAGCGGCCTCGCGCAGGCGATGGAAGCCTCCCGCCGCGAGGCGTTCGACGTGGCACTTCTGGACATCAATTTGAACGGTCAGATGGTTTATCCGCTGGCGGACGAATTGTCGTCGCGCGGCGTGCCGGCCGTGTTCCTGACCGGTTACGGCGCACTCAATCTGCCGGAGCGGTTCCGGCTGCATCCGCGCGTGTCCAAGCCTTACGACGTGTCCGAACTGGTGAAGACGATCCGGAAGAACGTCCCCGCCCCTCGCTGACGCGCGGCGCGCGGCGCCTGAGGAAATCCCGCCTCGTTGGAGTATCCGAAGTGAAGCAGTCTCAGCGTGTCATCGTCGTGGGCGGCGGCATCGGCGGCCTCACGGCCGCGCTTGCGCTGCTCAAACGCGGCGTCGATGTCGATCTGTACGAACAGTCCGATGCCCTGAAGGAAGTGGGCGCGGGCATCCAGCTCGGCTCGAACGGCACGCGCGTCCTCTATGCGCTGGGGCTCGAAGAGGCGCTGGCGAAGGTTCAGGTCATTCCGGAACGCCGCGAATTGCGCCACTGGAGCACGGGTGAAACCTGGAACTGGTTCGAGTTGGGCGAGGTGTCCGCGGGCCGCTATGGCACGCCGCATCTGATGTTTCACCGGGGCGACCTGCACGGCGTTCTGACCGAAGCGGTCAAGCGCGAAAGGCCGGGCGCGATTGTGTTGAACAAGCGATGCATCGGCGTGGAGCAATCACCCGACGCGGCCAGCGTGTCGTTCGAGGACGGCACGGGTGCGTCCGCGCCCATGATCATCGGCGCGGACGGCATCCATTCCAACATCCGCAAATGCCTGTTCGGTGCAAGCAAGCCCGAATTCACCGGATGCGTCGCCTGGCGCGGCCTCATCCCGATGGCGCATTTGCCGGCGCATCTGCAACGGATGGTCGGCACCAATTGGCTCGGACCGAGAGGCTTCGTCCTGCATTATCCGGTCAGGCGCGGCGAACTGATGAATTTCGTCGGTTGTGTCGAACGCGACGATTGGCGGATCGAATCCTGGGTGAGCGAAGGCACGCGAGACGAACTCGCCAACGATTATCGCGGCTGGCACGGCGATGTGCAGACGCTCATCGCCGCGATTCCCACGCCCTACAAATGGGCGCTGATGGTGCGTCCGCCCATGGAAGCATGGTCGAAGGAGCGCATCACGCTGATGGGGGACGCCTGCCATCCGACGCTGCCGTTCCTGGGGCAAGGGGGCGTGATGGCCATCGAGGATGGTTATGTGCTCGCGGCATGCATCGAAAAATATTTCGACGATCCGGCGAAGGCGTTTGCGCGCTACGAGGACATCCGCAAGGAGCGCACCGCGATGGTGGTGAGAAAGGCTGCCGAAAACCGCGCCATGGCGTTCGAGCCGCGCCTTGCCGAACAGGGCGCGGTGGCGGACGCGATTGCGCGCGATTGGTTGCAGCTTCGCCTGAAGGAACGGATGGACTGGCTTTATGCCTATGACGCGACCGGAATCGCGGTGTGACGCCGGCTGCGAAAGCGCGCTACAGTGATTGGAAAATGATGGGGTTGCCGTGCCCAAAGTGCTGACGCCGGAGCAAATCGAGAATTACCGCCGCGACGGGTTCCTCTCGCCGGTGCGGATTCTTTCCGCGGACGCAGCGGCGGAAGCCCGGGGGGAGCTGGAGTCGGTGGAGGCCGCTTCGGGCGGACAGTTGCGCGGACTGGTCCGGACCAAGTTCTATCTGCGCTATCCGTTCGCGTACCGGCTCGCGACGTCGCTTGCGATTCTCGACGTGGTGGAAGACCTCATCGGCCCCGACATCATGCTCTACCAGAACACGATCTGGGCGAAAGAGGCGGGCGAGGATTCCTATGTCAGCTGGCACCAGGACAACACCTATTTCGGCCATGTGCCGTGCGAGGTGTTGAGCGTGTGGCTGGCGCTGTCGCCGTCGCGTCCCGAATCGGGCGCCATGCGGTTCCTGCGCGGCTCGCACAGACTTGGGCAATTGCCGGTGCGCTACGAGGTCAAGGACGGCAACATGCTCTCGAGCGGACAGGTGGTGGACGCCGACCTCTCCGGGCTCGAAAGCGTGCAGACGTCGCTGGAACCGGGCGAGGCGTCGATCCACCACGCTTTCCTGGTGCACGGCTCGCCGCCGAACAAAGGCGCCGGCAGGCGCGTGGGGATGACGTTTGTATATCATCCGCCGTCTCTGACGCAGTTCGGCGATCTTCCTACCAGCGCGTTGCTGGTGCGGGGCGAAGACCGCTATGGCCATTTCGAGCACGAACAGCCGCCGCTGGCCGCAGACGATCCCGCGACGATTGCGCGGCATGAACGCGGCGCCGCATTGTATCGCGCGAAAGCCGAAGAGCTCGGCAACCGCACCATCGACCGCCGAGATCGGGTTGGGGCGTGACGGCGTGGACACTCACGCCAATCTTCCACCCTCCTCTTGAGGGAGGGGCGAAGACGCGACGCGCGTCAGCGCAAAGCGGCTTCGGGGAGGGGATGTTCGTTCGCAATAACTCCCCGCCCCGAACGGCATCGCTCCGCTCAGCCGTTCGACCCTGCCTCAAGGGTAGGGTGGCTGTTTGTGTATTTGCGCTGTTCGGTTTCGGGGGGGCGGCCGATGCCGCGCCGGCTGAGTTCTACAAAGGCCGCACGGTTCAGGTGATCGTCGGGTTCAGTCCGGGTGGCGGCTACGATCTGTACGCCCGCGTGCTGGCGCGTCATATCGGCAGGCATTTGCCCGGCAATCCCACGGTGGTGGCCGAGAACATGCCCGGCGCGGGATCGGTGAAGGCTGCCAATTATCTCTACAATGTCGCGCCCAAGGACGGCACCCAATTCGGCATTTTCGACCGTGGCCTGCCGATGGAAAAACTGCTCGGCCGCGGCGAAGGCATCGCCTTCGACGCCACCAAATTCGCCTGGCTCGGCAGCGTCACCGACGAACCTGCCGTATGCGGATTTTCCACGCGCTCCGGCATCCGGACCTGGGACGACATGAAGACCAAGCCGTTCAAGGTGGGTGGCGCGGGGGCAACCGCGGACGACGAAATCTATCCCGCCGTGCTGAAGAACCTGTTCCATCTGCCGCTCCGGGTCGTCTCGGGCTATCCCGGCCGCGCCGAGACGGTACTCTCCATTCAGCGCGGCGAGATCGACGGGCTGTGCGGCTGGTCCTGGTCGTCCCTGATGAGCAATTACAAATATCTGCTCGACAGCAAGCAGATCGCGGTTCCCCTTCAGCTGGGCGTCGAGAAGAACCTCGACATCCCCGGCGTGCCGCTGGTGGGCGATCTGACGGCCGACCCGAAAGAGAAGGCGGCGCTCAAGCTCATCTTCTCGCGGCTGACCATTGCGCGGCCCTTTGCGGCGCCGCCGGGCCTGCCGCCGGAGCGGACAAGAGCGCTGCGGGAGGCCTTCGACGCCACCATGAAGGACCCGGCGTTTCTCGCCGAAGCGGCAAAGCTCAATCTCGAAGTCCGGCCGCAGAATGGGGCCAAACTCGAACAATTGGTGCGCGAGATCTACACCTATCCCGCCGACGTGGTGAAGCTAGCCGCGGACGCGATTAGACCCGCCCGCTGATTTCAAGCGGCCGTCGGCACGCGCTATAGTGGGAGCGGCGCGATCGTCACCCGGGAGTACGTCATGAGCGGCGGCAGCAACACCATTCCGGTCGAGGCATGGAATACCGTTCTGTTCCAGAAATTCGTCCGCTTCCGGCATTTGCTGACGCGCGGACTTTCCGATCACAGCGACGAAGCGTTCCGGCGCAATGTCTATCCGGCGGGCGCGCGCGTGCTCGATGTGGGTTGCGGTATGGGCGACACGACCCAAGCGATTGCCGCGCAGGTGGGCGGCACGGGTGCGGCCTTCGGTGCGGATTGCGCGCAGAATTTCGTCGATCTGGCGGCGCGCGAAACCGCCGATATGGGCATCGCCAATGCGTCGTTCTTCGTGGCCGACGTTCAGGCCGACGATCTCAACGGCCCTTACGATCACGTGTTTTCGCGCTTCGGCACGATGTTCTTCAATCTTCCGGGTGCGGCGCTGCGCAATATGAGGCGCGCGCTCAAGCCCGGCGGCACGCTCACCATGATCGTGTGGCGCAAACGCGAGGACAATCCCTGGGTCCACGAGGCCGAACTGCTGGTCAAGGAAATGGTCCCCGTGGTCAAGCACGAAGAGACCGATCAGGTGCATTGCGGACCCGGTCCGTTTTCCATGGCCGGTCCGGATATGGTAAGCGAGATGCTCATGGCGGCGGGCTTCGACCGCATCGCATTTACGCGCTACGACACCGATGTCTGTATCGGCCGCGATCTGGACGAGGCCATCGAATTCGCGATGGCCTTGGGGCCGGCAGGCGAGATCATCCGGCTCGCGGGCGAGGAAGGCGAGAAGCGCAAGCCCGAGGTGATCGCGGCGTTGCGCACGCTGTTGAAGCCCAATGCGCGCGAGGACGGCGTGTGGCTCGGGTCCAGCAGTTGGCGCGTCACCGCGCGCAATCCGTAAAATGCATGTTTGGCATTCAACCAGGGAGGGAGCCATGAAGAGATTGATTGTTCCTGCCATCGTGGCGGCAAGCGCATTGGCGGCGGCCGCGGCATGGGCCGCGCAATCCGGGGACGGATTCCAGCCCAAGCCCTATTTCCAGATGCCGCTGGAGAAAGACCCTTCGCGGCAGGTGCGGCTGCAATCGGTGGTGATTCCGCCGGGTGCGGGAAACCAATTCCACCGCCATCCGGGCGATCAATGGTGGGCGGTGCAGGAAGGCGAAGTCACTTACACGATCAAGGGGCAGGCGCCCCGCGTGCTCAAGCCCGGCGATTTCGTCTACGTTCCGCGCGGCACCGTCCACCGCAACCAGAACCTGACCGACCGGCCGGCGCGCTCGATCGAACTCAACATCACCGACAAGGACAAGCCCCAGACCGAACAGGTTAATTGACGCACGCGCGTCCTCATGCTTCGACAGGCTCATGCTTCGACAGGCTCAGCATGAGGAAAATTTATTCTCTTCCTCACCCTGAGCTTGCCGAAGGGTGAGACACCGGTTTGCCACTTCGCGGAGGGAACAATGAAGTCGAATATTATTGCATCACTTCTTGCCGGCGGCGCGCTCGCGTTCACAACTGGCGAGGCCGCCGCACAGAACCCGCCGCCGCCCGATCACCCGTCCGTCACCGTGCACGGCCAGACCTTCACGCCGCGCACGATCCTGTCGCGCAACATGGGCACGCGCGAGGATCAGGAGACGCAATTTCCGCCGCACAAGATCATCGGCAACATCTATTACGTGGGAACCAGGACGCTCAGCTCGTTCCTGATCGTGACGCCGCAGGGCAACATCCTCATGGACAGCACCTATGAGCGCAATGTGCCGGTGATCAAGAAATCCGTCGAGGACCTCGGGTTCAAATTCTCCGACATCAAGATACTGCTCGGCAATCACGCCCATGGCGACCACATGGAAGGCGATGCCGCGGTGAAGCAATTGACCGGCGCGCAGGTCGTCTCGATGGCTGAGGACGTGCCGGCACTGAAGGCGATGAAGCCCGGCGGCAAGGAGCACCCCATCGACCGCGTCATCCATGACGGCGATACGGTGAACTTAGGCGGCGTGACGCTGACCGCGCATCTGACGGCAGGCCATACGCATGGCTGCACGAGCTGGACGACGACGGCCCAGGAGGGCGGGAAAACCTACAACGTGCTGCTCGGATGTTCCTTGCGCGCGCCCGCCAACGTGACGCCGGACATCGCGGCCGAGTTCGACCGCTCGTTCAAGGTGGTGCGCACGCTTCCCTGCGATGTGCAGTTGGGCGATCACGGCGCCCAATACAACATGCAGGAGAAATACGCGAAGCTGAAGGCGGGCGCGCCCAATCCGTTCATCTCGCCCAAGACCTGCTTCGACGAGGCCGATGTCGAAGAGGCCATGTACCACGCGCTGGTGGACGAACAGAAAGCGGCCAAGCGCTAGGCCGGGCGCTAGCCGGCCAGCTCCCGCGCGCGCTGCGCCTTCGCGGCTGGGGCCTTCGGGGCGTGCGCGGGAACTGTGCGTGCGCCGCTGCGTCCGAGATAGGGCGCGATCAGGGCAAGAAATCCCGTCAGGATGAAGACGGCGGGAAACAGCACGGCCAGGGCCATGAATTGCGTGTGCAGCGTAACAACCGGCATCGAATAACCCTCCAATATCGACGGAAAGCAGCATTGTCCGGCCTGTCCGTCCGGCCTTTGATCTGCATCAAACCGGCCCGCCATGAGCGTTCCCTCGATTTTGAGCGGTCCGGAACGGTGCTAGTCTTCGCTTCACGCGCCAGGGAGGGTCGCATGAAGAAGATTGCGCTTGCGTGCCTGTTGCTGCTCGCGGGGTGGCCTGCCGCCGCCCAGCAGAGCGTGCCGGCAATTCCATTCCAGTCGGTCCCCAATTACCCGAATTTGCCCGACGGGATGAATTTCGGCGAGGTGCCGGGGGTTGCGGTGAATTCCAAGGGCCACGTCTTCGTCTTCACCCGCTCGAACAGCGCGCAAGGCCCCGCCTATGCGCCGACGGCCGCTCAGCTTCTGGAATTCGACCAGAACGGCAATTACGTCCGCGAAATCGGCAAGGGGCTTTACGCCTGGTCGTTCGCCCATTCGGTGCGCATCGACAAGGACGACAACATCTGGGCCATCGACAAGGGCTCGGACATGATCGTCAAGTTCAACCCGGCGGGGCGCGTCCTGTGGGTGTTCGGCCGGCGCAAGGAATCGGCCGAAGACGACACCAAGCCCTGGGAGCATCCCAATCCGCCGCTGCCGCCCATCGACGGCATGTTCCGCCAGCCCACCGATGTCGCGTGGGATTCCAAGGGCAACATCTACATCAGCGACGGCTATGTGAATTCGCGCGTCGCCAAATACGACAAGGACGGAAACTGGCTGAAGTCCTGGGGCACCAAGGGCACGGGCCCCGGCCAATTCAATCTGCCCCATGCGGTTGCGATCGATTTGAACGACAATGTCTATGTCGGCGACCGCAGCAATCGCCGTATCCAGGTGTTCGACACCGACGGCAATTTCAAGCGCATGTTCACCATCGACGTGCCGCCCGATCCGAATACGCGAGCGGTGTACGGGGTGACGCCGAGCGGAGACCGTCTGAAAGCGGTGATCGGCCAGCCCAATTCGATCTGCATCACGCCGGGCCCGAACCAAGTGATGTTCGTCGGCGAATCGACCTATCCGGGCCGCATCTTCAAGGTGTCGCTGGACGGCAAGGTGCTGGGCGTGATCGGCAAATCGGGGCGCAATCTCGGGCAGTTTTCCGGCGCCCATGCGCTTGCGTGCCCGTCGGAGACCGAGATTTACGCGGCCGAGACCGCGAATTGGCGCGTACAGAAGCTGATGCTGAAGAAATAAGGGAGAGGAACATGAAACGGGCTTTGATGGGTGCGGCATTCGCGTTCGCGTTGGCGGCGGCGTTTCCGGCCTCCGCACAGAACAATGCGTTGCGGATCTACTGGATCGATGTGGAGGGCGGGGCGTCGACATTGTTCGTTTCGCCGTCGGGCGAGTCGCTTCTGTTCGACACCGGCAATCCCGGCAATGGCGACCGCGATGCGAAACGCATCTTCGCGACCGCGCAGAAGGCCGGTCTGACCAAGATCGACCATGTGGTGATCAGCCATTGGCACGGCGATCATGTCGGCGGATTGGAAGCGCTCTCCAAGATGATTCCGCTCGGAAAATTCTACGATCACGGCGACGGCGTGGAAGCTGCCGACAAGGCCCGCCACGATGCTTATGTGGCGATGGTGGGCGCGAACCGCAAGATTCTCAGGGCAGGCGACATGATCCAACTCGGGGCCATTCCGGTGCGCGTGGTGGTTTCGGAAGGCCCGGTGATCGCCAATCCGATCAATGGCGGCGGTCCCAATGCGCTCTGCGCCAATGCTCCGCAAATGAAACCGGCGCCGCCCGAAAACATCCGCATGGTCGGCCTCTCGATCACCTATGGCAGTTTCAAATTCGCGAGCCTCGCCGATCTCGACTGGTCGCGGGAGACGGAAATGGCCTGCCCGGTGAACAAGCTCGGCCGCGTGAACCTCTACACCATCAACCGCCATGGCGGGCTCGACGATTCCGGAAACCCGGCGCTCTTGGGCGCAATTCAGCCGCAGGTCATCGTCCTGAACAACGGACCGCGCAAAGGGCTCGGCCAGAAGGTGGCCGACGCCAAGCCCATCAACGCCAATTACACACCCTACGAGACCAATTCCTATGTGCGGCTCGCCAAGAATCCGGGCATTGAGGGCGTCTGGGCGGAGCATCTGTCTCTGATCGACAAGGACCCGGCGCACAACGCAGCACCCGACATGACCGCGAATCTGGAGGAGGGGCCGGCCGATCAGGGCTTCGGCATCAGCGCGGTGGTGGGCGCGGATGGGAAGTTCACGATCACCAATGCGCGCAACGGATTCAGCAAGACCTATCAGGCGAAGTAACGCTGTGTGTTATCCCGGCCAGCAGCGCGACAGCGCGGCGTGAGCCGGGACCACCCGGAGGCAGCGCGCAAGCGGCACAGTAGGTCCCGGATCGGCGCGGACGCGCCGTCCGGGATGACCCCTTTTATTTCTCCATCAGTGCGAGGAGGCCCTTCAGCAGATCGATCGGCCGGGGCGGACAGCCCTTGATGTGGAGATCGACCGGCACGACAGCCGAAACGCCCCCTTCCACCGCATAGCTGCCGGCGAAGATGCCTCCGTTCAGCGCGCAATCGCCGACGGCGACCACCCATTTCGGTGACGGCGTCGCGTTGTAGGTGCGCTCCAAGGCCTCGCGCATGTTCTTGGTTACCGGCCCGGTGACGAGCAGCACATCGGCATGGCGTGGGCTTGCGACAAAGCGCAGGCCGAAGCGCTCCAGATCGTAGAACGCGTTCTGCAGCGCATGGATTTCCAGCTCGCAGCCATTGCAGGAGCCTGCATCGATTTCGCGAATGGAGAGGCTGCGGCCGAGCCGCTTCTTCGCCGCCTTATCGAGCCCGGCGGCGATGGCGTTGAGTTCGGGATCGTCAAGCTGCGGTCGCTTTTCCGTCAGCGGGCGGTGGGTGAAACCCTGAAATAGCAATCTGCGCATCGCCGCTAAGTTCCCCCCTCCGCCTCGCACAGCAATCCGTGCTCCGCACCTCCCCCGTAAACGGGGGAGGAAAGAAGAAGCGCTATCTCTTGTTTTCCTCCCCCGCTTGCGGGGGAGGTGGCGCATAGCGACGGAGGGGGGATCGGGCTCGTCACAGTTTTGCGCATCAGAGGTCGTGCCCCGAATAGGAGCAGTTGAAGGATTTGTTGCACAACGGAAAATCGGCGACGATGTTTCCTTCGATGGCTGCTTCGAGCAGCGGCCATTGGAACCATGATGGATCGCGCAAATGGCAGCGCGCGATGCGGCCCCCTTCATCGAGGCGCAGCCAGACGAGGATATCGCCGCGGAAGCCTTCCACGAACGCCATGCCTTCACCGCCGCGCGGCGGCACGTCGATGGAGAGGGCGCCGACGGGAAGCCGCGACAAGATCTGCTCGACCAGCGACAGCGATTGTTCCACCTCGCGGATGCGAATCCAGATGCGCGCATTGACGTCGCCATCCTGCAGCACCGGCACCGTGAAGCCGAGCGCATCGTAAGGCGCATAGGGAAGTGCTGTTCGCGCGTCGAAGGCGCGGCCCGAAGCGCGGCCGACGTAACCGCCGGCGCCGAACTGGCGCGCGAGTTCGGGTTTGAGGATGCCGGTCGAAACCGTGCGGTCCTGCAGCGAGGCGGTATCGTCGTAGAGCCGTACAAGACGGGGGAAGGTCCGGCGCGCTTCCGAAATCAATTCGGCGATGGCGGCCGCGCCTTTCGCGTTCAGTTCGGCCGCGACGCCGCCCGGCACGACGCAATCGCGCATCAGCCGGTGGCCGAAACACGAATCGGCCGCACGCAACACGTGTTCGCGCAATACCCCGCTATGGGCGTGGATCATGGCGAAGGAGGCATCGTTGCAGATGGCGCCGATATCGCCGAAATGATTGGCAAGGCGTTCCAGTTCGGCCATCAGCGCGCGCAGATACCGGGCGCGCGGCGGCGCTTCGATCTCTGCGGCCGCTTCAACCGCGCGGGCGAAGGCCATGGCGTAAGCCACCGTGCTGTCGCCGGACGTGCGCCCCGCGAGCTTGGCGCCCTTCGCTATGTCCGCGTTCGCCATCAATCCTTCGATGCCCTTGTGGACGTAGCCCAGGCGTTCCTCCAGCCGCACCACGGTTTCGCCGTTCGCGGTGAAGCGGAAATGGCCGGGCTCGATGATGCCGGCATGCACGGGTCCCACCGGAATCTGGTGCAGGCTTTCGCCCTCGTTGGCGATGAACGCGTAGGGCGGCAGCGCTTCGTCCGGCGCGGCATGGCCCAAAGGATGCTGCACGCCCCACCGGCCATGATCGAGCCAGGCGCGGGTGTCGGGCGCATTCCGCGGGGCGAGACCGAAGAGATCGTGGATCGTGCGTTCGAGCCTGATCGCGGGCGCATGGAATTGCGCGACGGACGGAAATGCGCCGTCGGGACATTCGAGACTCGCGACGATGACGCGGAAGGAATCGTCCATCACCGCCAAGTGGACCGCTTGCGCCTCGCCCCAGAGGCCCGAAAGAACGGCCTGGCCGGCGCCAAGCTGGGCCGCCAGTTCGGACCATGATTCCGCATTTACAACTACGCGGGGATAGGGACGGTGCGCCTCCACCGGCCTGCCTTTGGCGAGGATGCCGTCGAGCGCGCTCATCCGAGCATGCTCGCGACAGTCTGGAACCAGACGACGAGCGCGGGCGGCAGGTAGATGCCGGCGGCGAACACGAGCGCCAAATGCGCGAACATCGGCACATAGGACGCTTCGACCGGCGCCTTGCTGCCGGTGGGTTCGCCAAACGCGAAGCCGTTTAGCCTTAGCAGCAGTGCGCCGAACGCGACCAGAAGTCCCGTCACCAGCGGAATGGCGAGCAGCGGCGCACGCGAAAACGTCGAACTCACCACCAGGAACTCGCTCATGAAGATGCCGAGCGGCGGCAGACCCGCAATCGAAACGACGCCCAGCACCAATCCCCAGCCGAGGATGGGGTGGGATTCGGTCAGCCCTTTGATCTCGGCGATTTTCTGCGTGCCCTTCACCTGCGAGATGTGGCCGACCGCGAAGAAGATGGCCGATTTGGTCAGGCTGTGCATGGTCATCTGCAACAGCCCCGCGAAATTGGCGAGCGGTCCGCCCATGCCGAAGGCGAACACGATGATGCCCATGTGCTCGATAGAGGAATAGGCGAACATGCGTTTGATGTCGCGGCGGCGGTACAGCATGAAGGCCGCGAACACCACCGACACGAGACCAAGCGTCACCATCAGCGGTCCCGGCGCGATTGCCGCGGGGTTTGCCGCAAGCAGCATCTTGAAGCGCAGCACCGCATAAAGCGCGACATTCAGCAGGAGGCCCGACAGCACCGCTGAAATCGGCGTCGGGCCTTCGGCATGGGCGTCGGGGAGCCAGGCGTGCAAGGGCGCCAAGCCCACTTTGGTGCCATAGCCGAGCAACAGGAAAATAAACGCGACATTCAAAAGCGCCGGATCGAACGCGGCCACGCGCTGGATCAGCACGGTCCAGACCATGGCCTGCAGCCCTTCGCCCACCACGGGCTGCGCCGCCATATACACTAGAATGGTGCCGAACAGGGCGAAGGCGATACCGACGCTGCCCAGGATGAAATATTTCCAGGCGGCTTCCAGCGCCTCATGGGTGCGGTAGATGCCGACCATCAGGACGGTCGCAAGCGTCGCAAGTTCGATCGCCACCCACATCAGGCCGATATTGTTCGCGACCAGCGCCAGATTCATGCCGAACATCATGATCTGGTACATCGCGTGATAGAACCGCAGATAGGACGGCGTTAGGCGTCCGATCTCGAGCTCGTGCGCGATATAGCTCGCGCTGAAGACGCTGGTGGTGAACCCCACGAACGTGTTCAGCACGATGAAGACAATGTTGAGATCATCGATCAGGAAATAGGAGTCGGGTTCGGGCGCGTACACAAACAGCGACAGCGCGGAAACGAGCGTGAGGAAGGACGCAACCACATTCAGCCGTGCCGATATGCGGTAGGACGAGAGCAAGGCGAGCACGGCCGCGCTGGCCGCGGGGATCGCCAATACCAGCACGAGCGGGTTGAACATCATCGCCGATCCCCCCTGAACCGGTCGAGCGCGCGCACGTCCACCGTGTCGAAGCGTTCGCGAATGCGGAAGAGGAAGATCCCGATCACGATGAAGGCGATCAGGACGGAAAAGGCCACGCTGATTTCGACCACCAGCGGCATGCCTTTGGCGCCGGTGGCCGCGAGGATGAGGCCGTTCTCCAGCGACATGAAGCCGATCACCTGACCGACGGCGTTCCTGCGCGTCACCATCATCAACAGGCCGAGCAGGATCACCGAGAGCGCGAAAGCCAGATCCTCGCGCGCCAGCGGATCGGCCATCGCGGTCACGCGCAGCATCACCACCATGGAAAGCGCGACCAGTCCCATGCCGAACAGCATCGTCACGCCGATGCCGACCACGTTCTCGATCTCACGGTGGATGCCCAGCCTTACGATCATGCGGCGCAGCGAAATCGGAATGATCATGCCCTTGAACAGAAGCGCGATCATGGCGGTGACGTAGAGTTCGGGCGCGCTTTGCAGATTGGCCTGCCAGGCGACGGAAGCGGACAGCAGGATCGCCTGCAGCGTGAACGTATTGATCAGAGCGGGCAGGCGGTCCTGATAGATCATCATGAAGCTGACAAGCACGAGCCCGCCGGCCAGCATGTGCGCGATGTCGAAGGCAAGACCCATCAGAAGCTCCCCGAGACAAAACGGAGGAGCGCGCCCAGAAGTCCCAGCATGAGGGCCGCACCGAGGAAGGCCGGCACACGGAACACGCGCATCTTGGCGATGGAAATTTCGAAAATGCCCAGCGCCAAACCGCCCGCGAACAGTTTCGCCGCATAAGCAAGTATGCCGAAGATGTAATCGGGCACGGTGCCTTCGACTGGGGCAAGCCCCCAGGGCACGAACAAACAGCCGATCAGCGACACATACAACAGCAGCTTCAGCGAGGCTGCGAGTTCGATCAGCGCCAGATGGCGGCCGGAATATTCCAGCACCATCGCTTCGTGCACCATTGTGAGTTCGAGATGGGTCGCGGGATTGTCCACCGGAATGCGCGCGTTCTCGGCAATCGCCACCATCACCAGCGCGATGAGGGCCAAGCCCAGCGTCACGCGCAGGCCCTCCTGCAGCGACAGCATGTAGGCCGCAATGGCCGATAATTGCGTGGAGCCCGCAATGAGCGCGAGGGAGAAGATGACCATCATCATCGCGGGTTCGGCGAGGGATGCGATCATGGCTTCGCGGCTGGAGCCGATGCCGCCGAAGCTGGTGCCGATGTCCATTCCGGCCAGCGCCAGGAAGAAGCGCGCGCTTCCGAGCAGCGCAACGATCGCGATGAGATCGGCGGACCAGCTGAACAGCAGTCCCGTCGCAAAGGTCGGCACAAGGGCGGCCGCAACCCAGGTCGCCGCGAACACGAGATAAGGAACCGCGCGGAACAGCCAGGAAGCGTTGACCGCGACCACGGCTTCCTTGTGCAACAGGCGGAGGAGATCGCGATAGGGCTGGATCAGCGGCGGCCCCTGTCTCCGCAGCAACCGCGCCTTCACCTTGCGCACGAACCCCGTCAGAAGCGGGGCCAGCAGCAGCACCAGCGCCATCTGCATACCCTGAACGGCGAGATCGCGGATGGCGCTCATATTGCGACCACCACCAGCAGGAGAACGAGCGCGAGAAAGACGAAGGTCAGATAGCGCCGGATGGTCAGGAACTGGAGCACGTTCATGCGTTCGGCAATCGTGCCGACGATGCCCGCGATCGGCGCATAGACGTAATCCCAGACGAGATCGCGCATTTCGACGTCGATGCGCGCAGGGACCATCGAGCCCGGCGGCGGCATGGTCACCCGTTCGCGGGCGCGGAAAAGGAGCGTGCCGAAGACGCGGCGGATCGGCTGGGCGAAACTGCCGGCACTGTATTGGGTGATCGGGGCGGCGTTGGGAAAGCCGCAATCCCAGGCGGGGCCGCGCCGGATCGCCTTCGACGCCAGGAGATGGATTCCGAATGCGGCAATGCTCGCCGACGCCGCGATGAAGAGGAACACGAGCAGTCCATTGTAAGAGCTGCGCTCCGCCGCGATGGGGACAAATGTGAGCGACGGGATGGCCGCTTGAATGGGCAGGCGCGCGCTCAGCAGCAATTGCGTCACCGGCGAAATGGCGTCCACCGCAAGACCCGGAAGAATGCCGGCGATCAGGCAAAGCCCGGCGAACGCGAACATGGCGGCTCGCGAAAAGACATCCGTCTCCTTTGCCGCTCCGGCGGCAGGGGTGCGCGGCCGCCCCAGAAAACACACGCCGAACACGCGGATGAAGCAGGCCGCGGCAAGGGCTGCGGCAAGCGCCAGCAGCGCACCGCCCGCCGGCACCAGCACCTTCAATCCCCATTGCGGCAGTTCGGGGCTGAGCAGGATCGCCTGGAAAATCATCCATTCCGACGCGAAACCGTTCAGCGGCGGCAGCGCGGAAATCGCCGCACACGCGGTCAGGACAGCAAACGCAGTGCCGGGCATCCGGTGAATGAGTCCGCCCATGCGCTCCATATTGCGCTCGCCGGTCGCGTTCAGCACGGCGCCCGCGCCGAAGAAGAGCACGCTCTTGAACAGCATGTGATTGAATGCGTGAAACAGCGCGGCGCTGAGGGCGAGCGCTGCCGCCGCGCCGAAATTGTTGGCCTCGAACGCCAAGGCAAGGCCCAGCCCGACGAAGATGATCCCCACATTCTCGATGGTGCTATAGGCGAACACCCGTTTGAGGTCGTTTTCGAACAGCGCATAGAGCACGCCCATGACGGCGGTGCCGGCCCCGGCTGCGAGCACCGCAAGGCCCCACCACCAATCCGGCGGGCCGCTGAGATCGAATACGATCCGGATGAAGGCGTAGACCGCGACCTTGGTCATCACGCCGCTCATCAGCGCGGAGATGTGGCTGGGGGCGGCGGGATGGGCGAGCGGCAGCCACACATGCAGCGGCACGAGGCCCGCTTTGGAGCCGGTGCCTATGAGCGTCAGCACCAGAACGAAGGTCGCGAGCAGCGGCGCCGGACTCATCGCGCGCATCGTAGCGAAGTCGTAATGGCCGTCGGGCCCGGCGAGCAGTCCGAACGCCAGCAGCAGCGCCAGCGTGCCGAAGCTCGCCATCAGGATGTAGACGTAGCCGGCGCGCCGGTTTTCAGGGTCCCGGTGATGGGCCATCACCAGCGCCCAGGATGCGAGCGACATGAATTCCCAGGAAAGCAGGAAGCTGAACGCGTCGGCCGACAGCACCACGAGGTTCATCCCGGCGAGAAAGGCCGGGTAGAACGGGAGCACCCGCGCCGGCCAGTGTTCGTGGCTTCCGTAACCGATGGCATAGAGGCTCGCACCCGCCGCACCAAGATTGACGATCACCAGAAAGGCCGCAGACAACGCGTCGATGCGGAAATGCGCGCCGACCCAGGGGAGGCCGAGGGGCAGAACGGTCTCGCTCTCTACGCCGCCAAGAAGCGAAATCGCGCCGGCGGCGAGCAAGCCAAGGCTGGCCAGCAACGCTATGCCATAGAGGATCGGCGTCCCTGTCTTTACCCGCGCCAGCGCAATCGCCGGCAGCGCGAGACCGAGCAGGACCGCGATACCGGCAAGCGCGAAGGTCACACCCATATGCGCCTCACCCTTTCGGCGGGGTGGACGCACCCTGCGGGGTGGACGCACCCTGCGGGGCGGGCGCGCCCTGTGGGGCGGACGCGCCCTGCGGGGTGGACGCACCGTGTGGGGCGGAAGCGCCCCGCGGGGCAGCTCTTAGTCTTACCCCGCGTCCGCCGGACGGGCTGACCGCCCCCTCGCCGATCAGCTCGATTCCGGCCGCGTTCAGCGCCTGCACCAGCTTCATCAGGGAATCGACGTTGCCCCGAATCGTGCCGTCGCTCGCCTCCATCCGCTGGATGGTGGGGACGGACAGGCCGGAAAGCTCCGCGAGCCCCTTCTGGTCGAGGCCGGTGAGTGCCCTCGCGGCTCGCAATTGTGCGGCCGTTATCATGCTCAGAGCATTACATATGCCGTTTCAAACATGAGAAATGCTGTTTCCAACCGGATTTGTCAAGTTAAACGCCTAAAATGTTCATGATGTCGCACGGACACCTGGGGCGCCAGTTGCGTTTCCCAAGCCTGGATGAAGAAGGACGCGGACCATGAACAGGATGAAGGATAAGATTGCCGTGATCACGGGCGCTGCCTTGGGGATCGGCCGTGCCATCGCAGTGCGCATGGCGGAAGAAGGCGCGTCGGTCCATCTGCTGGACCTGCATGACGACAAGGGCGAGGCGCTCAAGGGCGAACTCAAGGACCGCGGCTTTGAGGCATCGTACGGCCGCTGCGACGTCAGCAAGGAAGGCGAGGTCGCCAATGCCATGGCGAAAGCGGCGGAGCGCAAGGGGCGCATCGATGTGCTCGTCAACAATGCCGGTGTCGCCGGTGTCAGCAAACCCACCGACCAGATCACCGAGGCGGAATGGGATTTCGTTCAGTCGATCAATGTGAAGGGCGTGTTCTTCTGCACCAAGCACGCGATCCCGCATCTGCGCCGCGCCGGCGGAGGCAGCATCATCAATCTCTCCTCCATCTACGGCCTCGTGGGCGCGCCCGATTTGCCGCCCTATCACGCGTCAAAAGGTGCGGTCCGGCTGATGACCAAGACCGACGCCATGATCTATGCGGCCGAGCGCATCCGGGTGAATTCGATCCATCCCGGCTTCATCTGGACGCCGATGGTGGAAGGTTTTCTGCACGGCCAGGATGTGCAGGATACCGGGCGTTCGGCGCTCGCGGCGTTGCATCCTCTGGGTCATTTGGGCGATCCCGACGATATCGCCTGGGGCGCGGTGTATCTCGCCTCCGACGAAAGCAAATTCGTCACCGGTTCGGAACTGGTGATCGACGGGGGCTACACCGCCCATTGAAGCCTCGGGCGACGCGGCGCGGTTAGCCCGTGGACGCGGGCAGCTGAAAATGGAACGCCGCGCCGCCGCCATCGCGGTGGGTGGCCCAGATGCGGCCGCCATGCGCCTCCAGAATGGACTGGCAGATGGTAAGCCCGATGCCCATGCCTTTTTCCTTGGTGGTCACGAAGGGCTGGAACAGGCGTCGCGAAACCTCCTCCGGCAGGCCCGGGCCGGAATCGAGCACGCTCACCTGAACCACGGTCCCGTCGGCCTGGGTCGCGATGATAAGTTCGCGCGTGGCCGCTTTCTGCATCGCCTCGACCGCGTTGCGGATCAGATTGATCAGCACTTGCTGCAGCTGGATCTTGTCCACGGAGACGGAGGGCAATTCGGGCGCCAGCACCACGCGCACCCTGACCGAGCTTTCGGCGATTCCGACGAGGCCGAGCGCGAGGGATTCCTCGATGATCTTGTTGACGTTCTCGATGCTGCGGGTGGCTTTCTTCTTTTCGATGAAATTCCGCAGCCGCTGGATGATCTGGCCTGCCCGCGCGGTTTGAAGGCCCGCCTTCTCCATCAATTCGCGGGCGCGGGTAATCTGGGGCACGCCGCCTTCGTGCGGCAGCGTCCGGAGCGAGGCATTGAGATAATTGGAAATCGCCGAAAGCGGCTGGTTGAGCTCATGGGCAAGCGCCGTCGCCATCTGGTTCATGGCGGAAACCCGCGAGACGTGCAGCAGCTCCGCCTGCAGGTCCTGCAGGCGCTGCTGCGTATCCTGACGTTCGGTGATATCGCGGATGAAGCCGGTGAAGAGATGCCGCCCGTCGCCGAGACGGATTTCACCGACCGCGAGTTCGAGCGGAAAGGTGGTGCCGTCGCGGCGCTGACCGACCACCACGCGGCCCTTGCCGATGACGCGCTTCTCGCCGGTTGCGCGGTAATGCGCGAGGTAGCCGTCGTGTTCGTCGCGATAGGGTGAGGGCATCAGCATACTGACGTTCTTGCCCGCGACGTCGTCTTCCGTGTAGCCGAAGAGGCGGGTTGCGGCGGGGCTGAAAGACTGGATGCAGCCTTTCTCGTCGATGGTGACGATGGCGTCGGGAACGGTGGCAAGAATCGAGCGACAAGGCGCTTCGCTTTCGCGGAGCGCCTTGTCGCTCGTCCCAAGCTCCACATTGGCGGCGCGCAGCCGGTCGATGATAGTCTGCTGCTCGCGGGCGAAGCGGTCCTTTTCGGCGATTTCCAGCCCACGCCGCACCACTTGGGTGACGTCTTCCACGCGATGGATGATCCAGGCGACGTTGCCGTTGTCGTCGAGGACCGGGCAATTCAGCGGACTCCAAAAGCGCTCCTCGAAATCTCCGTCCGGGCGGCGCACGTCGTATTTTTGCACCGGCATGGGATCGGCGCGCTTGAAATGCAGCACGCGATTGAGCGACTGACGCAGATTGGCGACGCCATCGGCGGTTGCATCGTCGGGATTGTCCGGAAACACGTCGAACAGCCCGCGGCCCATGACCGCGTCGCGCTCGGTCATGGTCGCGTTGAGGTACGCGTCGCTCGCCCCCACGATGGTCAAGTCTGGGCTGAGCACCAGATACAGCCCCGGGGCGGCGGCGAACAGCGCGCGAAAATCGAGTTCTCGCGGACTTGTCATGCCGTCTCGCCATGGGCGAAGGGGAACGGCAAACGATCGGTGTGGTTCATTGGCTTTATTCGCATGAATCGAAAAATAACCCGCAGAGGCAGCCAGCGCCAGCAGCCCCGGTTTGTCAAAGGCGGTTTCACACAAGACTGGAGTGCGCCACCTTTACCGTGCTTCTATCCGGCATCCGAACGCCATAATAGGCAGCTCATGACCCTCATTCTCTCCAACGACGATGTCGAGGCGGTCCTTTCAATGAAAGGCTGTATCGACGTGCTCGAAGACGCCTATCGGGAGCTCGCCCATGGGCGTGGCGTCTCGCGCACGCGCTCGGACAGCTTCGCGCCGACGGCGCGTCCGGACGCGCTCTACAGCCTTAAATCCATGGACGGCATCGTGCCGAAGCTGGGCGTGGGGGCGGTCCGGATCAATTCCGATATCGTCACCTGGCCGAAGGAGGGCGGCAACGAGCGGCGCGTGAAGGTTCCTGCCGCTCCCAATCGCCGCTATACGGGACTGGTGTTGCTGTTTTCGAGCGAGAACGGCGAACCGCTGGCGATTTTTCCCGACGGTGTGCTGCAGCGCATGCGCGTGGGCGCGGCGAACGGGCTCGGCGTCAAATATCTGGCGCGGCGCGATGCGGTGAAGGTCGGCATTCTCGGCTCCGGGTGGCAGGCGGGCGCGCAGGCGATGGCCGTGTGCGAGGTGCGCTCCGTCGAAACCATCAAATGCTACAGTCCCAATGCACAGCACCGCGAGGAGTTTGCACGCGAGTGGAGCGCCAAACTCGGCGTGAAGGTGATTCCGGTTGGTTCGGCAGAGGAGGCGATCGGCGACGCCGACATTGCCATGTGCGCGACCAATACCATCGACAATGTGTTCTTCGCCCGCTGGGTCCGGCCGGGTCTGCACATCAGCTCCATCAAGCGCCCCGAGGTCGAGGTCGATGCGGTGCGCCGCGCCGATATCGTCGTGCTGCACAGCAACGACGCCGCGCCGATGCACCTCTTCACCAAAGGCGTGACGATACCGGAAAAGGCGGAAAACAAGGGCTGGATGCTGGCGGAAGGGATCGCATTCGACACGCTGCCGACCTTGCCGCAATTGATTGCAGGTTTGGCGCCGGGCCGCACCAGCCCGGAACAGGTGACGTGCTTTCTCAACAATATCGGGCTCGGCTACCAGTTTGCCGCGGTGGGTTCGCTGGTCTATCGGGAGGCGCGCGCGAAGGGGCTGGGGCACGAGCTGCCGACCGATTGGTTCACCGAAGACGTGCATCCGTGAGGCAAGCCATGAACGGAATATTTCGTCAGCTCACAGATGATCTGGTTGCGATCCTGAAGGCAAGCGGGGCCGGAGGCCTGGAGGAGATCGCCGCGAAATTGCGCCCCGTTCTGCTCGACCCGGAATTCGCCAAGCTCGCCTTTCCGGACGAGACCATGCACAAACGCATTCTGTTCCACGATCCGGGAACCGGCGTCTACGTCCAGGCGCATCTGCAGCAAGCGGGAAAAAGCGGGAAACCCCACAGCCATGGCGCTTCCTGGGCGGTGTATGGCAACATCCTGGGTCGCACGAACATGATCGAATGGCGCCGGATCAATCCGGAAGGGGAAGATCACGCAGTGCTGGAGCCGGTGGCGCGGTACACGCTCGGGCCGGGCGACGCCTGCGCCTACCCGCCGCACCGGATTCATTCGACCGCGCATCCCGGCAATGCGCATGTGATCCGCATCGTCGGCACCGACCTGGACGCCATCCCGCGCTACAGCTTCAACGCGAAGAAGGACCGGATGGTGGAGCGGACGGGCGCCTGATCCGAGAAGCAGGCGCGATTACTCCGCGGCGCGGGTCCCGGCCTGTGTCTGTTCATCCCTATACAGACGGTCGAGGATGCGGCGGGCCTGGATGGTGCCGGCATCGGCCGCGATGTCGATCTGGGGCGCGGCCGCGAACGCGTCCATGTTTCGCTGTTGCGCGTTCAGAACCTCCACATCCTCGAAGAATGCGGTCTGGATCTGCTCGAACACGCGGGCCGTCGTTTCGGCGTTTTTCGTGTCGAAATCGTGCGCCTGGCCCCAGAAATAGTGCGAGGTCGTTTGGGTTTCCGGCGTGATGGCGTTGAGATTGCGCATCGTGATGCCGCCGATGCGCCGCCCCTCCGGCGCACCGGTGCCGGTGGGCGCGCAGCCCACGTCGAGGCGGATATAGGCCGGCGGCGCGAACTCGATGATCTGCCAGCGATCCACATTGGACGTGAAGCCGCCGAGCCTGATGAAGGAGGGCGGCGCGGGATGGTCGATGGTCCAGCGCGTGACGGTGACATTATCGCCGTCGCGCGCGAGCTTCACCGCGGCATGTTCGGCGAGCGCCATGGTGCCGATGGTTGTCTGGTGCACGAACGCCAGATGCGTCAGGTCCAGCAGATTGTCGACAATCAGCCGCCAATCGCATTCGACATGCAGATAGGACGCTTTCGCGCCCCAATCCGCATCGTCCAGCCAATGGTAATCCGGGATTTTCGCAGGGTCCGCGAGGGCGGGATCGCCCATCCAAATCCATACCCAACGATAGCGCTCGGCCAGCCTGTAGGTTTTCACCTTGGCGCCCGGCGGTACCTGATCCTGACCCGGAACGCGTATGCAGCGGCCACCCATGTCATAGGAAAGGCCGTGATAGCGGCATTGCAGCGTTTCGCCGATCAGCCGTCCCATCGACAGCGGCAGATGCCGGTGCGCGCAGCGGTCTTCCAACGCGACAGCCGTGCCGTCCTGGCCGCGGAAGAGGACGATTGGTTCACCCAGAATGGTGCGCGCGAGGGGAGTGCGTCCGAGTTCGGCATCGGACGCGGCGACATACCAGTGGTTGCGCAAGAACATGAACCCTCTCATGCGCTTTCATGCTTCGACAAGCTCATGCTTCGACAAGCTCATGCTTCGACAAGCTCATGCTTCGACGCGCCCAGCATGAGCGAAACAAAGGTCCTCACCCTGAGCCCGTCGAAGGGTGAGGTAGTGCAGGCCTTATTCCTCTTTCTTCCGTACACGCCTTATTTCGGTGTTCATCGTGACGTCGTTGCGGCGCTGCTGGGCGATGATGTCGCCTGTCACCCAATAATCGCTCTTTACCGCGCGTTCCGCCATCACGTCGAAGCGTTCGTCCCATTCGCCGAGCGAGGTGCCGAACCAGGGCGCCTGCGGTTTCAGGGGCGGCAGGCCCAGCTCCTCCCAGATCTTCTTGGCGTTCTCCATGTATTCGCGCTTGGGCAGCGACACCGGCGGGAACGGCTCCTTGAGCGTTGCGTCGAACAGGACGGAGGCATCCTCGCCGCCATTGCGCAAGGAGCGCGGTCCGTGCCCCTGGTCGCGGTGTTTGAGGATTTCCACGTCCAGCGCCGGATTGCAGCGATAGGAAAGCGCCCACCACACCGCGTCCATGTTCTGCGGATCGATGTCCTCATCCAGCGCGATGACATATTTGCCGACCGCACGGTGCTGCGCGCACAGCCCGTACATCGCCCGCCATATCTCCTGGCGCGGCGTGCCCTTTTCGATGTGCAGCATGCAGACCTTGCGCAAATTGGTCAGCGGCTCGTGCAGCGACACCCGCTTGACGAATTTCATGCCCAGCGCATGCAGCCCCTGCAACAGCAGCGGCTCCAGCGACACCCGCTTGATGAGGCTCGATTCGGAGGGCGTTACCTGGCTGATGATAGAGGTGAGGACGGCGTCCTTGCGCCGCGTGATCGCGGTCACATCCATGAAGGCGTTGTATTCCTGCAAGTTCACATGGCCGTGGGATTCGCCGAAGGGGGCTTCAGGTTCCAGCCATTCGGTGTCGATATAGCCTTCGATCACGATTTCGGCTTCAGCCGGCACCATCAGGTCGACGGTCTTGGCCTTCACCACATTGATCGGCGCGCCCACGAGACCGCCGGCCACGTCGAACTCGTCCACCGATTCGGCGATCTTCTGTGTCGAGACGAAGGTGATCGCGGGCGGGGCGCCCAGCACCACGGCGGCCGGCATCTTCTCGCCGCGCTTCTTGTATTTCAGCCAATGCGCGTAGATACCCGGGCGCAACTCCAGCGACGGATTCATGCCCAGCCGGCGGCGCGTCTTCACCTGTCCGCGATAATTGCCGACGTTCTGGACCCCGGTGTCGGGGTCCTTGGTGATGTATTGCGACAGCGTGGTGTAGGGCGCGTTGTCCCAGCCCGGCGTGGAAATCGGCACGGGGATTCCGTCCAGACCCATGCCTTCCTTGTTCAGTTCGTCGCCCATGATCACGATCTCGTGGCAGGGCGCGTCTTCGACCACGCGGGGCTTTATCGGGTTCGCGGTTGCGCGCGCCCAGGTGGCCTCGATCTGGTCCAATTCGCAGCCGAGCCCGATGCGATAAATCTCGCGGTTGGCCGCGAGCCCGCCGACGATCACCGGAATGTCGTAATGCTTGCCCTTGCTGTCGATCACGTTGGTGAACAGGAATGCCTTGCGGTCGTTTTCCGCGATGCCGCCGCGGAATTGCCAGCGCACCAGCGGATGCATTTCGGTGTCCTTGTTGATCGGCCGGTCCACGCGGATCAACTGGCCGGCTTTTTCGAGCGCGGCGATGTGATCGTGCAAATCGGGGTAGGTGCGGGCCGGGACTTCGCGGCGGTTCATGTGGGGACCGGGCTCCTTCGATGAGGGGCTCAAATGCGCCGAAGAATGGTGTGAAATCAAGCGAGCTTTTCCTACCCTCCCTCAAGCGTTGGGATTCATTTTAAGGTGCGTTGATCAGCGCGCGGGCTTGGGCCACCACGCCCGGGGGTGCGGTCACCGTGTCGCGCACGATTTTCGCCACTTCGTCCCCCGAGAGCGGCACCACGGCATAGGCGATTTTCTCGGCATCCGCGAAAAACGCGCGATCGTGCATGGCCGCGTCGAAGGCTTTCCGCAACACCGCCACGCGGCCGGCCGGAACGCCGGGCGGGGCGAGATAGGGCTGACCCAGCATGGTGGGCGAGGAGATCAGCGTCAAAATCTGGCGCTGTTCGTCCGTCTTGGCCAGCTCCGTCACCAGCGGCACATCGGGCAGCAGCGGATCGCGTTTCGGCCCCATCTGGGCCAGGAACACGATCTTCTTGTCCTTGATCCATTCGGGATATTCGCTCAAGACCGAGGTCAAGCCGACGCTGCGGGCCTGCACTTCGCCCCGCTCCATGGCGAGGAAAACCTCGGCCGAGCTGCGATAGCCCATCACGATCTTGAACTTCGTGCCCAGCACCTTGTTCATCGCGGTCGGGAAAATGACGATGGACGATCCAACGCCGGTACCGCCGAGCGCGAGTTCCGTCTTCTTCGCGTCCTCGATGGTCTTCACGCCGGTTGTGTGCCAGACGAAGGTCACCGAGTTGCGGTCGCCGGGCGAGCCCAGCCAGTTGAACCTGGCGGAATCATAACGCACGCCGCGGCCGTCGATCACCTGATGCAGCGGGATCGCGTCGTTGATGACGGCGATGAAAGTGCCGTCTTTGGGCGCGTTGTTGTACATGTAATTGGTGGCGAGCACGTTGCCGCCGCCCGGCATGTTCTGCACCACGATGGTCGGATTGCCCGGAAGATATTTCGCCATGTGCTTGGCGACGAGCCGCGCGATGAGGTCGTAGGTGCCGCCCACGCCCGTGCTGGTGACGATGGTCAACTGCTTCCACTGATAGGCGGGCTCCGCCGCGTAGGCGCGGGCCCCGGCGAGCGAAGCCAATCCGGAAAGAAACGTGCGGCGGCGCATCATGGTTTTCTTAGGCACTCAGGAAGGCCTGCAATTCGGCAAGCTCATGCTTCGACAAGCTCATGCTTCGACAAGCTCAGCATGAGGAATGTATTATAATCCTCACATCCTCAGCTTGTCGAAGGATGAGGGGCTGCGCTAGCCGGGATAGCGCGAGAATTCGTAGCCCTCTTTGACCATGAATTCGAGCAGAAACGGCTGGTTTCGCTCCGTCACGACTACGGCCTCGCGAATGGCGGGCGCGATATCGGCGGGCCGTTCGATCCGCAAGGACGCCACATTCAGACCTTCGGCCACCTTGGCGTAATTGCCGCCGACGCTGAGGGCGCCATATTTCTCGGTCGCGGTTTCCAGCACATGGCGTTCGCAGGCCATCACGCCATTGTTGAAGACGATGGTGAGAATGCCGATACGCGCGCGCGCCGCCGTCTCGATGTCCATCCCCGTCATGCCGAAGGAGCAATCACCCATCACATTGATGCAGAGCTTTTCGGGTGCCGCCAATTTCGCCCCCATCACCAACCCAAGCCCGTAACCCAATTGGGTGGACTTGCCCCAGCCGAGATAGGAATTGGGTGCGGCCGTCTCCCAGAACGGCAAGAATTGCTCGCGCGGTGATCCGGAATCATGCGTGACGATGGTGTTGGCGCGGTCGACGTTCTTCATCAGCTCGCGGATGACGCGATACTGGTTGATCGGGATTTCGTCGGAATCGAGCTGTTTCGCCCACTCCGCGAGCCAGTCCCGTTTGATGCCGGCGATTTCGTCTTTCAACTCAGCAAGGCGGCCGTCCTCGCGCAGCGTTTTCTGGCGCTCGACTTCCGCGATCACCGCATCCAGAACCAGCGCCGCATCGCCCACGAGCGCGAGGTCGCAGGCGTAATCCTTGTTGATGTCGGCGGCGTCGTTGGTGGAATGGATGATGGTCTTGCCCCTGGGCACGGAGGGACCGAACGAGGTCTTCGTCAGGCTCGAGCCGATCGCGAAAATCACATCGGCGCGCTTGAGGAATTCCACATACATCTTCGGCCGCGAGCGCGTGGAGGCGCCAAGCGCGAGCGGATGGGTTTCGGCAATCGCGCTCTTGCCCGGATTGGTGCAGGCGACGGCCGCGGGGATTAACTCGGCCAGCATCGCCAGACGCGCGCTCGCATCGGCGTAATGCACGCCCTGGCCCGCCCACAGCAGCGGCTGTTTCGCGGCGAGCAACATGCGTGCGGCTTCCTTCACCGCATCGGGATCGGGCGCCGAGCGCAACACCGGAACGGGGCGGTAAATCAACTCCCCCGTGAAGTCCGCCTCAAACACCGGATTGGGAATCTCCACCAGAACCGGGCCGGGCTTGCCGCTGCGCATGGCGTGATAGGCGCGGCGCATGAGGTCGGGCAATTCCTGCACCGATGAAGCCATCGCCGACCATTTGGTGACGGGGCGGAACACGTCGGCCGCGCGGAAGGTCGGGCGTATATATTGGCGCTCGGCCGCGAAGCCCGCCGGGATCACCAGCATCGGGACGTTCTCGGAAAACGCCTGCGCCACGCCGGCAAATGCATTCTCGATGCCCGGTCCGTGCTGTGCGGCGAAGACGCCGTTCTGGCGCCCTTTGCGGATGCGGGAATAGCCGTCCGCCATCCCGACGCCGACGCGTTCCTGCCGGCAGAGGATCGGACGGATGCCGATTGTCGCGCACGCATCGATCAGCGGATTGCGCGGGTAACAGGCGAGGAAATCCGTGCCCTCGCGTTTGAGGATTTCGGCAACGATTTCTGCGCCTTTCAACGGTCAACCCCGGATTTTTGCGAACGCGCGCGAGTGTGCGACGCCGCGCGCGTGCGGCGCAATCGCTATTTGGCGCGCCTCGGGCTGTCCCGCTACAAGAGGAAATCTCCCGCCACAAGCGAGGAGGGGCCATGCACGGCGATGCTGAAATCGGCCGCGCCGTCGCCATTGACGTCGCCCGAAACGATGAGGCTGCCGTCACCCGCCGCCGCGAAATTGAGTTCGCCCGCGACGTGATGGAACGCTTGCTTGCCGATGAAGGTGAAGGTCTGATTGCCGCTCTGCACCGTGTTCGCGTCGATGTGCGAGAGATCGATCCGGTCGCCTTGCGCGTGGCTGAAGTCCGCAATCGTGTCCGGCGCTGTGACGCTGGAGTCCGCGGTCAGGTTGAAGACGAAACGGTCGGCCGCGCCTCCGCCGGAAAGCGTGTCCGTGCCCGGCCCGCCCCATAGCGTATCCTTACCGGTGCCGCCCGACAGGGAATCGTTTCCTGCGCCGCCGGTGAGCGCATTGGCGTCCCAGTTGCCCGTGAGCGTGTCGTCATAGCTCGAGCCGGCCAGGGATTCGATACGGATCAGCGTGTCGCCCGCTGCATCGCCGCCCGACCCGATGCCCGTCGAGAGACTCACATTCACGGCCGAGGGCGAGGCCGCATAATTGGCGGTGTCGGAGCCGCTCCCGCCATCGAGCGTGTCGGCGCCACCGAGGCCCGCAAGCACATTATTCGCTTTGTTGCCGACGAGAAGATTGGCTTCCGAATTGCCCGTACCCGCGATGCCGGCGGTCCCCGTCAGGGCGAGATTTTCCACATTGTCAGGAAGCACATAGGTTGCCGAAGACCGCACGGAATCGAATCCGCCGCCGGAAGATTCGATGATCGTGTCCTGCGTGTTGTCGACGCAATAGAGATCGTTCCCCAAACCGCCCGCCATGGTATCTGCGCCCGCGCCGCCATTGAGCGTGTCTTCTTCAACGGTGCCCGTCAGGCTGTCGTTGGCGGCAGTCCCCGTGATGGAGACGCCCGGTAGATTGAGGACCTTCACCGTGAAGGCTTGATCGAATGTTTCGCCCGACCCGTCGGTGACGCGAACGGTGACGGCGTGGGAAGCTTCGGTCTCGAAATCCAGCGGGCCAGCGACGACAAGATTGCCGCCGTCGATTGCGAACACGCCGTCCGGATCGGAAGCGATGGAAAAGCCGAGCGTGGCGTTCGGATCGCTGTCGATTGCGGAGAGCGTGCCGATCACCGTGCCGTTGGCGCTGTCCTCTGCGACCGATGAATCGGAAAGTGCGATGCCGGTGGGGCCGGCGCCGCCGGAGCCGAAAATGAAATCGGACGGAAGAAGGTTCGAAAGCGTGGCGTTCATCAATGTGAGGCTGCTGCCGCCGCCGAGGTCGATCACGCCGCTGAGCCCGCTCTGGAGCGCTTGCAGGAGCGGATTGAGCAGGCTTTGGATTCCGGGAACACCGGAGAGATCGATCTTGTCGCCCTGGGCGGCGGAAAAATCGGCAATCGTGTCCTGACCGCTCCCGGCGTGGAACGTGTCCGCCCCCGCGCCGCCGACGAAGAGATCGTTCCCGGACGAACCGTCGATGACGTCTGCGCCCGAACCGCCCGAAACGAGCGCATCCCAAGGGCTGGCGGCCCAGGGGTGGGAGGTGTCCATGGCCGGCGCTGCGGCAAGCGAATCATTGCCGGTTTGCACGTTCGGCCCCGTGGCGATTTGCGAGGATGTCAGCCCATAGAAATGATTGCCGGAGATGGCGGCGGAGATGTTGCTCGCATTCTTCAGGGCCAGCGGCGTGTGAACCGAGTAGTCGTTGAGAATCGTGTTGCCGGTAATCGAGAGGTGCGAGTGGGCGTAGGGAGCGGATTCCTCGGCATAGGAGATGATGATGGGGTTCTGGGAATTCGGCCCCTGCCGGATGATGTTGCCCTGGATGACCGCATTCCCTCCATTGGGCAGATCGATGCTGTAGCTGGCGGTGCCGTTCGCGTCGTCGATGCGGTTGTCGAGGATGGTCGTGTTCGTGGCGCGGCTCTTCAACTCGTGGCCCACGGGCGCGTCGTGGAGATAGCTGTTCGTAACGGTCAGGTTGGCGATGTGGTCGACATAGATGTTGTGGGTGTAGCCATTGCCGGTGCCGTTGTGGGCGAACTCGGAGTGGTCGATGGTAATCGCCCCTCCCGCGACGCTGGCGGCCAGGATTCCTTCCTGATTGTCGTGGAAATAGGAGTTTTCGATCGTGAGCTTGCCGCCTTCATAGCGGATGCCCGCGCCGTTGCCCGATCCGACCGTTGCGCCGGAAAATTCCAGATGATCGATGGTCACATCGGTGTTGGTGACGAGAATGCCCTTGGAGTTGGCGATGGGCTTAGTGGCCACGAAATGGGCCATGCCGCCGACGCCGACGATGCTGATCTTGGTGTTGATGATCGCGCTGTCGTCGTAATAGGTGCCTGCCGCGACATAGATCGTGTCGCCGTCATGGGAAGCCGCTACGGCCGCCCCCAATGTCGCATATTCCTGTCCATAACCGGCGGTCAAAACGGCCATAAGATCTCCCCCCCGCCAAACGCGTTTTGACGCGTGCGGTCACGTTCGAAGTTTCGCGATTTGCCCCACTCTCGCTGATCGCGGACGCCGCAAAAGCGCCCGTCTGGTCAGACGAGGATGCCGCGAGTTTGGGAGGGTTAAGCCTCAAGTCAAATCACTTGGGGCCTAACGGCTGTGACATTGATGAGACTTGAACGATGCAGCGCGGGCGTCGCCGGCTTGGGCTTTACTATTAGGCTGGCGCCATAACGCCCATGCGCACAAGCTCGCCCATCCCGCGCGCGAAATCGGTGCCTTTGGGGACCTCGACACGGGTCGAGCGCACGCGATAGCTTTTGGGGTCCATCCCGGGGAGCGGCTCGCCTTCTTCGAGGTCTTTCAGCGTCTGCAGCAGGAGACGCCTGATCTTCACGATGGCCGCGTCGCTCGCGAGCAGATGCTCGAGCGAGCGGTCGGAAATCGGCCCCATGGATTCCTGGATCGCGCAATCCTGCGTGCCGAGCCCCTTCATTCCGGTGAAGGACCGGCCGCTCGCCTGTTGCTGGCGGTCGATCAGATAATCGTTGGCCCTGTTGCGGACGGCGTGGTCGGTGCCGGGAATATCCTCCGTGTGGATGCCGCGGCCTTCCCGGGAACGGGCAAGCTCTTCATCCGTGAACGGACGATTGGGATGAAAATCGATGCTGTAGAGCATGGTGTTCTCATCGTCGATGGGGGCCCAGACATGGGCCGCATGCGGCACAGACGAGATGATCTTGTGGAAGGGCATCAGCATGACGTTCACGTTCCACATGATGATGCCGGTGCCGGGGTCGCGGCCGGTTCCGACCACGAAACCGAATTCGGTCGGCATCACTTCGTAATAGGAGGGAACGATGCGCCGGCTCGGTTCGGCATCGCCGCCGTGCAGGAAAGTCAGATGGGTCGCGTCGAAGCCGCCTTCCACGCCTTGCAGCCAATTGCATTCCTGGATGTGGCGCGTGGCATAGCGCTGTGCGGGCGGTACCAGCGTCCATTCGAGGTCCGGAAAATCGGGCTTCAGTTCCGGCGGCCCCATATAGGCCCAAACCATTTCGCCCCGCTCGATGCAAGGGTAGGCGCGCGTCTTGAGTTGGGATTTGATGTTGCGGATCTGGACCTCGTTGGCCTGAGGCAGGCAGGGCACATCGACGCAATTGCCTTCCACGTCGAATTTCAACCCATGATAGACGCAGCGCAAACCGGCCCCTTCGTTGCGGCCGAAGAACAGTGAGGCGGTGCGATGGGGGCAGCGCTCGTCCAACAGGCCGACGCGTCCGAGGGAGTCGCGGAACAGCACGAGATTCTCGCCGAGCAGCCGGACGCGGACCGGCGCGCAATCCGGCGCCGCAATCTGATGGGCGAACGCCGCCGGAATCCAATAGCGGCGCATCAGCGTCCCCATCGGGGTGCCGGGTCCCACGCGGGTCAGACGGTCGTTGTCTTCCTTCGACAGCACGTGCGCCTCGCCACCCTAGTCGCCGCCCGGCATCATAGCCGCACAGCCGCCGTCCACGAACAGCTCGGTCCCGGCGATGAAATCCGAATCGTCCGACACCAGGAACAGCATGGCGCGGGCGAGATCGATGGGTTCGCCAGGGCGATTGCGCAGGTTCACGATTTTCCGGTCGGGATTGAACGAGTCCTTGCCCACGGGCGAGCCGATCTTGTTCGGCACCACGCAGTTGACGCGGATGTTATAGGGGGCGAGCTGGATGGCGAGCGAGCGGGTGAGATTGATGACGCCGGCCTTGGCGGCGGTATAGGCGATGGCGCGCCCCCGCCCATAATGGCCGGAGGTCGAGCTGACATTGACGATCTTGCCGCCGTGGCCGGCTTCGATCATCGCCTTGGCGGCGTATTTGCTGAACAGCATGGGGGCGGTCAGGCAGACGGCGAAAACGCGGTCCCACTCGGCCTTGGTGATGTCGAAGAGGTGCTTGTTGTCGGATATGGCGACGTTGTTGATGAGGATGTCGAGCCGGCCCCAATCGGCGGCGACGGCGTTCACGGTGTCGACGATCTGGGCTTCTTCGGATACGTCGCAGAGATAGCTCTTGGCGCGGCCCCCGGCCGCCTGAATGGCGGCGGTCACGCGATCGGCGCGGGGGCCGTCCATATCGACAACGGCGACGGCGGCACCTTCGCTCGCAAAGAGCTTGGCCGCTTCCTCGCCGATATTGCGGCCTGCGCCGGTGACGATGGCAACCTGATCGGAAAGTTTCATGATGCGCGCGGGGTTTGGGCGTCCCGCTAGCGATAGCTGGCTTGCGGCGGCTCAGCAATCCGGTTCGAAACGCCTCAGCCTTGGGTTCGGGAAAGGGCGGCGCGCTGGACAGCCATCAGGTCGCGAACGGCGGACATAAGGTCGGAGGTCTTCTCGGCTTCGGCCGGCGAGATGGCGTCCTGCCTTGACGCGCGGGAGCTGCGAGCCCGGGACCGAGAGGCGCCGGACGGCGTGTCACGGCCGGCCCGAGAAAATTCCGCCCACGCTTCGTCTCCGCGCAGCGCAACGACATTCCCGAAATTCATTACCGCCTCCTCTGTGACTCAACCGATATACGTAGAATACCGGAGGGGGGGCGGCGCATTGACCTACGTCAAATTCCGGGGGCGCCGGGCGAATGACCGGGCTCCGGAGTGGGGCCGGGCCCGTTCGGCATCGTCCGGCCGAAGGTGCGAAGGCGGTCCAGGTCCCTGACCATCCGGTTGGAGCCGGAAAGCCCGACGACGCCGGCCCGCTTGAGCTTGCCCAGCGTGCGGACCACGGTCTCGACCGTCAGCCCGAGGTAATCGGCGATGTCCTGGCGGCACATCGGCAACGTGACGAAGGGATCGGACGCGTCCGACCGCTCGCCGAGCCAGAGCAGAAACGAGACCAATTTCTCCTCGGCCGAGAGGCAGCCCAACAGCAGCAAATGGTCTTGCGTATCCATGACCTGGTTCATGAACAGGTCATGGAATTTCTGCCGCAGGAACGGGTCTTGCTCGGAGAGGTTTTCGATCTGGCGCAACGGATAGGAATCCACGATCACATCGACGACCGCTTCGGCGGTGAAGCTGTAGATGCCGAGCTGCATGAATCCGAAATGATCTCCGGGCAGCAGAAAATGCGTGACCATGCGGCGGCCCTGCACCGTGTGCTTGCAGAGGCGCACCACGCCCGAGACGATCCGATAGCTGTGCTCCGCCTCGTCGCCTTCGTTGAAGATGGTGCGGTTGCGCGCGAAGCGCATCTTGGTCGCGCAACGCGTGAGCGCGCGCTCGTTGGAATCCGGGATACTGTAAAGATCGTCCACTTGCATCGCGGGACATGCTTAGGCCAAATCCGCGATAAGAATAGTGTCGGCGCGTACGTAATCGCTACGTGTACTGAATACTACCTGAGCTGTTTCTCTTCGAGATATTCGTTTCGGAAGGCGTCTATTGTATATGCCGCATGACATCTCTCCGCGCCGGCCGCTACGGGAGCGTGCAAATCCGCGACAGCAATGCAACCAGCTCGCCCTGACGGCGGGTGCGGGTCTTCAGCAGCATTGCGGCGACCTGCGTGCGCACGGTGGTGATCCTGGCATTGCGCATCTCCGCGACGTGCTCGACGTCGGCGCCCGAGACGAGCGCGGTTGCGATTGCCGTTTCCGCCGTGGAAAGCCGGAACAATTGACGCATGGAGGATGTAAAGGTCTCGTCGGTAGGCTCGCAGCGTTGCACGAATACCAGTGCCGTCTTCCTCCGCGGTCCGGGCTCGTCGTCGGCAAGCCGAACCACGGCGACGAGCTGGGGCTTGAGGCTGCGTCCGTCGTTGATCAAGAGGGTCTGGCGTTCGCCGCTGGCGCAGACGTCCTCAATCGCCGCGCGCAAACGTGCGTTGTCGGCCGGGTGGGTCGTCGAAAGCAGGTGATCGGCTCTCTTGAAGGATTCGCCTTCCTTCAGCGCGGCAAGGCCGGCTACGTTGGAGTATTGGATTGCCGCATCCCGATCGACCAGGAATACCGGAAATCGCATCTGGTCCAGGATTGCCGATGCGAGGCCGCCGTTCGGGGACAGGAAGTTCGGCTTCAACATTACGGTCTCCTACGATATACTCGTAGACCCGCCACCGGTTAGCGCGATCAAAAATACCGTGCCGCCCCTGTCTCCCCAATGTTCCGCCCCCCCTGAGTTTCCGACGCTCAGAGCAGAACTTCGAAAAGATTGCCGGACGATTTCCGTTGCCGGCTCGACGGTACGTAGAAGAATTATGTCGTGAAGATGAAGGAGCGTGCAATTGTGGTTTTCCACGATGTATTTTTGCCTACAGTAAAAGACGTACGACGTTTTGCTGGAAAGCGTTAATCCTTATACGGATTTTTTCGTCTCCCGCAGTGCAGCAAAGTTTCTGTTCGCCAGCGCACGGATCCGTGAATCGTGAGACGGTCGCAAGTTGAAACGCGCCAGGGCCAATCGCCTGGCGGGAAGTGCCGCGATCTGGCTCCGTGGGAACAAAAGGTTTTCGCGGCAGCTTTGATGATGAAATTAAGTTGTGTCACTCGTGATATTCAACTATAGGTGGGAAATGAGGTCAATCACAGGTTGCGTATATTGCCGAACAACAACGAGGCAAGTCATTGGGACTGCTATATGATTGTTGCGGGCTCGCGGGCGGCATGGGAGACCATGGATGTTGGCCGCAACGAAAGCGACGAATGCGGCGATAAACCGATAGGTTTCGCCGAGCCCGATCTATGTGCCGGCTTTCCGGAAACGGGTGATGATATCACCCAGCATCACTGGAGCGGATTGCAGCGGGCACAGCGTCTGTTGCTCGATACTTATGCGCCCCCGTCGGTTGTGATCGATCGCTCGGGTAATTGCCTCGCCTCTTTCGGCGACGCGGAGCGGTATCTCGGCTCAGACGGCAAGAAGAGGCCGCAGATCCTGATTTCGCTTCTGCCGAAGGCATTGGCGGAGGAGCATGGGCTTACGTGCGTGCGACCTGTTGCGGACGCGGGAACGGCATCCGGCGACATTTTCGCCCATGTCCGAATCGCGGTGCTTCCGTTCAAGGCGGCGGGAAAAGATCTGCTGCTGGTGAGTTTTCTCGATGCGGCGTTCATGGCAAAGCGGCTCACGGCGGGCGCGGCCGTTGCGGCCGAAAGCAGTCCCGCTCCAATCCCGTTCCGGCGTGCTCAGCCGCGCGGCGCCATCGCGGAACTTCTCAGCTCTCTGACAGACAGGCAGCGCCAAGTGCTCGAACTCGTGGCTGCCGGGCGCTCGAACAAACAGATCGCCGCCGAGCTCAAGATCAAACGGCGCACCGTCGAATGCCACCGCGCGCTGGTCATGCGCAAGCTCAATGCCAGGACCCTCGCCGACCTGATCCGGCTTGCGACGGCGGCCTAGGCATTCCCAATCCAGCTTCCTTGCGCAGGCGCGCTTGACAAATGTCATCCCGGCCACCCGCTTCTTTCGCCATTGTCCGCTCGCCGTGGAGACCGTCCACGCAGCACGACGAGGGTGTGCCGGCGGATGAAGAAAAGGAACGCGTTCCTCTCGGCGGCCGTATTTGCCGCGTTCGTTCCGGCTGCCGCCACGGCGCAAACCATCGATTATGGCGCGTTGGAGCAGCTGTTCGGCCAATCCGTCACGACCAGCGCAACCGGCCTGCCCCAACATGAATCCGATGTGCCGGTCGACATGGAGATCATCACCGCCGACGAAATCAGACGCTCTGGCGCCTCCGACATTCCAGGAGTCTTGAAACACGTTATCGGCGTCGATGTGATGCGCTGGAACAACGATAACGCCGATGTGGGCGTGCGCGGCTACGACGAGCCCTTCTCGCCGCGCGTGCTGGTGCTGATCGACGGGCGTCAGGTCTATGCCGATCATTACAACTATACCCCGTGGACCGCCTTGCCGGTCGAACTCTCGGCCATTCGTCAAATCGAGGTGGTGAAAGGGCCGAACGCCGCCTTGTTCGGTTTCAACGCGGCCAACGGCGTGATCAATATCGTCACATACAATCCAATCTACGACGACGTGAACACAGCCTCGCTGCGCGGCGGAACGCAGGGCCTGGCCGAAGCCACGGCCGTGAAGACATTCAAATTCAAGGACGGAGGGGTGCGTCTATCCGCCGGGGGACGTTTGGACGATGATTTTTCCACGCCCGTCCCAGCTGCGGCCGGATTGCTGCCGCGCCGCCGCAACGATCGATTCGAGATCGACGCCGACGGCGTCTTCCAGCTAACCCCCAACACGCAACTAGGGCTGGAAGCCAGTCACAGCACGGCGGACTCGAACGAATTCGATCCCGTCTACACATTGGACCAGGACCACCACGACACCAGTTCCGTCAAGGGACAGCTCACGGCCGAAACCGGCCTGGGGCTGATTCAGGCGACGGCATATCTGAATTTGATTTCGCAGCACCTGATGGCGGCGGTGCCCGTCCAATTCGAAGGAAAGGAAGGGGTGGTTCAGCTCCAGGACCTTTTCAAGATCGGAACCAATCACACCTTCCGGGCCGGTCTCGAATATCGGCACAACGACGTCAACACGTCGCCTTTTGCGGGCGGCCACATTTTCTACAGCGACTATGCCGCGAGCGCGATGTGGGATTGGGACATCGTACCGGGGCTTTTGTTCAACACCGCGCTGCGCTGGGAAAACCTTCATCTCGGACGCTCGGGCGCGGCGCCGGCCGGCTATCCATTTCCGAACGACGCCTGGAACCGCACGGTCAACGAGATCAGCTACAGCTCCGGACTGGTGTGGAAGGCAAGCGATGCCGATACGTTCCGCTTGATATTCGGCCAGGGAGATCAACTGCCAAGTCTCGCCAATCTGGGCGCCCTAGTCATCTCCTCGCCCGTGGGAAACTTCTCTGGAGCCCCCGACATCGATTCGGCGAATGTCTACAATTATGAGGCCTCCTGGAATCGTGACTGGCCTGGGATCGGGGGGCAATTTCGCGGCTCGCTGTTCTACACCACGAGCGACCACATGATTCTTCCGGTTTTTGAAATCCCGCTCCCTGGTTCCGGAACGCCGCCCTATGTGACGCCGGGCAATGCCGGCGACTCCTCCGCGCGCGGGATAGAGCTATCGCTGGATGGCCGTATAGGCGAAGCTTGGCGGTGGGGGATCAATTACCGGCTCGAATCCATCACCGATGATTTTATTCCGGCGATAGCGGGCGGAAAGGCCTATTTCGATTTCGAGCACGTCGCACCCAAGCACGTCGTGAAGGCCAATCTCGGCTGGTCGAGCGGGCCGTGGGAAATCGATTCCTATGCCTATTACCAATCGCCCACCGAAGGGTTGGAGACGCTTCCCCTCAGTCAGGGCTCGTTTCTCTCGCCCGTGCCCGATTTTCTGTCGTTCGATGCGCGCGTTGCCTATCGACTGACCGAGTGGGCGACTGTGGCGCTTTCGGGGCAAAATCTCGGCGCCTCGTCGCAAAGGCAAACGTCCGGACCAGCTGTCGAACGGCGCGTGTTCGTGACGTTCAGCGTGTATCACTGATGCAGGCGGGGCACGTCCCTAACGGTGAGCCGAAAACAAAAACGCACCGCCAATCGGGCGATGCGTTTTTGTAATTCAAACCTTCCGGCGAGCTCTCAGACGGACTTCTGCGTCTCCGTGCGGCGGCGGAACGCAAACGCACCCGCTGCGCCAAGAACACCGGTCGCGAGAATCAAGAGCGAATTCGGTTCCGGCACCGTCGCCGGGTCGGAAACGAGATTATCGAAGCTCATGGTCTGGCCCAAGGTGCCTCTGTCGAATTGCAGATCGATGATCTCGCTGACCGCGTATTTACCGTAGTAGTCGGTGGGTACCGAAGGGACCGTCGCCGATTGGCTGCAGGCATAATTGGAACCCGTCAACGAGCAATCGGAGGTCGGGTCGTCGAGCCTCACGGCGCCGACATGGAAAAGATCGTCCATCTGGAGATATTGCGGCTTCCCGAGATAAACGATTGCCGTTGCGTTGGTGGCCCATTGATCGGAGCTGAACAGCCCAGCAGCCAGATTGCCGGTGAACGCTTCAGTGAAATACGCGGGAGCGCCGGGATCGTCCAATCCGCTCACCTTAAGCTTGATCTGCAGCGAGCCGAGCGCACCTGAGGTGTGTGTGATGCTGCCCAACAAATCCATCGTGTTGAGATGAATCCCATCGGACGCGAGCGACCAGTTCGCGGAAATGGAACCGATGCTGAATTGGCTGCCTCCGGTTCCATTTACAGTAATGCCGGACTCCGAAATCGAGCCGGTTCCGCTCGAAAATATTGGGCTCGCATAGCCAGCCGAAGTGATTTGTAATTGGAAGCTCGGTGTCGCTTGCGCTTGTGGCGCAAACGCGGCGGCGGCGGCGACGATCGTTGTGGCGATTACTAACGCTCTCATAACCTTAATCCCCATACTGACCCTGAGCGTGAGTATACCCTTATTATTGCGCTTTTTGTTGCAAAAATCGCATTACCGGAGATTTTTTTTAGACTTTATTCATCATGTATGCGGGAACTTTCCGACAATACTAAATATGGTTAACGCCTAAGATTTCAGCAGTTCCGCGAAGGGCCGCCTGACGGATCGGGAAAGGCTAGTGCGAGGTTTCGGCCACCCGATCCGGCCCATGAACCAAATCTCGTCGCTCCGGGACAATATCCTGTCGGCTGCCCCCGCAAGCTGAAGGGCAGAGCGCCGCATAGTGTCGCCGGAGGTAAAGGCGGCGCCGGTTCTCCCGTAATGCGCGAAGGCAAGCGTAGCGAGGCAAGGCTGCATCGCGAGCCCGAGCCGCGTCGCCGTCAACCAGAATCGTTGAATGGATTCACCGGCTTCCAGCAAATGCTGGATTCGCGCCGTGGCGCTTTCGGGGTTTGCGAGCGGCCGCAAGGTGAAATAGGCGGCGGAATGCAGCCCGGGGAGGTAATCCATCTGGAACCGGGCAGCCGCGGTTCCGGCGACCCGGTTGAGAAATTGCGTGTTCCCCCAATTGCGCATCGCCCATTTCATGATGCGAAGGGTCATCGAATCCAGGCCGACCGCCTGGGCGGGAATTCCCTCCGGGCTGAACCTCCGGTCCCAATCGATGATGCGCTGATGGATCGCAAATGTTTCCGGGATGCGCAGACGGATGTCGGTGGCGCGCGCGTTGAGCCGCGCAATACGCAGGCGCTCGCGCGCGCTTTCGTACCATTGGATGGAAAGCCGGCCGGAAAGGGCTGCCTCCAATGCCTGCTTGTCAGCCGCGCGCAAGGGTTTGAGCCGGTACGGCCAGCGGTTCACCGAACGCGCCGGTACGTAAGCCGACAGGGGATCGGGTTCCAGCAGCGCATCGGTCGCGAACCTGACTTCGATGCGGTGGCCTTCATCGTCGCGCCCGCCATAGTACCAGAGCATCCGGCGATGAAAGCGCGTCGCGGCAATGCGCATGGTCTCGAGCAGGATGCCGGCGGAGATCAGGGTGGGTTCGCCATCGCGGTATTCGTAGACATTGTGGCTGCTGTCATCGGCGATGTGGATCAGCAGAGCGTTGTCGTCCGTGATCCGGAATCGCCAGGGCTGCGCGTTGTCGCCCGATGGCGCCCAGCGCGCACTGTCGATGATCTCCTCTATGGGGTTTGCCGGATAGCGCGGCTGTTCGGCCGGCACGGATCGCGCGAGCATGCGCCCGAAGGCGCGCTCGGCAAGCTTCGCTTTCAGTCTCTGCAACGGGCCGGCATTCCCCCAGCGCAGATTCGTGAATGCGATCTTGCCGAGATAGGCATCGTAATGATGGTGATGCGGTGCCGGTTTCACGGGACCTCGGCCGAGCAGCAGCTTGACGGCGTTGGCCGCGGTGACGCTGGCGCAGAGTTCGCAGCCGATCACGGTGGAGGGCGCTTTGCGCCGCGCGAAATCGAGCCGGCCCGGATCAACCAGATAGGAACGATGAAGCCCTCCCGGCGCGACGCCCAGAAGGAAATGCACATATTGGCGGAGTTCGCTTGCGCCCTCGAATCGGAAATAGTCTTCGAAACTCATTCCGTCCCTGGTGAAGGCGAGGAAGCCGACGCCCATGCCGACGGGCGCGGCGGTGACTGCAGGGATCCCGAGCTCCCGGCAGCGCGCGAACACTTTGCGCCTGATGTCGAGCACGAAGAAATCGAAGCCGTCGACGAACAAATCGGCGCCGGCGAGAAAGGCGTCGATGTTTGCCGTATCGACGCCGTTGTCGAAGCGCGCAATCCGCACTTCAGGATTGATGTCGCGCGCCATCTCGGCGAGCACTTCGGCCTTGGGCCGGCCAAGGCTCGACATGGTGGCGCCGATCTGCCGGTTGAAATTGGCGGTTTCGAAGCGGTCGAGATCGGCGATCGAGAAAGCGCCGATGCCAAGCCGCGCCAGTGTCAGCAGATGGAACCCGCCGACGCCGCCCATGCCGGCGATCGCGACGCGTTTGGCGCGCAGGCTCTCCTGCTCCCATTCCGTCAGCCAGCCGATATTGCGATCGAACGCCGCGCGGAAATGGAACGGCTCCCGCGGGGGAAAGTCGTCAGGCTCCTTCGCGCTATCCTCCGGCCGGGCCATTCAAGCCACGCCGGCACCTGCCGTCAGAGAGCCGCCATCGGTCAGCACGGACCAGAAGGCCGGCCGTTCGATCCGTACCGCTTCCAAAATGTCGGCCAATTTGCAGTAGCAGGGTTGGCGCATTCCGTGGAATTCCACCGGCGGGCCGACGGGCCGGAAGCGGATCGACATGGCTGCGAGCATCCGCATGAGCGTCGGCTCCATGATCGCGCACCAGTGCGTGACGCCGTGTTGTACGCTCATTCGCACCAGCCCCTGGATCAGTCCAAGCCGCATCAACGGTCCTGAATTGGATAGAAAAGTCTGCTCGTCCCGGGCGGCGCTATCCAGCACGCGGCGGAATTGACGGGAGATGCTGAAGCGCGAAACTTCCGCCGCCGAGTGCAGCGGCAGCTTCTGGAATTCGCGCCAAGCCGATGCACTCAACACCCGGCGGAATGCGAAACTCGCCTCCAGATTGTCCTCGAGCGGCAGAATGAGCCGGACCGTGCCGAGTGCGGCTTCGGCCGCCCGGTAGACGAGAAGGCTGTGCACCGAATGGTCGTCGAACGCGTCGGTTTCGATGCGGTCCGGATTCTTGATGTTTTCGAGCGGATTCTCCACGCAGTAGACTTGGTAGCGGATCATCTGCGCAGCTTTGACGTGAGCGTCCGTGTCGGCGGTGATGCTTGAGAAATGCGCGTTGAAGCGCGTTAGTAGAGTCTCATCCGTCGGCCGCGGGTCCACTGAGCTTGGATATCGCGAATCCGCAAGCGCATGCGTCGTATCGTTGAACATTCATGCCCCCCTTAAAGACTGGTCAGCTATTCGCGTCGAATAGGCGATCTCCCTGGCGCAAGCCCGCGGATTCGGAAAAAGTCCAACAGTTCAGCGGGCCTACACAAACCAGCACCTGCACCCCACATACCCGCGGAGATTTCCGTATGAGACCAGCCTGAGGCGGGAAAAGAAATACCATTCCGCATCGGCACTATGCGAAAATTATAGTTAATGGCGGATGAGTGTCGAGTCACATTTGCTGTTTGGTACGTATAAGGATTAAACTTGAGCTTCGCTGAAAACATGGACCTTAAGCTCTACCATCAGGCTAACTTTAAGCTTCACCTTGGAGAAGTTCACGCAGTCCCGCAGAAACAAATAAGGGCAGCGGTGTCCCCGCTGCCCCGGTATCCAGGTTAAATGAAATCAGCTCCGCGCGCGGCGACGCTTCAGACGCGCACCGGCGAGAGACAGAAGACCCGTTCCGAGCAGCAGGACCGAGCCGGGCTCGGGGATTTTCGGCTGCTGATTGAACAGATTGTCGGTGCCAAGCACGCAGAAATCCTGATGGTTGGCCGCTGTCGAGGGCGGACCGGGCGGGCAGGCATTGTTCGTCGGAGAACGCACTTGGCGCTCTGCGTTGCCCACGAAGCTGAAGTCCGCATAGGTGCTCGAATACGTGTTGAGGATGCCGTTCGTGTCCAAATAAGAGGCTGCGTCGCCACCCGTCACATCCAGCAGGGCGTCGCCTTGCGCCACGCCCCCGAAGGAACCGAGCCCCGAAGGCGAACCGGGAATGACAATGTGGAACACGTCGCCCTGAGCATCGAACACCTCAGGAACCAAGCTCAGCCAAAGCGTCGCAGACGTCGAGTTCGCGATATCGGTCGCTATCGCACCGACGCCGCCCACGTTCTGGTTCGGGTTCTTGGGCAAAATGTAATAGTTCAAAAACGCCTGTTGGGTGGGACTTGCATTCGTCAGGTAAACATCCGTATTGCCGGTGCTCGGGTTAAAAATTTCCGCCCGGATCTTCAGGTTTCCGAAGACATCCGCCACGAAGTTTCCGGCACAACCAACCGCGGCGCAGGGCTGAAGATAGCTCGTCCCGCCGATCGTATTCTTGATGTTATCCATCACGCCGACGCCACGCAGGATGTCGCCGACATGCTGAATCACGACATCCTTGTCGTCCTGAACGAATTCGATCTGGCCGCCGTTGTTCACGTAGAGGCCGACGCCATCAACGCTCACCAGCGTCGCGGACGCCGGGTTGGTTGCCAGAACCGCACCCCCGAGGATGCCAGCAAAGGCCACCGCCCGTGCCATCAGTCCTGACTTTACTCGGCTAATGATACTCATCCCCAAAACTCCCATATACACCGACTATACCAACCTGCGGTCCCCGCACACTCCTAAAGCAATTCGCGTGCCAACACTCTCTCAGAAAAAAACCCAGGGAATCCCGAGGCTTCTTTTCGGGCCTTTTCTGGCTTGTAAAGAAATCCGACAAACTCAATTTGGTTAATGAATTGTGCGTTTTCGAGCGCCGGACGGACGCTGCGGCCGTTCCAAGTCATAAGGCCAATTTTAACTATATATCAGACCCGTCAGGCGCGGTGAAGCGCCGAGTGGGCCGAGGCGCGGACGCGCGCACGCGGCGCCGGGCCCTTTTTCGTTTTCGCCCCGCGGTCGGCCTTGAGTTCCAGGCTCAGGGCTTCGGTTTCCAGAGCCGCGGCATAACGCTCGAGATCGGCGACCGACTGGTCGTCGCTCATGCACTCGGCAAGCCGGCGGGCTTCGCCTGCTTCCAGCCGCAAAGCTTCAGCCTGATCCAGATTAGGTTCCTGATCCATATGTGAAAAACGCCGGGCACAGCTGTAAGTTCCGTGCGATATCCATCACACTTCTACCGCTTCGTCTGTGTCGCATCGCACACCCGCCGTGAGCACGTCGAAAAAGGCCGGCCGTTCCTTCTTAACGGCTTCGAGGGCCTCATCGATCCGGCAATAGCAGGGCTGGCGCAACCCATGGTGCTCGATCGGCGGGCCCACCCGTGTAAAGCGGATGGCCATCGCATCGAGCATCCGGAGAAGGGTGGGTTCCATCACTGCGCACCAATGGGTAATGCCATGGCGCGCGCTCATCCGCACCAGCGCCTGAATGAGACCAAGTCGCATCAAGGGGCCGCTGCGGCGGTCCCCGGCATCGCCCGTGCCCGCGTTCTCCGGCTGGTCGTAGAGGGTGTCGCCGGCCCGGCGGCGGAAGGTGCGCGAGATGCAGAACCGCGAAACCTCCGCGGTCGAACCAAGCGGAAAGGCGCTCCCGTCGCGCATGGAGGCATCGCCGGCAACGCCTTGGACGGCAAAGCTTGCGTCCGGCGCATGCGCCAGCGGCAGGACCAGGCGGACGGTCCCCATGGCTGTTGCGCTCGCGCGGTGGATCAGAAGTGCGTGCGCGGAATGCGTGTCGAACGCATCCTTTTCGAGTCCGTCCGGAAAGGCCTGCGCATCTTCAAACCCCGTCTCCAGGCAGTAGACGCGGTAGCGAATTTGATGCGCCTGACGCCGGAGTTCCGGCGTGTCGGCGTGCACAACATCGAAGTGCTTGTTGAAAGCTTCGAGCAGGCCTGCATCGCCGGAAAAAGACGGTTCGTGTTTTCTGGCGGCATTGAGGTGGTTTTGCATGGCGGACATCTCCTAAACACAGGTCCCGCACACCCGAAAGTACCTCCGGCGCCTTAAATTACTGATAATAATTGGAGCGCGATTCTCCTGGCAGTCCGCGCCTCGGTTAGCCTTGCGTTGCGTGCCGGCGTAAAGTTCGCAGCGGATTAGCTCTAATATTTTCGAAGCGGATCGCGGCACTCGCGCTTTCGTCGGCTGGGAGCAAAATGATGTTGCGCGCCGCTGCCGCGGCCAGGTGAGGCTCGCACGGGGCTGCGGGAACCCGGGGCGGCTTTCTTCATTGTTTCCGAGGGGGTATTCGGAGCCTCGCCGATGATCCGAAAGCTGAAATCGGGCGAATATCGCCTCTATTCGCGGAAGATGGATCCCAAGACCGGCAAACGCCGCAATCTTGGAACATTCAAATCGCGAGAAGCCGCGGAAAAACACGAACGCGCGGTGCAATTTTTCAAACGCGGCGGGCGGCCCGGCTAAGAAGGTTCTTGGAGCGGGGCTTCCCTCGCTGGTAGAACCCAGCATGACCGAAGCTTCCGAAAAGCCTCACGACGATTCGCCGTTCTGGCGGTTCTCTTTGCGGTTCTATGCGCGGTCGTCCGTTGCGTCTGCCTGCCTCGTGCTGCAGGACGAAGCGGGCGTGGATGTGAACCTGCTGCTGTTCCTGCTGTTCCTGGCCGAACATGGGCGGCGCGTGAGCGAAGACCAAATCGCGCAGATCGACGAAGGCGTCAGGGCCTGGCGCGATCAGGTGGTGAAGCCGCTCCGGCAGCTTCGGCGGACTCTGAAGCCCGGGATCGGCGAAATTCCGGTGACGGTGAGCGAAGGCTTTCGCGGACAGATCAAACGCCTCGAACTGGAATCGGAGCATGTCGAACAGACCGTGCTCGAAGCCTTTCACGCCGCCGACATCGGGGTTCCCGAACAATCGCGAAGCGACGCGGCCGAAGCCAATCTCGCGGCTTATGAGGCGCGTCTCGGGCCATTTCCGGCGGTCGCGCGTGCCCGTGTCCTGTCCGCCTTCGCGGAATTCGGAACGCATCATCCACGCGCCGAAGACTGAAAGCGCATCGAGCGTAGACGTGCTCCATCGCGACCCGCTTTAAGCGAAAATTAGCGCGATCCATTTACAAAAGTCTTTCAAGGCGCAAACCCGCAAAGCCCGAACGGGCAAGGGGGCTTCGCCCATGAGATCGAGCATAGGACGCGTGCGATCCCGATGACCCAAACCGAATCCCTGTCTCCGAACGTCGAAGATGCAGCCGAACGCCCGCGCACCATGCGCGATGCGCTCAAAGAGCCGGGGAGCGTCGCGATGTCCGCGCCGTTGGAAAGGCTGATGAAGGAAGTGGCGCCGGATAATGATTCGGGCGGCGCGATGCTCCGTTTCGAACGGCGGCTCGGCATTCTCGAGCGCGCCTTTGCCGACATCGTGGAACGGCACGAGAAATCCATGGCCGACCGCATGGCCTCGCTCGGCGCGACGGACGAGCGCGTCGCCGCCCTCTCGGGGCGCGTGGATCGGGCGGCCACCGATCACAAGGACGGGCTGGCTGCCTTGCGCGGCGCGCTCGGCGATGCCTGCATGCGGCTGAATGCGCTGGAGGCCGAACGCCCGGCCGTCGCCCAACCGGCCGATGCCGCGCCGCATGAAACCGCATGGGCCGGCGCGCTCGATGTTGCGCCCGCAGCGCCCGCAGCCGATGTCTCTCAGGAGAACGCGACCCCCTCGGCGCGGAAAGCCGAAGGGCCTTCCTATCTCAGTGCGGCTCGCCGCGCGGCCAATTCCGCGAGCGTGGGAGACGACCTTTCAAAGGCGCACACCCAGGCCCCTCGCCGCAAATCTCGCGTCAAGCTGCTGGCGTTCGGCTGCGCCGCGCCGCTGATGGTTGCTGCCGCCGCTGTGTTCGTGCTCAACCGCCACCCGGTCAAAGCCGCGCTGCCGCCGGCGCCCAAGCCCGTGGCGCAAGCCGTTCTTTCAGCTCCGCCCGAGATGGAGACAGCACTTCCCTCCGAACCCCAAGCCGCCGATCTTGCCTCCGTCGTGCCCGCCGATCAGCTCGAAGATAAGGCCAAAGCCGGAGATGCCGCGTCCGCGCGCGATCTGGGCCTTGCCTATCTTTCGGGTCAGGGAGTCGAAGCGAGCGAGGAAACCGCCGCCCAATGGCTGTTGCGCGCGTCGTTCGGCGGGGATGCGGCGGCCGAATATTGGCTGGCCACGCTCTACGGCAAAGGAGTCGGCGTGCCGCAGGATGCCGATCAGGCAAAGCATTATTACGAAGCGGCCGCGAAGGATGGCGACCCGCGCGCGATGCACTGGCTGGCGCTCGCCAATCTCGAAGGCAGCGACAGGGACAAGAACGAAGCCGAAGCGGTGCGCCTCTTCACCGAAGCCGCCGGCAAAGGCTTTGCGGAATCGGCCTTCGATCTTGCGCTGTTGTATGAAAAGGGCGAGGGCGTGGAGCGCGATCTCAAGAGCGCGTATCAGTGGTACATGACGGCCGCTTCATCCGGCGACGCCGCCGCGAGCACGCGCATGACGGAATTGGCGAAGTTCCTGAAGCCGGAAGAGTCGAAGACGGCGAGTGGCGAATAGCGAGTAGCGAATAACAAAAGCGCGAATAGCGAAGCGCGAATGGCGAAGGGTGTGATCTTCCCATTCGCTATTCGCCATTCGCGTTCTTCTCTTATTCCGTAACCACCTTCAGATCCGAGCGGCCGAGCGTCTTGGCCATGTCCATGGCGATGCTGGCCTGCTGCATGTTCATGAACGGCCCGATGCGCACGCGGAAGACCGCGCGCCCGTCGATGCTCCCTGAGCTGACGCGCGCGCCCAAGCGATCGAGCGCCGCGGCGGCTTCGCCGGCGCGGGATTCGGTGTTGTACGAACCTGCCTGCACATAGATCGTGCTGTGGCCGGTTGCATGCGCGGACGTCGCCGGTTTCGAATCGGCGGTGATCTCGGAGGCCTTCGTGGCGGCGGTGCTGGCCGCGGGCGCCTCCGGCTTGGCCGGAAGCACGCGGGGCGCAGATGAACCCGGCATCGGGCCAGCCTGATCGTCCTTGGGCACCGGCTGCATGCGCACGCTGGGGTTGGCCTTCAGCATGTCGAGGGCGCTCGGCTCTTTCGACACGGGCGTCTCGCGCGGGGCTTCCAGCGCAGTCGAGACGATATGCGCGACCGGCGGCAAAGGCGGGGCGATCCGCTGCACGGACGACGGTGCTTCGACCGGCGCGGGCTTCGCCGCAGGGGCCGGCACGGGGGCCGGCGGAGGCGGCATCACGGCCGCAAGCGCGGGCGCCGCCGCCACAGGGGCGAGCGCAGCGGCCGCGGGTCGCGCGGCTTTCAAGGACTGGACCAGGGCGAGATTCTCCGCGATCCGCGGGAATTCGGGGGCATCGGGCTGGACTTGGCGCAGCAGCCGCTCGGCGCCGTCGAGATCGCCGGCCTGCATGTGCGAGAGCGCGTCGTTGTTGAGCACGCTGGGTTCGCCGGGCCTCGCCAGCAGCGCGCGGGCATAGGCGTTCTGGGCGGCCAGGTAATTGGCCTTCTGATCGTAGGCGACGCCCATCGCCGACCACAACGACCAGTCCGCGGGCTGCAGCTCGGCGGCGCGTTCCAGAAAGGCGATCGCGTCGTCGCTGCGTCCGAGGCTTGCGAGCGTCTTGCCGTACTCGCTGAGGACGCGCGCATCATCGGGGGCGAGCAGCACCAGCTGGCTCAGCATCCGCGCCGCGCTTGCGAGGTCGCCGTTCTTGCGCGTGGCCTGGGCCTGGGCGATGGCGGTTTCGAGATCGGCGGGCGCGCCGAGCGGCCTCTTCTCCACCGGCACGGTCTTGACCGGCGTGGGCGTGGCCGACGCGGTGGTGAACGGATTGAGCGTATCGACGGTGGCGCAGCCATAAAGCGGCGCCAGAATCAGTGCTATTCCCAAAAGGCTCGTGCGTTTCACGGTCTTCGACACCCCTTATGCGCGACCCCGCGTTCCAGCAGGTTCTTGGCCGGCCCTGCGCGACATGTTTCACGCTTTGGGGCCCAGCGTCGAAAGGATGCTCCATGCGCCCTCAAGAAAGGCTTAAGTACCGGAAGGAAATTGGAAAAATCGCGTTTTTCGCAGACAATTACGGTCGAATTTGACGACAATTCTAAGCTTTCCGCTGTTGCCGGGCGCGGTTGTTTGGCTATGGTCGGAAAAACGCAATGAACTGGGAGAAACGATGACGATTTCCGTGCCCGGCGGGGGGCTGGCCGCCAAACCCGCCACCAAGATCGCCAAGGATTTTCAGGAGCATCTGGCAGCGCTGGAGGCGCGCGGTCTGGTCGTGCGCGTCGACCGCCCGATCAACAAGGACACCGAATTGCATCCGCTGGCGCGCTGGCAATTCCAGGGTGCAGTGTCCGAAGACAAGCGCCGCGCCTTCGTGTTCACCAATGTGGTGGGGAGCGACGGGACAAAATTCGACATGCCGGTGGTGGCCGGCGCCTATGCGGCGAGCCCCGAGATGTATGCGCTCGGCATGGGCGTATCGCTGGACGAGATCGGCACGGCCTGGCTGCGGGCGATTCACAATCCGATCCCGCCGGTCACGGTGCAATCGGGCGCCTGCCAGGACGTGGTGATTACCGGCGATGCCTTGCGCGCGCCGGGCGGCGGTTTGGCCGCGCTGCCGGTGCCGATTTCGACGCCGGGGTTCGATGCCGCGCCCTATCTCACGGCCACCATCTGCGTGACCAAGGACCCGGAAACGGGCGTGCGCAACATGGGCACCTATCGCGGCCAGCTCAAAGCAACCGATCGCCTGGGCGTGCGCATGGCCTCGCGGCTGGGCGGCGCCGGCGGCTATCTGCACTGGCTGAAATACCAGAAGCTGAAGCAGCCGATGCCGGTCGCCATCGTGATCGGCTGCGCGCCGGTGATCTTCTTCACCGGGCCCCAGAAGCTCGCCATCGATTTCGACGAGATGGCGGTGGCGGGCGCGCTGCTGGGCGAGCCGATCAAAACCGTCAAGTGCATCACCAACGATCTGGAAGTGCCGGCCGATTCGGAGATCGTCATCGAAGGGCTGATCGATCCGGAATTGCTGGAGCCCGAAGGCCCGTTCGGCGAATCCCACGGTCATGTCGCGCTCGAAGACTACAATATGAGCGTGCAGGTGACCGCGATCACGATGAAGAAGAAACCGGTCTTCGTTTCGATCATCAGCCAGGTGACGCCGTCCGAATCCTCGGTAACCAAAAAGGTGGCCTACGAGCCCTTGTTCCTGTCGCATCTGCGCGATCATTTGGGCGTCAAAGGAATCAAGCGCGTCGTCATGCACGAGCCGCTGACCAATGTGCGTCCGGTGATTTTCCTGAACTTCGCCAGCGGCACGCCGAAGACCGAGGTCTGGCGCGGACTGAATGGCGCGGCGACGCTGCAGGCCCAATGCGGCAAGATCGTCATCGCGCTCGGCGAAGACATCGATCCCACCAACACGGACGCGGTGTTCTGGTCGCTCGCCTACCGCACCAATCTCAACGAGGATCTGCATCTCTCGCCGAACAAGGATGCGGGCCACGGACCCAAATCGGGACCCAAGCGCCCCGATGCCGCGCTCCTGATCGACGCCACGCCGAAGTATCCGATGCCGCCCTTCGCGCTGCCTGCGCGCGAATTCATGGAACGCGCGAAGGTGATCTGGGACGAACTCGGCCTGCCGGAACTCAATCCGCAGCCGCCCTGGTACGGCTATTCGCTCGGCGATTGGAATGAGACCTGGGAGGGGTGGGCGAAAGCCGCTGTCGAAGGGCGTTGGGAAGAAACCGGCCGCGACACGTTCATGCGGCGCAAGGGCGGGATGAAGCCCGAAACCCCGGTGCGCGCGGAGAAGGAGAAGAAGTGAGGCCTATTTCAGCGCGAACTTCGTGCGCGGGTGCTGGTCCTGCGAAATCTCCTGCACCAATTTCCGCATGATCGCGTCGCCGAAGGCGTTGTAATCCTTCACCGGAATGATGAACGCCGCCGGGCCGCCGATCACGCTGGTGCGGAAATACTGATCCAGATCGGGTTCCACCGACAGAATGGGCAATCCGTTGATGCGGATGCCCATCTTCACCGCTTCGTCGCGGGCCTGTTCGGCGGGGCGCCCGAGATTGTTCGAGCCGTCGCCCGAAATGTCGATCACCTTGCGGTCGGCGCGATAGGGGCTCGCATTCAGCAACAGCACGGAGAAATCGATGGCGCCCGAAATCGAGGTGCCGCCGCCGAAAATCTGCCGGCCCGCCGCCACGATGGCCGCAGCCGTGGTCTGCGCCGAGCGCTGATCGTGGATCACCGTCCATGGCACCATGACAACGTGGAGGGTGGGGCCGGTCCATTGCACCATCGTGACCGCGATCTGGCCCTCATTGCCGTTCTTGATGGCATTCAGCACGCGCGGGTTCAGGAACGCCTTGGCATAGCCCTGTTTCTGCAGTTCGAAGCGCTCGTCGTCGACGCTGCCCGACGCATCCACCGCGAGCACCAGGTTCAGGTCGACGCGGGTCTGGTTGCCGGGGGCGGCCGCCGCGGGCCGGACGGGACCGGGCGCGGGGGCTTGCGGGCGCGCGGCCGGGGCCTGCGCCTGCGCGAAACCAAGCCCGCAGGCGAACAGCACGGCCACGGTCCAACCCAGCCCGTAAGAATGCCGCATGGTTTCCCCTCCACTCTGACCGCGCCTAAATTACCGGCGGATGCGGCCCGAGCAAGAAAATTCGCAGCAATCCCGGCATTTGGGACTTGGCTTGAGCGCGCCCGCACGGCGTAGTCGCGGGGCCTGCGCCGTGTTACTGGGCGGCAAGACGCGGAAGCCTGGGGGGAGTACGAGGGTTGATGGATACCGACGCATTCCGAATCGAAGAAGACGCCGCCCGCCGGGTCGCGACTTTGCGCCTGACGCGGGGCGCCACCGGCAACAAGCTCGCTGCGGCCGAGATGCCGTTGATCGGCCGGGCCATTCGTGAGCTTGGCAGCCGCAAAGCGTTCAAGGCCGTGCTGGTGAGGGGCGAAGGCGCCAATTTCTGCCAAGGGCGGCTCCCCGATGCGTCCGGCACCGCACCCAAGACTGCGCTCGAAATCCGCGAGCGGGTCACTGAAGTGATCCTCGGCGTCTATGACGACATCCGCGCGACCCCGGTTCCGGTGATTGCCGTGGTGCAGGGCGAGGCCAAGGGCTTCGGCTGCGCCTTCGTCTCGCAATGCGACATGGCCATCGCATCGGACGACGCGACCTTCTCGCTGCCCGAGATGGATCACCATCTGCCCCCGACGCTCGCGATTTCGGCCATGCTGCACAAGGTGCCGCCGAAGCGCATCCTGCAGATGGTGTACACGCGCCAACCCATCCGCGCGGCCGAAGCACTTGCCTTCGGCATCGTCAGCGAGGTGGCGCCGAGGGATGGACTCGACGCCGCGGTGGAGAAGATGCTTGCCGCCATGCTCGACCGCAACCGCGCGGCCCTTGTGGGGGTGAAGGAATACATCAACGGCACGCTGCATGCCGATGCGCATGCCTCCGCGCGGCTTGCGTCGAATCTTCTGGCTTCGGTTCTGTCGTCGCCGCGCGAGGATTGATTGGAGGACAAGGACAATGGCTAAAGCGAGTCCGCCCTTACGGCTGATCGTCGGCATTGCGGGTGCGTCCGGCGTGATCTACGGCATCCGGGCGCTGGAGATTTTGCGCCAGACCGGCATCGAGACGCATCTGGTGATGAGCCCCGCCGCCGAGCTCACCATGTCCTATGAGACCGACGTGAAGCCCAAGGCCGTGCGCGAGATGGCGACCGTCTATCACCCTATCGGCGATGTCGGCGCCTCGATTTCGTCGGGCTCGTTCCAGACCATGGGCATGCTGATATTGCCGTGCTCCATCCACACGATGAGCGAGATCGCCCATGGCATCAGCAGCAATCTGATGAGCCGCGCGGCGGACGTGGTGCTGAAGGAACGCCGCCGTCTGGTGCTGGGCCTGCGCGAGACGCCGCTGCACACCGGCCACATGCGCACCATGCTGCATTTGTCGGAAATCGGCGCCATCGTCGCACCCATCGTGCCGGCGTTCTATATCCGCCCCAAGACCATCGACGAGTTGGTCGATCATTCCATCGGGCGGATGCTCGATCTCTTCGGCATCGAAACCAAGCCGCTGCATCGTTGGAAAGAACCGACCGTTCCCGAACCCAGCGGCATGCGCAAAAAGCGCGGGCGGGAAGAGTGAGATAGGTCCTCCCCTGCGAAGCGGGGGAGGGGGACCGCGAAGCGGTGGAGGGGGCGACCGTGCCCAAATGGAGAAAACACGATGGACGACAAGGAACGCTTTGACGGCGGGATGAAAATACGGCGCGAAGTTCTGGGTGCTGCCTATGTCGATAAGAACATGGCGGCGGCCGACGAATTCTCGATGGCGATGCAGGACCTCACCACGCGCTATTGCTGGGGCGACATCTGGGCGCGTCCCGGTCTGGACCGCCGCACACGCTCGATGCTGAATCTGGCGATGATCGCAGCGCTCAACCGGCCGCACGAGTTGAAGGCCCATGTGAAGGGCGCGCTGACCAATGGCGTGACCAAGGACGAGATCAAGGAAGTGCTGCTGCAAGTGGCTGTTTATGCTGGCATTCCGGCGGGGATGGATTCCTTCCGCCTGGCCCGCGAGGTATTCGCGGAAGCGGGGAAGTAGCCCCCTCCGGTTCACGCGCGTTGCGCGGTTCGCCACCTCCCGCGCAGGCAGGGGAGAGAAAAGAGAATGCGCTTACGTCCTTTGTTTTCCTCCCCCGTTTACGGGGGAGGGGGACCGCGAAGCGGTGGAGGGGGCGACCCCGCTCAATCCCGCGCGATGACTGCTTTCGCACGCACCAGTTCGGCGATTTCGTCCGTAGACAGATCGAGCACATCCTTCAACACCGCCGCAGTGTCCTCGCCGAGCGCCGGCGGATAATTCGTCTCTTCAGGCGGCGTCTCCTTGAACTTCATCGGATTGCCGACGACGCGCGCGGCTCGTCCGTCGCCCGAATCGAGATCGAGCACCATCTGGCGATGCAGCACCTGCGGGTCCTTCATCACGCGGTCGAGCGTGTTCACCACGCCGACGGGAATCTCCTCTTTTTCCAGCAGCGGAATCCATTCGTCGGCATTGCGTGTACGAAACGCCGCCTCCATCAGCGGCCATAGCGCGTGCCTGTTTTCCAGCCGCTCCTTGTTGGTCAGGAAGCGCGGATCGGTGAGCCATTCCTCGTGCCCCAGCACACGGGCCACGCCCGCCCACATGCGCTCGGTATTCGCCGTCATCACGACATGGAGGCCGTCCTTCGCCTCGAAACTGCGATAGGTCGGGATGCTGTCGTGTCCGCGTCCTTGCCGGCCCGGCACCACGCCGGAATTCAGATGATAGGCCGCCTGATAGCACAGCATCGCGACCTGACAATCGAGCATGGAGATGTCGATGGTGTCGCCCAGGCCCGTTGCATGCCGCCGGTTCAGCGCGGCCAGCGTTGCGATGCCGGCATACAGCCCCGCCGCGAGATCGCCGATGGGGATACCCGCCCGCACCGGCGCACCGCCGGTTTCTCCCGTGAGGCTCATGCCGCCCGAGAGCGCCTGCACGATCATGTCATAGGCGGGCTTGTTGCGGTACGGCCCATCCTGGCCGAAGCCCGAAATCGAGCACCAGATCAGCGCTGGCTTTTCCTTCCGCAGCGCATCCGCCGAAAGCCCCAGCCGGTCCAGCACGCCTGGGCGGAAATTCTCCATCACGATGTCGCAAGCCAGCGCGAGTCGCCGCACCAATGCGCACCCGGCTTCGGTCTTCATATCGACTGCGATGCAGCGCTTGTTGCGGTTGATCGACAAATAATAGGCGCTGTCCCCGCCCACGAAATAGGGCGGCACGGTGCGCGTGTGATCGCCTTGCGGAGCTTCGAGCTTGATCACGTCCGCGCCGAGGTCGGCGAGAATCTGCGTCGCGTAAGGCCCGGACAGGAACTGCGTCAGATCGAGAACGCGCACGCCGTGAAGCGTCCGGCCGCTGCTCATCGCTGAAAGATGTGAATCGAACACGCCCCGTGGTCGAAGCCCGAAATGCCGCCGCCGGTCGCGTGAGTCATGCCGACCTTGGCGCCTTCGACCTGCCGCGGGCCCGCTTCGCCGCGCAGTTGGCGGATGATCTCCACCACCTGCGCCGCGCCGGTCGCGCCGACGGGATGGCCCTTGGCCAGCAGCCCGCCCGATGGGTTGATCGGAATGCGCCCGCCGATTTTCGTCGCGCCCGATTCCAGAAGGGCGGTCCCTTCGCCGCGCGGGGCAAAGCCGAACGCCTCGTAATACAGGATCTCGGCGATCGAGAACGCGTCATGCACTTCGGCGACGTCGATGTCTTCCGGGCCGAGACCCGCTTCCTCGAAGGTTTCCTTCGCCCCGCGCACGGTGATTTCGGGCGACGTCATATCGCGGAAACCCGACATGAAGCGGCCGCTCGTCAGATGCGAGGCGCGCACTTGGATCGGGTCGCTCCGGTATTGGCGCGCGATTCCGTCCGACGCGAGGATGATCGCGGCCGCGCCATCGCCGGTCGGGCAGCATTGCAGCAGCGTGAACGGATCGGCGATCATGCGCGAACCCAGCACCTCCGCGACCGTCACCTCTTTGCGCATCTGGGCATCGGGATTGAGCGTGCCGTTCTTGCGGTTCTTGACGGAAATGCCGGCGATCTGTTCGGGCTTCACGCCGTAATCGTGCATGTAGCGTTGCGCCCGCATGGCGTAGAGCGCGGGCATCGAGAGGCCCAAATGCACCTCCCAATCCTCTTCGTCCAGGGGAAGCGTGCCGCCGCCGAATTTGGTGAGCTTCTCCACCCCGATGGCGAGCGCGACATCATAAGCGCCCGAGGCAATCCCGATCACGGCTTGGGCAAGCGCGCCCGATGACGACGAGCACGCGTTTTCCACATTCACGATGGGGATGCCGGCGAGTCCCAAGCGGCCCATGATACGCTGGCCCACCATCGCGCCCCCCCGCGCGGTGCCGGAATAGACCGCTTCGATGCGCTGGGGCTCGATGTTGGCGTCACGGATCGCGGCCTTCACCGCCGGCCAGCCGATGTCGGCAATGTTCAGTTGCGGATATTTGCCGAACGGGATCATTCCGACCCCGATCACATTGACGCCCTTCATGGCGCGATTCCTTTGAACACGAATGTTTCGAGCGGGCCGTTCTCGTCTTCGCCCACGATGCCGATAAAGGGCTCGACCTGGCCGCCGATGGTAAGTTCGCCTTCGAGATGGGTGAACACGCGCGCGCCGTTGGGAAGATCGACATAGCCGATGACCATCGGCTTTCGCCACTTCTTCGCCGCGACATGGACGGTCGAGAACGCATAGAGTGTGCCCACGCGCGGCATCGGCGCGGGCGCGATGTTCTCGCTCATGCACACGCAGCAGACGGTGCTGCGCGGAAAGGTCTGGTGGGCGCAATCGACGCAGATGCCGCCGATCAGGAAGGCGCGGCCTTCGGCGTCCACGTCCACTGCATCGCCGCACAATCGTGCGCCGCTCGGATTTTCCAATGTTTCAACCGCCATCTGTTTTCCCGGCCCTCACCCTTCGACACGCTCAGGGTGAGGAAAATCAGCGCTCGTCCTCATGCCGAGCACGTGGAAGCACGATGATGCATCTCATCTTTCCTGTACAACGGATTCAGCTTGCGGGTAAATCGCTTCAACAGGACGGAGGGGCGGGTGAGCGGAAAATCCATCGGCGCGCGCGTGGCTCGCACCGAGGATGCGCGTCTGCTCACCGGCCGGGGCGAATTCGTCGACGACATAAGCCTGCCTGGAATGCTGCATGCGGCGTTCGTGCGCGCGAGCTTCGCGCATGCGCGCCTGCGCGGGATCGACATATCGGCCGCGCTTGCGCTCTCCGGTGTCCATTCGGTTCTGACGGCGGCCGACATGAACGCCGCGCTCCAGGCGACGCGGCTGCCTTCGCTGGTGCCGAACCCCTATTCCAAATTCCCGCGCACGCAGTTGGCGCTCGCGCGAAACGAGGTCTGCTACGTCGGCGAACCCATCGCCATCGTGGTGGCGGATTCGCGCCATTTGGCCGAAGATGCCGCGGCGCTGGTCACGGTGGATTACGAGCCGCTGCCGGCCGCGTCCGATTGCCGGGACGCTGTGAAACCGGGCGCGGGTCTCGCCCATGCCGATGCACCGGACAATGTGGCCGCCAATTTCACGGTCGCGTATGGCGATGCCGCTGCGGCGTTCCGCGCCGCCTCGCATGTCTACAAAGAGGGGCTCTGGCACCATCGCGGCTGCGGTCACGCGCTCGAGACCCGTGGCGTGCTCGCCGATGTGACGCGCGACGGCGTTCTCACCGTATGGTCGTCCACGCAGACGCCGCATCTGGAAAAGCGCGTGCTGGCGCAGCTCCTGGAACGCAATCCCGAAACCATCCGCGTCATCGCGCCCGATGTCGGCGGCGGCTTCGGGCCGAAGGCGATATTTTACGGCGAGGACGCGGTGGTCGCGGCCGCCGCGCTGCGCCTGAAGCGTCCGGTGAAATGGATCGAAGACCGCCGCGAGCATTTCCTCTCCACCACGCAGGAACGCGACCAATATTGGGAACTCGAAATCGCGCTCGACGCCGATGCGAAATTGCTGGGCGTGCGCGGGGCCATGCTGCACGACACCGGCGCCTATATGCCGTGGGGTGTGGTGATGCCCTACATCGCGGCAACTACGGTCCCCGGCCCTTACGTTCTCCCGGCCTATGCGCTCGACGTAACGGTCGCCTACACCAACAAGGTCGCCACGACCCCGGTGCGCGGCGCCGGGCGGCCGCAAGCCGTCTTCGCCATGGAGCGATTGCTCGACCGCGCGGCGCGCGAATTGAACATCGACCCGGCTGAAATCCGCCGCCGCAATCTGATCCAGCCCGCGCAAATGCCTTACGCCGTTGGCCTCACCTTCCGCGACGGGAAACCCGTGGTCTACGACAGCGGGGATTATCCCGCCGCCCTGGAACAGGCGCTCTCGCTCGCCGCCTATCGCGATTTTCCGCGCCGCCAGCGCGAGGCGCGCGAACGAGGCCGCCATATCGGCATCGGCATCGGCTCCTATGTCGAAGGCACGGGGCTCGGGCCGTTCGAAGGCGTGCGTGTCGCCGTGCTCGACGACGGCAATGTTCACGTCGCCTCGGGTGCAGCGCCCCAAGGTCAGGGCCACAAGACGATGCTGGCGCAGATCGTTTCCGAACAACTAGGGCTTCCGCTTGACGCGATCCATGTCACGCTTGGCGACACGGCGGGATTTCCCATGGGCGTCGGCACTTTCGCGAGCCGGATTACCGCAAATGCCGGACCTTCCGCGCTGATGGCAGCCCAAACCGTACGTCAGAAGATTCTCGAATCGGCCGCGCGCGCGCTCGATGCGGAGGTGGGCGATCTCGTTCTCGACGATGGCCGCGTGGAGGTGAAGACCGGCAATCGCCGTTCCATCTCGCTTGGCGAGCTTGCGAAAATGGCGCAGGGCTTTCCGGGTTTCTCGTTTCAGCCGGGGCAGACGCCGGGACTGGAGCACACCGCCTATTTCACGCCGCAGCAAGCCGCCTATTGCAACGGCACGCATGTCGCCGAGGTGGAGGTGGACTTCGAAACCGGCCATGTGCGCATCCTCCATTACGCGGTGGCCCACGACAGCGGCACGCTGATCAATCCGCTGATCGTTGACGGTCAGATCCAGGGCGGCGTCGCGCACGGCATCGGCAACGCGCTGCTCGAATGGATGGGCTATGACGAAAACGCGCAGCCGGTGACGACGACATTTGCCGATTACCTGCTGCCCGGCGCCTGCGATGTGCCGCGTGTCGATGCGGTGCATCTTCAGACGCCGTCGCCGCTCAATCCGCTCGGCGTCAAGGGCGCGGGCGAGGGCGGCACCATCCCGGCTGCCGCCGCCATCGTTGGAGCCATCGAAAACGCGCTTTCGCCGTTCGCCGTGGCGCTCAGCGAATCTCCCATCACGCCGGCGCGAATTGTTGCTATCCTGCACGACGCCAAGAAGAGGATGACGCCATGACGCTCAGCAGACGTGAATTCGCGGCTCTTGCGGGTGCGTCGCTCGCGGCATCCGCGCTGCCCAAATCGGCGCTTGCGGCCAACGCGCCCGCGCTGCCGCCGGGATCGATCGACTGCCACAACCACGTCATGGGCGGGCAGGCGAAATATCCGTATGCAGCCGAACGCACCTACACGCCGCCCGATGCCACGGTGGCGGACCTCAAAGCCCTACGCGCCCAAATCGGCACCGCGCGCAATGTGCTGGTGACGCCGAGCGTCTACGGCACCGACAATCGCTGCCTGGTGGACGCGCTGGCCGAGCTGAACGGCACCGCGCGCGGGATCGCGGTACTGCCGATGGACGTTTCCGACGCCGAGCTTAAGCGCCTGGACGCGGCCGGCGTGCGCGGCATTCGCATCAGCCTCGGCGGGACCGGGCGCTACGATGCCAAGACCGCGCCCGCCGCGTTGTCGTCGTTCGCGACGCGCTTCTTGCCCCTCAAGTGGAACATCGAAGTGGTCGGCAATTTGACGGCGCTCATGCCCATGGCGCCGGCGATGGCCGATCTGAAAGTGCCGGTGGTGCTGGATCATTTCGCCGGGGCCAATGGCGGGGAAGGCGTGAAGCAGGAAGGCTTCGCCCAACTGTTGGAACTGGTGCGCGGCGGCAATGCGTTTGTGAAATTGTCCGCGCCTTACAACCGTTCCAAACGCGCCGATTGGTCCGACATGCTGCCGCTGGCGCGCGCGCTGGTCGAGGCGAGGCCCGACTGCATGCTGTGGGGCACCAATTGGCCCCATCCCGATCAGATACCGGGCCGTCCGATCAGCGAGATCACGCCGTACCACAAGGTGGATAACCCAAGCCTGGTCCGCGTGCTGGCCGAATGGGTCCCCGATGCGGGCACGCGCAAGATGATCCTCGTCGACACGCCGCAAAAACTATATCGGTTTACATAGATTATCACCCGCCCTTCAAGGGGAGGGTGGGTTTACTTTTTCAGTTCCTCATACACCTCGGTGACGAAGCGGTCCGCGCTTGTGCCCGCAGCACCCGCAGCCAACAGCCCGCCCTCAACCTTCGCATCGAAGGGCGCGGTCGGTTTCGCCGCCACGACGTCCTTCAGCGACTTCCCCTGTTGGATCAACCCCTGAACCTTGTCGCGCACCGCGAGGATCATGTCGCGATAGGGCACCAGATCGTTGCGGCCGATGATCGTGCCGTGACCGGGCACCAGTTTGGTATTCGGTCCCGCCATCTTCATCAGGGAATCGAGCGCTTCGAGCATGCCGCTCAGCGATCCGCCATTGGCCGTATCGATATAGGGGTAGCCGTAATTGCGGTAGAAATCGCCGATCATGATGAGGTTGGCGTTCTCGAAACGGACCATGGTGTCGCCGCCGGTATGGGCCGCGCGCACCGGAATGAAATCCACCGTCTCGCCGTTCATGTGAATCTTCACCGGCGCGCCCAAGCCATAGGTCACCACGGGAAGCCCGGCGGGATCGCGCGGCTGGGCAGGTGCGCCGTTCGCGCCCGGCGGGGGATGCAGCATCTCCTCGCGCAGTTCCTCGCGCGCGAAGATGATCGCGCCTTGCTTGGCGAAGAAGGGATCGCCGCCGGTGTGATCGATGTGGATGTGCGTGTTGACGAGATAGCGTATCGGCCCCGTGCCGATGCGGCGCACCGCGGCCAGCACCTTGTCGGTGATCTGGCCGTATTGCGCATCCACCATCAGGATGCCGTCCGGGCCGGCGAGCACGCCGATGCGGCCGCCCGCCGCATCCTGATGATTCTTGTCCGCTCCCGCCGAACCGGACAGCATGTACAAATTCGGCGCCATCTTGTCGGTGATGATTTCGATGCTTTTGTAATCGATCTGCGCCGATGCGCCGGTCGAAACCACCGCGCCGAGCGTTGCCCCGAGCAACAGCCACAAGAATTTCATGGTCCCCTCCCTTGGGTTGACTCAAGCATGCGTGGGCCGGCCCCGCGGTTCAAGGCGCGAACAGCTCCGCGCTTGCGTTCCACGCGGGCGCGCGGTTGAATCCCGGAACCGACATCAGGACCGCCGAACATCATGGAAATCAGACGGTTGGGCCCGGCCATGGGCGCCGAAATCCTTGGCGCCGACCTCAACGCGGCGGACGAGGCGGATTTCGATCGCATCCGCGACGCCTTCCTCACCCACCAGGTGATCGCCATCCGCGATCAGGATTTGCCGCCGGCGGCCCAGCTCGCCTTTTCGCGGCGGTTCGGCTCCCTCGAAGATCAGCTCAATGCCCATTACACGGTGCCCGGCTTTCCTGAAGTGCTGGTTCTTTCCAACGACCTGAAGGACGGCAAGCCCATCGGCCTGATCGACGGCGGGGATTTCTGGCATTCGGATTCCTCGCACCGCGATTTTCCGAGTCTGGCGACCATCCTTTATGCGGTGAAAAACCCCGAGCATGGCGGGGACACGGAATTCGCCAACATGCATGCGGCCTATGAGGCGCTCCCCGCCGAGTGGAAACGCCGGATTGCCGGGCTCAAGGGCATCCACGCGGTTTCCAAGCTCAAGAACAAGCGGGTCACGGTCTCGCCCCGCCGCCCCGACGGGAAGGACTTCTACGAGCGCCAGAAATCCCTTCCCGACCAGGTGTGGCCGCTGGTCCGTACCCACCCGGCGACCGGGCGGAAGACCCTCTACGTCTCCCCGCGCTTCACCATCGGCATCGAGGGGATGAGCGAGGCGGAAGCCGACGAAACCCTGGATTTCCTGTTCGCGCACCAGATCCGGCCCGAATTCGTCTATCGGCACAGATGGGAGGACCGCGATCTCGTGATGTGGGACAACCGTTCGGTCATCCATCGGGCGACCGGGGGCTATTCCTACCCCGACACCCGGACGATGCACCGCACCGTGGTGGCCGGCGACAGGCCGTTCTGAGTCCGTCCGGAGCGCGACGCCGTAACATTCCCGTTAGCGATGCTTATCGTTGCGTAATGTTCAGCTTTGCGAAAGATTGAGCCCTTACATTGAAGGGGCGTCCGCTTGGCTTCCCCGGGCTTTGCCGCTATGTGTCACAGCCCTTACACCAAGCGGTTACGGCCGGACCTGAAGAACGCATGCGACTGCTCAAACTGATCCCTGACCACACCAAGATCGACTTCGTCGGTGCGCGCTATTACGCCTTCGGCATCGACGGGTTGCTGCTGCTTATCTCCTTGGTTTCGCTGCTTTATTACGGGCTGAACTTCGGCATCGACTTCACTGGCGGCGTGCTGCTGGAGGTCAAGGGCAACAAGAGCATCGAGATCGCCCAGATGCGCGCGAAGATCGACAGCCTGCATTTCGCCGACGCCCAGCTGCAATATTTCGGCGGCGGCGAATGCGAGATGCCGGTCAATTCCTGCGTGCTGATCCGAGTCCAGCCGAAGATGAACGACCCGGCGAGCGACCAGGCGGTGGTGAACAGCGTCAGAACCGCGCTTGGCAGCGATTACGCCTTCCGGCGCACCGAAGTGGTGGGTCCCAAGGTCTCCGGGGAATTGAAAAACGCGGGCATCCTCGCAACCGTGATCGCGGTTCTCATGATCGGACTCTATGTCGCGGTCCGGTTCGAGTGGCAGTACGGTGTCTCGGCGATCTTTGCGACCGGCCATGACGTGTTCGTGACGGCCGGTCTCTATTCGCTCGCCCATCTCGATTTCTCGCTGTCGTCGGTGGCAGCCCTTCTGACGCTGGCCGGCTATTCGGTGAACGACACCGTCGTGGTGTTCGACCGTATTCGCGAGAACCGGCGTCGCTATAAGCGCATGGGCCTGCGCGAGTTGATCAATCTTTCGACCAACCAGACCCTCTCGCGGACGGTCCTGACCTCCGGCGCCACCGCGATTTCGATCATCCCGCTCCTGCTGTTCGGCGGACCGACGCTGTTCGATTTCACCGCGGCCATCCTGTTCGGCATCGTGGTCGGCACCTATTCGTCGATCTATGTCGCGGCCGCTTTCCTGATCTACCTGCCGCAGGTGGCGGCCAGTGGCCGTGAAGAGCCTGTGCCCGCGCCGGCCAGCGGCGCCGCCCGCTCAAGGTGACGATGAACCGGCACGTACCCATCGAGGCAGAACCCGCCGCGCAGCCCCCTCGCACCTCCGATTTGCTGCGGGAATTTGCGCGCACTTTGCCCTCCGACCGGGTGACGCTCGGGGAAATCGTGAGCGGGCTCGGCGACCGGGGCCTGGGTGTGCTGCTCGCGGTGTTTGCGCTTCCCAACATCCTTCCCTCCGCGGTTCCTTTCGGCAATGTCCCGACCGGCATTCCGCCATTGGTGTTCGCAATTCAGCTGATGCTGGGGCTGGATCATCTGATTCTGCCGGGCTTCATGGCGCGCTGGACCACGGGCACGCATTGGCTGAAAGCGGCCGCACCCAAAGTTGCCTCCGTCCTCTCCTGGTTCGAGCGGCTGCTCACGCCGCGGATGGAATGGGTGACGAGCCCCAAGGCCGAACGCATTGTCGGGGCCATCGCGATCATTCTCGCTGTCGTTTCAACGTTGCCGATTCCGTTCGGCCATAATCTGCCGGCACTCGGGCTGGTGCTGATCGGGCTTGGACTGATCGAACGCGACGGCCTCGCGATCATCATCGGAGCCGCGATCGGCCTCGTCGGGGCGATCCTGCTGGGACTGGTGATCTTTGGCGTCGCGCACGGACTTGCCTTCATCATCCACGCGCGGCACGTCCATTTGTAGCGAATGGCGAATGGCGAACAGAAGCCGTTCGTCTGTTCGCGTTCTTCAGAACGGAATCCAGTTCCGCTCCTTCGAATAGGACAGGTAGCCGATATTGGCGGCCCCGCGCAGGCCGACGCCCGTGCGCATGGGCGCCAGGATGATGCGGCCGTTCTGCTGATAATTCACGCCGATGCCGGCGATGAAATAGGCGCTGCCTTCCACGCCTCCGAAGCGGTTATAGATCGCCTCCGGATTGGGCAAATTGTAGATCAGCGTGAAGGCTTTCGACGCATTGGCGCCGAAATCGAACCCGACGGAGGGCCCTTGCCAGAACACGGTCTCCGGCGCGCCCTGGCCCTTCATGTAGAGCGAGCCTTCGCCATAGCGCAGGCCGACCACCACCGCACCCGAGCCCTCGCTGCCGGTGATATAGGCGTTCGGCCGCCCATATTTGGCGAACACGCGTTCGACGGCCTTGCCCATCGCCGCGGTGGTGACGCCGAAGAAATCCGCACCCGCCTTGACGATTTCGTCGGGGCTGTAGGTGTCGGGTTCGCGCGGATCGCGCTCGGCTGCGGCCGATGCGGTTGAGGAGACCGCGAGAGAGAGAAGGAGCGCGCCCGCCCAGGCGCGGAAGAGTTTCAGCATGCTCATCCCCTTGTTCTCCAGATGCCTGACGGTTTCGGAACGCGCATGCGCGTCCGGTTTTCCGAATCTGCAAGTTCAATATACCAGTTTGGACATTTTTGAGGCAGGAAACGGGGCGGGCCACATCCGATTCGCGGAAACAACTGGAACTTTTGCGCGTTTGCTCGGAAGATCGCGGGCGAAACCGAAGGACCTCCGGCGCGGGCTGCCATGGCTAAACCATCCGTACACGAATCAAAGCGCGGGGCAATCGGCATGGGCGGCTGGATCGCCATTGCCGCCATGGGGGTGGTGCTCGGGGCCTCGATCTGGTTCCTGTTCTATGGCTGGAATCTGACGGACGCCAACATCGACACCAACGGCTATATCGCGCTGACGCTCGGGATCGTGCTTTCCATGGTGCTGGGCGGAGGTCTCATGGCGCTTCTCTTCTGGTCGAACCGCAAAGGCTACGATCGCTGAGATTCCTTGCCTTTGAGCGAATGTTCCCGTTCCGGCGTTATCTCTTGAGCCCGGCCGGGGAGAAACGGCCGGGCTGAGGATTTCAGCCATGAACAAGCATGTTCCGCAGCCGCCCGATGACCCGAATGCGGCGGTTGCCGAAGCGCCGGAGCGTGCGGAGAAGCCGCAACAGGCGAAACCTCTAGCCCAGCCCGCCCCTTCACCCGGCCAGCCGCCCGAAAATCCCGAGCCGGACGAGCCGTGCGGCAAGCCACGGGACAAAGAGAAGAAATCCGTTCTCCGGACGCCCGAGTTCCGGACGATTGCAGGGATCGGCGGCGCTTTTCTTGCCGTGATCGGCGCGATTGTGTGGTGGTCCTGGAGTCCCGGCGAGGCGAAGATCGCCTACATGGCGCAGAAAGCCCGCTATGACAGCATTGTCGTCGCGGTGCGCGCGAACGGCATTCTCAGCCCCCGCGACACCATAGACGTCGCGGCGCCCGAGGGCGGCCGGGTGGAATTTGCAGCAGTCCGAAGCGGGGAGCGTGTCGAAAAAGGCCAAGTTCTGGTCCAGCTTGCGTCCGATTCGGTGCGTGAGGAACTCGCCTATGCCGAAACCGAGCGCGCCTCCCGCGCCGCCGATATGGCGCGTGCCGATGCAGACGTTGCCGAGGACCGCGCCGAGGTGGCGAGGGAGCGCCCATCCGTCCCGGCCGGGGGCGCCTCGGCCGCACAAGCCCGCCTCAGCCGCGCGCTTGCCGGCGCCAACGAAGCCCGCGCGCTGCTGCGCGACACCGACGGCGAGATTGCCGCCTTGCGCGCGAGACGCGACAGCCTCGCGGTGCGGGCGCCGGTTGGCGGCATCGTGCTCAAGAACAATCTCGATACGGATGATCTTCCGCGCTTGCGCACCGTGCCGCGGGGCGAAACGCTCTTCACGATGGCGACGGATCTCTCGCAACTCAGCCTGAAGGCCGCGTTTCCCGAAAGCGAGATCGGCAGGCTGCACGCTGGCGAGCGGGCCGAATTCCGCGTTCCGGCGTTTGCCAATCGCATTTTCGCCGCGACGCTGGCGGCCATCGAAGCCTGGCCGAAGATCGGGAACAAGGACGGCCGGAGGGAAACCCTCTATGCCGTGATGCTCTCCGCGCCGAATGAAGACGGCGCCCTGCGTGCAGGCATGAACGCAGAGGTCAGCGTCGTCACCGCCGAAGCGCGGAATGTGCTCGTGGTGCCCAATGCGGCGCTCGTCGTGCATCCGCCGGCCGATGTGGAGTCGCGCTATCCGGCGCCCAAGGTTTTGCCCGGAGCACCGCGTTCCTACCGCGTGTGGGTGCTGGCGGACGGTGCGCCGGAACCACGCGACATCGTGCCCGGCTTGAGCGACGGGCGCGTCACGCAAGTCGTTTCCGGCGATTTGCGTGCCGGTGATTCCGTCATCGTGGACAGCAGCATCCGCCAGAGCGGCAAGGCCTCTTCATGACCGCCTGCCTCCGGCGCCCATGCCGCGCGTGCGCGGGATTGCGGGCATCGGCCGCCGCCTGATCTCAATCGTTGACCGTCTATTCGATCCCGCGGGCGATGAAGTATGGGTTGGCAAAACCTTCGGCAATCTTCCCGTAGAGAAGCGGTGCGCCTTCGAGCGTCTTTACCGAGCCGCCGGCCGCTTCCAGCACAGCCTGCCCAGCGGCGGTGTCCCATTCCATGGTGCGGCCGTGGCGCGGATAAAGATCGGCCTCGCCCGTCGCCACCAAACAGAACTTCAGCGATGAACCCGCCGCCAACAGATCGGCAATGTGATAGGCCGCGAGATACTCGTCCGTCTTGGTGTCGCGATGGGTACGGCTTGCGATGGCCACAAGCCCGTCCGCCGGCGCGCGCCGCGCGTGGATCGGCTCGGCCGTGCTGATCTCGACCGGCAAATCCTCCGGCGCGGCCAATTCGAAGGCGCCGTTTGTGCCGTCGCCGATCCACATCCGCGCTTTGGCGGGGGCGGATACGACACCGCACACCGCGCGGCCGTTCTCGATCAGCGCGACGTTCACGGTGAACTCGCCGTTGTGTTTCAGGAACTCCTTGGTGCCGTCGAGCGGATCGACCAGAAAGAATTTCGCGCCCACATGACGCGGCAGGCGGCCGGCGGCGACTTCTTCTTCGGCGACGATGGGCACGTCCGGCGCCAGCTCTTTCAGCCGCGCGAGAATCAGCGCTTCGGCCTCTTCATCGGCCGCGGTCACCGGAGACGCATCGTCCTTCACGCGGGCTTCCGTGCCGGATTCGTAATGCTTCAGGATCACACGCCCCGCCTCATGGACGATTTCGGCGAGTTGAGCTGCGAGCGGCGAGAGCGTCTTTGGCATGGTCCTGTGATAAGAAAGGGACTTTAAGTAATCGTTAAGGGGGCGAGTCCAGACTCACCATCTGGAAACGCTGATTCGGCTTGGCGATGCTGCACGTTAAAGGACTCTCGATGAACGATCTGGAATTCGCCGCGCTACTGGTGTCGCGCGTCTGCCATGACCTTGTGAGCCCGGTGGGCGCCGTGGTCAACGGCCTCGAAGTATTGGAGGACGAAACCGACCCCGCCATGCGCGCGGACGCGCTCAAGCTTGTGGCGGCAAGCGCGGAACAGGCGGCCGCGCGGCTGCAATTCGCGCGCATCGCGTTCGGAGCGGCGGGCTCGGCCGGTGCGGAACTCGATCTCAACGAGGTCGGCCGCATCATGACGGGCCTCGTCAAGGGCGGCAGGCTCGAGCTGGTCTGGAACGCGCACGCGCTCAATTGGCCCAAGGATTGGGCGAAGCTGTTGATGAACGCGGTCCTGGCCACGTCCGATTGCCTGCCGCGCGGCGGGCGCGTGGTGGTGGAAACCTCGGCCGATCCGGCGGCACCTGCTTTCCGTATCGCCGGTACGGGCACGATGGTGCGGCTCTCCGCCGAGACCGAGCGGGCGCTGGTGGGGGAGCCCATGGGCTTGCTCGATGGGCGTTCGATCCAGCCTTATCTCACCTATCAGCTGGCAAAGTCGCTGAATGCCGGGCTCACGCTCAGCGCCTCGGCAAACGAGGTCTGTTTCGCCGCCGGATGAGGACTCCGGTCCGGCTTGAACGCGGTGTTTACCTGGCTTGCGCCAAAATGGCGGCTTGAGCGGAGGAACGCGTCATGAAGCAGTGCCTGATCGTCGATGACAGCCGCATCTTGCGGAAGATCGCGCGCAAAATTTTGGAAGAGCTCCAGTTCTCCATCGAAGAGGCCGAAGACGGCGCGGTGGCGCTCGATTGCTGCCGGCGCAGCATGCCCGACGCCATCCTGCTGGACTGGAACATGCCCACGATGTCGGGGATCGAATTCCTGCGCGTGCTTCGGCGCGAGCCCTTCGGGAGCAAGCCCACCGTCGTGTTCTGCACCACGGAGAACGACATCGCCCACATCACCGAGGCGATCGGGGCCGGCGCCAACGAATATCTGATCAAGCCCTTCGACCGCGAAATCATGGAAGCGAAACTGGCCGAAGCGGGACTGATGTAATAACAGGGCGCTTCCCAGGCAGGCCCCTGGGGTTGTTTGCGCCGATGCAATTGCACGCGCCAAAGTAAGAAGGGCGCAAGGGTTACCCCTCGCGCCCTTTGCCCAGCCCGACAACGGCCAAATCCTAGGCGGCGACTTTCTCATCGGGATCGCGCAGCACATAGCCCCGGCCCCACACCGTCTCGATGTAGTGCTCGCCATTGCAGGCGACTGCGAGCTTCTTGCGCAATTTGCAGATGAAGACGTCGATGATCTTGAGTTCGGGCTCGTCCATGCCGCCATAGAGATGGTTCAGGAACATCTCCTTGGTCAGCGTCGTGCCTTTGCGGAGCGAGAGCAGCTCCAGCATCTGGTATTCCTTGCCGGTCAGATGCACGCGCTGGCCGTCGACCTCCACGGTCTTGGCATCGAGATTGACCGTGAGCTTGCCCGTGGTGATGACGGATTGCGAATGACCCTTCGAGCGGCGCACCACGGCCTGGATGCGCGCCACCAGCTCGTCCTTGTGGAAGGGCTTGGTCATGTAGTCATCGGCGCCGAAGCCCAAGGCCTTGACCTTGGCTTCCACGATGGCGTTGCCGGAGAGAATGAGGATCGGGGTTTGCACCTTCGCGAGGCGAAGCGATTTCAGCACCTCGAAGCCGCTCATATCGGGGAGCGTCAGGTCCAGCACGATGATGTCGTAATCGTAGAGCTTGCCGAGATCGATGCCTTCTTCGCCCAGATCCGTCGTGTAGACGTTGAAACCTTCGGAGCGCAACATGAGCTCGATGCTGCGAGCCATTGCGCTATCGTCTTCGATCAAGAGTACGCGCATCGTGCCTAAATTCCCTTTGCCGACCGGCTTAGGCCGTCCTTGTTAACCCATTTCCTAACCTTAAAGGGAATTGGTTAAAACTAAATTGCCAATCGTCAAGGGAACGCCTCGCTTACCATCCAAACCCGCCCGGACCCTCGGTATTTCCAATACGTCATTGATTTTCCTCGTTAAGTTTACTGGAGTTTAAGTCCTATTCCTCAAGATGAGGGTTCATCGGCCGGGACCAAATGCAAGAAAGTCCGGCAGGAATTTGGGGGCTCCTTGCAAGCTTTGATCGAGAATATCGGCCGGTTGCCGCGGCGCACCCGCTTCGGAAGGGTGGCCCGCGTCGAAGGGCTTTTGATAGAAGTTACAGGCGCTTCCGGCGCCATCGGCTTGGGGGGAAGGCTCTCTCTCGCGGGCAAGGACGGCCAGGAGACGCTCTGTGAGGTGGTGGGCTTCCGCGACGGAAGGGCGCTCGCCATGCCGTTTGGGCAGCTCGACGGAATCACCCTCGGCGGGCGTGCGACGTTCGAGGAACGCATCTCGGCAATCCATCCGAGCCGGGCCTGGCTCGGCCGCGTCATCGATGCGTTCGGGCATCCGACCGACGGCAAGGGCCCGCTGACGCACGGGATGGAGGCGTATCCGCTGCGTGCCGCGCCGCCGACGGCCCATGCCCGGGCGCGAATCGGCGGCAAGCTCGATCTGGGCGTGCGTGCGCTCAACGCGTTCGCCACCTGCTGCAAGGGCCAGCGCATGGGAATTTTCGCGGGCTCGGGCGTGGGGAAATCGGTCCTGCTCGCGATGCTCGCGCGCAACACCGCAGCCGACGTGACGGTCATCGCGCTTGTCGGCGAGCGCGGCCGCGAGCTCAAGGAATTCATCGAGGACGATCTCGGGCCGGAAGGGTTGGCGCGAAGTGTTGTCGTGGCTGCTACCTCCGACGAGGCGCCGCTGACCCGCCGCCAGGCCGCTTTCGTAGCGATGGCGACGGCGGAATATTTCCGCGATCAGGGTCTGCACGTGCTGCTGCTGATGGATTCGGTCACGCGCTTCGCCATGGCTCAGCGCGAGATCGGGCTTTCGGCGGGCGAGCCGCCGGCCTCCAAAGGCTACACACCGACCGTGTTTGCCGAATTGCCGCGTCTTCTCGAGCGCGCGGGGCCCGGTCGCGCGGGGACCACGGGAAGCATCACCGGATTGTTTACCGTCCTCGTCGAGGGCGACGACCACAACGAACCGATTTCGGATGCGGTGCGCGGTATTCTCGATGGCCACATCGTGCTTGAGCGCGCGATCGCCGAGCGCGGCCGTTATCCTGCGATCAACATCCTGAAGTCGTTGTCACGGGCGATGCCGCAATGCAATTCCGATGCGGAACAGGCCGTCGTCACGCAAGCCCGCAGCCAGCTTGCTACTTATGAGGACATGGCGGAATTGATCCGGCTCGGCGCCTATCGCCCCGGAAGCAGTCCGGAAGTCGACCGCGCGATTTCACTTTATCCGCAGATCGAAGCGTTTCTCAGCCAGAAAAAAGATGAGCGCACAACCCTTGCGGCCGGTTACGCGAATTTAAGCAAGATCGTGGATACTGGCACTATGAAAGGTAGTGCTCGATGAAACGCCGCGGTTCTCTTTTGCGCCTGAAGCGCTTCCGGGTCGATGAGCTGAAGCGACGGCTCGCGACGCTGGACGAGATGAAAGCCGATCTGGAAAAGAAGCTTTCGGATCTCGAGGATTCGGTCGTACGCGAGCGTCAGCGCGCCCACGATTCGGACATCGGACGGCTCGCTTTTCCGAGCTTCCTGCAATCCATCGACGCGCGCCGCAAGAACATCCGCACCACCATGGCGGATCTGGAACGCGAACGCGCCGCTCAGCAGGACGATCTGTCCGCCGCATTCCAGGATTTGAAAAGCTTCGAGCTGGCCGAGGAGGAACGCCTGCGCCGCGCCGCCGAAGTCGAAGCGCGCGCGCAGCAATTGCGCCTGGACGAAATGGCGATGGTGCGCCATCTGAGAAAACACGGCGCCCGTCAAGCCGGCTGAAATATCAGCGATTTACCAGCGAGCCGTAGAATTCGCGCAAAGCGCCGCGCGTGCGGTCTTTGTTGTAATGCGCCGCGGTTGCCAAACCGGCATCGCGCACCGCCAGGATTTCCGGCGCACCGCTCTCCAATCCGGTCACGATGCGGGCCAGCGCGTCGGCCACTTCCTCCAGATGATCGGGCGCGAACCAGAATCCGTTTTCCGCGGTCGCGTATTCCTGGCCGCCATAGCCGGTGAAGCCCGCCACAATCGCGCCCGAGGCCATGGCTTCGAGCGGCACGAGGCCGAAGGATTCCAGGAACGGCAGCGACAGCACGATCGCGGAGCGCCCGAAAATCTCGGCCGTCTCGCGCTCGGACGCATTGTCGATGATCCGCCAGCCGGCGGCGAGATGGGGATATTTGAGCGTGAAGATGCGCTGGATCGCGGCCGCCTCGCGCGGCAGCTTTTTCGGGATCAGCGCGATCTGCATCGTCTTGTCGCGCGGGCGGAATAGAGCGGTGTCGATGAAGCAGGGGATCACCGCGATGTTCGAAAGCCTGAGCACGCGTTCGAGAAATCCCTTGGCGATATGGCTCTGGCAGATGACGCGTTCGAATCCGATCTCGCGATAGCGCTCGGCCGGGACCGGATTGAACAGCGTATAGTAATGCGCCTGGCTGAACAGGATCTTGCGCGCCGGAAGCTGCACCATCTCGGCGAGAAGGCCGTTCAGCGATTCCGGAAAGACCAGGATGTCGTCGGGCGCGGGGGTGTAGCGGGTCAGCAATTTCGCGCGGGATTCAAACCAGGAGGGCGCGCCGTCCGGCTGGAAAACCCATGCGTCGAAGCCCAGTTCCGTCAGCAGTTCCGCGTGCCGGTGGACGGTCTTGATCCCGCCGGTGATCTCCGTCTTGGCGAAGGGAATGAGAAAGACGATCCGCGCCACGGGCTCCTCACTGGGATGAAGGCGCTGTCCTCATCCTTCGACAAGCTCAGGATGAGGACTTAGCAGGATTCCTCATGCTGAGTTTGTCGAAGCATGAGCAACCGCGCAACTCGCCGGGGACGACGAATCCTATCGTAACGCGGCGTTGATCTTTTCCAGCGCGGAGGAACCCGGACAGAGCTCCTTCTCCGACAGCGTGTTGAGCGGCACGTCCACCGTGTTCAGCATGGCGTGCATGTCCCTCGGATTGGGGTCGAGATAGATCAGGCCCGTCACCAGTTCGCCCGCCGCCGCGCGGCTCTGCATGTAGGTCATCGCGGCGATGCGGTCGTGCGGATCGTATTCGGGATGCAGCTTGGCGAGCTTCAGCAACGAGCCGTCATGCAGCGTCACGTCCGTGCTGGTGCCCGGTTCGTAATCGACCGTGATCGGTTCGCGCGTGTCCATGAAATCCAGGCGATTGACCGCTTCGTTGTGGGCGCGGACGAATTCGAAGCTCTTGGTCGAACCGGGGTGGTTGTTGAACGCCACACAGGGGCTGATGACGTCGATGAAGGCGGGGCCCGGATGGGAAAGTCCCGCCATCAGGAGCGGCACAAGCTGCTTCTTGTCGCCGGAGAAGCTGCGCGCGACGAAGGTGGCCCCGATCTGCAGCGCCAGACCAACGAGGTCGAGCGCGGAATCGTTGTTGAGCCCGCCGGCTTTGCTCTTGGAGCCGCGGTCGGCGGTGGCCGAGAACTGGCCCTTGGTCAGTCCGTACACGCCGTTGTTCTCGGTGACGTAGAGCATGTTCACGCTGCGGCGCACGCAATGCATGAACTGGCCGAGCCCGATGGAGGCGGAATCGCCGTCGCCCGAGACGCCCAGATAGATGAGCTGCTTGTTGGCGAGGTTGGCGCCCGTCAGCACCGACGGCATGCGGCCATGCACCGAATTGAAGCCGTGGCTTTGGCCCAGGAAATAATCCGGCGTCTTGGACGAGCAGCCGATGCCGGAGAGCTTTGCCAGCCGATGCGGCTCGATATTCAGTTCGAAGCAGGCCGAAATGATGGCGGCCGAGATCGAATCGTGCCCGCAGCCGGCGCAGAGCGTCGAGATCGAACCTTCATAGTCGCGGTGCGTGAAGCCGAGCCCGTTCTTGGGCAGCGCCGGATGATGGAATTTCGGCTTGGCGAGATAGGTCATTCGGCGGCTTCCTTGGCTTTGATCTGGAGGCGTTCGGCGATCGCGCCGGTGATGAAGCGGGCGGTGATCGGCGTTCCGTCATAGTGCAGGACCGAGATGCAGCGCGCCGGGTCGATGGCGCACTCGTTCACCAGCAGCATGCGCAGTTGCGCGTCGCGGTTCTGCTCGATCACGAACACCTGGTCGTAGGCGTTGATGAAATCCACCACCTCGTCGGAGAAGGGGAAGGCGCGGATGCGCAGCGTGTCGAGGTTGAGCCCCTTGCCTTCCAATTCGACCAGCGCTTCGGCCATCGCAGCCGAGGTGGAGCCGAAATAGATCACGCCGTAGCGCGCCTTGTCGCGGGACTTGTGCAGCACGGGCGCGGGCACCAGCGATTTCGCGGTTTCGAATTTGCGCAGGAGCCGCTGCATATTGTCGACATAGACCGAGCCCTCCTCGCTGTATTTCGCCATGCGGTCGCGCGAGGTGCCGCGGGTGAAATAGGCGCCCTTGGTCGGATGGGTGCCCGGCAGCGTGCGGTAGGGAATGGCGTCGCCGTCGACATCGAGATAGCGGCCGAAGGTCTTGCCGGCGTCGAGGTCTTCCGCGGTCATGATCTTGCCGCGGTCATAGACGCGGGAATCGTCCCAGGCGAGCGGCGCGCACAGCCAATCGTTCATGCCGATGTCGAGGTCTTCCATGACGAAGATCGGCGTCTGCAGCCGTTCGGCCAGATCGAAGGCTTGGGCTGCCATCTCGAACAGCTCGCGCGGGTCTTCCGGGAACAGAAGGATATGCTTGGTGTCGCCATGGCTCGCATAGGCGCAGAGCAGGATATCGGCCTGTTGCGTGCGCGTCGGCATGCCGGTGGACGGTCCGCCGCGCTGCACGTCGAAGATCACGGCGGGGACTTCCGCGAAATAGGCAAGGCCGAGAAACTCCTGCATCAGCGAGATGCCGGGGCCGCTTGTCGCGGTGAAGGCGCGCGCGCCGTTCCAGCTCGCGCCGATCACCGACCCGATTGCCGAAATTTCGTCTTCGGACTGGATGATGGCGAAATTGTTCTTTTTCGTTTCCGGATCGACGCGAAGCTTGCGGCAGTGCTTCATGAAGGCTTCGGCAAGCGAGGTCGAAGGCGTGATCGGATACCAGGCCGCCACCGTCGCGCCGCCATAGACGCAGCCGATGGCGGCGGCATCGTTGCCGTTGATGAAGATGCGGTTGCCCACCGCGTCGGCCTTGGCTACGCGCAAGCCGCAAATACCGGCGAGATTTTCCTTGGCATAAGCGTGGCCCATGCGCACGGCCCGGATGTTGGAATCCAGAAGCGTCTGCTTGGAGCCGTATTGCTCCGCGATCAGCTTTTCGACCGACGGCAGATCGATGTCGAGGATCGCGGCCAGCGCGCCGACATAGATGATGTTCTTGAACAGCTGGCGCTGCCTCGGGTCGTTATAGGTGCGGTTGCAAATCTCCGTCAGCGGCATGCCGATGATGTGGATGTCGGGGCGGAATTTGGATTCCGGCATGGGCTTGGACGAATCGTAGAACAGATAGCCGCCCGCATCGATGCCGGCGACATCCTTGTCCCAGGTTTGCGGATTCATCGCGACCATCAGATCGCAGCCGCCGCGCCGCCCGACCCAGCCTTTGGCCGAGACGCGCACCTCGAACCAGGTGGGAAGACCCTGGATGTTGGAGGGGAAGATGTTGCGCGTGGCAATGGGTACGCCCATGCGCAGGATCGCGCGCGCGAACAATTCGTTGGCCGACGCCGAGCCCGAGCCGTTCACATTGGCGAATTTGACGACGAAATCGTTGGTGGATTTTATCGGTTTAGACATGGCAGCCCGCCTTGGCGGTGTTGAAGAGGAATTTCTGCATGTCCCAGGCCCCCGTCGGACAGCGTTCGGCGCAGAGCCCGCAATGCAGGCACAGATCCTCGTCCTTCACCATGACGCGCCCGGTTTTCAGAAGGTCGGACACGTAGAGGTCCTGCGTATCGGGATGGGATGAGGGCGCGATCAGGCGCTGGCGGAGTTCCTTCTCCGGACCGTTTTCGGTGAAGGTGATGCAATCCATCGGGCAGATGTCGACGCAGGCATCGCACTCGATGCATTTGGGCCCCTCGAACACGGTCTGCACGTCGCAATTCAGACAGCGTTCGGCTTCCAGGAACGCCTGCTTCACATCGAAGCCGAGTTCCACTTCGAGCCGCACATTCTTCAGCGTCAATTCAGGCGGGGCGTGCGGGACCTTGTAGCGCTTGTCGGCCGAGATATCGTTGTCATAGCTCCATTCGTGAATCCCCATCTTCTGGCTCATCAGATTGGTGAGCGGGGAGGGGCGGTGATGGACGTCATCGCCGCTGCAGAGCAGATCGATGGAGACGGCCGCTTCGTGGCCGTGCGCGACCGCCCAGATGATGTTCTTCGGGCCGAACGCCGAATCGCCGCCGAAGAAGATCTTCGGATGGGTCGATTGCATGGTGGTGGGATTGACCTTGGGCATGTCCCAGCGGTCGAACTCGATTCCCAGGTCGCGCTCGATCCAGGGGAAGGCGTTCTCCTGGCCGACGGCCACCAGCACGTCGTCGCATTCCATGTGCACGTCGGGTTCGCCCGCGTTCACCAGATTGCGGCGGCCCTTGGCGTCGTATTCGGCCTTCACCTTTTCGAACACGACGCCCGTCAGCTTGCCGTTGTCGTGGGTGAATTCCTTGGGCACCAGGAAATTGTGGATCGGGATGCCTTCGTTCATCGCGTCTTCCTTTTCCCAGGGAGACGCCTTCATCTCTTCGAAGCCGGAGCGCACCACCACCTTCACGTCGTCGCCGCCGAGCCTCCGCGAGGTGCGGCAGCAATCCATGGCGGTGTTGCCGCCGCCGAGCACGATCACGCGCCTGCCGATTTTGGTGGTGTGGCCGAACGAGACGCTGGAAAGCCAGTCGATGCCGATATGGATGTTGGCGGAGGCTTCCTGGCGGCCCGGAACCTCAAGCTCGCGTCCGCGCGGCGCGCCGCAGCCGACAAAGATCGCGTCGTAGCCTTCTTCCAGAATGGCGGTCATCGAGGAGACGCGCTGACCCAGACGCAATTCCGGCTGCAGGCCGAGGATGTAGCCCACTTCCTCGTCCAGCACCGTCTCGGGGAGGCGGAATTTCGGAATCTGCGTCCGCATCATGCCGCCGGCCGCCGGGTCCTGGTCGTACAACACGCACGTGTAGCCGAGCGGGAGGAGATCGCGCGCAACCGTCAGCGACGCCGGCCCCGCACCGATCAGCGCGACGCGCTTGCCGTTCTTGGTGGACGCGGGATTCGGCAGCCGCGCGCGGATGTCGTCTTTGTTATCGGCGGCGACGCGCTTCAGCCGGCAGATGGCCACGGGCTGGGCGGCCTTGCCTTCCTCGACGCGGCCGCGGCGGCAGGCGGGCTCGCACGGGCGGTCGCAGGTGCGTCCGAGCACGCCCGGAAATACGTTCGAGTGCCAGTTGATCATGTAGGCGTCGCTGTAACGGCCCGCCGCGATCAGCCTTATGTATTCGGGGACCGGGGTGTGCGCCGGGCACGCCCATTGGCAATCCACGACCTTGTGGAAATAGTTCGGGTCCTTGATGTCGGTAGGAGGAAGTCCCGAAACTCGACTCGAACTATGGCCCGGAATCTCTGCCAGAACCGGGCTTAATCGCGAGGCAGCCGATTCTCCGGCTTGGCCATTCGCCGCATTACCATCCATGTCCGTGACCGTCGCTCCACCGAATGTGCTTGAGTTTGCCTTCGCGAATTCCAGACTGCACGCGATCCGGGTGTTCTTAGTAAAGGTTGGTTCCCACGCGCGCGTTTGCTCCTCGGGACCCCGCCAGCGTGCATCTTACGGCACGGGTTTGGGAGGTCGTTCTTCCCCTTGTGAGTCTATTTACACCATGGAGTGCGGTGATGGCGAAAAATTTCGTGTTTTGATCGCGAGGGATTTACCAACAAAAACAAGGGTCATGAGGAAGTTCGCCGGGGTGCCTGGCGGATGCTCGTGCCTCCTGGCGGTGCTGGGCCGCGATCTGAGGCCTTAAGCGTGGTGCGGTCGCGAAAACGAGGGGACAGGATTTCAGGAAAAAGGCGAGCCACCTTGTAGCCCGCCTTGCTCCGGATTATGGCGTAATTCTCGCGTCCTGGTTGTTTCAGCGCGATGGTGCAGCCGCAGCGACGCGGTCGCCCTGGGCAGGCGCAGGCTGAGCGGCATCGGCCGATTTGCTCGTGTCCTTGGCCGGTTCGATGACCGTGTAGCCCTTGACCGGAACTTCCACCTTCTGGGCGGCAATCGGCTGCCGCATTTCGCGGATGTCGGCGGGCGTCGGGTTCGGCGCGGAGCCGATGTTGCGGTTAATGCCTTCGGTGGGGTTGTGGAACCAGTTCGCATAAACCGGTGTGACGAACGCCGCCGAAACGACCAGCAGCGGCAGAAGTGCTTTCATCTTCATCGGAAGTCTCCAGCTATGGTGCGGGGCCCGTCCAATCGAGGCGACAGACTTGAGGCTGGCATCAAAAGCCAGAATGAGATTGGCCGCAAGCCGTTCGCTTTCAAGTGGCGAGAGTCAAGCGAAAGGATAATCGTGCGTCATGCCGCGTCCATCCTGCAAGCGGGTTCCGTGGCCCCCGGTTTCGGCGTCGCTTTCCGTGAGCAGCGCCTTGGCGTAACCGCCCGGAATGTCCAACACGTAATGAGGCTGACAGAGGCCGGAGGCGCGCGCCCGTAGCGCCCGCACCAGCGCCTGGCCCTCCGCGATCGTGGTGCGGAAATGGGCCGTGCCCGGCGCGAGGTCCATGTGGTGGAGCTGATAGGGCTGGATGCGCGCTTCCACCAGCGCCCGCATCAGCGCCTCCAGCACGGCGATGTCGTCATTCACCCCTTTAAGCAGCACCGTCTGGGAGAGCAGCGCAATCCCTGCGTCGGCAAGGCGCGCGGCAGCCCGGCGGGCGAGCGGCGAAAGTTCGCGCGGGTGATTGGCATGAATCGCGACATAGGTGGTGGTGCCCGATTTCAGCGCGCGCACCAGTTCGTCCGTGACGCGCTCGGGGTCCGCCACCGGCATGCGCGTATGCCAGCGGATGACACGGACATGGGAGATGGAATCGAGCCGCGCAGTGACCTCCGCGATGCGGCGCGGCGACAGCATGAAGGGATCGCCGCCGGTCAGGATCACTTCCCAGATTTCGGGATGGGCTTCGATATAGGCGAGGGCTGCATCGCGCGCCGGGCCGGAGAGCATCTGGTCCTCGCCGGGGCCGACCGTCTCGCGGCGAAAACAGAAGCGGCAATAGACCGGGCAAACATGAGTGAGCTTCAGCAGCACGCGGTCGCGATAGCGATGCACGATGCCGGGCACGGGCGCGTGGCGTTCGTCTCCGATGGGGTCGGCGCGTTCGTGCGGTTGGGTTTCAAGCTCGGTTTCGATGGGGATGAACTGGCGCGCGATCGGGTCCTGGGGGTCTGCGGGATCGATAAGCCCGGCGATTGCCGGTGTCACCGCGACGGCATAGCGGGCGGCAATTGGCGCGAGCGCATGCGCGCGTTCGGGGGGAATGAGGCCGGCGGCGGCCAATTCATCGGGGCTTCTCAATGTGCGTGGTCTATCGAGCATAATGGAAATTCGTATACGTCCTCATGCTCAGCTTGTCGAAGGATGACAAGCTCACCATGACGGTTCCTGAGTCGGGGTTCTCCGAATACTATTTGGCGTCCATACCCCTCCGTCTCGCAGAAATCGACCCTCCTAAGTCTGCGGTTTAGTCGACCCATAGACGTAATTTAACAGCCGTTCCCCGACTGGGGGAAAAAGAAACTGAATTACCGGAAGAAGCGGCAAGCGAGGCATGTACTCAGGAACTCGCTCTTGCACCTTTGTGCGTAGAAGGGCGCACCGCTGTTTCCATTTCAGCGAAGTGTCCTGAGTTTGCAACATGGTTTTACGATTGAAATGTTCGACGGCATACCCGAAGGCCAAGACGTGCTGCGGGTAACGCTCTGCCAAATGATGACCAACTTCGATCAGGTTACGAAATTGCCATCCTACCGGTTGCCCAGTTTCTACGCTAAACAGTGCATTTAGCAACGCCCTAAGATCGCTATCTTCGTTGGGAACAATTGGCATAACCACGTTGCGCTTTCTAAGTTCGGAACGTAAAGCATTCCATTGGTCAAAGCTTTCGGGGCTATGATCAAAGTCCGTCCCCGCCTCTCTCCAAAAATCGAAAAAAGTCTTTCGCAATTCTTCATCCGCTATGCTCCGTCGTTCTGCCCTCTCTTGTTCGATCTCTTGTAAGAGAATCCGTGCCGCGTCTCCGTAATCAAAGTAAAATGCCCGCTGCGCGTCTTGCTCAAACGTCAGATCACTAAAGGGCACAATCTCTTCTTGCCACTTATCAACTAACCCATCGCGACTTCGAAATGGACGCCGATGGAAGCAGCGAATCTGGAATTTTCCACCAGCCTCCGACAGGCGTGTAGTCTCTTCATCCACAACGAAAACATTAGAGTTATTCGAGAACAGCAAATCGTCAGTAGTTAGGCGCCGATATTCTGGCGAAAAATGGCCGAGCACCCATATCAGTTGGGCGCCCTCTCCTCGGTAGAACACTCTTCGGCCTACCACGACGTCCAAGAAAGTCGTCGAGAGCTGCACTTCAAACGCGAAGCGGTGATTTCCAGAAGTAGCTTGGACATCGGGCTGTCGCCAAGCCCTTGGATTGCGAGCCGAACGCCACATCCTTTCTTGGAAAATAGTGTGAAAGTCAGGATCGGCTATAAGACAGCGCTCTATGAGAGCTTTGATACGTAGGTGAGCGCCGCTTTCCCGCAAGCCGTGATATTTTCGGGCGCGAATCTCGTCTTCGGTAAGGCCGTTTCGTGTTTCCGCTGGGCACGAGCCGTCTTCGACAATGTGCCGGAAGAAAAAATGTTTCTCAGGTGTAGCCACGATGTAGGCAGGTGTGCCGCACCATGCGCACGCAAACTGAGGAGTGCCCCCGCTGAGCCTCTCGCGTATTCGCAGACGCGCAGAAACAAGGTCTTGGTAGAGATGGCCGCCTATAAATTCTTTTGCCTTGAAAAATGCCCCTTCGTCCAGATTATGAATTTCGACAATCTCAGGGTCATCAACAGGCGTTGCGTAGGCTAGAGGATCCACCGTGACATTTGCACCAAACCGCTTGTCGGTTTCTCCTAAATAACGGTCCAAGACTTCCATCCCCTTTTTCCTCTATGCGGTCGTCAATATAATGGCAGGGCGAAAGAGAACAAAGAGGAAACATCCTCTACGGAGAAGCGATTGGCTGCGCCTTATCGCAGATATGAACATTGAGTACGCCTTATTCGGGCTGAGGCAGGCGTTCCTTGAGGATCTGCATCAGCTGCATCGCCATCTCCGTGGGAATCGCAAACGAGATGGGCGCGCCGCCGACCACGAAATCGAGCACGGCCGCTTCGGGCTGAACCAGGACGCCGACGCGCTCGGCGACCAGCACCTGGCGCTGGTCGTTGCCTTGGGTCTTCTGCGAATGGAGCTGCTTCACCTGAAGCAGCAGGCCGATCATTTCGTCCAATTGAGAAGCCGGAAACGCCAGGCGGTCCGTTTCGCCGCCTTGCTTCTCGTATTCGATGAGGCAATTTGCTCCGTCTGCGGAGAGTCCAAAGCGCGAAAGTTTGGTGGCGGCGATTTCGGTCATATTGGTGCGGCCTTTTATCGTTTGCTCTTTGTTGTCATCCCCGGCGAGCCGAGCAGACGCGCGGCGAGGGAAGGGGACCCATTTGGTCGAGAATTATCACATTCGTCGAAGATGAGGTTCCCTTCCCCTCGCGAAGCCGCTCGCGCGGCTTGCTCGGCCGGGAATGACAAAACTTACTGTACCAACATGCGGATCCAGCCATCCTGCCGAGAGGTGATGAGAAGCTCGCCGTCCTTGGTGTGGCTGATGTGCAGGTCGGCGCGCGGCAGCCTCTTGCCCATGGCCTTTTCTATCAGCTCCTGCAAGCTCACATCCGTGCGCTTGCCGCTCGCATCCTTGACATAGAGCTGTACCTCTTCGATGGGCGCCACCGTCTTGGGAATGCCGTCATCGGCCTTTTTCATGGCCGCCAGATCGGACGCGAAAATCCGTCCCTTCTGGATGTCGCCGAACACGAACTTGCCCTTGAGCGCCGCGATCTTTCCGTAATAGGCGAAGCCGTCGGTCACCGAGCGGCCCTCATCGTGGTCGTACATGGCGACCGGATAGAGGAAGCCGTCCTTCTTGGTGCCGTCCAGGATTTCCTGCGGCAGCGGATAAAGCTCGTTCAACTGGCCGCCGCGCGGACGGCCATTGTCGAAAATGCCTTCGCGCGTCATCCAGCCATAATTGCCGCCATTGTGGACGATGTTGATCTCTTCGATGTTGTCCATGCCGATATCGGAGGCGAACATCGTCCCGTCCATCGGGTCCCATGAGAGGCGGTGGGCGTTGCGGAAGCCATAGGCGTAGATTTCGCCGAGCGCTTTGGGGTCGCTCGCGAATTTGTTGGACATGGGAATGGTGTAATCACCGAGCCCTTTTCTTCCGTGCGTGACCGTTGGGCTTCTCGGATCGAAGCGCAGGATCGCGGTCATGGTCGAATCCAGCCGCTGGGTCTGCGTGGGATTGCTCGCGTTCGGCCCTCCGCCATTGGAGAAGCCGTGATCGCTGCCCGATGTGTAGAGCAGGCCGTAATCCTCGTCGCCGGGCTTGGCGGTGGGGTTGAACTCCACCGCACCCAAGGGATGGGTCAGGTTCGCCACCACATGGGAGTCGCGATAGACCTCGCGGTGCGTGCCGGCAAAGGCGTTGGCGGCGGGGTTCGTCGCGTGCCATTCGGTGATGACGTTGTGATAGGTCACATCCTTGACCGTGTAGCCGGGCGGAATGAAGTCGGGCGTCTCGGGATTGCCCGGCCCCTTCTCGCTATGCACGGTATAGAAGAGGCCGTTCCGCGCGAATTCCGGGTGGAAGACGAAGCCGATGAAGCCGCTTTCGAGCCGATTGTAAACGCCATAGGGGAACATCGCGCCCAGATCGAGATACACATGCGGCTGGTTGCTTGAATCGATGTAATACAGATAGCCTCGCGAATCGTTGGCGAAGCGGCGGCCGTCCGGCAGGTCGCGCACATAGCTAACCCGCGCCCATCCTGACGGCATCACGTCGTCCTCGCCATGTTTGCCCCGCGTGTCGGGAAGACGGACGAGGTCCTTGATCTCGACCGCGATGCCCTTTTTCAGAATCGGGTCGGGCAGCGGATTGCTGGTGATCTGCGCCTGGCCCGTGCTCGCGAGCATCAGCGTCAAAGGCAGCATGAGGGCAAACGGCATCCATTTGCGCATGAATCTCTCCCGGGTGGTCTTTATCCGCGCGTGCGGCGACTTTTATAGCAGAACTTCGCCGTCCGGCATGCGGGGCCGCACTCGTCCTCGTCCTCGTTTTTTGGCCTTGCCGCGTGTACAGTTTGACGGGGATTGCTGAACGGGAGGCGGCGATGCTCAAGGCCCGGACGTTCGCGTCTGCGAGTGTGGCCGTGGCGCGGGTTTGCGCCGGCAATTGTCTCAACGAAGACGTCCGGCCGATTCCGGCGGCGGACAAATCCGATTTCTGATCCGTTTGGAGGGAGCTTTCACATGACCAGAGGACGTGTTCGTCTTTTTGCTGCGGGAGCCGTCATGCTCCTTGCGGTGCTTGCGGCGGCGGGAGTCAATCGTTCGGTCGCGCAAGGAGCCGCACCCGCGGGCGCGACGTTCCCGGCCCCGGTTGGCGAGTGGCGCACCTATGGCGGCGACCTCGCCAGCACGCGCTATGCGCCGCTCGACCAGATCAACAAGGCCAATTTCAATTCCCTCCAGGTCGCGTGGCGGTTCAAGACCGATTCGTTCGGTCCGCGTCCCGAGGTGAATTTCGAGGGCACCCCGCTGATGGCGGGCGGCGTGGTCTACGCGACGGTCGGCACCCGCCGGGACGTGGTGGCGCTCGATGCGGCAAGCGGGGAAATCCTCTGGACGCATCGCGAGGACGAAGGCCAGCGGGGCGCAGGCGCGCCGCGCCGCCTCTCCGGCCGCGGGCTTGCCTATTGGACCGATGGAAGCGAGGCGCGGATCATCTACGTCACGCCTGGCTACCGCATGATCGCGCTCGACGCGAAGACGGGCGTTCCGGTGGCCGGTTTCGGCGCCAATGGCGTGGTCGATCTGAAGCTCGACGACGACCAGATGATGGACTTGGTCACGGGCGAGGTGGGACTTCACGCCGCCCCCATCGTTGCGCGGAACGTGGTCCTCATCGGGGCAGCACATCTCCCCGGCGGCGCGCCCAAGCGGGTGAACAACGAAAAGGGTTACGTGCGGGCCTTCGATGTGAAGACCGGCAAGCGGTTGTGGATTTTCCACACCATCCCCTGGCTTGGCGAATTCGGGAACGATTCCTGGGAACAGGAATCCTGGGCCAATAACGGCAATGCCGGCGTATGGGGCCAGATGTCGGTCGATGAGCAGCTGGGCACCGTCTATCTGCCCGTGGAGCTGCCGACGGGCGATTATTATGGCGGCCACCGTCCGGGCAACGGGCTGTTCGGCGAGAGCCTGGTCGCGCTCGACCTGATGACGGGAAAGCGCAAATGGCACTACCAGCTGGTGCATCACGGCATCTGGGACATGGACATTCCGGCCGCGCCGATTCTGGCCGACATCACCGTCAACGGGCGCGCGATCAAGGCGGTGGCGCAGCCGACCAAGCAGGGTTGGCTCTATGTCTTCGACCGCGTGACGGGCGAGCCGGTGTGGCCGATCGTGGAGAAACCTGTCGCGAAGGGCGATGTGCCGGGCGAGTGGTATTCGCCCACACAGCCCTTCCCCTCGCGCCCCGCGGCCTATGACCGGCAGGGCGTTTCGCCCGACGATCTGATCGATTTCACGCCGGAGCTGAAGGCCGAAGGGGCGAAGCTCGCCGCCAATTACAAACTCGGGCCGATCTTTACTCCCCCGGTCGCCAGCAAATGGCCGGGTCCGCTCGCGACCTTGATGCTGCCTTCCGCGACAGGCGGCGCGAACTGGCCGGGCGGCGCCTTCGATCCCGAAACCAAGATGGTCTACGTCTATTCGGCGACGCAGATCACCGCACTTGGCCTCGTGCCGCCGAAGGACCGGACACAGTCCGATATGCGCTTCATCCAGGGGCGCGCGACCGACCCGAACGGTCCGGGCGGCGGCGCGCCCGCATTCGGGGGCGGCGGCGAAGGCGGTCCGGGCCTGACGGTGCAGGGATTGCCGCTGGTGAAGCCGCCTTATGGGCGCATCACCGCTATCGATCTGAACAAGGGCGAGATCGCCTGGCAGGTCGCCCATGGCGACACGCCCGATAACATCAAGAACAATCCGGCGCTGAAGGGCGTGAATGTTCCCCGCACCGGACGTGTGGGACGCATCGGCACGCTGGTGACGAAGACGCTGGTGGTCGCGGGCGAGGCCGGTTTTGCGACGCAGCCCGATGGCAGGCGCGGCGCTTTGCTGCGCGCCTATGACAAGGCCACGGGCGCGGATGCGGGCGCGGTCTATATGCCGGCGCCCGAAACCGGCACGCCCATGACCTATATGCTGGGCGGCAAGCAGTACATCGTGCTGGCCATCAGCGGGGTTGGATTCGGCAGCGAGCTGATCGCCTACAAGCTGCCATAAGCGCCGACACAGGGAGGGAAAGATGAACCGGGCAAACAAAACCCCCATGCGGATGTCCCGCATGAGGGTTTTGCGTTCTTGCGAACCTTAGCGCTCTACGCCCGCGGCCGCATCATCTCTCCGACCGTGCTGAAACGCTTCAGCTCGTCGGCCGCCAGCGTGAAGGTAGGGTCGAGGTCCAGCGCCTTCCTGTAATCGGCATAGGCGCCGCGCGTGTCGTTCATCTTTTCCTTGACCAGACCGCGATTGTAATAGGCGAGATGCACCTTATCCAATCCGATGGTGATCGCCTTGTTGAGATCGGTCAGCGCATCCTGTGTCCGCCCCAGATTCAGCAGCGCAGCACCCCGATTCACATAGGCCTCGCCAATGGTGGAAACCCGCGCCAGCGCCAGATCCGTGTCGCCAAGCGCGCCGCCCCAATCGTGCACCCTAAGGCGCACCACGCTGCGGTTGATATAGGTTGCCGCCCGGTCGCGAACCGACATTTCCTGATCCGACAACGCGCGCGTGCAGATGTCGAAAGCCTTGAACGGATCGCCATATTCGGCCGTGGCGTAGCATTGCGAGCCCGCGCCGCCGCCGACCACAAGAACGACCGCGTTGGCCTCTCCTGCGCTCGCCACGAGGCCCAGAAGCGCAAGCGCCGAAACCGCATTCGGAACACGCATGGATCGCTACCCTCCATCTGCCGGCGAGGGCTCTTGGTCCCTCGTCGAAGTCCTATCCCAGGATCGCCGCTTGGCGACGCCTCCTGCCGTCACATTAGCACCAATCAGGGCGGGCATGTACCCCCGCGAACACGGCAAGACAAGCCGCCGGACGCTCCGCTATGGTCGCCGGCCTCGACCCACTTTACCCGAGGCTTCCCGCGATGAATTGGCCGTATCTTGCCCCGTTGGTTCTGCTCTCCGTTTCCAATGTGTTCATGACCTTTGCCTGGTACGGCCAGCTCAAATTCCCCAATTACCCGCTGTGGATCGTGGTGCTGGTCAGCTGGGGCATCGCCTTCGCCGAATATTGCTTCGCGGTGCCCGCAAACCGGATCGGGCACGAGGTCTATTCGGCTGCCCAACTTAAAACCATGCAGGAGGTCATCACGCTGATCGTGTTCGGGGTATTCTCGGTCACCTATCTGGGCGAGGCCATCCGCTGGAATCAGGTGGCGGCGTTCGGGTGCCTGGTCGCGGCGGGGTATTTCGCGTTCGCCCGCTGGTGATCAGGAATCGCCGGTGAAGGTGTCGACGGACTCGAGCGGTACGCGGACGGAGCGGCGATTGCCGGAATAGAAGATCAGCGTCATGCGCTTTTGGGGGCCGTCCCATTCCAGTTGCGGCGCGACCCCGCCGGGTTTGCGGAAGGCCTGCCCGTCGAAAGTGAGCGACAGGGGAGCAACGTTCTCCCAGGATGCGGCAAGACCCATCTCCAGCCGGGTGCGCAAATCGGCGCGGTCGCTTTCGCTCAAGGGCGCCTGATCGGTGACGGCGTTGGGGGCCGAGACGCGCACCTTCCCCCCCGAATCGATTTCCAGCCGCGCCACGATCATCAGGCCCGGGTCGTCGTAGGCCCCCTGCCAGCGGCCCATCGGCGGGCGCGGGCTGGAACAGCCCGCCGCGAGCGAAAGAGCGAGGAGCAGGGCGGCAAACCGAAGAAATGGACGCATGGCGCGCAGGTTCGGATATCTCCGGGGGCGATAATCGGACGAGAGTCTTTCCGAAGGGTTAGCCGCCACCAAGACGTGATCGCGCCCGCTTGCGTGGGGTGCCCGCCATTGCTAGGTCTCACGCCCCTTCTCACCCATTGGAGCCGTTCATGTCCGCGCTTCCGCCAGGCTTCCTGGCCCAATCCTTGGCTCGCATCAAACCCTCGCCGACTCTTGCCATGACGCAGAAGTCGCGCGAGCTGAAGGCGGCCGGGCGCGACGTCATCGGGCTTGCTGCCGGAGAGCCCGACTTCGACACGCCGGACAACATCAAGGAGGCGGCCATCGCCGCCATCCGCCGCGGCGAGACCAAGTACACCAATATCGAAGGCATCCCGGAACTGCGCGCGGCAATCGCCAAGAAGTTCAAGCGCGAGAACAATCTGGATTACACGCCGGCCCAGACCTTCGTGGCGCCGGGCGGGAAAAGCGTGATCTACAATTGCATGATGGCGACGCTGAACCCGGGCGACGAGGTCATCGTTCCCGCGCCCTATTGGGTCAGCTATCCCGACATCGTGCTGCTCGCGGGCGGGACGCCCGTGTTCGTCGAGACGCGGCTGGAGGATGGGTTCCGGCTGACGCCCGAGGCGCTCGAAGCCGTCATCACGCCCAAGACGAAGTGGATCATCTTCAACCAGCCCTCCAATCCGACGGGGGCTTGCTACAGCGTGGACCAGTTGAAGGCGCTGACCGCGGTGTTGATGCGCCATCCCCAGGTGTGGATCCTGACCGACGACATGTATGAGCATCTCGTCTTCGGCGGGTTCGAGTTCCATTCGGTGGCCGAAGTAGAGCCCGGGCTCTATGAGCGCACGCTCACCATGAACGGCGTGTCCAAGGCCTATGCCATGACCGGCTGGCGGATCGGCTATTGCGCGGGACCCCAGCCGCTCATCGCGGCGATGGCCAAGCTGCAATCGCAATCGGCGACCAACGCAGCCTCGATCTCCCAATGGGCGAGCGTGGAAGCGCTGAACGGGCCGCAGGACTTCATCCCGCGATTCCAGAAAGTGTTCGAAGGCCGCCGCGACCTCGTGGTTTCGATGCTGAACCAGAGCTCGTGCATCGAGTGTCCGGTGCCGGAGGGCGCGTTCTACGTCTATCCCTCGATCCGCAAGATGATCGGGCTGAAGGCGCCGAGCGGCACGACGATCCGTACCGATGAGGATTTCGCCAACGAGTTGCTGGAAACCGAAGGGGTCGCCGTGGTGCATGGAGCGGCGTTCGGGTTGTCGCCGTTCTTCCGCATTTCGTATGCGACCTCGAACGAGGTTCTGGAGGACGCCTGCGGGCGGATTCAGCGCTTCTGCGGGAACCTGCGCTAATTTCTCTCCCCCACGGGGGGAGAGGGCAGGGTGAGGGGGCGGTCCCTCCGCAACGCACGAATCCTAATCCTGACTCCGTCGAATCCCTCTCCCCCACAGGGGGAGAGGGCAGGGTGAGGGGGCAGTCCATCCACTACGAGAATCCCTCTCCCCCAAAGGGGT